>NZ_JBCGBG010000001.1:237828-2282123 GCF_038594305.1 Pantoea brenneri | reverse complement strand
AAGACGACGACGTTGATAGGCCGGATGTGTAAGCGCAGCGATGCGTTGAGCTAACCGGTACTAATGACCCGTGAGGCTTAACCTTACAACGCCAGAGGCGTTTTGAGAGACGAAAGATTTTCAGCCTTGTTCATAACGGATTGAGCCGTGCGGCCCCTGGAGGCGGCGCGGACAACAGAATTTGCCTGGCGGCTGTAGCGCGGTGGTCCCACCTGACCCCATGCCGAACTCAGAAGTGAAACGCCGTAGCGCCGATGGTAGTGTGGGGTCTCCCCATGCGAGAGTAGGGAACTGCCAGGCATCAAATTCGTTCCTTTTCCCCTGACAAGGAAAATAACAGGAACAGACGGGTATCAGCCGGTTGCTGATAGCTGTGAAAGAATCGGTGGAGCGGTAGTTCAGTTGGTTAGAATACCTGCCTGTCACGCAGGGGGTCGCGGGTTCGAGCCCCGTCCGTTCCGCCACTTAATGAGTAAGCCCTGACTTAACGGTCAGGGCTTTTTCTATTGCATCGAATAAAAGCCGGCGTGTTGCCACAGCAGCGCGGCGGTAAACCGCCAGCGCGCACAGAGCGGGATCTGTTAAGGTAACTCTGTCGCCGAACGATCCTCGATCTGCCAGGGTTGATCGGCAGTCCACTCACTTAGAAAATCGATAAAGGCACGTACCCGCTGGCTCAGGCCAATATCACTGTAATAGACTGCGTTAAAGGGCATCTCAACCGGCAAACGCTGTTCCGCCAGCACCTCTACCAGTTTCCCCTCGGCAATTTCACGATCGATCATATAGTCAGACAGGCAGGCAATACCGTTACCGGTCAGGCTCAGTTGTTTGATGGTTTCGCCGCTATTAGACGAAATTTCCCAGGTAATGTCATAAAGCTCACCATTCTCCTGGGCGACCGGCCAGCGGTTAAGACGTGACGGATCGACGAAGCCGAGACACTGATGCTGCGCCAGATCCGCCACCGTTTTCGGCGTCCCGTACTCTGCCAGATAGGCTGGCGACGCAACCAGCTTGCGGAAACTGTTAAACAATAGCCGTGCGCGCAACGTCGAGTCTGTCAGGTTGCCTGCACGTATCGCTACGTCGACTTTACGCTCAATAAGATTGATAAAACTCTCCGACGAGATCAAAGAGAGCGTGATTTCAGGATAACGATCCCGGAACGGTTTGATCATCGGCATCAGTAAATGCAGGATCACCGGCGTGGCGGCATCAACCCGTAGCAACCCCTTCGGGGCCTGCAGGCTTTCGATCAACTCGCTTTCAGCGGTCGTCATCTCCTGCAGGAAGCGTTGTACGTGGCGGAAATAGCGCTCGCCCTCCTGGGTTAGCGCCAGCTGACGGGTGGTGCGGGTCAGCAGCGCGACGCCCAGCTTGCCCTCCAGCTTTTTAATCGTCCGGCTGACGGCAGAGTTCGCCATCCGCATCTGTTCAGCAGCGCGACTGAAGCTTCCACTTTCTACTACACTGACAAACACTTTGAGCTCGTCGGAAGACGCCTTCATTACTCCTCTCCGTATTGTGACCTTACCCGGAATGCGGTACCCGGCTGATATACTGTGCCAGGGGCAATTTTTATCATCATTATAGGGGAGATCAGCCTCTGGCTGATCTATGCGATGCCTGTTTCAGCAGAGCAGATAAAGCAGCAGATTTATCGCTGAAAAGTGGGCTGGATTCCGACATTGATCTGCATCCATTGAAACCCCGGACTAAAATCCCTATAACAGATCAGTGTTATCTGTTTTTGAACCATCAGTCAGGCGGGAAAGTGCGCAAAAAAACTTATGCAATGCGATATGTTGCGGGACAACCAGCGGAACAGATTTTTCCGCCGGGCGCGATGCTACATCTCGGTCAGGGACTGCCGCCCGGCGTGCCATTGCCCGCTCATCCTAACCTGAAAGTTCTGGTATGGAATATTTTTAAGCAGCAACGTGCCGACTGGATGTCAGTGCTGGAAGGTTTCGGTAAAGATGCGCACCTGGTGCTGTTGCAGGAGGCGCAGACCACACCGGAGCTGGTTGAGTTCGCCACCAGTAATTATCTGGCCGCCGATCAGGTGCCTGCCTTTGTGCTGCCTCAGCATCCCTCAGGCGTGATGACGCTGGCTTCGGCTCACCCAGTATATTGTTGTCCGTTGCGCGAGCGTGAGCCGCTTCTCAGGCTGGCAAAATCGGCTCTGGTTACCGCCTACCCGTTACCGACCGGCGAGATGCTGATGGTAGTCAACATCCATGCGGTGAACTTCAGTTTAGGCATAGACGTTTACAGCAAGCAGCTGGGACCGATTGGCGAACAGATCATGCACCATCGCGGACCAGTGATCATGGCGGGGGATTTTAATGCCTGGAGCCGCCAGCGTATTAATGCGCTCTATCGCTTTGCACAGCGGATGAAACTGGAGGAGGTGATGTTTACCGCCGATCATCGCCGCAAAGCGTTTGGCCGCCCGCTGGACTTCGTCTTTTATCGCGATCTGGCTGTCAGTGAAGCCTCGGTACTGGTCACACGCGCGTCTGACCATAATCCGTTACTGGTGGAGTTTAATCCAGGAGGTTAATGGGTATGAGTGGACGTTAAACCGGCTGGCGGTAAAAGGGCAGGGCGAAGGCGGGAGAGATCAAAGAAAAAGGCTGACAATTGTCAGCCTTTTCAACGTATCAGGTATCAGGATTCGCGTTATTATTCACGAACAGCGTTAAATTATCGCCGGGCTGAATATCTTTCGCATTGTCCAGTACACTGTTCCAGCGCATCACGTCTTTAATATTGACGCCGTGATGCCGTGCAATACTGGCAAGAGAATCACCCTTGCGAACACGATAGGTGATGCTGTTGCCGTTATCAGCCAGTCGGGTGCCGTTCGAACCGATAGTCAATGTCTGACCCGGTCTGATATCCGCACCACGCAGGTTGTTTTCCTGCTTCAGTGTACTCACGCTAACGCCAAGTTTAGAGGCAATCCCTGACAGGGTATCACCCCGTCGCACTTTGTAACCGCCATTGGCGCTGGCTTTCGCGAGCTGGGTCGGTTGCACCGCTGCGATATCACCGGAAGCCAGTGAGTTACGCAACTTAGCGACGTTGGACTTCGGCACCATAATGTAGTGCGGTCCGTTTGGCGCTGTCGCACCGCCTTTGTAGCCGGTATTGAAGCTCTTCAACTTAGTGAGCGACATACCCGCCATTTCTGCGGCCTGCGTCAGTTTTATCTGCTGACCCACTTCCACGCGTGCCAGAGCACGGCTTTCGTTAGGCGTCGGCAGTTTGATACCGTAACGCTTGTTATTTTTGAGCAGTTCACTCAGGGCTAACATTTTCGGCACATACACCGTGGTTTCGCGTGGCAGCGATAAGTGCCAGAAGTCAGTCGGCTTACCGCGCGCCTTATTCTGCTTAATCGCTTTGAGCACCCGTCCTTCACCACTGTTATAGGCGGCAATGGTCAGTAACCAGTCACCGTCGAACATGGTGTTGAGACGCTGCATCATATCCAGCGCAACTTTGGTGGATGCAACGACATCACGTCGCCCATCGTAATATTGGTTCTGTTTCAAACCATAGTTACGACCCGTTGCCGCAACAATCTGCCAGATACCAGCGGCATTGGCAGATGAGGTTGCGCGGGGGTCAAAAGCGCTCTCCACTATGGGTAGCAGTACCAGTTCCATCGGCATTTTACGTTTCTGTATCTGCTCGACTATCCAGTACATGTACGGCTCTGCCCGTAATGTTACATCGTGGAGATAGCTCTTATTTTTTAAAAATTTACTTTTTTGTTCGCGGATTCGCGGGTTTTCCGGAATCCCCATCTTCAACTCGTCACTAATGAAACTCCAGAGATCTGCGTCTGCTGCGAGGCCAGTTCCATCTTCCTGCCAACGCGGCGACAAAAACTCGTCTCCGTACTTTCCATTTTCACCTTGACCAGCTGAAGACAGACTCTGGGCATGCTGTTCGGGGATATTGGCGTCATTCCTTGATGCCTGACATCCCACCAGCAAGACCGAGGCGAGTAATATCGCTTTAGCCTTCATGTGTGTGTCAATAGTTCGCTTAAAAGACGAGCAACTATACGTGACGCGTTTTCACAACACAACCCGAAAAATCAAAAAGCGTCTTTCTTCTCGCGTAGAACGGCAAATGTTTGCCATACCGGTCCTGTAGCTGAATTAACACTTAAAGCCCTTTGCAAATCAGCATCTTGGGTACGGAGAAATAAATTTATTGTCCGTTCGTGCGCCAGTTTTGTTGGCAAACTAATGCCATTTTCGGCACGTAAGTCCTTAATTTTCTGATATTCGGCCGTTATTTGCGGGTCATGAGGCAGAATAGCCGCAGCAAACTTCAAATTGGATAAAGTATACTCATGCGCGCAACAGACCAGTGTTTCGCCGGGTAGCTGATTAAGCTTTTGAAAGGAATCATACATTTGTTCCGCAGTCCCCTCAAAAAGGCGTCCGCAACCGCCTGAAAAAAGCGTATCGCCACAAAAAAGATAAGGCGAACTGTAATATGAGATATGTCCTAAAGTGTGTCCGGGTGTCGCGATCACCTCGAAGGTCAAACCCATCACCTCGACCCGATCACCTTCATGTACCAGGGTCTTCGCCCCTTTACTGGCGGTTTCATGTGGACCGAAAACCTCAAGCTGCGGGAACTGCTCGCACAGTGTTTTTACCCCACCGGTGTGATCGTTATGGTGATGGGTTAGCAGGATAGCGACCGGTTGCCAGCCGTTGGCTGCCACTTTTTCTAATACCGGTTGCGCTTCACCCGGATCGACAATCAGGCATTTCCCTTCATCATCTGTCAGTGTCCAGATGTAGTTATCCTGCAACGCAGGAATACTGGTAAGATTCATCATCACCTCTCGCAGGCCGTAGGAAAAGGAAGATGGTAAAGCATGAAGCCCGCTAAAACACGCCAGATTCTGAATGCGCCGCTCTCATGGCGCGATATGCCATGGGGAGACTATTTTCGTGACGCGCTGACGCAGCAGCTGCAGCCTTACCTTGGAAAGCTTTATGGCTTTCATATGCTTAAGCTTGGCAACCTGAGCGCAGAAATCAACACTGAAAACTGTGCTATTTCACATCAGGTCAATGTCGGCAGTGAAGGCGAGCTGTTACAGGTACTGGCAAATCCGATGCAGCTGCCGTTTGAATCGAAATCGATTGATGCCTGTTTACTGGCGCATACCCTGGCGTGGAGCCAGGACCCGCATCGGGTATTACGCGAAGTCGATCGGGTCTTAATTGACGATGGCTGGATGATCATCAGTGGCTTTAATCCTTTCAGCCTGCTCGGCGTCAGTAAAATCGTGCCGGGTTTACCGCGTAAGGCACCGTGGAGCGGCAGGATGTTCAGCCAGATGCGATTACTCGACTGGCTGGGGCTGCTCAATTATGAAGTGGTCTTTCGTACCCGCTTTCAGGTGCTGCCGTGGCATCGGCAGGGTGGGAAAGTGATCAGCGCCCACCTGCCGGCGCTGGGCTGTCTGAATATTGTGGTGGCGCGCAAGCGGACCTTCCCGCTGATTCCGACCCGGGCGAAGAAAAGCCTGAGCACCAGTAAGATTCGTCAGACGGTCAACGCCACGCGCCAGTTCCGGCAGAAAGAGGATCAGGATTCAGTTTTATAACCGATGTCATCAAAGGCGGGATTCTCAGCAGCGCTGCGCGCCAGTTCATCACAGCGCTCATTTTCCGGATGTCCGGCGTGGCCTTTTACCCATTCCCACTGAATCTGGTGGGTACTGAGCGCAAGATCGAGACGCTGCCAGAGATCGACATTCTTCACCGGTTTTTTATCGGCCGTTTTCCAGCCGCGTTTCTTCCAGTTGTGGATCCAACTGGTAATCCCCTGACGGACATACTGACTGTCGGTGCTGAGCACCACATCGCACGGCTGTTTCAGCGCTTCAAGCGAGACAATCGCCGCCATCAGCTCCATCCGGTTATTGGTAGTGAGGTGATAGCCGGCGCTGAAGGTTTTCTCATGCTGGCCGTAACGTAAAATGGCGCCGTAACCGCCGGGGCCGGGATTTCCAAGACAGGATCCATCGGTGAATATTTCTACCTGTTTGCGCATCTCTGGTAGACTTCCTCTCAAAAACGCTAAGTCTGACATAAAACGGGTCTTATGAGCACTGCAAATAACCGCCAGATCGTACTCGATACTGAAACCACCGGCATGAACATGATCGGGGTACATTATGAGGGTCACCGCATCATTGAGATTGGTGCGGTCGAAGTGATTAACCGTCGCCTGACCGGTAACAATTTTCATATGTATCTGAAGCCCGATCGGCTGGTGGATCCGGAAGCGTTTGGCGTGCACGGCATTGCAGACGAGTTCCTCGCTGACAAGCCGACATTCAGTGAGATTGCCGATGAGTTTCTCGACTATATTCGCGGCGCTGAGCTGGTAATCCATAACGCGCCGTTTGATATCGGCTTTATGGACTACGAATTCGCCAAATTGCAGCGCGGCATCGAAAAAACGGAAACCTTCTGCAAGATTACCGACAGTCTGGCACTGGCGCGCCGGATGTTCCCCGGCAAGCGCAACAGCCTTGATGCGCTCTGCTCACGCTATGAGATCGACAACAGCAAACGAACCCTGCACGGCGCACTGCTCGATGCCGAGATCCTCGCAGACGTATTTCTGACCATGACCGGCGGTCAGACCTCACTCTCATTTTTATCGGAGAGTGAAAGCGCCCGTCAGGCGCAGGGGGAGAGCATTCAGCGCATTGTGCGTCCGACATCCGCTTTACGGGTGGTGACCGCCAGCGATGAGGAGATCGTCGCGCATGAATCGCGTCTCGATCTGGTGATGAAGAAGGGCGGCAGCTGCCTGTGGCGCGGCTGAAGTCAGTGATTTTGCGGGAAAAATCAACGCGAAGGTGAAAAAACCAGCAAACGGTTTTTTCCTCCGGAAAAAGCGTTGACGTGGTGGGAGCCTGCCATTAATATTCGCCTCGTTCTCGACGGGGAACAAAGCGCGGAGCGGTAGTTCAGTTGGTTAGAATACCTGCCTGTCACGCAGGGGGTCGCGGGTTCGAGCCCCGTCCGTTCCGCCAATCTCTTTAAAGAAGCCGATTCAGTAATGAATCGGCTTTTTGCTGTCTGCGTGTTACCCACTGCTGGTGTGTTTAATCCTTTTGCACCGCGACGTTACTGCGCCAGTTGCTCACCTCTTCGGTTTCACGATCCTCGCGGGCGATAAAGCGATAACAGCCTGCCGCCAGACCTGCACCGATAAACCAGCTAAAGTTCGCTACCTCATGCAGTGACGGAATAAAGCTGATGACCAGACAGATTGCGACCGAAGGCAGCAGTGCGCCAATTGCTTTCGGATTAAAGCCGCCGCGATACCAGTAACGGCCCGCCGGGGTGTCATTGAACAGATCGTTCACATCAATACGGCCACGCTTAATCAGATAAAAATCCGTCAGCAGAATGCCGAACAGCGGTCCGATAAAGGAACCCAGCACGTCGAGGGTATAGTGAATCAGCTCCGGTGACTGGAACAGGTTCCACGGCGTTAACAGTACCGAACCCACGGCGGCAATCATTCCGCCCGTCCGGAAGCTGATTTTTTGCGGCGAGCAGTTAGAAAAGTCGAACGCCGGTGAGACAAAGTTGGCCACGATGTTGATGCCGATGGTGGCGATAATCATGGTCAGCAGGCCAATTGCCACCGCGAGGTCATTACCGACCCGGCTCACGGTTTCGATTGGGTCGGTGATCATTTTACCGAACAGCGACTGGGTGCCAGAGACAATCACCACCGTCACAATCGAAAACAGCAGAAAGTTGAACGGCAGGCCCCAGCGGTTACCGCGACGGATCTCCGCCATGCTTTTGCCGTAACGTGAGAAATCACCAAAGTTCAGCAGCGGGCCGGAGAAGTAGGAAACCACTAACGCGGTGGCGGTAATCATCTGCCACGTCTGCTCACCGGCTGACAGCGACTTGCTGGCGAGAGTGAAAGAGATACCATCAAAACCGGTCTTGTATACAATCCAGCCGGCCAGCGCCACCATCACCACATAGACTGCCGGCCCGGCGACATCAATAAAGCGCTTGATGGCGCTCATGCCGTGCCAGAACACCATCGCCTGCAGCAGCCACATGGTACCAAAGCAGCACCAGCCCAGCAGCGACAGACCCAGCCAGCTGGTTTCGGTCATCGACGACAGTGACGGCGCAAACTTCAGCAGGACCAGCATCAGCGCGTTGGCGGCCAGATAGGTCTGAATGCCGTACCACGCAAAGGCGATCAGTCCGCGAATCACCGCCGGTATGTTAGCGCCAAACACCCCAAATGCCTGACGGCAGATCACCGCGTAAGGCACGCCCGCCATCTGGCTCGGTTTCGCCACCAGGTTGGCGCAGATCTGCACGATACAGATGCCCACCAGCAGACACAGCAGCACCTGCCAGCTGGCTAACCCCAGCGTAAAGAAGCTGGCGGCCACCACATACCCGCCCATGCTGTGCACATCCGACATCCAGAATGAAAAAATGTTGTACCACGACCAGTTCTGGTCGCGGGTCGGCGCCAGGTCGTCGTTACACAGCCGTGGGCTGTAGCTGGCGTTGGCTTCAGAGGCCGTGCTGGCCACCGTTGAATGATTTGGCATGAAACCTGCTCCTCTACCCGAGAGTGGAATGAATAATTGCGTGAAAGCGTATTGCAGGATTCAGGCCAGATTTGTTTTCTTGTATACAAAAATTATTGTTCATGTATACGATATGCTGCGCACAGTCACCTACCGGAGCGGGTAATGAAGAGTGAAACAGGCCAGCGAAAGGCCGCCGAACTGCATGATAAAGATGAGGCTATCTACCAGGCGTTGATGAACGCGATTGTTGAACATCAGCTGCCACCCGGCAGTAAATTACCGGAAGAGGCCCTCTCTGCGGTGTTTGGTGTCAGTCGCACCGGGATCCGTAAAGTGCTGCAACGCCTCGCGGCAGTGCAAATGGTGACTCTGACGCCCAAACGCGGTGCACAGGTTGCCACCCCGGGCGTTGACGAAGCGCGCGATATCTTTCGTACCCGCAGTTTAATGGAGTGCGCCAACCTGCCCGCGGTGCTGGCGCATCTGCAGGCACCGCATCTGGCGGCGCTGGCGCAGTTAATCGCGCAGGAGAATCAGGCTCATGCCGACCAGGATGGCCCGGCCGCGATTCGGCTGTCGGCCGCGTTTCATATTCAGTTGCAGGCTATCTCCGGCAATCAGGTGCTGACCGAGATGGTAACCCGACTGACGCAGCGCTCATCGCTGGTGATTGCCGCCTATGGCGCGCCCTGGCAGCACGGCTGTCGCTGTGACGATCACACTACGCTGCTCAGCCTGCTGCGCGATCGCGCCCTGGCACCGCTGACGCAGGCGCTGCAGCAGCACTTCGAACACATTGTCTCCAGCCTGCACTTTGAACGTAGCGGTGAAACCCTGCCCGATTTCGCCCGGCTGTTTGGCACGGATAAAGGAAATGCATCATGAGCCTGATTCAGGTCATCAACCCGAATACCAGCCTGGCAATGACCGAAACCATCGGCCAGGCAGCCCGCGCCGTGGCGGCTCCGGATACCGAAATTCTGGCCGTCTGCCCGACGCACGGCGTGCCGTCGATTGAGGGTCATTTCGACGAAGCGATAGCCGCTATCGGTGTGCTGGAGCAGATCAAGCTGGGTAAAGCGCAGGGCGTCAGCGGCCATGTGATTGCCTGCTTTGGCGATCCGGGTCTGCTGGCGGCGCGGGAGCTGGCCAGCGGTCCGGTGGTGGGAATCGCGGAAGCGGCGATGCACACCGCGACGCTGCTGGCGACACGTTTCTCGATTGTTACTACGCTGCCGCGCACGTTGGTGATTGCACGCCATCTGCTGCAGCAGTATGGCTTCAGCCATCACTGTGCAGCGCTGCACGCCATCGATCTGCCGGTGCTGGCACTGGAAGATGGCAGCGGACTGGCGCAGGAGAAAGTGCGCCAGCGCTGCATCCAGGCGAAGCGTGAAGATGGCAGCGGGGCGATTGTGCTGGGCTGCGGTGGTATGGCGACACTGGCCGCTTCCCTGACGCAGGAACTCGGCCTGCCGGTGATTGATGGCGTCGGTGCAGCGGTCAAAATGGTCGAGTCGCTGGTGGCGCTTGGCTTTGGCACCAGCAAATATGGCGATCTGGCCTGGCCTTTGCAGAAACATCTCTCAGGTGCGTTTCAGCATCTAAACTAACGGAACTCTCCCGATTGATGACAGGAAGCGAGTAATGACTGACGCTGCAGAGAAGAAAGAGTACAGCTTTAACAAAAACTATCCGCGCGATTTAATCGGTTATGGCGCCAATCCGCCGCACGCCGCCTGGCCCAACAACGCCCGCGTGGCGGTGCAGTTTGTCCTGAATTACGAAGAAGGAGCGGAAAATAGCGTGCTGCACGGCGACGCCGGCTCGGAGCAGTTTCTCTCCGACATCATTGGCGCGGCCAGTTATCCGGATCGCCATATGTCGATGGAGTCGCTGTATGAGTACGGCTCACGCGCTGGCTTCTGGCGCATCCATAATGAATTCCAGAAACGCGGTCTGCCGCTCACCGTGTTTGGCGTAGCCATGGCGCTGGCACGTCATCCGGAGATTGTTGAGGCGATTAAACAGGCGGACTACGATGTGGTGAGCCACGGCTGGCGCTGGATCCACTATCAGGGAATGGACGCCAAAACCGAACGCCAGCATATGCAGCAGGCGGTGGATGTGCTGATCGACCTGTTTGGCAAAGCGCCCACCGGCTGGTACACCGGCCGTGACAGCCCGAACACCCGCCGTCTGGTGGTGGAGCAGGGCGGTTTCAGCTACGACAGCGATTATTATGGCGACGATCTGCCGTTCTGGACCCAGGTCACCTGTCAGGATGGCACGGTCAAACCGCACCTGATCATTCCTTACACCCTGGAGTGCAACGACATGCGTTTTGCCTCGCCACAGGGCTTCAATACTGCCGAACAGTTCTTCACCTATCTGCGCGATACCTTTGATGTGCTGTATGAAGAAGGCGAAACGGCGCCGAAGATGATGTCGGTCGGCATGCATTGCCGCCTGCTGGGGCGTCCCGGAAAATTCCATGCGTTGCAGAACTTCCTCGATCATATCCAGCAGCATGATGACGTCTGGATTTGCAGCCGTCAGCAGATTGCCGAGCACTGGATCAAAACGCATCCGGCACCGGACGCACCCTGAGGTCAGCGCAAGGCGTTTCATTCAGCCACCGGGCCGGACGAAACGCCTGCTGTTCAGGCGCTTAACTCATCAGGCTCACCTGGGCCGCAACGATGCACCAGCCGTGCGGCAACCGCACCCAGGTTTGCTGTTGCCGGCCGATTTTATCGCTGCCGGCGCGGGTGAATTCGGTGCTGCACACCGCAAGGTCTTCGCCAAAAGTGGTGATCACGGTGTTGCGCAGCGTTCGCTCCAGCCCGGCAGAAGGGCGGGCAGCACGGAATGCGCGTATCTCATCAATGCCGTATAAATTCTCACCGGCACCCAGCCGAACGGTGCGGGCATCATGCCAGAACAGCGCATCCAGCTCGGCAATATCGTTGCTGACCAGCGCCTGCTCGTAGCGGTAAAACTGTGCCGTCACTTCACTGACTATCTGCGGTAAATTGATCTGTTGAATGTCCATCAGGCTCCTGCCATGTTGATTTGTGCCAGTGTGATACCTTGTTGTTCCAGTGCCCACGCAGCACGCAACACGGCCGCTTCATTAAAGGGACGGGCGATTAACTGCAGGCCAATCGGCAAACCACTGCGGGTCGCCAGCGGCACGGTGCAGACCGGCAATCCCAGGAAAGAGATCGGCTGCGTCAGCATACCCATGCTGGCTTTGGCGGGCAGTTCCTCTCCATTAATCGTGATAGTTTGCTGACCAATGGTAATCGCGCTGCACGGCGTCGCCGGTGCAATCAGCAGGTCAAACTGGCTGAACAGCGGCAGCACCTGCTGCTGGAAATGGCGACGGAAACGCTGCGCCTGCAGATACCAGGCGGCGGGCATCATCGCACCCGCCAGTAAACGCTCTCGGGAGTTGGGTTCAAACTGCTCTGGCACCTGACGTAACGCAGGCAGATAATGGTTACCCCCTTCCGCCGCCGTCATGATAAAGGCAGCAGAGCGCGCCAGTTCGGCTTCCGGCATCACCACCTGCTGCTGCGCGTCGAGCGCGGCGGCGACAACCGCAACCGCAGCCCGTGCCTCTTCGTCACACCAGTCATTAAAAAAACCGCCCAGCACGCCGCAGCGTAACCCTTCCACACCGCGGGACAGGGTCGGCAGCGTCGCAGCCGCGGGTCGGCTGGCCTGAAACGCATCGCTGCTGTCTGCGCCCTGTAGCTGATCATAGACCAGCGCCAGATCGTCGACCCGGCGGGCGAAGGGGCCAATGTGGTCGAGGCTGGCGACAAACGGATGGCTGCCGCTACGCGACAGGCGGCCAAAGGTCGGCTTCAGGCCAAACGTACCGCACAGCGAGGCGGGGACCCGAATCGAGCCGTTGGTGTCCGTGCCAAGTGAAAAATGAACCAGACCGGCCGCCACCGCCGCGGCTGAGCCGCCCGAGGAGCCACCCGCCACGCGGCTCAGGTCGCGCGGATTATGGGTCGCGCCGTAGTGGCTGTTTTCGGTGGTAAAGCCGTAGGCGTAGGCATCCATATTCAGCATGCCCGACAGCATCGCGCCCGCCTGCCGCAGCCGGTCAATGGCAAACGCATCCGCACGCGCGGCGGGCCGTTGACTGAACAGGCTGGCTCCGGCCAGCGTACTGTAGCCGGCAACGTCAAACAGGTTTTTTACCGCGTAGGGGATACCCGCCAGCGGCGGCAGATCTTCACCGCGCTGGCGCTTGGTATCGATACTCTCTGCCTCTTTCAGCATCCGCTGCCCGGTGACCTCAGTCCATGCATTGAGCTGCGGATTGTGCTGCTCAATCGCCTGCAGTGTGTTTTCAGCCACCTCTCTGGCGCTGATCTCGCCGTTGTGGATCGCCAGACGCAGCGTCTGAATCGAAACGTCGCTCAGTTTCATGCCTGATACACTCCCGCGACTTCCAGTCGATCGTCCAGCGGAAAGGCCATCAGCGGCGCGGCCATCTGCGCGATACGCGTCAGTTGGATTAACAGCTCTGCGCGCCGGGCTTCGTCCAGCTCCAGTTGTAGCATCTGCTCCATGTGAGCAAGATAGGGGGTCCAGTCAGCTTGATTCATGGTTGGCTCCTGTTAAAAACCGGCGGCGCTGCCGTTGCTGCGCGGATCGCTGGCACCTTCAAACATGCCATTGCTGTGGCGCACGATAGCGCCCGCATGGCCGACAAATTCACTGAAGGCCGGCAGCAGCTCGACCTGATGTCCCCACTGCCGCAGCAGCTCCACCGTTTCCGGTGCGAGACGGCTCTCCAGTTTGAGTGAGTCGGAAGACTGACCCCAGGTGCGGCCCAGCAGCCAGCGCGGTGCGCTGACCGCCTGTTGCAGCGGCAGGCCCTGAATCACATGACGGGTGAAAATCGCCGCCTGGGTTTGCGGCTGGCCATCGCCGCCCATCGATCCATAGACCAGGGTACGGCCATCTTTCAGGCGCGCGGCAGCGGGATTAAGGGTATGAAAAGGCTGCTTGCCGGGGGCCAGCGCCAGCAGGTGATCGGGATCGAGACTGAATGCCGCGCCGCGATTCTGCCAGGTAATGCCGGTGCCCGGCAGCACCACGCCGCTGCCAAATTCGTGATAAATACTCTGGATAAACGATATGGCCAGGCCGCTGCTGTCCATCACGCCCATCCAGACGGTGTCGCCCGGACCCCGCCCGTTACCCCAGGGCGCCGCCTGGCGATCGTCGATCTGACTGGCGAGCGTGGCGAGATGATCGCTGTCGAGCAGCGCCTGTAAATCTTCGGTAACGTGGCGCGGATCGGTAATGTGTTTATCACGCAGCGCGAAGGCTTTTTTGGTGGCTTCCACGATGCGGTGTACGGTCTGCGCTTCACTGGCGTCAGCCATATCCAGCGCGTCGGTAATGCCAAGGATCGCCAGCGACACCATGCCCTGAGTCGGCGGCGTCATATTCCAGATATCGCCTTCGCTGTGTGAAAGATGCAGCGGAGTACAGCGGCGGGCGCGCTGCTGTTGCAGATCCTCCAGGGTGATCGGCATGCCCAGCGCTGACATCTCACTGGCCAGATGGCGCGCCAGCGGGCCGCGATAAAAACTGTCGAGCCCCTGCTCCGTCAGCTGACACAGCGTTTGCGCCAGCGCCGGCTGGGTAAAGCGGCTGCCCGGCTGCGGCACATCGCCATCAGGCATAAAGGTGGCGGCAAAGCCGGGCTGATGCTGTAACTCGTTGCGGAAGGTCGCCGTGGCGGCCGTCTGTGAAGCGGTCACCGGAATGCCATCGGCCGCATAGCGAATGGCATCGCGCAGCAGACGTGCCAGCGGCAGCGGGGCAGCTCCCAGCTCCGCGCCCAGCTGCAATGCTTCATGCCAGCCGCTGACCGTGCCGGCGACGGTTAATGCCGCTTTCGGGCCGCGGTGTGGAATCTGTTGATGATCGCCGTAGAAATCGAAGTGAGCCAGCGATCCGGCTGCACCGCTGGCATCAATCGCGACAGGATCGCCGCCTGGCGGCATAATCAGCCAGAAGCCATCGCCACCGAGGCCATTCATGTGTGGATAGACCACGGCGATAGTTGATGCCGCCGCCACCATCGCTTCAATGGCGTTGCCGCCGTCACGCAGCACCGCCAGCGCACTTTCGCTGGCCAGATGGTGTGGCGTCACCGCCATCCCCTGTGGGGCCATATTGCTTTGAATCATGCTTTTCTCGTTCTGTTATCGGGTGACAGAACGGTATACAAAGCAAGAGCTGTTCCAGTTTTCATTCCGGCCGCGGTTGCAGCCGCGTTAACCTGGCGCAAATTATGCTAGCTTCAGCTGAAACAAAAGTTACAGGACCTGTTATGCAACAGCTTGATGAACGACTCAGAAGCCACTATTCCCAGCTCTCACCGCAAGAGCAACGGATTGCCGACTTTGTTTTTGACCATTTTGACGATCTGATCAGCTACAACAGCGCCGAGCTGGCGCGGCTTAGCGGCGTTTCGAAAGCCACTGTCAGCCGGTTGTTTAAACGTCTGGGTTATGAAAAGTACAAAGAGATGCGTGATGAGTTGCGCACCCTGCGTCAGAGCGGCATGCCGCTAACTGATAACCGCGATGCGGTGCAGGGCAACACCTTACTGTCACGGCACTATAAGCAGGAAATGGCTAACCTGACGCAGTGGGTGAATAGTCTGGATGCACAGCATTTCGGTGAGGTGATCCAGCAGCTGGCGCAGGCAAAACGTGTCTTTATTATCGGCATGCGTAACGCCTATCCGGTGGCGCTGCACCTGCGTCAGCAGCTGATGCAGGCGCGGCCGCAGGTGCATATTCTGCCGCAGCCGGGCCAGACGCTGGCCGAAGAGCTGGTGGATATCACGCCGGATGACATGGTAGTGGTGATGGCGTTCCGCCGCCGCACCCGGATGATTCGCCCGCTGATGCAACAGCTACAAACCGCCGGCATCCCGCTGCTGGCGCTGTGTGAGCCGCAGGCGCAAACGGTGATTGCGCTGGCACGCTGGCAGCTCTGCGCGCCGCTCGACAGCGTCTCGGCTTTTGACAGCTACGCTTCGGCAATGAGCCTGATCAACCTGATCGCCAACGCGCTGCTGCATGAAATGCTGGCGCAGGGCCGTCAGCGTATTCATCAGATCGCCGATCTTTACCAGCAGTTTGACGAGCTGGAGCACCGCTAACAGGCACCGTTTTGGTGCCTTGCCCCATTTTAGTACAGCCTTTTTCGACAGCATTTCGCGGCTTATCAGGCCGCTTTTCTCCCAACCTCATTGCCATCTAACCCTTTTTCTCCCGCTGCGCTGATTGGCACATTAGTTGCAGAATGCATGCTTAAGAATCTTTTGTTTCACACAATCTCACCGGGGTGCATAATGAAAAAAGTTTTGATGGCGGTTGCGGCAGCGGCATTACTGATGGCACAGGCGGGCAGCGCGCTGGCCGATCAGCTGCAGGATATCCAGCAGCGTGGCGTGATCCGGGTGGCGGTGCCGCAGGATTTCCCGCCGTTTGGTTCAGTCGGCACCGATCTGCAACCCCAGGGTTACGACATCGACATGGCGAAGTACCTGGCGAAGCAGATGAAACTTAAGTTACAGCTGGTGCCGGTCAGCAGCGCCAACCGGGTGCCTTATCTGCAAACTGACAAAGTCGATCTGGTGATCTCCAGCATGGGCAAAAACGCGGAGCGTGAAAAAGTGATCGATTTCACCCGCGCCTATGCGCCGTTCTTCCTCGGTGTCTTTGGGCCGAAAGGCGAAGAGATCAAATCGGCGGCGGCACTGAGCGGCAAGTCGATTGGCGTAACCCGTGGCGCAGTGGAGGACATGGTGCTGAGTGAGGTCGCGCCGAAGGACGCTCAGGTGAAACGTTACGAAGATAACAACACCACGCTGTCAGCTTACCTTTCCGGTCAGGTGCAGTATGTCGCGACCGGCAACCTGGTGGTGGCAGCAATCGCCCGTCAGAACCCGGCCAAAGCACCGGTTGCCCAGTTTATGCTGAAAGATTCGCCCTGCTTCATTGGCCTGAAGAAAGACCAGCCGGCACTGAAAGAGAAGATCAATGGGCTGATTGAGCAGGGCATCAAAGATGGCACCCTGAACAACCTGTCAGAACAGTGGCTGAAAGCCCCGCTGCCCGCCAGCCTCGGCGCCTGAGGAACGGATAATGATCGGGCAACTTAACTTTCCCGCCCTGTGGCCCTACTGGCCGGAGCTGCTCTCCGGCCTGTGGGTCACCATCCAGTTAACGCTGCTGGCCACCGTCGGCGGCGTCAGCCTCGGCATCGTCGGCGCCGCGCTGCGCAGCGGTAAACCCGGCTGGATGAGCCGTCTGTGGGGCGTCTACGTCGAGCTGATCCGCAATACGCCGTTCGTGGTGCAACTGTTCTTTATCGTGTTTGGCCTGCCTAATCTGGGGCTAAAGCTCACCGCCGGTGAAGCAGCGCTGCTGGCGATGCTGATCAACCTTGGTGCCTACAGCACTGAGATCATCCGCGCCGGTATTCAGGTGACGCCAAAAGGACAGTGGGAAGCGGGCCGGGTGCTGGGCCTGACCCGTAGCCAGACGTTTCTGCGGGTGGTGCTGCCGCCCGCGCTGCAGCGCATTTATCCGGCGCTGGTGAGTCAGTGCATTATCGTGATGCTCGGCTCGTCGGTGGTGTCGCAGGTCTCCTACGAGGAGCTGACTTTCGCCGCTAACCTGATTCAGTCGCGCACCTTTTTAAGCTTTGAGGTCTATCTGGTGACCACGTTGATCTACCTGGCGTTGTCGATTGCGATGCGTCAGTTGCTGCTGGCGATTGGCCGTAAATGGTTTGGAGTGCAGGCATGATGACAACCTTCACTGACTGGGACATCGTGCGCAACCTGCTGCTGGCGGCGCGCTGGACCCTGCTGCTCTCTCTGGTGGCGTTTGTCGGCGGCACGCTGGTGACGCTGCCGTTGCTGTTTATGCGGCTATTGCAACGTAAATGGCTGACGCGCTGGGTACGCGGCTATACCGCGCTGTTCCAGGGTACGCCGCTGCTGATGCAGCTGTTTCTGGCCTTCTTTGGCGTCGGGCTGTTCGGGATTGACGTCGCGCCCTGGACGGCGGCCTCGCTGGCGCTGACCTTTTACACCAGTGCCTTTCTGGTCGATATCTGGTACGGCAGTATTCGCGCGTTGCCGAAAGGCCAATGGGAAGCGTCACGCTGTCTCGGCCTGAGTTTCGGCCAGACCCTGGCGCGGGTGGTTGCGCCGCAGGCGATCCGCATCGCCATCGCCCCGACGGTCGGCTTTGCGGTACAGGTGATCAAAGGCACTGCGCTGGCGTCGATTATCGGTTTTATTGAGCTGACCAAAGCCGGCACCATTCTGAACAACGTGACCTATCAGCCGTTCAAAGTCTTTGGGCTGGTGGCGCTCGGTTACTTCCTGATGTGTTATCCGCTGTCTCGCTACAGCCAGTATCTGGAGAAAAAATTCAATGCCGCTCATCACCATTAATCAGGTGCAAAAATATTACGGCGACAACCATGTGTTGAAAGGCGTGGATCTGGATATCGACATGGGTGAGGTGATCTCGATTATCGGTCGCAGTGGCTCGGGTAAAAGCACGTTGTTGCGCTGCATCAACGGGCTGGAAGGCTATCAGGAAGGCAGCATCAAGCTTGGCGGCATGACCATCACCGACCGCGATTCGCAGGCCCGCGAGATCAGCCGTTCAATCGGCATGGTGTTTCAGAGCTTCAACCTGTTCCCGCACATGACCGCGCTGGAAAATGTCATGCTGGCACCACGTCGGGTATTGAAAAAGGGTGAGGCGGAGTGCCGGGCGCTGGCGACGCAGATGCTGGAGAAGGTCGGGCTGGGTGAACGCCTCAATTACTATCCAGCCAGCCTCTCCGGCGGTCAGCAGCAGCGGGTGGCAATCGCCCGTGCGCTGGCGATGACGCCGAAAGTTTTACTCTGTGACGAAATCACCTCGGCGCTCGATCCTGAGCTGGTCGGCGAAGTGCTCAAAGTACTGGAGCAGCTGGCGGCAGAAGGAATGACGCTGATCCTCGTCACCCATGAAATGAACTTCGCCCGCGACGTGGGCGATCGCGTGGTCTTTATGCATCAGGGGCGCGTCTGGGAGCAGGGCGACAGCAAAACGTTATTTGCGCAGCCGCAATCGCCTGAACTGAAACAGTTTATCTCCTCGGTCCGCCTGTAAGTCTTCAACAAGGAATTCATCATGGATATCACTCGCTACCCGCAACTCAATCCACCGCAACGTCTGCTGATGGGACCTGGGCCGATCAACGCCGATCCGCGCGTCCTGCGTGCCATGTCAAGCCAGTTGCTTGGCCAGTACGATCCCGCCATGACCCATTACATGAACGAGGTAATGGCGCTCTATCGCGGCGTATTCCGTACCGAAAACCGCTGGACCCTGCTGATTGATGGCACCTCGCGCGCCGGGATTGAAGCGATCCTGCTCTCCGCCATCCGGCCCGGCGACAAAGTACTGGTGCCGGTGTTTGGCCGCTTTGGGCACCTGTTGTGTGAAATCGCCCGTCGCTGCCGCGCAGAGGTTCACACTATTGAGGTGCCATGGGGCGAGGTCTTTACTCCCGATCAGATCGAAGATGCGATCAAAAAAGTGCGGCCACGGCTGCTGCTGACGGTACAGGGCGACACCTCCACCACCATGCTGCAACCGCTGGCGCAGCTGGGGGCAATCTGCAAACAGTATGGCGTGCTGTTCTACACCGATGCTACCGCGTCGCTGGCCGGTAATGCGCTGGAAACCGATGCCTGGGGTCTGGATGCGGTCTCTGCCGGGATGCAGAAGTGCCTCGGCGGTCCGTCCGGTACCTCGCCGATCACCCTGAGCGAACAGATGGAAGCGGTGATCCGCAAGCGTAAGTGCGTCGAACAGGGGATCCGAACCGACGCGCATCAGGATGGGGAAGAGGAGATGATCTACTCCAACTATTTTGATCTCGGCATGATCATGGATTACTGGGGGCCGGAGCGTCTGAATCACCACACTGAAGCGACCAGCGCACTGTTTGGCGCCCGCGAATGCGCCCGTCTGATCCTGCAGGAAGGTCTGGATAACGGCATTGCGCGCCACAAACTGCACGGCGAAGCGCTGCTGAAAGGCATTCAGGGTATGGGACTGGAGACCTTTGGCGACCTGCAACACAAAATGAATAACGTGCTGGGCGTGGTGATCCCTACGGGCATCAATGGCGATCAGGTACGGCAACTGATGCTGAATGATTTCGGCATTGAAATTGGCACCTCGTTTGGTCCGCTGCACGGCAAGGTGTGGCGCATCGGCACCATGGGCTTCAATGCCCGCAAGGATTGTGTCATGCAGACGCTGGCGGCGCTGGAAACGGTGCTGACCTATCTGGGCTATCGCACGCCGCAGGGCGCTGCTGCGCAGGCGGCCTGGGACTACTACGGGAGCCAGGCATGATGATGAACGCCAGCGAAGCCCACGCTGCTGCACAGCGCGTCATGGCGCGCTGTGATGCGCTGGCAGCGATCAGCGAAACGGCGCAGGGACTGACGCGTGTCTACCTGTCGCCGGAGCACCTGCGCGCCAACGCCTGCGTCGGAGAGTGGATGCAGGCCGCCGGAATGCAGGTGTGGCAGGATGCGGTCGGCAACATTTGTGGCCGCTACGAAGCAGCCGAACCGGGGGCTCCCGCCTTACTGCTCGGTTCGCATCTCGACACGGTACGTAACGCCGGTCGCTATGACGGCATGCTGGGCGTGCTGAGCGCCATCGAAACCGTACAGTGGCTGCATCAGCACCAGCAGCGTTTGCCGCTGGCAATTGAGGTGATCGGTTTCGGCGACGAAGAGGGGACCCGTTTTGGCATTACGCTGCTCGGCAGCCGCGGCATTACCGGTAGCTGGCCGCAGAGCTGGGTAACCCATCCTGACGGCAACGGCATTACCGTGGCGCAGGCGATGGCAGATGTCGGGCTCGACAGCAGCCAAATCGCCACCGCCGCGCGCCGGGTAGAGGATATTGTCGGTTACCTTGAGTTGCACATTGAGCAGGGGCCGTGTCTTGAACAGGCAGATCTGCCCCTGGGCGTGGTGACGGCGATCAACGGTGCGCGCCGGCTGAACTGCCGCTTCATCGGCGAAGCCGGGCATGCCGGTACGGTACCGATGACCCACCGTAAAGATGCGCTGGCTGCCGCTGCCGAATGGATGGTGTTTATCGAGCAGACCACCCGCGAGCAGGATCCCCAGCTGGTGGCGACGGTCGGCACTCTGACCTGTGCGCCCGGCGCGGTAAATGTGATCCCTGGCGAGGTTGCGCTGTCGCTGGATGTACGCGGCCCGCTGGACAATCCGCTGGAGGCGCTGCTCTCCAGCCTGTTAACCCAGGCGGAGGCGATCGCGCTGCGTCGCGGATTACGCTTTGAGGCGAACGAATATTACCGCATCGGGGCCACCGCCTGTGACTCCGCGCTGCAACAGGCGTTGAGTCATGCGGTGGAAACGGTGCAAGGGCGCAGCCTGTCGCTGCCGAGCGGCGCTGGCCATGATGCGATTGCGATTGCCGAACGCTGGCCGGTCGGCATGCTATTTGTGCGTAATCATCGCGGTATCAGCCACCATCCGGCGGAGTCGGTGGCGGTGAATGATGTTGCCCCGGCACTGCAGGCCTACCTGCAGGCGGTTTGTCTGATTGCTGAACGGAGCTGAGCATGCAATTAACCACCTTTAATCAGTTGCCGGAAGAGCAGGCACTGGCGGCGATTGCCCACTGTGTGGCGATCCCGCACTGGCAGCAGGCGCTGGTGGCGGCGCGTCCCTATGCATCGTTGGCGGCACTGCTCGCCACCGGCGATGCACTGGCGCGACAGTGGCAGGGCGATGCTTTACAGGCGGCGCTGGCTGCCCATCCACGTATCGGCGAACGGGCCAGCGGAAGCGACAAACAGGCGACGCTGTCGCGCGGCGAACAGTCTGCTATGCAGCAGGCCGATCGGTCGCTACAACAGGCGATGCAACAGGGCAATCAGACTTATGAGGCGCGCTTTGGCCGGGTATTTTTAATCCGAGCCAAAGGACGCAGCGCAGAGCAGATGCTGGCGGAATTGCAGCGTCGGCTCCAGAATGATCAGCAGGCTGAGCAGCAGGAAGCGCTGGATCAGCTGCGTGAAATTACCCTGTTACGGCTGGAGGAGAGCATAGAATGAGTACTGTCACGACCCATATTCTTGATACGGCAATAGGCAAACCGGCCAGCGGCGTGGCGATTTCGCTGGAGCAGAACAGCCCGGAAGGGTGGTTCCCGCTGTCTCAGGGCGAAACCGACAGCGATGGCCGACTGAAAACCCTGACCCCGGAGCCGCTGACGCCGGGTCACTACCGCTTAACTGCGGAGATTGGCGACTATTTTGCCGCCGCCGGTCGGGATGCGCTTTATGTCAGCGCCCAGATCGATTTTGTCATTGCCGAAGCGGGCAGCCATTTTCATCTGCCGTTCCTGATCTCGCCGTGGTCGTGGTCAACCTATCGCGGCAGCTGATTGCTGTCGGCCAGGCTTGCGCGACAGACTACAGCGTAAACCGATCCGCATCCTGCCAGGCCGGGAAGCGTTCACGATAAGCATTGAGCGCCTCCAGCGACAGCGCGGCATCCAGCCGGGCGCGCTGGAACGGCTCGGCCGCCTGCAGGATCGCACCCTGCGGCGAAATAATCTGGCTGTCGCCACGGTACTGATGCTGGTTGCCATCACTGCCGACCCGGTTACAGCCCGCCACGTAAGCCTGATTCTCAATCGCGCGCGCTAACAGCAGCGCCTGCCAGTGCAACGCACGCGGCGCAGGCCAGTTGGCGACGTACAGCGCCAGATCGTAATCATTGCGGTTACGTGAAAAAACCGGGAAACGCAGGTCATAACAGATTTGTGGCAGAATGCGCCAGCCGCGCCATTCAACTATCTGACGCTGCTCGCCGGGCAAATAGTGATGATGCTCATCCGCCATACGAAACAGATGCCGCTTGTCGTACTGATGCAGCGTTCCGTCCGGCTCGACCAGTAAAAAGCGGTTTACCGCGCCGTTTTCGGTCTGGATCGCCGCACTGCCGCCGATCAGGGCGTCAGTCTGCCGGGCATGATGTTGCAGCCATTCCACCACCTGCGTCTGAGGCAACGAGCTTTTTGCCGCCTCCATCGCAAAGCCGGTGGTAAACATTTCCGGCAGCAGAATTAAATCGCGTCCGGTAATGCCAGCCAGTTGCTGATCGAAATGGCGCAGATTCGCCTCGCCATCCATCCAGCTCAGGGTCTCCTGCAATACGGTGAGGTTTAAAGCTGACATAAGCGCTCCGCGGCGGCATCTAACGTCGCTTGCTGTTTAGCAAAACAGAGGCGAATCAGTTTATGAGGGAAGGGATCGGCGCAGAACACCGACAGCGGTATCGCCGCCACGCCTGCTTCTTTGGTCAGCCACTGGCAGAAACTGACATCGTCCAGATCGGAGATTGCGCTGTAGTCCACCAGTAAAAAATAGGTGCCTTCGCACGGCAGAATCCTGAAGCGGCTATGCTGCAAGGCCGCAATCAGCTGGTCGCGACGCGCCTGATAAAACGCCGGCAGCTCGCGATAATGTTCCGGCTGGTGACGCAGCATATCGGCAATCGCCAGCTGCGCCGGGGTATTGACCGAAAAGGTCAGATACTGATGTACCTTGCGTACTTCAGCGCTGATCGCCGCCGGTGCAATGCAGTAACCCACTTTCCAGCCGGTCATGTGGAAGGTTTTGCCAAACGAAGAGACGGCAATAGCGCGCTGACGCAGTTCCGGATGAGCCAGTACGCTGGCATGACCTGCCGGATCAAAGCAGATGTGTTCATACACTTCGTCGCTCAGCACATACACCGGCAGCCCGGCAATCGCCTGCCACAGCGCGGCATAATCCTCGCGCCGCCAGACGGTAGCCGAAGGATTGTGCGGCGTATTCAGGATCACCAGCCGGGTTTTCTCACTCAGCAGCGCACCAAAGGCCGACCAGTCAACGCGAAAGGTCGGTGGTTGCAGGGCGATGCGCTTCAGCACCCCACCCGACAGTTCAACCGCTGGCGCATAGCTGTCGTAGCTGGGATCAAAACAGATCACCTCATCGCCCGGCCTGACCAGCGCGGTAATTGCCGCGTACAGTGCCTCAGTCGCCCCGGCAGTAACCGTAATCTCGCGCTCGACGTCCGGACGATAGTCATAAAGCTCAGCGGTTTTCTCCGCAATCGCCTCGCGTAACGGCAAAGCGCCGGTCATCGGGGCATACTGATTCGCACCCTGACTAACGTGATACGCCAGCCGCTGCTGCAAATAGTCCGGCCCGTTAAAATCGGGAAAGCCCTGAGAAAGGTTAATAGCGTTGTGCTGCTGTGCCAGCGCACTCATCTGGCTAAAAATGGTCGTCCCAAGCGCCGGAAGTTTGCTGTCAGGAATCAGGTTGTGCTGCGTCATGGTTTTCTGGCCTTAAGCGCGAATGTCGATGCGGAGTCACCCGGTGTTTGTGCCACTATAAACAGGATGGTAGTATTTGGCAATCGAGACGCTTAGACGGCTAAATGCGTCATGCTCCGCACCTCAGCGGCGTTGGCTGCGTTTGCTTACCCCGGTCACTTACTCTTGTAAGCTCATGGGGATGCGCGCACTTGCCGCCTTGCTGAGATGCGGATCATTTAGCATTTACAATGCGTCATGCTCTGCACCTCAGCGGCGATGGTTGCGTTTGCTTACCCCGGTCACTGACTGATGTAAGCTCATGGGGATGCGCGCTTACCGCCTTGCCTGCCTTCATGCTCCGCGCGGCAGCGGCGTTGCCTGCGTTTGCTTACCCCGGTCACTGACTGATGTCAGCTCCCGGGGATAAGCGCGCTTACCGCCTTGCTGACACACGGATCATTTGGCAGGGATTATGAGCTTTGCTGATACAGGAATCATTGAAAAGACATCGTGAGCTTTGCTGGCAAAGTAGCAAACTTAACCTGTTGTATTTTTAGGGCCGTTACCGTTATCTGAGTTACCAGCCATCACATTCCACTGCAAGGAAACCCTATGTCGGATATTCACCCGTTAGATCAGCTGGTCGCCGCCTGTCACTGGATTGGTGCGAAGGGCTGGGCACCCGCGACCGGCGGTAATATGTCTGTGCGTCAGGATGCGCAGATCTGTCTGCTGAGCGAATCCGGTAAAGATAAAGGCACGCTGACGCGTGATGACTTTATCCAGGTCGATATTGCCACCAGCCAGGCGCTCTCCGGCCGCAAGCCGTCGGCGGAAACCGGCCTGCACACGCTGATCTATCGGCTCTTTCCTGAGGCGGGCGCGGTGCTGCACACCCATACCGTGAATGCGACGGTGTTATCGCGGGTCGAGCAGGGCGCGGCGCTGCTGCTGCACGGTTATGAGATGCAGAAAACGCTCACCGGTCAGCATAATCACCTGGATACCGTCGCCATCCCGGTGTTCGATAACAGCCAGGACATTGCGGCGCTGGCGTCGGAAATTGAAGATTACGCCGCCCGGTTTCCGCTGCGCTATGGCTTCCTGCTGCGCGGTCACGGCTTAACCTGCTGGGGCCGCGATGTCAGCGAAGCGCGTCGCCAGCTGGAAGGGCTGGAATTTTTATTTGAATGTGAACGTCAACGTCGCCTGCTGGAGAACACATGATCCGCGCCATTGTTACCGATATTGAAGGCACCACCAGCGATATCCGCTTTGTCCATAACATCCTGTTTCCTTACGCGCGCCAGCATCTGGCGACGTTCCTGCGTGACCAGCAGCATCAGCCAGAGGTGCAGGCTGCACTTGAGGCGGTGCGGGCTGAGGTCGATCAGCCGCAGGCCGATCTGCCGACCCTGACGCAGATCCTGTTCAGCTTTATGGATCAGGATCGTAAATCTACCGGACTGAAAGCGCTGCAGGGGATGATCTGGCGTGATGGCTATCTCAACGGCAGTTTCACCGGCCATCTTTATCCCGATGTGCTCCCGGCCCTGACCGCCTGGCAGGCGCAGGGTCGTAAACTCTATGTATATTCCTCAGGCTCGGTTGCGGCGCAGAAATTGTTATTTGGCTACAGCGACGAAGGTGATATTACTGGCTTATTCAGCGGCTACTTCGATACGCACGTCGGCGCTAAACGTGAAGTCGCGGCGTATCACACCATTGCCGCACAGATTGGCCTGCCAGCGGAGCAACTGCTGTTCCTGTCGGATATTCATCAGGAGCTGGATGCGGCTGCCCAGGCTGGCTGGCATACCCTGCAGCTGATACGTGGTGAGGCGGATGGCGCAAGTTGCCACCGTCAGGTCACTGATTTTTCTGAGATTAACCTGGAGTCGATTTAAAATGAGTGCACTGACTATTTTTACCGACAGCGAAGCCAGCCAGCCGATATGGCACAGCACCGACCCGCAGGCGATCGCTGAGCGGCTGAATACTAAAGGCGTCCGCTTTGAACGCTGGGAAGCCGATCGCGATTTGGGGGAAAACCCGGACGCAGCAGCGGTTATCACCGCCTATCAGCATGCGATTGACCGGCTGGTGGCGGAGAAGGGCTATCAGAGCTGGGACGTGATCAGCATGCGGGCGGACAATCCGCAGAAAACGGTGCTGCGCGAAAAGTTTCTTTCCGAACACACCCACGGCGAAGATGAAGTGCGTTTCTTTGTTGAGGGCGCGGGTTTGTTCTGCCTGCATCTGGATGGCGAGATCCTGCAGATCCTGTGCGAAAAGAACGATCTGATCTCGGTGCCTGCCGGTACGCCACACTGGTTTGATATGGGATCGTCGCCGCATTTCACCGCGATTCGGATTTTTGATAATCAGGAAGGGTGGATCGCTAACTTTACCGGTGACAGGATTGCCGACGCCTATCCACGACTGGCGTAATCGGCTGAGCCGCTTCGGCCACCGCGCAGAACAGTGCGCGGTGGCCGTCTGACTCACTGGGGCTGGAAAATTCCCGCCGCTACCTGCTCCGGTGTTACCACGCCGGTATCCAGAACCCAACCGCTAATCAGGGCGGCTGGCGTCACATCAAACGCCGGGTTGTAGACGTTCGCCGCTTCAGGTGCCCACTGCACGCTGCCAAAACTGCCGGCCACGCCGGTCACTTCACTGGCAGCGCGCTGCTCGATCGGAATCGCCGCACCGTTCGGGCAGCTGCGATCCAGCGTGGTGTGCGGCGCGGCCACATAAAACGGGATCTGATGATAGTGTGCCAGTACCGCCAGGCTGTAGGTGCCGATCTTATTGGCGACGTCGCCGTTGGCGGCAATCCGGTCAGCGCCGACCCACACTGCGTCCACCTGTTTGCTGGCCATCAGACTGGCGGCCATGCTGTCGGTAATCAGGGTATAAGGAACCGCCCGTTCGCCCAGCTCCCAGGCCGTTAGCCGGCCGCCCTGCAACAGCGGACGGGTTTCATCGACCCAGACGTTGTTAACCCGGCCCTGCTGATGAGCGAGGATGATTACCCCCAGCGCGGTGCCGACGCCCGCCGTTGCCAGCCCGCCGGTGTTACAGTGGGTCAGCAGCTGGCTGTTGGGTTTTACCAGCGTGCTGCCTGCGGTGGCAATCGCCTCGCACAGCTGTTTATCTTCTTCGACCAGTCGCCAGGCTTCCTCGGCCAGCGCGGTAGCGAACGCCGGTTGCGCCAGCGCCTGTTTCATCCGATCAAGGTTATTCATCAGATTGACGGCGGTAGGGCGGGCAGCACGCAGGATCGCCAGCGACTCAGCCAGTTGCCTCTGCGTCTGTCCCTGTTCTGCCAGCAACGCCAGCAATAACGAGGCGGAAAGGCCAATCAGTGGCGCACCGCGCACCCGCAGCGCGTGAATATGCTCAACCAGCTGCGCCACACTGTGCGCTGGTAGCCAGTTTTTTTGCTGCGGCAGCGCCTGCTGATCGAGGATCCAGAGCTGATTGTCACGAACCTGTAAGCTGGTGGTTTGGAGAGTCTGCATGGTGGGTGAAATCCCTGTTGCGTTAATGTCAGATATTGTGCCAACATGCTCGACGGATGTATAGACGTCTGAACGGCTTTTACACCGGGTTTATTCAGCCTTCGAATGATGAGGAACAGGCAATGTCGCAATACCGTACCTTCACCGCTGCTGATGCGGTGGACTATGCCCGACAATTCGGCGGTCTGGATAATCCTTCCGCCCTGAGCCGTGCCGAGGAAATTGGTGACGGCAATCTTAACCTGGTGTTCAAAATTTATGACGATCAGGGCAACAGCCGGGTGGTGGTCAAGCAGGCGTTGCCTTATGTGCGCTGCGTCGGCGAGTCATGGCCTCTGACGCTGGATCGGGCGCGGCTTGAAGCGCAGACCCTGGTCGAGCACTACAAATATTGCCCACAGCACACGGTGCAGATTACCCATTACGATGCGGATCTGGCGGTGATGGTGATGGAAGATCTCTCCAGCCACCGTATCTGGCGTAGCGAGCTGGTAAAGGGCGTTTACTATCCTGACGCGCCACGGCAGCTGGGCGAATATCTGGCACAGACGCTGTTTAACACCTCCGATTTCGTGCTGCATCCGCATCAGAAGAAAGCGGAAGTGGCGCGCTTCATTAATCCGGAAATGTGCGAGATCACCGAAGATCTGTTCTTTAACGATCCCTACACCGATCATCCGCGTAACAGCTATCCGGCGGCGCTGGAGCCGTTAGTGGCCAGCCTGCGTCACGATGATGCGCTGCGTATTGCGGTAGCTGGTCTCAAGCACCGCTTCTTTGCCCATGCCGAAGCCTTGCTGCATGGCGATATCCACAGCGGATCGATTTTTGTCGCGGACGGTAGCCTGAAAGCGATTGATGCTGAATTTGGCTATTTCGGGCCGATGGGCTTTGATATCGGCACCGCGCTCGGCAATCTGCTGATCAACTATTGCGGCCTGCCCGGTCTGCTGCCGCCGCGTGAAGCCGCCGATGCCCGTGAGCAACGCCTGAGCGATGTGCATAGCGTCTGGACAACCTTCTCCAGCCGTTTCCAGGCGCTGGCGGCGGAGAAAACCGCTGACGTGGCGCTGGCTTATCCCGGCTATGTCGATGCCTTCCTGCGCAAAGTATGGGCGGATACCATCGGCTACTGCGGTACCGAACTGATTCGCCGCACGGTGGGAATGTCACATGTGGCGGATATGAAGCTGATCGCCGATCCGGCGATGCGTACCGACTGCATCCGTAACGCGATTAACCTGGGACGCACGCTGATACTGGCGGCCGATCATGTAGAAAATGTGGATGCGCTGATTGCCCGCATCCGTCAGGCAGGATAAAAAAGGCCGACGTGATGTCGGCCTTTAGATAAAACAAGAATCTTGCTGGCGATGAGGGGGATGCCAGCGCAGGAAGCACGCTCAGATTAAACGCTAAAGCCATTGATGGCGTTGTTGCGTCTTTACGGAGGGCATACGCTCCCTGAGCCTGCGCTCAATTAACGGGCCGACATCACATCGGCCCGCCGCCTTATGCCGCCTCGCTGGCACGTGCCGAAGCGGATTGAGGTTTCTTCTCTGGCACCGGTACCGCCAGTGCATCCGCTTCAAACTCATCCACATTGATAGAACGCAGGCGGCTGGTTTCTGCGCGGCGCAATATCTCGGCTTCTTTATCGTCAATCCAGCCCTGCTCCAGCGCCCGTTTTGCCAGCTCATCCAGCCGGGTAAAGGAGAGGTGCTGCTTGCTCTGTTTGCTCAGTCTGTCGTGAATCACTTCCGCAGCCATTACATCCTGCAACGCCTGTTCCAGCTGACCGGCCGGATTGTTATCAACCGGTGCCAGATACTGTCCGCGTCCCAGACGTGTGCGGGTGGCAGACGGCAGTTGCAGCATTTTTGCCAGCTGATGATCAAGACGATCGGACGGTGCCGGGCAGTGATGACCACCGGCGAAAATCACCAGGCGTAACGCACCCGCCACCAGCCGGTTAGGGAAGTTGCGCAGCAGGTCATCGATAGCCACTTCCGCCTGATGCAGCGCATCCTGAACGCCCCAATGCACCAGCGGCAGATCGGCTTCGTTACGGCCTTCATCGTCGTAGCGCTTCAGCGTGGCAGAGGCCAGATAAAGCTGGCTCAGGACATCACCCAGTCGCGCCGAGATGCGTTCACGACGTTTCAGGCTACCGCCCAGCACCGCCATTGAGACATCTGACAGCAACGCGAGGTTGGCGCTGATGCGGTTGAGATGCTGATAATAACGACGCGTCGCATCACGGGTCGGGGTGGCGCTGGTGCGTCCGCCGGTCAGGCCGAGCCACAGACTGCGCACCTGATTACTGCCGACGTGGCCGATATGGCTGAACAGCGCCCGATCAAAAGCGTCAACGTCGTTACTGGCCGCGGCCGCCATCTCCTGCAGAACATAAGGATGGCAACGAATTGCCCCCTGGCCGAAGATGATCATGCTGCGGGTTAAGATGTTCGCCCCTTCAACGGTAATCGCGATCGGTGCACCCTGATAGGCGCGCGCCAGGAAGTTGCTGTTACCGAGCATAATGCCTTTACCGCCGGCAATATCCATCGCGTCGATGATCGCCCGCTGACCGCGATGGGTGCAGTGATATTTCACAATCGCCGACAGTACCGCCGGTTTTTCACCCTGCATAATACCGGCGGTGATCAGCGTTGCTGCCGCATCCATCACGTAAGCATTACCGGCAATGCGTGCCAGTGGCTCTTCAATCCCTTCCATTTTACCGATCGACAGTCTGAACTGACGGCGGATATGGGCATAGGCACCAATTGCCAGCGCCACGCTTTTCAGGCTGCCGGTCGAGTTGGACGGCAGGGTAATGCCGCGACCCACTGACAGACATTCAACCAGCATACGCCAGCCCTGTCCGGCCATTTCCGGTCCGCCGATGATGTAATCGATCGGCACGAAAATATCCTTACCACGGGTCGGACCGTTCTGGAACGGCACGTTAAGCGGGAAGTGACGGTGACCGATTTCCACGCCGGGGGTGTTGGTCGGGATCAACGCGCAGGTAATGCCCGGATGGGTGTTATCGCTGAGCAGATGATCGGGATCGGACAGTTTAAACGCCAGCCCCAGCACGGTCGCGATAGGCGCCAGCGTGATGTAGCGTTTGTTCCAGGTCAGGCGCATACCCAGCACCTGCTGACCCTGCCATTCACCCATACACACTACGCCGGTATCGGGAATCGCACCGGCATCTGAGCCGGCTTCCGGGCTGGTCAGGGCGAAGCAGGGGATTTCATCGCCACGCGCCAGACGCGGTAAATAGTGGTTTTTCTGTTCGTCAGTACCGTAGTGCTGCAGCAGTTCGCCCGGACCGAGCGAGTTCGGTACACCGACGGTAATCGCCAGGATGCCCGATACGCCAGCCAGTTTCTGCAACACGCGAGCCTGGGCATAAGCGGAAAACTCCAGCCCGCCATACTCTTTTTTGATGATCATCGCGAAGAAGCGATGCTGTTTCAGATAAGCCCACAGTTCCGGCGGCAGATCGGCCATTTCATGAGTAATCTGGAAATCATTCGCCAGCCGGCACGCTTCTTCAACCGGACCCTCCAGGAAGGCCTGCTCATCCGGTGTCAGGTGCGGCTGAGGATAGTTATGCAGCTTCTGCCAGTCCGGTTTGCCCTGAAACAGATCGCCTTCCCACCAGGTGGTTCCGGCATCGATCGCTTCTTTCTCGGTGCGTGACATTGGCGGCATCACCTGCTGAAAACGCTGCAGTATCGGTTTTGAAAACAGATTACGGCGCAGCGACGGCAGGTTAAACGGCAACAGAATAATAGCCAGTGGCAGCAGCAGCCACGGCGTCCAGAGGTGTGCGGCCGCCATCGCCGCGGTCCACAGCAGCAGAATCAGGCTGCTCAGCCGCAACGACAGGCGGTGGTAGAACAGGGCGCCAATCAGCACCACCGTGGCAAGTATCGAAACAACCATCATAATGAACCGCTCCGTAAGTAGTAAGAGGTCTGACCTGTTGAGTAGAGGTTTAGAGCAGTTGGCTCTTTTTATCAATTCGTTTACATCGCAATTACAACCTGACTCACAAAATCAATTTTCCGACCCGTTTCGCTGGCGGCTGTGCAGAGATAATGCCAGCGGCGATCGGGCCGGAATGGCGTGATGCTTTGCGCCGCCCAGGCATTCCGTTAAACTTGCTGCGATTAACCTCTGCTAAAAAAGGACCTCCCTATGTACCAGGACATCATCCGCTCTGAGCTCAACGAAGCCGCCGATACGCTGAATAAATTCCTCAGCGATGACGCGAATATCCATGCGATCCAGCGTGCTGCGGTGCTGCTGGCTGACAGTTTCAAGGCGGGCGGCAAGGTGCTCTCCTGCGGCAACGGTGGGTCGCACTGCGACGCGATGCATTTCGCCGAAGAGCTGACCGGTCGCTATCGTGAAAATCGTCCTGGCTATCCGGCGATTGCGATTTCAGACGTCAGCCATCTCTCCTGCGTCAGTAACGACTTTGGCTACGATTACGTCTTTTCGCGTTATGTTGAAGCGGTAGGCCGTCCGGGCGATGTGCTGCTGGGGCTCTCCACCTCCGGCAACTCGGCCAACATCATTAAGGCGATTGAGGCGGCGCGGGCGCAGGGGATGAAAGTGATCACCCTGACCGGCAAAGATGGCGGTAAGATGGCGGGCAGTGCTGACATTGAAATCCGGGTGCCGCACTTTGGTTATGCCGATCGCATTCAGGAGATCCACATTAAAGTGATCCATATTCTGATGCTGCTGATCGAAAAAGAGATGGTGAAGTAACACTCTGGCCTCTCGCCTGGCGGGAGGCGTCTTACTCTAAGGTGGTGGCTATGTGCGAATTGCTCGGGATGAGCGCCAATGTTCCCACGGATATCTGTTTCAGCTTTACCGGCCTGGTGCAGCGTGGTGGCGGAACCGGCCCACATAAAGATGGCTGGGGCATTACCTTTTACGAAGATAAAGGCTGTCGTACCTTTAAGGATCCTCTGCCGAGCTTCAATTCGCCGATAGCGCGGCTGGTGCAGGAGTACCCGATCAAATCGCATTCGGTGGTGGCGCACATCCGCCAGGCGAATCGCGGTCAGGTCTCGCTGGAAAACACCCATCCGTTTACCCGCGAACTGTGGGGCCGTAACTGGACCTACGCCCATAACGGGCAGCTAAAGGGCTACCGTCAGCTGGAGACCGGGACCTTTCGTCCGGTCGGGGAGACCGACAGCGAAAAGGCGTTCTGCTGGATTTTACATCAGCTGGCGACGCGTTATCCCCGCACGCCGGGTAACTGGCCAGCGGTGTTTCGCTTCATCGGTGAACTGGCGGGCAGCCTGCGGCAGAAAGGGGTGTTTAACATGCTGCTGTCGGACGGGCGTTATCTGATGGCCTTCTGCTCCACCAACCTGTTCTGGATCACCCGACGCGCGCCGTTTGGCCGCGCACAGCTGCTCGATCAGGATGTAGAGGTTGATTTTCAGCAGCACACCACGCCGCATGACGTGGTGACGGTGATTGCGACGCAGCCGCTGACGGCCAATGAAACCTGGCAGCGGATTGTGCCAGGTGAGTGGGCGTTATTCTGCCTTGGAGAGCGCCAGGAATGAGCGTGAAGCAGCTTCGGGATTGGTCACTACCGGGCTGCTGTTCATCACATACTTACCGCTGGCGACGTTAACCGTTGGTGGCTGGTGATACTTCGCAAAATAAGCGTAACCCGGCTGCAACTGCTGCCAGAAACTGGCGTAGGTAGAGTAACGGTGACGCTGCATATTGCTGTCGGTCATGCGGAATGGATAGATACTGATGCTGATATCCTGCTGGCCGTTACGCAGCGCCGCATTGACATAAGTAAAGATCTCATCCATATAGGCGTTCGTCATGGCATAGCAGCCAATCGACTTACAGTCGCCATGAATCATCAGGTAGTTACCGCTGTAGCCCTGATTGCGATCGTACTGGTTCGGAAAGCCGATATTGATCGCGCGATAAAACCGGCTATCCGGTTTCAGCTGGTTCAGCCTGACGTTATAAAATCCTTCCGGGCTTTTGAAATCGCCTTCACGACGTTTCGGGCCGAGACCACCAGAAAAATTACAGATGCGATAGGTATCCAGCAGGCGGTATTCGTTACCAATTTTGCCGTACAGTTCGAGGGTACGCTCTTCCTTGAAAATCTGAATATAAACCGGCGTGCCGAGTAACTGTTTCTTTAATTCTTTACTGACCGGTGCCGCTTGCTGAGCGGGTTCTGGGGTCATTGCCATGCTGAGGGCTGGCAGTAAAATCATCGCAAACAGGAGTGCGATTTTGCCCATGCTGTGTGTACCTTGAGGTGAAGAGAACAATGACGCGAATCGTGCGTCTCTGCTTGCATTATCGGAACTATCCGCTACCGCAGCGCAACATTAAACATTGTCTGTTTTTTTAGCAAGACAGCGCGCCAGAAATTCGCGATTTCCTGAACAGAATACGGACAGAAATTTGTAAACTTTAATGCCGGCCGCGACAAATATTGCAGTTACCTTCGCCAACTGTATACTTATCCAGTGCTGGAGGGGGTATGCGTAAAATCATTCATGTCGATATGGACTGCTTCTATGCTGCGGTGGAGATGCGCGATAATCCCCTGTTGCGTGACATCCCGATTGCCATCGGCGGCAGCCGCGAACGTCGCGGTGTCATCAGTACCGCTAACTACCCGGCGCGCAAATATGGCGTGCGCAGCGCCATGCCGACCGGGATGGCGCTCAAGTTATGTCCCCATCTGCGGCTGCTGCCAGGCCGCTTTGATGCCTACAAAGAAGCCTCGGCGCAGATTCGCGAGATCTTCACCCGCTACACACCGCTGATTGAACCGCTGTCGCTGGATGAAGCCTATCTGGATGTGACAGACAGCCCGCACTGCCACGGCTCTGCCACCCTGATCGCCCAGGATATCCGCGCGACTATCCTGCGTGAAACTCAGCTGACCGCCTCGGCCGGCATCGCACCGATTAAATTTCTGGCGAAAATCGCCTCCGACATGAATAAGCCGGACGGACAGTTTGTCATCACGCCGGCGGAGATGTCCGGTTTTTTACTGACGCTGCCGCTGGCGAAGATCCCGGGCGTGGGCAAGGTGTCGGCAAAAAAGCTGGAGGAGATGGGCCTGGTGACCTGCGGAGATGTGCAGAAGGCGGATTTAGCCCAGTTGCTGAAGCGCTTTGGTAAGTTTGGCCGGGTGCTGTGGGAGCGCAGCAACGGCATTGACGAGCGTGGCGTGGTGGTTGAGCGGGAACGTAAATCACTCGGGGTTGAGCGTACGCTGGCCGAAGACATTAACGACTGGGACGCCTGCCTGGAGATCATCGATTTTCTCTATGCCGAGCTGGATCGCCGGCTGAGCCAGATTCGGCCCGATAAGCAGGTGGCGCGGCAGGGCGTGAAACTGAAGTTCAGCGACTTTCAGCAGACCACCCAGGAACACATCTGGCCGGTGCTGAATAAAGAGGACATGATCGCGATTGCCAAAAAAACCTGGGATGAGCGTCGGGTCGGGCGGGGCGTCAGGCTGGTGGGGTTGCACGTCACCCTGCTCGATCCCCAGCTGGAACGACAGCTGTTACTGGGGTTGTAGCGCGGTCTGGCGATAAGTGCGCGTCAGCCTGGCGTGCCTGCCAGTACTGACGCGCCGTCACTTACTTGTGATTTTTCGCTGCCAGAGTGGCGAACCACGGCGCGACGAAATCGTCATTACTACCCCAGCCTGGGACGATTTTATTCAGCGAGGCAACGTTTACCGCGCCGGGCTGGCTGTTGAGCTGCTGCTGAGAGATCGACGCAGCCTTAAACTGATAGGTGGCTGGCGTCGCTTCACCGGCAATCTTTTTCGCTACCAGACGCATGTTTACCGCGCCAATGGTTTTCGGGTCCACCGCCACGGTCTGAACCCACGGGCTGTTCTTCTCACGCATCAGCTGCAAATCCTGGTTCGAGACATCGATGCTGTAGAGCTTGATCTCGGTACGCCCGTTCTCCTGCAGCGCTTTATAGGCGCCCTGGCTGAAGGCGTCCCACGCGCCCCAGATGGCGTCAATCTTGCCTTTCGGGTATTTCGCCAGAATGGCCCCAATCTTGTTTGCGGTATCACCCTGTACATCGGTAGAGACGGCGCCAATCGACTCCAGCTGATGAATGCCAGGATTCTCCTTCAGCAGTTTCTCGTACACCACCTGACGGCGTTCCATTGGCGGGAAGCCCGCCACCCACAATTTGACGATGTTGGCTTTGCCGTTGAAATCGCTGATTAACTGACCCAGCGACAGCTGCGCCAGCGATGCGTCATCCTGCGCCGTCACGGTCACGCCCTCAATCGGGTTATCAACCGGGGTATCAAACACCGACAGCTTAATACCGGCGTCGGCGATGCGTTTGACCAGACCGCTGGCGTAGGGCGCTTTACCGTGCGACAGCACGATGCCGTCATACTTCTGGCTGATCGCCTGGTTAACGAAATCCTGGAAACGCGCGTCGTCGCCGTTACTGAGGAAAGTGCTGACCTTAAAGCCGAGCTGACGGCCCTGCTGAATCGCACCTGCGACAAACTGGGTGGTGTTATCGTCAGAACCGAGGTTACGGATCACCGCGATGCGGATCGGGCCGTCGTGACTGGCGATAGCCGCGGGCACCGGGGTAACGGTCTCCGCGAAAGCGGCGCTGGCGTTCAGCAGGCTCAGGGCCAGCAGCGAGAGCGTTATTTTTTGCATTATTATCAACTCCGGTCAGTGCGCCTCAGCGGCGCTGGATATAGGTGATTGCCAGTGCCAAAGCCAGCACCAGCCCTTTAATAATGTCCATGGCGTAATAGGGGACGGAGAGCATCACCAGGCCGTTCTGCAATACCCCGAGGATCACCGCGCCGACCAGCGTGCCGAGCGCATTCGGTTTGCCCGATCCCGCCAGCGAGAAGCCAATCCACGCCGCCGCCACCGCATCCATCAGGTAGCCGCCACCGGCGTTAACCTGTGATGAACCAATACGTGAGGCCAGCAGAATGCCGCCCAGTCCGGCCAGCAGCGAGGCGATCACATAGGCCAGCACGCGATAGCGGGTAGTGCGGATACCGGAGAGTCGCGCCGCTTCGGGATTGCCGCCGAGGGCATACATCCGGCGGCCATGTTTGGTCAGCGACAGCGCCAGCTGGGCCACGACCGTTACCACCAGCATAATGATCACGATGGCTGGCACCTGACCCAGCAGGCCAAACGCCGCCGGGATAGTGCCTTCCGCCATATCGCCGCTCGGCAACACCATGTTTTCCGTGATCGAGCCGCCAAAGCTGTAGGTCATCGCCACGCCCTGAATCACAAACAGCGTCGCCAGCGTGGCCAGCATGTCGGGGATCCGCAGGATGACAATCAGAAAGGCGTTAAACAGCCCGACCAGGCTGCAGAGCGCCAGGGTAATCAGGATTGCTTCGGTGGTGTCGAGGCCGTGCCAGACAAACAGCGAAATCACCAGCGCGTTGGCCAGCGAAGCGGTCGAGCCGACCGAAAGATCGAAGCCGCCGACAGTCAGTGAGATCGATACGCCGACCGCGATGACCGTAACAATCGCAATCGATCGCAAAATATTGATGATGTTGTTAGGTTCGAGAAAACTGTCTGAGGCCAGGCCAAAGGCGGCGATCAGGATCACCACCGTCAGTAACATGCCCCATTTATAAAGGAAGTCGAACAGTTGATGACGCCATGAAGATGATGGCAGATTCAGGCTGGTTTCTTTGCTGCTCACGCAGGGGTTCCTCCGGTGGAATAAAGCAAAAGCGTCTCTTCAGTGACATCGCGCGCGGCCAGTTCAGCCACAATGCGTCCATCCCAGAGCACACAAATCCGGTCGCATAAGCCGACCAGTTCAGAAAATTCACCTGACGCGTAGATAATGCCTTTGCCTTCGCGCGCCAGACCATCGATCAGAGTGAACAGTTCGGTTTTGGCTTTGATATCGACGCCTTTGGTCGGCTCATCGAAAATCAGCACGTCGGCGTTGTTACGCAGCCATTTGCCAATCGCCACTTTTTGCTGATTCCCCCCGGAGAGGCGGCGCAGTGGTTGGGCCGGACCGGTAGTCCGCACCTGAAGTCGCTGAATGATGGCCTCTGCCCAGCGCCACGCCTGGCGATGGCCGAACAGGCTCCAGCGCGAGAAACTGTCGTCCGCGCTGACGCTCAGATTCATCGCCACCGATTCATCAATAAAGATGCCCTCTTTACGCCGCTCTTCCGGCACCAGCGCCATGCGCCGGCTGACCGAATCGTGCGGGGAGCGCGGCTGCCACGGCTGGCCGTGCAGCTCTCCCCGACTGACGCGGCTTTTACTGGCACCAAACAGCGCTTTGCACAGTTCGGTCTTTCCGGCACCGGCCAGTCCGGCGATGCCGAGAATTTCGCCCTGATGCAGCCGCAGCGAGATATCCTGCAGCAGGTGTTCATCATGCAGTCCGTCGACCGCCAGTAGTAGCGGCTGCGGCTGTGGTTCACGCCGGGCGGGATAGATGTCGGTGAGCTGATGCCCAAGCATTTTTTCCACAATCTGCTCACCGCTTAGCGCAGCCATCGGGCCGCTTTCAATCAGCCGGCCATCGCGCAGCACCGTCAGGCGATCGCAAATCGCTTTCAGTTCGTGAATCCGGTGAGAGATAAATATCACGCCGATACCGCTGGCCTGCAGGCGACGCACCACGGTGAATAGCCGCTCGCTCTCATGCTGGTCGAGCGGGGCGGTGGGTTCATCCAGAATCAGAAAGCGGCAATGATGCGACAGCGCACGCGCCAGCAGGATCTGTTGCTTTTCAGCGAGGGTGCAGCGCTCGACCAGCCGATTGACGTCCAGCGTCACCTCGAGCTGCGCCAGTAAGGCTTGCGCCTGACGACGTATCTCACCCCAGCGGTAGCGGTGGCCTGGTTCCGCCAGCCGATCCAGCAGTATGTTTTCCGCCACGCTGAGCTGTGGCACCAGCGCCACATCAACTTCCTGCTGAACCAGATGAATCCCCAACTGCTTTGCGTCGCGCGGGCTGCGGAGGGTGACCGGAACGCCATCCAGCAGGATCTCGCCGCTGTAGTGACTGTGGGCGCCGGACAGCACCGCCATCAGGGTCGATTTTCCTGCGCCATTCGCGCCGGTCAGCGCGTGAACAGAGTGGCCTTCACTGACGAAATCTACCGATGAGAGTGCGGCAAATCCGCCAAAAGCGATGGAGATGTTACGCATCTCGAGGCGGTTTAACGCAGCCATGTCACCATTCTCCTGAAGAATCACTGGCCGCATTTTTTCCTGAAGCTTCAGGCGCGGCAACGACCGAAAGCGCATAAGCTAGCACGAAACGGTATTAGCCATCCAGACATCTGGACATAACGGCGGCTAAAACCAGCGAAGCGTGAAAGCGTGGCGTATTCAGGCGGGGAAGGGCGTTCGGGGTGGTGAATTATGCTGTTGCGGCACGGCGGGCATAAAAAAACCAGGCCGAAGCCTGGTTAAACTTTTTGCGGTGAGATTACTTTTCTGGCACCACATTCAGCAAGGTGGTCAGCAATTTCCAGTAAAGGCCGACGCTTTCAATGTGTACCTGCTCATCCGGTGAGTGCGGACCGGTAATGGTCGGACCGATCGACACCATATCCATCTGTGGATACGGTTTTTTGAACAGACCGCACTCCAGACCGGCGTGAATCACCTGAATGTTTGGCGTTTTGTCGAACAGCGCGATATAGGTCTGACGGGTCAGCGCCATGATCGGCGAGTCCGCGTCTGGCTGCCAGCCTGGGTAGCCGCCTTTCGCTTTGGTCTGCGCGCCTGCCAGCTGGCCAAGCGAGGTCAGCATCTGCACCACATAATCGCGTCCGGTGTCGATCAGTGAACGGATCAGGCAGTTGATTTCTGCTTTATCCGCTTCCATCGTCACCACGCCGATATTCAGTGACGTTTCGACCACGCCTTTGGCGACGTCTGAGTTACGGATTACGCCGTTCGGCGTGCTGTTCAGCAGATTAAGGAAGCGATCGCGGCTGTCGGCGGTTAATGCTTCACCCTGATGCGCCAGCGGTTCGGTGACCAGCGCGATGTTCGGCTCTTTAATGCCGTGCTCGTTCTGGATGGCGGTCAGGAAATGCGCCGCAGCAGATTTCAGCGCATCGGCCTGGTGGCTGTCGACTGCAACGGTTGCAAAGGCTTCACGCGGAATGGCGTTACGCAGCGTACCGCCGCTGAACGCCAGCAGACGCAGATCCAGTTCGGCAGCGTGCGCCGCCAGGAAACGCGCCAGCAGCTTGTTGGCGTTGCCGAGGCCCATATGAATGTCGGCACCGGAGTGGCCACCGCGCAGCCCTTTCAGCGTCAGCTTCAGGGTTTCAAAGCTGGCAGGCACCGCTTCACGGGTCAGTGGCAGGGTGGTAACGAAGTCGATACCTCCCGCGCATCCCATGTAGATCTCACCTTCTTCTTCCGAGTCGGTGTTGATCAGGATTTCGGCCTGCAGCCAGTTGGGTTGCAGACCAAAAGCGCCATCCATGCCGGTTTCTTCGGTCATGGTCAGCAGCACTTCCAGCGGGCCGTGGGTCAGGCTGCTGTCAGCCAGTACCGCCAGCGCCGATGCCATACCGATGCCGTTGTCAGCCCCCAGCGTGGTGCCGCGCGCTTTGACCCATTCGCCGTCAATCCACGGCTGAATCGGATCTTTGGTGAAGTCGTGTACGGTATCGTTATTCTTCTGCGGCACCATATCGAGGTGGGCCTGCAGCGCGACCGGCTTGCGGTTTTCCATCCCGGCAGTGGCGGGTTTACGAATCAGGATATTGCCGACCTGATCGCGCTCACACCAGAAGCCTTGCTCTTTGGCCCAGCCGACGATGTAACTCGCCAGCGCTTCTTCATGAAAAGAGGGATGAGGAATGGAGCAAATCTTAGCGAAAATATCCCACAGTGGCTGTGGAGAGAGTTGAGACAATTCAGACACGACAAGTCTCCTGTGTCAGTGCGCCGGACCAGCCGGACATCGCGAGTTTCCAGTGAAAGATCGCCGCCAGAGAATCTGGCGAGATGGCCTGAGAATATCACTGTTTTTCCCCGGGTGCGCACTCAGACGCGCTAAAAAGCCGCAACCGACGCGCGGGTGCTGGTTTTTAGCGCGTCAACTCCTTATAATCTCGCGCAACCTTTTCCCCGTTGCACATTTTTAAGCCACCGCGGTTGGCTGGGATTCCTATTCTATGAGCGAAAAATACGTCGTTACCTGGGACATGCTACAGATTCATGCCCGTAAACTGGCTCAGCGCCTGCTTCCTGTTGAACAGTGGAAAGGCATTATCGCGGTCAGCCGCGGCGGTCTGGTACCGGCTTCGCTGCTGGCGCGTGAACTGGGGATTCGCTATGTCGATACCGTTTGCATCTCCAGCTACGATCACGATCATCAGCGCGAAATGAAAGTGCTGAAGCGCGCCGAAGGTGATGGCGAAGGCTTCATCGTCATTGACGACCTGGTGGATACCGGCGGAACAGCGCAGGCGATCCGCGAGATGTACCCGAAAGCCCGCTTCTGCACCATTTTTGCCAAACCAGCTGGCCGCCAGCTGGTCGATGATTACATCGTCGACATTCCGCAGAACACCTGGATTGAGCAGCCGTGGGACATGGGCGTGGTCTACATCCCGCCGATTGTTAAAAACTGATTAATCTTCCCTAAACAACGCCCGGTTTTCCGGGCGTTGTGCTTTCTGCACCTCGCACCCTGATTTGGCGTACAGTACACTAAGCTATCGCCGTTTTATGCCGCAGGAGAAGTGAGTATGTCGAGCAAAAATCTCAGCGAAGAGTTGTTCAAACCACGCTTTAAACATCCTGAAACCTCTTCTTTAGTGCGTCGCCAGCATCACGCGACCCCGGACGTGCACTCCGCCCTTGATGGCGACAGCCAGCGCGGCTGGTATCGCATGCTGAATAAGCTGATGTGGACCTGGCGCGGTCTGACGCCGCAGGAGATCAGCGAAGTGCTGGCGCGCATCGCCATCAGCGACGTTGAGCATACCGACGAGACGCTGCTGGACACCGTGATCGGTTTTCGCGGCGGCAACTGGAATTTCGAATGGTGCCGCCAGGCGGGCTTCTGGCAGCAGAAAGCGCTGGAGTGCAGCGACGACAGCGAAGCGGGCGAGTACTGGCTGCATGCTGCCCATCTCTATAGCGTGGCTGCCTATCCCTATATCAAAGGCGATGAGCTGGCCGACCAGGCCCAGACGCTGGCTAACCGTGCCTACGAAGAGGCGACGCAGCGGCTGCCGGGTGAGCTGAAGCCGCTGACTTTCGCCATCAGCGGCGGCAGTCCGGTGAGCGGTTTCCTGCATATGCCGTCAGGCGTCGATGCCCCTTATCCGACCGTCCTGTTTTGTGGCGCACTCGACTCGTTACAAAGCGATCATTACCGGCTGTTCCATGACTATCTTGCGCCGCGCGGCATTGCGATGCTGACCATTGATGTACCGTCGGTCGGCAACTCGGTGAAGTGGACGCTGAATCAGGACACCAGCTTTTTACATCAGCAGGTGCTGCGTCAGCTGGAAACGGTGCCGTGGATCGATCACACCCGCGTGGCGGCGTTTGGCTATCGCTTTGGTGCCAACGTGGCGGTACGGCTGGCTTACCTTGAGTCGTCACGGCTGCGGGCGGTCGCCTGTCTCGGCCCGATTGTGCATGCGCTGCTGACCCAGACTGCGTTGCAGGATGAGATCCCGGATATGTACATGGATATGCTGGCAAGCCGGCTCGGCATGGCGTCCTCGTCTGACAGCGCGTTACGTACCGAGCTCAACCGCTATTCGCTGAAAACCCAGGGGCTGCTGGGCCGGCGTACCCCGACGCCGATGCTGTCAGGCTACTGGCAGAACGATCTGTTCAGCCCGGAAGAGGAGAGCAAACTGATCGCCAACTCCTCGGCGGAGGGCAAAGCGCTGCTGATTCCGGTGAAGCCGATGATGGCCAGTTTTGATCGGGCGCTAAATGAAATTTGCGACTGGCTGGAGAAGCGTTTAAAAAGGTAACTGGCAAAATTTACAGTATTTGCTACAACTACTACCTGAATTATTGCGGGCTGCTGCAGCGCGCTTCGCTGCCCCCTGGCGATTGATGCCAGTGACGTGGCGTGAAGCGGGCGCGACAGTCCGGATGATTGAGGATCGATATCGGTCAAAACCTATGGAGAATTAGCATGACGTTACCGAGTGGTCACCCCCGCAGTCGCCTGCTTAAGCGCTTCACTGAGCTGGGACCGTATATCCGCGATGGGAAATGTGGTGAAACCCGTTTCTTTTTCGACTGCCTGGCTGCCTGCGTCAATGTGAAACCGGCACCGGAACTGCGTGAATTCTGGGGCTGGTGGATGGAGCTGGAAGCACAGGCCGATCACTTTACCTATGTCTACCATATCGGTCTGTTCGATAAAGAGGGCGACTGGTCTGTGGCGACGGTTAAAGGCAAAGAAAATACGGCGCGGGTGGAAGAGACCTTACGTAACTTTCATACCCGTCTGAAAGCGATGCTGCACGAATTTGAGCTTGATCTGATTCCGGCCAGCGATTTCGATGAGAAACCGGTGAAACTGAGTGCCTGATGACAGCGTTCAGCAATAAGAAAGGGCGAGTTGAAAAACTCGCCCTTTTTTTATCAGACACACTTCACATTGAGGGTAACGCACTGCGGGCCCGCCGCCGCCACAGCAATCAACAGGGACGGAGCCGGCCCGACAGATATCAGAACTGGTAGATCATGCCCACGGCAACCACGTCATCATTGTTGATTGACAGCGCGTTATCGTCATCCAGCTGGTTAATTTTGTAATCAACAAAGGCGGACATGTTTTTGTTGAAGTAATAGGTGGCGCCCACGTCGATATATTTCACCAGATCCGCATCGCCGATACCGTTTTCGATATCTTTGCCTTTGGTCTGCACGTAACCGATAGAAGGACGCAGGCCGAAATCAAACTGATACTGCGCCACCAGCTCGATGTTCTGCGCTTTGTTGGCGGCACCGGCCACTGCGGCACCGGTGTTGCGGTTGGTACCACTGATTGGCGTCATGTTACGGGTGTCGGTATAGATAGCGGCCAGGTAAATGCTGTTTGCATCATATTTGACGCCTGCACCCCAGGAATCCGCACGGTCACCGCCGCCGTAAGCACGTGCCTGCTGCTGGTTGGTGCGGTCAGATGAGGTGATGGCACTCATCAGGCTCACGCCGCTATCGCCCAGCGTGTAACCGAGTGACGCACCGTAGCCATCGCCGTTCTGGCGGTTGATGTCGGTACGGCTGTTGGCGCTGCTGGCGTCATTTTTGCCCTGATACTGCAGCGCAAATTTCAGACCATCCACCAGGCCGAAGAAGTTATTGTTGCGGTAGGTTGCGACGCCGGTGGCGCGCTGAGTCATAAAGTTATCAGAACGCGCGGTGCCGTCACCGCCAAATTCCGGGAACACGTCGGTCCAGGACTCTACGTCATACAGTACGCCGTAGTTGCGACCGTAATCGACCGAGCCATACTGTGAAAATTTCAGGCCGGCAAAACCGAGGCGGGTTTTGTTGCCGTTGTTGGCATCGCTGCCTTCGGAGTTATTGACGTTGTACTGATATTCCCACTGACCGTAACCGGTCATCAGGTCGTTGATCTGCGTCTGGCCTTTGAAGCCGATACGCACGTAGGATTTGTCGCCATCTGAGCCGGCATTATCGCTGAAGTAGTGTTCAGCTTTAACTTTGCCGTAAAAGTCCAGTTTGTTGCCATCTTTGTTATAGACTTCGGCAGCCTGTGCGGTCGACGCCAGCGCCAGAGCGGAGATGATCATTGCCAGTGTGCTTTTCTTCATTTGCTATCAATCCCGATGTGTACGTCAAAAAGTTAAGAAAGTTTTTGTAAAACACCGACTTTTTACCGGGCGGTGATGAACTTTTTATGACACTTTTCGTGATTTCTTGTTAATCGTGAACTTTTGGTCTACGCCCTTGTCCGCGTAAAATCGTGCTTTTCCCCCGCTGGCTGTTGGCTTCCTTATCGACTCCTGTTAAAACGTCCTTTCGTAAAAATTTTTCACTACGGCAGGAAATATGAGTGGCAGTCAGACCTTAGTGGTCAAATTGGGTACCAGCGTTCTCACCGGCGGATCACGCCGGCTGAATCGGGCGCACATGGTGGAGCTGGTTCGCCAGTGTGCGCAGCAACATGCTGCAGGCCACCGCATTGTGATTGTGACCTCTGGCGCGATGGCGGCCGGACGCGAACATCTGGGCTACCCCGAACTGCCGCCGACCATCGCCTCAAAGCAGCTGCTGGCTGCGGTGGGGCAGAGCCGTCTGATCCAGCTGTGGGAACAGTTATTCTCTATCTACGGTATCCACATCGGCCAGATGTTGCTGACCCGCGCGGATATGGAAGATCGCGAGCGTTTCCTGAATGCCCGCGACACGCTGCGGGCGCTGCTGGATAACCACATCGTACCGGTGATCAATGAGAACGACGCCGTGGCGACCGCCGAGATTAAAGTGGGCGACAATGACAACCTCTCGGCGCTGGCCGCGATGCTTGGCGGGGCCGACAAGCTGCTGCTGCTGACCGATCAGCAGGGGCTGTTCACCGCCGATCCGCGCAATAATCCCGACGCTGAGCTGATCGGCGACGTGCATGTGATTGATGATGCGTTACGCTCATTAGCCGGCGGCAGCGTTTCCGGGCTGGGCACCGGCGGCATGTCAACCAAGCTTCAGGCGGCCGATGTCGCCTGCCGTGCCGGCATTGATGTGATCATCGCCTCAGGCAGCCGCAGCGGGGTGATCGGCGATGTGATTGACGGCAAACCCGTCGGCACGCTGTTTCATGCTCAGCAGTCGCCGCTGGAAAACCGTAAACGCTGGATATTCGGCGCACCGCCGGCGGGCGAACTGACGGTGGATGATGGCGCGCTGGCCGCGATTATTGAACGTGGCAGTTCACTGCTGCCGAAAGGGATCCGCGCCATTCAGGGCAATTTCTCCCGCGGTGAAGTCATCCGTATCCGCAGCCTGCAGGGACGCGATATCGCCCACGGCGTGTCACGCTATAACAGCGATGCGATGCGAATGATTGCCGGTCACCACAGCCAGCAGATCAGTGAGATCCTCGGCTATGAATATGGCCCGGTGGCGGTTCACCGCGACGACATGATCGTCAGTTAAGGAGCAGACAATGCTTGAAGAGATGGGTAAAGCGGCCCGCGCGGCAGCATATCGCGTGGCCGATCTGTCGACCGCAGAGAAAAATCAGGTCCTGATGACCATTGCCGATCGTCTGGAAGCCGAAAGCGCCGACATTCTGGCCGCCAATGAACAGGACTTAGCCGAGGCGCGTCAGAATGGCATGAGCGCGGCTCTGTTAGATCGACTGACGCTGAATCCGCAGCGGCTGAGCGGCATCGCCAGTGACGTTCGTCAGGTTTGTCAGCTGGCCGATCCGGTTGGGCAGTTGATCGATGGCGGTCAGCTCGACAGCGGACTGCGTATCGAACGTCGCCGTGTGCCGCTCGGCGTGGTGGCGGTGATTTATGAAGCGCGTCCCAATGTGACGGTGGATGTCGCCAGCCTGTGCCTGAAAACCGGTAATGCGGCGATTCTGCGCGGCGGTAAAGAGACGTGGCGCACCAATGCCGCCACGGTGCGGGTCATCCAGAACGCCTTGCAGCAGCACGGTCTGCCGACGGCTATCATCCAGGCGATCGAAAATCCCGATCGTGAACTGGTGAATCAGCTACTGAAGCTGGATCGCTACGTCGATATGCTGATTCCGCGCGGCGGCGCGGCGCTGCATAAACTGTGCCGCGAAAACTCCACCATTCCGGTGATCACCGGCGGAATCGGGGTATGCCATATCTACATCGACGACACCATGGAGATCGAACCGGCGCTTGAGGTGATCGTCAATGCCAAGAAGCAGCGCCCCAGCGCCTGCAATTCGCTGGAGACGCTGCTGGTGGATCAGGCGATTGCCGACCGTTTCCTGCCAGCGTTCAGCGCCCGGATGGCGCAGGAAAATATTGTGCTGCATGCTGACAGTAACGTGCTGACGCAGCTGCAGGCGGGTCCGGCGCAGGTGATGCCGGTCAGTCTGCCGCAATACGATGATGAATGGCTGTCGCTCGATCTTAACGTGAAGCTGGTGGCGGATATGGATCAGGCGATTGACCATATCCGGACGCACGGCACCCAGCATTCCGATGCCATTCTGACCCGCAGCACCCGCAATGCCACGCGCTTTGTTCGTCAGGTCGACTCCTCTGCGGTCTACGTTAACGCCAGCACCCGCTTTACCGACGGCGGACAGTTTGGTCTGGGGGCAGAAGTCGCTGTCAGTACCCAGAAGCTGCACGCACGGGGTCCGATGGGATTAGAGGCGCTAACTACCTACAAATGGATTGCCTGGGGCGACGACACGCTGCGGCCATAATCCCCCCTTTTTTTTAACAAAACGGGAGTCTTTTACAGACTCCCGTTTTTTTTTAGCTGCCACTTTCGGTCCAGTTATATCTGGAGTTTCTCGCCTGTAAGATAATTTTTCGTCGCTGCCGGGTCGTTTCAGCTAAAAAAGCTGGCTGAATTTCACGCAATTCCTTACGGAAGATTCCTGAAAGCCGGGGCTGCACGCGGCCTGAGGCAATATTTTTTGTTCAGCTGCAAACGGCAGGGGATAATGATAATTAGAAATGCTTGATAAAGCGGTTAGGTAGTAAACGGACGGTAATATAAAATGAACTGGTAGCAATAATGAAAATAACATCCAGTACCTCCTCTATGGCTGATTATTAACTAATGGTTAAAAAAGAAAGTACAAGACAAGCTTTCACCGCCAGGCTGATTGCGGCCTGTGAGAGTGCCGGCATTGTCGGACATGGACGAAACAAACAGGTTGCTAAGGCCCTGCAACAGCAAGGCTGCAAGATTTCAACGCCGGGAGTGTGGAAGTGGTTCAACGCCCAGTCAGTGCCCGATGGGGGCAATCTGCTGGCCCTGAGTCAGCTGCTGGGCGTCAGAGTGGAGTGGCTGCAGTACGGGATGGATCATCCGGCTGAACCGGTGACGTTAAGCGCGCTGACCGGCCATAAAAACGTCTTTCGCGTTGATAGCCTCGACATCGGCCAGAAAAGTGCGGCGGGTCTGCCTGCGCGCGATGAGTTTGTCGAAACCATCCAGGCCATTGAGTATGGTCAGGATGAGGCGCGGGTGCTTTTCAACGGCCGGCCGGCAGAAAATATCCGTCTGATCGCCATCAACAGCGATTCGATGGCCGACACCTTTGCTCCGCGCGATCAGCTGTTTGTCGACATCAGCGTGCGGATGTTTGACGGTGATGGCATCTACATTTTCACCCTCGACGAGCAGCTCTACCTGAAGCGCCTGCAGCTACAGCATAAGAAAATTGCAGTAATATCAGATAATAAGCGCTATGAAACCTGGTATCTCAACCATGATGATGTGGCCAGCCTGAAGGTACTGGCGAAAGTCATCATGAGCCAGGCACGACACTATCAGATCCTCGGTTAAGCGCGCTGTCAGCGGGCGAGACCGCCAGCCTGCAAAAAAATAATCGACATAAATTCAAAAATTTAACCAGCGGTAAATAAAAAATTAACCAACAGTGTTTGATAAAGCATAAGAACCTGTTAATAATTTGAACATGGATGAACGAAGCAGTTCTTTCAGGGACGACCCGCTCTTAAACAATTGAGGCGCTGCACAAGCGCGAATCAAACCACCCAAAAGTCAGTGAACTTTGGGATGGGGTGGATGCGCAAAATGCAGCGTCGTCAGATGCCGTTTATTCCCCTTCGCCTACTTTCCACCTGGCTGCTCACGCAGCCGGGCGGTGAGTGTGCGAGCGTGAATCGCGACATTCGGGCCCGTTCGGTTCGCCGAAAGCTCGCGCCTGCCACCCCATCGCCAAAGACTCATTCACAGGAGGAGTTATGGCGATAATTCACTATGGCAAAAGCGTTTTTATGGGCAACGCACGTACTCGTCGCCATCGGCGGCGCCAACCTCTCAGCAGCCTGAAACAGAGCATCGACCAGGCACTAAACTTCCCACCCGAAACACCCACCCTGCGGCGTGCAGAGCAAATCTGCCAGCGTCAGGTCACCCCGCGCGTTGATCGTGCAATAACGGCGCCTCGCGCCAAAAATCAGGAAACGCCCAGCTTCGACAATTGCTGTCTGCCGCATGTGCATCTCTACGCAGTGCGCTGATTAGCGTCAGAAATCTCCCGTTCTGTCTCCCTGTTCAATTCCTGTTACCTCCATTTTTCACTGGCCGCAATCCGGTTATTTACTGTTCAGTTTCGCTGGAGGGTCATCCCTGTCTGCGGCTGAAGGTGTGAGGGTCATTGATCAGCGGGCGTTATGTATTTTTTCACAGGGCTGAGTTGCTCTGACCCGTCATTGAGGAATCGTTATGAGCCAGATAATTGCAATGCTGAATTTTGAAGAGGGCTATGCCGACGTGCCTTATCTCGACACGCTGGGCTTCCCGACGGTCGCGGGAGGGATTCGTATCGGCCCGAAAGGCGCATCGCTAAGTAACTATGCGTTCCGCGTTCCGCGCCGCGTCGGGGATGTGTGGAAGCAATGCATTCTGGAAGGCAAGGTGCAGGACATGCAGAGCCGGGAGCTGCTGCGTAATGCGCTGGCGAAGTGCAATGACGCCCGCACTGATGTGCTGCTGAGCATGGCCTATCAGCTGGGGGTCGATGGCGTGATGCAGTTTAAAAACATGCTTACCGCCATTGCCAGTGAGAACTTCAACGAGGCCGCAGACGCGATGATGAACAGCCTGTGGGCGCGTCAGACACCAGGACGGGCCCGGCGCCATGCTGAAGTGATGCGTAGCGGCACCTATGCGGTGTACAGGGGGCTGCTATGAGATGGCTGATGTTCCTGATTGCCGTGCTGACCGCGATCATCATTCTGCTGCTGCTGCAGCGCTTTACCACTCTGCAGTTTGTCTCCCACGCCCGTCTGTTATTCAAAACCTGGTCGGTCTGGCTCGCCTCGCTGGGATCGATGCTCAGCGCCTGGGCGCAATCCTTTCCCTCCGCCGCCGTCGATGCCTGGAGCGTACTGCCGGAAGACGTCAAAGCGATTCTGCCGCACAACTACCTTGGGCTGGTCGGCGCTTTCATGGTGGCGATGGGGGTGATTGCCCAATTTGTTCGTCAGAAAAACCTGCTGAATGAGAAGCAGCGGGCGGAGGTAACCAAATCATGACGCTGTTAACCACGTTACTCGGCGGCGGCTGGCACTGGATCGCGGCGCTGGCCGGCATCATTGCCGCGCTGGGTGCCAGCTATTTCGGTGGGAAAAAAATCGGCAAAGTGCAGCAAAAAGCGCGTTCTGACGTCGAAAACGCACAACAACAGGCGTCCCGCGTCGAAGCGGTCGCGCAGCAGCAACAACATAACCGTGAGGAGGCCAACCGTGTGGCGACTGACAATCACAACCTTGATGACGCTGCTGCTCGCGACAAGCTGCAGCAGTCGAAATACCACCAACCCTGAACCGGTCGCGATAACCGATTCAGCCTGCGTTCTGTTTTCCCCTCTTTATACCTACGGCGATGACGCACAAAAGATGGACGTTCGCACCGTGCGCGCTATTAACACCCACAACGACATGTGGGACACCCTCTGCGGCCACCCGGCCTCTGCTAAGTAACCTGCTGATAATCAGCGACTTATCTAAGTTATCCTGAGGAGGATACTATGATCGAAGTTAACTCTTTTGCTGAACTGCGTACGACTCCCCCATCAAAATCAGGTGAAATTGCGATCCTGAAACGCTATTACGACAAAGACTCGAGCTTCCGTGGCGGCGCAGACTTTGTTGGTTTCCTCAGTACTACCCCACTGAAAGATGATGGCGGTACGGTCGCTATCGGCAACGGTTTTTACTGGAAACGCACCATCAACGATCCTACTGAAGTGAATATCCTGCACTTTGGCGCGAAAGGGGATGGCGTAACTGATGATACCGACGCGTTTAAGCGGATGCTGGCGTGGACGCAGACCTATAACACCTACGTGAAAGCGCTGCCGGTTCGTTTTCCCGGTGGCCGCTTCCTGATTTCGCCTTTCGATCTCAGCGATACCGAAATCCCGTTCTTCGGCCTGTTAGGGGACGATCTGGAACTCGGCTCACTGCCGCGCACCACGATTATTTCCGATAAAAGCGCCAATACGGTGTTTAAAGTAAAGGCGCGCCGGACTGCCATCAAAGGCATCGTCTGGAACGGGCAGGCCAGCGCCGATACCACCGCCAAAGTCACTATTTTACCCGAACAGTGCAGCAACAATCAGCCGTTCTTCGAAAACACCTGTATCGAAGGGCAAACCGTCAATATCAGCTGCTTCCGGGCGCAAAGCACTGGCGGCACGGTATTTAAGCTGCAGGATACGCTCGACAGTAAGTTCGATCAGATCTACACCACCAGCACCTTTTCACGGGTGTTTGACGTCGGCTGGTCGAACTCACCCAATGGCGTCTGGGACCACTCAACCGCGATTGAGTTAAGTAACGCGAACTTCCAGTCCGGCTACGGCGATGCCACGCTCTATATGCCGCGCATGACGCAGGGCATTCTGCGTAACGTCTGGATTGAGCATACCCGCAATCCGGGCGATCTGTCGGATGGTGGCTGGACCATTGATACGCTGAACATTGAAGATTGCGGTACGCCGCTCAACCTCAACAATGCCCGCGTCATCATGCGTCAGATTAACCTGCAGGCGGGCGCAAAAATCACTAACGACCTGGCCGCCGGGAAATGGCTATCGACCTTTGAATACGGTTATCGCCGTGACGAAAACCACGGCAGCTTCCTGACCGGTTCACTGCGGGTCGGCTATTTCAGCGGCTATAAGGTGGTGAACAACACCGATACCGATAACTGGTACCGGCTGGGGCAGCTCTATTTCCCGAACCCTAATCAGGCATGGGTGATGGAACTGATCGGGAAAGCGGATGCGACCACGCCTTCCGGCACGGCGGGGTCGCCGGTCAACCTGCCGGGGACCGGCAGAACGCTGATTAATCTGCAGCGACTGGAGACGGTGTGGGCGGATGCATATCACATGGGCCAGCCTTCGGTGATGGATATCCGTTACGGCCGGGTCGGCACCACCTATGCGGTGGTCTGGGTCAAGCTGCGGGCCAACAGTGGCGAAACCATGTTCAACCTGAAGACCACCGGTCCGACCCGTTTTGATACCGGTTCCTGCTCGCTGTTCCAGTCTGATATGTCGGTGGTGACTGACATTACCAAAGTAGGGACGCTGAAACCGGCCGCACGCTTTGGCATGCATAACGGACTGGCCGGCATTGGTGCCAATGAAAAAGGGGTGGTGACACTCGCAACGGCGGCGGGAACCCCGGCCAATAAAACCGCGCCGACCGGTTTTGTGCTGATCAATATCAACGGCGTTGACCGCAAGGTCCCTTACTACGATTGATGATCACCACTTTTGGGCGAGGCGGCGGCCTCGCCCTTTTTTGTCTGACGCCTGCGCCGCGGGCATCGGACTGTCAGGCGAGCTGCTGCGAAAATCCGCAGTTGAACGCCGCCTCTCTTGACGCATTTCCGCTTTTTTTCTAAGGTATTTCCCCGCTAATCCCGCCCGTTTGCCGGTATAGCTCAGTTGGTAGAGCAGCGCATTCGTAATGCGAAGGTCGGAGGTTCGACTCCTCTTACCGGCACCAGTTTTTCTCTTTATCAGATCCTCTTCTTCTATTACCTCCTTATTAGGTCTGTTTGGCCGGTTAACCTCAGGCAGGATCGCGCTCGCCGATTACCGCTCAGGGCGACATCGCTAGCGCGCGTGGCACCAATCTCTTTCCAGTTCAGCAGAGAAGGGCATGCGACTCGCACCAACCGGCTTCTGACGATTAATTTCAATTGCCGCTTGCGTCACTTAAAGAAGTGTGGCCTAATGAATCGTCGGTTTGATTAACAGACACTATCAAAGTAAGTATCCAAAGCAGTTCTCATCTCTAAGTTTGTCGCGAGACATCCCTTCTTTTTGAGTCTTCTCTTACGTTCTGATTAAAATCTGTTCTCAGGCCATTATGCCGGAAGGCTCGATATATTAAGGATTTAAGCATGTCTAACAAAATTCGCGGTACCGTTAAGTGGTTTAACGCAGAGAAAGGCTTCGGTTTCATCTCTCCTCAGGACGGCAGCAAAGATGTATTCGTACACTTCTCTGCAATCCAGGGCACTGATTTCCGTTCATTAGATGAAGGTCAACAAGTTGAGTTTACAGTAGAAAATGGCGCCAAAGGCCCAGCTGCTGCGAACGTTGTTGGTCTCTAAGGACTGAAAATTACATTTAAATGTCCTCACTGTAATGGCTCACAGTTTCGTACATCACACTTTGATGTTACAAGAGCCAATCCGCATGGAGCGAAATGCATTTTCTGCAAATCTGTCGTTGTTCAGGTGAACGCGGCGAGGATTGCACTTCAGAGCCAGCCTCGCGCTCTCTGATTAAAGGCTAACTGAGCTTTATAGCGTTGTTGCATTTACTGTAATGAAAGGCTGCCAATGGCAGCCTTTTTTGTTTCTGTCATTCTGCTTCTGCTTCTGCTTCTGCTTCTGCTTCTGCTTCTGCTTCTGCTTGCTTCTGCCTCTGCCTGAGTCTCAGCTTGCTTTGATGTTCCCGCTATTCTGTTGCTTATCCCTGGCTCCGCCTGTTGCTGGCGCACGGCCTGACGTCATCGCTTCCCTGTTCAACAGAAATTAATGCCAGGCGCAGACGCTGGTCTGGCTGTAACAGCGGCGGGGCAACAACGTTACGGCCCGCCGGAGCAGGCCGCTGAAACAAACAAACTTCGCTACTTCTCAGCAACGGTATCAGGCACTGTGTGCTGCGTTCAGCGAGAGCTGTCCTACCTTAAATACGCTCATCGCCTGCGCCATCCGCTCAGCCTGATCCTGCAGAGCTTGTGAAGCTGCGGACGCTTCCTGCACCAGCGCGGCGTTCTGCTGCGTCACCGCTTCCATCTGGGTAATCGCCATATTGATCTCACTGATGCCGCTGCTTTGTTCACTGCTGGCGATGGTGATTTCGCTCATGATGTTTGCCACGCTCTGCACGCTGTTGACTACTTCGCCAATGGTAGAACCGGCATGGGTAACCAGCTTGCTGCCTTCATCCACCTTAGCGACCGAATCTTCAATCAGCACTTTGATCTCTTTGGCAGCCGAGGCTGAACGCTGGGCCAGATTACGCACTTCAGAAGCGACCACTGCAAAGCCACGGCCCTGTTCACCGGCACGTGCGGCTTCAACGGCTGCGTTCAGTGACAGAATATTAGTCTGAAAGGCAATGGAATCGATCACGCTGATAATGTCGACAATTTTCTTCGATGACAGGGCGATTGCTTCCATCTTCTCAATCACCTGTTCCATCACCACACCGCCTTCACGCGCCACGCTGGAGGTGCTGGCTACCAGCTGGTTGGCTTCACGGGCGTTGTCAGCGTTGTGCTTCACGGTTGAGGTCATCTGTTCCATGGCAGACGCGGTCTCTTCCAGTGAGCTGGCCTGCTGCTCGGTGCGGGTAGAGAGATCAAGGTTGCCGCTGGAGATCTGGTTTGATGCCACCGCAATCGTATCGGAACCGGTACGTACTTCGGTGACGATAGAGAGCAAATTATCATTCATCCGTTGCAGCGCTTGCATCAACACGCCGGTCTCATCGCGTGACGCCACCTGAATTTTTGAGCTCAGATCGCCGGCGGCAACGCGCTCGGCAACATCAACCGCGGCCACCAGCGGGCGCACGATCGAACGCGTCAGGAAAAGGCCCAGCATAATTGAGGCCAGAATCGCCAGCGCAGAGAAAATCAACGTGATGTTAATTGCTGACTGACCATTGGCCACGATGCTCTGTCCTTCGCCACGCAGCTGGGCATCCTGTGAATTAGCAAATGCGACAGCATCATCAAGGAACTTGTTCTGGGTCGCGGTCATCGACTTCAGCACGTAGGCGCTGGCAGCGTCGAAGTTGCCGCTTTTCACCAGCGTAACCAACTCCGTTTTGACCTTCTCAAAGGCTTCGGCCGATGCCAGCAGACCGGCAATTTTTTTCTTACCGACTGCCGTAACCTGAATGTCGGCGATCTTTTTCATGGCGGCGTTAGTACGCTGGGTTGCTTCGTCCAGCTGGCCGTAACGTTTCACGTTCATTTCCGGCCGGTTAGTGTCGATCACGATGCCGCGCAGGTATTTGATCTGATCGTTGACACCATCGCGCACATCAAATGCCAGTCGCACTTTTACGTAACGATCGTCCACGATCGAGGCGATCGCGGTGTTGATGCTGTTAATTTTCGTTATGGATGTCACCCCAATGACTATCAGTAACGTCACAACAATACCGAAGGCTGCGGCGAGCCGCATACCCACCTTCATATTCTTGATACTGACCATGCTTTTTTCCCCGTTTTATTATTTATCACTGTGTTATCAGCAATCAGGTTCCTTGCTGCTGTGCGCGATTCACCTGCTGTGCCCGGCGTCGTGCCGCCGAAAAAAGGGTGATCTCGCGCACACTGTTATCGGAGCGTTAAGCTTTACCTTTAATGTTTTTGAAGTAACAGGCAGGGGAAAGCGCACCATTAACCGCATGGATTAATCGTGTTTAACAAAACTGCCTTGAGATAACAGAAAGGCCGGATGTGCTCGGTTGGGCTGACAGCCACAAAACTGGCAGCCTGGACCGTAAGGGATGAAAGAAATCAGAAAACTAACAAGTAGAGGCCAACCCAGAACAGGGCGCTAAGAGACAGGGCGCTAATCCAGGCAAGCTGGCGTAAACGGCCACGCAGCACGTTTTGACGAGAGGTAACAGGTAAGGTTTCGCTGTGCATGGGTAAAATTCCTGGCTAAGTAGTAAAGACGCAGTGCGAAACAGGCCAGAGCGGCAGACCGAACGGCAGCGCGTCGGTCTGCATTCGCTTAGCGGGCTGCTTCGAGAACGTTAAAAATTACGTCGGAGAGTTCGTTTAACTCGAACTTAGCGACATAACCGTCGGCACCCACTTTGCGGACGTGATCTTCATTGGCGCTGCCTGACAGTGAAGAGTGGATTACCACCGGCAGCCGTTTCAGAATTTCGTCACGCTTGATGTTGCGGGTCAGGGTAAAACCATCCATCTCCGGCATTTCCAGGTCGGTCAGCACAAAGGCAATTTTGTCGTGAATTGACTCGCCCGCCGCCTGCGCATCCTGGCTCATCAGCTTGAGTTTTTCCCACGCTTCCAGGCCGGTGTTAAACATCAGCGACGGAATTCCCATGCTCTTCAGACCCTGCTCCAGCAGCTGGCGCGCCACTTTCGAGTCTTCCGCCACAATGGCGACGGCGCCGGGACGATAGTTGAATTCACGCGCTTTGGTGGCTTCAGGTTCCACACCGCGCACCGAAGGAATGATGTCATACAGAATTTGCTCAACGTCCAGCACCATCGCCAGATCGTTGCTCTGCTTATCACTGTCCAGACAGGCGATGCTGGTAATGTTGCGGCCACCAATCCCGGCTTCAGCGGTATGCACCTGGCTCCAGTCGAGACGCACAATGTTTTCAACCGACTCCACGGCGAACGCCTGGGTGTTGCGCGCATATTCGGTCACCAGCAGCAGATTCAGGCCGGTTTCTGGCACACAGCCTGCCACCGCCGGCAGATCAATCACCGGGATGAACTGGCCACGAATGCTTGCCATACCCAGCAGCGGTGAGCGCATGCCCGCGGCTTTGGTGATGGTTGGCATCGGCACGATTTCACGCAGCTTGAACACGTTAATGCCAAACAGTTCTGACTTGCCTTTCAGCTGATCGGAACCTAAGCGAAACAGCAGCAGTTCGAATTTGTTCGATAACGCGAGATTCGCTCTCTCATCAATCTCTTTTTGAAAATTATCCATCGTTGCCTCTGCCTTAACGCAGCTGGTGAAATAGGGTGTGAACAGGTTATCGGCAGCAAATGGAAAAAGGTGAGAACAGAAGGGGGAAATAAAACAGACGCCAATTATTGTGCCAGGCTTAACGGTGAAGGTTCGACATGGACACCTTTCCAATACAGGAGTGTGAAATGAAAAAAGTAATTTTAGCGTCGCTGTTGGTGGTAATGAGTGCTGGCGTGTATGCCGATGAGGGTGGCTACAAGGGCGGTGAAGCGCCGCCGCCGCAGCACAAGGAGGATGCAGGCTATAAGGGATCGGAAGATACCGGGCAGACTCACATCGATCAGATTCGCGACTTCCGTCAGGGCGGATACGTGACGCTTGAAGGCTATATCGTGAAGAAAGAGCAGGGCGATACCTATCAGTTCCGCGATAACACCGGCACATTACCGATCATTGCGCCGAAGAAAACCTTTGATGGTAAAACCTATTCGGCTGAGGACAAAGTGCGCGTCAGCGGCAAGGTACATGGCAAAGGGCAGCAAACCACGCTGCATGTCACTCAGATTGACGAGCCGTAATAACCAGGGCGAGGCGTTGTCAGCCTCGCCCGTCCTGTTTTAATCCTTCAGCAGAATCGCCCGGCAGGCTTTGCCTTTGATTTTTCCCTGCTTCAGTTTTACCAGGGCACCTTTCGCCTGCGCGGCATCAATCGCGACGTAAGCGTGAGTCGGCGTCAGCACAATCTTGCCAATCTGGTCAGCGCGATAACCTGCTTCACCGGTCAGTGCGCCGAGAATATCGCCTGGACGGATCTTGGCTTTGCGGCCACCATCAATACACAAGGTCATCATTGCGGCAGGCAACGGTTTACTGCTGCCTTTTTTCAGCGTGCTAGCGGAAATCCACGGCAGTTTCTGCTGTAGAAAATCTTCCAGCGCATGGGCGCGAGCCATCTCATCAGCCGCAACCAGGCTGACCGCAACGCCGTGCTCACCGGCGCGGGCGGTGCGGCCAATGCGGTGCAGATGCACTTCCGGGTCCCAGGCCAGCTGATAGTTCACCACCATCGCCAGCGATTTGATGTCGAGTCCACGGGCCGCTACGTCGGTGGCGACCAGCACCCGGCCACTGCCGTTGGCGAAGCGTATCAGCACCCGTTCACGATCGCGCTGTTCAAGATCGCCATGCAGCGGCAGCGCACTGATATCACGCGCGTTAAGCGCCGCAGCAATCTCATCGCATTCACGACGGGTATTACAGAACACCACGCATGACGCAGGCTGGCGTTCGCTCAGCAGCGCTATCAGCAGCGACAGCTTTTCACCGTGGCTGGCTTCGATGAACTGCTGCTCAATCGACGGCAGTTCGCTGACTTCTTCCGTCACTACGCTCAGCGCATCGCGCTGGAAGCGGCTGCTGATGGCAGCGATGCCTTCTGGCCAGGTGGCGGAGAACAGCAGCGTCTGACGTGAAGCGGGCGTGGCCTCAATAATGGTTTCCATATCGTCGCGGAAGCCCATTTCCAGCATCCGGTCAGCTTCATCCAGCACCAGCGTACGCAGGTTTTCCAGCTTCAGGTTTTCGCGTTTGATGTGATCCAGAATACGGCCCGGGGTACCGACCACGATATGCGGTGGATGTACCAGCGAATCACGCTGGGCGCTCATCGGCTGTCCGCCACACAAGGTCAGAACTTTAATGTTGCGGGTGAAGCGTGCCAGCTGACGCAGCACGTTGCCGACCTGATCGGCCAGTTCACGAGTCGGGCAGAGAATCAGCGCCTGGGTCTGGAACCGGGCACTGTCGATATGTTGCAGTAAGCCAATACCAAAAGCGGCGGTTTTCCCGCTGCCGGTTTTTGCCTGCGCGCGCACGTCACGACCCTGCAGAATGGCGGGCAGCGTGGCGGCCTGAACTGGCGTCATGCTGGTATAGCCCATCTCGCGCAGGTTATCGAGCTGGCTATCGGGAAGCGTATTGAGGGTAGAAAAAGCGGTCACGGGCGCGGCCTCTGAGGCTGAAAGTGGAGGGCATTATTGCGCGCGCAAGTCTGGCAGAAAGCCGGCCTGACGGCAACGGGAACCTTGAGGTAAGCAGTATGAAACAATCTGGTGAAGATCGGATAAGAATTAACCGAAGTGACGCCGGAATTGGTGGTTTTTTTTAATCCTTTGGCGATGGTTAAAGAAAATACTACCGTTGCGTTTATCCAGCAAGGCCAGCCATTATTTTATAAGCTGCCGTTTTTAAAACTTTATTTCATTGTTAATCAGATAACTCCTTAAAAATAACTCCAGTAAAAGAACTAATCATTAAAAAATATCACCCTTAATGCCGATAAAAATCTGGCGCTAATTGCTTTATATTTAGCGCGCCATATTCCTGGTACAACGACCGGTAGAGGGTATTTTCATTGAGTAATAGCATCCAGGGACCACATGAGAATGTGCTTAAAATAGTAGGCCGCGCCGTACTGACACTGCACGTTCATGGAGAGAGCTTATCAGCCGATAAGATCGCTTCGATGATCGGCTGTTATGCGGAAGATGAGCCCTGTGATCAGGAAGATCGTCGCTTATATGCGCTGGCAATGGAACTGATGTCGAATGATAAATGGGCTAAAACCGCCTGACAGGCGGGTCCATTCAGGTAAATGCAGAGCCTCCGAACCGGAGGCTCTGTTATTTCAGGCGGAGGCCAGCGCAAATACCGCTTTACCGCGTGAAAAAGTCGCCACCACCGGTGAAATACGCGCCACCGCTTCTGCAGAACAGCTTGCCGCCACCAGCATCATACTGGCTTCATCGCCCGATTTCGGCCACTGACGCTCGCCCGTTGCCGACAGCGGCAGCTGGTTACCGGTAGCAATCGCCAGCGCCCGTGACAGCGAAAACTCATCCGATCCCCGATAGAGCTGCGCATACAAATTGGCTTTTTCCAGCATGCTGCCGGTGCCAAACGGCGACCAGTGATCGATAACGCTATCGGTGCCGGTCATTACGTTAATGCCGGCCGCCTGTAACTGCGGAATCGGCATGGTGAGTTTGCCGATCGGCAGAGTCGAGGCGATGCTGAACTGCTGCTCAGCCAGCCCTTCAATCATCCTTTCCAGCGTGCTGCCTTCCAGTGTTGCCAGCGCAAAGCCGTGGCTCAGGGTCACTTTGCCCTTCAGGGCTGGGTTACGGGCCACGGTATCGATCATGTACTGAATCGCCGCCACGCCTGTCGCTGAAGTTTCGTGCAGATGAATATCGACGCCACGCTGATAATCGAGCGCAATCCGGAACATCGCATCCAGCGATTTTTCCATCGCGCCATCAACGTTAGTGGGATCGAGTCCGCCAACGTACTGGACGCCGCGCTGCATTGCTTCGCGCATCAGGCCATCAACCTGAGAATGCAGCAGGCCGTGCTGCGGAAAGGCTACGATTTCACAGGAAAACGCGGGATGATTGGCCAGCGCTGCCTGCAGGTGATCAAGGCTTTGCAGGCCGCTGACCGGATCGATATTGCAATGGCTACGGGCGCGGGTGGTGCCTTTGGCGTTCAGCAGTGCAATCAATCCTTCGGCTCGCGCCTGAGAATGCGGCAGCAGCTGTGGGATCAGCACCTGCTCCCGGGCGATCATATCCATAATCGTTTTGCCCTGACGCGGACGTGGTGCCTGCCACGGGCCACCATAAAAGGTCTTATCAAGGTGGATATGCATATCCTGAGTGGCGGGCAGCAGCAGCGCGCCATGCGCATCCCACGCCGGCAGCGAAGCGTCGCCCTGGCCTGCCGGTTGCAGCCGATCAATTTTGCCGTCACGCACGCTGATGTCGTAAAGCGCGGTGCGGGTGGCAATAATCTCGTCGCCCTCGCGTTCAAATCCCTCTTCCAGCCGCACGTTGCGCAGCAGATAGCGATCCTGATGCGGCAGGGCGGTCGACTGCTCCGTGGCTGTGGATGGGCCACTGGCTGTCACGCTGGCCTGGCTAAAGCCGGCGGCCAGCAGACCGCCTGCCGCGGTCCAGCGCACGCTCTGGCTGAGAAAGTCACGGCGGCCTGGCGAAGGGGAAGTGGGCATCAGAGGCTCCTGCAATGTGGGTAAGCGGTTAATCTGACAAATGGCCGGCCGCTTTGCTGCGTTATTTTCCACTGCTGGCTAGTGAAAATTTCACTGCCAGCGTAACTGACCAAATGCCACCAGCGCTTCAGCCAGCTCACGCTGCAACGGTTCATGTGGCTGACGACAGAACAGCGCCAGCTCGAAGCTATCGATCACCGGCAGTCCCTGTTCGCTGCCAAGCACCCGATGTTGCGGCAGGCGGCAACTGGCGGGCAGCAAGGTCAGACCCAGCCCTTCGGCACTGGCGGCAGCAAGCGCCACCAGACTGGCGCTGCTGTAGCTGATACGCCAACTGCGCCCCAGCGCATCAAGCGTCTGGCAGACCTCATCGCGGTACAATCCCAGCTGCGGAAACAGCACCAGCGGCACTGGCGTCTGTTCAAAACAGGGTGACGCCGCGCTGTCGAGCCACAGCAGCGGTTCCGGACGCGACGCCAGCGGACGCTCGCCATAGGTCTGCTTGATCAGCATGATATCGAGTTCTTCACGCTGCCAGGCCCGGCGCAGCTCGACCTGCATACCGCTCATCACATCCAGTCGCAGCTGGGGATGATCGCGACTGAAATCGGCCAGCAGGCCCGCCGTCGGTGCGGCGAAATCTTCCGGTACGCCAAGACGCAGCACGCCATCGCGCCATTGATCGCTCAGCACGTCGTGCGCCTCACCGTTCAGGGCGATAATCCGGCGGGCATAGCCCAGCAATTTTTCGCCCTCTTCGGTGATCTGAACCTGATGTGACGAGCGCACCAGCAAATCTTTACCGACCATCTCTTCCAGCCGCCGTACCTGCTGACTGACGGTTGATTGCGACAGATGCACCCGATCAGCGGCGCGGGTAAAGCTGGCAGTTTCACACACCGCCACAAAGCTAAGCAGTTGCTGCGGCGTAAACATCGGCTGACGATTCATTTTCCCACTACCTGGCAGAGTAATATTTTATTTCCAAATAGTACCGTCTGCTGTCAGGCTGACAACTTTTAACGCTGCGGATGTGTGATGAACAGAGAAAATAAGCTGCTGCTGGCGGCGCTGGTGCTGGCCGGGCTGAATATGCGGCCCCTGATGACTTCGGTCAGTCCGCTGCTCGAACAGTTACGACAGAGTATTGGGCTGTCGCCGCTGGCGGCGTCGCTGCTGCCCGCCGTGCCGATGATGATGATGGGGATGATCGCCCTGACCAGCGCCCGGCTGATGCAGCGCTTTTCGGTGCGTAAGCTCCTGCTGGGCGGCCTGTTTCTGCTGCTGCTGGCGCTGGTGAGCCGGCTATTTATCAGCGATGGTCGCTGGCTGGTGCTGAGCACGATACCGGGCGGCGCGGGAATTGGCGTGGTGCAGATGGCGATGCCAGGGCTGATTCGTCAGCGCTTTAGCCGTCGCAGTGCGCCGGTGACTGGCCTGTGGGCCGGCGCGCTGATGGGCGGCGGTGGAATTGGCGCGGCGCTGACGCCGTGGCTGAATGCGCATGTCGGCTGGCAGGGCGCGCTGAGCAGCTGGACGCTGCCGGTGGTGCTGGCGCTGTTGCTGTGGCTGTTTATTCCGACCGCTGCGCCAGCAAAAGCGGCGGCGGTCGCGCTGCCCGCCTTGTGGCGCAAAACCCGCGCCTGGACGCTGGCGTTAAGTTTCGGGCTGGTAAACGGCGGTTATGCGATCTGCGTTGCCTGGCTGCCCGATTTCTATCATCAGCTGGGCTGGAGCGCCCAGGCCGGTGGCTCGCTGCTGGGCATGATGATTGGTTGTCAGGTGACAGGTGCGCTGCTGCTGCCGCTGCTGGCACGCGGTAACGATCGCCGGCCGCTGCTGCTGCTGACCCTGACGCTGCAGCTTTGCGGCATGCTCGGTTTTCTGCTGGCACCGCAGGCGGCGCCGTGGCTCTGGGCCGGGATCGCGGGTGTCGGGCTCGGCGGCGCGTTCCCGCTGGCGCTGGTTCTGGCGCTGGATCATCTGGAACAACCGCAGGCAGGTGCGCGGCTGGTGGCGTTTATACAGGGTTTCGGTTTTATAATCGCTGGCAGCATGCCGTTTATCGCCGGACAGCTGCGTACGCTGACCGATCATTTCACCAGCGTCTGGCTGCTACAGGCGACAGTCACGCTGGTGCTGATCGTGCTGAATCTGCGGTTTCATCCGCGCAGCTATCCGCAGGCCTTTCCCGAGCAGCATCATTGATTTTGGTCCTACCAATTTCGGAAAAATTTTTCTGTGGTTCACACATCGGGAAAATTTACGCCGCTTTTGTTGCCTTGCATTAACAATGCATTAACTATCTATTGCCATAAAGCCCGAGGATGTGATTTTTGGTCAGACCAAATATCGCATCGGGCTGATGGTGCGCGGCAGGCGGCTGTACGCGTACCACGTTTCCTCTTCCTCTGGAGATAGCGGCATGCAGCTGTGGCAACAAAACTACGATCCGTTGGACAATATCTGGCTTTCAAGCCTGGTGGCGCTGATTCCGATTCTGTTTTTCTTTTTTGCGCTGATCAAGCTCAGGCTGAAAGGTTATCTGGCGGCCAGCATCACTGTGGGACTGGCGCTGCTGGTGGCACTGTTTCTCTATCAGATGCCGGTGGCGCAGGCACTGGCGTCGGTGGTTTATGGCTTTCTCTATGGCCTGTGGCCAATCGCCTGGATCATTGTCGCGGCGGTCTTCGTCTACAAAATTTCGGTCAAAACCGGTCAGTTCGATATTATCCGCGCCTCAATCCTGTCGATTACGCCCGATCAGCGCCTGCAGATGCTGATTGTCGGCTTCTCGTTTGGTGCCTTCCTTGAAGGGGCCGCCGGCTTTGGCGCGCCAGTGGCGATCACCGCCGCGCTGCTGGTCGGGCTGGGTTTTAATCCGCTGTATGCTGCCGGGCTGTGCCTGATCGTGAATACCGCGCCGGTCGCCTTTGGCGCGATGGGCATTCCGATTATTGTGGCGGGGCAGGTGACCGGACTCGACAGCTTCGCCATCGGGCAGATGGCCGGGCGGCAGTTACCGCTGCTGACGCTGATCGTGCTGTTCTGGATTATGGCGATCATGGATGGCTGGCGCGGCGTCAAAGAGACCTGGCCGGCGGTGCTGGTGGCCGGCGGATCGTTTGCTATCGCCCAGTTCCTTAGCTCCAACTTTCTCGGGCCGGAACTGCCGGATATCATCTCGTCTCTGGCCTCGCTGATTTCGCTGACGCTGTTTCTGCGCGTCTGGAAGCCGGTGCGTATTTTCCGCTTTGAGAATGGCGGCGCAGCGCCAGGCGAGCAGCCCGCCGTTCAGCCGGTGGTACAGCAAAAATACCGGCTCGGGCAGGTGGTACGCGCCTGGATGCCGTTCCTGTTTCTGACTGCGACCGTCACATTGTGGAGCATCCCGCCGTTTAAAGCGCTGTTCGCCAAAGGCGGCGCGCTGGCTGACTGGGTGCTGAACGTACCGGTACCGCTGCTCAACGAAGGGGTAGCGCGTATGCCGCCGGTCGTAGGCAGCGCCACGCCTTATCCGGCTATCTTTAAGTTCGATCTCTTTTCCGCCACCGGCACCGCGATCCTGATTGCGGCGATCGTCGCGGTACTTTACCTGAAGATGAAACCCAGGGCTGCGCTGCAAACTTTTGGTGAAACGCTAAAAGAGCTGGCGCTGCCGATCTACTCGATTGGCATGGTGCTGGCCTTCGCCTTTATCTCTAACTACTCCGGCCTGTCAGCCACCCTGGCGTTAGCGCTGGCGCACACCGGCCACGCCTTTACCTTTTTCTCGCCGTTCCTCGGCTGGCTCGGAGTGTTCCTGACCGGCTCGGATACCTCGTCGAACGCCCTGTTCGCCGCGCTGCAGGCCACTACCGCGCAGCAGATTGGCGTATCGGACGTGCTGCTGGTGGCGGCCAACACCACCGGCGGCGTCACCGGCAAGATGATCTCGCCGCAGTCGATCGCCATCGCCTGTGCGGCGGTCGGACTGGTTGGCAAAGAGTCTGACCTGTTCCGCTTTACCGTTAAACACAGCCTGATTTTTACCTGTATGGTCGGCGTGATTACCACGCTGCAGGCATACGTCTTCCCCTGGATGATTCCATGAATACCGTTTCCGATCCGCTGGTGACGCGCCTCCGGGCGTATATCACTGAACATCAACTGACACCGGGCATGCGGCTGCCTGCTGAGCGGCAGCTCTCGGCCGAACTCGGGGTGTCGCGCTCGTCGCTGCGTGAAGCGTTACAGCAGCTGATCAGCGGCGGCATGCTGGTCAGCCGTCGCGGCGGCGGCACCTGGGTCCGGCAACAGCTGGAACCCTGGTCGGAACAGCGCATCGTTGAACCGATTCGCCAGTTGTTACGCGACGATCCTGACTATCGCTACGACATTCTCGAGGCACGACATGCGATTGAAGCCAGCACCGCCTGGCACGCAGCGCTGCGTGCCACCGAGGCGGATCGCGAGCGGCTGCAGTACGCCTTCGACGCTACGCTGAAGCTGAAAGAGAGTGACGATCCTGACCTTGCCGCTCAGGCTGACGTGCGCTTTCACCTGGCGATTGCCGAGGCCTCTCACAATCTGGTGCTGCTGCAAACCATGCGCGGTTTCTTCGAACTGCTGCAATCCTCGGTGATGCAAAGCCGCCAGCGGATGTATACCCAGCCGGCGATATTCGCCCGGCTGACGGAGCAACATCAGGCGCTGCTGGACGCCATTCTCGCCGGGGATGCCGAGGGCGCACGCCAGGCGGCGATGCAGCATCTCGGGTTTGTTCACACCACGATGAAAAATCTGCATGAGGATGAAGCGCGCCAGGCGCGCATCACCCGCTTACCGGACACTGAATCACGTAACCGTAAGGAATCTGATTGATGATTATCTCTGCTGCCAGTGACTATCGCGCCGCCGCGCAACGCATCCTGCCGCCTTTCCTGTTCCACTATCTCGATGGCGGGGCGTATGCCGAGCACACCCTGCGCCGTAATGTGGAGGATCTCTCTGACGTGGCGCTGCGCCAGCGCATTCTGAAGAACATGTCAGAGCTGAGCCTGGAAACGAAATTATTCAATGAGACGCTGTCAATGCCGGTGGCGCTGGCACCGGTCGGCCTGTGTGGCATGTATGCCCGTCGTGGTGAAGTGCAGGCGGCGCGGGCGGCGGCGCTGAAAGGGATTCCGTTTACTCTGTCGACGGTTTCCGTCTGCCCGATTGAAGAGGTCGCACCGCAGATTAATCGCCCGATGTGGTTCCAGCTCTACGTGCTGCGCGACCGCGGGTTTATGCGCAATGCGCTGGAGCGCGCCAAAGCCGCCGGCTGCTCGACGCTGGTGTTTACCGTCGATATGCCGACGCCAGGGGCGCGTTACCGTGACGCGCACTCCGGCATGAGCGGTAACCATGCGGCGCTGCGCCGCTACTGGCAGGCGGTCACCCATCCGCAGTGGGCGCTGGATGTCGGACTGCAGGGACGGCCACACGATCTGGGCAATATTTCAACCTATCTGGGTAAGCCGACCGGGCTGGAAGATTACATCGGCTGGCTGGCGAACAACTTTGATCCTTCGATCAGCTGGAAAGACCTGGAGTGGATCCGTGAATTCTGGGATGGCCCGATGGTGATCAAAGGGATCCTCGATCCGGAGGATGCGCGTGATGCGGTGCGTTTTGGCGCTGACGGTATCGTGGTCTCCAACCATGGCGGACGGCAGCTGGATGGCGTGCTGTCGTCCGCGCGTGCGCTGCCGGCTATTGCTGATGCGGTGAAAGGCGATATCACCATTCTGGCCGATAGCGGTATCCGCAACGGTCTGGATGTGGTGCGGATGATTGCGCTCGGCGCAGACAGCGTCCTGCTGGGACGGGCCTTTATCTATGCGCTGGCGACCCACGGCCAGCGTGGCGTCGAGAACCTGCTCAATCTGATCGAGAAAGAGATGCGGGTTGCGATGACCCTGACCGGGGCGAAGTCAATCAGCGAGATCACCCGTGAATCACTGGTGCAGGCCGAGGCGGTGCTGAACCCGCAGAGCACCCCGCCACGGCCGCGCGCAGTAAGTTAACCGGCGAAAACGCAGACGTTGTCTATACTTAGCTTCTTTACCAACAGGAGGAATAACATGACCATTCATAAGAAAGGTTCGGCGCACTGGGAAGGCGATATCAAGGGCAAAGGCACCGTCAGCACCGAAAGTGGCGTGCTGAGCCAGCAACCTTATGGTTTCAACACCCGCTTTGAAGGCGAGAAGGGCACCAACCCGGAAGAGCTGATTGGTGCGGCGCATGCAGCCTGTTTCTCCATGGCGTTATCGCTGATGCTGGGCCAGGCGGGTCATCCGCCAGAAAGTATCGACACCACTGCGGACGTCTCGCTGGATAAGAAAGGTGACGGCTTCGCCATTACCAAAATAGCGCTGACCAGCACCATTTCGCTGCCAGGCATTGATGAATCGACCTTCGATGAGATCATCAATAAAGCCAAAGCGGGTTGCCCGGTTTCTCAGGTGCTGAATGCGGAAATCACGCTGGACTACACCCTGAATAACTGATGCCGTCCACCGGTCGCCTTTTTGCGGCCGGGGCGTTATGCTACGCAGTACCGGTCCTGCAGCTGACCGAATCAGATGCGCCTTGTGGCGCATCTTCGCTTTCTGACAGGGAGGAAACCGATGTGACGAAGTATCGGGCGGCAAAAAAGCACTGGAAAATGGTGCTGGTTCTGTTTTGCATCTGTGGCGCGCTGCTGCTGATACGCTGGGCTGCGATGATTTGGGCCTGACCGGATGAACAGGATCTGCCGCCATAAGCTGGGCATATTATTGATGGTGATACTGGTACTTGAAGCGATTCACTTCCTGCTGACCGCCTCCTGGCTGCCGTGGCAATAGCGTCGCCCGGACGTCAACTTTTCACGCCGCCGTGACAATAATACCAGTCAGACGTACGCGTCTTCCCGCCGCCGGGCACGCACGTCGCTGCGCGCAATGCGATACGCCTTGCGTGGGTCACCGACCACAAACTCAAAGGTCGGCGTATAGTAAAACGGCAACCAGCCGCCGAAGCCGCTTTCCCATTCCCAGCGAACCGGGCAGGGCCACAGAATGCCATCATACAAAATGTAATAAACCCAGCGTCCGTTTGGACGACGGGGACGTGATGTTTTCATGGGATTCACAACGGTAGTAGTCAACAACAGCTCATATTTTGTACGCTAAAGCGTCAGCTTGCAACGTTACAGCCGGGTTTATTGTAGTTGGCCCTGTTTTAACGATGCACTTCACCGCACAGCAGGACCACATTGGGCCTGACTTTATGAATACGGTTCGCCATGGTTTCACAGGCGCTTTTGGTCGGAAAGATGTGCTCCGAAACCGGTAAAGCCTCACAGGCATCGTAGCCGCACGCGCTCACTAATAACACAAATCCAATTAACATAGATCGACTCCTTTGCACGGTCTGGTGGTCCGGACTGTGGTGCTTTTTATCCCTTTTTTTGATCCAGTATAGTCAAACGCGTCGGGGGCAGCATTACCCGCCCGAGCTATAGCCACCCGCAGACCGGAAGGCCGACAGCGATACGGGACTGCAGGCGAGAGAACCGGGCACCCTCAGCCCGCGAAATACCAGGCAGGCAGCAGGGCGATCAGGTTATTGAGGGTGTGGAGGAAAATCGGCAACGCCAGGCTATTACTGCGTAAGCGCGCGTAGCACAGCAGCAGCGAAAACAGCGTCAGTGCGATAATCGTCTGCCAGTGAACGTATTGGGTATGCATCACCGCGAACAGCAGCGAGGTGAGCAACATACAGGCGAAGCGGCTGCGGGGCGCCCACAACAGGAAAGCCTGCAACAGGAAACCGCGAAACAGCACCTCTTCAAACACCGGTGCCAGCAGCACCGCCGTCAGCAGCAGGATCAGCAACGAGTTACGTCCCTGCTGCGCCTGCATAACCAGCCAGCCTTCCGGCTGCATAAACTGCATCTGCGCCGCCATCAGCACAAACAGCGCGCCGGTAAACAGCAGCGTCTGCAGCGTACGCAGTTCACCCAGCGGTAAATCGGTGCGGCGCTGACAGTAAAAGCGATAGAGCGGATAGATCACCGCAAATTCAAACAAACAGAGCACCGGCACCAGCAGACCGTCATTACGCAGCACGCCGTAATTAGGGAACAGCGTGATCAGCATGGTGACAAGGTAATAGACCACAAAGCTGCCGACGTAGAACAGCGTCAGTGTCACTCTGTCGGAATTGGTATTCATAGGCGACCCAGCCAGCGAAGGTTAGCGCATAGTAGCAATGCGCCTGATCGCTGTCGAGTCAGCCAATGACACAATATTTAAGCGCTAAATTTTAACCGCAGACTAAACACCCGACGGCACGGGCCGATAACTGAGGAAACAAATCGGGTCAGCTCGGCGCTTCACCGGGCGGGCCTGTTATCCCAAACGGACTTTATGTCGTGTAGTGAGTACTTTTAATGACTTTTGACCCTCCGGCACCGCCGTCATCCTCTTTTGCGCATGCAGCGGAAGATCGCACTGTCCGCTTTACGCGGCGCAGTCTGCGCACGCTTTCGCTGCTGCTGTTCGGTGTGCTGATACTGTCGATGCTGATGGTGCTGACCATCGCTCAGCGACAGAATAGCGAGTCGATGGCGCACGACCAGTTGCTGATGCAGCAAACGTGGAAAAGTCGCCAGGACGCGATGGTCACCGATATCCGTGACTATGCCTTCTGGGGTGAGGCCTGGCGTAACCTGCACCTGACGGTGAATAAAGTCTGGGCCTACGACGAAGAGAACTTTGGACCGGGCCTGTATGAGGAGTATCACTACGAGGGCGTGTTCGTTGTCGACGGTCACGGACGCACCAGCTACGCGGTGATTAACGGCCAGCTCTCCGATACGCCGCTGGAAGCCTGGCTTGGCAGTCAGAGCCGCGAAATGATTGCGGCCGCGCGTCAGCTCAACAACGCTGCTCTGGTGCGTAACGCCATCATTAATCGTCAGGCAGCCATTGTGGTCGCCGCGCCGATCAGCCGCGGCAAAGTCGCTGCGCTGCCGCTGAAATCGGGGCCGCCGTCGATCATGGTGTTCGTGAATCTGTTTACCCCCGCCAAGCTGAAAGAGCTGGGTGCGGCGCTGGACGTGCGCGGACCGCGGCTGGCCAGCAGCGCGCTGGATGCTGAACGCGAACCGCGGATGCTGCAGCCGATTACCGGCAGTACGCCGATGGTGCTGCGCTGGACGCCGAAAATGCCGGGCATGGGGCTGATCTGGTTCCTGCTGCCGCTGCTGGTGATGATGGCGATTATTATCGGGATGATCACCCGCCGCGTCAGCCGTCACGCGCTGTACAACGCCATTCTCTCCGATCGACGCTTTGCCATGCTGGCGATCAGTCAGCAGGAGCTGGCAAACAGCGAGGCCCGTTTCCGCGATCTGGCTGAAGCCGCGTCGGACTGGATCTGGGAGACCGATGAAGAGGGCCGCCTGATCTACCTGTCGGCGCGTTTTCACACCGTAACCGGCCATGAAATCTCCCAGTGGCTGGGGCGTCATATCGATCACTTGCTGACTCACCCCAGCCATTCACTGGTCACCTGGCTACTGCGCCAGGAGCAGGAGCCGCAACAGATGCCGCTGCGCTGCCAGTTTATGTCGGCGCACGGAGACCGGCGGATTGGTCAGCTGGTGGCGAAAACCGTCTGGCACGATCGGCGCTGCATCGGTTTCCGCGGCACGGTGTCAGACATTACCCAGGGAATGGAGGCCGAAGCGCGTATTCAGTTCCTGTCGCGTCACGATGTATTAACCGGCTTGCCCAACCGCGTCCATTTGCAGGAGTTCCTGACGCACCATCTTGAGCTGGCCGACGAAAGCAATCCGCTGATGATTATCAGCCTCGATCTCGATCAATTCCGGCCGATCAACGAAACCTGGGGCCATGCGGCAGGCGATGGCGTACTGAATCAGATGGCCCAGCGCCTGAAAAGCGCTATCGGGCCGCATGAGCTGGCGGCGCGGCTGGGCGGCGATGAGTTTGTACTGGTGCTGCGTGAAGGCAGCCGTGACAAAGTCGATGAACGTTGCGCCCAACTGGTACACGACGTCCAGCAGCCGATCACCACTGGCCAGCACGTTCACTACCTCACCGCCAGCCTCGGCATCGCCTGTGCGCCACAGGATGCCAGCCACCCGGAAGCGCTACTGCGGATGTCCGACATTGCGCTGAATGAAGCGCGTGAAGCCGGACGTAATCAGTGGGTCTGGTACGCCAACGAGATGGCGAACCAGCGCAACAGTAAGCGCGACATGGCGCAGCGTATTGAGAAGGCGCTGAAGAACAACGAATTCCGGCTGCACTATCAGCCGCGCTATCAGCTGCTGAGCGGACAACTGGCCGGCGCAGAAGCATTGATCCGCTGGCAGATCGCGCCCGAACAGTGGATCACGCCGGATCGCTTTATACCGCTGGCGGAAGAGAGCGGGCTGATCGCTACCATCAGCGACTGGGTACTGATGCGCGCCTGTGAAGATGCGCTGGCCTGGGGAGGCGATCGTTACGTGTCGGTTAATATTTCCCCGATGGAGTTTCGCACCACCGACCTGGTTCAGCGGGTGGCGAATACGCTGGCGCGCAGCGGCCTGCTAGCGACGCGGCTGGAGCTGGAAATTACCGAAAATGTCACCTTTGAACATCCCCAGCACGCGCTGGAAGTGATGCAGGGTTTGCGCTCGCTGGGCGTGCGTCTGACGGTTGACGATTTTGGCACCGGCTATGCTGCGCTCGGCTACCTGAAAACTTTCCCGTTCAACGGTCTGAAGATCGATCGTTCATGGATGAAAGATTTTCCGGAGTCACAACAGGCGCAGTCGGTAGTGGCAGGGATTATTGCGCTGGCGCGCGCGTTTGCGTTGACCATTACCGCTGAGGGGATTGAGACAGAAGCGCAACTGAATCAGCTCAAGCTGCTATCGTGCGAAGAGGGGCAAGGCTACTTCCTCGGTCGACCGATGCCGCTGGCCGCATTCAGCACGCTTCTGGAAAGAACTACGCAAAGTCCGCCTGAGCAGAGTTAGCGGACTTTAACGGCCACGGCGGTCATCAGCATGGCACAGACGATAAAAATGATAAGTTCCATGATTTCACCTCTCTGGACCTCAGAATATTCTTAAGTATTTTAGCCGCTGACTGTCGTATTTTTAGGCAGCAAGTGCGATTAATCTTAAAAAATGACGCTGATAGCGCAGCGAATTGGCGGTCAGTGGGGATAACTTTACTTTTTTAGGGTTCAGCTCAGCGGGCGCGCTTTGCTACTCTTGGGGCAGGGTTTTACACGTCCAACAGGAGATCACACGTGAAACATTATGGAAAAGCGCTGCTGGTACTGGGTCTGTTTACATTAACGGCCTGTCAATCTGCCAGCAAACCCGACACCACCACCGCGCCGCAGGACCCGGAAGCGGACCGCTGCGGTGCCTCGCAGTATCAGCATTATGTCGGCAAACCATTAACCTCACTGCAGGGTCAGCATTTTGACCAGAAGGTGCGGGCTATCCCTTATAACTCCGCCGTCACCATGGACTTCAACCTCAGCCGGCTGAACTTCCTGGCTGACAAGAGCGGCAATATCAGCCAGGTTTATTGCGGTTAACCCTGAATCAGGCGATTTGTCATAGCATTGTCATAACGGCAGGCGAGGATAGAGCGGCGTTTAAGAGACTTCCTCGTCACTCTCCATAGACAATGCTCGTCTTGTTTATTCCCGCTCCGGCGGGAATTTTTTTATCGCCTTCAGTGCGATAAGGGAGCACAAATGCAGCGGATCATCGGGGCGTTCCTGCCCGTCCTACTTCTCAGTTCGTCACTGGCGTACGCCTCAACCGACACTGCCTGGCAGCAGAGCCGTCAGGTGATGACGCAGGCCTGTATCAACGCCAGCACCCTGAGCAAGGTCAGAGTCCTCGGCGAGATTATCGATTATGACGATAGCGTGGGTTACAGCGCGCTGCTGCTGGAAGGCCGCTATCCGCAGCCACAGATGCGGAATAAGCGTGGACGGGAGCTTTGTCTGTTTCAGCGCAGCAGCGGACGCGCCAGCGTCAGCGAAGCCGATCAGCTGCGCTGGGTGAAATAAGCGACTACTCTTCCGGCCGCGTTTCCATCAGCTGCGCCAGCAGGGTGCGGTAATTCTGTAGCCGCGTCTCATCGCCTTCGACCTCGAGTTTGTCGATCACCCGTGCGACGATGGTCTTATTGGTGGCGGGTTGTCCCGCCTCCATCAGTTCACGCAGTATGACCGCCAGCAGGTCAGACTCAGGCGGTATCCGCCAGTCCGGGCTATTGAAATAGTCGGTGATAGCTCGGCTGGCGCTGTTAGGTTGCACTCTCATTCCCTACCTCCGCTAAAACAACAACGCCCCTTACGCCGTGGCATAAGGGCTGGGTTTCTCTCCATTGAGTCAGCTCACCTCGCATCTTACTGACGGCGGGCACCGTCATTGTGAGGCTACTGCGTCTGTCAGAATGATCGACGCACCGCACGAGACTGGCGGTTTTTTAAACATAGAACCGGGGGGGATAATTGTCAGTAACAGGCTGAAATATTTTTTCATAGTGATAATTGCCCGATGCGCTACAGGCCGGTTTTGACACCGGAAGCTGCTGTAAACGTTGGCGTAAGGAAAATTTGTGCCAGGCCGTATGCTGAATCAAAGCGGAAAACAGCGTTTTACCGTCTGTGCCATGTTTTGTCAGTCGACAAAGTCAGGGGCGCGGTAAACTTAAGCTTCTCTTTCCTGCAAACCTTCTGCTGATGCCACGCGTAATTGAACCCTGGAAAATTAACCTGATTTCGGTCTGGTTTGGCTGCTTTTTTACCGGCCTGGCGATCAGCCAGATCATTCCGTTTCTGCCGCTCTACCTTGAACAGCTTGGCGTTAGCGGTGGCGAATCGCTCAGCCTGTGGTCTGGGCTGACCTTCAGCATCACCTTTGTCATTTCGGCGGCGGTCGCGCCGCTGTGGGGCAGCCTGGCGGATCGAAAAGGGCGCAAACTGATGTTGCTGCGTGCCGCTTTTGGCATGGGCGTGGTGATTCTGCTGCAGGCGTTTGTCACCGAGGCGTGGCAACTGCTACTGCTGCGCGCGCTGATGGGGCTGACCTCCGGCTATATTCCTAATGCCATGGCGCTGGTGGCGGCGCAGGTGCCGCGTGAACGCAGCGGCTGGGCGCTGAGCTGCGTCTCCACCGGTCAGATTGGCGGGGTGATCCTCGGGCCGATGCTGGGCGGCCTGCTGGCAGACTGGGTCGGATTACGCACCGTGTTTATTGTCACCGCGGTGCTGCTGATGGTCAGCTTCCTGGTCACCTTGTTTTTGATTAAAGAGACCGGATACACCCCGGTCAGCAAAAAAGATAAGCTCAGCGGGCGCGAGGTGTTCCGTTCGCTGGATAACCCGAAGCTGATGGTCTGTCTGTTTTTCACCACCATGGTGATTCAGATGTGCAACGGATCGGTGAACCCGATCCTGACGCTGTTTGTGCGCGAACTGGCACCTGCCGCAGAGAACATCGCCTTTCTCAGCGGCGTTATCGCTGCGTTACCGGGCGTGTCAGCACTGCTCGCCGCGCCCCGACTGGGGCGGTTAGGCGATCGCATCGGCACCCAGCGGATTCTGCTGGCCACTATGGTGATCTCGCTGCTGCTGTTTGTCGCCATGTCGTTTGTCACCAGCGCCACCCAGCTTGGGGTGCTGCGTTTCCTGCTGGGATTTGCCGATGGCGCCATGATGCCGGCGGTGCAGACGCTGCTGGTGCGCCATTCACGCGACAACATCACCGGTCGTATCTTTGGCTATAACCAGTCGTTCATGTATCTGGGCAACGTTGCCGGTCCGCTGCTCGGTGCAGCGGTGTCGGCGGTGGCGGGCTTCCGTTGGGTCTTCTTCGCCACCGCCGTGGTGGTGCTGATTAACGTGGTGTTTCTGAAGCGCTTCTATCGCCGTCCGAAAACCCCTTTGCCGGCGTCGGCTGGCAAATCGTCAGCTCCGCCTGCCAGCGCTGCTGAGTCAGCAAAAACTCAGGACTGACGCTCGGACTCCAGGAATCATCGCCGCCCACGCCCATATGATGCAGATCCAGATGCAGCCAGCAGCCCGCTTCGGGCTGTAGAAGATGGCGATGTGAAGTGTCGCGTAATTGCTCCAGACTGAAGCGGCTGAGCGAAAAGGCAAAATCGCCTCTGACCTGCCAGCTGCCGCTGTCGAGCTGGCGGGTGCCGCCACGCAACCCGTTTTCACTCGGGAAAACATAGGGTGTTGTCAGCTGCTGCAACGGCAGTTGCCAGCGCGAGAAGCGGGCAGCTAACTGGCGATCGGGATAGTTTTCATGCGGCCCCAGTCCGAGCCAGCTGACCTGCTGCGGCAGGGTGGCCAGCTGGCAGCGCAGACCGATTCGCGCTGGCGGCGGCAGGCCGGGTGACTGCTCAACGAACAGGTTTATCTGCATCTCGCCCTGGGCACTGATCTGGTAGCGTTTGCGGCTGATAAAGGCCAGCTGGTCATTGGCGTACCAGCCGTGCAGCGTGTCGATTTGTACCGTCTGCGGCAGGCTGCTGGCTTCGATGGATATCAGGCTGCGGATCATCTGGTCATAACCGGCGGCTTTCCAGCGCTCGGCCCAGGCATTGGGATCGACCCGTTCAGCTTCGCTGGTGCCGATGTCATTATCCAGCGGCGCCCGGATAAAGCAGTCACGCAACGGTGAGAGCAGCGTGGGTTGCTGATTAACGTACCACTGCGCCAGTTCGCCGCTGTGGCGTGAAAAGCACCAGCGCTGTTGCTGATGGGTGACGTGAATTTCGCCCTCCTCCTCATGCAGTACCGGCGCACTGCCCGACGCCGGCGGCGAGGGCAGCACCAGCGTCGACGGCAGCGGCCATTGATGCCAGGCAACGCACCAGTCTGCGGGACTCCACTCGGTGGCTTCAATCTGATGTACCGCCAGATTGAGCCAGCATTCTCCCTGCAGCCCGGCGGGCGGCGGCAGCGTAATGCGTTGCCGTCCCTGCGCAGCGAGGTCCAGCCGCACCTCACCTTCAGCCACCCGTTCCCCCGCCTGCTCGATACTCCAGCGCAGCACTTCATTGTCGCTACGCCGGAACAGGTATTCGCTGCTGACGGTCACGCTGAACGGATCGGCCGCATCGGCCTCGAACTGATAAAACTGCTGAGCGCGCTGCGCTTCAAACAGTGCCGGGTGCGGGCTGCGATCGGCAAACACCAGCCCGTTCATACAGAACTGGCGGTCGTTAGGCTTATCGCCGAAATCGCCGCCGTAAGCCTGCCACGGCTGGCCCTGCTGGTCATAGCGGGTCAGGCTTTGATCGACCCAGTCCCAGACAAAGCCGCCCTGTAAGCGGGGAAACTGACGAAAGGCCTGCCAGTATTTAGCGAAACCGCCAAAGCTGTTGCCCATCGCATGCGCGTATTCACACAGGATCAGCGGACGGGTTTCACCCGGCAGGCTAATCCACTTCTTCAGCGACCATTTCGGCACGGCGGGGAAGGGTTGATCCTGATCGACCCGGGCGTACATCGGACAAATTATGTCGGTGGCCGCGGTGTCGGCACCGCCGCCTTCATACTGGACCGGGCGGGTCGGATCGGCGCTTTTAACCCAGCGATAGAGCGCATCATGGGTGCTGCCGTGCCCCGACTCGTTGCCCAGCGACCAGATAATGATGCTGCAGTGGTTACGATCGCGCTGCACCATGCGGGTTACGCGTTCGCTGTAAGCAGCAAACCAGCGCGGATCGTCTGAAAGCCGGTTCATCGGCTGCATACCGTGGGTTTCAATATTGGCTTCATCCACCACATACAAACCGTAGCGATCGCACAGCCGGTACCACAACGGATGATTCGGGTAGTGCGAGCAGCGCACGGCATTAAAATTGTGCTGTTTCATCAGCGTAATATCGCGGCGCATCGTCTCCTCATCCATCACCTGACCGCGCTCAGGATGGTGCTCATGACGGTTGGTGCCGCGGATTGACAACGGTTTGCCGTTCAGGCACAGCAGGCCATTATCAATCGTGACCTGACGGAAGCCGACGTCATAAGCTTCCACTTCGATGACCTGCTGATTCTTATCCAGCAGCGCCAGCGTGGCGCGATAAAGATGCGGCGTTTCGGCGCTCCACAACTGGGGCTGTTCCACCCGCAGACGCAGCAGGGCGCGTTCCGGATAGTGGCCGCGCTCGTCAATAATCTCGCTGCCGGGCGTCTGCTGGCACTGCGCTATCTGCCGATCTCCCTGCCACAGCGTCAGGCGCAGCTGAACATCGGCGCAGGCCGCGGCGGGCCAGGCTACCTTCACCTCTGCCCGCAGCTCGGCACTGGAAAATTCCGGACTGAGCCGGGTTTCAAGCTGAACGTCGGCCAGCTGGACCGTCGGTTTATGCAGCAGGGTGACATCGCGGAAGATGCCGCTCATCCGCCACATATCCTGATCTTCCAGATAGCTGCCATCGCTCCAGCGCAGCACCATTACCGCCAGCCGGTTATTGCCGGGCCGCAGACAGGCGGTTAAATCGAATTCGGCCGGCAGACGGCTATCCTGCGAGTAGCCGATCCACTGGCCGTTACACCAAAGATGAAAGGCCGAGTTGACTCCGTCGAAGATGATGCGGGTCTGGCCGCTAGCCTGCCACTGCGCGTCGCTAGTGAATGTGAGCGAGTAACAGCCGGTCGGGTTTTCCTGCGGAACATAGGGTGGATTGACCGGAATCGGGTATTGCACGTTGGTATAGACCGGCGCGTCGTAGCCGTGCATCTGCCAGTTGGCCGGTACCGGAAGAGTGGCGGCATCGGGCAGATCCTGCAGCAGCCAGCTGGCCGGAACCGCTTCAGGCTGGGTGAAATAGCTAAAATTCCACTGACCGTTGAGGCTTTTTAGTGAGGGCGAGGGGCGATCGTCGCGCGCGGCGGTCTCGTCGCGCCAGCTGGCGAACGGCGGATGTGCATCCAGCCGGTGCAGTGCGGTGATCACCGGATTTTCCCAGTCACGTCGGGAAAGAATGTCATGAAAAGCAGCCTGGGACATGATGAGTTCCTTAAATTGTAATGCGCTCACAATGCGCAAAAATCTTCAGACTGTAAAGCGTCCGCCTTAACGTTTTGAACAAAATAAGCGGATCGCCGTGGGCCGGAATAGCCGACAGATGTTGAGATTGTGGCGTTTTACTGGCTGTAAAGTGTTAAGCCTGGTCAGCAAAGATGAATAGCCGCCCGATACGGAGGATTCTCACTTGTCGGCCTGCAGGCGTCTCCCTACACTCGGCCCGATTTCTTTATCCTGAGGTTGATATGGTACGACTGATTAAGCTGACTGCCGTTGTGGCATTGGTTACCGCGCTGAGCGGATGTATTTTCCCTCCTCCGGGCGGCGGCGGCGGTTGGGGTGGACATGGCGGCGGACATGGCGGCGGGCCGGGTCGCGGCTTTGTCGATCCTCGTTAACGCTTAACGGGCGGTTTCAGGCGGGCGAAACGTTACGCGGCGGCACTTTTCGCTGGCAAAACGTTTCGCCTGCATCAACAGCCCGCATCGGTGCAGGCGCACGCCAGGCGCCATAGGTTAACTGCCTGACAAAAGAGGGATTGCCCTCTGTTTTTTTTATTTCACCAGTGCTAATTTCTGCTTTTCTTCTCTGCTGAGATCACAGCATGAAAAACCTGATAGCTGAACTACTGGTTAAACTGGCTGAAAAAGAAGAGGCGTCAAAAGAACAGGTCGCCCAGATTGAGGCGCTGGAAATCGTGGTCACCGCGCTGGTGCGTAAGCTGGATCCGCAACAGCACCAGGCCATTACCTCCAGCATTGAAACGGCAATGGACAATGCGGCCGACGCCAGTGATGAAAACGCCGTGCTGCTGCGTAATTACATCGACAAGCTGCTCAGGCACCCGCGTGTCTGACCGTGCGCAGCGCGGGCCTGATTTGCGATCCTGGCAGCAGTTCCGCCTGAAATTCCCCCGCTTTGCTTAATCACTGCCAGAATCAGAATGGCTAACACACAATGGAGAAGATACGATGAAAATCGGTTTAACGGCGATGATGATGGCAGGGCTGCTGGTCAGCGGTATAGCCAGCGCGGCGGATAAAACGCCGCAGCAGGAGAAGATGTCGATGTGTAATCAGCATGCCAGCTCACAAAACCTCAAAGGCGATGCCCGTAAAAGCTTTATGAGTGACTGTCTGAAGAAGGACAGCAAGCTGTCGGGCATGTCGCCTCAGCAGATGAAAATGAAAACCTGCAACAGCGAAGCCGGAAATAAACAGCTCGCGGGCGATGCCCGTAAAACCTTTATGAGTCAGTGCCTGAAAAAAAGCTGACGCCTGCCGGCCACCCTGGTGGCCGCTTTTTCCTTCTCGCCTCCGCTGATTAAATTTCCTGATAAAACAGCCCGCTACCCGCCTCGTTAACATTCCGACATGAGCCGTGTGATTCCTTTGCCACACTTACTGTTTGTAGGGGTTTGCGCAGCAGCGGATATTTTGCTGCGCATCCGATAACCAGAACGCAAAAGGAGCCATGTCGTGAACTATCAATTTACCGTTGCCCTGAATGAGTTGCCGCAGCGTCAGCCGGTTAAAAAGAAGCTGGGTGAGGTGGAGGTATTGCTGATCCGGGACGGAGAGAGTGTGCGTGCTTACCAGGCGAAATGTCCCCATGCTGGCGCACCGCTTGAGCAGGGCGCTATCTGCGGCGATCGGCTGGTCTGCCCGTGGCATAAAGCGGCGTTTGATCTGGCGGATGGCAGAATGTGTGAACCACTGGCGCTGGCCGATCTGAAACAGTATCCACTGCGGATTGAAAACGGCAAGGTCCTGGTGAACCCTAAAGCGATGTCGCCTGCTGCGCCGATTGGCAGCGGGGCAAGTGCGCCGGTTTTCGTGGTGCTGGGCGGCGGGGCGGCCGGCAGTGCCGCGCTGTGGCGGCTGCGTCATGAGGGCTTTAAGGGCCGGCTGGTACTGGTCGAACGCGAGCAGGATGCCCCTTACGACCGTACGGCGCTGACCAAATTTGTGCCCTCCGGCAAGATGGATATCAGCGAAGTGCCACAGCTGCTGAAAGAGGATGTGATGGATCACGTTGAGCGCATCACGGCCACCGTTACCCGGCTCGACAGCCAGCAGCAGCGGCTGATTTTCGATAACGGTGAGTCACTGTCGTTCGACAAATTATTGATCGCCAGCGGGGCGACGCCGGTGCTTCCTGACCTGCCAGGCAGCGATCTGGCCGGCGTACATCTGCTGCGCAGTAAAGATCAGACCGACGCATTACTGAAAGCGGTGGATGCCAGCCAGCAAATTGTGATCATCGGCAACAGCTTCATCGGCACCGAAATGGCCTCGGCGCTGCGTAATCGTAACATTGACGTCACGGTGATTGCCCGCCAGCCGCTGCCGTTTGTGAAACAGTTCGGTGAACAGATTGGCCGCTATTTTTTGCAGCTACATCAGGAAAATGGCGTCAAATGGGTTCACGGCCAGATCGAGGCGTTGCAGGGCGACAAACATGTCACCGCGGTGCGGCTGAAAGGGGGACAACAACTGGCGGCTGATGTGGTGCTGTTTGCCACCGGGGTAAAACCGGCGACGCCGTTTATCCACGATTTACCGCTCGCCGGGGATGGCAGCCTGCAGGCAGATGCTCAGCTGCGGGTGGCAGAAAACATCTGGGTTGCCGGTGATATCGCCACCTGGCCAGCCGCGCAGGGACCGTTGCGCATTGAGCACTACCGCGTGGCGCACCAGCAGGGACAGACGGCGGCCCGCAATATGCTGGATCAGGCGGTGCACTACGATCGTGTGCCGTTTTTCTGGACCACCCAATATGGCACGCGCTATGAATATCTGGGCCATGCCGCTGAATGGGATGAGTACCAGCTGCTTGGCTCGCCGGCCGATAAAACGTTTATCGCGTTTTATGGACAGCAGGGGCAACTGGCTGCGGTCTGCTCATGCGGCCTCTACACCCTGACTGCGGAACTGATCGAACGTATGCAGCAGCCGATGACGGTGGCGCAGGCGGTGGCGCTTTATCAGGCGCGGCAGAGCTAATCTGACTGGCACAAAACAACAGAGCAGGTGCTGGCCTGCTCTGTTTCTGTGGCGTTAACGGGCGGCCTTAACGCGTGGTTTTAACTGCGGCTTAGCTTTTCCGATTTCGCCATGCACTGCTGCATCGCTTCGATAACCGCCGAGCGCAGTCCTTTCTCTTCCAGCACTTTGACCGCTTCAATCGTGGTCCCGCCAGGCGAGCAGACCATATCTTTCAGCTCAGCCGGATGCTTACCGGTGGTCAGCACCATCTGTGCGGCGCCTTTCACCGCCTGAGCCGCAAACTGGTACGCCTGGGCACGCGGCATCCCGCCAGCCACGGCGGCATCGGCCATCGCTTCAATAAACATAAACACGTAGGCAGGGGCAGAACCGCTGACGCCGACCACCGAATGGATCAGATATTCTTCCACCACCGCAGCTTTGCCGAAGCTTTCAAAAATGGCCACCACCTCATCGGTTTCACTCTGCTCAACCAGCGCGTTAGGCGTGACAGACGTCATGCCTTCACTCACCAGCGACGGGGTATTTGGCATCGCCCGGATAATTTTGCGATCGTAACCCAGCACCGATGAGAGCGAATCCAGCGTCACTCCGGCAGCAATGGAGACCACCAGCGCCTCTTTTTTCAGGCTGCCGGTCAGATCCTTGAGAATTTTGAGGATGACGTTGGGTTTAACCGCGCCAAACAGGATATCGACCTCGCGTGCCAGCGCCTCTGCGCTCTCTGCGGCGTTAATGCCGTACTGCTCAGCCAGCGCCTGGTTGGTCTCGGGTTTACGATCGAAAACCGAGATATCAGACGGCGCGATGTTACCACTGCTGATCAGTCCGCCAATAATGGCCTTTGCCATGTTGCCACCGCCGATAAATCCAATTTTCTTTGCCAGCATCGCCGTCTCCTTAATCATTGTTCGCTGTTCTGAGCGGGTTAGCTTACTTCAGCCAGCCTGAATAACAAGTCAGCCGCGCTCAGGCCGGTCACCGCACTGCAAATAAAATTTGCCATTGCGCAGGAGTCCGGCAAGATCGGGGCCTGTCTCTGATAAGAAGGAATCCTGATGGCTATCTGGGTCGATGCTGACGCCTGTCCGAATGTGATCAAAGAGGTGCTGTACCGTGCTGCGGACCGCACGGCGACCACCGTCACCTTTGTCGCTAACCAGTTTCTGCGCGTGCCGTCTTCGCCTTATCTGCGTACGCTGCAGGTGCCGGCGGGGTTTGACGTGGCGGATAATGAAATTGTCCGACGGGCGCAGCCGGGCGATCTGGTGATCACGGCGGATATCCCGCTGGCGGCGGAGGTGATTGAAAAGGGGGCGGCGGCGCTTAATCCACGCGGCGAACGCTACTCACCGGCCACCATTCGTGAACGGCTGACGATGCGCGATTTTATGGATACCCTGCGGGCAAGTGGGGTGCAGACTGGCGGCCCCGCGGCGATGAATCCGCGTGACCGCCAGCAATTTGCTAACGAGCTGGACAGCTGGCTCAGGCAGCAGAAACGCTGAACTCAGACGAAGCTGTCGTCGTCGAAATCGTTGCCACCAAAATCGTTGAGATCGCTGTTGTCGGCGAAGCCGTTATCCCAGCCGGCGTTCTGATCGAGGAAACTGCTCTCATCACCGCCGTTAAAGGTGTTGAGGTTGTCATTCACCTCCGGCAGCGGTGGCTCGTTAATGATGTTTACAATCTCTTCCGGCTGGGAATGATGAAACATGCTGGTCAGCATATCCGCCATCACCACGCCGCCTGCGACGCCCACTGCGGTTTGCAGCGCACCGCCAAGGAAGCCCGTGCCGCGTGGGGCCGGGGCATTGGCATACTGCGGCGGCTGGGCTGGTTGCTGTGGCGCACTGTTCCACACCGGCTGCTGCTGAGCAGGCGGCTGCTGGCGCGATCCGCTGCCAAATAAACCCGACAGAAATCCACCGCTGCTCTGCGCTGGCTGCTGTTGCTGTTGCGCCAGGCGGCTCTCCAGCTCGCTCACCCGCTCATTCAGTTTCTTCAGTGCGGCTTCCTGAATCAGAATCGCCTGCGCCATGTAATAGGGCGCGCCCGGCTGTGCCTGCAGGTGCTGGTTAATCAGTTGTTCGGCGGCGGCATCGCGTGCCGCAGTCTGGCTTTCAGCCTGTTTCAGACGGCTGAACAGCCCTTCAATCAGTTGTTGTTCTTCGCGTTGCATGATGACTCTCCTGTTGCGACTGTTATCAGTATATGGGGGCGGCAAGCTGCAAAGTAAAATTGGGGCGGTAAGCAAATGTTGCGACGGTAACCGGGTGCCCGCCATGCACAAAACGTGCATGGGTTTCACCTTGAAAATAAAAGAATTATCCGAAGTTGAGCGAGGGCGATGCGCAAATCATGCTTGATGGGTAGAGGCAAAAAAGATTTCCAGTTATCATGCGTCGCATTATTGAGCTAAACATGCAGCCGCAGCACGCGGCCAGGCGGAGGAACGGCCCTGATGTCTCTACCCATCTTTTTGATTGGCGCACGCGGTTGCGGCAAAACCACCGTCGGCAAAGCGTTGTCGCAGGCGTTGGGCTACGCCTTTTGCGATACCGATCACCACCTGCAACTGACAACGCAACGCAGCGTGGCGGAAATCGTTGCGACTGAAGGCTGGGAAGGCTTCCGCGCCCGTGAAACCGAATCGCTGCAGGCGGTCACTGCGCCGTTGACGGTGATTGCGACCGGCGGCGGCATGGTGCTGGCGGAACACAACTGCCGCTTTATGCAGGAGCAGGGCCGCGTCATCTGGCTCAGCGCCTCGCCTGAAGTGCTGGCGGAGCGGCTGGAGAGCCAGCCGGAAACAGCACAGCGGCCAACGCTAACCGGACGCCCGATCGCTGACGAGATGGAAGAGGTGCTGCGTGAGCGCGCCCATTTATACCGCGCGGCGGCTCATCATCAGGTTAACGCCATGCAGTCGCCCGACGGCGTGGTCGATGAAATCCTGCATTCTCTGTCACTGGCGCGCGCCAGCTAACCCTCAGATTTTTCCCGCTTTGATCCCGCTTCGGGCGGGGTTGTCTATACTTACTGTCTGGCAGGCATCAGCCTGTCTCACAGAGAGTTATTCAGCCCGGAGGGAGACCGTATGCCGACAAGACCACCCTATCCACGCGAAGCGCGCATTGTGCCGGTTGAAAAGGGCACCGAAGCCAACAAAGTGACGTCGTACGAATTACGTGCTGACCATCCTAAACCGAATTCGTTAATCAGCGAGCATGAAACGGAAGAGGAAGCGCGCGACGCCAAACTGCGTTATGAAGACGTCGAAAAAGAGTAAAACGTTGCCGCTGGCAGGGACGCCAGCCTGTAAGCCCGCCGACCCGATCTTCAATTCTGTGCAAATTTTCTGCTGAACCCGGTTTTGCACTGTTTTCTGTCCTGCCCGATCTCTCCGTCACCAGATAAAGCCCCGCTAATCATTTCTCTGCCCGTATTTTGTCCGTCTGCCAATCGACCGTGCTAAAAATTGTCACTTGACCGATTCAGCTCAACGCTTTATTTTCGACTTACCCGATTCAGGAACTCAGTTCCATATAGTGAAACTAGCAGCATGACCACACTCGAAAACGCCGCCGCGGTACTCAGATTGTTCCAGCATAAAGGCGTGACGCAGGGCCATGTCGGCCTGACGTTTAGCGAGGTGGTTGAGGCATTAACGCTGCCAAAGAGCACCGTTTCGCGTCTGCTTGCGACGATGGAGAGTCAGGGATTGCTGGAGCGGGATGCCGAAACGCGCGGCTATCACATTGGTCGCGTACTGCTGGCCGTCGCCGGGCATTATCTCTCGGCACCGCTGGTCGATAGCGTTTCCGCCGCGATGATCAGACTGGCTGAAAGCACCGGCTGCATGGGATACGTCTCTAAGCTGGCCGGACGCGAAATATTAGTCATGCGTATGTATCACGGTCGCCATTTTACCCAGATGGTGACACCGCCAGGCAGCCGGATGCCCGCTGCCGCAACCTCTACCGGCCGGGCGCTGTTAGCCCAGTTGAGCGATGAAGAGGTACAGGCGCGCTACCGTGATGACTGGCAGGTCGTTTCAGCTAATTCGCCGCAAACGCCCGACGCGCTGTGTGCCAGACTGGCTGAAGTGCGTCAGCACGGCTGGTCACTGGCACGCAATGAAACCTTGCCTGGCATCAGTTCGCTGTCAGTCATCGTGCACAACAAACATCATGGCGAAACGGTAGCGCTCTGCCTGTCGTTTCTGTCGCAGGAGACTGAGCCGGGCTACCCGCCAGCACTGCTTGACGCCTTACGCGCAACCGCCGCACAGATGGCTGAGAAGTTTGGCGCGTAACGTCACAACGATTTTATCGGCGTAATATTTCGCCACACCAGGGAAAAACAAAGGCCTTCGGGCCTTTTTCTTTTAATCTGACCGCCACTCTTTACGCAGCGCTTCGGTTGTCTGTGCGGGCCTTCCCACGTCTCAGGTGCGTCGCCGGGACGGTACGCACACGCGTCCTGCTGCCGCAACGATCAGCGTGTCAGATCAGTGAAATATAAAAACGACGTAAGCCAGCGGGCTGGCAAAACGTTATTTCATTTCGTCTGGGAAGGGAGAGGGGAATAGATGGAACGGGTAAATCCGATTAAGCACGTTGGCGTTGCGCTGGTTTTAATTTTTCTGTCGATTGCGGGTGCCATTATTGGTATTCAGTTAATCACCACCATTGGGGTGACGCCCAATACCTCAATTATCGGCGCGCTGTTTGCGATGTTACTGGCGCGCATTCCACTGCAGGCATTTCGCCGCTATCGCTCAATAGAGATTCAGAATCTGGCGCAGACCGCCATCTCCTCGGCTACTTTCGGTGCCGCTAACAGCTTGCTGATGCCAATTGCCGTCCCGTGGGCGCTGGGCGAGCCACAGCTGGTGCTGCCGCTGTTCTGTGGCGTCAGTGCCGCCATGCTGCTGGATGCCTGGCTGCTCTATCGGCTGTTTGATACCCGCGTCTTCCCGGCCAGCAATGCCTGGCCGCCGGGCGTCGCGGCCGCAGAAGCGATTAAGGCGGGCGATAGAGGCGGACGTCAGGCCTGGCTGCTGGTGATGGGCATTGTGGGCGGCATCGTCGGCGCGATGCTGAAGATTCCAATGTCCGCCTTTGGTACTGCGTTTATCGGCAACATCTGGGCGCTGTCGATGCTGGGCATTGGCTTCCTGCTGCGCGCCTATGCCCAGCCGGTGGCCGGCATTGATATTAACGCGCTCTATATTCCTCATGGCGTTATGGTCGGGGCCGGACTGGTGGCGCTGATTCAGGTGGTAATGGTGATCCGCAGCCGCAAAAATGACGCGCTGGTGGTCAGCCGTAACGGCAATGAAGTGCAGCGGGCGCTGGGACTGGGCAGTGCGGGCTATATCATTATTTCAGCGCTGCTGGCGCTGGCCGGCGGTTTGTGGAGTGAAATGGGGCTGGCCATGCTGCTGCTGTTTATTTTCTACGCCGCCTTTGCCGCCTTCGTTCACGAACTGATTGTCGGTATTGCCGCCATGCACTCTGGCTGGTTTCCGGCGTTTGCGGTGGCGCTGATCACCCTGATTATCGGTATTCTGATCGGCTTCCCGCCGCTGGCGCTTTGCCTGCTGTGCGGCTTTACCGCCGCGACCGGGCCAGCCTTTGCCGATATGGGTTACGACCTCAAGGCGGGCTTTATCCTGCGCGGTAACGGCGCGGATATGCAGCAGGAGCTGTGGGGCCGTCGTATTCAGCTGATCGCCGCAATGATCGCCTTTGTGGTCTCGATTCCGCTGGTCTGGTATGCCCACACGCTGTTCTTCACCGATAACCTGCTGCCGCCGGTCGCGCGGGTCTATGCCAAAACCATTCAGGCTGGCGCAGAGCCAGGCATCGCCGGCAACCTGCTGATCTGGGCCATCCCAGGCGCGATTATTCAGCTGATTGGTGGACCAAAACGCCAGCTGGGCGTGCTGTTAGCCACCGGTTTATTGATCAACAACGCCATGGCCGGTTGGGCGGTGGTGGTGGGTATTGCGCTGCGTATCGTGATCATTCGTGTCTGGGGTGAGCGCGGCCGATCGCCGATGGAAGTGATGGCGGCAGGCTTTATTGCTGGCGATGCCCTGTACAGCTTCTTTAATTCGTTGTTTGCCAGCAGCAGTAAGAAATAGCTAAGGATTAACCATGAGTTTACAGCAGACCTTACAGGTTTTTGAGTTACTGGATAGTGCTCTGATTGATGGGCAGCAGGTGGTGGATCTGTTCGCCGCGTATCCGCAGGTGGAAGCCAGTTTTACCCGGGTTACCGGCCCTAAAGGCCGTACCGATTTTATCCGCATCGATATTCCCGGCACCCAGGGCAAAGCCAGCGGCGGCGCTGCACCGACGCTGGGCATTATCGGGCGTCTTGGCGGTATTGGCGCACGTCCAGGCCGTATCGGCATGGTGTCAGATGCGGACGGTGCCGTGGCGGCGATCGCCAGTGCGCTGAAGCTGGCCCAGATGCAGCTCAAAGGCGATCGCCTGAGCGGAGATGTGATTGTCACCACCCACATCTGCCCGGATGCACCAACCCGTCCGCATCAGCCGGTCGACTTTATGGATTCGCCAATTGACGATGTCACCATGAATGATAATGAGGTGATGGCGGGAGTGGATGCGATTCTGTCAATCGACACCACCAAAGGTAACCGTATCATCAACCACAAGGGCTTTGCGCTGTCGCCCACGGTGAAAGAGGGTTACATCCTGCGGGTGTCTGAGGATCTGCTGCGCATCATGGAGATGACTACCGGTCGTCCGGCCGTCACTTTTCCGATTACCACTCAGGACATCACCCCCTACGGCAACGGCATCTACCATCTGAACAGCATTCTGCAACCGTCGACCGCCACCGATGTGCCGGTGGTCGGGGTCGCGATCACTGCGGAATCGGTGGTACCGGGCTGCGGTACCGGAGCCAGTCATGAGGTGGATATCGCCGCCGCGGCAAAATTTGCGGTTGAAGTGGCGAAAGAGTTTGGTCGCGAGACCTGCCACTTTTATGACGCTGAAGAATATGCGCGGCTGCTGGCGCTGTACGGCAGCCTGGGGCATTTGCGCCAGCGGAATCACTGATATGGCTAAATCTCTGGTCACCCTGACTATCGGTCAGTCACCGCGCAGCGATATTCTGCCGCTGCTGCGCCAGCATCTGCCGGACGCCGTTACCGACCATGCTGGCCTGCTGGATGGATTAAGCGCGGCCGACATCGCGGTGCAGTATGCTCCGGCGGCGGGCGAGGCGGTCCTGGTTTCCCGGCTGCAGAGCGGTGAGCAGGTACGGCTGGCGGCACCAAAGGTGGAGCAGGGATTACAGCGCAAAATCAGCGCGCTGGAGCAGGCCGGTTACGACACCATTCTGCTGCTGTGTACCGGCGAGTTCGGTACTTTAAGTACCCGGCGCGCACTGCTGCTGGAGCCGGATCGTATTATCCCGCCGCTGATCCGCGCGCTGGTGCAGCAGCAACGGGTGGGCATCGTGGTGCCGGTAGAGGAGCAGATCGTTGAACAGGCCGGTAAATGGCAGCAGTTACCGTCGCCGCCCTGTTTCGCCGTCGCCAGTCCTTATCTGGCTGATGAGCAGACGTTCGCAGCAGCAGCCCGCACTTTGCAGGCTGCTGATGTCGGGCTGGTGGTGCTGGACTGTATTGGCTATCACCAGCAGCATCGGGCCGCGTTGCAGTCGCGGCTTGGCGTACCGGTACTGCTCTCTAACCAGCTGGTGGCCAGACTGGCGGCGGAACTGCTGGGCTGACGTGAGAGATCACAAACGACCATCATTTCGCGTGACAGATCAGCGAGTTCCCTTCTACACTGCCAGACACCTTAATGTGCTGTGAGGAAGTATTATGCTCAACATTAGTGAGTATTTTGACGGAAAAGTTAAATCCATTGGTTTTGACAGTGCGAGCACCGGCCGTGCCAGCGTGGGCGTGATGGCTGAAGGCGAATATACCTTTGGTACCGCTCAGCCGGAAGAGATGACCGTGGTAAGCGGGTCGCTGAAGGTGCTGCTGCCGGGTGAAACCGAGTGGCAATGGTTTGAAGCGGGTTCGGTGTTCAACGTGCCGGGCCACAGCGAATTTCATTTGCAGGTTGGCGAACCCAGCTCCTATCTCTGTCGCTACCTGAAAGGATAAAAAAATGGCCGCAATGCGGCCATTTTCTTTCAGGGCAGCACCGGCTTAACGCTGGGCTTCGCCGCCTAATGCTTCCACCAGGTTGCTGGTCAGCGCAGCCAGTTCGCTGGTCATCAGAATAAAGTCGGCGTCAAAACGCTGAGCAAAATCTTCACGATCAATATCGTCATTCTGGTCACGCAGCGTGTCGCTGAACTTCAGGCGTTTGACTGAACCGTCGTCGGCCAGCATAAACTGAATGCGCTCCTGCCAGTCCAGCGCCAGTTTGGTCACCAGCTTGCCCGCTTCGATGTGATTAGCGATCTCATCGCACACCAGATCCTGCTTCTTGCAGCGGATCACGCCGCCATCCTCCAGAATTGCTTTCAGCTCCGCCTCATCCATCAGGGCGAAACCGGCCGGCACGTCGCCGGAGCGTACCCATTCGGTCAGGGTCAGTTCAATCGGGCTTTCCAGCGTCAGCGGCACCACCGGCAGTGAGCCGAGGCTTTTGCGCAGCAGCGCCAGAGTATCTTCCGCTTTTTTGGCACTGGCGCAGTCAACCATAATCAGGTTGTTCACCGTGTCGATCCACAGGTAAGTCTGGCTGAAGCGGCTGAAGGCACGCGGCAGCAGGCTGTGCAGTACTTCATCTTTCAGCGAATCTTTTTCGGTCTTCTTCAGCTTGCGGCTCTGCTCCGCTTCCAGCTTGTCGATTTTCGCTTCCAGCGCCTGTTTCACTACCGGAGACGGCAGGATTTTCTCTTCTTTACGGGCGCAGATGACAATCTGGCCGTTGTTTTCATGCGTCAGTGCATCGCTGCGGTTGCCCATCGGCGGTACCCAGCCGGTTTTGCTCATATCCTGACTGCCACACGGCGAAAAAGTGAAGGCGTCGAGCTGTTTTTCCATCTCGTCTGCGGACAACGGAATGTCACGATTCAGACGATAAACCATCATATTTTTAAACCACAACATCGGGATTCCTTACCGTGGCGCGATCGGGCGCACAAGTCTAACAGAGTCAGCGCGCATGATAGCGAAACATCGGAGTGGTTTCATTGCCTTTCCGGCTGGCGCCTTCTACTGTATCTTCCACCTGAACGAATAATGAGGAATAAACCGTGCGCATAGGCATTGATTTGGGTGGCACCAAGACAGAAGTGATTGCGTTATCGAACGCCGGACAGGAGCTGTTTCGTCACCGGGTCAACACCCCGCGTGATGACTATCAGGCAACGGTACAGGCGATTGTCGATCTGGTCCGCCTGGCGGAGCAGAAAACCGGGCAGACCGGCACCGTCGGCCTCGGTATTCCCGGCACGATTTCGCCCTACAGCAAGCGGGTAAAAAACGCCAACTCCACCTGGCTCAACGGCCAGCCGCTGGATAAAGATCTGGCGCAGGCGCTGAATCGTGACGTGCGCATCGCCAACGACGCGAATTGTCTCGCCGTTTCTGAGGCGGTCGACGGGGCAGGTGCCGGTCAGCCGCTGGTGTTTGCGGTGATTATTGGCACCGGCTCGGGTGCCGGGGTGGCGATCAATGGTCAGTCACGCATCGGCGGTAACGGCAATGCCGGCGAGTGGGGCCACAATCCACTGCCGTGGATGGATGAGGATGAGCTACGTTATCGGCAGGAAGTGCCCTGTTATTGTGGGCAGCAGGGCTGCATTGAAACCTTCGTCTCGGGCACCGGTTTCGCTATTGATTATCAGCGGCTGAGCGGGGTGTCACGTAAAGGCGCGGAGATCGTATCGCTGCTGGCGCAGCAGGATCCGATCGCCGAACTGGCGATGAGCCGTTACGAACTGCGGCTGGCAAAATCGCTGGCACAGGTGGTGAATCTGATCGATCCGGACGTGATCGTGCTGGGCGGCGGGATGAGCAATGTCGATCGTCTCTATCAGACCGTGCCGACGCTGATGAAAAAATGGGTATTTGGCGGCGAATGCGAAACGCCGGTGCTGAAGGCTCACCATGGCGATTCCAGCGGCGTGCGTGGAGCGGCCTGGCTCTGGCCGCTCAACGACTGATCAGCACCGAATAGCGGGGCGCGCCCTGCTATTCACCCACCAGCATGCTGTCCTGTGGCGCCCGATCGCGCTGGGCTTTGGTCGCAAGGAAGTAGAGATAGCCCACCAGCATAAAGGCGAAGAACAGCGCGCCAATGATCGGGTTAAACCACAGCATCGCCAGCAGACAGACCACCGATAACAGCAGGGCGATGCCCGGCACTATCGGGTAGCCTGGTGCACGGAAACTGCGAGCCAGCTGCGGCGCACTGCGGCGCAGCCGGAACAGGCTCAGCATACTCATGATATACATCACAATCGCCCCAAACACCGCCATGGTGATCATCGCTGCCGTCAGCGTCATTCCCTGCAAATTAATAATGCCATCGCTGTAAATCGCTGCGATCCCCAGTACGCCGCCGGTAATGATGGCGCGGTGCGGGGTCCGGAAGCGTGACAGTTTCGCCAGCCCGGGCGGCAGATAACCAGCGCGTGCCAGCGCAAAGAACTGACGTGAATAGCCGAGAATGATGCCGTGGAAGCTGGCTACCAGCCCAAACAGGCCGATCCACACCAGCATGTGCATCCAGTTAGAGTGTTCGCCGACAATCATTTTCATCGCCTGCGGCAGCGGATCGTTAATGTCTGACAGCTTGCGCCAGTCGCCCGCGCCGCCTGCCATCAGCATCACGCCGATCGCCAGCACCACCAGCGTCAGAATGCCGCTGATGTAGGCGCGAGGAATGGTGCGGGTCGGATCCTTTGCCTCTTCCGCCGCCATCGCAGCTCCCTCAATGGCAAGGAAAAACCAGATGGCGAACGGAATAGCGGCAAAAATACCGGAAAAGGCGGGCATGCCGAAGCTGTCGCTGCCGGCCCAGCCGTGCGCGGCAAAGTTGGCCAGGCTGAAACCCGGTGACACCACGCCCATAAACACCAGCAGCTCAATCACCGCCAGAACCGTGACCACCAGTTCGAACATCGCCGCCAGTTTCACGCCAAGAATGTTGAGCGTCATAAACAGCAGGTAAGCGCCGACCGCGGCGGTTTTCGGGTTAAGCGCCGGATACTGCACGTTGAGGTAGGCTCCAATTGCCATCGCAATCGCCGGCGGCGCAAAGACGAACTCAATCAGCGTGGCCAGACCGGCAATCAGCCCGCCGGTTTCACCAAAAGCGCGGCGGCTGTAGGCAAACGGCCCTCCGGCATGTGGAATCGCGGTGGTCAGCTCGGTGAAGCTGAAAATAAAGCAGGTGTAGAGCGTGGCAATCAACGCGGTGGTGACCAGAAAGCCCAGCGTGCCCGCCACCGCCCAGCCGTAACTCCAGCCAAAGTATTCACCTGAGATAACCAGGCCTACCGCGATCCCCCACAGATGCAGGGTGCCCAGAGTGGGCTTGAGTCTGTTTGTCATACTGTTATCCCCGTCGTTGTTGGTGCAGCGCGGCAGTGATACCGCACATCATGGTTTACGCTACAGTGAAGGGATAATGCCGTTGCCTTGCGGGCCGCGACTTGACGTCGGCGCGGTCAATGCTGTCCTCCACGGTCAACTCACAGGCAACAACCGGGCCAGATGCACGCTGCGGTCAACTTTGACTGCTCTGCGGTCAAGCAGCACAGGTTCTGGCAACGCATGCTGAGGTGACGCAAGTGACCAGGAGCCGGACTGATGAGCGCTAAACAATATGACAACCTGACTGATTCCCAACTCACCGCACTGGCGCAGCAGGCGCTAGGCCATTATCCCGCCGCGCTGCAGGGCACGCTGCGCCTGCTCTGTCGCTCAGAAAATGCCACCTTCCTGCTCCAGGCGGGCGGCAGACGCTATGCGCTGCGGCTGCATCGCGGCGACTACCATCAAAAAGCGGATATTCTCAGCGAACTGCTGTGGCTGGATGCGCTGCGTGAAACCGGCATTGTGGTGCCGCAGGCGGTAGCCGATAGCCAGGGCGAGCGCGTGCTGACGCTGCGTTTGCCCGACGGCGGCGAGCGTTATGTGGTGCTGTTCCACTGGATTGACGGCGAGATGCCGACCACCGAGGTGGACCCGCGCGCCTTTCAGCAGCTGGGGCAGATTACGGCCCGGCTGCATCAGCACAGCAAACAGTGGCAGCCGCCGGCAGGCTTCCAGCGCATCATCTGGGATCACCACACCATGACCAGCGCGCAGAGTCACTGGGGACGCTGGCAGGATGCGCCGCATCTGCATCCAGCCGATCACGCGATCGTCGAACAGGCGATCGCTCAGGCGGGCGAGGCGCTGGCGCAGTTTGGTAAAGGATCGGATCGTTATGGCCTGATCCACGCCGATCTGCGGCTGACCAATCTGCTGCTGCACAACGGCGAAACCCGGGTGATCGACTTTGATGACTGCGGGATGGGCTGGTATCTGCACGATCTGGCGGCCGCGATCAGTTTTGTTGAGCATCATCCGCGCGCGGCAGAATGGATCGATCACTGGATCCGCGGTTACGAGCAGGTCTCGCACATCAGCGATCGGGAGATGGCGCTGCTGCCGACGCTGCTGATCCAGCGCCGGATCCAGCTCACCGCCTGGGTGGGATCGCACGCTGAAACCGAGATGGCGCAGAGCCTGGGTACCGAATGGGCCAGCCACTCGGTACGTCTCTGTCGTCGTTATCTGGAGAGCGAGCAGTTGCCGGTGGGTGCCTGATGCACCAGAGGCGGGCGTCAGTGCGCTGCCGCAGTGCTGCCTGCCCGATGCCGGCTGGCTAACTGGCTGAAACCCGGAACAATTAAGCTGGTACGGAATTTGCTCAGTCTGACAGTGGGTGATCCCCCTGAATTCTGACTGAGGCGACCATGAATCCGATGATGATGAAACAGCCCGATGCGTTTGCTGCCTGCTCCGCTGCTGTGGGTGCCGGCAATCACGGCGTGCTGGCCGCTGCGGCCACTGGCCTGAGCGATTTTATTCATACCCGTGGCGGCGACGTTGACCGCATCTTTGGCATCAGCGGCATCGATCCGGAGCGGCTGACCAGCCCGACGCTTAGCCTCGGGCTGGTCAACTACTGTCGGGTGTTGGAAGAGGCGGCACGACACTCCGGTTTTGATAACTTCGGTTTGCACTACGGCAGGCAGTTTAAACCGCAGTCATTAGGCCTGATTGGCTATATCGGACTCTGCTCGGCCACGCTGGAGCAGGCGCTGCACAACGTAGTTAATGCCTTTCCGTGGCATCAGCACGACACGCTGACCCGGCTGGTGGACAAAGGCGAGTGCTGGCGGCTCGACTATCAGGTCCGTCACGGCGCTATTCTGTCGCGCCGTCAGGATGCGGAGCTGACGCTGGGCATGTTGATGAATCTGATTCGCCATGCGGCAGGCAAAAACTGGGCGCCGCGTGAAGTTCACTTTGAACATCCGCGCCCGGAACAGTGGCACGATCACGGTAAAGTGTTCGATGCCCCAATCTGGTTCGATCAACCGTTTAACTCGCTGGTGATCCCGAAGCGCGATCTGCTGCGCAGCATGCCGGACAGCGATCCGATGTTGCTGATGGTGATGCAGGATGCGATTCGCCGGCTTAACCGGGCCGCCTCGCAGCAGAGCCTGGCAGAGCAGGCGCGCTCACAGGTTAATCTGTCGCTGATGCAGGGCGAACCGGTGCTGGAAGAGGTGGCCGATAAACTGGGGCTATCGAGCTGGTCGCTGCAGCGGCGGCTGCGTGAAGAGGGCTGCAGCTTTACTGCGCTGGTGGATCAGGTTCGCTGCGAAATGGCCACTCACTATCTGCAGCAGAAGCAGCTGCCGATCTCTGAAATGGCGCTGCTGCTGGGTTATTCAGAAGTCAGCGCCTTCTCGCGCGCCTTTCGTCGCTGGTTTGGCATCAGCCCGCGTCAGTGGCGGCAGCATGGGCTGGCAAGCTAGTCTGGCGCGGCGCAAAGCCAAACCACGCCGGTTGGGTACGCACCGGTGGTGGCGGCAATCCCTGCGTCTGTGCTGCCAGCTGCCACGCCCGTAAGCACAACGCTTCATCTCCCTGAGTCTGCGTCACCGCATAGCGTCCACTCTGTTGCCACTCCAGCCGGACCAGGCATTGCTGGCCCGCATAGCGCGACGCATCGCTGAATTGCTGATTCAGTCGGTGCTGCATTTGATTAGTCCACTGACAGGATGCACTGTCGGGATCCTTCATCGGCTGACACAGGTTGGCGACGCTATCCCGTTGCTGTGGTTCAGAATGCTGACAGCCACTGAGCAGGGCGGCGATAATAACGCCCGGCAATATTTTCGAAATTACATTAATTAAATTCATTGAACTGACCAATTCTGATTAAAGTTCTGTTCTGCTGTTGCCGACAGTCTACAGACCGGACTGGCGAATGCTATGGCATTACTCCGACTGTCGGCAGAACCAGAATTTACCGCCCCGAGCGCGGTTTCTTATTATTTATTCATGGATTAGAAATGCAGAGAAAATATGCCGTTGCGGCACTCACCTTATTAAGTGCTTCACTGATCAGCGGTTGCGCCACCGAATCATCCCGAGCCATTGAGGCACCTCAGGTCCGCGCGGCCAGCCAGCCCGCTTACCAGGGCGTGCGCAGTCCGATTGCCGTCGGTCAGTTTGATAACCGCTCTTCGTATATGAACGGCATCTTCTCCGATGGCGTTGACCGGCTGGGCAATCAGTCAAAAACCATTCTGATCACCCACCTGCAGCAGACTAACCGCTTCAGCGTGCTCGACCGCAGCAACCTGAAAGAGTTAGAGCAGGAAGCGGACTTCAGGCGCAGCCAGCAAAATATCAAAGGCGCGAACTACATCATCACCGGTGATATCACTGAGTTTGGCCGCAAAGAAGTCGGCGATCAGCAGCTGTGGGGCATTCTCGGTCGGGGTAAGAGCCAGATCGCCTACGCCAAAGTTAATCTCAACGTGGTGGACGTCACCACCTCCGAGGTAGTGTTCAGCGCGCAGGGCGCAGGCGAATACCAGCTTTCTGCCCGGGAAATCATCGGCTTTGGCGGTACCAGCAGCTACGACTCGACGCTGAACGGCAAAGTCATGGATCTGGCGATTCGTGAAGCGGTCGATCATTTAGTGGATGGAATCAACAGCGGCGCCTGGCGTCCGGCTAAATAAGGAAGCAGTAAATGAAAATGATCACACTGGGCGGCCTGCTGATGGCGGCTGCGCTGCTGGCTGGCTGTGCGCCGAAAACGCCGAAAACCCTCTACTACTGGGGCGATTATCAGCAGCAGATTTACAGCTACTACCAGAAAGATAGCGATCCGCAGAAGCAGATCGACGCGCTGAATCTGGATGTTGAAAAAGCCCGTGCGGTAAACCAGCCGGTCGCGCCAGGGCTGCACGCTCAGCTCGGCCTGCTGTACGCCAAAACCGGTGATACCAATAAAGCCTTTAGCCAGTTCGCCATGGAAAAGCAGCTGTTTCCGGAAGCCGGCCCTTACATGGATTTTCTGATGAGTGACAAACAAGGAGTGACCCGGTGAAAAAACTGATTGCCCTGGGCGGCGCACTGGCCGTGCTGCTGCTGACCGGCTGTGCGCAGCACAAAAAACCGTATGACTACAGCGCGTTTCGCGCCAGCAAACCTGCGTCGATTCTGGTGTTACCGGCCGAAAACAAAGCTCCGGATATTAATGCCGCTCACAGCCTGACCTCGCTGGTGACCCAGCCGCTGGCCGAAGCGGGTTACTACGTGTTTCCGGTGGCGGTAGTGGAAGAGACTTTCCAGCAGAATGGCCTGACCAGCGGCAGTGAAATCCAGGCAGTCAGTCCGGCTCGCCTGAATAAGATCTTTCACGCCGACAGCGCGCTCTATATCTCGATCACCGATTACGGCAGCAGCTACCGGGTGATCGACAGCGTGACCACCGTGTCAGCAACCGCGCGGCTGGTTGATCTGCGTAGCGGCAAAGAGATCTGGCAGGGTTATGCCACCGCCAGCGACAGTGAACAGGGCAACAATAACAATGGCGGACTGGTCGGCATGCTGGTCAATGCGGCGATTAAACAGATCGCCAACAACGTCAGCGATAAAGCTCACTCGATTGCCGGCCTGACCAGCAATCGCCTGCTGGCGCAGAATGAGCAGGGCGGTTTGCTGACCGGTCCGCGCTACAGGCCGATCAGCGTCCGCTGATCGGCAACAAAGCGGGCGCTGCGGCGCCCGTTATCCCTGCGGCAACTCCAGCTGGCTGTAGCCCAGCCCGTTCATTTTCCGCACCTTGATCTGCACCGGAATCCGCTCTTTCATCGCTTCAACGTGACTGATCACACCGATGGTTTTTCCGCTGGCGTTGAGCGCATCCAGCGCGTCCAGCGCGGTATCGAGCGTTTGCGCATCCAGCGTGCCGAAGCCTTCGTCCAGAAACAGCGATTCGATACGGGTTTTGTGGCTGACCAGATCGGATAACGCCAGCGCCAGCGCCAGGCTGACGAGGAAGCTCTCGCCACCGGAGAGGGTGCGGGTATCGCGCGCCGTGTCAGCCTGCCAGGTATCCACCACGTCCAGCTCCAGCAGATCCTGCGCCCGACGCTGCAGCAGATAACGGCCATGCAGCCGGTCGAGCTGACGGTTGGCGAGCGCCACCAGGTGATCCAGCGTTAAGCCCTGGGCAAAGCGCCGGAACTTGTCGCCGCTGGCGGAGCCAATCAGATCGTTGAGCAGTCCCCACTGCGCCAGCACCGTTTCATCCTCTGCAATCTGTGTCATCAGGCTCTGCTGCTGCTGGCGCAGGCTGGCATCGCTCTGTAGCTGTTGCTGTATCTGGCCCTGCTGGCTGGCATTGTCACGAAGCGCCAGCCGCAACTGTTCCAGCTGCTGCGCCAGCGCCTCAGCCGAGGCTGGCATCGCAGCGGGCTGCGCCTGCTGGTGCGCCGCCTGCCGCTGATGCAGATCCGCCAGCCGCGTCTGTTGCTGCTGATGGTGCTGATCGATCTGCTGTAGCTGTTGACGCAGCTGCTGGGCGGTCTGCTCATCCAGCAGCGCGGCGCGCAACGTGGCTTCATCACGGAAACCGGCGGCCGTCAGCGCCTGCAGCAGTGTCTGTTCCGCCTCAGCCAGACGGGTGACGAGCTGCTGCTGCTGGCTCTCCAGCACCGCCAGCTGGCCCTGCAGGCTGCTGACTCCGCTTTGCGCCCGCTGTAACCCCTCCTGCTGCTGTGCGAGCTGCGCCTCATGCTGGCGGATGCTGGCCTGCATCTGCTGGCGGGCCACGGTGACCTCGCGATCGCCAAACAGGGCCTGACGCTGCTGGCGCATCTCGTCGAGCCGGGTTTGATGATGGTGAAGTTGCTGCTGCTGAGTAGTCAGCTGCTGCTGTTCACGTTCAGCCTGTTGTTGCAGCGCGGTCAGCTGAGTTTCGCCGCGCAGCAGCTGCGGCTGCAGGTTAGCGAGTAATTGCTCACTTTCCTGCCAGCGCTGCCAGCGGGACTGCTGAACAGCCAGCCAGGATTCTCGTTCAGCGGCGGCAGGCAGGCTCAGGCCATGCTGGCTGAACTGCTGCTGTACCGCGTCCTGCAACTGCTGCCAGCTCGCCTGTTCCTGCTGCTGGCGCTGTTGCAGCGCGCTCAGCGCCTGCTGCAGGTTATCCAGCGACTGCTGTGCCAGCTGTTCGGCCTGCAGATGCTGCTGCCAGGCCTGCGACTGCTGAAGATGGTGATCTTTTGCCGCCTGACGGGCCTGCTCAGCCGCCTCCAGCGCCTGCCGCTGCTGCTCAAGCTGCTGTTCGCGTTGATTTTGCTGCTGCTGCCACTGGGTCAGTGCGTCGCGATCTGACAGGGTGAAGGTAAGTGCCAGCTCACCGCTGAGCGCCTGCCATTGCTGCTCCAGACCAACAAGCTGCCGCTGGGTTTCGGCAATGTCGTCGCGCAGCGTCTGCTGCTGGATCGCCGACTGCTTTAACTGTTCGTTTTTGGCGGTACCCGCCTCGCGTAGCGCATCGACCTGCTGTTGCAGGGCAGCGCGTCGCTGTTGATTGGCGCTGATTTCCAGCGTGCTGTAGCTGGCGACTGCCGGATGCGTGCAGGAGCCGCACAGCGGACAGGGCTGGTCTGGTGTGAGCCGGGCGCGATACTGCGAAAAATCGGCAATCTGCTGCTCCAGCGCGCAGATTTTATCGACATCATCCAGCTGCTGTTTCTCGCGTTTCCATCTTTCGCGCAGGCTGTGTAATTCCGCCTCCGCCTGCTGGTGAGCTTTTTCCAGCCCGGCCAGCTGCTGCTGGCGCTGACCAAGCTGCTGATGCAGCGGGTGCCACTGGGTAGAAAGCAGTAACAGCTGCTGCCGCGCCGCGCGGCGACTGTGCAGCTGGCTCAGCGCCTCTCGCAGCGCGGCTGGCGGATGCTGCTTCTGCAGCGAAGTTAGTACTTGCTCCGCTTGCAGCAGCGCCTGAGCGGCGGCCTGCTCAGCCTGCTGGCGTGGTAATGCCTGCTTAGCCTGCTGTTCCCGTTCTGCTTGCTGCGCCGCGATTTTCTGCTGTTGTTGCTGCTGCTGTTGCGCCAGTCCGGCGAGGGTCGCCTCGCGCTGCGCCAGCTGGGCAAATCGTTCCTGCCACAGCGGCAGCGATGCGCCCCATTGCGCCATATCGGCTAACTGCTGACGCAGGGTTTGCTGCTCCGCGATCGCCTGTTGTAAGACGGTAAGCTGGTGAGTCTGATCGGTCAGCATACGTTGAGTCTGATCGCACTGCTGCTGCTGGCGATCTTTTTCCTGCTGCTGCTGCGTCAGCTGCTGTTGCAGCGCCTGCAGTGACTGATCCAGCGGCATCACCTGTTCGGTCAGCAGGCTCTCCTGTTGCTGCTGTTGCTGGCGTGCCTGTTCCGCCGCGGCCTGGGCGGTGGCATAGTGCTGCTGCTGGCGTTGCTGTTCAGCCAGCGCCTGCTGGTGTGCGTCGGACAGCTGCTGCTGCTGACTGCGTACCTCACGCAGCGCATTCGCCCGTTCGTCACGCTGCTGCAGGGTAGCCCGCAGCTTTTCAGCCGGTTCGCTGCGCGCCAGCCGCTGTCGGTCCGCTTCAGCGGCCTGCGCCGCCGCCTCCGCCTGTTGCAGCGCCTGGCGGGTCTGCGCGATATCCTGCTGGAGCTGCTGCGCCTGTTGCTGCCACTGCTGCTGCTGCTGGGCGTGCTGATAGTCACGGCTCAGCGTCTGTTCCGCCGCGCTCAGTTGCAGCATCTGCTGTTGCAGCGCGGTGCGCGTGTCGTCATCCAGCAGCGCCATGGCTCCCGCCCGGCTGCGCAGCAGGTCGAGCGCGGTTTTTGCCTCTTTGTGACGTTCATAGATTGCGGCGGAAATCTGGCCGTAAATTTCGGTGCCGGTCAGCTCTTCCAGCAGTTCGGCCCGTTCGCTGGCTTTGGCGTTGAGGAAGGCGGCAAACTGCCCCTGGGACAGCATCATTGAGCGGGTAAAACGCTCAAAGTCGAGGCCGGAAAGGGTCTCAATCAGCCTCAGTTTGTCACCGACCTTGTCGGCGACGATGGTATCGTCGGCACAGCGCGCCAGCTCAACCCGCGGCGCCTGCAGTTTGCCGTCGGCGGTGCCGCGTGCGCGGTTCTGGCTCCAGAAGGCGCGCCAGGCTTCGCCTTTGATCTCAAATTCCACTTCAGCCAGACACTCGGCGCAGTCGCGGGTCATCAGCGCATTCTGGCTTTGGGAGATGGCGCCGAGACGCGGCGTCTGGTGATAGAGCGCCAGGCAGATGGCATCCAGCAGCGTGGTTTTGCCTGCGCCAGTGGCACCGGTAATCGCGAACAGCCCGTTACTGGCGAAGGGTTCAGCGCGGAAATCGATAAACCATTCACCGCGCAGTGCATTAAGGTTTTTAAACCGTAGCGTGAGGATCTTCATTGTGGTTCCTCAATGTCGGCCAGCGTCTGGCGGAACAGGGTGGTCATCTGATCGATCTGCTGCGGTTGCAGTTCACTATCCAGCGCCAGGCGACGGGCAAACACCTCTTCCACTTTCAGTTCGCTCAGGGTTTCGTTATCGAGTCGCGCCAGGCTGTGCTGACGCTGCTCGCGGCTGCGGCGTAACAGCAAAACCTCAACCGGCAGTTCTGCGGTCAGGGTTTCCACCTGACGCTGCAGATCGCTGAGGTACTCCTGAGTGGTGACTTCAATATCCAGCCAGGTCGGTTTTTCCTGCTGCATGTCGCTGAAATCGCTGAGCTGCTGCGCGATCTGCGCCAGTGAACCTTTCAGCACCTGCATCGGCTGCACCTGCGGCACCACCAGCGGCGTCACCGCTTGCAAACCGCGCGGGGTGAAGTCCAGCAGGAAGACGCTTTTTTCACTGCCCAGTTCATCAAAACTGAGTGGAATCGGCGAGCCGCTGTAACGAATGTGCTCAGTGCCCGCCACCCGCTGAGCGCGGTGAATGTGGCCGAGCGCGATGTAATCCACGTCCGGGAACGCGGAGGCCGGGAAGGCGTCCAGCGTGCCGATATAGATGTCACGCACCGAGTCGCTCTGGCTGACGCCGACGGTGGTGAGGTGACCGGTAGCCACGATTGGCAGAGCCGGCTCCAGCGCCCGCGCAGCAGCCACGCGCTGCTGATAATGGTGAGCAATCGCCTCCAGCAGCGAGGTCTGCTTGTCGCGTCCGGACTGTCCGGCGCGGCTGCGCAGAATATCGCGCGGTCGCAGATAAGGAATGGCGCACAGCAGCACGCCCGGCTCGCCCTGACGGGTGGTGAGCAGCAGCACATCGCTGTTGGTCTGAGGCGTGGCGATCACCCGGGTATTCAGGCAGGCGAGCAGTTCGCGTGACTCATTGAGCGTCGCCACCGAGTCGTGATTGCCCGCCAGCACAATCAGCTGACAGCCGCTGGGCTGCAGCGCCACCACAAAGCGGTTGAACATTTCGCGCGCGTAGCTGGGCGGGGTGCCGGTATCGAACAGATCGCCCGCAACGATTAACGCATCCACCTGATGCTGTTCAATCTGGATCAACAACCAGTCAAGAAACGCCTGATGTTCCGCCGCCCGACTCTTGTTGTAAAAGAACTGCCCCAGATGCCAGTCCGCAGTATGAATGATGCGCATAAAACTCCCTGCCGTTGTAATTCGCCCGACGATTATACTGGCTCTGCGGCCAAAGCGAAAAATTGTCGCTGCGCTGTCATAATTGATTACCACTGGCCTGAATGAGCGGTTATGTTTTTCATAAAAGTGTCACAAATCTGACGCATAATGGCGCCGCGAATCTCAGTGACAGCCGTCATATCAGCAGGAGTAATAATGGCTAAGCGCATTTTGGTTGTGGAAGATGAAGCCCCAATCCGTGAAATGTTGTGCTTTGTTCTGGAGCAGAACGACTATCAGCCAATTGAGGCGGAAGATTATGACAGCGCAGTGGGTAAGCTGATTGAACCCTGGCCCGATCTGATTCTGCTGGACTGGATGTTACCCGGCGGCAGCGGCATTCAGTTTATTAAGCATCTGAAACGCGAAGCGATGACCCGCGATATTCCGGTGATGATGCTCACCGCACGTGGTGAAGAAGAGGACCGGGTGCGTGGGCTGGAAGTCGGCGCTGACGATTACATCACCAAGCCCTTCTCGCCAAAAGAGCTGATGGCGCGCATCAAAGCCGTCATGCGCCGTATTTCACCGATGGCGGTGGAAGAGGTGATTGAGATGCAGGGACTGAGTCTGGATCCCTCCTCGCATCGGGTGATGTCCGAAACCACGCCGCTGGAAATGGGCCCTACCGAATATAAACTACTGCACTTCTTTATGACGCACCCGGAGCGGGTTTACAGCCGCGAGCAGCTGCTGAACCATGTCTGGGGCACCAACGTGTATGTCGAAGATCGCACCGTCGATGTTCACATTCGCCGTTTACGTAAAGCGCTGGAAGTCTCCGGCCACGATCGCATGGTACAAACCGTCCGTGGAACAGGGTATCGTTTCTCTGCCCGCTACTAAACGGAGTTTTCACCGTGCTGGAACGCCTCTCCTGGAAGAGATTACTGTCAGAACTGCTGCTGGCGTGTCTGCCTGCGCTGCTGCTTGGCCTGCTGTTCGGTTATCTGCCGTGGCTGCTGTTGCTGAGCGTACTGGCGGTGCTGCTGTGGCATTTCCACAACCTGATGCGCCTGTCGCACTGGTTGTGGCTCGATCGCACTATGACGCCGCCGGCTGGGCGGGCCAGCTGGGAACCGCTGTTTTACGGGCTCTACCAGATGCAGTTACGCAACCGGCGGCGGCGGCGTGAACTCGGCAACCTGATTAAACGCTTTCGCAGCGGCGCTGAGTCGCTGCCAGATGCGGTGATCCTCACCACCGAAGAGGGCACCATTTTCTGGTGCAACGGGCTGGCGCAACAGCATCTCGGGCTACGCTGGCCGGAAGATAATGGCCAGAACATCCTCAACCTGCTGCGTTATCCGGAATTCTCGCGCTATATCCGCCAGCGTGACTTCGACAAACCCCTGACGCTGGTGCTGAATAACCAGTACCACATGGAATTTCGCGTCATGCCCTACAGTGAAGGGCAGTGGCTGCTGGTGGCGCGTGACGTCACCCAGATGCACCAGCTGGAAGGGGCGCGCCGTAACTTCTTTGCCAACGTCAGCCATGAACTGCGTACCCCGCTGACGGTGCTGCAGGGCTATCTGGAGATGATGAATGACTCGGTGATGAACGAGCGTTCACGCGGCAAGGCGCTGCATACCATGTCGGAGCAGACGCGCCGCATGGACAGCCTGGTCAAGCAGCTGCTGACGCTGTCGCGGATTGAAGCTGCGCCCGCGATCGATCTGAAAGAGAAGGTCGATGTGCCGGTGATGCTCCGGCTGCTGCAACACGAGGCCGCCACCCTGAGCGGCGGACGTCACGACATCCATTTCCATACCGATCCGCATCTGAAAGTCTTTGGCAACGATGAACAGCTGCGCAGCGCCATCTCCAACCTGGTCTACAACGCGGTAAACCACACGCCGGAGGGCACGCGCATTGATATCAGCTGGCTGCGCAGTAAGCAGGGCGCAACGTTTCGGGTGTGCGATAACGGACCGGGCATTGCGGCTGAACATATTCCCCGTCTCACCGAGCGTTTCTACCGGGTCGATAAGGCGCGATCGCGGGCGACCGGCGGCAGCGGACTGGGGCTGGCGATCGTGAAACATGCCCTGAGCCACCATAATGCGCGGCTGGATATCACCAGCGTGCCGCATCAGGAGACCTGTTTTACCTTTACCTTGCCGGCAAGGTTGATTGTCAGCAGTGGGATGCAGGAGAATGCCCTCCATTAATGGCTGACGGATCTGCTTGATGCGCGCACTTGTTTTGTTGATGGTCATTTTATTGCCGGGCATGGCGCTGGCACAGCCCGGCGCGCTGTCGGGCAACCTTAGCAGCGTCGGGTCTGATACCCTGGGCTACCTGATGACGCTGTGGGGCGAGGATTTCAGTCGGCAGGCTCCGGGCGTCAATGTGCAGGTGCAGGCATCCGGATCGTCGACCGCGCCGACTGCGCTGGCTGCCGGTGCGGCGCAGCTCGGACCGATGAGCCGCCCGATGCAGGCGGATGAACGGCAGGCGTTTGAAGCGCGCTATGGTTATCCTCCGCTGGCGGTACCGGTAGCGATGGATGCGCTGGTGGTGGTGGTCAATCAGCGCAATCCGCTGCAGCAGATAACGCCGCGTCAGCTTGACGCCATTTTCTCGATTACCCGCCTGTGCGGGGCCACCTCGGTGCCGCAACGCTGGGGCGATCTCGGCGCGCGGGCGGCTGAGTGGGCTCACCGGCCGATCCAGCGCTACGGACGCAACTCGGCGTCCGGTACCTGGGGATTCTTCAAGCAGCAGGCGCTCTGTCAGGGTGATTTTCGCAATGACGTAGCCGAATTTCCCGGTTCGGCAGCGGTGGTGCAGGCGGTGGCAGGCAATCCACGCAGCATCGGTTACGCCAGTTTTGGCTTCCACCTCAGCGGCGTAAAGATGCTGGCGGTGGTGAACGATCGGGGTGAGGCTGTGGCACCCGACGCGGACGCAATCCGCAGTGGTCGCTATCCGTGGGCCCGTCCGCTCTATCTGTATGTCAACAAGGCGCCGGGTAAGCCGTTGCCACCGCTGGTCGCAGCCTTCCTGCAGCAGGTGCTCTCGGTGCAGGGACAGCGACGGGTCAGCGAAGCGGGTTATCTGCCACTCTCTGATAGCCAGATGGCGCAGGCGCGCGCGGCGCTTAACTGATCCTCTTCAGACGCGCATTCTGCTCTGCTTGTGTGCTGCGCGCGATGTTTAAGCGAGGGTCTCCAGGCGCGTAGGGCTTTCGCTGTCCGGAACCTGGAAGGTTCACCTTCAGGCGCGCATTCTCTCCTTAACCGCTATGGATGTGCTCCTCTCCCGGCGCGCGCATGTCGCTGCTTATCTGCTGCAAAACCGCGCGGTAGCCCGTCTTATCTGCCAACATGAATTTTCTTCATGGCCTGTGAATTTTCTTCTATTGCAGCGGGCGGCGGCACATGTCATTCTGCGTTCAGACGTATAGCCATCCAGATGGCTATAAATAACAGAGCGCAATTATTTCCTGCTGAAACCATCGGCAGGCGAGACAGGAGTGATCATGCAAAGAAATACCGCCCCGTTCCGTGCTGATACCGTAGGCAGTTTTCTGCGTCCCGCCGCGATTAAGCAGGCGCGTGAGCAGTTCGCCGCTGGCGAAATTGATGCGGCAGCGCTGCGCCAGGTTGAAGATGACGCCATCCGCGATGTGGTCGCCAGACAGCGCGAAAATGGCCTGCAGGTGGTGACCGATGGCGAATTTCGTCGCGGCTGGTGGCACTTCGATTTTTTCTACGGCCTGGATGGTGTGGAAGCTTATGAAGCAGAGCAGGGGATCCAGTTCAACGGCGTGCAGACCAAAGCGCATGGCGTAAAAGTAGTGAGCAAGCTCGGCTTTTCCAGCCATCCGATGCTGGAACACTTTCGCTTCCTGCAAAGCATTGCCGGTGATGCGGTGGCAAAAATGACCATTCCCAGCCCCAGCGTGCTGCACTTCCGCGGCGGTCGCAAAGTGATCGACGCTGAGGTCTATCCGGACCTGGCAGATTATTTTGACGACCTGGCACAGACCTATAAAGACGCCATTAAGGCGTTTTACGCCGCGGGTTGCCGTTATCTACAGCTGGATGACACCGTCTGGGCCTACCTTTGCTCTGAGGATCAGAAACGCGATATCCGGGCACGCGGCGACGATCCGGAAGCGCTGGCGCGGACCTATGCTCAGGTGCTGAACAAGGCGCTGGAAGACAAGCCAGCCGATCTGACCGTTGGTCTGCATGTCTGCCGTGGCAATTTCCGCTCAACCTGGATTTCAGAAGGTGGTTACGAGCCGGTGGCGGAAATCCTGTTTGGCAGCGTCAATGTCGATGCCTTCTTCCTCGAATATGACAATGCCCGTTCAGGCGGTTTCGAGCCGCTGCGCTTCATCAAGCCAGGCCATCAGCAGGTGGTGCTGGGCCTGATCACCACCAAATCCGGTGAGCTGGAAGATCCGGCGCAGGTGAAAGCCCGACTGCAGGAAGCGGCGCAGTATGTCAGCCTCGACCAGATCTGTCTCAGCCCGCAGTGCGGCTTTGCCTCTACCGAAGAGGGCAACAGCCTGAGCGAAGAGCAGCAGTGGCAGAAGATTCGCCTGGTGGTCGATATCGCAAAACAGGTGTGGTAATGCTGTAAACTTGTGCAAACAGGCGCGTAAAACGCGCCTTTTGTGCATTTGTCAGCGGCGTTATGCGGGGAATTCTCGCGGTCTGTTTATTATTTAGGCACATCATCTTGTGTGCCTGGGTTAAAAATTAACGCTATCCACTGGTTGTTACGTAAATAACGGGATAACCTTCTGGTTTTCCGATCCCGTATTGCCTTTCCCCGCTATAAACGTTTTACTTAGCCCCGTTGTCGATCCATCCCTCCGTGAACAGAAAAAAAGCAGCTTAAATCACCTGCGCTTCACCTCACGACGAGCATAATGCGCTGACATTGGCTGGCTGGTCGTGGTTTTAACGCAGCGAGGGGACAACACAAACCCAACTTCCACCGCAACATCAGTGACAGGCCGTATGACACATCGTTTAACCTCGAAAGACATTCTCGCGCTGGGCTTCATGACATTTGCCCTGTTCGTTGGCGCGGGCAACATCATTTTCCCGCCGATGGTTGGCATTCAGTCTGGCGAACACGTCTGGACCGCCGCTATTGGCTTTCTGATCACTGCCGTGGGTCTGCCGGTGATGACCGTGGTAGCGCTGGCGCGCGTCGGCGGCGGCGTGGATGCACTCAGTACCCCAATCGGTAAGGTTGCCGGTCTGGTGCTGGCCACCGTCTGCTATCTGGCGGTCGGGCCACTCTTTGCGACGCCGCGGACGGCCACCGTCTCCTTTGAGATGGGGATTGCCCCGCTGACCGGTGATGGCGCGATGCCGCTGTTTATCTACAGCCTGGTCTATTTTGCGCTGGTGATTGGCGTGTCGCTCTATCCGGGCAAACTGCTCGATACCGTCGGCCATTTCCTTGCGCCGCTAAAAATTGTGGCGCTGACCGTGCTGGGCATTGCTGCGCTGGTGTGGCCAGCGGGCGGCACTATTCCGGCGACGGAAGATTATCAGCGTGCGGCGTTCTCCAGCGGTTTTGTGAACGGCTATCTGACCATGGATACGCTGGGCGCACTGGTGTTCGGCATCGTGATCGTGAACGCGGCCCGTTCACGCGGGGTTGATAATGCCGCGCTGCTGACGCGTTACACCGTTCTGGCCGGCCTGATTGCTGGCGTGGGCCTGACGCTGGTCTACCTGTGCCTGTTTAAACTGGGCTCCGGCAGCGGCGCGCTGGTCGATCAGAATGCGAACGGCGCAGCGATTCTGCACGCTTACGTTCAGCAGACATTTGGCGGTATGGGCAGCTTCTTCCTGGCGGCGCTGATCTTTGTTGCCTGTATGGTAACGGCGGTCGGTCTGACCTGTGCCTGTGCGGAATTTTTTGCGCAATACCTGCCATTGTCGTATAAAACGCTGGTGTTTATCCTTGGTCTGTTCTCGATGGTGGTGTCGAACCTCGGCCTGAGCCACCTGATTCAGATCTCCATCCCGGTCCTGACGGCGATTTATCCGCCTTGTATCGTGCTGGTGGTGCTGAGCTTCACCCTGAACTGGTGGAACAAGAGCAGCCGGATTATTGCGCCAGCAATGCTGATTAGCCTGCTGTTCGGCATTATTGATGCGATTAAAACTACCGGGTTTAAAGCGTTGCTGCCTGCATTCAGTCAGCACCTGCCGCTGGCCGATCAGGGACTTGCCTGGTTGCCGCCATCGCTGGTGATGCTGCTGATTGCCGCCGTGGTGGATCGGGTTAAAGGACGCGAACAGGTTTCCGTTCACTCGTAGCAGATGGCACTGATTTTTCTTTAACCACGGGCTTGCCCGTGGTTTTTTCATTTCACAGGTACAGGTTGTTATGCAAGAAACCAATAAGCTCAAACGCGGACTGAGCACGCGCCACATCCGCTTTATGGCGCTGGGATCGGCGATTGGCACCGGGCTGTTTTACGGTTCCGCCGATGCGATCAAAATGGCCGGACCCAGCGTGCTGCTCGCCTATATTATCGGCGGGGCCGTGGCCTACATCATCATGCGTGCGCTGGGTGAGATGTCCGTCAACAATCCCCAGGCCAGCTCATTCTCCCGTTACGCCCAGGATTATCTCGGTCCGATGGCTGGCTACATTACCGGCTGGACCTACTGCTTCGAAATCCTGATCGTGGCGATCGCCGATGTGACGGCGTTCGGCATCTATATGGGCGTCTGGTTTCCGGAGGTGCCGCACTGGATTTGGGTACTGAGCGTGGTGCTGATCATCGGCGCGGTCAACCTGATGAGCGTGAAGGTGTTTGGCGAAGTGGAGTTCTGGTTCTCTTTCTTCAAAGTCGCCACCATCATTGTGATGATTCTGGCCGGTTTCGGCATGATTATCTGGGGCATCGGCAACGGCGGCCAGCCGACCGGCATCCATAACCTGTGGACCAACGGCGGCTTCTTTGCCCACGGCGTGGTCGGAATGTTGCTGTCGCTGCAGATGGTGATGTTCGCCTACGGCGGTATCGAAATCATCGGTATCACGGCCGGTGAAGCGAAGGAACCGGAGAAGTCGATCCCGCGCGCCATTAACTCGGTACCCTGGCGTATTCTGGTGTTTTATGTCGGCACGCTGTTTGTGATTATGTCGATCTATCCGTGGAACCAGGTAGGCACCTCGGGCAGCCCGTTTGTGCTGACCTTCCAGCATCTGGGCATCGCGGCGGCCGCCTCGATTCTTAATTTTGTGGTCCTGACCGCCTCACTGTCAGCGATCAATAGCGACGTGTTTGGCGTAGGGCGCATGCTGCACGGTATGGCCCAGCAGGGACACGCGCCGAAGATGTTTATGAAAGTCTCTTCACGCGGTATTCCGTGGGTGACGGTGGTGGTGATGATGTTCGCCATGTTGATTGCGGTCTATCTCAACTACCTGATGCCGGAAAAAGTGTTCCTGGTCATCGCCTCGCTGGCCACCTTTGCGACGGTCTGGGTGTGGATCATGATTCTGCTGTCGCAGATCGCCTTCCGCCGCAAAATCGGCAAACAGGCTGCCAGCGAACTGAAGTTCGCGCTGCCAGGCGGTAGCTGGACCGCGGGTGTCGGTGTCGCATTCCTCTGCTTCATCATTGCGCTGATCGGCTATTTCCCGGATACCCGGGTATCGCTCTATGTCGGCGTGGTGTGGATAGTGGTGCTGCTGCTGGGCTATAAGCTGGTACGTAAACCGCGCTGATTGTCGGCTGCTCCCCCTGGCGGGGGAGCAGATGCGCTTTGCCATCTCTTCCATCTTCTCTCTTCCCCCGACTGACTTCTCTGACGCTGCGCTGGCTATTTATGTCAGTCACAACACCGTAACGAAATAACCCGGGCGGATGGCGCTTTCAGACGGTGGAATAACCTATCCGCCTGCGCGGTTAATTATCTGCGGTGAAGGGGATTGCCAGCTAAACATCGGCGTTAAGCGCATCAGGGCGGCTGTGGCGGGGCGAAGAGAACAGCAAATAAATAAAAAAACGGCGAAACCAGTCGCCGAAATATTCAAGAGAATCAGAGAAATAAAAAGGGATGATTGACCCGGTTATCGTAAAACAAAATTAACGCCGCTGATAGCTGGGTTATTTAAATAAGAAAAGTACCAGGCGACAGCAATACAACCAATTAAGCCTGATAAAGCATATTTACGCCGCGCAGCGAGCGCGGCATGGATTTGATTAGCGGCAGCTCAGGGCAGCCGGATGGAAACCGGCTGCGTGGCGCGCTTGTCCAGCCGTTGTTGCCAGCCGGTCAGGGTCGATTGATAAGGACACAGCAGCCCGACGTCGGTCATTCTGCAGTCTGGCTGATGCCACTCCTGACGCAATAAACCCTGTGCGTCTTCAATCGGCTGTAACTGACGCAGGCCATCAAGGCTCTGTGCCTGGAAGTAGAGCCGCAGAAAACGCTCGCCGCTCTGGCTGTCACGCCAGCGCTCCAGCACCAGACTGCCGCCGGGCGGAATATTGCCGCGCGCGTAGCCCGGCAGCTGCCAGTCAAACCCCATCAGGGTACGCACCATCGCAATATTGGTGTCATGCGCCACCAGGATCAGCCAGCGGGCAGTGGAGGCATTGCTGGCGATTTCGGTCAGCATCGCCTGCAGTAAAATCGATCCCCGCCGCTGTGCCTGATAGAGCAGATCATTACTCAAATCGTAATTAGCGGTCAGCAACGGCAGCAGGCGGGTAATTTGCGCCGCGGTGGTGATATGCCCCCACGCCAGCTGATCGACGGGCAGATTTTCGCTGTAACCCAGCCGCAGGGTCTCAACCATACTGGCCATCACGCTCAGTCCTTCGACGTAGGTGTGGCCGCTGCGGGTCTGTTTGAATTGCCATGGGCGATCAAAGAAATCACATTTCGCCGTGGGCGGGCAAACCGCGGCTTTAAGCTGCTGAATAGCCGGTTGCAGTTGCTGCTGTAACTGCGCCAGATCGCCCGCTTTCTGCTGCTTAGCCGCAAGTTCTTGCTGCGGATCGGTTTGTGCAAACGCCAGCTTATCGCTCTGAAACAGTGGATCAACCTCACCGGTCACCTGATGGATCGGTACGCCACAGCCCGGAAACGCACCGTCGGCTATCGCCTGGGCGGTGGCTCGGGTGCGCTGGAGCGGGCTGGCGCGCAGATAGACGTCGTCTGCTGTCGGGCAGCCAGCAGGCAGTAAACCAAGCTGGCGGTAATGTTCGCCCTGCCAGCGTCCTTTGTTGACCACTGCGCTGTAGCCGTGACCGGTCAGCTCGCCATCCGCCGTGGTCCATACCGTCCACGGCTGCTGGCTGGCGGCTTCGATCTCTTTACGGTTGCCGGGCGTCGGTGGCCGCACGCCGTGCCGGCTCAGTTCGACCACTTTTTCCAACTGATAATGGGGCAGCGGGGCCGCCTGCATCGGCAGGCTCAGTAGCCAGAGTGCACTCAGGGCTAACGTGCATTGGCACCATCGGGTAGCGCGCATTTATTCGTCCAGCGCGCGATTGCCGGTCAGCGCTTTTATCTTTGGATAGAGCGTGGCATTCGCCAGCAGCACCGGATTGCCATTTTTCAGTCCGTCGTTACTGAGGTAATCGTTAGTGACGCCACCGGCTTCTCGCATCAGCACAATGCCCGGCAGGCTATCCCACGGATGCATATGCGCTTCGTAGTAGCCGATTAACCGGCCCGCTGCCGCCCAGGCGCTGGTCAGCGCGCCGGAACCGATGCGGATAAACATGCCGCCCTGTTGAGTCAGTCCGGCAATCAGGCGGGTAACGCTCTCGCCCGGCGTGCGGCTGGAGTGACTGATGCCGAGCAGACCTTCGTTGAGATGTTGCGCTGCATGTACCTGCAACCGGGTCTCGTTGACCCACGCGCCCTGGCCCAGTCGGGCGTGGAACAGCTCCTGATGATTAGGATCGCACACCACGCCAATCACCGGTTCACCGTCGCACACCACTGCCAGCGAGACGCACCAGTTAGGCAGGCCGTTGACGAAGCAGGCGGTGCCATCAATTGGATCGACGACCCAGATAAAGCTGGCGTTGCCTGTTTCGCCGCCGCTCTCTTCACCGTAGACGGCATCGTCCGGGAAGCGCTCCTCAATCAACGTTTTGATTAATGCTTCGACGTTGCGATCGGCTTCGCTGACCACGTCCTGCAGATCCCTCTTGTGTTCCACCACCAGGTTTTGACGCTGCTGATACCACGAATAAGCCCGGCTGGCCGCCGCACGGGCGATGTCGCAGGCGTAACGGTAACGCGCGTCAATTTCAGAATGCGAAGCGGATGACATCTTTCCCTCTTATGTTTTTTTGCCATAGCGAACGGAAGGCGCGCCTGAACAGGCGGTCTGGCTGTGTGTTTTGCTTAACTATTGTTAAGAAAGGCTTCATTAAGCCGCAGATAAGACGCGATGGCAAGATGGGGAGGGGGCGGGCAGGCGGCTTTTTTGTGCGGTATTGGCCGGCATCTGCCAGCCAACAGAAGAGGATCGGGTTTTACAGCGTTCTGGCCGTCGCCTGCGCCATTAAACGCGGATAAAAAATGAAAAACAGGGCTTCAAGCTGCTCATAGTGTTCAGTGAAGTCGTGATAAGAATCGCGCAGTGCCGCCAGGCGTGGGCGGCGGCTGGCCATGCCGTGCAGCACCCGTTCCAGCCGGGCGGGCTGGGCGTAGTGCTCGAACCAGCGTTCATGCCACATCACTGCGTTCAGCCGCTGAAATTCCTCCGGGGTCGCCGCCAGCTGCGGCACGATTTCGCGCTCGGCAGCGGCAGAAAACTGCGCCAGCGTCAGATCAGAGGTGAAATGCGTCCAGTGACGGGCCAGAAAATGGTCCCAGATGACATCAAGGGTAATCGGGGCCACGCGATAGGTTTCCGGACGGAACAGCTGACGGGCGCGACGGACTTCCGGCAACGCATCGGTCATGACGTCGAGCCGACGATGCATCAGAATGCCGTCAGCCACCGGCGTGGGCCAGTGCTGGTGCGGGTTACCGCGCACAAAATCAGCCATTAAATTGCCGAGTAGCGAGCTGTCAGCCAGTTGGGCCAGATGGAGATGAGCAAGAAAGTTCATGGCTCATTATAGGCTGAACTGCCTTTGCGCAGCCAGTTGTTCAGAATTGGTCGTTTTTCCGCTAAACTGTGCCGCCTGTTTTTGCCTGAGAAAGAACTCTTTCATGCGTGTCGCCGATTTTGCTTTTGAATTGCCCGAATCCCTGATTGCCCACTATCCCCAGGCGCAGCGCAGCGGCTGTCGTCTGCTGTCGCTCGATGGTCCCAGCGGCGCACTGACGCACGGTGTATTCACCGACGTGCTGGATAAGCTCAATCCAGGCGATCTGCTGGTGTTCAACAACACCCGCGTGATCCCGGCGCGCGTCTATGGCCGTAAAGCCAGCGGCGGCAAAATCGAAATGCTGGTGGAGCGGATGCTCGACGACAAGCGCGTGCTGGCCCATGTGCGCGCCTCAAAAGCACCCAAGCCGGGTGCAGCCCTGTTGCTGGGTGAAGATGAGAGCGTTAAAGCGACGATGGTGGCGCGCCACGACGCCCTGTTCGAGATCGCCTTTGACGATGATCGGGCAGTACTCGACATCCTGAACAGCGTCGGCCATATGCCGCTGCCACCGTACATCGATCGCCCTGATGAAGAGGCCGACCGCGAACTCTATCAGACCGTTTACAGTGCCCGTCCCGGTGCCGTCGCTGCGCCTACCGCCGGATTGCACTTCGATGAGCCGCTGTTGCAGGCGCTGAAAGAGAAGGGCGTTGAGATGGCATTTGTCACGCTGCATGTCGGGGCGGGCACCTTCCAGCCGGTGCGCGTCGACAACATCGAAGAACATCACATGCATGCCGAATATGCGGAAGTGCCGCAGGAGGTCGTGGATGCGGTGCTGGCCTGTAAAGCGCGCGGCAACAAGGTGGTTGCGGTTGGCACCACCTCAGTACGCTCGCTGGAGAGCGCGGCCAAAGCGAGTCAGGATGCGCTGATTGCGCCGTTCTTCGACGATACCCAGATTTTTATCTATCCGGGCTACCACTATCAGGTGATCGATGCGCTGATCACCAATTTCCACCTGCCCGAATCTACCCTGATTATGCTGGTCTCGGCGTTTGCCGGTTACCAGCACACCATGGCGGCCTACCGCGCTGCCGTGGCTGAGCAATATCGTTTCTTCAGTTATGGTGACGCGATGTTTATCAGCAAAAATCCGCAGGCGCCGATGGAAAAGATTGGCGACTGATTTATTAACCCACGACCTGACGCGCCTTCTGGCGCAGGGTTGTAGACATCGGACTGTTTCTCCGGTGGAGGCTTTGTGAAATTTGAACTTGATACCACAGACGGGCGCGCGCGCCGTGGCCGTCTGATTTTTGATCGCGGCGTGGTCGAAACCCCGGCGTTTATGCCGGTCGGCACCTACGGCACGGTAAAAGGCATGACGCCGGAAGAAGTGCAGGAGACCGGGGCGCAGATTATTCTGGGCAACACCTTCCACCTCTGGCTGCGTCCGGGCCAGGAGATCATGAAACTGCACGGCGACCTGCATGATTTTATGCAGTGGAAAGGGCCGATCCTCACCGATTCCGGTGGTTTCCAGGTCTTCAGCCTGGGCGACATCCGCAAAATTACCGAAGCCGGGGTGCACTTCCGTAACCCCATCAATGGCGACGCGATTTTCCTCGATCCTGAAAAGTCGATGGAGATTCAGTATGACCTCGGCTCCGACATCGTAATGATCTTCGACGAATGTACGCCGTACCCGGCGGACTGGGACTATGCCAAACGCTCGATGGAGATGTCGCTGCGCTGGGCGAAACGCAGCCGTGACCGTTTTGACAGCCTCGGTAACAAAAATGCGCTGTTCGGCATCATCCAGGGCTCGGTTTACGAAGATTTACGAGATGTGTCGGTGAAAGGTCTGGTAGAGATTGGCTTTGATGGGTACGCTGTGGGCGGCCTGGCGGTGGGTGAGCCTAAACAGGACATGCACCGTATTCTTGAGCACGTCTGCCCACAGCTTCCGCAGGATAAACCGCGCTATCTGATGGGTGTCGGCAAACCTGAAGATCTGGTGGAAGGGGTCCGTCGCGGCGTCGATATGTTCGATTGCGTGATGCCAACCCGTAACGCGCGTAACGGCCATCTGTTTGTGACTGACGGTGTGGTTAAAATCCGCAACGCCAAATATAAAGATGACACTGCGCCACTGGATGCCGAATGTGATTGCTACACCTGTCGCAATTACAGCCGCGCCTACCTGTATCATCTGGACCGCTGTAACGAAATACTGGGCGCGCGTCTGAACACGATTCACAATCTGCGCTATTACCAGCGCCTGATGGCAGGTTTACGCCAGGCCATCGAAGAGGGTAAATTAGAGCGCTTTGTAAACGAGTTCTACCAACGGACGGGCAAAGAAGTTCCGCCTTTAACGTCTGATAATTCATCAATGAGGGAAATTTAATGAGCTTTTTCATTTCTGACGCCGTGGCCGCAGCAGGCGCACCGTCGCAGGGAAGTCCGTATTCTCTGGTGATCATGCTGGTGGTGTTTGGTCTGATTTTCTATTTCATGATCCTGCGTCCGCAGCAGAAACGTGCGAAAGAGCACAAGAAGCTGATGGATTCCATCTCAAAGGGCGATGAAGTGCTGACCAGCGGTGGCCTGGTAGGTCGCGTAACAAAAGTGTCTGACACTGGCTACGTTTCTATCGCGCTGAATGAGACCAATGAAGTGGTCATTAAACGTGATTTCGTCGCTGCCGTCCTGCCGAAAGGTACTATGAAGGCGCTGTAATTCTATCTTCCCTAAGGGAACTGCCGTGTTAAATCGTTATCCTTTGTGGAAGTATGTGATGCTGGTCGTCGTGATTCTCGTCGGCCTGCTGTATGCGCTTCCCAACCTGTATGGTGAGGATCCGGCCGTTCAAATCACTGGCGCGCGCGGAAGCGCCGCCAGTGAGCAGACGTTGGATCACATTCAGTCCGCATTAAAACAAGACAATATCCAGAGCAAATCCGTTGCGCTGGAAAATGGCGCCATTACCGCGCGCTTCGCTAACACCGATGTGCAGTTACGCGCCCGTGAAGCGATCATGAAGGCGCTGGGCGAAGACTACGTTGTAGCGCTGAACCTGGCCCCGGCCACGCCACGCTGGCTGACGATGCTGTCAGCGGAACCGATGAAACTCGGTCTCGATCTGCGTGGCGGCGTGCACTTCCTGATGGAAGTGGACATGGACACCGCCTTAGGCAAGCTGCAGGAGCAAAATGCCGATACGCTGCGTAGCGACCTGCGCACCAAAAATATTCCTTATACCAACGTCAACAAAATCGCGAACTACGGGGTGGAAATTCGTTTCCGTGACGCCGCCAGCCGCGATGCTGCTGTCTCCTGGCTGACCTCACGTCATCAGGATCTGGTGATCAAAAGCAGTGGCAATGATGCGCTGCGTGCCACCATGAGCGATGCGCGCCTGAGCGAAGCGCGTGAATATGCGGTCCAGCAGAACATCACGATTCTGCGTAACCGTGTGAACCAGCTGGGTGTGGCCGAACCACTGGTACAGCGTCAGGGTTCCGATCGCATTGTGGTTGAGCTGCCAGGTATTCAGGACACTGCACGTGCCAAAGAGATTCTGGGTGCGACCGCGACGCTGGAATTCCGTCTGGTTAATACCAGCGTTGATCCTACCGCGGCGGCCAGTGGCCGGGTGCCGGGCGACTCTGAAGTCAAAGATATGCGTGACGGCCAGCCGGTGGTGCTCTACAAGCGGGTGATCCTGACCGGTGACCACATCACCGACTCGACCTCCAGCATGGATGAGTACAACCAGCCACAGGTGAACATTTCACTGGATGGCGCGGGCGGTAACATCATGTCGAACTTCACCAAGGACAACATCGGCAAGCCGATGGCGACCCTGTTTGTGGAGTACAAAGACAGCGGTAAAAAAGATGCCAATGGCCGTTCAATTCTGGTGAAACAGGAAGAGGTGATTAACGTCGCCAACATCCAGTCTCGTCTGGGGAACAGCTTCCGCATCACCGGTATCAACAACCCGAACGAAGCACGTCAGCTGTCGCTGCTGCTGCGTGCCGGTGCGTTGATTGCGCCTATCCAGATTGTGGAAGAGCGCACTATCGGTCCGACCATGGGTCAGCAGAACATTACTCAGGGTCTGGAAGCCTGCCTGTGGGGCCTGCTTGCGTCGATCCTGTTTATGGTGGTGTTCTACAAGAAGTTTGGTCTGATTGCGACCAGTGCGCTGCTGGTGAACCTGGTGCTGATCGTCGGCGTCATGTCCCTGCTGCCTGGTGCAACCCTGACCATGCCGGGTATTGCCGGTATTGTGTTAACGCTGGCGGTAGCAGTTGATGCTAACGTACTGATTAACGAACGTATTAAAGAAGAACTGCGTAACGGGCGATCGGTTCAGCAGGCAATTCATGAGGGCTATAAAGGCGCCTTCTCCAGTATTGTCGATGCGAACGTGACCACCCTGATCAAAGTCATCATTCTTTATGCGGTCGGCACCGGTTCGATCAAAGGCTTTGCGATTACCACCGCAATTGGTATCGCGACCTCAATGTTCACCGCGATCGTAGGTACCCGTGCCATTGTTAACCTGGTTTACGGTGGCAAACGCATCAACAAGCTGTCTATCTGAGGAGTGCGTTGTGGCACAGGAATATAACATTGAGCAGTTGAACCACGGGCGTAAAGTCGTCGACTTTATGCGCTGGGATAAGCTGGCCTTCATCATTTCGGGGCTGCTGATCGTAGCCGCGATTGCGATTGTCGGCATTCGTGGCTTCAACTGGGGTCTCGATTTCACCGGCGGTACGGTGATTGAGATCGCGCTGGAAAAACCGGCCGACCTTGATACGCTGCGTGGCGATTTGGTGAAAGCGGGCTTCGACGAGCCGCTGGTGCAGAACTTCGGCAGCAGCCGTGACGTGATGGTGCGCATGGCGCCCGTCAGCGGCCCGGCAGGCACCGAGTTAGGCAACAAAGTGGTGTCGGTAATCAACCAGACCACCCAGCAGAACGCGACCGTTAAGCGCATTGAGTTCGTCGGCCCGAGCGTCGGCAGCGATCTGGCGCAGGCGGGGGCGATGGCACTGCTGTCAGCGCTGATTGCGATTCTGATCTATATCGGGTTCCGCTTTGAGTGGCGTCTGGCGCTGGGCACCGTGCTGGCGCTGGCGCACGACGTGATCATCACCTGCGGTCTGCTGGCGCTGTTCCGGATTGAGATCGACCTGACGATTGTCGCCTCGCTGATGTCGGTGATTGGTTACTCGCTTAACGATAAAATCGTGGTTTCCGACCGTATTCGTGAGAACTTCCGCAAGATTCGCCGCGGCAGCTCTTACGACATTACCAACGTGTCGCTGACCCAGACGTTAAGCCGTACCCTGATTACGTCACTGACCACGCTGGCGATGATCCTGATCCTGTTCATCTTTGGTGGCGCGTTGCTGAAAGGCTTCTCACTGACCATGTTGATTGGTGTGACCATCGGTACGATTTCATCAATTTATGTCTCTTCGGCGCTGGCGCTGAAGCTGGGCATGAAGCGTGAACATATGCTGGTGCAGAAAGTTGAGAAAGAGGGCGCCGATCAGCCTTCTATCCTGCCGTAAGCGCGGTGGGATGATAAAAACGGGCTGCCAGTGATGGCGGCCCGTTTTTTTTGCGCCAGTTAAGGCGCAGCAGGAACGGTTTGAGCCGGTGCGTCAGCGGTAATCTGGTGCACCCGGATAAAGCCGAGCTGATCCGGCGTCAGGCCACTCAGCCGCAGCGGAACCTCAACGGTATGTTGCGGTAACAGTGAGGCGGGCACGGCGATGTTCTGACTCAGACTATCGCTGTTGAGCGGTTTGCCGGTTGCCGGGTCCAGTTCGCCCCAGATTACCGTGGCATGCAGCGCAGGCAACGGTTGATCGCCCATTGCGCGGATCGACAATGTGGTCCGCGATCCACTGGCTTCGGCTACCACCGGCGACAATGTCAGTCGCAAGGTGCCGAGCTGAGTCTGCAGCGCGACCGGGGTATTCGCCTGCGGTACCAGCCATGCACCGTTGCTGGAATGGCTGTTGAGCTGCCCCTGTATCTCCAGCGCACTGGCCTGGGTGGTTAAGTGTTGCATCTGCTGATTGAGCTGGCTCACTTCCTGATGCAACTGCTTAACCTGCGGGTTGGTCGCGGGAGTACTGCAACCGCTCAGTAACGCCAGTGAAAGTGCTGCTGGCGCCCAAACCGTCCTGATCATAAGTTTATCCTTGTCGGTTATTTTGGAATGCGTAAAACCTGGCCAGGGTAGATCTTATCAGGATGCGACAGCATTGGCTTGTTAGCTTCGAAAATCTTGTTGTATTCGTTAGCATTTCCATAAACCTGCTTTGAAATAGCGCTCAGCGTGTCGCCTTTTTTCACGGTGTAAAGTTCAGACTCGGTAGCGCTGTCGCTGGTTGTCACCTTGTCTTCGACTTTGGTGATGCCGGCAACGTTACCGGCGGCGATCAGAATTTTCTCTTTCAGCTCCTGTGACAGGCCGTCACCGCTTACCGTGACGGTATCGCCATTCACTTTCACATCGACCTTGTCGCTGTCCGGCAAGCCCAGCTTGTTGATGTGGTCCTGCAGTTTTTTACTCTGATCGTCGCCACCGTTCACGGCATCCCAAAGCTTTTCACCCGCTTCTTTGACGAAATTAAACAGTCCCATACAACCTCCAGTGTGTTAGTGGATATACGCCGTCTTGCGGCTCTATAAGCGTAGACCCTTTTGCCGCAGCCGCGATTTAACACCGTTTATGCTGGGCGCTGGCCGACGGAATGGCACGGAAGAGATTTTGTTGACCGGCAGTTCGCGCTACACTGTCAGGCCCATCTATCTCGCGTCAGGAAACGTCATGCATTGCCCATTCTGCTCCGCTGTGGACACCAAAGTGATTGATTCTCGTCTGGTTAGTGAAGGATCGTCGGTGCGACGCCGGCGCCAGTGTCTGATGTGCCATGAACGCTTTACCACCTTTGAGGTGGCGGAACTGGTGATGCCGCGCGTGGTAAAAAGTAATGACGTGCGTGAGCCTTTCAATGAAGACAAAATGGCCAGCGGGATGATGAAAGCGCTTGAGAAACGTCCGGTCAGTGCTGATGCGGTCGAGAGCGCGGTGAACCACATTAAAACCCAGCTGCGCGCCACTGGCGAACGCGAAATTCCCAGTAAACTGATTGGTAATCTGGTGATGGACGAGCTGAAAAAGCTCGATAAAGTCGCCTATATTCGGTTTGCCTCGGTTTACCGCAGCTTCGAAGATATTCGTGATTTTGGCGAAGAGATCGCCCGGTTACAGGATTAAGCCATGACCGATGAAATCTATATGGCGCGCGCGCTGGAACTGGCGCGCCGCGGCCGCTTTACCACCATGCCCAATCCGAATGTGGGCTGTGTGATTGTCCGTGACGGTCAGGTGGTGGGCGAGGGCTGGCATCAGCGTGCCGGCGAGCCTCATGCAGAAGTGCATGCTCTGCGGATGGCCGGTGATAAAGCACGCGGTGCCACCGCCTATGTAACGCTGGAGCCGTGCAGCCATCATGGTCGCACGCCACCCTGCAGCGACGCGCTGATTGCCGCTGGCGTGAGCCGGGTGGTCGCCGCGATGCAGGACCCCAACCCGCAGGTTGCCGGTCGCGGATTGCACCGGCTGCATCAGGCCGGGATTGCGGTCAGCCACGGGCTAATGATGGAAGAGGCGGAAGCGCTGAATCGCGGTTTCCTGAAGCGGATGCGTACCGGTTTTCCGTGGATCCAGCTTAAGCTGGGTGCCTCGCTGGATGGCCGCACCGCGATGGCGAATGGCGAAAGCCAGTGGATCACCTCGGCGGCCGCCCGTCGCGATGTGCAGCGCTTGCGGGCGCAAAGTGCCGCGATCCTCAGCAGCAGCGCCACGGTGCTGGCTGACGATCCGTCGCTGACGGTGCGCTGGTCCGAACTCAACCCGGACACCCAGGCGTTACTTGATCAACAGCAACTGCGGCAGCCGCTGCGGGTGATTGTCGACAGCCAGAACCGCGTGACGCCGCAGCATCGGCTCATTGACCAGCCGGGTGAAACCTGGCTGATGCGCCATCAACCCGATCAGCAGCATTGGCCAGAGCGCGTCAGTCAGATCGCCGTGCCGCTGCGCGAACAGCAGCTGGATCTGGTGGCGATGATGATGCTGCTGGGTCAGCGTCAGGTGAACAGCGTCTGGGTCGAAGCGGGTGCCAGCCTGGCGGGCGCGCTGCTGCAGGCCGGACTGGTCGATGAACTGATTGTCTATCTGGCACCGAAATTACTCGGCGACCAGGGACGCGGCCTGTGCCAGTTACCGGGCCTTGATCGTCTGGCTGATGCGCCAGGCCTGATTTTCCGCGACGTTCGCCAGGTCGGTGAGGATTTACGCCTGACCCTGACGCCGCAATAACACGGACGGAAAAGCGAGAGCACGCCGCCGAAGAGTATGATAGAATCCGCCCCCCTGCGCGGGGCCAAACAAACCCCCTGAAAGGATAAGTATGAAAGTTATCGAAGCTGCTGTTGCAACGCCTGAGGCCAATGTTGCCATCGTTATTGCGCGTTTTAACAACTTCATTAATGACAGCCTGCTGGATGGTGCAGTTGATGCCCTGAAACGTATTGGCCAGGTCAAAGATGACAATATCACCGTAGTCTGGGTTCCGGGTGCGTATGAACTGCCGCTGGCAGCGCGCGCACTGGCAAACACCAGCAAATATGACGCCGTTATTGCTCTGGGCACGGTAATTCGTGGTGGCACTGCTCACTTCGAATATGTGGCCGGTGAAGCCAGCTCCGGTATCGCCAGCGTTGCCATGAACAGCGAGATTCCTGTCGCGTTCGGCGTGCTGACCACCGAAAATATCGAGCAGGCCATTGAGCGTGCTGGCACCAAAGCCGGTAATAAAGGTGCCGAAGCGGCCCTGACCGCGCTCGAAATGATCAACGTATTGAAAGCCATCAAAGCCTGATTTTTGTAAGGGGAATTTTGTGAAACCTGCTGCTCGTCGTCGCGCCCGTGAGTGCGCTGTTCAGGCGCTTTACTCCTGGCAGTTGTCCAACAACGACATTGCCGATGTGGAATACCAGTTTCTGGCGGAACAAGACGTCAAAGACGTCGATATTAGCTATTTCCGCGAACTGCTGTCCGGTGTGGCGACCAACAGTGCGTATCTGGATGGACTGATGAAGCCTTACCTGTCGCGTCAGCTCGAAGAGCTGGGCCAGGTCGAAAAAGCTATCCTGCGTATCTCGCTGTATGAGCTGAGCAAACGCGCTGATGTGCCCTATAAAGTGGCCATCAACGAAGGGATTGAGCTGGCGAAAGTGTTCGGCGCTGAAGACAGTCATAAATTTGTTAACGGCGTACTGGATAAAGCCGGTCCACAGATTCGACCCCATCGCAAATAAACAAAAAGGCCGGCTTGCCGGCCTTTTTTCATAAAGGGTTAAGCGGAACGTAATTATGTCTTGTGGTGAATTCGAACTCATCGCACGCTACTTCAACCGCAGAACGCGCAGCCGTCGTGATGTCGAACTCGGTATCGGCGACGATTGTGCGTTACTTAGCGTGCCGGAAAAACAGACGCTGGCGATCAGTACCGATACCCTGGTCGCGGGCGTGCATTTCTTACGGGATATTCATCCTGCCGACTTAGGCTACAAAGCGCTGGCGGTTAACCTCAGCGACCTTGCCGCTATGGGCGCCGATCCGGCGTGGCTGACGCTGGCCTTGACCCTGCCGCAGGTCGATGAGAGCTGGCTCGCTGCCTTCAGCGCCAGCCTGTTCGAGCTGCTGGAATATTACGATATGCAGCTGGTGGGCGGCGATACCACTCGCGGCCCTCTGAGCCTGACGCTGGCGATTCACGGCCTGGTGCCGCAGGGCCGTGCCCTGAAACGTTCGGGCGCAAAACCGGGTGACTGGATCTACGTCACCGGCACGCTGGGTGACAGTGCGGCCGGCCTGGCGCTGCTACAACATCACTGCCGCATCAGCGATCCGGCGGTTCATGAAGCGCTGATTAAACGTCATCTGCGGCCGATGCCGCGCATTCTGCAGGGGCAGGCGCTGCGTTCTCTGGCCACCTCAGCGGTCGATCTTTCGGACGGTTTGATCTCTGATCTCGGCCATGTGCTGAAAGCCAGCGGCTGTGGCGCGCGCCTTAATCTCGACGCGTTACCGCTTTCCGCCGCGCTACGCGATCACTTCGAACCCGAGCAGGTTTTACGCTGGGCGCTGAGCGGTGGCGAAGATTATGAACTCTGCTTCACCGTACCCGAGGTGAACCGCGGCGCGCTGGATGTGGCGCTCGGCCACCTTGGCGTGCCCTATACCTGCATTGGTCAGATGGCACCGGAGTCGGAAGGGCTGATGCTGCTGGAAAACGGCAAGCCAGCGACGTTCCGCCATAAAGGGTTTGATCACTTTGATACTAAATAACGACGTGGCAAAAGGCCGCCTGCGGATGAGCAATCCGTGGCATCTGCTGGCAACCGGTTTTGGCAGCGGACTCAGTCCGGTGGTACCGGGCACCATGGGTTCGCTGGCGGCGATCCCCTTCTGGTGGCTGATGACGCATCTGCCGCAGGATCTCTATTCGCTGGTGGTGCTGGTGGGGATCTGCGTCGGCGTCTACCTCTGCCATCGCACCGCCAAAGATATGGGCGTTCACGATCACGGCAGCATTGTCTGGGATGAGTTTATCGGCATGTGGATCACCCTGATGGCGATCCCGGTCAACAGCTGGCAGTGGGTGCTGGGCGGCTTTGTGCTGTTCCGCATTCTGGATATGTGGAAACCCTGGCCGATACGCTGGTTCGATCGCAACGTGCATGGCGGCATGGGCATCATGGTTGACGATATTATTGCCGGCGTGATTGCCGCCGCGATGCTGTACGGCATCGGTATCTGGCTGGCCGGCTAAAACGGTGGTCGGCATCCCGCATGGGATGCCGTTATCGCCGCGCACCTTAACTCCGCGAACTCTGCGGTCAGGTGCGGGCGTCAGCGTTTATTCGAATCCGACCGCCTGATGCGGTTGATAGACCTCTTCCAGCGTAGCAATCTCAGCCTCACTCAGCGTCACATCCACCGCCTTAACCAAATCATCGAACTGCTCAGCCCGCGAGGCACCGATAATCGGAGCCGTCACGGCGGGTTTACTCAGCAGCCACGCCAGTGCGACCTGCGCCCGGGTGACGCCTTTATCCTTAGCCACCTGCGCCAGCCGCTGCGCAATCGCCGCATCGTTCTCTTCGGTATTGGCATACAGCGAGGCCATCACCTTATCCGAGGTCGATCGCGCCGTGGTTTCGCCCCACGGACGGGTCAGCTTGCCGCGTGCCAGCGGGCTCCACGGCAACACCGCGATCTGTTCCTGCAGGCAGAGCGGGTGCATTTCGCGCTCCTCTTCACGCTGAATCAGGTTGTACTGATCCTGCATGCTGACGAAGCGATGCCAGCCCTGCTGCTTCTGCAGGCTTAGTGCCTGGGCAAACTGGCTGGCATGCATTGATGAGGCGCCGATATAGCGCGCTTTACCGGCCTGCACCACATCGTGCAGCGCTTCCAGCGTCTCTTCCAGCGGCGTGTCGTAATCCCAGCGGTGGATCTGCAGCAGGTCGACATATTCCATGCCAAGGCGTTGCAGGCTGTCATCAATCGATTGCAGGATATTCTGGCGTGACAGGCCCTGCGACAGATTAGTCAGCGGGAAGTAGACTTTGGTGGCGACCACGACCTCATCGCGGCGGGCAAAATCTTTCAGCGCCCGGCCGAGGATCTCTTCACTGCTGCCATCGGAGTAGCTGTTGGCGGTGTCAAAAAAGTTGATGCCGGCATTCAGCGCCTGCTGAATCAGCGGGCGACTGCTGGCTTCCGGCAGCGTCCAGGCGTGATTCCCGCGCGTCGGCTCACCATAGGTCATACAGCCGAGACAGAGACGTGAAACCTGCAGATCGGTATTACCCAGTTGAATGGTTTTCATAATGACTCCCGCGGCATAGCGCATGATTTTTAGCAGTGAATAAGCATAGCAGGGGCTGCGCTCCCCAAAGGGAAGCGCAGGGAAGGGAGGTTACTGTGCCAGCCAGGCGGCGATCTGTTGCTGAATGCCTTCGGCGTCCAGCAGATAGTCATGACGGATTTCGTCCTGCGTACCCTGCGGGATAAATTCGTCGGGCAGACCGATGTTCAGCACCGGAATGCGCAGACGTTTTGCCATCACCAGTTCGTTGACGCCGCTACCCGCGCCGCCTTTGATCGCGCCTTCTTCCAGCGTGATTAACGCCTCGTGACGGGTCGAAAGCTCAGCAATCAGCGCCTCATCCAGCGGCTTAACGAAGCGCATATCCACCAGCGTGGCATTGAGCGCTTCCGCCGCCGCAGCGGCCTCGGGTAACAGAGTACCGAAGTTAAGGATCGCCAGTTTTTCGCCCTGACGTTTCACCACGCCCTTACCCAGCGGCAGACTTTGCAGCGGTGCCAGCGGCGTGCCGATGCCGGTGCCGCGCGGATAACGTACCGCACTCGGGCCATCCTGATAGTGGTAGCCGGTGTAGAGCATCTGCCGGCATTCGTTCTCATCACTTGGCGTCATGATCACCATATCCGGCACGCAGCGCAGATACGCCAGATCAAACGCGCCCTGATGGGTCTGGCCATCCGCGCCAACAATGCCGCCGCGATCGATAGCAAACAGGACCGGCAGTTTCTGGATAGCCACGTCATGGATCAGCTGATCGTAGGCGCGCTGCAGGAACGTGGAGTAGATGGCGACGATCGGCTTGTAGCCGCCAATTGCCATCCCGGCCGCGAAGGTCACCGCATGCTGCTCGGCGATCGCCACATCAAAATACTGGTTGGGATATTCGCGAGAGAAGCCGACCATGCCGGAGCCTTCCCGCATCGCTGGGGTAATCGCCATCAGTTTCGGATCGTCGGCTGCCATCTCGCACAGCCAGTTGCCGAAGATTTTTGAGTAGCTCGGCAGGCCTTCTGCGCTTTTAGGCAGTTCACCGCTGGCGGGATCGAATTTTGGCACCGCATGCCAGGCGATCGGATCTTCTTCCGCCGGGGCGTAGCCTTTGCCTTTTTTGGTCATGATGTGCAGGAACTGCGGCCCTTTCAGGCTACGCATGTTGCTCAGGGTATTGACCAGCGTCAGCACGTCATGGCCGTCGACCGGGCCAATATAGTTGAAACCCAGCTCCTCAAACAGCGTACCCGGCACCACCATGCCTTTCAGATGCTCTTCGGTGCGGCGCACCAGCTCTTTAATCGGCGGCAGGCCAGTCAGCACCCGCTTACCGCCTTCGCGCAGGCGCGCATAGGTTTTGCCCGACAGGATCTGCGCCAGCCGGTTGTTTAACGCGCCGACGTTCTCTGAAATCGACATCTCGTTATCATTCAGGATCACCAGCATGTCAGGTTTGATATCGCCCGCGTGGTTCATCGCTTCAAACGCCATACCGGCGGTGATCGCGCCATCGCCGATAATACAGGCGGTGCGACGACCGAGGCCTTCACGCTCTGCCGCCGCCGCCATGCCGAGACCGGCGCTGATCGAGGTCGATGAGTGGCCAACGCTCAGTACGTCATATTCGCTTTCGCCGCGCCACGGAAACGGGTGCACGCCATTTTTCTGGCGAATGGTGCCGATGCGATCGCGACGACCGGTCAGAATTTTATGCGGATAAGCCTGATGGCCGACATCCCACACCAGATGATCGAACGGGGTGTTATAGACATAATGAAGCGCAACCGTCAGTTCGACCACGCCCAAACCCGATGCAAAGTGGCCACTTGAGCGACTCACACTGTCTAACAGGTACTGACGCAGTTCATCACAGAGCGCCGGCAGCTTCTCTTTCGGCAGGGCGCGCAGCTCCTGAACCGTATTTGCCAGCGCCAGTGTCGGGTATTTCGCAATATCAAAACTCATCAGAGACTCATTATGGAAGTTATTTGTCGCGTTCAATTATGAAGCTCGCCAGCGCCTGCAATGCTGTGGTGTTATAAGATTGCGCTGCGAGAATTTCTAATGCATCAAGGGCTTCCTGATACAAATCCCGCGCTTTGGCACGGGCCTGTTCTAATCCTAACAGTGAAGGATAGGTGCTTTTACCGAGATGCTGGTCGGCACCCTGACGTTTTCCGATAACCGCGGTATCGCCCACCACATCCAGAATATCGTCCTGCACCTGAAAGGCGAGCCCGATAGCATCAGCATAGCGGTCAAGTGCCGGTAATGCTGCACGACCTGCTTCGCCCGCCGCCAGCGCACCCAGCCGCACCGCAGCCCGAATCAGTGCGCCGGTTTTATGGCGATGAATCTGCTCCAGCTGCACCAGATCGACCGACTGACCTTCTGCCGCCAGATCCAGCGCCTGGCCGCCACACATGCCTGCCACGCCGCTGGCCCGCGCCAGTTCTGACAGCATCATCAGCCGATACTCCGCGTTGACGCCGGGCATCGGCTCATCCGTCAGAATCGAGAAGGCCAGCGTCTGTAATGCATCGCCAGCCAGTATCGCGATATCTTCGCCATATTTAATGTGGCAGGTCGGCTGCCCGCGACGCAGTGCGTCGTCGTCCATTGCAGGGAGATCGTCATGAATCAGGGAGTACGCGTGGATGCATTCAACCGCCGCAGCGGGCGCATCCAGACTCGCCGGGTCGGCATGGAGCATTTCGCCGGTGGCATAAACCAGAAAAGGGCGCAGACGTTTACCGCCTAATAATGCCCCATAATGCATGGCATTAACCAGAGGAGAACTCTGAAAAGGGAGTGGCTCTATAAAGCGCGTCAACGCGGCATTCACCTGCTGGTGATACCCGTTGAGCATCTGGGCAAAATCCATTAGTCGTTTTCCGGGGTAAAAGAGGTGAGGTCGGCATCTTTATCATCGCTCAGCAAAATGCGCACACGCTGTTCAGCCTGTTGCAACGTTTGCTGACCGGTACGCGCCAGCTGCACGCCCCGTTCAAACTCATTCAACGCCTCTTCCAACGGCAGTTCACCACTTTCCAGACGGCTGACTATCTGTTCCAGCTGCTGCAATGACGTTTCAAAGCTGGCTGGCTGTTCGGCTTTTTTCGGCATATTTCGGGTCGACTCACGGTTGGGACATTATCCTGCAATCGGTCATGGTAGCTGAGACCAAATGATTAGCAAAATAATCAATGCGGCGGCTGTTGAAGAAGCAGTCACCTGACAAAGGTGATATACTCCTGCGCCTCGGATGCGGTTGCGCCATGCAGCCCGCAATTTTGTGATTTTACCAGCTAAGTGCTGCCTGTTTTAGCACTTATTTGCCCAACGAAGCTGTGTCGCCATGAAGTTTATCATCAAGTTATTTCCTGAAATCACCATCAAGAGTCCGTCGGTGCGTTTGCGCTTTATTAAGATTCTTGCCAGCAATATCCGCAATGTCCTGAAGACGGTCAGTGATGAGATCGCGGTAGTGCGTTACTGGGATCACATTGAAGTGCGTTCGAAAAATCCGGCGCTCGGGGAAATTATTCCTGATGAGCTGACGCGCATTCCAGGGATCCATCACGTTCTGGCGGTTGAAGATCGTGAGTACACCGATATTCATCACATCTTTGAACAGACCTTAGCCCAGTATCGCGACAGCCTGGAAGGAAAAAGCTTCTGCGTCCGCGTTAAACGTCGTGGTAAGCATAGCTTCAGTTCGCAGGACGTGGAACGTTATGTCGGCGGCGGGCTGAACCAGCACATCGAGAGCGCCCGGGTACAGCTTAAAAATCCGGACGTGACGGTGAACCTTGAAGTGGAAGAGAACCGTCTGACGCTGGTGACAGCGCGTTACGAAGGGCTGGGCGGATTCCCGATCGGTACCCAGGAAGATGTGCTGTCGCTGATATCCGGCGGCTTCGACTCCGGCGTCTCCAGCTACATGCTGCTGCGTCGCGGTAGTCGTGTGCACTACTGCTTCTTTAATCTGGGTGGCGCAGCGCATGAAATTGGCGTCCGTCAGGTCGCGCACTATCTGTGGAATCGCTTCGGCCGTTCGCACCGCGTTCGCTTCGTGGCGATTAACTTCGAGCCGGTAGTAGGTGAAATCCTCGAAAAAGTGGATGACGGCCAGATGGGCGTGGTGCTGAAACGCATGATGGTGCGTGCCGCGTCGATGATTGCTGAGCGCTACGGCGTACAGGCGCTGGTGACCGGTGAAGCGGTCGGCCAGGTTTCCAGCCAGACGCTGACTAACCTGCGCCTGATCGATAACGCCTCGGACACCCTGATTCTGCGTCCGCTGATCTCGCATGATAAAGAACACATCATCAAGATAGCGCGTGAAATCGGCACCGAAGATTTTGCCAGCACTATGCCGGAATATTGCGGCGTGATCTCAAAAAGCCCGACGGTGAAAGCGGTTAAGGCGAAGATTGAGGCAGAAGAGCAGAATTTCGACTTCGATATCCTCAATCGGGTAGTGGAAGAAGCGACCAACGTCGATATCCGGACCATCGCCGAACAGACCGAAGAAGAGGTGGTGGAAGTCGAAACCGTGGCCTCGCTGGGCGATAATGATATCGTGCTGGATATCCGGGCGATCGACGAGCAGGAAGAGAATCCATTAAAGCTCAACGCCACCGAAGTGAAATCGCTGCCGTTTTATAAACTCAGCAGCCAGTTTGGCGATCTCGACCAGAACCGTACCTGGTTGCTTTACTGCGATCGCGGCGTGATGAGTCGTCTGCAGGCTCTTTACCTGCACGAGCAGGGCTATAAGAACGTCAAAGTTTACCGTCCATAGTCGATCTGTGCCGGTAACACGGCCAGTCGGGACCAGCACGGTCCTGACTGGCCGCCTTCAATCTTATCAGGCCTGATAATCGTAAATGCCCGGTGCCAGCACCAGCTGTGCGGCCACCTCGCGCGCTTTCTCTTTTCCCACCAGCAGATCGATCAGCTTCAGGGCAAAATCCATTGCCGTACCGGGACCCTGACTGGTCAGCAGTTTCACCCGCGGATCCCAGACCACCCGTCGTTCCATCCATTTCTCTTCAGGTATCGTCTGTTTCAATCCGGGAAAGCCCGTCATGTTGCCGACCGGGAACAGGTCGTGCGGCACCAGTACCGTACCGGCCGCGGCACAGATGGCCGCCACGATTTTGTCGTTGAGGTGATACTGGCGCACCGTTTCAACCAGCAGCGGACTGTCACGAAACGTCTCGGCACCTTTCAGTCCGCCGGGCAACACAATCGCGGCATAATCGTTGTCGGCTACTTCAACCAGCGGGGCATCGGCCAGCAAACGCACGCCGCGCGAGCAGCGGATTTCAAGGCTGCCATCACTCTCAACGCTGGCGGTAACCACCTTTAATCCACCCCGCACCAGCAGATCGATGGTGGTGACGGCTTCGGTCTCTTCACTGCCATGTGCCAGGCAAACCAGTACCGATGCGTTCGCGGACATAATAGGACTCCTTACGTTTAACAATGTCGTACAGCCGGCTGTTTTCCGTCAGCACCAGGCCGTGAGTTCGGGCGCGGCGCAGCAGAAAGCCGCTGATATAATCAATTTCGGTCAGGCGCTGGGCGCGAACGTCCTGCAGCATTGAAGAGGTATTGGCCGCGGTGCTTTCAATTACATCGAAAATAATATCCTGCAGGCTTTCGCTGGCGACGTTCTGACCTTCACGCTCCATCACCCAACTGATCTCATCGCACAGCCGCGCGATCTGATCGGCATAGGCGCGTAAGGCACCGTTCTGGCAATCATATTCCACCGTCATCGGGTTGATGACGCAGTTAACCGCCAGCTTACGCCAGCAGGCGGCGCGGATATTGTCGTGCCAGGCGACGTCGGGCAGGGCATGATGCAGGATGTCGGCGATATCGCTGTAAGCGGCGCTTTTACGGTTGCCCGGCCCGATGTGAGTGATACCGCTGGCGATGTGTTTGATTACCGTCCCGTCGCGCATTGCCGCATGGGTAGTAACACCGCGCAGCAGCGGCTGGGTCAGCCCTTTTAGCTCCTCCAGCGTACCCATACCGTTATGCAGCAGCAGCACCGGGCAGTTTTCCGCCAGCACGCTTTCCAGGTTTTTAACCGCAGGCGAGACCTGCGGCGCTTTCAGTGTCACTAGCAGTAACTGGCTCTCAGCCAGAAACAGCGGATCGTTAGCTATAAAGGTGCGGTTTGAAATGTTGCCTTGCGGATCGATGACATTGGCTGAGCAATAGGGCTGTGGTACCCGCAACCACCCCTGAACCTCGTGTCCCTGGCGAGCCAGCGCTGTGAGCCACACCTGACCCAGAGCACCGCAACCTAACACGGTAATTTTCATACTGCCTCCCGCTGGCGGGCTATCTATTTATTCTTCACTGTCACAGAACAAGTATAGCGTTGTGTGCAGCCTGATTTTATTTAGCACCGTAAGACGCGTATTATGCATGTCACTTTAGCGTCAGGAGAAGAAGAGATGCCATCTTTCGATATCGTTTCAGAAGTCGATCTGCAGGAAATTCGCAATGCGGTGGAAAATGCCAACCGTGAAGTGTCTACCCGCTTTGATTTCCGCAACGTGAGCGCCGAATTTGAGCTCAACGAAAAGAATGAAACCATCAAAATCACCAGCGAGTCCGATTTTCAGGTCAAACAGCTGGTCGATATTTTGCGTGAGAAACTGCTGAAGCGCGGAATTGAAGGCGGTGCCTTAGAGGTGCCGGAAGAGATTGAGCACAGCGGTAAAAGCTGGGCAGTCGATGCCAAACTGAAAAAAGGCATTGAAAGCGACGTGGCGAAAAAGCTGGTGAAGCTGATCAAAGACAGCAAGCTGAAAGTGCAGACCCAGATTCAGGGTGAAGCGTTACGCGTTACCGGCAAAGCGCGTGATGACTTGCAGGGTGCTATGGCGATTGTGCGCGGCAGCAACCTTGGACAGCCGTTCCAGTTTAAAAACTTCCGCGACTAAGCGGGGGGGGCAGGCTGGGTTTCCTCAGCCTGAATGCGGTGATAAAAACCCGGCAAAGGCCGGGTTTTTTGTTATCTGGCAGGAGCAGCCCTGCATCGATCTGAATTTGTTAGCCGTCTGAATAGCGGAGTCAGAGATCTCGGTGGGATCGCACGCTGGCTTGCATCTCTTTGAACAAGTCAAACGCCTGGAGCGGGTTGGGAGCTGTAGGGCGTCTGTGCGATCGCGCGCTTGCTCAGGGAACCTGTGCCTTTCGCAAAGACGCAATAGCGCCATCCATGACGGCTCAGCACGGGCGATTACGCACCTTATCCCTGAGGTGCGCCCGTAACCGGGCCAACGCGTTGCGTTGTTCAAAAACGCTCCCGGCGTTTTTGTCCCTGGCCCGCGATGCTTTGCTACAGGCACAGGCATCCATCGCCCTGGATTTATGAGTCGTCTGTAAGAAGGCTTGTGCCGGGTTTAAGATTAAGCACCAAATCAAATTCGGGGGGATTCAGCAGCAACGTAAAAGCTAAAGGGGCGCAGAGAACACGGGCAGAGGAGGAAAGCGTCCCGCACCAGGACGGCGCGGGACGAGCGTGCCATGGATGGCGGCTCTTGCGACTTTCCGATCTGACCGTGTTCCCTGAGCCAGCTCGATCCTGAAGCGAAACGAGCTGACGTTATCACTAAAAATTTTTAAGCTAGCAACTACCCAGCAGAGCTTCCAGCTCAGGGCGGCTGGTAACCTTGCTATCAATTTTGATGTAGGCGCTTTTCTCTTCCGGCACGATAAAGACCGAGTTAACGCCCGGCTGCGCTTTCAGACGCTGTTCCAGGTTGGGCGCTGCCAGTGCCGCATCGCTCAGCACCAGCCGCAGGCTGCTGACATACGGCGGCTCCTGCATCGTCATACTGACAAACAGCCAGGCGGCGGCGACTATAGCACCGACCAGGAATACCGTTTGCGCATCGAAGTGACCAAAAACCCAGCCACCCATGCTGCCGCCCACCGCCACGCCGAGGAACTGGCTGGTGGAGTAGAGGCCCATCGCCGTGCCTTTATAACCGGCAGGGGACTCTTTACTCACCAGCGACGGCAGAATCGCTTCCATCAGATTGAAGGCGAAGAAGAACAGCTGCACGCCGACGACCAGCGTCCAGAAGTGGCCCGCCGCGCCCCACAGCACAATTTCTGCCACCACGATCATCCCGACGCAGCCGACAAATACCCGCTTCATACGACGCTTCACTTCGGCGTAGATGATAAACGGCACCACGCCAGCAAACGCGATCAGCATCGTGGCGAGATAGACTTTCCAGTGCTCAGGTGCCGGGAAGCCCGCCTGTTCAAACTGGCCGGGCAGGGCGACAAAGCTCGACATCAACAGGACGTGCAGGCAGAAAATACCGATATTCAGCTTAACCAGTCGGGAGTTGGCCAGCACTTTACGGAAGCTGCCTTTCACCATCCCGGATTCGCGGTTCAGCACGTGGTGTGAGGCGGACGGCACCACCAGCAGGGTAATCACGATGCCGAGCGACGCCAGGATCGCAATCATCCAGAACAGCGCATGCAGACCCAGCGCGTGGGTGACGATGGGACCGACCACCATTGCAATCGCAAAGGTAATGCCGAAACTGATGCCGATAAAGGCCATCGCTTTGGTGCGGTTCTGTTCGCGCGTCAGATCCGACAGCAGCGCCATCACGGCGGCGGCAATGGCACCGGACCCCTGTAAGGCGCGGCCCAGAATAATTCCCCAGATCGATTCGGTGCAGGCCGCGATCACGCTGCCCAGCACAAACAGCAGCAGTCCGCCGACGATCAGCGGCTTACGACCAATACGATCGGAAAGCAGACCAAAAGGAATCTGAAATATGGCCTGAGCAAGGCCGTAAATACCAATGGCCAGGCCGATTAAGGTTTCACTCGCGCCCTGTAACGCCATGCCATACGTGGTCAATACCGGCAGGACCATGAACATTCCCAACATGCGCAGGGAAAAGACCGTACCGAGGCCCCATGTGGCGCGCAGCTCCACCGGAGTCATTTTATTATCGTTCATTCCAACCTCTGTTAATGTGCTGCGTTTATTCTAGGGGGCGGGGCAGGGCGGGTAAAATAATAGTTTTTAAGCAGTGGTAACAAAAAGAAAGGGCGCGAAAATCGCGCCCTTATCATGCTGTTGCGGTATCGGTTACCAGACGTAGGTCAGCAGGTCTTTCGAGGCCGGAGCCATCGAATCTACCGACATCATCACGCTGAGAGCGGTGATGGCGACGATGGAGAAGACGAACAGCTTACGTGCCCAGACCCGATCGTTAGCGGTCTTGTAGCCCGATAACGCCATGCCCAGCCACCAGACGCTGACGGCAGCAGCCACCACCAGATATTTGTAGCCGGCGTATCCGCCCAGCGTCAGCATCAGCGTGGCAATCATAAACGCCAGAATGTAGAGCGTAATATGATTCTTCGCTACCGAAATGCCTTTCACCACCGGCAGAACCGGGATGTTCGCTGCCTGGTAATCTTTAAAACGGAAGATGGCAATCGCGTACGAATGCGGCATCTGCCACAGGCTAAAGATCGCCAGCAGGATTAACGCGCCTGCATCAAACTCGTTGGAGACCGCACAGTAACCGATCACCGGTGGCGCGGCGCCAGACAGACTACCGATCAGCGTTCCGTAGACTGAATTACGCTTCATATAGAGGCTGTAAACGCCGACGTACACCACGAAGCCCATCACCGCCAGCCACATGGCCAGCGGGTTAGCGCCGAAATAGAGCAACGCAAAGCCAGCAATACCCAATACAGTGGCATAAACCAGGCTTACTTTCGCGGAGATGAGGCCTTTTACCAGCACCCGATTCCTGGTTCTCTCCATTTTGATGTCGATGTCGCGGTCAATCACGTTGTTGAAGACACAACCTGATGCGACTACCAGTGACACGCCAACCAGTGCGGTGAGAAACAGGGCGTAATCAATGCTGCCTTTAGAGGCCAGCAGAAATCCGCCGATCACAGAAATTAAATTCCCGAAAATAATTCCTGGTTTTGTAACTTGCAGGTATTGCTTAAACATTACGCGCGACTCTTTAGTGAGGCATCATGTTGTAGTTGAGGTTCCACATGATCCACAGTGAGCCTACTACGACAATCAGGATGATAATTGCCGAGAAGACAATGGCCACCATGTTCCAGCCACCCTCAGACTTGCTGTCTAAATGCAGGAAGTAGACCAGGTGCACCAGCACCTGAATCACTGCACAGACCAGCACAACACCGAGAATGGTACCGTGAGATGCACTGCCATCCATTACCATCCAGAACGGGATTGCCGTCAGGATGATAGAGAGGATGAAGCCGATCATGTAAGACTTCACGCTACCGTGAGAAGCGCCATGTTCGTTAACAGAATGACTCATTACATGGCTCCCATCAGGTAAACAACGGTGAAGACGCAAATCCAGACCACGTCCAGGAAGTGCCAGAACAGGCTCAGACACATGATACGAGTACGGTTAGTGGCATTCAGGCCGCGTTTAGACACCTGGAACATCAGTACCAGCATCCAAATCAGACCGGAGGTCACGTGCAGACCGTGGGTACCGACCAGCGTAAAGAAGCCAGACAGGAAGCCACTGCGATCCGGACCGAAGCCTTCAGCAATCAGGTGATGGAATTCATAGATTTCCATGCCGATGAAGCCCAGACCAAACAGGAAGGTCAGCGCCAGCCAGCCGATAACGGCACCTTTTTGCTCCTTGTTCATCGAGATAACAGCCATGCCGTAAGTGATCGAACTCAACAGCAGCAGGGCGGTTTCTACCAGAACAAACGGCAGTTCAAAGATATCTTTACCTGCCGGGCCACCGGCAGTGTTGTTGACCATAACTGCATAGGTCGCAAACAGGGTTGCGAAGATAATGCAGTCACTCATCAGGTAGATCCAGAAGCCAAAGACTTTATTGGCTCCTGCATCGTGATGCCCATGCTCCGCATGGGCGTCGTGGTGATGCTTAATCAGAGTTTCAGTTGACATTATTTCAGACCTGCTTTGCTGATTTCGTCAAAGTGCTGCTTCTCAATCTTCTCAACTTCGGCAACCGGTACGTAGTAATCCACGTCTTCGTCGAAGCTCTTCACAATCCAGGTAACGATCATGCCGAGGAATGAGAGGCCAGCCAGCCACCAGATATGCCAGATCAGCGCGAAGCCCATAACCGTGGCGAATGCACAGATGATCAGTGCAGCACCGCTGTTTTTCGGCATATGAATTTCTTCATATTTTTCCGGCTGTTTGTACGCTTCGCCTTTCTCTTTCATTTCCCAGAAAGCGTCACGCTCATGGACATGCGGGATGACAGCAAAGTTGTAGAACGGTGGTGGTGAAGAGGTTGCCCACTCCAGCGTACGGCCGCCCCACGGGTCACCGGTCACATCGCGGTTCTGGTCACGGTCACGTACCGAAACGTAGAACATGGTCAGCTGACACAGGATACCCATTGCAATCAGACCCGCACCGACCGCAGCAACCACCAGTAAGGAGTGGAACTGTGGATCGATATCCTGGCTCAGACGACGGGTCATACCCATGAAGCCCAGTGCGTACAGCGGCATAAAGGCAACGAAGAAGCCAATGATCCAGAACCAGAATGCGCGCTTACCCCAGGTTTCGTTCAGGGTGAAGCCAAAGGCTTTCGGGAACCAGTAGGTCACGCCCGCCATACAACCGAACACCACACCACCGATAATCACGTTATGGAAGTGTGCAATCAGGAACAGGCTGTTGTGCAGAATGAAGTCAGCGCCCGGAACGGCCAGCAGTACGCCGGTCATACCCCCTACGGAGAAGGTTACCAGGAAGCCAACGGTCCACAGCATGGCAGAGTGCATCTGAATGCGGCCCTGATACATGGTGAACAGCCAGTTAAAGATTTTAACCCCGGTCGGAATCGCGATGATCATCGTCATGATACCGAAGAAGGCGTTAACGTTGGCTCCCGCACCCATGGTGAAGAAGTGGTGCAGCCAGACGATGAACGACAGTACGGTAATGGCGATGGTCGCCCACACCAGCGAGGTGTAACCAAACAGACGTTTTTTGGAGAAGGTCGCCGTAATTTCTGCGAACACACCAAACACCGGCAGAACCAGAATGTAAACTTCCGGATGACCCCAGACCCAGATCAGGTTGACGTACATCATCATGTTCCCGCCCATTTCATTGGTGAAGAAATGGAAGCCGAGATAACGATCAAGGGTCAACAGTGCCAGCGTAACGGTAAGAACCGGGAACGCAGCGATGATCAGGACGTTGGTGCAGAGCGCGGTCCAGGTAAATACCGGCATTTTGAACAGGCTCATGCCCGGTGCGCGCATCTTCAGAATGGTCACGAAGAAGTTAATACCGGTTAAGGTCGTACCAATACCGGAAAGCTGGAGACTCCAGATCCAGTAATCGACCCCGACGCCGGGACTGTACTCCGCGCCGGAGAGCGGCGGATATGCCAGCCAGCCGGTCTGTGCGAACTCGCCCACACCCAGCGACAGGTTAACCAGGATCACACCGACCGCAGTAAACCAGAAGCTCAGGTTGTTCAGGAACGGGAACGCCACGTCGCGTGCGCCAATCTGCAGCGGTACGGCGATGTTCATCAGGCCAACCACGAACGGCATCGCCACGAAGAAGATCATAATCACGCCATGCGCGGTAAAGATCTGGTCGTAGTGGTGCGGTGGTAATATGCCCGCTTCCCCGGCCGAAGCCAGTACCTGTTGGGTACGCATCATGATCGCATCAGCAAAGCCACGCAGCAGCATGACAAAGGCCATGATGATATACATGATACCCAGTTTTTTGTGGTCAACAGACGTTAGCCATTCTGACCACAGATATTGCCATTTACCAAAATAGGTGATGGCAGCAACCAGCGCCAGACCACCTAAGATGATACCGGCGACCGTAACCATGATAATCGGCTCATGGTACGGCACTGCATCCAGTGTTAATTTTCCGAACATCGTATTATTCCTCGGCTCCCGCGGAAGCGGCGTGACTCATGTCCATACCTTCGTGCTCAGGCATGTCCATTTTCCCGTGGCTCATCTTGAACTTGTTAATGACTTGCAAGAACAGTTTCGGATCAGCTGAAGAGAAATATTCCACCGGATGATTTTCGCTTGGCACAGCCACTTTCTCGAAATCTTCCATAGTGTTCAGCGTGTTAGGGGCTGCTTTAACTTTAGCCACCCACTGCTGGAATTCCGCATCGTCTTTGGTTGCAATGGCTTTGAACTTCATGCCAGAGAAACCGCGACCACTGAAGTTCGCAGAGATACCGTCGAAAGTCCCTGGCTCATTCGCAATCAGATGCAGCTTGGTCTGCATACCAGCCATTGCATAAATCTGGCTGCCGAGTGTCGGGATGAAGAAAGAGTTCATGACGGAGTTGGACGTGATTTTGAAGTTCACTGGCGTATTTGCCGGGAAGGCAATCTGGTTGACGGTCGCAATACCCTGTTCCGGGTAAATGAACAACCATTTCCAGTCCAGTGCAACCACATCGATTTCAACCGGTTTCACATCGGATTGCAGCGGTTTGCTGGGCTCCAGTGCATGGGTTGATTTCCAGGTCAGCACGCTGAGGAAGAGAATGATCAGGATCGGAATGGTCCAGACCACGGCTTCCACTTTGTTAGAGTGTGACCAGTTCGGGCTGTACTTCGCATTCGTGTTGGACGCCCGATATTTCCAGGCAAACACCACGGCCATCAAGACTGCGGGAATCACGACGATCAACATCAGGCCAAAGGCAGTCAGTATCAGCGAACGTTGCTCCAGTGCAATCTGTCCTTTGGGATTTAACAATGCACTATCGCAGCCACTCATTAATAAAGTGCCTGCAATTAATGACAAAATCCCCAAACTTTTATTGTATTTACTGAGTCTCATTTAACGACCTCAATGACAAAGGGCTCTATTGTCGTTTAAGTGTGCGCGCATTTTACGGGAAGGTTTATGCAGTGTAAACCAGCTTAAGGATGTGTCAGAGGCGTGTTGACACCTTTTGCTAAGGGTGTCACAGATGTTGCTTCAGGTGACAAATTATTAACGCAGACAAGCAGTTGGGGCCAATATAACAAAAACCAATGGAAGTAACCGCTAAAAAATCAGGGAAAGGAATAACCCTTACTTTTATCTCCAGATTATTTAACAAATTCGCATCATTTGATCGATGAAATTTAACCAAACTAATTGCTCACCGGTTTTTAGTATTTCAGAGGATCCTATTTTCGCAAGAATGTTTTTTTTAAAAATAACACGCGATGATAAAACCAGCTGCCCGCCGCGCTTCGGTAAAACAATAAGCAATCAGCGGTGAAACATTGATTCTGCTAATGACTGGGGGCAGGCGATGCGCCGCTGTTTTTTAGCGCCCGGTAGTCCAGCACCACACCAGACAGCACCGCCAGCAAGGTCAGCGCCATCCCGATTTCAAACAGCCGCGGCAGCCACAGCGTCAGCGTCAGCACGCCGAGCGCGTCGATCGCCAGCGCCAGCAACCACAGTGCCAGCAGGCTGCATCCGGCAGCAAACAGACGACTGGTCCAGCGATAACCCTGCGGGTAGCAGCTGCGGACCAGGAAAGTGCCGCTTTGCTGTACCTGATCCAGCGTCTGGCGGCAGAACGCCAGCAGCAGCAAGCCCGGCAGACCGGCGACTACGGTAAAGGCATAGAACGTCGGCCATCCCCACAGCTCAACCAGCCAGCCAGCTGCCGGACCGACATAGACCCGGCCAACGGCGGAGAGCGCCGACAGCAGCGCAAACTGGGTGGCGGAAAAGGATTTGTTACACAGCGTCATGAGCAGCGCCACAAATGCCGCTGTCCCCATGCCGCCGCACAGATTTTCAACAAATACCGCGCTCGCCATGCTCCACAACTGCTTGTCGGTTACCGCCAGCAGCCAGTAGCCAAAATTCGATATCGCCTGCAGCAGGCCAAAAATCATCAACGCCCGGAACAGGCTCAGGCGCTGCATCAGCACCCCGCCATATAACGCACCGATAATCGTCGCCAGCAGGCCAAGCGTTTTGTTGACCAGTCCGACGTCACCGGCATTGAAGCCCACGCCACGAATCAGGAAGGTGGTCGTCAGCGAGGCAGCAAACGCATCGCCCAGCTTATAAAGGATGATCAGGGTGATCAGCAGCCAGGCATTGTTGCGCTGGAAAAAATCTTTTAACGGATCGACCACCGCCTGACGCAGCGTATGTGGCGTGGTGATGTGAGTGTCCGGTTCGCTGGCCAGCAGGGTGGCGATAATGCCGGGCACCAGCATCAGCGCCATCAGCCAGTAGGTCGCCTGCCAGCCCAGATAGCGATCGGCCAGCCACAGCGCGAGTCCGCCCGAAATCAACATCGCCAGCCGGTAGCCCAGCACGGTGATTGCCGCACCGCTACCGCGCTCTTCCGGCGGCAGGATGTCAGTTTTCCAGGCGTCAAAAACGATATCCTGCGAAGCAGAGCAGAAGGCGATCACGACCGCCAGTGCGGCCATCAGGGTCAGATCCCTGCTGGGTTGCAGAAAACCCATCGCCACAATGCCGCCAATCAGCGCCAGCTGACTGAGCAGTAACCAGCCACGACGCCGTCCGAGAAACGGCGGAGTATAGCGGTCCATCATGGGCGACCAGAGAAACTTAAACACGTAAGCCTGACCCACCAGCGAAAAAAAGCCGATGGTTTTCAGGTCAACATTTTCTACCGTCATCCACGCCTGCAGCGTCCCGGCAGTCAGCGCGAGCGGCAGCCCGGAAGCAAAACCGAGTAACAGTAATACGGCGGCGTTTTTTTGACTGAAGAGACGAAGATAGTGGTTCATGCTGACCCTGAATGTAGCGATGTGCCCGGCACAGAGCCGGGCAGGCGTGAAGCGGAATTAACGGGCGTTTTGCTTGATGAAGTCATTGACGCTGGTGTCCTGCGCCATATCAGCGATGACATCGCTCATGGTGGAGTTCACTGCGTTAGTAATCTTCTGGTTACTGGCGCTGAACGCACCTTCTACGCTGTAGGTCTGGCGGTAGTTTTTAACCTGCTTGTTGCCGTTTTTGGCGGTGGCGATGATCGAGATATCCGCTTTGGTGGTGATGCTGTAGCGCACATTGCCCTGCGTCACGTCGGCATACAGATTGTTCACCACAATCTGCAAATCAACTGCGCCATTCGGACCCACCATATAACCGCGTGCGGTCATTTGCTTCTCCAGCACTTCCTGCAGCAGGAAACGCAGATCGCGCGATGGCGTCAGGGTCACTAACTGACCATCACGGTTCACTTTCGCCAGCGCCTGATCGCTACGCTGATCGGCACCGTTAATGCTGACGGTAACGCCCATCAGGCCGGGATCCTGCTGCGGCAACTGAATTTTTGGCTGGATAGTGAGGGTATTATTGCTGGTTGCACAGCCGGCCAAAATGAACGCAGCCAGCAGCGGGAATAACAGTTTTTTCAACATACTTTTTCTCGTTGGTGTCGGGGGTTGGTTTGCAAAAACTGCCGCCATCATAGCATTGCCCGGCAGTGAAAAAAGCCCCGTCAAAGTGGAAAATGCGTATCAGGCGGATTTTAGATTGGATCGTTCAGCGCCGGGTTTGCTGATGCTTTCCTCTGCGTTATCATGCGCGCCGACGAAGCGCGGGCCGCAAATCGAATATTTACCGTCCGGCTACGGGAAAGCGCGATAAAAGCGACTAATATTGAAAGAGATGGGGCACAGCGCTCGCCATTGAGGAGTAATACCCATGATTCGCGAACAAATAGAAGAAAAGCTGCGCCTGGCTTTTGAGCCGGCTCATCTGGAAGTGCATGACGAAAGTTATCGACACAATGTTCCTGCCGGGTCTGAGAGCCATTTCAAAGTGGTCATTGTCAGTGATTGCTTTGCGGGCCAACGTTTCCTGGCGCGTCATCGCTCCATCTACGGTGAACTCGCGGCCGAATTAGCCGGCAGCGTGCACGCCTTAGCACTTCATACCTATACCCTGAAAGAGTGGGAAGGACTGCAGGATACGGTGCTGGCGTCGCCGAACTGTCGCGGTGCCGGAACGCTCGCCTGATCACCCCTCACGAAAACGGCCTGCGGGCCGTTTTTTTTTGCTTATTTAGCCAGAAACGCGATCTCCGGCTCAAAAAAGCAGCAAAGCTGCTGAAAAGTGGTGAGTTAGCGTCCTCGACTCATTCCGGCGATGTCGCTATAATGCTGCGTCTATTTTTCCGGAATGTCTTCGGGACGCTTCTGGTAACAGGGATCAGGTTCTCTTCACGGAAGCCGTCCCGGTTGTTGGATACGGCGCATTTCACTATGTGTGGTGTCTGAAGTTGACCGAGCACGTGATTTTTTGAGGTAACAAGATGCAAGTTTCTGTAGAAACCACTCAGGGCCTGGGCCGTCGCATTACGATTACTGTCGCTGCTGACAGCATCGAAAGCGCTGTAAAAAAAGAACTGGTTGACGTTGCCAGGAAAGTCCGTATCGATGGTTTCCGTAAAGGCAAAGTGCCGATGAACATCGTTGCGCAGCGTTACGGCGCTTCTGTCCGTCAGGACGTGCTGGGCGATCTGATGACGCGTAACTTCGTTGACGCCATCATCAAAGAGAAGATCAATCCGGCTGGCGCACCAAACTATGTGCCGGGCGAATATAAAGAAGGTCAGGATTTCACCTACTCGGTTGAATTCGAAGTTTATCCAGAAGTTGAGCTGAAAGGCCTGGAAAACATCGAAGTCGAAAAACCACTGGTTGAAGTGACTGATGCTGATGTTGACACCATGCTGGACACCCTGCGTAAGCAGCAGGCTAACTGGATCGAAAGCGATGCAGCAGCCGGTCCGGAAGATCGTGCCACTATCGATTTCAACGGTTCTGTTGACGGTGAAGAATTCGAAGGCGGAAAAGCCTCTGATTTCGTACTGGCAATGGGCCAGGGCCGCATGATCCCAGGCTTTGAAGAAGGCGTTGTGGGTCACAAAGCGGGCGAGACTTTCACTATCGACGTGAAATTCCCGGACGACTACCACGCGGAAAACCTGAAAGGCAAAGACGCGAAGTTCGAGATCGTGCTGAAGAAAGTTGAGACGCGCGAACTGCCAGAACTGACCGAAGAGTTCATCAAGCGTTTCGGCGTTGAAGATGGTTCCGTTGCCGGTCTGCGTGCTGAAGTGCGTAAGAACATGGATCGTGAGCTGAAAGGTGCAATCCGTAACCGCGTGAAAACGCAGGCGATTGATGGCCTGGTCGCGGCGAACGACATCGACGTGCCCGCCGCTCTGATCGACAGCGAAATCGACGTTCTGCGTCGCCAGGCTGCACAGCGTTTCGGTGGCAACGAGCAGCAAGCGCTGGAACTGCCACGCGAACTGTTTGAAGAGCAGGCGAAACGCCGTGTGGTAGTTGGCCTGCTGCTGGGCGAAGTGATTCGTACCCACGAGCTGAAAGCTGACGAAGCCCGCGTTAACGCGCTGATTGAAGAGATGGCGTCTGCGTATGAAGATCCGCAGGAAGTGATCGAGTTCTACAGCAAGAATAACGAGCTGATGAACAACATGCGCAACGTCGCACTGGAAGAGCAAGCGGTTGAAGCGGTTCTGGCGAAAGCCAAAGTGACCGAGAAAGAGACCAACTTCCAGGATCTGATGAATCAGACCGCACAGGCCTGATCACCGATTTAACCGTCTGTGCTAAGCCCGTGACTGAAAAGTCGCGGGCTTTTTTGTGTTTCGCGTTTGAGCGCACACTCTTTGACGCTATTTGCCTAATTATTCGGCAAATTATTCACGCATCGCTTTTTCCGGGTTAGCGATTGAAGAAAAGGTTGTTATGCTTGAAACAACTGGGCAGCATCCCCAGATACAGGGAGTATGCAAGAAAACAGTTATGCTGACTGATTAGCCGTCCTGAGGTGTCGGAAACAGGCTGAGCGTGGTTTTTTCCGCTCGTCTTACGTAGAATCGGTACAGAATGTTGCCAATGAAATTTATCCAGGAGACGGTAATGTCATACAGTGGCGATCGTGAATATACTGCACCGCACAATGCGCTGGTGCCAATGGTGGTCGAACAAACTTCGCGCGGTGAGCGTTCTTACGACATTTACTCCCGTCTGCTCAAAGAGCGCGTCATCTTTCTGACCGGCCAGGTTGAAGATCACATGGCCAATCTGATCGTGGCGCAGATGCTGTTTCTGGAAGCTGAGAACCCGGAAAAAGATATCTATCTCTACATCAACTCGCCAGGCGGGGTGATTACCGCCGGGATGTCGATCTACGACACCATGAAATTTATCAAACCAGATGTCAGCACCATCTGTATGGGACAGGCCTGCTCTATGGGCGCCTTCCTGCTGACTGCGGGCACCAAAGGTAAGCGTTTCTGCCTGCCAAATTCCCGCGTGATGATCCACCAGCCACTGGGTGGCTACCAGGGTCAGGCGTCAGACATTGAAATCCATGCGCGTGAAATCCTGAAAGTTAAGCAGCGTATGAACGAACTGATGGCTGAGCATACCGGTAAAACGCTGGAAGAAATTGAGCGTGATACCGAGCGTGACCGTTTCCTCTCGGCGAGTGAAGCGGTAGAGTATGGATTAGTCGATTCAATTCTGACGCATCGAGAATAAGACCCGACTTACCCTTGTCCTTACGCTATAGTTAACGGGATAAGGGTACCAGTTTGGGTTGAATGAATTTCGGCCGTCTCCGCACGGCCAGCGCCGTACGCCGGTATGGCCTGAGAACAAGAAGAGGTTAACTGATGACAGATAAGCGCAAAGACGGTTCAGGAAAGTTGCTGTACTGCTCTTTTTGCGGCAAAAGCCAGCATGAAGTGCGAAAGCTGATTGCCGGGCCGTCAGTGTATATCTGCGATGAGTGTGTTGATCTGTGTAACGACATCATTCGCGAAGAGATTAAAGAAGTTGCCCCGCATCGCGAACGTAGCGCGCTGCCTACACCGCATGAAATTCGCCATCACCTCGATGATTATGTAATCGGCCAGGAAAAGGCGAAGAAAGTGCTGGCTGTGGCGGTGTATAACCACTACAAACGCCTGCGTAACGGCGATACCAGCAATGGCATCGAACTGGGCAAAAGTAACATTCTGCTGATTGGCCCGACCGGTAGCGGTAAAACGCTGCTGGCAGAAACACTGGCACGCTTGCTGGATGTGCCGTTCACCATGGCTGACGCCACCACGCTGACCGAAGCGGGTTACGTGGGTGAAGATGTGGAAAACATCATTCAGAAACTGCTGCAGAAGTGCGACTACGACGTGCAGAAAGCGCAGCGCGGCATCGTTTATATTGATGAAATCGACAAAATCTCACGTAAGTCTGATAACCCGTCGATTACCCGTGACGTTTCAGGCGAAGGCGTGCAGCAGGCATTACTGAAGCTGATTGAAGGCACCGTGGCTGCCGTTCCACCGCAGGGTGGACGTAAGCATCCGCAGCAGGAATTCTTGCAGGTTGATACCTCTAAGATTCTGTTTATCTGCGGCGGCGCATTTGCCGGACTGGATAAAGTGATTGCCCAGCGTGTGGAGACCGGATCGGGTATCGGTTTCGGCGCCACCGTAAAAGGCAAATCGCAGAAAGCCACCGAAGGCGAACTGCTTTCACAGTGTGAACCGGAAGATTTGATCAAATTTGGTCTGATCCCCGAATTCATCGGTCGTCTGCCGGTAGTCGCTACCCTGAGCGAACTGAGTGAAGAAGCGCTGATACAGATTCTGCGTGAACCGAAAAACGCCCTGACCAAACAGTACCAGGCGCTGTTTAACCTGGAAGGCGTTGAGCTGGAATTCCGTGACGAGGCGTTAACCGCTATCGCGAAAAAAGCGATGTCACGCAAAACCGGCGCACGTGGTTTACGTTCAATCGTCGAAGGGGCGTTGCTGGAAACGATGTACGACCTGCCGTCGATGGACGATGTCGAAAAAGTGGTGATTGATGAATCAGTTATTGAAGGCCAGTCTGAGCCGATGCTGATTTACGGTAAGCACGAAGCGCAGGCTTCTGGCGAATAAATAAACAGATCATCCAGGTTGTCATCTTAAAAAAGGGGAAAATGTTTCCCCTTTTGCTTTTCTCGCCTCTGTGACGTTGAATGTCGGACGATCATCCCCATATACTCAGATACCTGTGGGTTTAACTGCATACCTGCCTGATGCGGTTCCCATCACCTGGCGGACATTAAACTAAGAGAGAGCTCTATGAATCCTGAGCGTTCTGAACGCATTGAAATCCCCGTGTTGCCGCTGCGCGACGTGGTGGTTTATCCGCACATGGTAATTCCGTTGTTTGTTGGCCGGGAAAAATCAATTCGGTGCCTCGAAGCCGCAATGGATCATGATAAGAAGATCATGCTGGTCGCACAGAAAGAGGCTTCAACGGATGAACCTGGCATTAACGATCTCTTCTCGGTAGGGACCGTTGCATCTGTATTGCAAATGCTGAAACTGCCGGACGGTACGGTTAAAGTGCTGGTCGAAGGTTTGCAGCGCGCCCACATCACCACGCTGGCGGATAACGGTGATCATTTTGTGGCCGAGGCTGAATATCTGGTGTCGCCAGAGATTGAAGAGCGCGAGCAGGAAGTGCTGGTGCGCACCGCAATCAATCAGTTTGAAGGCTACATCAAACTTAATAAAAAGATCCCGCCTGAGGTTTTAACCTCGCTGAACAACATTGACGATGCGGCCCGTCTGGCTGACACCGTCGCTGCACATATGCCGTTGAAACTGGCAGACAAACAGTCTGTGCTGGAGATGTCCGACGTTAACGAACGTCTGGAATATCTGATGGCGATGATGGAGTCTGAAATCGATCTGCTGCAGGTTGAGAAGCGTATTCGCAACCGCGTTAAAAAGCAGATGGAGAAGAGCCAGCGTGAGTACTATCTGAATGAGCAGATGAAGGCGATTCAGAAAGAGCTGGGCGAGATGGACGATGCGCCTGACGAGTACGAAGCGTTAAAACGCAAAATCGACGCGGCCAAAATGCCGGAAGAGGCGCGTGAAAAAGCCGAAGCTGAGCTGCAGAAGCTGAAAATGATGTCTCCGATGTCAGCGGAAGCGACCGTGGTACGTGGCTACATCGACTGGATGGTGCAGGTTCCATGGAACGCGCGCAGCAAAGTCAAAAAAGATCTGCGTAAAGCCCAGGAGACGCTGGATATCGACCATTACGGCCTTGAGCGCGTGAAGGATCGTATCCTTGAATATCTTGCGGTGCAGAGTCGCGTCAGCAAAATCAAAGGCCCGATCCTCTGCCTGGTCGGACCGCCAGGGGTAGGTAAAACCTCCCTCGGTCAGTCGATCGCGAAAGCGACCGGACGTAAATATGTACGTATGGCGCTGGGCGGCGTACGTGACGAAGCCGAGATCCGTGGTCACCGTCGTACCTATATCGGTTCGATGCCGGGCAAGCTGATCCAGAAAATGGCTAAAGTCGGGGTTAAAAACCCGCTGTTCCTGCTGGATGAGATTGACAAAATGTCGTCCGACATGCGCGGCGATCCGGCTTCAGCATTGCTGGAAGTGCTTGATCCAGAACAAAACATTGCGTTCAACGATCACTATCTGGAAGTCGATTATGACCTGTCAGATGTGATGTTCGTGGCGACCTCGAACTCCATGAACATTCCGGCACCGCTGCTGGACCGTATGGAAGTGATTCGTCTATCGGGTTACACCGAGGATGAAAAACTGAACATCGCCAAACAGCATCTGTTGCCGAAACAGATTGAGCGTAACGCGCTGAAAGCCAATGAGATCACGGTCGAAGACAGTGCGATTGTCGGCATTATCCGTTACTACACGCGTGAAGCCGGGGTGCGTAGCCTTGAGCGTGAGCTGTCGAAATTGTGCCGTAAAGCGGTCAAGTCGCTGCTGATGGACAAGACGAAAAAGCACATCACCATCAATGGTGAAAACCTGAAGGATTTCCTCGGGGTGCAACGCTTCGACTACGGTCGTGCTGACAGTGAAAACCGCGTGGGCCAGGTAACCGGTCTGGCGTGGACCGAAGTGGGTGGCGATCTGCTGACGATTGAAACCGCCTGCGTACCGGGTAAAGGCAAGCTGACCTATACCGGTTCACTGGGTGAGGTGATGCAGGAGTCAATTCAGGCCGCCTTAACCGTGGTGCGTGCGCGTGCCGAGAAGCTGGGCATCAACGGCGACTTCTACGAAAAACGTGATATCCACGTTCACGTTCCGGAAGGGGCAACGCCGAAAGATGGTCCAAGCGCCGGTATTGCGATGTGTACGGCGCTGGTCTCCTGCCTGACCGGTAACCCGGTCCGTGCTGATGTCGCCATGACCGGTGAAATCACCCTGCGCGGACAGGTACTGCCGATTGGCGGACTGAAAGAGAAGCTGCTGGCAGCCCACCGCGGTGGCATTAAAACGGTGCTGATCCCGGACGACAACAAACGCGATCTGGAAGAGATTCCACAGAACGTGATTGCCGATCTCGACATCCATCCGGTCAAACGCATCGAAGAAGTGCTGAATCTGGCACTGGAAAATGCGCCGTACGGTATGCAGGTTGCGACCGCAAAATAGTGATTAACGGCATAAACCGTTAAAAAGCGAAGCTGGCAAGGCAATTGGCGCTTGCCAGCTTTTTTTTGTGCCGCTAATTTAGGTGGCTGCCGACGCGGTGTTCTCAGAGAAATTCCGTTGTTTCGGCTCCACAGGCTTGATATAACTTGCTGCGCGTGCGTATCCGGCGGGAAGCGCGGGTACGATGTGAAATAATAAAAGAGGGGATGAAGAGAGTGAATAAGTCACAGTTGATCGACAAAATTGCTGCGGATGCTGATATTTCTAAAGCAGCAGCGGGACGTGTTTTAGATGCATTCATGGGTTCTGTTTCTGACGCGCTGAAAGGCGGCGACGAAGTGGCGCTGGTCGGTTTCGGCACTTTCTCCGTGCGCGAGCGTGCTGCACGCACTGGCCGCAACCCACAAACCGGCAAAGAGATTACAATTCCGGCCGGTAAAGTACCGGGCTTCCGTGCTGGTAAAGCATTGAAAGACGCAGTCAATTAATAACAACGAAAACGTTCATTGACGTATTTTCTTCAGTGGATCAGAGGACGGTTAACGCGTTCTCATGTAACATACGGGCACATCAATCAGATGTGCCTTTTTTGTTTTAACCGGCGATAATCAGGCCATAATATGGACCGGAGCCGGCTTGAGGCTGACAGCGAAGTCTGCAGCTGCGTGATGCGTCAGGATACGGCGTATTGCGCCCGAGCTTTACATTCACACTACAGCGGAGTGTTGTCATACCATGATGGACAATTTACGCGCGGCGTCGAACCATGTCGTGCTCAAGATTATTTTGGGGTTGATTATCCTCTCCTTTGTGCTGACCGGCGTTGGCAACTATCTGATTGGCGGCAACAACGATTATGCGGCCAAAGTTAACGGTCAGGAAATCAGCCGGGCACAGCTGGAACAGGCGTTCAACAGCGAGCGCAGCCGTCAGCAGCAGATGCTGGGCGATCAATTTTCTCAGCTGGCCAGTAACGATGGCTACATGCAGCAGATCCGCCAGCAGGCGCTGTCGCAGTTAATCGATCAGGCCCTGCTCGACAGCTACATCAAAGACTTACATCTCAGCATCAGTGACGATCAGGTTAAGCAGGCGATTTTTAATCAGCAGGCTTTCCAGACCAACGGCAAATTTGATAATGCCAAATATCTTGGTCTGATCGGCAACATGGGCTTTTCTGCCGACCAGTATGCTGAAGCGCTGCGTAAGCAGCTCTCTAATCAGCAACTGATCAATGCGGTGGCAAACACCGACTTCATGCTTAAGGGCGAAACCAGCAAACTGGTGGAGCTGGTTTCACAACAGCGTGTTATTCGTCAGGCGACCCTCGACGTCAATGCTCTGGCGGCTAAGCAGACCGTGTCTGATGACGAGATAAATCAGTATTACCAGCAGCATAAAACCAGCTTCATGGCGCCGGAGCAGTTCCGTGTCAGCTACATCCTGATGGATGCAGCCAGCATGCAACAGGATGCCAGCGAGGCCGATATTCAGGCCTGGTACGACCAGCATAAAGCTGATTACACCCAGCCGCAGCGTAATCGCTACAGTGTTATTCAGACCAAAACGGAAGCGGACGCCAATGCGTTGCTGACCCAGCTGAAAGGCGGCGCCAGCTTCACCGAACTGGCAAAAAGCAAATCCATCGACCCGATCTCTGCGCGTAAGGGCGGGGATATGGGCTGGCTGGAACCTGCGACCACGCCAGATGAGCTGAAAAATGCCGGTCTGACCGAAAAAGGCCAGATGTCCGGGGTGATTAAATCCTCGGTCGGTTTCCTGATTGTGCGTCTCGACGATATCCAGCCAGAGCAGGTTAAGCCGCTTGATGAAGTTCGTGATGCCATTGCGGCGAAAGTGAAGCAGGAGAAGGGCGTCGATGCCTTCTATAAACTGCAGCAGAAAGTCAGCGAAGCGGCCAGCAACGATAACGAATCGCTGGCGGGTGCCGAGCAGGCTTCCGGCCTGAAAGCCAAAGAAACCGGCTGGTTCAGCCAGGATGCGCTGCCGAAGGAACTCGACTTCGACGCGGTGAAACAGGCGATCTTTAACGGTGGACTGGTCGGGCAGAATGGTGCACCGGGCAATAACTCTGACATCATCAGCGTCGACGGTGACCGGGCCTTTGTGCTGCGCGTCAGCGAGCATAAGCCGGAAGCAGTGAAGCCGCTGGATCAGGTTAAAACTCAGATTGCTGACACCCTGAAACACGATAAAGCTACCCAACAGGCGAAATCGCAGGCTGACAAGCTGCTGGCCGACCTTAAAGCCGGTAAACAGGATGCGTTAACCGCCGCAGGTCTGACCCTGAGCGCCAGTAAAACGGTCGATCGTAATGCCCAGGACCCGGTTGCACAGGCGGCGTTCAATCTGCCACAGCCGGCGGAGAATAAACCGTCGTGGGGCGTGAGCGAAGATATGCAGGGTAATGTGGTGCTGGTGGCGGTGGATAAAGTCACTACCGGCAGCATGCCACAGGCGCAGATCGATGAAATGGTCAAAGGCGTGACGCAGAATAATGCCCAGCTGGCGTTTGAAGCCCTGCTGCAAAATCTGCGCAAAGAGGCAAAAATTAAGTACGGCGCAGCCGCACAAATGCAGTAAGCCTCGCAGAAACTGCGTAACAAATGAAATAATCAAAGGCCGCATTTGCGGCCTTTTCCATATCTGCAATCTGGCTTTTGAAGCCATCCGGCGGGGATGCCATCCTGTGGCTGCTGTTAACCACAAGGAGAAACACAGCATGGCTAAATCGACTTTATGTGCCCTCTATTTTTCACTCGCGCTGGGCGGCGCGTTCTATCAGACCTCACTGTCTGCCGCACCTGCGCCTGCTTCGGACAGCAGCGCAGCTGCGAAAAGTATTTTGCCGTCCACACCATCGGCGGTCGTCACGCCGCAGGAGCAGGTCAGTATTAATCAGGCCACAGCCGAGCAGCTCTCTGCCGCCATGCAAGGTGTCGGGCTGAAGAAGGCGCAATCAATCGTCAGCTACCGTGAGCAGTACGGACCGTTCAGCGCCATCCAGCAGTTAAATGAGGTGCCGGGTATTGGCAATTCGCTGCTGGAGCGTAATGCGGCCCGCCTGAAATTGTGAGGCGCCACGCATCTCTGATGCTTTGTCTGCTGTAGCAGAACGACTCTGCTAAAGTGAACAGGTCCAACCAGTTCACTCGCAGCAGCAGGAGAGCATAAACATGCAGACCACAATTAAAGTGCGCGGCTACCATCTTGATGTCTATCAGCACGTTAACAACGCGCGCTATCTCGAATTCCTCGAGGAGGCGCGCTGGCAATGGCTGGAAGAAGTTGAGGCATTTCACTGGCTGCTGGAACAGAAACTGGCATTTGTGGTGGTGAATATCAATATCAACTATCGTCGCCCGGCCGTGCTGGGCGACGTACTGGCAATCGACAGCCAGATTACCCAGTTGAACGGTAAAAGCGGAATTATTGCGCAGCGGGTGTTGCTGGCGGGAGAAGAGACGGTGGTCGCTGATGCCGCGCTGACCTTCGTTTGCATCGACCTGAGAACCCAGAAGGCGGTACCGCTGGAAGGAGAATTGCGTGAACGACTGACGCGCCTGATGGCCTGAGCACATTGTGGCGCATCCTGATGAAGCAGAGGCGGCAACGGTGGCGTGATTGCCGCCCCGATAGGCTTACTCCAGGCCGCTTTTGGCCTTCATGGCGGCCATGACACCGGCACGATCGTTAAGGTAGCCCTGCAGGCCATTGGCGCGTAAATGGCAGGCGGCACACTCACCGCATCCATCGCCTTTCACGCCGTTGTAGCAGGTCAGGGTCTGCTCGCGTACCAGTGGCAACTGTTGCCAGTAGTCCGCCAGCGCCCAGGTTTCAGCTTTATTCAGCCACATCAGCGGGGTTTCAAAACGGACCTCGCGCGCCATACCGAGGCTGACCGCATGATTCAGCGCTTTGACAAACTCATCGCGGCAGTCGGGATAGCCGGAAAAGTCCGTTTCACATACCCCGGTAATCACCGCTTCCGCTTCAACCTGATAGGCATAAACTGACGCCAGGGTCAGGAACAGGATATTGCGGCCCGGTACAAAGGTGCTCGGCAAGCCGCTGGCGTTGGGATCGTAGGTCGGAACCGGGATGTTATCTCGCGTCAGGCTGCTGACAGCCAGATCGTTCAGCATCGTAACATCCAGCACTTTATGGGCGCGTGCGCCCAGCCTGATGGCCAGGTCGCGTGCTACCTCAATCTCTTCACGATGACGCTGACCATAATCGAATGTGACACAGTGAACTTCATCGTATTGCTGTAACGCCTGAACAAGGCAGGTGGTGGAATCTTGTCCACCGCTAAAAACGACAACGGCGCGTTTCATGCTATTTTCCCGATGGTGAGTTATGCGCTTATGGTAATGCCTCACTCCGCCGCTGAACAGCTGTGCGGCCGATCAATCGGCGGTGGGATCCAGGCACGACTGAAATCGAACCAGCCCAGGGTGTTTAACTGAATGCCTTCAACGCCGGGCGGCGCGTAAATCTGATAGCGGTAATTGAATAGCGGCAGCAGGATACCGGCGCGCATTAGCTGATGATAGAGCTGATGCAGGGCCTGATCACGAGCCTCACTGTCGGCCAGTTGCTGCAGGGTCAGCAGTTGCGCTTGTACCGCTTCACCCTGAGCGGTGGCCATGAAAGGGCGCCATAATCTGTCGAGCTGTAACCAGCCTGCAAGAGTAAACACCGGCGCATCCCCGATCAGCCGATCCCCCATCACGATATCTGCTTCATCAAGCTGCGGCACGCTGTGCCAGCTCTTAACCTCATGAAATACCACCTGCAACGTGCAGCCGTGCTGTTGTAATAGCTGGCGCAGGGCCTCAGCGGTCTGGTGCAGTTCGACCGGCAGTTGATAATACAGCGTCAGGCTGGCTGGCAGTGACAGTGGTTCGGCATCAATCGGCGGCACCGGCCAGCCTGGCAGTAACTCCTGGCTGGGGGTAATCAATCCTTCATCAAGCGGCAAGCGCGCGATAATGCCGCTTTGCTGGATCAGCTGGAACAGCCGTCGCGCCTTGGCAGGCGTAAAACCGGCGCGTGGACGACAGACCAGATAGCAAAAGCCAAGGCTGATACTGCTGCTGACCGGTTGCAGGGCTTTCAGATCGCCGGCGTCGCCAATCGCAATCTGCACCGGATGACGGCAACTGCTGCCGAGCATCGGATCAAACAGCTGCGGAGTAATCCAGTACTCCACCGCCTGCAGCAAGGGCAGACGCAGATGCCAGCGGGCATGACTTTCAATTCTCACCAGTTCCGGGGTGAAGTGCATTAGCTTCCAGGGGCCACTGCCGATACTGGCATCGTCGGGATGGGGCAGCAGGCACAGCAGGTGAGCGAGACGATGGGGCAGCCAGAAATCGCTGCGCCGCAGGGTAAACCGCACCGCGAGCGGATGAGGCGCATCGACTTCGATCACCTCAGCCAGCAGCGTGCTGACCCGCGGGTCCTGTAACAGCTGCTGCAACTGCGTGACCAGCTGAGCGGCCCGAATTGGCTCCTCGTTATGCCACACCAGCTGCGGGCGTAACCAGAACAGCCAGCGGCAGGCGGACTCATCGTGTTGCCAGTGGTGGGCCAGATCCCCGACCGGCTCGTCCTGCTCAAAACGGGTCAGCCCGGAATAGAGTTGACGCACCAGATGCTGCTCGGCCCGGCCGGTGATGTGTCGCGGCTCGGTACTTTCCAGCGGGCGATAGTACGGAATGCGCAGAACCGGTGAATCGTTCTGCCATTGCCCGCCCATCAGCGGCCGCAGCATATTAATCAGCCGTTCCGGCGGGACATCCAGCAATTGCAGCGCGTCGGCGGTATCCCCGGCATCCAGCTGGCTTTGCAGCAGCTGCTGACGTAGTTGCTCAGGCGAGCGCAGAAACTGCAGCTGTCCCTGTTTGCCGCGACCCGGTTCGCCGTGCCACTGCAACCAGCCGGCATGCTGCCATTGTGACAACAGGGTACGCAGATGGCGCTCACTACAAATGCAGTGGCGGGCCATCTCGGCAACGCAGGTTTGCTGGGCTGCGCCCTGGCTTTGCTGCCACAGGCGCTGAAACTGATTAAGACGGTTGAGCTGACGCATAGTAAACCCGGAACAGTTTTTTCAAAGTATTCACTATTAGTTCCGTAATTAACAGGCAATAGTAAGGCTCACCTTTACAGCAGAGGATTGATTATGGTGCGCTTAGCCGCCTTCGATATGGATGGCACCCTGTTACTGCCCGATCATCAGTTGGGCCAGCAAACGCTGGCGAGCCTGCATGCCCTGCATCAGCGCGGTATTCATCTGGCGCTGGCCACCGGTCGTCACCTGCTGGAGATGCAGATCCTGCGGCAACAGATGATCCTGCCGGCGTGGCTGATCACGGGTAACGGCACCCGGATACACGATCAGCTGGGTAATCTGCTGTTTGCCCAGGATCTGCCGCCTCAGGTGGCGGAAGAGGTGATCCACAGCCACTGGCAGACCCGCGCCAGCATCCATATTTTCAACGATCAGGGCTGGTTTACCGATCGTCCGCAGCCGGATCTGCTGGCGGCCCATCAGATGAGCGGGTTCCACTATCAGCTGCGCGATTTAAAAACCATGCCGGCACATCAGGTCACTAAAATCTGTTTTGTCGATCATCATCAGTCGCTCTGCCAGTTAAAAACGCAGCTGGATGCCGCGCTGGGCGAGCAGGCCAATATCTGTTTCTCTGCCGCCGATTGTCTCGAAGTATTGCCGAAAAACTGCAACAAAGGCAGCGCCCTGGCACGGTTATGCGATGGTCTTTCATTGACCCTGGCAGAGTGCATGGCGTTTGGCGATGCGATGAACGATCGGGAAATGCTGGCGCAGGCGGGGCACGGTTTCATCATGGGCAATGCGATGGCGCAGTTAAAGGCGGCGTTACCGCATCTGCCGGTCTTAGGACATTGCGAGACACAGGCGGTGTCTCACTATTTAAATCACTGGCTGGCGACACCCCACCTCGCGTATTCCCCCGAATGCTGAGGATTGCCGTGTACCGGACAGGATGTCCGGTTTTTTATTCCAGCTCGCGCTGCCACGGCGTGATATCACCGATGTGTTTCGCTACCCACTCCGGCTGATAATAACTATCCGGATAACGCTCGCCGCTGTCACACAGCAGCGTCACCAGCGCGCCCTGCTGGTTAGCCGCCCGTAAACGTTTTGCGACCTGCATCATGCCCCAGAAATTGGTACCGGTGGAGGCACCCGGTTTGCGTCCCAGAATTTTTTCCAGCTTCAGCATGGCGGCCAGCGTCGCGCCATCGGGGACTTTGATCATTTCATCTATTACGTCTGGCATAAACGAAGGCTCCACCCGCGGACGACCAATGCCTTCAATCAGGCTGCCACGCGTGCTGGTCAGGCTGGCATCGCGCTGATGCCAGTAATCAAAAAATACCGAGTGCTGCGGATCGACCACCAGTAACTTCGTGGAGAAACCCTGATAGCGGATATAACGTCCCAGCGTAGCGGAAGTGCCGCCGGTACCGGCACTCATGATCAGCGTATGGGGAACCGGATAGGGCTCATGCTGCATCTGGCGAAAAATGCTTTCGGCAATGTTGTTGTTACCGCGCCAGTCGGTTGCCCGCTCGGCATAGGTAAACTGATCCATAAAGTGGCCGTTCAGCTCGCGCGCCAGCCGTTCAGATTCGACATAAAGCTGGCAGGGATCGTCAACGAAATGGCACTGCCCGCCATAAAAGGTGATCTGCTCAATTTTCCGTTTCGCCGTGCTGGCAGGCATTACCGCGATAAACGGCAGGCCGAGCAGCCGTGCGAAGTACGCCTCAGAAACGGCAGTGCTGCCTGACGAGGCTTCAATTATTGGCGTATCCTGTTTAATCCAGCCGTTCGCCAGGCCATACAGAAACAGTGATCGCGCCAGTCGGTGTTTGAGGCTGCCACTTGGATGGGTGCTCTCATCTTTCAGGTAAAACCAGATGCCGGGATAATCCGCCAGATCGAAACGGATCAGGTGGGTTTCAGCCGATCGTTGAAAATCGGCGTTAATTTCGTTGATAGCGTGGCGAATCCAGCAGCTGTGCATCTTACGCGTCCGGCAGAGAGAGTTGCGGCTATTTTAAGGCACGAGCAGGAAAAAGAGATTGCAATATTGACGCTAAAATAGCGCTAATGGAGAAAATCATTCTCTCGGAGTGGCGAATGTTAGATAAAACTGACCTGAAACTGCTGGCGTTGTTGCAACGCGATTGTACGCTGTCGCTGCAGGCATTAGCCGAGGCGGTCAACCTCACCACCACGCCCTGCTGGAAGCGCCTGAAAAAGCTCGAAGATGATGGCATTATTCGCGCTCGGGTGGCGTTGCTGGATGGCGAAAAAATCGGATTGTCACTGACGGCGTTTATGTTTGTGAAAACCCAGCAGCACAGTCGCGACTGGTATCAGGCGTTTGTCTCGGTGGTCAACAGCATGCCGGAAGTGATGGCCTTTTACCGGATGGCCGGCGAGTATGACTATCTGCTGCGCATCCAGGTGGCCGACATGAAAAGTTATGATGCTTTTTACAAGCGGTTAGTCAACGGCGTCCCAGGCCTGATTGATGTAACCTCCAGCTTCGCCATGGAAGAGATTAAATACACCACGGCCTTACCTGTCGCCCCATAAAGGCATGAGATTGAGAACAGCGTTGTGCGATTATTCAGTCAATTAAGTTGGTACTTTCTGCGTGAGTGGCGGCGCTATCTGGGCGCGGTCACCTTACTGATCATTATTGCCATTCTGCAACTGTTGCCGCCGCATGTGGTCGGGGTAATCGTCGATGGCGTGACGCAAAACAGCATGAGCATGAGCCGCATCATGCTGTGGATCGGCGTGATGCTGGCTACCGCGCTGGTAGTTTATCTGCTGCGCTACGTCTGGCGGGTATTGCTGTTTGGTGCCTCTTACCAGCTGGCGGTCGAGTTGCGCGAAGATTTTTATCGCCAGCTGAGCCGTCAGCAACCCGCATTTTACCTGCGCCACCGTACCGGTGACCTGATTGCGCGCGCCACTAATGATGTCGATCGGGTGGTGTTTGCCGCCGGGGAAGGGGTACTGACGCTGGTCGATTCGCTGGTGATGGGCTGCGTTGTGCTGCTGGTGATGAGCACCCAAATCAGCTGGCAGCTGACGCTGCTTTCGCTGGTGCCGATGCCGATCATGGCAATCGTCATTCATCGCTACGGTAATCAGCTGCACCATCGCTTTAAGGTGGCGCAGGCCGCCTTCTCCAGCCTCAACGATCAGACGCAGGAGAGCCTGACCAGCATCCGGATGATCAAGTCTTTTGGTCTGGAACAGCATCAGTCGCAGCAGTTCTCTGACATCGCCCGCGATACCGGTGAAAAGAACCTGCGGGTGGCGCGGGTGGATGCCCGTTTTGATCCCACCATCTATATCGCCATCGGTTTTTCAAATCTGCTGGCGATCGGTGGCGGCAGCTGGCTGGTCTGGCACGATCAGATGACGCTGGGTCAGCTCACCAGTTTTGTGATGTATCTGGGCCTGATGATCTGGCCGATGCTGGCGCTGGCGTGGATGTTTAACATCGTCGAGCGCGGCAGCGCCGCCTGGAGCCGTATCCGCGCGCTGCTGGCGGAAGCGCCAGCGGTCGAAGATGGCGATAAAACCCTGCCACCGGAACCAGGCAACCTGCAGGTAGCGATCCGTGAATTTCACTATCCGGCCAGTGCCGGTCCGGTGCTGAGTCAGGTCAGTTTCGAACTGAAACCTGGCGAAATGCTGGGGCTGTGCGGCCCGACCGGCAGCGGCAAGAGTACGCTGCTCAGCCTGATCCAGCGCCATTTTGATATCCAGCAGGGCGATATCCGCTATCACCAGATTCCGCTGCCACAGCTGCGGCTGGACAGCTGGCGCAGCCGGCTGGCGGTGGTCAGTCAGACCCCGTTTCTGTTTTCTGACAGCGTCGCCAACAACATCGCGCTGGGAAAACCGGGTGCGACCCAGCAGGAAATTGAGCGGGCCGCCACGCTGGCCTGCGTTCACGAGGATATTCTGCGGCTGCCGCAGGGCTATGAAACCGAAGTCGGGGAGCGTGGCGTGATGCTGTCGGGCGGGCAGAAGCAGCGTATCTCGATTGCGCGCGCGCTGCTGCTGAACGCGGAAATCCTGGTGCTTGATGATGCGCTGTCGGCGGTAGATGGCCGTACCGAGCATGAAATACTGCACAATCTGCGCCAGTGGGGACGAGGCCGGACCCTGATCATCAGCGCCCACCGTTTATCGGCGCTGACTGAAGCCAGTGAAATTCTGGTGCTACAGCACGGCACCATCGCGCAGCGTGGCGATCATGAAGCGCTGGCGGATCGCCCGGGCTGGTATCGCGACATGTACCGTTATCAGCAGCTGGAAGCCGCGCTGGATGACGATGAGAATGAGAAAGGAGTGCCGCATGGCTAAGTCTGCCCGCTTGTGGCCCACCCTGAAGCGCCTGTTAAGTTACGGCAAGCCGTGGCGGAAATCCCTGTCGCTGGCGGTGGGCATGTTATGGATTGCCGCCGCCGCCGAAGTGACCGGGCCGGTGCTGGTCAGTTACTTCATCGACAATCTGGTGGCGAAACATCAGATGCCGTGGGGGCTGGTTACCGGGCTGGTAGTGAGTTTTATCCTGCTGCAACTGCTGGCGGCCGCCCTGCATTACTGGCAGGCACTGCTGTTTAACCGCGCCGCCATTGGGGTGGTGCAGCGCTTGCGCAGTGACGTGATGAATGCCGCGCTGTGCCAGCCGCTCAGCGCCTTCGACACCCAGCCGGTCGGACAGATTATTTCGCGCGTCACCAATGACACCGAAGTAATCCGTGATCTCTATGTCACGGTGGTGGCGACGGTACTGCGCAGCGCGGCACTGGTAGGCGCCATGATGGTGGCGATGTTCAGCCTCGACTGGCGTATGGCGCTGGTAGCGATGATGATTTTCCCGCTGGTGCTGGTCGTGATGCTGATTTACCAGCGTTACAGCACGCCGATTGCCCGCCGGGTCCGCAGCTATCTGGCCGACATTAATAACGGCTTCAACGAAGTGATCAGCGGCATGAGCGTGATCCAGCAGTTTCGTCAGCAGGCGCGTTTTGGCGAGCGGATGGGCGAGGCGAGTCGTTCGCACTATCTGGCGCGGATGGAAACGCTGCGGCTTGACGGTTTCCTGCTGCGCCCGTTGTTAAGCCTGTTTTCAGCCATGGTGTTGTGCGGATTGCTGATGCTGTTCAGTTTCTCCGTGCCCGGCGTGTTTGAAGTCGGCGTACTGTATGCCTTTATTACCTATCTGGGACGGCTGAATGAGCCGCTGATTGAGCTCACCACCCAGCAATCGATGTTGCAGCAGGCGGTGGTCTCGGGCGAGCGGATCTTCGAGCTGATGGATGCGGCGCAGCAGCAGTATGGGCCCGACGCGCGGCCGCTGGCCACCGGTCGTCTGACCCTGAGAAACCTCAGCTTTGCCTATCGCGAAGATCGTGACGTGCTCAGCGAAATCAATCTTGAGGTGCCGTCACGCAGCTTTGTGGCGCTGGTCGGGCATACCGGCAGCGGCAAAAGTACCCTGGCAAATCTGTTAATGGGTTACTACCCGATTACCCGCGGTGAGATACGCATTGACGATCGTCCGATTGGCGAACTCAGCCATGCAGTACTGCGGCGGGGTATCGCGATGGTTCAGCAGGATCCGGTGGTGCTGGCGGATACGCTGCTGGCTAACGTCCGGCTTGGTCGCGAGATCAGCGAAGAGGCGGTCTGGACGGTGCTGGAGCAGGTGCAGCTGGCCCCTCTGGCGCGTGCATTGCCTGACGGCATTCACACCCGGCTGGGCGAGCAGGGCAACAATCTGTCTGTGGGTCAAAAGCAGCTGCTGGCGCTGGCGCGAGTCCTTGTCGATCTGCCGCAGGTGATGATCCTCGACGAGGCGACAGCCAATATCGACTCGGGCACCGAGCAGGCGATTCAGCAAACGCTGCGAACCCTTCGCCAGCACAGTACGCTGGTGGTGATCGCCCACCGGCTCTCAACAATTACCGAAGCGGATAACATCCTGGTGCTGCATCGTGGCAGGGTGGTCGAGCAGGGGAATCACGCGCAATTACTGGCGCTGCAAGGCCGTTACTGGCAGATGTATCAGCTGCAGCAGGTAGGTGATGATCTGGCGACGGGCATCCCCTTAACAACCGCAGGGTAAGTTGCACCTTTTTTGCGCGGTTTTATCAGAATAATCTGTATAAATGCACGCCTTTGATGCCTGATGCACCAAAGGAGTGCATTCGCTTTTCTGGCAGTGCGCCATTCTCTGCGCTGCTGACTGACCCCCGACAAAACACGCCTTGCCCCGTCTCGCCTCGGTGATTGATTCCACGGTTTTTTTATTTATGGCACAGGCTTTGCTTAGATCCCTGCGTGTCCGTGAGACTCACTCATTTAATCGCTGGAGGGGATCCAATGAAGCTGGTTACCGTCGTAATTAAGCCATTCAAGCTGGAGGATGTGCGTGAAGCGTTATCCTCTATCGGCATTCAGGGGCTGACCGTCTCCGAAGTAAAAGGTTTTGGTCGTCAGAAAGGCCACGCGGAGCTGTACCGTGGCGCAGAATACAGCGTGAACTTCCTGCCTAAAGTCAAAATTGACATCGCCATCGCTGACGATCAGTTAGACGAAGTGGTGGATGTCATCAGTAAAGCGGCTTACACCGGCAAAATTGGCGACGGTAAAATTTTCGTGGCTGAACTGCAGCGCGTCATTCGTATTCGTACCGGCGAGACCGACGAAGCCGCTCTGTAATTAAGACTCAGTACTGTGATGGGATGGAAAAAAATGAATAAAGTTTTCGCTAAGTTGGGCCTCACCAGCATGGCACTGTTACCATCGCTCGCGATGGCTGCACCTGCCGTTGCGGACAAGGCTGATAACGCATTTATGATGATTTGCACCGCGCTGGTGCTGTTTATGTCGATTCCAGGTATTGCGCTGTTTTACGGCGGATTGATTCGCGGCAAGAACGTCCTCTCCATGCTGACACAGGTTGCGGTCACCTTTTCTCTGGTCTGCGTATTGTGGATGGTTTACGGCTATTCACTGGCCTTTAGCGAAGGTAACGCCTTCTTTGGTGGCTTCGGCTGGGCGATGCTGAAAAACATCCAGCTGACCGCAGTAATGGGCAGCTTCTACCAGTATATCCACGTTGCCTTCCAGGCATCGTTTGCCTGTATCACCGTCGGCCTGATTGTCGGTGCCATTGCTGAACGTATCCGTTTCTCTGCCGTGCTGATTTTTGTTGGTGTCTGGCTGACCCTGGCCTATCTGCCTATCGCACATATGGTGTGGGCGGGCGGCTTCCTGGCTCAGGATGGCGCGCTGGACTTCGCTGGCGGCACCGTGGTGCACATCAATGCCGCAGTTGCCGGACTGGTTGGTGCTTATCTGGTTGGCAAACGTGCTGGCTTCGGCAAAGAAGCGTTCAAACCGCATAACCTGCCAATGGTCTTCACCGGTACCGCCATCCTCTATGTGGGCTGGTTCGGCTTCAACGCCGGTTCTGCCTCGGCGGCTAACGAAATTGCGGCGCTGGCCTTCCTGAATACCGTTGTCGCTACTGCGGGCGCGGTGCTGTCATGGACCTTTGGTGAGTGGGCCGTACGCGGTAAACCTTCACTGCTGGGCGCCTGTTCTGGCTTCATTGCCGGGCTGGTGGCTATTACTCCAGCCTGTGGTTACGTGGGTGTCGGCGGGGCGTTGATTATTGGTCTGGTTGGTGGACTGGCCGGACTGTGGGGCGTCACCACCCTGAAGAAATGGCTGCGGGTGGACGATCCCTGCGATGTGTTCGGCGTGCACGGCGTCTGCGGCATCGTGGGCTGTATCCTGACCGGCGTCTTCGCTTCTTCTTCACTGGGCGGTGTGGGCTACGCTGAGGGCGTGACCATGGGCCATCAGGTGTGGGTGCAGCTGTTCAGCGTCGGCCTGACCATCGTCTGGTCTGGAGTAGTAGCCTTCATCGGCTTCAAGCTGGCGGACATGATTGTCGGACTGCGCGTGCCGGAAGAGCATGAGCGTGAAGGTCTGGACGTCAACAGCCACGGCGAGAATGCTTATAACCAATAAGTTTTCCTCGACAGTTTGAAATCAGGGGCGAGAAATCGCCCCTTTTTTTATTCGCTGCGCTGCCGCATCACCCCTTCCTGCACCGTCGACGCCACCAGCACGCCTTGCTGATTATAGAACTCGCCACGGACAAAACCGCGCGCGCCAGAAGCGGAGGTGCTGACCACGCTATACAGCAGCCATTCGCTGAAGTCGAACGGGCGGTGGAACCACATCGAGTGATCGATGGTGGCGACCTGCATATCCGCCTCGAGAAAGCCTTTACCGTGCGGCTGCAGCGCCACCGGCAGGAAGTTAAGATCGGAAGCATAGCCCAGCAGATATTGATGGATGCGCAGATCGTCCGGCAGCGTGCCGTTGGCGCGGATCCATACCTGACGCTCAGGTTTATCGACGTGACCCTTGAGCGGATTGTGGAGCTGCACCGGGCGAATCTCCAGCGGCCGTTCAGCGATAAACTTCTCACGCAGTTTTTCCGGCAGCAGATGCGCCATTTTCTGCGCCATCACCTGCTCAGACAGCAGGTTGTCAGGGCCGGCAACCTCCGGCATGGCATTCTGGTGTTCAAAGCCGCTCTCCGGTGCCTGGAACGAGGCGGTCATATAAAAAATTGGCTGACCGTTCTGAATGGCGCTGACCCGGCGGGCGCTGAAGCTTTTGCCGTCACGCAGGGTTTCGACATCATAAATAATCGCTTTCTGACTGTCGCCGGGGCGCAGGAAGTAACTGTGAAACGAGTGGATAATGCGATCTTCCGGCACCGTCTGCTTGGCCGCATAGAGCGCCTGTCCCACCACCTGACCGCCAAACACCTGGCGCAGCCCAAGATCTTCACTCTGGCCGCGGTATAACCCTTCTTCCAGTTTTTCCAGATTTAATAAATTCAGCAGATTTTGCAGTGCCTGGCTCATGGCGCATTCCTCAATATAGTGACCGGCTCAGTGTGAAAGATCCGACCAGTTTACGTCAATCAGACTTTCCTCTTTGCTGCGGCCAGGCAAAATCCCGATTTTGTGCCAGTATTAAGCACATACGGCGAGTGAAGCGCTGTACGCAGGATTCGCTGCCGAAATCATTTTGATCAAAAGGAGACGACATCAATGAAACTCTGGCATGTGTTCAGTGGGGTAGTTATGGCGGTTGCTGTTGCAGGATGCGCCGACAAAGGTAAACCGGTGCCAACGCCGACGTTAGGATCGGCAGTGGCAGGACAGCAGGCGGCGATTGCGCAGCCTAACGTCAGCGGTTCGGTCTATATTCGTCAGCGTATTGCGCTGCCGCCGGATGCGGTATTAACCGTTACGCTGTCTGACGCTTCCGTGGCGGATGCGCCGTCGAAGGTGCTGTCACAGCGCGTAGTGCGTACTGAAGGCAAACAGGCGCCGTTCCAGTTCGTGCTGCCGTTTAACCCAGCCGACATTCAGCCGAATGCGCGTATTCTGCTGAGCGCCGCCATCTCGATTGATGGCAAACTGGCCTTTATTACTGAAGGCGTGAAGCCGGTGATCAACCAGGGCGGCACCAAAGCTGAACTGCTGCTGGTACCGGTACCGTCTATGGCGATGCCAACCCAGCCGGGTGCAGCCACCAGCGTCCCATCGACCTCACCGACTCAGGTGACGCCGTCGGCTGCGGTTCCTGCGCCTACCAGCCTGTAATACCTTGTGGGGCGACGCTGTCGCCCCGTTTCGCTGCGTTTAGTAGCGCCAGCGGTAAGCCTCAAGATCGATGTGACCGTCATCACTCACCTCTACGCCTTCTGCCTCCAGCGCATCACGCTGACGAAACAGTCCGTCCCCCTGCAAAGAGATCGCCCCATGACGGTTAACCACCCGATGCCAGGGCAGGGTGCTGCCTTGCGGTAACCGACTCAGCACGCCGCCAACCTGACGTGCGGCGCGGGGAGAACCGGCCAGCTGAGCGACGTCGCTATAGGTGGCTACGCGACCCGCCGGAATGGCAGCAACAATCTGCCAGATGCGTTGCTGAAAACTGTCAGGTTGATCCATCTGCTTATCCCGTCAGGAAAAAAGGCTTCAACTTTAGCACGCGCCGCGCCAGCCGGATGCGGCAAACCACCGGTTGTTCAAGAAACCAACGGTCGTCCCGACTGCGCTTGCAATTGCCAGGGCCTTCCCCGATAATGCCTGCGCTCTCGTAATGAGGGCTTGTCAATGGGGGCCCTGTTGGTTCTCCCGCAATGCTAGCTTGTGAACTCGGTCAGGTCCGGAAGGAAGCAGCCGCAGCAGGTGACGCGTGTGCCGGGATGTAGCTGGCAGGGCCCCCACCCATTTCCCCCGCGTAAAAAATCCCCACTCAGATTGCAGACAGGCGAAACTCGCCTGAGGCCGATCCATTGCCGGCAGGCGAGATGATAAAGCTAAGGATGAGACAGTCGAACGAAAGGGCTGCGCGAATTAACGCACAAATTTCCACACCGAACCTGGGACTTTATCGTAGAGCTTGTTCATCGTCAGTTCAGCCAGGCGATGATCGGCTGCAGAGTAAAATACCGCTAACTCATCTTCAGGTAATTCATACTTATTTTTTTCAATGACCCTTTCAAGGGTATCGATTGAGCGACAGCGGCGCAGTCGCATCAAATAATCCGTTTTAGTCAGGTTTTTGTTCATAAATAAACCGTTCTCACGTCAGTACTTATAATGAATGGCTCGGTTGCTGGAGAAAAGCGCACTCTTCAGTGAACAGGTTAAATAAGCGTTTTGCTGAACGTTGCCATCGTTGCAGATCCTGAGTGTTGACACCGTAGTTGCTGAACAACATAAAGGTATCATCAAGATATTCATCGATTTGCGAAATCAGCGCTTCATCTTCAACGTGCTTAATTTTGTAATTCATGGTGAAAGAGGCGATATGCTCGATCAAATCATTGAGCTGTAAATTGCTTTCAGAAGTGGGATCATTAACCCAGCCGTGATGGCTATCCGTTAATGTTGCCATGCTCTCGTCAAACAGACTCTCACACAGGTATTTAAGCTGGGCAATATCATGCCGTTTCGGTGAGTATTCGTCCATCTTTTTCCCCTCCATAGCTAGCACAGTTGCCGCAGGGCGGCGATATAGGGTAAAGCGGCCAGGAAGCGATTTATCAGGCAGTTATTAAACGGGATTCGTCAAATATAGTGTAAAACCATTAGTTCTGCTCACCTCCATTACTAAATATTACAATTCATCGCTGGGGGAGGGCCGCTGATTGGCGATCACATCAAACTCAAGCGCACCGGGCTCAATATGAAAGCTGACCCGGTCGGAATGGCTAACAGTTTCATTTAGATCCTGGCAGGGACTAAATACATTCCAGTCAAAATCATAAAGTAACTTAAAACTATTCGGACCCTGCTTTTCAACAGAAATAATTTTCAGACTGCCTGGAACTAACCGGGCATTTTGAGAATACCACTGTAAATCGCCTACCAGCGCGGGTGATATTTTGAGAATATTCCGCTGAATAATCGCTGCTATTTTTTCGCAGTCGGTTTCGTCCTGCGCAATATCACATTCAATACGTGACAGCATAACTGATCCACTAATAACAGTTGATAAACCTATCATTGGTTTTCTGCAACCGCTTTGCAAGCCAGCCGCGAATGAAATTGTCTATTTCTGTCATTTGCCGACCCCTGACGCCGCAAAATTTGCCTTGCTGGCGGGATTTGCCTCATCCGTTGCCCGGATGACCGTTATTTTTTGATACACATTGCCCTCTGTTCACCGCAGCAGCATTCGATAGAATAAGTGTTATGTTATAACATTATAGGTATGGCGATGCAGCAGAGTGGGCTTTTGATGTCTCTGGCAGGACGGCTGACGGTGGCGATGATCCTCATTGCGTTACTGGCGGCAGCAATGTGGTGGGGTGTCAGCGAATGATTGCGTTTAACGCGCTACAGGTGGGTTACCAGGGCAAGGAGGTGACGCCCGCAATAACCGGCCGGCTTGCGCCCGGCAGTATGACCGCTCTGGTGGGCGCAAACGGCAGCGGCAAATCAACGCTGCTGAAAACCATCGCTGGCTTATTACCGCCGGTGAAAGGCGAGTGCCGCTTGCAGGTGAGCCGCCGTGATACCGGCTGGCTGCCCCAGCGCAGCGAACTGGAAACCCGTTTTCCTCTGACGGTGTATGAACTGGTATCGATCGGCTGCTGGCCGCGCTGCGGCTGGTTTGGCGGCATCAACCGGGCGCTGCGTCAGGAGATCTGGCAGGCGCTGGACGCGGTGCAGATGCGTGATTATGCCGATGCGCAACCGGTCACCTTATCTGGCGGCCAGCTGCAGCGGGTGTTGTTTGCCCGACTGATGTTGCAGCGCAGCCGGTTGTGGTTGCTGGACGAACCCTTTAACGGCATTGACAGCCAGACCGTCAGCTTACTGATGTCGATACTTGAGCGGCAGCAGCAGGCGGGGACCACCTTGCTGGTGGTACTGCACGATCGCCCGCTGGTCGCGCGCTACTTCAGCGACCTGCTGTCACTGGATGACGGCACCTTCACGCATCGTCCCGTCAGCCCTTTCCCGTTACAGGAGGTCGCGCCGTGACGCTGATTCAGCCTTTTCTTGAATTTGGTTTCATGCGGCGTGCGCTGGTGGCCTGTATCGCGCTGGCAATCAGCGCCACCCCGCTGGGCGTGTTTCTCTCGCTACGTCGCATGAGTCTGATTGGTGATGCGCTATCGCATGCCGTGTTACCCGGGGCCGCCATCGGTTACCTGATCTCCGGGCTGTCGCTGGTGGCGATGGGCATGGGCGGATTAATTGCCGGGCTGGCGGTGGCGCTGCTCTCCGGCGCGGTCAGTCGCTATACGCCGCTAAAAGAGGATGCCAGCTTCGCCGGTTTTTATCTTGGTTCGCTGGCGCTTGGCGTCACGCTGGTCTCACTGCGCGGTTCAAGCGTGGATCTGCTGCACGTATTGTTCGGATCGCTGCTGGCGGTTGATAACGGCGCGCTGCTGCTGGTCGGAGGCATCGCCGCCTTCACTCTGATCCTGCTGGCGATACTCTACCGGCCGCTGGTAATTGATGCTTTTGACAGTGACTTCCTGCGGGCGCAGGGCAGGTGGAGTGCGCCGCTGGTACATGGCCTGTTTCTGATGTTGGTGGTGCTCAATCTGGTGGCGGGTTTCCAGGTGCTCGGCACCCTGATGTCGGTCGGCTTAATGATGCTGCCCGCCGCCAGCGCACGCTTCTGGAGTCGCCATCTCGCCGCCATGCTGGCGATTGCCATCCTGATGGCCGTGATCTCAGCTCTGGCTGGCCTGATATTCTCCTGGCACTTTTCACTGCCGGCCGGACCCGCCGTGGTGCTGAGTGCCGCGATGCTGTTTTTTGTTTCAATTCTGACAGGGCCGTGCGGTGGTATTTTGCGCCGCCATTAAACTTAAAGGGGTATTGATGAAGAAATTACCGGTTAGTCTGGCGCTGGCTGCGCTATTTGTCGCGCCATTAGCGATGGCAAAAACGGTGGATGTGGTCGCCAGTTTTACCGTGCTGGCGGACATCGTTAAACAGGTCGGCGGTGACCATGTGCGGGTTAAAAGCCTGGTCGGGCCGGATGGCGATCCGCATACCTTTGAACCGACGCCGCAGGACAGCCAGGCGCTGGCAAAAGCCGATCTGGTGTTTGTCAGCGGTTTAGGCCTGGAAGGGTGGATGGATCGGCTGGTCAGCGCGTCGGGTTATCGCGGCCAGCCGGTGGTGGCGTCAACCGGGATTACCACCCGTAGCATGGAAGAGGAGGGCAAAACCATCACTGACCCGCATGCCTGGAACAGTATGCAGAACGGCGTAATTTACGCCACTAACGTAATGAATGCGCTGGTAAAGGCGGACCCAGATGATGCTGCACAGATCCGTCAGCGCGGTGAAAACTATATTCAGCAGTTGCAGGCGCTGGACCGCTGGGCAAAAACGGCTTTCGACCAGGTGCCCGCCGAACGACGCAAGGTGCTGACCAGTCACGATGCGTTTGGCTATTTTGGCCAGCGATATGGCATTACGTTCCTCGCACCGGTCGGTTTCTCCACCGAAGCGGAGGCCAGCGCCAGTGAGGTGGGAAGCCTGATCACCCAACTGAAGCAGCAGCATATCCAGCGTTACTTCATTGAGAATCAGACCGATCCGCGGCTGGTGAAGCAGATTGCCAGCGCGACCGGCGCACAGCCCGGCGGGGAGCTTTACCCTGAAGCGCTGTCGCCGGCGGCGGGTCCGGCGCCCACCTATGAAGCGGCATTCAGACATAACGTCAACGCGATGCTGAAAAGCATGCAATAAACATAAAAAAGGCCGGGCATGCCCGGCCAGTCATCACGACACAAACTAGCGTTTTTTCTTTCTTCCCTGTACCGCTTTGAAGCGCGGATTGGTTTTGCAAATCACGTAAATACGGCCTTTGCGACGCACCACTTTGCAATCCCGGTGGCGCTTTTTTGCTGAACGCAGCGAGCTTAATACCTGCATCGTCCTCTCCCTCACTTATGACCCAGGAAGCGACCAAAACGCTGGTTAAAGCGTGCGGTACTGCCCTCTTTGGCGAAATCTTTCTGTTTACCGGTATAAAACACGTGCGAGGCTGACGAGACATCAAGCGTCACGTAAGGCAGGGTTTCGCCTTCGAATTCCACGGTACGGTCGGTGCGGATAGTCGAACCGATTTTGAACCAGACGTCAGCCGAAGTGTCGTGAAACACCACGTGGCGATACTCAGGATGAATAGCGGTTTTCATAATAATGCCTCTTTTGTAATGTTATAATATAACAATATTATGCGCCGACTCTGTTGAGATTGCAACCACCGGGAAGAGCGGAGCTAAAAGTGAGGGCAGGGGAGCGCAGCGCTGGCAGTCATACTCCGGGCAGAGTCAGCGCAATCCGTCAGTGAGGAAACGGCGGCAGAGAGCAGAAAAGCTAGCGCAACCCGTCAGTAAAGAACAGCAGCATCATCGCGCCCGCCAGCGAGCAGCGACAGCCGCCATAAAAAAAGGCCGCTTGCGCGGCCTCTTATACTGTCAGTCAGATCTTAGTGAGTCTGGTTGTGTTCAACCGGATGACCTTTTTCGATCTCCGCTTTGTTCTTACCGAAGCGGCGACGCACCACCACGAAGAACACCGGAACGAAGAAGATAGCCAGCGCGGTTGCGGTAACCATACCGCCCATTACGCCGGTACCAACGGCGTTCTGCGCACCAGAACCGGCACCGGTACTGATCGCCAGCGGCAGTACCCCGAGAATGAACGCCAGTGACGTCATCAGGATAGGACGCAAACGCATACGACAGGCTTCCAGCGTCGCTTCAACCAGCCCTTTGCCCTCTTTTTCCATCAAATCTTTAGCAAATTCGACGATCAGAATGGCGTTCTTCGCCGAGAGGCCAATGGTTGTCAGTAACCCCACCACGAAGTAGACGTCGTTACTTAAACCACGCAGCGTGGTGAAGATCAGCGCACCGACTACCCCGAGCGGTACCACCAGCATCACGGAGAACGGAATCGACCAGCTCTCATACAACGCGGCGAGACAGAGGAAGACCACAATCAGCGAGATTGCGTACAGCGCCGGCGCCTGGTTGCCTGACAGACGTTCCTGATAAGACATCCCGGTCCAGTCATAACCGATACCGGCAGGCAGTTTCGACGCCAGCTCTTCCATCAGATCCATTGCCGCACCGGAGCTCTTACCAGGCGCAGCCTGTCCGAGGATCTCCATCGCCGGCAGACCGTTGTAACGCTCAAGACGCGGTGAACCGTACTGCCATTTCGCGGACGAGAAGGCCGAGAAGGGCACCATGGTTCCGCTGCCGTTGCGGACATACCATTTACCAATGTCGTCCGGCAGCATACGCGAGTCTGCCTGACCCATAACGTACACCTTCTTCACACGACCGCGGTCGATGAAGTCGTTGACGTAAGAGCCGCCCCACGAGGCCGCCAGCGTGGTATTGATATCGCTTAACGATACTCCCAGCGCCTGTGCTTTCTCCTGATCGACAATCAGCTTGTACTGCGGCGTATCTTCCAATCCGTTCGGACGGACGCCTACCAGAGTATCCGGATGCTGAGCAATCATGCCGAACAGCTGATTACGTGCCTGGGTTAACTTTTCGTGACCCAGGTTAGCCTGATCGATCAGTTCAAAGTCGAAGCCGGTGGCATTACCCAGTTCGATAATCGCTGGCAGGTTAAATGGAATCACCATCGCATCTTTGATCGCGCCCAGCGCCTGCATGGCACGGCCCGCAATCGCCGGTACCTTCAGGTCGCTACTGCTACGTTCATCCCACGGCTTCAGGCTGACGAAGGCGATACCGGTGTTCTGTCCACGACCGGCAAAGCCAAAGCCGTTAACGGTAAACACCGACTTAACCGAGTCCTTCTCTTTGGTCAGGAAGTAGTCGGTAACCTGGTCCAGCACTTTCTGAGTACGTTCCTGGGTCGCGCCAGCAGGCAACTGCGCCTGTGCCAGCAGCAGGCCCTGGTCCTCTTCAGGTAAGAATGAAGAAGGTAAACGCAGGAACAGAAATGCCATGCCGACCACAATGACCAGATAGATCACCAGATAACGGCCAGTGCTGCGAATGATGTGGCCAACGCTGTCGACGTAATGGTTGGTGCTCTTGTCGAACAGACGGTTAAACCAGCCGAAGAAACCGGTGGTTTTACCGTGATCGCCTTTTTTCACCGGCTTCAGCAGGGTGGCACAGAGTGCTGGCGTCAGGATCAACGCCACCAGTACTGACAGCGCCATAGCCGAAACGATAGTGATGGAGAACTGACGGTAGATAACCCCGGTCGATCCGCCAAAGAAGGCCATCGGGATAAATACCGCCGACAGCACCAGGGCGATACCGACCAGCGCACCCTGAATCTGCTCCATCGAACGTCGGGTCGCTTCTTTTGGCGGTAATCCCTCTTCCGCCATCACACGCTCAACGTTCTCGACCACCACGATGGCGTCATCCACCAACAGACCGATGGCCAGCACCATCCCGAACATCGTCAGGGTGTTGATCGAATAACCAAAGGCGCTGATAACCGCAAAGGTCCCTAACAGTACCACCGGCACGGCAATCGTTGGGATCAGCGTGGCGCGGAAGTTCTGCAGGAACAGATACATCACCAGGAACACCAGCACGATCGCTTCTAACAGCGTTTTCACCACTTCGAAGATAGAGATCTTAACGAATGGCGTGGTGTCGTACGGATAAACCACTTTCAGGCCAGCCGGGAAGGAGGACTGCAGTTTTCCCAGCTCCGCTTTCACCGCATTTGCGGTATCCAGCGCATTGGCGCCGGTAGCCAGTTTAATACCGATACCGGAGGCCGGTTTGCCGTTATAACGGGCGATGATCTCGTAGTTTTCAGCACCGAGTTCAATTTTCGCCACGTCACGCAGACGCACCTGCGAGCCATCCTCATTCACTTTGAGCAGGATTTTGCCGAACTCATCGGTTGAGGTCAGACGGGTCTGCGCAATGATTGAGGCGTTCAGCTGCTGGCCCGGCACCGGCGGCGTACCGCCTAACTGACCGGCAGCAACCTGGGCGTTCTGGGTATTCAGCGCGCTGATGACGTCAACCGGCGTCAGGTTGTAGTTATTCAGCTTGTGCGGATCCATCCAGATACGCATCGCATACTGCGCACCAAACACCTGAGTATCACCGACGCCAGGCGTACGGCTCAGCGGGTCTTTGATGTTAGATGAAACAAAGTCAGAAATATCATTCTGAGTCATGTTGTCATCGTCACTGATGAAGCCGGCGACCATCAGGAAGCTGCTGGAGGATTTTTTAACCTGAATCCCCTGCTGTTGCACTTCCTGCGGCAGCAGCGGCATCGCCAGTTGCAGTTTGTTCTGCACCTGAACCTGCGCGATATCCGCATCGGTACCTGACTCAAACGAAATGGTCAGCGTCAGCGTACCGGATGAGTCACTGCTCGAGGACATATACATCAGTCCATCGATACCGTTCATGTTTTGTTCGATGACCTGGGTCACCGAATCCTGCAGTGTTTTCGCATCCGCACCTGGGTAGGTGGCCTGAATCTCAATCGCCGGCGGCGCAACATTGGGATATTGCTCGATCGGAAGTTTGAGAATCGATAGCGCACCAGCCAACATGATGATGATGGCGAGCACCCACGCAAAGATGGGGCGATCGATAAAGAACTTAGCCATGAATCAACGGCTCCTGTTATGACGATGACTTATCAGATGGCGACTTTGAATCGGGTGCAGCTTTAGCATCGTCTGAGACTTCTTGTGGGGTGACCTGCGCGCCAGGTTTAGCACGTTGCAGACCAGTACTGATCACACGTTCACCCGCTTTCACGCCGTCGGTCACTAACCACTTATCGCCAATCGCTTGTGCGGCCGTAACGGTACGCGCTTCCACTTTATTGTCTGCACCGACCACCATCACGGTCGCCTGACCGGTTGGGGTACGGGTTACCGCCTGTTGCGGAACCAGCAGCGCATTAGGGTTGGTGCCTTCATCCAGACGCGCACGCACGAACATGCCCGGTAACAGCGCATGGTTCGGGTTCGGGAAGATAGCGCGCAGGGTGATAGAGCCGGTGGTTTCATCGACGGTGACGTCAGAGAATTCCAGCGTACCTGGCTGAGAGTAAGTGCTGCCGTTTTGCATCAGCAGCGTCACATTGGCTTTACCGTCGTTCTGCTTCAGCTGACCGGATTCCAGTTCGGAACGTAAGCGCATGAAATCTTCGCTCGACTGGGTAACGTCAACGTACATCGGGTCAAGTTGCTGCACGGTGGCCAGCGCGGTGGTTTGCGCGCTCTGCACCAGGGCACCTTCGGTGACCGATGATTTGCCGATGCGACCACTGATCGGCGAGGTGACTTTGGTATAAGCCAGATTGATACGAGCGGTTTCGACGTTAGCCTTAGCCACCTGAACCGCAGCATCGTTCTGCGCGGCCGTAGCGACGGCGGTGTCATAGTCCTGCTGACTGATATATTTGGTGCCAAGCAGCGGCTTGTAACGTTTAACGGTCAGCTGAGCGATGCGGGCATTAGCTTCTGCCTGCACCAGATCGCCTTTCGCACTGTCATAAGCGGCCTGATAGGTAGCAGGATCGATCTGATAAAGCGACTGACCCGCTTTGACATCGCTGCCTTCAATAAAATTACGCTTCAGAATGATACCGGAAACCTGAGGACGCACTTCGGCCACGCGATATGCAGAGGTACGGCCAGGCAATTCGGTGGAAATTTTCAGTGGCTCGGTTTTTAACGTGACTACGCCCACTTCTGGCGCCTGTTGTTGGGCGGCTTGTTCGGATTTATTGTTATCACATCCTGTTAACAAAAAGCTGCCTGATAGCATCAGGACGGCCGCCAGAGGCGATAATCCTCTGATTTTATTCATAAATAAACCTCTAGTGTCCGATATCAATTGATCAATGGATCACAATCCGAAGAACCCATTGCTGCGTCAAATCGCGGGTCATGCTATGGTACATACATTCACAAATGTATGTAAACTTACCCGTTTGTAAAAAAAGTCCCTTATGGCACGAAAAACCAAAGCGCAAGCACTTGAAACGCGGCACCAAATTCTTGATGCCGCCATTGTCCTGTTCTCGCAACAGGGCGTTTCTGCCACTTCACTGGCGGATATTGCTTCGGCGGCCAGCGTCACGCGGGGGGCCATCTACTGGCATTTCAAAAATAAAGCCGATGTTCTGCATGAAATCTGGCTTCGTTGTGATGCCGGGCTGGATGACGTGGAACTTGAGTATCAAACAAAATACCCGGGCGATCCACTTTCTGTTTTACGCGCCATGTTGGTCTATATCTTTGACGCGACAGCAAACGATCCACAACGCCGCGCTCTGATGGAGATCATTTTCCATAAATGCGAATTTGTTGGCGAAATGGCGTCGCTGAAGAATATCCAGCAAAGCTTACTGCTCGAATGCTACGACAAAATTGAAGATATTCTGCGTCAGTGTATCGAAGCGGAACAGCTTCCCGGCAGCCTTAATACCCGTCAGGCCGCGCTGATTATGCGCGGTTACGTTAACGGCATGATGGAAAGTTGGTTATTTACGCCCGAAAGCTTTGATTTAGCCGGTGACGCGCCGGCGCTGGTCGACGCTTTTATCGATATGCTGCGTCTCAGCCCGACCCTGACCGCTCGCGCCTAAACCGGCGGCTGACGATCGCGTTTATTTTCGAAATCGCGCTGCACCATCGCCAGCGCGGATAATACCGTCTCCACCGGCAGCTGGTGCTCTTCCAGCAACTGAATTAAATCGACCGCCAGTTTAACGTCATCCGGGGCATTCTCCAGCGACATCTCTCCTCCTATATACGCAATTTTGCTGCCACCAGCAGCATTAATAGTGAACCGGCAATCGCCATAGCTAAAGCGCCCATATGCAGCGTCGCCAGGCTACCCAATTCAAAATAGCTGGCAATATAGCCGCCAATCAGTGCGCCAATCATCGACAGCGTCAGGGTCGCGAACAGGCCGCCGGGTCGGCCCGGCATCACAATGCGCTTAAGCAACCCTAACAGCAATCCGCTGAGTAGCCAGATGAATAAACCCATTATTCTCCTCCGTACCGAACCCTATCGAGTATAGAAGCGCTTTTTTACCGCTGCGCTTTATTCCTCTTGCTGGTCGCCGCGCAGCGATAATGCCCACTCTACCGAACGAATCGCCTGCCGGCAGCGTGCCAGACGGCCTTCTAACGTCTCAAGATCGTGTTTCAGCTGGTGCTGAACCGCCAGGGTTTCCGCCAGCGCCAGCCGCTGTTCGCGCTGATCGATCATCGCCAGCAGGCGCCGCTCATATTCACGATACTCCTGATACTTCGAGACACGTGGGTTGCTCAGCGGCTTTTCCCGGCGAGTGCGCAGCTGCTGCGTGCTGGCTTCCCGTTGCAGCGCGGCAATTTGATCGACCAGCCGCTCAGCCAGCCAGGCGCTGCGGTCCGGATCGCCGGCGCTGTCGCACAGCCGGGTAAAGTTCTGTTCCACCTCCGCCAGATAATCGGCGAGGCGGGTGCCTTTGCTGCGAAACAGCTGGCTGTCGAAGCGGGGAAGCCGGCACTGTCCGTCGGGATGGGTCGCAATATCCTGACGCAGCGTAATAAGGAGATGTTGCAGACGCTGTTGTGCGGTGATCAGGTTCATGGCGTCAGGCTCAGTTGTGCTAACGTAAGGGGATCAGGAAAGAGTTGGGCGGCATTCATGCAACGCATTGTGTTATTAACCCTCGGCTGGCTGGCAGTTGTGCTGGGAACCCTGGGCATTGTATTACCATTATTACCCACCACGCCATTTATGCTATTGGCCGCCTGGTGCTTTGCCCGCTCCTCGCCGCGCTTTCATCACTGGCTGCTGTGGCGCTCGCCGTTTGGCCGTTACCTGCGCCACTGGCAGCAGCATCGTGCTATGCCGCCTGGGGCGAAAGGGCGGGCTATCTGCCTGATTGTGGTGACCTTTGCGATTTCCATCGTGCTGGTCTCGCTCTGGTGGGTGCGGATTATGCTGCTGCTGATGCTGGCGGCACTGTTGCTGTTTATGTGGCGGATACCGGTGGTGGCAGAAACAGCGGACGCGCCGCCGCCGCCGCGATAAAGTTGCAATTATCCGGTCATTTGCTTAGATTTGGGCGTCTTCGTGCGTGGCTTCCCTTTGTGAATTGACTTCCGCTGAGCCTTTTACCAGGTATTGGCGCTATTGAAGCTGCGCGAAACAGAATTTTTTACCAGGCGTATCATTATGACCGACACTGCGCAGCAGCTTGAATTCATTAAAAACAGCATTAAAAGCATCCCTGATTATCCCAAGCCGGGCATCCTGTTCCGTGATGTCACCAGCCTGCTGGAAGATCCTAAAGCCTATGCCGCCGCTATCGCGCTGCTGGTGGAGCGCTACCGTGACAAAGGCATCACCAAAGTGGTGGGCACTGAAGCACGTGGTTTCCTGTTCGGCGCGCCGGTGGCGTTAGGCCTGGGCGTAGGTTTTGTTCCGGTGCGTAAGCCAGGCAAGCTGCCGCGTGAAACGTACAGCGAATCTTACGAGCTGGAGTACGGCACCGATCGGCTGGAACTGCATAAAGATGCGATTCAGCCTGGTGACGTGGTGCTGGTGGTGGACGATCTGCTGGCAACCGGCGGCACCATTGAAGCGACCGTTAAGCTGATTCGTCGCGCAGGCGGCGAAGTCCGGGATGCCGCGTTCATTATCAACCTGTTCGATCTGACCGGTGAAACGCGCCTGAAAGCCCTTGGCGTTGAGAGCTACAGCCTGGTCAATTTCCCCGGCCATTAAGCCATTTTTCGGCCTTGCCAGGCGGCAGGGTCGTCACGCCTTCTCGTTCAAGATAACGAGTGCCAGGCAAAAGCGTAGCTGTTAGACTACTGCAATCCTGTACAGGGGTTGCAGAGCGTCTGCGCTCACCTTTTCCATCCAACTTCGTCGAATCCACATGAGCTATCAGGTACTTGCGCGAAAATGGCGTCCCCAGGCTTTTGCTGATGTTGTCGGTCAGGAACACGTTCTGACGGCGCTGGCGAATGGATTGTCTCTGGGACGTATCCACCATGCTTATCTCTTCTCCGGCACACGCGGCGTAGGGAAAACCACCATTGCGCGTCTGCTGGCCAAGGGCCTTAACTGCGAAACCGGTATCACCGCCACGCCATGTGGTCAGTGTGATAATTGCCGGGAGATTGAGCAGGGCCGTTTTGTCGATCTGATTGAGATCGATGCCGCGTCGCGTACAAAAGTCGAAGACACCCGCGATCTGCTCGATAACGTGCAGTACGCACCGGCGCGCGGCCGCTTCAAAGTCTATCTGATTGATGAAGTGCACATGCTGTCGCGTCACAGCTTCAATGCGCTGTTGAAGACGCTGGAAGAACCACCATCACACGTTAAATTCCTGCTGGCGACCACCGATCCGCAGAAGCTGCCGGTGACCATCCTGTCTCGCTGCCTGCAGTTTCATCTCAAAGCGCTGGATGTCGATCAGATCCGACAGCAGCTTGAGCATGTTCTGCAGCAGGAGCACATCGACAGCGAAACGCGGGCGCTGCAATTGCTGGCGCGCGCGGCTGACGGCAGCATGCGTGATGCGCTGAGTCTGACCGACCAGGCGATTGCGATGGGGCAGGGCGCAGTGACCAGCACCACGGTCAGCGCCATGCTCGGCACGCTGGATGACGAACAGCCGCTCGGCCTGCTGGAAGCGCTGGTTGACGGCGATGGTCAGCAGGTGATGTCGCTGCTGAGTCAGGCCGCATCGCGCGGTGTGGAGTGGGAAGCGCTGCTGGTTGAAATGCTGCGCTTACTGCACCAGATTGCCATGGTGCAGCTGTTGCCAGCCTCGCTGAATGACGACGACGAAAGTAACGCGCTCAGGCTGCGTGAACTGGCACGCGTGGTGCCGCCAGCCGATCTGCAGCTCTACTATCAGACCTTGCTGATGGGCCGTAAAGATCTGCCGATTGCGCCAGATCGCCGGATGGGCGTTGAAATGACGCTGCTGCGGGCGCTGGCCTTCCACCCTAAAGCCGCAGTGGCTGAACCGATTGCCCGACCGACGTTAACGCAACAGTCGGCCCCGGTCGCGCCGGTGGAACACGCGCCGTCGCCGCAGGGAATGGCACCCTCGGCTCCGCCAGCTGGCCGGCCAGTAACCGCGCCGTCGTCTTACGCGCAGGCTCAGCCGCCAGCGCCAGCCCGGCCAGCCGCCTCCGCGCCGTCGCCGGTTACCTCGTCGTCCAGCCAGCAGCAGATTGCTGCGCAGCCGCAGATGGCCGCGCCCGATCCTGCGCCGCAGGCCGCGACGCCACCGCCTGCTGCTGCCGCGGATAATGCCCTTTCCAGTTCCACCAGTCAGCTCCTGCAGGCGCGCACCCAGTTGTTGCGTCAGGGAGCGAACAAGCCAAAAAAGAGTGAGCCGGCGGCGCCAGGTGCGCGGCCGGCCAACTCCGCGCTGGAGCGGCTGGCCTCGGTTACCGAGCGCAGCCAGCAGCGTATCCGCGAGCGTGAGCCTGCTGCGCCGGTAAAAGAAGAGGCGTATCGCTGGAAGGCGCAAACCCAGCCGGTGGTGGTGGCGGAACCGGTTGCCACGCCAAAGGCCTTGCGTTCTGCGCTGGAGCATGAGAAAACCCCTGAGCTGGCGGCGCGTCTGGCGGAAGAAGCGCAGCAGCGCGATCCGTGGGCGGCTGAAATTGCTTCGCTGCCGCTGCCTAAACTGGTGCAGCAGCTGGCGCTGAATGCCTGGAAAGAGACCACCGAAACCGGTGTCTGTCTGCATCTGCGTTCCAGCCAGCGCCACCTTAATTCGGCATCTGCTCAGCAGGTGTTAAGCGCCGCCCTGAGTGAGGCTGCCGGGCAGGCAGTTGAACTCTCGGTGGTTGAAGACGATAATTCATCGGTGTTGACACCACTTGAGTGGCGTCAGGCCATTTACGAAGAGAAACTGGCGCAGGCGCGTCAGTCGATCACTTGCGATACCCACATTCAGACGTTACAGCGGTTTTTCGATGCCGATCTGGATGAAGAGAGTATCCGACCTGTTTGAACACGCTGCCGCTATCTCAACGATAGCGTTGTGGCCTCAGCTGAGAGAGAAAAATATGTTTGGTAAAGGCGGATTGGGCAACCTGATGAAACAGGCCCAGCAGATGCAGGACAAAATGGCCAAGGTTCAGGAAGAGATCGCCGCGCTGGAAGTGACCGGTGAATCAGGCGCAGGCCTGGTGAAGGTCACCATCAACGGTGCTCACAACTGCCGCCGCGTCGAAGTCGATCCCAGCCTGCTGGAAGATGACAAAGATATGCTGGAAGATCTGATCGCTGCGGCGTTCAACGATGCTGCACGCCGCATTGATGAAACCCAGAAAGAGAAGATGGCGTCTGTCTCCTCCGGTATGCAGCTGCCACCAGGCTTCAAGATGCCGTTCTGATGCAAACCAGCCCACTGCTTGAATCATTGATGGAGTCGCTGCGCTGTCTGCCCGGCGTTGGGCCGAAATCGGCGCAGCGCATGGCTTTTCAGCTGCTGCAACGCGATCGCAGCGGCGGGATGCGCCTGGCGCAGGCACTGACCCGGGCGATGTCGGAAATCGGCCACTGTGCCGATTGCCGTACCTTTACCGAGCAGGAGATCTGCACCATTTGCGCCAATCCACGGCGTCAGCAGAATGGTCTGATCTGCGTGGTAGAGAGCCCGGCGGATATCCACGCCATTGAGCAAACGGGCCAGTTTGCCGGTCGTTACTTCGTGCTGATGGGGCACCTGTCACCGCTTGACGGCATTGGCCCGGCCGATATCGGTCTGGATCGCCTTGAGCAGCGACTGGAAAGCGAAACCATTCAGGAAGTCATTCTCGCCACCAACCCGACGGTGGAAGGGGAAGCGACCGCTAACTATATCGCCGAGCTGTGCGGTCAGTATGGCGTAGACGCCAGCCGCATCGCGCACGGAGTGCCGGTTGGCGGTGAGCTGGAAATGGTCGATGGCACCACGCTCTCCCATTCGCTGGCGGGCCGCCACAAGATTAAATTTTAACCACTTGCCGGTGTTGTGACAGACACCGGCTTGAAAACCTCGCCGTCATCCCCACATCAACCTCAACGTTTGTTCAACCTGTTTTGTTGAGGTAGCAATGACCATGAAAGGACAAGAGACCCGTGGCTTTCAGTCGGAAGTAAAACAACTTCTGCACCTGATGATCCATTCTCTCTATTCAAACAAAGAGATTTTCCTGCGTGAGCTGATTTCCAACGCCTCGGATGCGGCAGACAAACTGCGTTTCCGTGCGCTGTCGGATGCCAGCCTGTATGAAGGCGACGGTGAACTGCGCGTCCGTCTCTCTGTTGACAAGGACAACCGCACCCTGACCCTGAGCGACAACGGTATCGGTATGCGTCGTGACGAGGTGATTGAGAACCTCGGTACCATCGCAAAATCGGGTACTAAAGCGTTTCTTGAATCGCTGGGCTCCGATCAGGCGAAAGACAGCCAGCTGATTGGACAGTTCGGGGTGGGCTTCTACTCTGCCTTCATCGTGGCGGATAAGGTCACCGTGCGGACCCGTGCGGCCGGTGCCTCGGCTGACGAAGGCGTATTCTGGGAATCGGCGGGCGAGGGTGAATATACCCTCGCGGACATTGAGAAAGCCGATCGCGGTACCGAAATCACCCTGCATCTGCGCGAAGGCGAAGATGAATTCCTCGACGCGTGGCGCGTTCGCAACATCATCAGCAAATATTCCGATCACATTGCGCTGCCGGTTGAAATCGAAAGCAAAGATGAAGAGAGCGACAGCACCCACTGGGAAAAAATTAACAAAGCCCAGGCGCTGTGGACCCGCAACAAGTCAGAGATCAGCGACGAAGAGTACAACGAGTTTTACAAGCACATTGCCCATGACTTCAGCGATCCGGTCGCCTGGAGCCATAACCGGGTGGAAGGTAAGCAGGAATACACCAGCCTGCTCTACATTCCGGCGCGCGCACCGTTTGATATGTGGAACCGCGAGCACAAGCATGGCCTGAAACTTTACGTACAGCGCGTCTTCATCATGGACGACGCCGAACAGTTTATGCCGAACTACCTGCGCTTCGTCCGCGGTCTGATTGACTCGAATGACCTGCCGCTTAACGTCTCCCGTGAGATCCTGCAGGATAGCCGGGTCACCCAGAGCCTGCGCGGCGCGCTGACCAAACGCACCCTGCAGATGCTGGAAAAACTGGCGAAAGACGACAGCGAAAAATACCAGACATTCTGGAAAGAGTTCGGTCTGGTGCTGAAAGAGGGCCCGGCTGAAGATCACGCTAACCAGGAAGCGATTGCGAAACTGCTGCGTTTTGCCACCACCCAGAGCGAAGGCGCGGCGCAAACCGTTTCGCTGGAAGATTACGTCAGCCGGATGGTGGAAGGTCAGGAGAAGATTTACTACATCACCGCAGATAGCTATGCCGCTGCGAAGAGCAGCCCGCACCTCGAGCTGTTCCGTAAGAAAGGTATTGAAGTGCTGCTGCTCTCCGATCGCATCGATGAGTGGATGATGAGCTACCTGACTGAGTTCGACGGTAAAACTTTCCAGTCGGTGAGCAAAGCGGATGATTCGCTGAGCAAACTGGCGGATGAAGAGACCGAAGAGCAGAAAGAGGCGGAAAAAGCGCTGGAGCCGTTTGTTGAGCGGGTGAAAACCCTGCTGGGCGAGCGGGTGAAAGAGGTGCGTCTGACTCATCGTCTGACCGACACGCCAGCGATCGTCACCACCGATGCCAACGAAATGACTACCCAGATGGCGAAGCTGTTTGCTGCGGCCGGTCAGGAAGTGCCGGAAGTGAAGTACATCTTCGAGATCAACCCGGATCATTCGCTGGTGAAACGCGTGGCGGACACCCAGGATGAAGCGCGCTTCGGCGAGTGGATCGAACTGTTACTGGATCAGGCGCTGCTGGCAGAACGCGGCACGCTCGACGATCCAAACCAGTTTATCCGTCGCATGAATCAGCTGCTGACGGCATAACCAAAAAAGCCGGTGACCCTCACCGGCTTTTTTTATGGCTGCGCGGCCTCACGCAGCCAGTCCCGAAACAGACTAATTTCCGGCTCAGGAGAGCGGCTCTGTCGGGTCAACATCCAGGTCGCACGTTCAACGCGAACAAACCCCAACGGCGCGATCAGCGTGCCATCCTCCAGCTCCTGCCGCACCAGCAAATGGGGCGCCATTAACACGCCCAGTCCACTGCGCGCTGCCTGGATACCCAGAGTCAGGCTATCGAAATGCTGACCCCCGCTAAAGTTGCCGCTGATACCGGCTTTTTCCGCCCATTCTGACCAGGCGTGCAGCCGCGTATCGGCATGCAGCAGCGGCAGGGCGCGCAAATCGTTGCCGCTCTGTAACTGACGGGCAAACTGCGGTGCGCACAGCGGACCGATCTCATCTTCACTGATCAGCATGGCGTCAATGTCGCTTTCAGGGCGCGCGCTGTGGCTCAGAATCAGCACATCGACATGTTCACTGCGCAGCTGCGCCAGATCCGCCAGCGGCTGGAAGCGGATCTCAATCCCGGGGTAGCGCTGGTAAAAGCTGGCGATGCGTGGGATCAGCCACTGTGACAAAAAACTCGGGGCGCAGGAGACGCTGATATACTGGCGCAGGCCGGTGCGGATGGTTTCACAGCTGCTGCGCAGTTCACTGAACGCCTGCTGACAGCTCTGCAGCAGGCGTTCACCGTGTGAGGTTAACTTTACGCGGCCGTTGCTGCGAACAAACAGCGGTTTGCCCATCCAGCTTTCCAGCTGACGTATCTGATGGCTGATCGCACTGTGCGTGACGTGCAGACGGTCCGCCGCCACGCTAAAGCTGCTGTGTAATGCCGCCTGGTGAAAATAGTGCAGCGCCCTCAGCGGTGGCAGTCCGGTCATCCTCATCCCCTGTTTAAAAATCTAACAAGGATTGTTCATTTATATCATTTTAAAGTCCAGCCGCATTGACCTACTCTACAGGGCAGATTCTGGCGGGTTGACTCAGCATATTATCTATGTGTCCTCCTGATATTCCGCCGCATTTCACCTTCTCTTATGCTGCACTACAACGAAAACGAGACGCTCATGGCATATGCTCCATCTTCCTCTGCCACGCCGTCAGAGACGCGCGACCGTTTGCGGCTGGCACTCTCACGTTTTTACAAGCTGGAGCAGTTCGATCTCTTCTTCGCCCCTTCGCTGCATATAGCGCGGGTGCTACTGTCACAGCTGTTTTTGCGCCAGGAGCAGGCGCGCAATCAGACACGCTACGCCTCACACTATCCGGTGACTGAACTCAACATTTTGCCGGCGATCCCGCTGATGGCCGGTAACATCATGCTGGTGCCACACGTCGATTTGCCCAACGCGCGGGTTCGCCCGCTGCGCGATTGCCAGAATCAGGGCGTTACTGAGGCGAGCGAAAGCTTTGCCAGCGTGCTGCACCCTAATCTGATCGATGATGCGCATCTGTTTGTCACCCGGCTGGATCGTCACGCTGAGATTTGTGGCGATCTGGTGCTGGTGGCGCTGCGCACCTGTGATTTCAGTACGCTGGTGCGCAGCGAACTGCGCCTGTTTGAACAGGGGCTGAGTCTGACGGCCGTCGACGCGGCGCTGCGCCGTTTTGACGATCCGCAGTGGCGGCCGTATAACGCCGCGACCGTGGATGCGCTGTCGCTTCCCGGCCCGATGTCACTGCATTCCAGCCATCAGCCCGGCTTGCCTTTTGCCAGTTTTAATCTGCCGCCGGCGATCATCACCACCCTGTGTGACGCGGAGGATGTGGTGAAATGGCCACAGCAGGCGCGGCTGCAGCTTAATGCCAACGTGCGCGGCAGCGGCAAAAAGAGCATCAATATGACCCACCAGCTGGGCAAGCGATTGCAGACCTTATTGGGGTGCGGCGGTAAATCTGAAAAAGGCGCGGGCCGCTCGACAGGCGCTGCTATCGGGCCGGAAAGGCAGTAGAGTAGACGGGTGCGATCCGCGCCCTTCCTTGTGATGAGCGGGTCATAATGGTATGTTCTTCGCCTTCTCAGATAGATCAATGCGATTCGCAAGGGGATTTACGCAATGCGTATTATTCTGCTCGGAGCTCCGGGCGCAGGTAAGGGGACTCAGGCCCAATTCATCATGGAGAAATATGGCATTCCGCAAATCTCCACCGGCGACATGTTGCGTGCAGCGGTAAAAGCAGGCAGCGAGCTGGGCAACCAGGCGAAAGCCATTATGGATGCCGGCAAACTGGTAACCGATGAGCTGGTGATTGCGCTGGTTAAAGAGCGTATCACTCAGGAAGACTGCAAAAACGGTTTCCTGCTGGACGGTTTCCCACGCACCATTCCTCAGGCGGATGCGATGAAAGAAGCCGGGATCACCGTTGATCACGTGCTGGAGTTCGCCGTACCGGATGAACTGATCGTTGAGCGTATCGTCGGTCGTCGTGTTCATACGCCATCTGGCCGGGTTTACCATGTCACCTTCAATCCACCGAAAGTGGAAGGTAAAGATGACGTTACCGGTGAAGAGCTGACCACCCGTAAAGACGATCAGGAAGAGACCGTGCGTAAGCGCCTGGTGGAATACCATCAGATGACCGCACCGCTCATTGCCTATTACAGCAAAGAAGCGGAAGCCGGTCACACCGCCTATCACAAAATTGACGGCACCCGTAAAGTGACCGAAGTGAGTGCCGAGCTGGCGAAGATCCTCGGCTAAGCACCAGGGGGCCGGTATTACTGGCCCCTTTTGCAGTAATTGCTTTTACCTCCCACTAATTCCGCTACAATTTCCTCGTTTTCACGCATCCCCGTCGTCATCAAGGAATCACAATGAGGCAAGATAAGCCCGGCGTGTTACTGGTTAATTTAGGTACGCCAGACGCCCCAACCACACCTGCTGTTAAACGCTATCTGAAACAGTTTTTAAGCGATCCTCGCGTGGTCGATACGCCGCGCTGGCTCTGGTGGCCGATCCTCAATGGCGTGGTGCTGCCGTTTCGCTCGCCGCGCGTGTCGAAACTCTACGCCTCGGTCTGGATGGAAGGCGGCTCGCCGCTGCTGGTTTACAGCCAGCGTCAGCGTGATGCGCTGGCGGCACGTGTCGATATGCCGGTTGAGCTTGGCATGAGCTACGGAAATCCCAGCATGAAAAGTGCGGTAGATAAGCTGATGGCGCAGGGCGTAACGCGCCTGATCGTGCTGCCGCTCTATCCGCAGTTCTCCTGCTCGACGGTGGCGGCGGTGTGGGATGGTTTAACCGCAGTATTTAAAGATTACCGTTCGTTGCCTGAGGTGCAGTTCATTCGCGATTACGCCGAACATCCGGCCTATATCGCCGCGCTGAAAGCGTCAGTAGAGCGATCTTTCGCGCAGCATGGTCAGCCCGATCTGCTGGTGATGTCGTTCCACGGCATCCCGCAGCGTTTCGCGAATGAAGGCGATGACTATCCTCAGCGCTGTGCCGATACCACTGCGGCACTGACCAAAGCGCTGGGTCTGCGTGACGACCAGTTTATGCTGACCTTCCAGTCGCGTTTCGGCCGCGAACCCTGGCTGATGCCTTACACCGACGAAACCATGAAAAGCCTGCCGGCCAAAGGCATCAGGCATGTGCAGGTCATGAGCCCCGGCTTCTCTTCAGACTGTCTGGAGACGCTGGAGGAGATCAGCGGTGAAAACTGTGAAATCTTCATGCACGCCGGTGGCGAGAAGTTTGAGTACATTCCGGCGCTCAACGCCGACGAAGCCCACATCGAAATGATGGTGCAGCTGGTCAACGCACGCCGTTAAAGCGAAGGCAGAGAGTGTGATATCATTCTCTGCCTGTTTTTCCAGACGGCATTCCCGATGAAATTTCCCGGCAAACGCAAATCCAAACATTACTTCCCGGTCAGCGCACGCGATCCCCTGTTACAGCCTGCTCAACACGATGTTGACGCGGGAAGCTGGGTAGTCGGCATCGATCAGACGCTGGTCGATATCGAAGCGAAAGTCGACGAGGCTTTCCTGACCCGTTATGGCCTGAGTGCCGGTCATTCACTGGTGATCGACGATGCCGTCGCGGAAGCGCTCTACAACGAACTGATGCGCGATGCGCTGATCACTCACCAGTTTGCCGGTGGCACCATTGGCAACACGCTGCATAACTTCTCGGTGCTGGCCGATGACCGTTCAGTGCTGCTGGGCGTGATGTGCAACAACATCCAGATCGGCGGCTACGCCTATCGCTATCTGTGCAATACCTCCAGCCGGATGGATCTCAACTATCTGCAGGGGGTTGATGGTGCGATTGGCCGCTGCTTTACGCTGATTGGTGAGAATGGCGAGCGGACGTTTGCCATCAGCCCGGGCCAGATGAACCAGCTCAAGCCCGATAACGTGCCGGAGTCGGTGATTGCCGGCGCTTCAGCGCTGGTGCTGACCTCCTACCTGGTGCGCTGCGCTGAGGGTGAACCGATGCCGCAGGCCACCTTGCGGGCGATCGAGTACGCCAAACGTCACAATGTACCGGTGGTGCTGACGCTCGGCACCAAACACGTGATCGGCGATAACCCCCAGTTCTGGCGCGACTTCCTGCGCGAGCACGTCACTATCGTGGCAATGAATGAAGAGGAAGCACTGGCGCTGACCGGCGAAGCCGATCCGCTGCTGGCCTCGGATATGGCGCTGGAGTGGGTGGATCTGGTGTTGTGCACTGCCGGGCCGACCGGGCTCTACATGGCGGGTTATACCGAAGAAGAGTTCAAACGTAAAACCAACCATCCGCTGCTGCCGGGTGCCATCGCTGAGTTTAACCAGTATGAGTTCAGCCGGGTAATGCGCCAGCAGGATTGTCAGCAGCCGCTGCGGATTTTCTCGCACATTGCGCCCTACATGGGCGGACCGGAGAAGATCATGAACACCAACGGTGCCGGAGATGGCGCGCTGGCGGCGTTACTGCATGATATTACCGCCAACAACTACCATCGCCTCAACGTGCCCAATTCCAGCAAGCACGCCCGCCCTTATCTGACCTATTCATCGCTGGCGCAGGTGTGTAAATATGCCAACCGCGTAAGCTATCAGGTTCTGAATCAGCATTCGCCGCGCTTAACCCGCGGGTTACCGGAGCGGGAAGACAGTCTGGAAGAGTCTTACTGGGATCGTTAAGCTGCCAGCCACAGGGCGTCAGATAGCTGACAAACTCAAATAAGGCTGAATCTGGCAGCAATGGATTAGCTCAACGCACAGGGTACAAGGTCAGAAGAGGAAAGCGTTCCGTCGCCCGGATAAAACGCCGGGCGCGTTTTTAGACAACGCAATGCGTTGGCCCGGCTCTGGGCGCACTTCAGGGATGAGGTGCATAATCGCGCGGGCCGGGCGAGTCAGGGATGGGCTTTTGCGTCTTACCGATCTGGCCGTGTTCCCTGTGCCGGCTCGCTCTCACAACTATCCGGCCCTGGCTGAATCAACGCACCACGTCGCAGGCATGTAAATCTGTTCCCTGCTTCATCTCATCCTGCAGAATCTGCAGCATGCTGCTGGCAATTTCACGCTCGCCCATCACCACCCGGGTCGCGCCGCGCTCCATGATGTATTCCACCTCATCGTCGTAATGCGCCCGGGCGATGATCTCAATATTCTGGTGCTTCTCGCGCGCGGCGGTCACGACTTCACCCGCTTCATAGCCATTCGGGATGGTCAGCAACAGCCAGCGGGCGCAATCCAGCCGTGCCAGCTCCATGGTTTCAGCCCGGGCTGCATTGCCCAGCACCGCTTTAATGCCTCGCTCACGCAGCGCTTCGACGCGTGGACGGGAATTCTCAACCACCACCAGCGGCACGTTGGCCTCAATCAGCTTCTGGCCGATCAGGCTGCCGACCCGGCCATAGCCGACGATGACCGCGTGATTGCAGAACTCCACCGGGATCTGCTTCTCTTCCTCGATCGCCTCTTCCAGCGTCTGCTCTTCCATGGTTTCGGTTTTCGCCAGGAAACGCTCCAGCAGGGTAAACAGGATCGGGTTGATCATGATCGACAGGATAGCCGCTGCCAGCACCAGATTGCGGCCTTCATCGCTCAGCAGGCCGAGCGAGATGCCGAGTCCGGCCAGAATAAAGGCGAACTCGCCAATTTGCGCCAGGCTGACCGAGATAGTCAATGCGGTACGGCGGGAGTGGCCCAGCAGCGTCACCAGCAGCCAGGCGGCAACGGATTTGCCCACCACGATAATCACCAGCGCACCCAGCACCGCCAGCGGCTGCGTCACCAGAATCGACGGATCAAACAGCATGCCGACCGAGACGAAGAACAGCACGGCGAAAGCATCGCGCAACGGCAGGGTATCGCGGGCGGCGCGGTGGCTCAGTTCAGATTCGTTCAGCACCATGCCGGCAAAGAAGGCGCCGAGCGCGAATGAGACATCGAAGAATTCAACCGCGCCAAACGCAATCCCCAGCGCCAGCGCTAACACCGCCAGCGTAAACAGTTCGCGTGAGCCGGTGGCGGCGCTGCGGGCGAGGATCCACGGAACGGCACGCCGTCCGACCACCATCATCAGCACCATAAAGGCGGCCACTTTACCGATGGTCCACAGCAGGTCCCACGCCAGCAGTCCGGCGCTGGCGTTACCCTGTTCCATCATGCCAGCAATCGCCGGCAGCAATACCAGCGTCAGCACCATCACCAGGTCTTCAACAATCAGCCAGCCAATGGCGATCTGGCCGCGCTGGCTATCAATTAACTGACGCTCTTCTAACGCCCGCAGTAACACCACGGTACTGGCGGTGGAGAGACAGAGGCCAAACACCAGGCCGGTCATCCACGACCATCCCAGCGTCCATGACAGACCCATTCCCAGTAATGTCGCAACCGCTATCTGTGCGACCGCACCGGGAATGGCGATCGACTTTACCGACATCAGGTCTTTTAACGAGAAGTGCAGGCCAACGCCAAACATCAGCAGAATCACCCCCAGCTCCGCCAGTTCCGGCGCGAGGTTAGTATCGGCGACAAAACCTGGCGTAAAGGGACCGGCCAGCACGCCAGCCAGCAGGTAGCCGACCAGCGGTGAAATGCGCAGGCGGTTCGCCAGCATCCCAAGGAGAAATGCCAGAACCAGTGCTCCGACAATGGTGGTGATCAACGGTGTGGTGTGATGCATGCCTGTCTCCTTGTATGCAAATGTATCCGCTTGTAACAAAGAAGTTTAATGCAAAATGGACGCTTTCGCTGAGCAATTTGCGGGAAGAGCAGAAAAAATCGATTAAATGAGAGAAAAACGTAGCCGAAAGGCCATTTTGGTTGCTTATCGTTAATATCGGCCGTGCTGGCGCATTATTAAAGGCCGGATAAATAAAGATTACTTCGGATAAATGCCCTAAGCGTGACGCGAATCAATGGCTAATGACCCTATTAGTCAGCTAAACCGTCGCCCGGCACAGTTTTGACAGGCCGTCAGCCGTCAGGTCGGCGCAATCCACTTTCATCTGGCATTCACTATGCTGCCCGCCGGGGCGTAATTCATCATCACTGACGCCTGCCGCGTGCTTTAGCCTTGAGTTCATCAGAAGAATGTGCGAAACAGTGGGGCAGCCCGGTGAGCGAACCCGCAGAGATAAACGGGCCAGACAGAAATAAGGAGATTAACGGTGTTGTTATCACGATGGGCAGGATCGAGCGTTGCGCTAGTACTGGCGCTGATGCCGCTGTTTTCTCAGGCTGCAGAGCCTGACCGCACGTACCGCTTTACCCTGCTGCACACCAATGATGAACATGGTCACTTCTGGTTCAATCCGCAGGGTGAATATGGTCTGGCAGCACAAAAAACGCTGATGGATACGCTGCGCTATGAGGTGCAGGCCAAAGGCGGCGGCGCATTAATCCTCTCGGCGGGCGACGTCAACACCGGGGTGCCGGAATCGGATGAACTGGATGCTGAACCCGATTTTCGCGCCATGAACCTGATTGGTTACGATGCAATGGCGCTCGGCAATCATGAATTCGACAAGCCGATTGCGGTGCTGCGCAAGCAGGAGAAGTGGGCACGATTCCCGCTGCTGGCGGCTAATGTCTATCAGAAGAGCAGCGGCGAACGAATGTTTAAACCGTGGGCGGTGTTCAATCGTCTCGGCCTGAAAATTGCGGTACTGGGGCTGATTACGCCCGATACTGCCCGGCTGGCCAACCCGGCTGGCTTAACCGATGTCGAATTCCGCGATCCGATCGCCGAAACCATCAAAGCGGTGGCAGAGTTACGCGCCAGTGAGAAACCGGACGTGATTGTCGCGCTGACGCATCTGGGCCACTACGACGACGGCAAGCACGGCAGTAACGGCATCGGTGATGTCACGCTGGCACGCAGCCTGCCGGCCGGCACCCTCGACCTGATCGTCGGCGGTCACTCGCACGATGCAGTCTGCATGGAAAAAGAGAACGTCAGCGTGAAAAATTATCAGCCTGGCCAGCCGTGTCAGCCCGATAAACAGAACGGCATCTGGATCATGCAGGCGGATAAATGGGGCAAATATGTCGGGCGCGGCGATTTCACCTACCGTAATGGTCAGGTCACGCTGGAGGCGTACCAGCTGGTGCCGGTTAACCTTAAGCATCTGGTGAAGAATGCCGACGGCAGTGAAACCTGGCTCACCTGGCAGCAGGAGATCCCGAAAAACAGTGCGATGATGAAGCTGCTGATGCCGTTTCAGAAACGGGCTGAAGCAAAGCTGACCGTCAATGTCGGCAGCGCAGAGGGGGATTTCAGGGGCGAAAAAGAGCAGGTGCGCTTTGAGCAGACCAATCTCGGCCAGCTGATTTTACGGGCACAGATGGCGCATACCCAGGCTGACTTTGCGGTGATGAGCGGCGGCGGTATCCGCGCGTCCCTGAAAACCGGCAAACTGAGCTGGCGCGATCTGCTGCAGGTTCAGCCGTTCGGCAATCATGTGGTGTCGGTAAGCCTGACCGGTGCCGAGATCAAAAAATATCTGGCGGTGGTGGCCAATATCCAGCCTGACTCAGGCGGCTACGCCCAGTTTGCCGGGATCAGCCTGACGGCCGACGGCAAAGAGGTCAGCGATATCCGCATCAACGGTAAGCCGCTCGAGGAGACGCAGCACTATCGCATGGCGACCAACAGTTTTAATGCCGCGGGCGGCGATGGCTATCCACGGCTGGATAATCATGCTGGCTACGTTAACAGCGGCGTGCCAGATGCGCAGGTGCTGCGCGACTGGATCAAGGCGCATTCGCCGATCAAGGCCAGCGACTACCAGCCGCAGGGACAGGTAGTGCATCTCACCGACGAGCAGATCAGGCAGCGTGATGAGGCGGCGGAGAAAGCGCGTAAACGCAACTACCCTAAAATGATTCTGGCGTGGATCTGGCCGTGGGGGAACGAAACAGCCCGGGCGCATTGAACGCATCGGGAGGCGCATGCGCCTCCCGATTGTTTTTATGCCTGACAGGATTTGCGGCTGATCCAGCGCTCGCGCAGTTTGTCCCACACCCAGTTATAGGCCATGGTGTAGGGCAGGAAGAACAGGAAGAAGGCGACTTCCACCAGAAACGCCTGCCACAGCGAAATAGCCAGCATCCAGGCCGCAATCGGCAGGCCAATCAGGATAAATCCCCCTTCAAAACCCAGTGCGTGCATCACGCGCACGCCAGCACTGCGTTTCTGCCCTGGCGGGTGCAGCCGATCAAATCCGCTGTTGTAGATCATGTTCCACAGCATCGCGACGGTAGACAACATAATCGCCAGCGATCCCATCTGAAACAGTGGCTTATTCATCGCCCATGCGGCCAGCGGTGATACGGTCAGAATCGCCAGCGTTTCAAAACAGACGGCATGTAAAATACGTTCTTTTAGTGAGCGGGTACGCATGACTTAACTCTCCTCGGGTTATGCCAGGCATTCTCTCACCGCAGAATGCTAAAATGAAATGAACACCTATCGAAAAAAGCGATGGATAAGATGCGTTACTCCCCGGAATCCCTTGAGGCCTTTGTCCAGACCGTGACCAGCGGCTCGTTTTCTGCTGCCGCGCGGGCGCTGGGAAAAAGTCAGTCCACCATCAGTGCGGCGGTGGCGAATTTAGAAGACGACCTCGGCCTGGTGTTGTTTGATCGTGGCGGACGCCAGCCGGTATTAACCGAGCAGGGACGACGCGCACTGCCGCAGGTGCAGCAAATTCTCGCCGCCAGTGAGCGGCTGGATGCGCTGGCAATACGTTTATCGCAGGGCGTAGAGCCGCGGTTAAGTTTTGCCGTCTCTGATTTCTGGCAAACCGATCATCACGAGCATCTGCTAAAGCAGTTTGACGCACGCTTTCCGGAGATCGAGCTGGAGTGCATGATGGCGGAAGATGGCGATGTGCTGGATCTGTTGCAGGCCGGGCGGGTCCATCTCGGGGTGGTGCGGGCGCAGCCCGCGCTGCCAGCCGATATTGCGGTGGCACGCCTGCAGGTGGAGGCTCAGATGGCGGTTTATCTGCACCATCAGCATCCGCTGGCGATGCTTAAAACCCTCAGTGAGAGTCAGCTTGAAGAGGTGCGCCATCTGCGACTGAATACCTGGGTCGAGCAGCGCGAACCGACCTCAATGGGGCGCATCTGGTCAGCGCCCACCTATTTATTGCTGCTGGAGATGGCAGAGCAGGGCTTTGGCTGGACCATCCTGCCACGCTGGCTGGTAAAGCAGTTTGGCCATGGCGTGTTGCAGGAGCTGCCGCTGCCGGGCTGGCCGCAGCATATTGCGGTTGAGGTGATCTGGTCGCGCCGTAACCCACCGGGTCCGGCGGGACGCTGGATGATCGATCAGCTATGCGCCCAGCCGCGGGTTTAATCGTGGCGGGCGATATCCGCCAGAGGGGCGTCCAGCAGGCGGGCAAGTTCCTGCGGTGCCAGTTCAATATCCAGCCCGCGCTTGCCGCCGGAAATAAAGATAGTGGCAAAGTCGGCAGCAGAAATATCGATCACCGTCGGCAGCCGTTTCTTCTGCCCCAGCGGACTGATGCCGCCGACCAGGTAGCCGGTCACCCGCTGCGCCTGTAGCGGATCGGCCATATCGACTTTTTTAGCCCCCAGCGCTTTGGCGACTTTTTTCAAATCGAGCTGGGTTGATACCGGCGTGACCGCCACCGCCAGCAGTTTTGCCTCGCCATTCAGCGCCACCAGCAGCGTTTTATAGACCTGACGCGCGTCCAGATTCAGTTTACGCACTGCCTCATCACCAAAATGGGTTTCGCTGCTGTCGTGTTCATAGGGGTGCAGAGTGAAGCTGACTTTTTGTTTTTCCAGTAGTTTTACTGCAGGTGTCATACCGGTCCCTTCCTAAGAAAAATCTTATTGCGCCCGATCGTTGAATAAAGGTGGCGAAATTTTGTGCTTTGCGCGAGAATTGGCCGCGCGCCAGCAATCTGATTGCTGAGCGATAACCAAAATCATAAACAAATTCCTCTTTGACGGGCCGGTAGCATTATCGGCTCTCTTTTTTTTCAGCGCGTCTTCAGCATCCAGGGCAAATTATCCTCACCGTAGAGATGCAGCGCACCGACCGCCACCACGTAGTCTCCCGCCGCTAAGGCCTGCAGTTTATCCCGCCACTGCGCATTACGCTGACCGATCAACGTATCGTTGAGCGCCTGACTAAACGTGGCCGGCAGAGCAATCTGCGGCTGGCGGGGCGGCGTATCCAGCCACCAGCTGACCATCATTTGCAGCAGCCGCGCATTGGTATGCCAGTGGGTCAGCGTATCCTGCAGCAGCGCCATGCCGTCATCCGGCAGCGTATTCAGCAGCGCAATCTGCGCTTCAGCGCCCTCCAGCTCAATCACCGGCTTGTTCCAGCGCTTTGCCGCCTGCAACAGCTGATAATCAATGCCGTAGTCGGGCCGCAATCCCAGCCGTTGCGCCTGCTGCGCCTGCAACATCAGCGCAATCTGCCAGGCGGGCAGGGTATCAAATGAACCGATCGACAGGTTCATTTCGTGACACAGCGCGGTGAGCGTCTGCAAAGCCTCATCATCAAGCCGGGTCGCCAGCGGGGGACGATCCGCGCTGCCATCAAACGGCGAGCTGCCCTGGGTAATATCCGCTTCGACGATCAGCGCATCGGCCTTCTGCAGCTGACGCAGCAGCCGCGCCGGCAGCGGCTGCATATCCCGCGTTCCCATATGAATACTGCCCACCAGATGCAGATGACATTCGCCGAGCCGGACATCGATGGCAGGCCAGCGGTAGCTGGCGGGAAAAAGTTGGCTGATGAAGCCGCGCAGTGAGCGCCAAACGTTGCCTGTCATTCCCGGTCCTTCGCTATTTAAAACCCCATGCTAGCGGCTTCAGTCGCCGAAAAACAGCGCCGAAACGGCTATTGCTGGCGCGGCGGCTGATAGCGCAGCAGGCGATTGGCGTTGGCAACCACCGTAATCGAGGAGAGCGCCATCGCAGCGCCTGCCACAATCGGGCTGAGCAGGGTGCCGGTCAGCGGGTAGAGCACGCCAGCCGCTACCGGAATACCAATACTGTTATAAATAAAGGCCCCGAACAGGTTCTGGCGGATATTGCGCAGCGTGGCTGACGAGATAGCTAACGCATCGGCGACGCTGTTGAGATCGGCGCGCATTAACGTAATGCCGGCGGTTTCTACCGCCACGTCGCTGCCGCCGCCCATGGCAATCCCTACCTCAGCCTGGGCCAGTGCGGGCGCATCGTTAATGCCGTCACCGACCATGGCGACGCGCCGGCCCTGCTGCTGTAACTGCGCAATCGCCGCTGCCTTGCCTTCTGGCAGCACGCCGGCGATCACCTCATCAATTCCCACCTCAGCCGCAATCGCCTGCGCAGTATTCTGGTGGTCACCGGTGAGCATAATCAGGCGATAACCCGACTGATGCAGCCGTTTCAGGGCGGTGGCGCTTTCCGGCCGCAGCGCATCGCGCAGGGCGATCAGGCCAATCAGCTGGCCCTGTTCAGCCAGTAACACCGGCGTCGCACCCTGTTGCGTCAGACGTTCGATATCCGCCATCGCGGGCTGATAATCGACCCCATTCTCCTGCAGCAGGGCGGCATTACCCAGCAGTAACGCTCTGCCATCCAGTATGCCGCTGACCCCTTTGCCGCGTATTGTACGAAATTGTGCCAGTGACGGCGCACGGGTGAGGTCAGCCGCGGCAACAATCGCTTTAGCCAGCGGATGGCCGGAGGAGTATTCCAGCGCGGCGGCGGTCTGCAGTACCGACTCGCGGCTGGCATCACCCCAGACCCGAACCTCGCTGACCTGCGGCGTACCGGCCGTCAGGGTGCCGGTTTTATCGAACACCAGCGTGTCGATTTGACTGGCACGCTGCAACGCATCGGCATCCCGTACCAGCACGCCGAGTTCGGCGGCCCGACCCACGCCAGCGATAATCGACATCGGCGTCGCCAGTCCTAATGCGCAGGGACAGGCAATAATCAGCACGGTGGTGGCGATCACCAGCATATAGGCGATTTGCGGTTGTGGCCCGAACAGGTACCAGATGCCGCCGCTGATCAGCGCAATCGCCACCACCACCGGGACGAACACCGCAGAGATGCGATCGGCTAAGCGGCCGACGTCAGGTTTGCTGCTCTGGGCCTGGCGTACCAGCCGGATAATGCGCGACAGCGTAGTGTGACTGCCGGTTGCGCGGGCTTCAAACTGCACTGAACCATCCTGCACCAGCGTACCGGCAAACACCGCCTCACCCGGGCCTTTACTTTGCGGCACCGCTTCACCGGTCAGCATCGCCTCATCAAACCAGGCCTCACCAGCGGTAATCTCCCCATCAACCGGCACCCGATCGCCGGTCACCAGACGCAGCATCATGCCGGGCTGCACCGCGCTAAGGGGAATTAAGCTATCGCCCTGTTCATCGGCCAGTCGCGCCTGCGCCGGAGTCAGATCGAGCAGGCGTTCCAGCGCTTTTGACGATCGCTGACGCGCCCGCTGCTCCAGCGCATGCCCGAGGTTGATCAACCCGAGGATCATCACGCTGGCTTCAAAATAGAGATGCCGCGCCTGCGACGGGAAAAAGTCGGGCCACAGCACCACGCCGAACGAGTAGATCCAGGCCGCGGCGGTACCCAGCGCCACCAGCGTATCCATGGTGGCGCTGCCGTTGCGGGCACTGCGCCAGGCGCTGCGATAAAAATGTCCGCCGGTGATCACCATCACCAGCAGTGTCATCACCCCCAGCGTCAGCCAGAGGCTGTGGTTGCTGGCGGTCAGCATCATGTTGTCGCCCAGCATGCCCCAGATCATCAGCGGCACGCCAAAGGCTAAGGCCACTGCGGCCTGCCAGCTAAAACGGCGCATTGCGCTGCGGGCGCTCTGCTGCTGTTTTTCACGCCGTTCCTGCTCATCATCGACTACCTGCGCGCCATAACCGGCGGCATCCACCGCCGCGATCAGCTGCTGCGGATCGGCTTCGCCCAGCACCAGCGCGCTGCGTTCGCCCAGGTTAACCCGGGCCTGGCTAACGCCAGCCACCTGCTGCAACGCTTTTTCTACCCGACTTACGCAGCTGGCACAGGTCATGCCTTCAATCAGCAACATGTGAGCAGGAACGGTTTTTTCTGCCGGACGGGAAAGCGATTCCGTTGTCAGCGCCTCCGGCGGCGGCTCCGATGCTGTCAACGGCTCAGGCTTTGGGGAGCTGTCAGCCGTTTTCAGCGTGGCGTGATAACCGGCCTGTTCGACGGTCGCGATCAGGTCTGCCGCATCGGCCGCACCGGAAACCCGTGCTTCCTGCTGCGTGACCTCAGCCTGCTCAACATCGTCCCGCTGTTCCAGCGCTTCTTTTACCCGTTTAACGCAATGGCCGCAGGACAGACCGTCCAGGGCCAGAGAAATGGTATGTGACATGATGAACTCCTTGTGTGATCAGATTTGACCGGGTGGTCAGTTTCGATTCATGATTAAGCATAAACCTTCCATCAAGGGGAAGGTCAAGGGGAGCAAAATGAACATCAGCGATGTGGCGAAAAAGACCGGACTCACCAGCAAGGCGATTCGTTTTTATGAAGAGAAGGGGGTGGTGACGCCTCCGCTGCGCAGTGAAAATGGCTATCGCAGCTACAGCGTGCGTCATCTGGATGAACTCAATCTGTTACGCCAGGCGCGTCAGGTCGGCTTTACGCTGGATGAGTGTCGTGAACTGGTGGCGCTGTTTAATAATCCGGCGCGCCACAGTGCCGACGTTAAGGCGCGGACCCTGCAGAAAGCCGATGAGATTGCGGCGCATATTGAGGAGCTGCACGCGATGCGCGCACGTTTGCTGGCGCTGGCCGAGGCCTGTCCGGGCGACGACAGCGCAGAATGCCCAATCATCAACAATCTGGCCGGATGCTGTTCTCAGCCGGGCGGTAAGCGTGGCTGAATGCGCAGGGTAATGCCTTCAACCGCCACCACTTCGACCGGCGTTCCCGCCGGCAGATCCTGTTCAGCCTGAACTCGCCAGCTGCTGTCGCCAATCCGCACGTGCCCGGTGCGGTTCTGCAGCGCGCTATCGAGGGTTAACTGCAGGCCAATCATCTGGCTGCCGCGCTGATTGAGCGAGTTCGGAACCTGGCGTGCTTCACGGTAGCGCATCCAGCGATACCAGAAAAAGACGCAGACCAGCGTCAGGACGGCAAACATTGTGCCCTGAGCGGTCCAGCTGAACGGGATAAACCATTCGATAATGCCTACCATCACCGCGGCCAGGCCGCTCCACAGCAGATAACCGCTGGTGCCCAGCATTTCCGCCGCCAGCAGCAGGCCGCCGAGCGTCAGCCAGAACCAGTGCGGATGGGCAATGATATCGACCAGCATCAGCGTTTCGACTCGGTGCGGGATTCTTTCAGCAGTTCACCGATGCCGGCAATCGAGCCGAGTAAGCTGCTTGCCTCCAGCGGCATCATCACCACTTTGCTGTTATTGGCTTCGCCAATTTTTTGCAGTGCGTCGGTATATTTCTGCGCCACGAAGTAGTTGATCGCCTGGATATCACCGGCGGCAATCGCTTCAGACACCATTTTGGTGGCGTTGGCTTCCGCTTCCGCCTGACGTTCCCGCGCTTCGGCCTGCAAAAAGGCCGAGGTCCGTTCCCCTTCGGCTTTAAGGATCTGTGACTGTTTATCCCCTTCGGCGCGCAGGATCGCTGCCTGTCGTACTCCTTCCGCCGTCAGAATATCGGCGCGTTTGGTACGCTCCGCTTTCATCTGCGCATTCATCGCGCCGATCAGCTCCTGCGGCGGACGCACATCGCGGATCTCAATACGGGTGATTTTAACGCCCCACGGATTGGTGGCTTCGTCGACGATATGCAGCAGCCGGGTATTAATGCTGTCGCGCTGCGATAACATTTCGTCCAGCTCCATGCTGCCAAGCACGGTGCGCATATTGGTCATGGTGAGGTTCAGAATAGCCTGCTCAAGATTGCTGACTTCATACGCGGCGCGTGCCGGGTCAACGACCTGAATAAAGCAGACCGCATCAATGGTAACGTTGGCGTTATCTTTGGAGATGATCTCTTGCGAGGGAATATCCAGTACCTGTTCCATCATGTTGATCTTACGACCGACACGATCCATGAACGGCACCACCAGGCTCAAGCCGGGTTGCAGCGTGCGGGTATAACGTCCAAATCGTTCAACCGTCCATTGAAAACCCTGTGGCACAATCTTGACGGTCGCCCAGACAGCCACCAGCGCCAGCACGATCAGGGCAGGAATTACAGTTATCATACAACCTCCGCGTTGTCAGATGAACGGGCCGAGTCGCTTCGGCCCGTGGTCCCGCCGTTAGTAGAGCAGCGAGTAAAGCTGGCGGCGATAGCGCGCGGCGAGGGCATCGCCGGTGCCCAGCGCAGCCAGAATCTCCTGCAGCATTTTACGTGCCTGGCCATCGGCGGCGTTAAGATCGGTTTTGAGGAAGCTGAACAGCAGTTCCAGCGCCTCTTCATTACGGCCGACCTGATGCAGCTGTAACGACAGTTTAGCAGCCAGCCCGGCGTTCGACGGATCGGCCTCCAGCTGGGATTGCAGCTGCTGGATCTCCGGGGTATCGGCCGCCTGTTTCAGCAGATCGATCTGCGCCATCAGGCTCTGATAACGGGTATCCTGATCCTGTAACGGCACCGCTTTCAGCACTGCTTCCGCTTCATCGCTGCGGCTCAGGGTGATCAGCACTTCAGCCAGCAGGAAACCAATCTCGCTCGATTGATTGCTCAGCTGCCAGGCCTCCTTTAACAGCGGCAGCGCATCCAGCGGTTTGCCTTCTTCCATCAGCGCCATCGCCTGCTGTGCTTTCAGCTCTTCTTCACGCGGCAGAACTTTTTCCAGCAGAGCGCGGATCGCCTCTTCCGGTTGCGGTCCCTGGAAGCCATCGACTGGCTGCCCGTTCTGGAACAGATAAACCGTTGGAATAGAACGCAGACCAAACTGCGATGCCACCATTTGCTCTCTATCGCAATCCAGACGGGCGAGAATAAACTGGCCGGCATATTCCTGCGCCAGCCGCTCCAGCACCGGCGTCAGCTCCTGACAATGCTGGCTGCGCTCAGACCAGAAGTAAAACAGCACCGGCAGCTGCATCGACTGCTCAAGCGTCTGCTGCAGGTTAGATTCGTTGATGTCGATTATCGAAGCATGTGGTGACATTGATAAGTCTCTTTGCAAAAAGTGTTTAAAGAATATGGGGCCAACTGGCCGCGCTTCAAGTTCTAATCAGGCCGCAAGCTCAATGGCTGCGCAAAATGCGATCCAGCATCCAGCCTGGCAGCAGGCGTTTCAGCAGGCTCATGGCATGTGCGACCAGCGTCACCGGATAGCGTAAACGCGGATGTTTGCTCTCGAGTGCATGACGAAGTTTAGGCAGAATGGCCTCCGGTGGCAGCGTAAAGCGTGCGGCAATGCCCGGATTACGCACCGGCTTATCCTGCTCGCCCTGCGTCACATTATCGGTGAAACGGGTGTGAATCGGCCCCGGTTCGATCAGGCTGACGCGGATGTTACTGGTGCGCAGTTCCAGCCGCAGCGCGTCGCTCCAGGCTTCCAGCGCGTATTTACTGGCGGCGTAAGCGCCCCGGCCAGGGGTAGAGATCAGCCCGAGCACTGAACTGGTATTAATAATCCGGCCGTCGCCACTGGCCGCCAGCGCGGGGATCAGCCGCAGCGTCAGCTGATGAACGCCGAAAAAGTTACTGGAAAACTGCTGCTCCAGCTGCTGACGGGAAAGGGTTCGTAACGGTCCGTAGAGACCAAAACCGGCATTGTTAAACAGGCCTGCCAGACAGTTATCGCTGAGCGCAATGACCTTATCGGCCGCATTATCGACGCTCTGCGGATCGTCGAGATCCAGCTGAAGTCCGATAAAACCCAGCGTCTCCATGCGCGCCACATCATCCGCTTTGCGACAGGCGGCGATCACCCGATAGCCGCGCGCCTGAAGATCGTGCGCCGCGACCAGGCCAATACCGCTGGAACAACCTGTAATCAGGATGGTTTTTTGCATTTCTTTACCCTTTTTTGCGCGCCTGTTCGCGCTACGGCTGCTTAACTAAGGGAGCCAGCTCTTTTGCCATCAATCCGGCGATAAAGGGTTGGGCATCAGGATTGGGATGAATGCCGTCCTGCTGCATCCACTCCGGTTTCAGGTAAACCTGCTCCATGAAAAAGGGCACCAGCGGGATGCTGTACTGTTGCGCTAAGTCGGGATAGATGCCGCTGAACGCTTCGGTGTAGCGGCGTCCGTAATTGGCCGGCAGCCGAATCTGCATCAGCAGCGGCTTCGCATTAGCGGCTTTAACATCATCGATCACTTTACGCAGATTTTGTGCAATGTCGGCCGGCGGGAAACCGCGCAGGCCGTCGTTACCGCCCAATTCGATTAACACCCATTGCGGCTGATGCTGCTTTAATAGCGCGGGCAAACGCGCCAGGCCTTGTGCGGCAGTATCGCCGCTGATGCTGGCGTTGATCACTCTGGGCTGCTGTTGCCACTGTTTATCCAGCAGGCTCGGCCAGGCCGCGGTGGCGGACATGCGGTATCCCGCGCTGAGGCTGTCACCCAGCACCATCAGGGTATCAGCGGCGGCAAGACGCGACACCAGCAAAAGAATCAATAACAGGAAGGGATAATGCCAGCGGAAAACATTGTTGAAGTTCATCATCTTACTAAGTCCGTCGGTCAGGGAGAGCATCAGTTAACCATCCTTACCGGAGTTGAGTTAGTTGTCAAACCAGCCGAGACTCTGGCGCTGATCGGCGAATCGGGCTCCGGAAAGTCAACCCTGCTGGGGATTCTGGCCGGGCTGGATGATGGCAGCAGCGGTGAAGTCTATCTGCTGGGCCAGCCGTTACACCAGATGAATGAGGAGCAGCGTGCGGCGTTACGCGCCCGCCAGGTAGGGTTTGTGTTTCAGTCGTTTATGCTGGTGCCGACCCTGAATGCGCTGGAGAACGTGCAGCTGCCGTCACTGCTGCGCGGCGACAGCGATCGCCAGAGCCGTGAACAGGCGCGGGAGCTACTGACCCTGCTGGGACTGGGTGAACGCCTGCATCATCTGCCGGCGCAGCTTTCCGGTGGCGAACAGCAGCGCGTGGCGCTGGCACGCGCCTTCAGTGGCCGCCCGGGCCTGCTGTTTGCCGATGAGCCGACCGGTAATCTTGACCGCAAAACCGGCGATCGGATTGCTGACCTGCTGTTTTCACTGAACCGCGATTTTGCCACCACCCTGATTCTGGTCACCCACGATGAGCAGCTGGCCGCGCGCTGCGATCGTCGCCTGCGGCTGCGTGACGGTAAATTGCGGGAGGAGCAATGATCTGGCGCTGGTTCTGGCGCGAGTGGCGATCGCCCTCGCTGTTAATTGTCTGGCTGGCGTTGACGCTGGCGGTGGCCTGCGTGCTGGCGCTGGGTTCGATCAGCGATCGGATGGAGAAAGGTCTCAGTCAGCAGAGCCGTGATTTTATGGCGGGCGATCGAACGCTGCGCAGCAGTGATGCCGTCCCGGCGGCGTGGCTGGACAAGGCACAGGCAAACGGGCTGACGGTCAGCCGCCAGCTGACGTTCATGACCATGACTTTTGCCGATCAGTCGCCACAGCTGGCGTCGGTAAAGGCAGTAGATGACCGCTATCCGATGTTTGGCACCCTGCAAACCCAACCGGCGGGCCTGAAGCCGCAGGCGGGCACTGCGCTGGCGGCACCGCGGCTGATGGCGCTGCTCAACCTGAAGGTCGGCGATCTGCTTGAGGTCGGTGATACCCGGCTGCGGATTACTGGCGAAGTGATTCAGGAGCCGGATGGCGGTTTTAATCCGTTTGAGATGGCGCCTCGACTGCTGATCAACCTGGCCGATGCTGCCAGCACCGGTGCGATTCAGCCTGGTAGCCGCATCAGCTGGCGCTATAAGTTTTCCGGTAATCCGGAGCAGCTGGCGCGCTATGACCGCTGGATAGAACCGCAGCTCAAGGCTGACCAGCGCTGGATCAGCATTGAAAACTCAGAGGATGCGCTGGGGCGTTCGATGCAGCGCGCGCAGCAGTTCCTGCTGTTATCTGCGCTGCTGACGCTGATGCTGGCGATTGCTGCGGTGGCCGTTGCCATGAGCCACTACTGCCGCAGCCGTTACGATCTGGTGGCGGTGTTGAAGACGCTGGGAGCGACCCACGGCGCGTTGCAGAAGTTAATCATCGGTCAGTGGCTGGCGGTGCTGCTGCTGGCGGCGATGGCCGGTAGCCTGGTCGGGCAGGGGGTGGAAGCGGCGCTGATGGTGATGCTGAAGCCGGTGCTGCCAGCCAGCCTGCCGGCTGCCAGTTTCTGGCCGTGGATCTGGGCGGTCGGATCGCTGTTTATTATCTCGCTGCTGGTGGGACTGCGACCTTATCGTCTGCTGCTGGCGACCCAGCCGTTGCGCGTGCTGCGGCGTGATGCGGTGGCTAACCTGTGGCCGCTGAAATTCTATATTCCGCTGATGGCAGCGGTGGTGGTGGCGCTGTTAGCGCTGCTGGTGGGCGGCAGTAAAATGCTGTGGGCGCTGCTGGCAGGCGTGGTGGTGCTGGCCGGATTACTGGCGCTGCTGGGCTGGGGCACGCTGCTGCTGCTGCGTCGGCTGGTGGTGCGCAATCTGGCATTACGGCTGGCGATCAACCGTCTGCTGCGCCAGCCGGGCATCACGCTGAGTCAGCTCTCTGCTTTTTCGCTGTCGTTTATGCTGCTGGCCCTGCTGCTGGTGATGCGCGGCGATCTGCTCGATCGCTGGCAGCAGCAGTTACCGGCCGACAGCCCGAACTTCTTCCTGCTGAATATGACTGCCGATCAGGTGCCGCAGGTGCGCAACTTCCTGCAGTCTCATCAGATTAAGCCGGAAACCTTCTACCCGATTGCGCGGGTACGGCTCAGCGAACTCAACGGCAAACCGGCCGATCCGACGCTGGATAACGCCCTGAACCGTGAACTTAACCTGACCGCGCTGGCGGAGCGGCCGGACCACAATCCGCTGGTCGCCGGAAGCTGGCCGCCCAAAGCGGGCGAAGTCTCGATGGAGGCGGAGCTGGCTACCCGCTTAGGGGTGAAGCTCGGTGACACCCTGACCTTTGATGGCGATACGCAAAAGTTCAGCGCCAGAATCACCAGCCTGCGTAAAGTGGACTGGGAGAGCCTGAAGCCGAACTTTTTCTTCATCTTCCCGCCGGGCGCGCTGGATAGTCAGCCGCAGACCTGGCTCACCAGCTTCCGAATGGAGGCCGATCCGGCGCTGCTGGCGGCGCTGAACCGCAGTTTTCCGACGCTGAGTCTGCTAGATATCGGCAGTATTATGCGGCAGATCGGCCAGGTGCTGACGCAGGTCAGCCAGGCGCTGGAGGTGATGGTGATACTGGTCACCGCCTGCGGTGTGCTGCTGTTGCTGGCGCAGATTCAGGTGGGGATGCGTCAGCGTCGTCAGGAGCTGGTGGTTTACCGGACGCTGGGTGCCAGTAAACGGCTGCTGCGCACCACCTTATGGTGCGAGTTTGCGCTGCTCGGCGTGGTTTCGGGGGTGGCCGCCGCGATGGGCGCGGAAGCCGCACTGTGGGGATTGCAGCGTAAAATCTTTGATTTCCCGTGGCAGCCTGACTGGACCTTGTGGCTGGCGCTGCCGTTATCCGGCGCGCTGTTATTGTCGCTGTGCGGTGGCTGGCTCGGGGTGCGGTTACTGAAGGGCAAAGCGCTGTTCAGGAAGTTTGATGCGGCATAAGGGGAGGACTGGGTGCAGGGCGCTATTAAGCCTGCATCCGGTCGTCATCCAGAACGTACTAGCGCTCACAGCGCGCGACGATAAGGTGTTAGCTCAGGGAGCATACGCCCTTCGCAAAGACGCAAAAATGCCATCCCTGGCAGGCTCAGCGCGGGCGATTACGCTCCTCATCCCTGAGGTGGCCCGTAGCCGGGCCAACGCTTTGCGTGGTTCAAAAACGCTCCCGGCGTTTTTGTCACTGGCCCGCTATGCTGTGCTACCGACGTATCCTCCCCTCGCGTTGCGCTTCTCAGCCGCCTGACAATGCCATCAGCAGGCTTTGGTGCGGAGGATTACAGTTTTTCAATCGCCCAGGCGATGCCACTGGCGTACTCTGCCGGTAGCAGAGGGACCAGCGCGTTGAGGGCAGCCCTGAGTCGATCTGTATCGCTGTCGGTCAGATTGAGGTGCCCGACCTTACGGCCCGGGCGCACCTCTTTGTCATACCAGTGCAGGTGCACCAGCGGCTGCTGCAACCAGTCAGGGTTGACGGCAGTGCCAATCAGATTGACCATCGCCGACGGCGCAAACACCACCGGTTGCGGCAGGGGCAGCGCCAGAATCGCCCGCAGATGCAGCTCGAACTGGCTGATGGAGGCACCATTCTGCGTCCAGTGGCCGCTGTTATGCACCCGCGGGGCCAGTTCGTTAATCAGCAATCCGTCCGGCGTGACAAAACACTCCATCGCCATCACGCCGACGTAGTTCAGTTGCTGCATGATGGCACTCAGCATCGCTTCCGCCTGCTGCTGTTGCGCCTGATCCGCCTGGGGCAACGCCACGCTGGTGCGCAGAATGCCGTCCTGATGCAGATTGTGCGTCAGCGGATAGAACACCGTGCTGCCATCATGGCCGCGCGCGCCGACCAGCGACACTTCGCCGGAGAAATTAATGCCCTGTTCGACGATGCATTCGCCATAGCACTCTTCCGGCAGTGCATCGGTTTCGCCAGCACGCAAACGCCACTGACCACGACCGTCATAACCCCCGGTGCGGCGCTTCACAATCGCCAGTTCGCCGAGTGAGGCAAACACCGACGGCCATTCGGCTTTGTCGGCCAGCAACTGCCACGGCGCAGTGGCGAGATGGAGCTGATCCAGCAGCTGTTTCTGGGTCAGGCGATCGGCCAGCCGCGGAAATATATCGCGGTTCACAAACGCCGGATGACTCGCCAGTTCGCGGGTCAGCGCGGTTTCCGGCCAGCGCTCAATTTCGGCGGTGATCACGCTGTCGGCCATTGGCAGGGCAGCCGGATCGGCATCCAGACCTACCGGATAAACCGCGATCCCCAGCGGTTCACCCGCCTGGCGCAGCATACGGCCTAACTGACCGTTACCAAGGACGCAAACCGGCTTCATGCCTCCTCCCGTGGATCAGGATGATTCAGCACTTCATCGGTCTGGCTCTGACGCCAGTTCGCCAGTCGTGAACGCAGCGCGTCGTCATGAATCGCCAGAATCTGCGCAGCCAGCAGCCCGGCATTGGCGGCACCGGCTTTACCAATCGCCAGCGTACCGACCGGAATTCCGCGCGGCATCTGCACAATCGAATAGAGGCTATCGACGCCGCTCAGCGCCGCGCTCTGAACCGGCACGCCCAGTACCGGCAGCAGGGTTTTAGCCGCCAGCATACCTGGCAGATGTGCTGCGCCACCCGCGCCAGCAATGATGACCTGAAAACCCCGCTCAGCGGCGGTTTCGGCAAAGCTGAACAGTTTATCCGGCGTACGGTGTGCAGAAACCACTTCAACATGGAAGGGCACGTCGAGGCTGGTAAGAATTTCAGCAGTGAACTGCATGGTGGACCAGTCACTTTTGGAACCCATAACAATCGCGATGCGGGCCGGGGCGGCGTTGGATGACATGCGGTCAACTCCTGTGAATGAACAAACAGACCTGGCCGGGCGGACAGGTTTTGAAGGGCACAGAGAATAGCATGAGAAGAGAGCAAGGAAAACGGTTGCGTCGGGCTAAACACGCGGATTTACCCGACGATTAAAAGTCAAAATCGATCAGCTGAATCCCGCTGGCGTCGAGCTGAATCATCGATCCCCGACGGTGCCAGGCCCCCAGCACCGCCCGTTGCGCGGTTTCACCCTGCAGCGTCAGCTGATGAATGGCCGGACGGTGAGTATGACCGTGGATCAGCAAACGTACCTGCTGGCGCAGCAGGGTAGCGATCACCGCGTCGTGGTTCACATCCATGATGGTCTGGGACTTATGCTGATTGGCTTGTTTGCTGTCGGCGCGCATCCGGGCGGCGATGCGTTTGCGCAGCCGCAGCGGTAACGCCAGAAACAGTCGCTGGATCCACCGGTTATGGACTTTGGCACGAAAGCGCAGATAGCCGACGTCGTCGGTGCAGAGCGTATCGCCGTGCATGATCAGCAGACGGTGGCCGTAGAGCGTCAGCACCTGTTCTTCAGGCAGCAGCGTCATGCCGCTGGCGCGGGCGAAGCGCTGGCCAATCAGGAAATCGCGGTTGCCGTGAATAAAGTAGACCGGAACGGAGAGGGCGCGCAGGGCGCTGGCAACCTGCTGATGCAGTGGATTGGGATCGTCGTCACCAATCCAGGCTTCAAACAGATCGCCAAGAATATAGAGCGCGTCGCAGTGTGGCGCTTCGCGCTGTAAAAAATGCAGAAAACCGGCGGTGATCGCCGGTTCTTCCTGACACAGATGGAGATCTGCGATAAACAGGGTGCGCGACATTACTCGCTGACAGTGACTTTCTGGATGATAACGTCATCTTTTGGCACATCCTGGTGCATGCCACTGCGGCCAGTTGAAACACCTTTGATCTTCTCGACCACGTCCATGCCTTCAACCACTTCAGCGAACACACAGTAACCCCAGCCTTGTACGCTTTCGTCACGGAAGTTCAGGAAGTCGTTGTCAGCCACGTTGATGAAAAACTGTGCGGTCGCAGAGTGCGGTGCAGAGGTACGTGCCATTGCCAGCGTACCTTTGGTGTTTTTCAGGCCATTGTTGGCTTCGTTCTGGATTTCATCTTTGGTGGCTTTCTGCTTCATGCCCGGCTCAAAGCCGCCGCCCTGAATCATAAAGCCGTTGATCACCCGGTGGAAAATAGTGTTGTCGTAGAAACCTTCACGGCAGTAATCCAGGAAGTTCTTTACGGTTGCCGGCGCTTTATCATCGAAGGTTTTGATTACGATATCGCCATGGTTCGTCTGGAAAGTTACCATTTTTGTCGTCCTGTAAAGGTTGTCGTCAGTTGCTGAGGCCGCTTCATCGGTCGGCGTGCCCCTTTTTGTCGACCGTTCTTATATCATAATTTCTGATGACGCGTCAGCAGCGCGGCGCAGTTGGCTTGCTTTGCGTCGCGCGAGCGATAAAAATACGGCACAATGTCTGGATACTTAAAAGTGTCAACCACACGCCAATACGGAACCGTTCAATGCTTAAGATTTATAACACCCTGAGTCGACAGAAAGAGGAATTCAAACCCATTCATGCCGGTAAAATCGGGATGTATGTTTGCGGCATCACGGTGTATGACCTCTGTCACATTGGTCATGGGCGGACGTTCGTGGCGTTTGACGTGGTGGCACGCTACCTGCGTTACCTCGGCTACCAGCTGGACTACGTGCGTAACATCACCGACATCGACGATAAAATTATCAAGCGTGCCAATGAAAACGGCGAGAGCATCGAAACCCTGACCAACCGGATGATTGGTGAGATGCACAACGATTTCGCTGCGCTGGGCATTCTGCCGCCCGATCAGGAGCCGCGCGCCACGCGCCACATCGCCGAGATCATCGAGCTGGTGGAAACCCTGATCGCCCGCGGTCACGCTTATGTGGCGGACAATGGCGACGTGATGTTTGATGTGCTTAGCGATGCCGATTACGGCGCGCTGTCACGTCAGGATCTGGAGCAGCTGCAGGCGGGCGCGCGGGTTGAAGTGGCTGACGTGAAGCGTAATCCGATGGATTTCGTGCTGTGGAAGATGTCCAAAGCGGACGAACCCGCCTGGTCATCACCGTGGGGCAATGGTCGTCCCGGCTGGCACATCGAGTGTTCGGCGATGAACTGCCGGCAGTTGGGCACCCATTTTGATATTCACGGTGGCGGCTCAGACCTGATGTTCCCGCACCATGAAAACGAGATCGCCCAGTCGACCTGTGCGCATGACGGTCCGTACGTTAACTACTGGATGCACTCCGGCATGGTGATGGTCGACCGCGAGAAGATGTCGAAATCGCTTGGCAACTTCTTCACGGTGCGTGACGTGCTGCAACATTATGATGCTGAAACGGTGCGTTACTTCCTGATGTCCGGTCACTATCGCAGCCAGCTGAACTACGGCGAAGATAACCTGAATCAGGCGCGTGCGGCGCTGGAGCGTCTGTATACCGCGCTGCGTCACACTGACAGCAGCGTGCCAGCCCGCGGCGGCGAAGCGTTTGAAGCCCGTTTCCGCACCGCAATGGATGATGATTTCAATACCCCGGAAGCCTATTCGGTGCTGTTCGATATGGCGCGCGAAGTCAATCGACTGAAAAGCGAAGACCGTGATTCAGCGAACGGCCTGGCATCGAAGCTGCGTGAGATCGCCAACGTGCTGGGCATCCTGCAACAGGACCCGGAGCAGTTCCTGCAAAGCGGCGCTCAGGTGAATGATGAAGAAGTCGCTGAGATTGAACACTGGGTGAAAGCACGTGCTGATGCGCGTGCCGCCAAAGACTGGGCGCAGGCGGATATCGCCCGCGACAAGCTGAATGCGCTCGGCGTGATCGTTGAAGATGGGCCGCAGGGGTCCAGCTGGCGCCGCAAATAAACCGGAGAGGGCGAGCAATCGCCCTTTTTTATTATGGCGATTGAACAGATTCAGATACGTGGCTTTCGATCAATTCGTGATCTGACGTTGCCGCTGCAGCAGCTCAACGTGGTAAGCGGCCCTAACGGCTGCGGCAAATCCAACCTGTATAAAGCGGTCCGGCTGCTGCATGAGGCAGCCAGCGGTCGTCTGGCGCTGGCGCTGGCCGAAGAAGGCGGCATCCAGAAAGCGATGTGGGCGGGTGGCTTACGGCGTGGCGATCGCCGTCATGATCCGAAGCGACTGATGCTGGCGGTGGTGATGGAGGATATCGATTATCAACTGGAGATCGGTTTTCCCGAACCGCTGGTCACCAGCCTGTTTAATCTCGATCCGCTGGTCAAGCAGGAGCGGCTGTGGCTGAGCGGACAACAGCGCCGTCCTTCTTCATGCATCCTGCAGCGTGAAAATCAGACCGCCTTTCTGCACAACGTTGAGGGCGAACTTGTCGCCTATCCGGCGGTGCTGCATCCGGAAGAGTCGCTGTTTGGTCAGCTCGGCGAACCCCATCGTTATCCTGAACTTTCCCAGTTGCGTGAACGGCTGCGCCAGTGGCGCTTCTACCATGAGTTCGCCGTCTGGCCGGGCTCGCCGATTCGTGCACCGCAGATTGGGGTCCGCGCCCCGGTGCTGGCACATGACGGCAGTAATCTGGCGGCGGCGTGGGCGACGATCGTTGAACGCGGCCAGACGGAACTACTGTATGAGGTGATGGCGCAGGCTTTTCCCGACAGTCAGTTTGAGGTAGAGGTGCAGAATGGCCGCTTTCAGATGCTGATGTCGCGACGTGGCATTCTGCGCCCGCTGGAAAGCGCTGAGTTTTCTGATGGTACGCTGCGGTTTCTCTGTCTGGTGGTGGCGCTGCTCAGTCCACGTCCACCGGCTTTTATGGCGCTGAATGAACCGGAGAACAGCCTGCATGAAGATCTGCTGCCGGCGCTGGCACGCTTAATCGCAGAAGCCAGCCAGTTCAGCCAGCTCTGGATCACCAGCCATTCACCCCGGCTTGCAGCACTGATCGCGCAGCATACGGCGGTGAATCATATTGCGCTTGAACAGCGGGAAGGAGAGACGCGGGTGGTGGGGGAGGTAACGGAGTAACAGCGTCCCCGCAGGGACGCCGGAGGTTTACGCGACCACAGTAATGCGGAAGCCTGAAAACTCCACGGTCTGACCGGCAACGATTTTGCAGCGTTTACGCGTTTCCACCGCGCCATCGACCTTCACTTCACCCTCGGCAATCACGACTTTAGCCTGTGCGCCACTCTGAACCCAGCCTTCCAGTTTCAGCAGATCGCACAGATCGACGTGCGGGAATTTTCCCAGCGAAAAAGTTGCCATTTATTCTACCTCTCCATCGTGAAACTCTTCACACGCCTGCAGCGTGTTTTGAATCAGGGTTGCGACCGTCATCGGTCCGACACCGCCTGGTACCGGCGTGATATAGGCCGCGCGCTGTGATGCGGAATCAAAATCGACGTCGCCAACCACTTTGCCGCTTTCCAGCCGGTTAATGCCCACATCAATCACGATAGCGCCGGGTTTAATCCAGTCGCCCGGAATAAAGCCCGGTTTACCGACCGCCACCACCAGCAGATCGGCATGCTCAACGTGATGGCGCAGATCTTTGGTGAAACGGTGGGTGACGGTGGTGGTGCAGCCCGCCAGCAGCAGTTCCATACTCATTGGACGACCGACGATATTGGACGCGCCAACCACCACCGCATTCAGGCCATAGGTATCGATATTGTAGCGCTCCAGCAGCGTCACGATGCCGCGCGGGGTGCAGGGGCGCAGTTTTGGCGCACGCTGGCACAGGCGACCGACATTATACGGGTGGAAGCCATCGACATCTTTATCCGGCGTGATGCGCTCCAGCACTTTGACGTTGTCGATGCCGGCTGGCAGCGGTAACTGCACCAGAATGCCATCAATGTCGTTGTCCTGATTGAGCTGGTCGATCAGCTCCAGCAGCTCAGCTTCGCGAGTGGTCGCGGGCAGATCGTAGGAGCGGGAGAGAAAACCGACCTCTTCACAGGCGCGGCGTTTGCTGGCCACATAAATCTGCGATGCCGGGTTTTCACCTACCAGAACCACGGCCAGACCTGGCGCACGTTTGCCGGCTGCCAGACGCTGCTTTACTTTTTCCGCAACCTCAAGACGCACCTGCTGCGCAATCGTTTTACCGTCAATAATTTTTGCTGCCATCAGAGAGGAAATCCACTGTGTTGTGTTGAATCGGGGGAAGGGGGCTATTTTGTCAGAAGCGTGGCGCGCTGTCAGTTACAGTTTCAGACGCGTACGCGCTTTCCGGCTTTTTCGTCGCGACGAGTGCCGGTCTGCATGCGTATGATATCTGCAGGACAATCAGGGGACGATGTAATGATTTGGATAATGCTTGCTACTCTGGCGGTGGTGTTTGTCGCTGGATTTCAGCTGCTCACCGCTGGCTCACGTCACGCCGCTCAGCGGCTCAGCAAACGGCTGCAGCTGCCACCGGTACAGGTGGAATCAATGATCTCTATGATGGGGAAAGAGGCGGCGAAAGAGTTTACCGACTATCTCAGCAACGATAATGAAACGCATCTGCATAATGGCGCAGCGGTACTGCTGATCTGGCAGGTGTTGATTGTTGACGGCAGCGAGGAGAACAGTCAGCGCTGGCATGCGATTCTCAGTCGTGCTGGTTTTCCACCGCTTATTAGCCGCCAGCAGCTGCTGCTCGCGCTAGGCTTTCTGCGCCAGCTGGAGCCGGACATCCCGGCGCTACATGCACTTCGTGAGCAATACAATGCGCGTTTCACACCACAAGGGATTGAGCTGGAAGGAGAATTTACCGACAACAGTAAACTCGTGTCGCTCAGCGAATGGCGCAGGCGTCACTGACGCCAATTGGTCATTACCGCAGCACTTCGCTGCGGAGGAACGGCAAAAACGTTGACGTACCCGCTTCCCGACGTATAATCCACGCCATCTCCATGCGCCCTTAGCTCAGCTGGATAGAGCACCGGCCTTCTAAGCCGTAGGTCACAGGTTCGAATCCTGTAGGGCGTGCCAATACCTTTCAATGACTTACGCCAGCTTCAATCCTACCTGATTATCTCCTTGTGTCGTATTTGTGTCGCTCTCACCCAAAAGTGAGTCAATTTTGCGCGCATGCTAGGTTAGGTGCAAGGTGAGCATACCGGCGCACCATTTCGATACTTTCCCATCCACCCATTTCCTGCAGCGCGGAAAGCGGCACGCCAGACTGGATTAACCAGCTCGCCCAGGTGTGCCGCAAGTCGTGAAACCGGAAGTCTTCAATACCGGCTCGTTTGAGTGCTGCGCGCCACGCAGTGTTTGAATCGACCCGCATCTTCCTGACGCTTGCTGGAGTCGTTCCGTCATTCCGCTTCACCGATTCGGTGTGAACAAATACCCAGTTGTTGTGCCGGCCAATCTGTCGTCTCAGGACTGATTTGGCCATTTTTTTCTTTTGCTCACGTATTTCGATTTGTTCCGGTGTAACAGGAGAGGCGTTTGGCGTTTTACGCAGCTGTTTTACCCATTTCGTCATCGTAAAAAGGCCAACGTGCATGGCCTTAGCTGCCTGAGCGGCTATGTAATTTTGAACGACAACCAACTGGGCTGATACACGTCTGAATTCAGGACTAAAATTTCTTATTTTCATTGGTGCACCTGTGTTGTTCTGAGATGAGCATATCACCTCTGTTCAGGTGGCTAAATTCAGTAAACCACTTCACACACCCGGTTTACTGTAGCAACAGATATTCAGGTTTACGTCTGCGATCCTCAATCCTGCTGGCAACGCGGCTCCAATGAAAATATGAACAGATTGCTCAGGCAGTATTTTTCAAAAGAAACTGACTTATCGGTTCATAGCCAGCAAAGACTAAACAGTATTGTCAGGCAGCTCAACGAGAGGCCATGAAAACGCCAGGCAATGAATCACCCGCAGCGCGTTTCAACCAATGTGTTGCATCCATCGGTTGAACTCACAGCCAGAATCGGACGCTTTCTTGTTCAATAAATATTCAGCAGATTAGGCTTTTCTGAATAAGAATGTTTATTTGTTATTCACGGTTTCAATTTTACGCTATCAACCGCAGAACGTGCGACCACGACCTTACCTGTGATGCCGCCATTTTCAATAAGTTGATGCGCCTCACGCAGGTGAAATGCATTAAGCGGATGAATCATGTGGTTTACAGTTGAACGCAGCACGCCAGCATTAACCAGGGTGGCCACTTCGTCGAGAATATGATGTTGTTCAATCATGTCCGGCGTACCAAACAGTGGACGGGTAAACACCATTTCCCAGTGCAGAGAGACACTTTTGGCCTTAAATGGCACGGCATCCAGCGAATTATGGTCAGTAATAACGCCGATTTTCCCCTGTGGCGCAATTAATTCAGCAAGCTCCTTCCAGTGCTCAGTTGTATTCGACAATGCAGCAATATGGGTGACTGGCGGCACAGATAATGCGCTGATTTGAGCCTGCAAAGGTTGGCAATGATCAATGACGTGATGCGCGCCATGCGCCAGGCACCATGCCCGACTTTGAGCACGAGAAGCGGTGGCAATGACGGTCAGGCCCGTCAGCTGACTCGCGAGCTGGGTTAACATTGAGCCGACCCCACCTGCAGCACCGATAACCAGCAGGCTGCCTGGGACAGGCTGCTTATCTCGTCGCACGCTTAGCCGATCAAAAAGAAGTTGCCATGCGGTAAGAGAGGTTAATGGCAGTGCAGCCGCTTCAGCAAAGGTCAGGCTCTCTGGCATATGACCAACGATGCGTTCGTCAACAAGATGAAACTGGGCATTGCTGCCGTTCCGGTCGAAAGAGCCGGCGTAGTAAACCGCATCGCCAGGCCGGAATAGCGTAACGTTTTCACCTACCGCCTCAACAATACCGGCGGCATCCCACCCCAGGCTATCAACGCTATCAGGCGCAGCAACCTGCCCTCCTCGAATCTTCGTATCCAGTGGGTTGACGGAAACGGCGTTAACGTCGACACGTAAATCGTGCGGTCCAGGAATCGGACGTTCAACCTCCACATCAATAAGGCAGTCAGGATCGGCCAACGTTGAGCCTTTGCTGTATTTTATGGCGGTCATGTTTAAAGGATTTGTTGTCATCATGATCTCCAGTTAATGGCAAAATGACGACGGCTCAAATATATGAGGTGGCTGCGATTGAACGTGTTGAAATGCAGGCAAGATGCCTTGAAAAACGATGACACAGAAATATACATCGTGGTTTAACCTTTCCGGGAGAACAAGGTCAACATCCTACCTTTGCAGGTAAGCGGGAATAAGTAGGATACGGTTCCTTTCACTGCGGAACTTTCAGTCATTAATAAAGGGTTAAAATGGACAGCCTGAGTGGTTTAACGGTGTTCGTACAGGTTGCGGAGACACGTAGTTTTGTGGCGGCGGGTCGGTTGCTGGGTATATCTGCTTCTGCTGTGGGCAAAAGCATGACAAGACTGGAAAAAAAACTGGGTGTACGCCTTTTCCATCGCAGCACGCGTAGCATTACACTAAGTGCAGAAGGGGCGCTCTTTCTGGAACGAAGCCGACGCATACTGTCCGAAATCGAGGCTGCAGAAGTGGAGCTTTCTCAGGAAGCAGGCACTCCGCAAGGTCGCTTACGTATCAGTTTGCCAATGATGAGTGCACTGATGCTGCAAGTGCTGGTCGAATTTATGCGCGAATATCCCAGGGTTGAACTGGATTTAGATTTCACCGACAGGCTGGTCGATGTGATAGAGGAAGGCTTCGATATTGTGATCAGGGCAGGTGAGCCGACGGATTCACGTCTGGCGGCCAGAAAAGTTGGTACGTATAGTTCGGTGCTGGTGGCTTCTCCTCAATATCTGGCTCAGCGCGGTATCCCGAAGCATCCTGCTGACTTATCGGTGCACTCTTGTATACATTATCGTTTTCCCCACAGTGGCAAGTTGGAACCGTGGGAGTTATGCGGTGCAAAGGATAAAGCCGAACTCTCTATTCCAGCCTCTATGATCTGCAATAACATCGAGACACGGCTGCATTTTAGCTTGCAAGGGCTGGGAATAGCCTATCTGCCAGAATTCGCGGTCAGACAAGCCCTGTCAGAAGGGCGGCTTTGCACAATTCTGGACAGTTATTCAAAACGAACGGGTGTGTTTTATGTTCTCTGGCCTGCCAGTAAGTATCCTTCACCAAAAGTACGGGCCCTGGTAAACTTTCTCTGCGAGCATTTTCTGAAGGACACCACCTGAACATTTCGTCCATAATCTACAGTGCCCATGCGTTATCAGGGCGACCTCTGTACCTTTTGCCCGTTAAAAGCGGCCTTGTCTCAAATCGCAGCTTCTAAAAACTCAATAAATGCCCGAACTTTCGCATTAAGTGCCGAACGTTCGGTGACGCAGGCATAGATATTCATTGGCAGGGACTCAACGCTGCTCTCGCCATTGTGCCCTGACCAGTACAACGGTCTTAACTGACCACTGTCTATCAACGGCTGAGCAACGAAGCTCGCCAGACGAGCAATGCCGCCCCCGTTGACTGCTATTTTTGCAATAATATCAATATCATCACTGATGAAGCTGGGGTCAGGTTTTGCATTGACAGGTTGTCCGTTGACCATAAACGTCCATGGCAGAAACCGTCTGTCGGTTGGATAGCGGAAAACCAGGCAGGCGTGCTGGCTAAGTTCTGCGAGTGTCTGAGGCGTGCCAGCACGGTCAAGGTAAGCGGGAGCTGCGCAGAATATAAACGGCAATGACGCGATTTTCCTGGCGATCAGTTGATCATTCAGCTGCGCCTCAATGCGGATACTGACGTCGACGCCTTCCAGCCGATGGTCGACGTTGCGATCGGTAGCGATCAGTTCGATATCTATGTCGGGGAAGGACGCTTTGAAAGCGGGCATAAGTGGCGCCAGAACGTACCGACCAAACGCGGCTGTAGTAGCGATACAAAGTGGTCCCTGCGGTTTGGTTTCATTGGCCGCAGCCTGCGAGGCGAGCTCTATATCATGTGGAATGTGGCGTACTTTCTCGAAATAACGCTTACCGTTTTCAGTTAAGGTCATGCTACGGGTGGTGCGCGATAGCAGTCGCACGCCCAAATGCGCCTCAAGACGAGAAAGACTCTGGCTGACTGCTGCCGGGCTCATACCTTTAGCGCGTGCCGCCGCTGCAATACTGCCGTTCTCCACCACGCGGATAAACGTGCTGATCAGCCCTAAAACGTCCATCTTATCCTCAATGCTTCATTCGTCACTTTTGCTTAATAATGATTAAAGCATAACCACGCTACAACCGTCCTGATAAGCTTGTTAGGTTAGCAGCAGTTCCGTTCATCTTTATTAATCAGGATATCCCGATGACTGATGCTATCGCTAAAAATACCCGACGAAATCGCCTGCCAAAGCGCGCTGCACCGTACATATTTGCTTTTTATATGGCGACCATCATGGCATTCCTGATGAGTCTGGTCATCACGTTAGCCGAATTCGGAATGGGACCCCATTACCTGACAAATGTGATGAATGCTTACCAGGTCGCCATGCCAGCGGCTTTCTTTTGCATACTGGTTGTCCGTCCTGTCGTTATCCGTCTTGTTGGATTGACCGTTCACGGTCACTGAGACCTGAAGAACGGCCATGCGTTTTTCGTGCATTTAAAAACAACATTGCTGGCTTCTGTCAGCCGCGTTAAGAGGGCAATCCTGAATCATCCGAGATGAGATCCTCAGCAAAGCCGGCAGGGCAGGGCTGGACGGCTTTCAGCCACGCGAGGTGTTTATGGGGCAGGGAAACTGCCCGATATGATCACCCGTAAAGCGCCTGATTATCCCGCTGGGTCAGTGTTAAACGTAACGAAGGGTAACCAGGTTTTAGTTTTATCCATTCTGGCAAGGCGTCTGGTTTTAACTGGCTATGCTGGTAAGTAACTGGAACACGCCAGTCATTACATGGAGAAAAAAATATGAAGAAGTTAACGTTTGGCATCATGGCCGCTGGCCTGCTTTTCAGCATGAGCATGCAGGCTGAGGCGAAGGGATGCCTTAAAGGCGCTGCTGTTGGAGGTGTCGCTGGCCATGTTGCGAATCACGGCGTTGCAGGTGCCGCTGCCGGCTGCGCTGTAGGCCATCACATGGCTAAGAAAAAACAAAAAGAAGCAGATAATCAGCAACAAAGTCAGAAATAACATCCTTTAACCACTATCACCGGGCTGTTTGAATTAAACCTGTTTCAGTCACGACTGATTTCAGCCCATTTTCAGTCGCTGGCTGGCCAGGGTTGAAAACCACCGGATGGTGTCAATCAATGATGAAGAGATAACCGTTATCCGTGGCCGCAAAAGTGACGCATAAAGTGAGGAGAGGTGAGCAAGGGGAAGTGACAGCCTGCCCATGCTGCCCTGCGCTGGCAGATTGATAGAACCAACAATGCCAGTCCAGCGACATGCTGGTTCGCGTAATAAGAGAAATGAACTGTGGCTCTCTTCGTTTAAAAGAGAGCCACAGGTTAGCCTATCAATATCGCTCTGATGTCATTAACGTTGGTTAATGTCGGTCCGGTTATCAGCAGATCGTTAATCGCATGAAAATAGCTGTAGCTGTCATGCGCGTTCAGATAGCTAAGCGCATCAAGCCCACAGGTTTTGCCGCGCAACAGCGTATCAGGAAAAATCATCGCACCCGCCGCATCCTCGGTGCCATCAATACCGTCACTGTCTCCCGCGATGGCCCAGATTCCGCTTTCTCCCCGCAGTGCGCAGGCCAGCCCAAGTAAAAATTCGGTATTACGCCCGCCTTTACCTGCCTTTCCCTCGCTTACCGTCACCGTTGTTTCACCCCCTGACAGCAACACTGCTGGCCCCTTCAGCGGGTAGCCGTGCTGCTTCACTGATTTTGCGATGCCCGCCATGACGGTGGCGACCTCCCGGCTCTCACCTTCGATGGCGTCACCGAGTATCAGTGGCGTAATACCGTGACGACGTGCCGCACTGGCCGCGGCCTGTAAAGCCATCGCGGGTGTGGCAATCATCCTGACCTCACCGACCGGCAGCATGCCTGACAACGCCGGCGGCTGGTTCAGCAGATGGCGAACCGCGGCGGAAACTGGAATAGCGTAGCGTTCGAGCACCTTCAGCGCATCTTCTGGTGTGCTGCTGTCAGCCACCGTCGGACCGGATGCCACATCCGCCGGATTATCACCCGGAACATCGCTGATAATCAGCGAAACCACCTGAGCAGGCTGCGCCAGTGCCGCCAGCCTGCCACCTTTTACTGCCGACAGATGACGCCTGACCAGATTCATCTCTCTGATGCGGGCACCGCTGTGCAGCAGTGCCCGGGTAACTGACTGTTTATCGGCCAGCGTGATACCCGGCGCGGGTAAGGCCATCACGGCGGAGCCACCGCCAGATATCAGCGCCAGCACCAGATCGTCGGGTGTCAGGCCGCGCAGCGTTTCCAGAATCAGCATCGCCGCCGTTTCACTCATCGCATCTGAAACCGGATGTGAAGCCTCCAGAATGCGGATACGCCCGGCAGGCACGGCGTGACCGTAGCGCGTTACCACCACGCCACTGACATCCACGTCTGGCCAGGCGGCATCCACCGCCGCTGCCATCGCGGCCGACGCCTTGCCCGCCCCGACCACTACGCAGCGGCCGGCGGGCTTCTGCGGCAGCGCAGCCGGCACGACAGGCCCGGGACGGGCACTGTCAACCGCCTGCGTAAAGATTTCCTCCAGGATCGCTGCGGCCCGATCGTTTCTCATTGTCAGGCACTCTCGGCAACGGTTGAATGGGATTCGATGAACTGCACCACGGCACGCGTGACATCGGCCGTTGTTGCCGTGCCGCCCACATCGGGCGTCAGGATGCCGTGGGTGCAGACGTGTTCGATGCCTTCCATGATCAGCGCGGCGGCCTGATGCTCGCCCAGATGCTCCAGCATCTGCACCGCCGTCCAGAAGGTAGCGATCGGGTTAGCGATGCCTTTACCGGTGATATCAAAGGCCGAGCCGTGAATCGGCTCGAACATGGAAGGAAAGCGCCGCTCAGGATCGATATTTGCGGTAGGCGCTACCCCCAGGCTGCCCGCCAGCGCGCCCGCCAGGTCAGATAAAATATCGGCGTGCAGGTTGGTAGCGACGATGGTATCCAGGCTTTTCGGATGCAGCGTCATGCGGTGTGTCATGGCATCAACCAGCATTTTGTCCCACTGCACATCCGGAAACTCCTGCGCCACCTCAGCGGCAATTTCATCCCACATCACCATGCCATGACGCTGCGCATTGGATTTCGTTACTACCGTCAGCAGCTTACGCGGGCGGGATTGCGCCAGTTTAAAGGCATAACGCATGATGCGCGTGACACCGACGCGGGTGAAAATTGCCACTTCGGTGCCGACTTCTTCCGGCAGACCTTTATGGGTGCGGCCACCGTTACCCGAATATTCGCCTTCGGAGTTTTCGCGCACGATCACCCAGTCGAGATCGCCCGGCCCGCGGTTGCGCAGCGGCGACGTGACGCCGGGCAGAATTTTGGTCGGCCGCACATTGGCGTACTGATCGAATCCCTGGCAAATTGGCAGGCGCAGTCCCCAGAGGGTGATGTGATCAGGCACATCCGGTGCGCCCACCGCGCCGAAATAGATCGCATCGAATTTTTTCAGCGTCTGCAAGCCATCTTCCGGCATCATCACACCGTAGCGTTTGTAGTAGTCAGAACCCCAGTCGAAAGTCTGAATATCAAATTTCAGCTGCGGATCGCGCTGTGACAGCGCCCTGAGGACGTCAATGCCGGCTGAGATGACCTCAGGACCGATACCGTCAGCAGGAATAGCGGCAATAGAATAGTTACGCATGGTGTTTCTCCGTGTCGATTAATGAGTGTGAGGTTGATGAAGTTCTGTGGTCTGTGGCTTTTTCGCTTTTCCGGCCAGAATCAGTACCGTCAGGGCTGAAACCATCAGCAGTCCGGCCACGAAATAGAGGCCCCAGGTATAGCTGCCGGTTTGCTGGCGGATGATGCCAATCATCATCGGGCCGACAAATCCGCCGAGGTTGCCAATCGAGTTGATGGCAGCGATGCCCGCCGCCGCCGCCGGTCCGCTCAGAAACAGGGTAGGCATGCTCCAGAGCGGCGGCTTGGATGCGCTGATCCCGACCGTAACCAGCGTCAGGGCGATAATTACTGAGAAAAGGGTAGTGACGCTGCCGGCGTAAATCAGTCCGGCTGCCGCCAGCAGACAGGCAGCGATAACGTGCCAGCTGCGCTCACGGGTCCGGTCGGAGTGGCGGGCCCAGAGGATCATGCCGAGAACGCCAAGCACCGCCGGGAAGGCATTAAGAAAACCGATCTCTAACGATGAGGCACCGAAGCTGTGAATAATCTGCGGTGCCCAGATACCCAGGGTATAAAGACCGGCTGAGGTGCCAAAGTAGACCAGCGCCAGTGCCAGCACCCGCTTATCTGCCAGACCGCGCCATGCGCTGCTGTGGCTCTGGCCCACCGCCCGCGCCTGCTCTTCAGCCTGCATGGTATTTTGCAGCCAGGTCCGCTCTTCTTCGGTCAGCCATTTGGCTTTGGCCGGTCGGTCAGTGAGCCAGAACAGCACCACGATGCCCAACAGTAAGGCCGGGACTGCCTCCAGCACGAACATCCATTGCCAGCCGGCGAAGCCCATCAGCCCATGCATTTCCAGCAACGCCGCGGAGATAGGAGAGCCAAGCGCGGTGGAGAGCGGCGCTGCGGCCATGAAAATGGCGGTGACCTGCGCACGTTTTACCGCCGGGAACCAGTAGCTGAGATAAAGAATGATGCCAGGAAAGAAACCGGCCTCGGCCACGCCGAGCAGAAAGCGCAGGATATAGAAGCTGGTGGTGCCCTGCACAAACGCCATACAACCCGAGACCAGTCCCCAGGTGATCATGACGCGGGCGATCCAGATACGGGCACCCACTTTATGCAGAATCAGGTTAGACGGGACTTCAAACAGAAAGTAGCCGAGAAAAAAAATCCCGGCACCGAGCCCGAAGACCATCGGCGAAAAACCCAGGTCCTGATTCATGGTCAGGGCGGCAAAGCCAATGTTAACCCGGTCGAGAAATGCGATGAAATACAGCAGCATGATAAAAGGAATAATCCGCAGCGTTACTTTGCGCATCACCTTTTTTTCGAGGTCATTGTGCATAACAGGATGCTCCACAGTCAGGTAGGGTTGTTATCGTTTTGTTGTGAACTCAGTATGCTGTTTTAACTGGCGTTATCATCGGCAAGGGTTTATATAAATAATTTGCATAATCTGAATGCGGGCAATAAATGGATATAAATCAGCTGAGATGCTTCGTGGTGGTAGGTGATGAGCTTCACTTTGGCAGGGCTGCCCGCAAGCTTGAAATGATGCCTGCGTCACTGAGCCGTTTTATCCGGTTACTGGAAGAGGATCTGGGTATTCGCCTGCTGAATCGTTCGACCCGAAACGTCTCCCTGACCCGGGAAGGCGCGGAGTTTCTGATTGACGCTAAATCCGTTGTTGCAGATTTTGATGCGTTACGGCTTAAGTTTCGTAAAAATATGATATCGCAGAAAAAAACGCTGCGGATCGGTGCCATTGACAGTGCGGCGAGGGGATTACTGCCGAAACTGCTCAACCTGTTCGTTAGCGCTTTTCCTGATGCGGATATCCATATCAGCGAAGATAAATCGCACAGTCTGATCCCACGACTGACCTCCGGCTGGCTGGATCTGGTCTTTGTCCGGCCGCCAGAACAGACCGACGTCACCCTGACCACCCGCTTTATTGCCCATGAAACCTGTGTGCTGGCGGTGCCGGCACATCACCGGCTGGTGGATTACGACCGGGTGAGCATAGAGGATTTTTGCAATGACCCCGTCATCGTGCCGGAAAGACGCACCCGTCCTCACAGCCATGACCTGACGATGAACCTGTTCAGAGCGGCCGGCAGGTACCCGGTGATTGCGCAATATGCCGAGGAAAAACAGACTATCCTGAGCTTTGTTGCCGCCGGACTGGGCGTGGCGCTGGTTCCTTCCTCTTACCGCAACATGAACGCGGATGGCGTAAAGTATCTGCCGCTGGCTCCGGTCGATGATATGGAAATTGAAGGGCTGCCGCTGTGTGTGATGTGGCACCAGGGAAACAGGGATAGGTACGTTAATGCCATGCTGACTATCCTGGCGGACAATCGTGAGATTTTGACAAAAGACCTGTAGCGCCAGGCTTCAGCCCGCAGTTCGCCGACGCGAGCCGGGCACTAAAGTGGATAATTTATGACTGAGAAAACCTACTATCACAGCGATTCACTTGAGATGAATTCCCAGGTCATCAGCTGTACGCCCGGGCCGGATGGCCGTTTCCGCGTCATTCTTGCGGCAACCCTGTTCCATCCGCAGGGCGGGGGACAGCCTTCTGATCAGGGAACCCTTAACGGTGTGGCGGTGCTTCAGGCCGTGCAGGAAGGTGATGAAGTGATACATCTTACCGATGCGCCGGTTGCCGCCGGGCCGGTTCATCTCGCCGTCGCGCCTGAGCTTCGCGCTATCCACACCCGCTATCATTCCGCCGGGCATATCATCGGCGTGGCGGCCGAAAAGTATGGCTGGCATGGTATCAAAGGGAATCACCGCCCGGGCGAGGGCCGGGTTGTATTTGAAGCGATTGGGCTGACCACTACGGTAACGGCGGAAAACCTGGCGGCGGAGGTAGCAGAGATAGTGGCGCGCGATCTTCAGCGGATCCTGTCGGCCGAAGAGGGGCGCCGTAGCGTCACCTGGGGCGATCTGACGCCCTACGCCTGTGGTGGCACGCACGTGAACAAAACCACCGAAATCGGTAAGGTTCGCATCGTTAAGGTTAAAGAGAAGAAAGGTCAGTTATCGGTACAGTACGAACTCGATGACTGATCTGCTCCTGCTGCTGACACATCCTTAGCCATCCGCTAATCAGGGGATTATCCGCAGCATCTCCCGGCACCGCACAGAGCATCCTGAACATTGTGGGGAGGGTCACCGATCTGGCCGGAGCGATGGACAGCCTTTCCCTGGCCTCTTCCGGGCAGGTCCTGCCAAAAGGGAGTTGCCTGCACCCTGCCACAACTCAATCACTGAGCGGGCCTCATCCCGCAGCCGCTGTCATGGTTTTGTCATAACTCGCTCACCCTGATGTCAGAGTGGGTTTCATATCCTGTAGGCGAACCTTCCCAAACAGGAGCACGAAGATGAAACTGAACAGCATTACTCTGGCCGTGGGCATGTTGCTGGCTATCGCTGGCGCTGAGGCGCAGGCACAGTCGCAGCCGGTAAAAAATATTGTGCTGGTACACGGCGCTTTTGTTGGTGGCGCGGGCTGGCGTCCGGTCTATGACCGGCTGACCCAGGATGGATATCACGTGACGCTGGTGCAACAGCCGCTGACCAGCTTTGCAGAGGATGTGACGGCGACGCGACGGATTATCGATCAGCAGAATGGCCCGGTGATTCTGGTCGGTCACAGCTACGGCGGGGCGATCATCAGTGAAGCCGGTAACGACAGCAAAGTGGCGGGTCTGGTCTACATTGCCGCCCATGCGCCGGATAACGGTGAAACCGAGGCCAGCAACGGTAAAAAATATCCCAACAGCGCACATCCGTTTGCCCGCTCGGCCGATGGCTATCTGACCATTGCACCACAGTATTATCACAGCGATTTCGCTGCCGACCTGCCTGCTGTGCAGGCCGATTTTGAAGCGCATGCGCAGATGCCAACCAACGCTGCGGTGTTCACCGCTAAGATTGCCGATCCGGCGTGGAAAACCCACCCCAGCTGGTACATGGTGGCGAAAGCTGACAAAATTATCAGTCCCGATCTGGAGCGCATGTATGCCAGACGCGCGCACAGCCATACGGTAGAAATTGCCGGTGCCAGCCATTCGGTGTATCAGTCACATCCTGATGATGTCGTAAAATTGATCGAGCAAGCCGCGCAACAGGCGCAGCCCTGAAAATAACCAGCAGGAAGAGGCGCATGAAAATTCTGGTGATTGAAGACGAGGCCAAAGCTCGTGATTACATGCGCAAGGGATTGACCGAAGCCGGTTTTATCGTCGACGTGGCGGAAAATGGCGTTGATGGTCTGTTCTATGCCCGCGAGCATCATTACGATCTGATTTTACTCGACGTGATGATGCCCGGCCTTGATGGCTGGCAGGTGATGGCGGCGATGGATAAGCAGATCCACACGCCGGTCATCTTCCTGACGGCTAAAGGCACGCTGGAAGATCGCATCAAAGGGCTGGAGCTGGGCGCGGATGATTACCTGGTCAAACCTTTTTCCTTTGCCGAACTGCTGGCGCGCGTCCGTACTCAACTGCGGCGCGGCAGCCAGCAGAAGCTGCCGGATATTCTCACGCTGGCCGATTTACAGCTCGACGTTTTTAAACGGCGCGTCGAGCGTGGCGGGCAGCGTATCGATCTCACCAACAAAGAGTTCAACCTGCTGCATCTGTTCCTGATGCATCCTGGCGAAGTGCTGACCCGCACCGTGATCGCTTCCCGCGTCTGGGACATGAATTTTGATAGCGACACCAACGTGGTCGATGTGGCGGTTAAACGTCTGCGGCAGAAAATTGATGGCCCGTTTGCCTATCCGCTGATCCACACGGTACACGGTGTGGGTTATCGCTGCGAAGCAGAAGCGTGAAGCGACGCTCCCTGGCGCTGCGTCTGTCGCTGATGCTCAGCGTCACGGTGATCGCTATTTTTTCACTCTGCGGATTTGCGCTTTATCACTCACTGGCCCAGCAGATTGGCGTGCGGGACGATGCCGCACTGCTGACGCGCATCGATCAAATCCGTACGCTGCTGCGCGATGAAGATGCGATTACGCTGATTCAGCAGAAACCGCGACTGTTCGCCAATATGCTTGGCAATACCGAGTCGTTGCTGGTGCTGCGTTTTCCCGGTCAGCCACCGCTGATCGTGGTGAATCCCGGCCAGCGTCCTCTGCCGGCAATTACGCCGGTTGCCGCTGACCAGCCGCTGACGCTGTCGTCGGTGCATCATCTGGTCAGCGCCAACGGCACGCCGTTTATCTCGGCGGCGGCACTGACGCCGACCCGGGATGGCAGCGGGCAGATTGAGATCCTCACCGGCCGCCTGATGCGTGACCGGACACAAACCCTGAGCCATTATCGTCACCAGATCCTGCTGGCGACTGCGTTGGCGGCGTTGCTGGTGGCGGCGATCAGCGTCTGGCTGGTGCGGCGCGGTTTGTCACCGCTGCGCAGCCTGACGGCGGAAGCGGAAGCGATCGATGTGCGTCACTTGTCCCGCCGGATGCCGCAACAGTCGCAGGCTGAATTACAGCCGCTGGTGGCCGCCTTTAATCAGATGCTGAGCCGCCTCGACGTCGGTTATCAACAGTTGAGCCAGGTTTCTGCTGATATGGCACATGAACTGCGGACGCCGATCGGCACGCTGTTAGGCCAGACCGAAGTCGCGCTGAGCCAGACGCGCAGTCAGAGCGATTATCAGGCGTTGCTCGGCTCCAATTATGAAGAGCTGGAACGGCTGGCAAAGATGATCGACAACATGCTGTTTCTTGCCAAAGCCGAAGATGCCAGTCAGGCACTGAATGAACAACCTCTCGATCTGGCGCAGCTTGGCGGCAAACTGCAGAGCTATTTTGACGATATGGCAGAGGAAAAGGCGATGCGGCTGGAGATGCAACTGCAGGGCGAACTGCGGGCCGATCCGCAGTTAGTGCAACGCGCGCTGGCCAACCTGATGGCCAACGCGCTGCGCTACGGCGATGCGGGCACGCCGGTGAGCGTCTGCAGCAAGGTCCAGCCGACGGCTATCGAACTGGTGGTGGAAAATCACGGCCCGACGCTGAGCGCCGAACAGCAGGCGCGCGTTTTTGATCGTTTCTGGCGTGCTGAGGCGTCACGGCATCAGGGCAGCAGCGGGTTAGGGTTGTCTATTGTGCGCAGCATTATGCGCTTACACCACGGGAGCTGTGAGGTGAGCAGCGCGCACGGCATCACCCGGTTTACGCTACGCTTTCCGCGACGCGATTAACCGGGAGATTGCGGCCCTGCTGGCCCGGAAAATGTATCGATGCTGGATCAGCACAATGCAGCCCGTCAGGCGACATAACCCGCCGGTTAAACCCCCAAAGTGCGCGCATTAACCGGCTGTGCTCACCGGTTTGCTGCCCCATATTCCCTGACAAAGATCATAGATGCGTCAGCCAGGCTACCGTAGTCTGTGCTGAACGTCGCGACAGCGATAAGCCTTTATGACAACCGCCTGTTTACCGCGCAACTGCCTTCATGCAACACGTGGGACCAGCAATGAGAGCCATTAACGTCATGGATCGATCATGCTGATTACTGCCACAGCCCTCCGTTGTTACTGCGTAATCGGTCATGCCATCGCCTCAGGATGGATCAGGGAAGAGGGTTACCCTCAGCGCGCCCGCGCCCGCGTCAGCAACAGCCAGACCGGGAAAACGGCGTAAAGCGCAACCAGCCGGCGCGCTGAAGCTGCGCCACAGCATGCGGGATCGCAGAGCAACACATCACCGACTAGCCGGGAGGCATTGAATTGTAATGACCATGCAGAACGTAGAGACCCTGACCCCCTCGCGTCCGCGCTGGACGATTAAAGATACCGTCTGGATGATGGGCGTTTATGGCGCTACGGTGGGAGCAGGTACGCTATTTTTACCGGTTGAAATCGGCACGCTCGGCCCGATTGTCTTCATCATGATGTTACTGCTGGGATTGCCGCTGTCAGTGATCCCTCATGTGCTGATCTGCCGGGTTTTCATGCGGGACAACCAGACGGCGGATAAGTCCCTGCCGCTGTTTGGTGCTTACTTTGGTGCCAAAGGCAAACAGGCCATCAAGATGTTTTTCTGCACCGCGCACTTCCCGATTACGCTGGTATACGGAATCTCGCTGGTGAGCACCATCAACGACTATTACAGCAATCATCTGCATCTCGGCACGCTGAATCGCGGCGCGCTGGTGTTTGTGGTTCTGGGCCTGCTTTTCCTGATGCTGAGCAAAGGGCGTGAAAAGGTGGTAAATACCCTGAGTGTGTTAGCTATTCCGTTCGCCTTAACCATTCTGCTGATTGCCATTATCCAGATCCCGGCATGGGACATATCCAACTTTCTCCGGCAGCTGAGCGCCACCCGCCATGCGCCTGCCGGTGAGACGCTCAAAAATCTGTGGTTAACGCTGCCGCTGATTACCTTCGCTTTCTGCTCTACGCCGATGATTAGCCCGCTGGCGTCGTGGTATCGCCAGGCGGGCAACGGTGGTGAGAAGCAATCGGTGTTTGTGGTGCGGGCGGCCTACGGCCTGATTTTTGTTTCGATTGTCTTTTTCGTACTCAGCTGCGTTTTGAGCTATCCGCATGAAACCTTTGTCAGAGCCAAAGCGGATAATCTGAATATCATGTCAATTATGCAGGGCAAAGGCGGCTTTAGTTTGCTGGCGTTGATTGCGCCCTTCATCGCGCTAATCGGCATGACCAAATCTTTTCTCGGCATTTCGCTGCCGGTGGCAGAGACGTTAACCACCCTGACCGCCGACGCAATCAGGGCGACCGACGCGGCCGGTCAGCGTAAGGCCAGACGGATCGCTTTCGCGCTATTGTTCGGCTTGTCGTATGCGATTGTGTACCTTAATCCCAACGTTATCGGCCTGATTGAAACCGTATGCGGGCCGCTAATCGCTATTTTCCTGTTCGTGATACCGGCTTATCTGATTTATACCCGTGAAGCACTGCGTCCGTTGCGTGGCGCGAAGGCTATCATCGTCATTATGGGCGGGCTGCTGACCGTTTCCGCGCTGCTCTATTCAGCCATTTAACCGCGAATAAATAAGCCTGCGCCGGTGCGACCCGCGCCGTGATTATGTCGCACTCACTGGCGGTTCGGGCTGATGATTAACCCTGGCCGGATTGGCTGTTGCCCGGCCAGTTCCGACCCGATGACTGGCACGCCCTGAAACTGCGGGCGTGCCGGGCGAGCTGTTTCTCCGTCACCAGACCGTGACTTTTTAATCCATCACCATCCAGCGCAATATTTCCTGACGACCTCGCAGCTTCACGCCCACCGAAATGACTATTGCCATATTCCGGCAAAATATTCCTGTTTTAAGCATTTGTGATCGCTGCATATATTCACTGAGAATGAGTTCACACCATCACGAGGATGATAACACCCTTAAAGCGCGTGATTTATCTGGCTTTCTGAGGTTAACAAAACATCGCCACCTCAATACTTTTTTCCTCCGGGAAAGTTTTTAAATATCAGGAGAAAGATGCCAGTGAAATTTATAACCGGAATGACCTTTATTGCCCTTGCGCTGAGTGCGCACAGCGCGGTCGCTGCCGAACAATCGGTGCCGACTGACAGCTCAGTGCATGTGAAAGCCGATCCGGCGTTGAAAAGTCTGATACCGGCCGATATTGCGCAGCGAGGCTTTATTGTGGCCGGAACCAATCCCAACACGCCGCCAACCACCTTCTATAAAGACGATAATAAAACGCTGGCTGGCCGTGAAATCGACATCATGAATGCCGTCGGTGAACGTCTGGGGATTGCAGTACAGTGGCGCGACACCGGCGGCTTCGACAATATCATTCCGGGCCTGAAAACTGGCCGTTACGACGTGGCGCTGTCAAATATCAACGCCACGCCAACCCGCCTGAAACAGATCGATTTTGTCGGCTATTACAATGCCAGCCGGCTCGGCATCATTTCAAAGAAAGACGCGGCGATCGCCCCGTTCACCTCACTCAGCGACGTGTGTGGCAAAGAGGTGGGGGCCGGTTCGGGCACTACTCAGGTGACCCGGCTGGAGGAGGCCAGCAAAGCCTGTGAGGCGGCGGGCAAACAGCCGATCAAGGTTTCTGTCTTCCCGGATCGTCCGGCCGGCGTGCAGGCGGTGGTCAGCGGTCGGGTGCCAATGTTCCTCGGGCCGTATGAAGGGCTGCTGTGGCAGGTGAAGGTGATTAAACCGCTGACCATGAGCGGTGAGATCAGCGTTAATGATGCGCCGGTCTCGGTGGCTTTCCCGAAAGACTCTGCGCTGGAACCGGCAGTTCAGGCGGCGCTGAATTCACTGATCAAAGATGGCAGCTACCAGAAAATCCTCGATAACTGGGGAATTGGCTTTGGTGCGGTGACCGAAGCCAGACGTAATCAGGACATTTTCAAATGAGTGCGCCTGATGACCACACCGACGATCTGAGAATTGTCGGTAAACGCTACTATGGACGCTGGCTGAGTGCGCTGGTCGTGCTGTTGTGCGTGGTGGCGATGGCGAACTCGATGATTAACAATCCACGCTTTGAGTGGGACGTGATTGCGGCGAACTTTACCGCGCCCTCCATTCTGCAGGGTGTGTTAATGACGCTGCAACTGACGGCGATCTCGGTGGTGCTGGGGTTTGCTTTCGGCACGGTGCTGGCGCTGATGCGCCTCTCCGCCAACCCGGTGCTGGTCGCGGTAAGCTGGGCCTATACCTGGTTTTTCCGCGGCGTGCCGATGCTGGTGCAGCTGTTTCTCTGGTACAACATCGCGGCCCTTTATCCCAAAATCGCGCTGTCGATCCCCGGTTATGGCGAGATCTGGAGCGCCCAGTCCAATGCGCTGGTCAGCCCGTTCAGCGCCGCGGTGATCGCGCTGGTGATGCATCAGTCTGCTTATGCCGCAGAGATTGTGCGTGCCGGCATCCAGAGCGTGGGTAATGGGCAGGTTGAAGCCGCACGCGCCCTCGGTTATCGCCCGGCGCAGATTTTCCGCTATACCGTGTTACCGCAGGCAATGCGTGCCATTCTGCCGCCCGCCGGTAATGAAATTATCGGCCAGTTAAAAACCACCGCGGTGGTATCGGTGATCTCACTGCAGGACGTGCTGTTCTCGGCGCAGATTATTTATCAGCGCACCTATGAAGTGATCCCGCTGCTGCTGGTCGCGACGCTGTGGTATCTGCTGATGACCTCGGTGTTGTCGGTGGGACAATATTACGTCGAACGTTATTTTGGCCGCGGCGTCACCCGCCGTGAAACGCGCCGTTTATGGCCGTCACTGGCGCGCTTTTCTGGCTTGAAAACCGCAAGGAGCACCAGCAATGGCTGAAGCGATCGCACTGCGCAAGGTCACCAAGCGCTTCTCCGGCGTGACCATTCTCGATGAAGTTAACCTCGATATTCCCGCCGGCTCGGTGACCGTTATCCTCGGTCCGTCCGGTTCGGGTAAATCGACTCTGCTGCGCTGTATCAACCACCTCGAAAAGCTCGATGGCGGCACCATCCGCATTGGCGGAGAGAGGGTGGGATATCAGCAAAAGGGCCAGGCGCTGCATGAACTCAGCAGCCGGGCGATTGCCCGCCAGCGCGCTGAAATCGGCATGGTGTTCCAGCAGTTCAATCTGTTCCCGCACCGCACCGTCTTGCAAAACATCATTGATGCACCGATGCGGGTGAAAAAACAGAATCGCCAGCAGGCGACCAGCAAAGCGCTGGCGTTGCTGAAACAGGTGGGTCTGGACGGACGCGAGCAGGAGTGGCCGCAAAATCTTTCCGGCGGTCAGCAGCAGCGTGTGGCGATTGCCCGTGCGCTGGCGATGGACCCCGGCGTGCTGCTGTTTGATGAGCCGACGTCCGCGCTCGATCCTGAGCTGGTCGGCGAAGTGCTCCAGGTGATAAAGCAGCTGGCGCACTCCGGGATCACCATGGTGGTGGTGACCCACGAAATTGGCTTTGCTCGCGAAGTGGCGGACAACATTGTGTTTATGGAAAGCGGCAAAATTATCGCCGCGGGTCCGACACAACAGGTGCTCGACGATCCGGCCAACGGACGGGTCAGAAACTTTATTGCAACGGTGCTGTAAGCAGCGTTTTTTGTTGCCCGTAAGCCAGGAAACGTGATGACGCAGAAACCGGTAATGCACAGCGCGCATTGGGGGGCTTTTCATGCCCGGCGCGAAGGCGATCGCCTGATTATCGATCCGTTCGAGGGCGATCCTCATCCCAGTCCTTTATTGCAAAACTTCCAGCAGGCACTCAATCATCCGGCGCGGGTTGCCCGCCCGATGGTGCGGCGTGGCTGGCTGGAGAATGGGCCGGGTCCCGACTCGCGTCGCGGGGTCGATGACTATATCGCCATCGACTGGGACGACGCCCTGCAACGGGTGGCGCAGGAGCTCTCGCGGGTCGGGCAGACCTGGGGGCCGGCCGGAATTTTTGGCGGCTCATATGGCTGGTCCAGCGCCGGTCGCTTCCATCATGCACAAAGTCAGGTGCACCGCTTTCTTAACACCACGCTCGGCGGTTATGTCCGGTCAGTCAACAGTTACAGTTCCGGCGCGGCCTCGGTGCTGCTGCCGCACATCGTCGGTGAGATGAACGAAATTGCCCGCCGTGGCGTGAGCTGGGAAGAGATCGCCAGCCACAGCGATATCGTGCTGGCCTTTGGCGGACTGGCGCTGAAAAATTCTCAGGTCGCCAGTGGCGGTTTGAGTGAGCATACCGAACGTGATTTTATGCAGCAGGCGGCGCGGCGCGGAACCCGCTTTATCTCGGTCAGTCCGCTGAAAAGCGATCTGCCGGACGACGCGCGGGGCGAGTGGCTGGCACTGCGACCCGGCACCGATGCGGCGTTTATGCTCGGTCTGCTGGCAGTGCTGATCGAAGAGGCGTTAACCGATGAGGCGTTTCTGGCCCGTTATTGCGTCGGCTGGCCAGAGATGGTGGCTTATCTGCGCGGTGAAGAGGATGGCGTAGTGCGCGATGCGCACTGGGCGGCCAGCATCTGTGGCGTCAGCCACGACGTTATCAGACAGTTCGCCCGTCAGCTGCACGGCAAACGGGTGCTGGTGACGGTGGCGCATGCGTTACAGCGCGCCGAGCACGGCGAACAACCGGTGTGGCTCGGCCTGGTGCTGGCGGCGGCACTCGGCCAACCCGGCCTGCCCGGCGGCGGCTACACCTATGCGCTTGGCGCGTTGGGCCATTATGGCAAACATCATAATCTGGTCAGCTTTCCGGCCTTACCGCAGGGTAAAAATGGCATCGATCGCTTTATTCCGGTGGCGCGGATTGCCGATATGCTGCTGAATCCGGGCACCCGATTTGATTACAACGGCCGTCAGCTGCGCTATCCCCATATCCGTCTGGCTTACTGGGCGGGCGGCAATCCTTTTCATCATCATCAGGATCTGGCGCGCCTGCGTCAGGCTTTTTGTCAGCTCGATACTTTTATCGTGCATGAGAGCGCCTGGACCGCCACCGCTCGCCATGCCGATATTGTGTTGCCCGCCACCATGACGCTGGAGCGGGAAGATATCGGCGGTGCGCCAACCGATCGGCATTTAATCGCGATGCAGCCGGTGGCTGCGCCTTATGCTGAAGCGCGCGATGACTACACGATTTTCAGTGAACTGGCGCGGCGGCTCGGCAGGGAAGAGGCGTTTACCGAAGGGCGTGATGCGCGTGGCTGGCTGCAACATCATTACCATCAGCTACAGCAAAAACTGGCGGCACATCAGGTATCGATTCCGGATTTCGACACGTTCTGGCAGCAGGGCGTGCTGACGTTGCCGCAGTTAAAGGATGGTGGCCGGATGATCAACGCGTTTCGTGCCGATCCTGATGCCGCACCGCTGCCGACACCAAGCGGAAAAATTGAGATCTTCTCCGCCACCATCGCCAGCTTTAACTATCAAAACTGTCCGGGTCATCCGGTGTGGCGTGAGCCGCAGCAAAAGCCGACGGCTGATCATCCCTTCTGGTTGATTGCCAACCAGCCAGCGACGCGCCTGCATAGCCAGCTCGATTTTGGCGACTTTAGCCTGAGCGGTAAGCGCGACGGACGGGAAGTGTGCAGCCTCAATCCGCAGGATGCGGCCCGGCTGGCTATCGCCGAGAGCGATCTGATTGAGCTGTACAACGATCGCGGCCACGTGCTTGCCAGTGCCCGCGTCACCGACAGCATCATGGCTGGCGTGCTGCAGTTGCCTACCGGTGCCTGGTACGATCCGGTCGATCCTGCCGCCGCCCGCCCGTTATGCCGTCACGGTAATCCGAACGTGTTGACGCTGGACATCGGCACCTCCTCCCTGACCCAGGGCTGCAGCGGACAGATTACGGTGGTGCAGGTGCGGAAATTCAGGGGCGAACGGCCGCCGGTGCGGGCTTTTATTCCGCCACACTAAGCCGCTATGGCCGCAGACTTTGCAGCAGTGCGTCTGTCACTGCCTGCAAATCGGCGGTTGAGCGCAGCGCGCTGTGCGCCAGCAGTTCCGGTGAGCTGTCACCCAGTGCCAGTCGCAGTTTACGCCCGACATCAACGTCCTCCGCCAGCGATTCCTGCCGCGTGCGCTGCTGATGCCGTGTGCTGCCATCCGCCAGCGACAGCGTCACGCGGTGAAAGCGCTGTGCCGGATTGAGGGCATCCGGCGGCGCAGAAGGATCCGGCATACGGCGAACGCGGGCGGCCAGCGGCATAATCTCCGGATTAACATCGCCTTCGGCAAAATCTGACAACCGCAGATCGCCGTAAATCAACATCGCGGCAATCACATATTCGAGGCTAAAGCGCGCTTCGATACCGTTGACTGGTACCGTGACCGGGGCGGCAATGTCACCGCCGGGCGGAAAGGCGACGGTGATAGCCACGATCTGGCGCAGCAGTGCATCAAGCGGCTGGCCGCTGGACAGCCACTGCTGGCGTAGCAGACCCGCCGCTTCCGCCGCGCTGTGGGTACCGGCGCAGGTCGGGAACGGCTTAAACTCCAGCCCGGGGGCGCTGATACGCCAGGGCTGACCCCAGTTCTGCGTCAACTTTTCCGGCTGCGCCTGGCCATCACTGCTGGCGGCCAGAAAGGACTCAATCACATTTTCTGGTCGGCCCGTCATGCCAGCCAGCGTCAGCTGGGCCGAGGTCACCGCACGTTCCGCCGCCAGGCCGGCATGCAGCGGTTTTACCGCCGAGCCAAACTGAGCGCGTAAACCGCTGGCCTGGGTAGCCGCGATCCCCAGCAGGCTGGCGGTGGCGGCAGCGGACAGGCCGAGGAAACGAGCCAGCGCCGCGGCGGCGGCAAGGGTGCCCAGCGTCGCGGTGTTGTGATAGCCCAGCGCATAGTGCTGCTGGCTGGCCGCCAGTCCCAGCCGGCCGGCCGTTTCCACCCCCACCACATAGGCATCACAGAACTGTTCCACGCTGGCGGCGGGCTGGCCTGACAGCCAGGCAAACAGCGCCGGCAGGATCACCACGCTGGGGTGACCGCGGAAATCGGCATGGAAATCATCATAATCGAGCGCATGACCGGCGTAGCCGAGCAGCAATGCCTGCGAACGGATGCCGCCATCACCGTAGACGGTACGCAGCGCCGGTAAGCCGCTATCAGGCACCTGACCCTGTAACACCGGCCAGCTCACCGCCAGAAAATCGGCTATCCCTTGTCGCGCGTGGTCGCGTGCCCGCGCATCCGGTTGACTGTGGACGATGCGCTCAGCCAGCGCGGCGGTCCCGCTCATCAGGACGGCTCCAGTGTGAGAGCTGTCCGCGCCAGATCGGCCAGATAGCGTGCGGTGGGCAGCAGCACGGCATCATTAATACGAAATGCCGGATGATGCAGCGCATAGGGTTCTCCGGTACCGATCATCATAAAAGCGCCGGGCAGCTGTTGCTGGTAAAAGGCAAAGTCTTCGCCAATCGGGCTGGCTTCCACCACCCGGGCTTCAAATCCGCTGGCGCTGGCCTGTTGCAGAGCAACCTCTGTCCAGTAGGCATCATTCACCACGGACGGCGGTCCGGCCTGCCAGTTAAAGCTGATTTGCGCATCAAACGCCGCGCCGATGCCCGCCACCAGGGTTCGGAAGCGCTGCTCAAGCCGTTCGCGGGTAGGCTGCGAAAACGATCGCACCGTCCCCTCCAGCCAGGCGCCTTCCGGAATGACGTTCCAGGTGCTGCCACTGTGAATCTGCGTAATCGAGACCACCGCGTTATCGGCGGACGGGGCGTTACGGCTGATCAGCGTCTGGGCAGCGGCGACAATCTGCGCCGCAATAACAATCGGATCGTTACCCTGATGGGGTTTGGCCGCATGACTGCCGATGCCGGTAATGCTGATATCAAAGCGATCTACTGCGGCGGTAAGCGGACCCGCTTTACTGCCGATCACTCCCGCCGGCAGCGAGGGATCGTTATGGAGTCCAAAAATCACCCGCGCATCGGCGAGGGCACCGGTAGCGATCACCGCTGGCGCGCCCTGGCCCGTCTCTTCCGCCGGCTGGAACAAAATGCGTACCCGGCCGGACAGGCTGGCTTCCTGCTGCTTTAACAGGATTGCCGCGCCGAGCGCCGCGGTGCAGTGGAAATCATGGCCGCAGGCGTGCATGACTCCAGCACGTTCCGATCGAAAGCTGACGCCGGACTGCTCCTCAATCGGCAACGCATCAATATCAGATCGCAGCACCACCAGCGGTCCCGATGACGATCCTATCTCCGCCACCAGGCCGGTTTTCAGCGGTAGATCGAGGATGCGGATCTGATGCTGCTCCAGCTGCTGCCGCAAGCGGGCGGTGGTTTCAAATTCCTGGTTCGACAGTTCCGGAAAACGATGCAGTTCATGGCGCAACGCGATCAACCGTTCGCCCAGCGCCGCCTGATCTAAGGTGCTCATGCGATGTTCCCTTGTGGTGGTACCTGACGGCTCAGCCAGGCATGGTGTGCCGCTTCATCCAGCACTTTCTTCATATAGAGGGTGATGTGGCCTTTACCGAGGTCAGTGGTATGCATCGGCTGGAAGCCACGCTTGAGGTAGAGCTGTTGCAGCCACGGATGGCTGAGGGCGGTACCGAGAGAGACGGCCGGTGCGCGCAGCTGACCAATCAGGATCTCCTGCTCCAGCCGATGGAGAATCTGCCGGCCGAAATGCTGGCCAGCATAATCCGGATGCGCGCCAAACCAGCCGATGTGCGGCAGGCCAAACGGACCGGGCAGCGGCCCCCAGGGATAACGCAGGGTCACTGAGGAGACCATTACACCGTCGGCATACAGCGCATAAACTCCGTGACTTTGCAGATGGCGCAGCGCCTTATCCCGATCGGCCGTGGCGGCATCGAAATGGATGCCGAGTGCTTTTACCGGCGCATAAGCGGCGTGCATCAGCGCCAGATAGAGAGTGATTTCATCTGCTCTCACCTGACGAAAGTCGAGTTGCATAATATTTCCCGGAATAGCCACCCGGCGGGCGGATAATTAAGTCAGCGTTTAAGGTTAATGAGATTAACAGTTAAAACCCGGTGGCTATATCTGAAAAATAACTATCCTAATGCCTATTTGTGAAATTGAATTGGCCGGTTTTTGATTGCTTAAATTGGTGGTTGCCGTAGTATGAAAAAAACAAATGCCGCTATAACAAAACGCCATTAACTCCATGTAATAAATTAACTTTATCGGTTATAGCCTCCCTTATAAACCGGCGTTACCTGTAACCGGCCTTACCTATAAACAGGATAGAAACGTGTTAGCGATTAAATCTCCGCGCGCCTACGCGCATGAGGCTGGCCTGCGCGCCCGTGCCGGTGAATTTATTAAACCTTACGCCACGCATATTCGTATATTTACCTCGCCGCACGCCTGGCATGCGGTTAATCCGGAATTAAGCCAGAGTCTTGAGGCTAGCGGAATTAGCTGGCAGCTGGAGTATTTACCCGGTGAATGTACTGAACAGGCGATCGCCCACTTAAAACACAATACCGAACAGCAGGGGGCTGAGCTGCTGCTGGCGATTGGCGGTGGACGGGTACTGGATGCCGCTAAAGCCGCAGCCAGCCAGCTCCCGGCCGTCACGCTGGTTAACTTCGCCACCCTGGCCGCCACCTGCGCCGCCTGGTCGCCGCTTGCCATCATCTACAGCGATCGGGGAGAGCATCTACGCAGTCAGCCGCTGGGAAAAATGCCCGAGCTGGTGCTGGTAGACAGCGAAGTGATCGCGCGCAGCGACGTGCGTTACCTGAAAGCGGGCATTGTTGATGCGCTGGCAAAATATTACGAATTCCAGCCGTATCAGCGTCACAACCCGGACGACCTGGCGCTGGATCTTAAAGTGATGACCGCACGGCGGGCGCTGGAGACCTTTCAGCAGTGGGGTGACGCGGCGGTGGCAGCCAACCAGCAGCAGCAGGTCACGCCGGCACTGGTCAGGGTGATTGATGCCAGTATCGTGCTGGCCGGACTGGCGAACAGCGTGCGTGACGTGCTGCCTACGCCGGGCGTTGCCCATGCCATTCATAATCAACTGACCCACCAGCCGGAGCTGCACCACTGGCTGCACGGCGAGAAAGTCGGGTACAGCCTGCTGGTGCAGTCGCTGATTGAACATCACGGTGAGCCTGATGCCGGGCTGCTGGCACTGTTACGTCAATATGCGATGCCGCTAACGCTGCCGGCCCTGAGTGGCGATCGCGCTGCACGTCTGCACACTCTCGCGCAGCAGATTAAGTTTCCCCAAGCCAGTGCAGAACGCCTGCCGTTTACCCTGACCGCGGCGACGCTGGAGCAGGCACTGCTGGCGACTGACCACCTTGTTTAAGCCGGGCTGCGGCCCGACTTTTCACCTTTACCGACCAGGAATCTTTTATGCAACAGCCAACATCATCACGTCGCCTGCGACTCGGTCTTTTCGTTCAGCCGGTGGGACAACACGTCAGCGGCTGGCGTCTGACCCAGCAGCTCGGCGATCCCACGGACATCGACTGGCTGATCACCCTCGCCAAAAAAGCGGAAGCGGGTAAGTTCGACCTGTTTTTTGTCGGCGATGCGCTGGCAACCAGCATGTACCGACTGCCGTCGACCATGGCCCGACTGGAACCGCTGACGATGCTCTCCGCGCTGGCGGTCAATACCCGTCGCATTGGCCTGGCGGCGACCGCCTCTACCACCTTTAGCGATCCCTTTACCCTGGCGCGCAGCTTCTCATCGCTGGATCACATCAGCCGGGGGCGCGCAGCCTGGAACGTCGTGACCTCGTTTTCAGACGATGTTGCCCGTAACTTCAGCCGCAGCGATATGCCCGACCACGCCGCACGCTATGCCCGGGCGCGCGAGTTCCTCGAGGTCACCAACAAGTTATGGCAAGGCTGGGAAGAGGGTGCGGTTCAGCCCAACAAGCAGACCGGTGAATATTTTGTCGATGACAAAATCAAGCCGATCAACCATCAGGGCGAGCATTTCCAGGTACAGGGCCCGCTTAACATCACCCGTTCTCCGCAGGGGCGTCCGGTGATTATTGAGGCCGGTTCCTCTGCCGATGGTCAGAAGCTGGCGGCTGAGACCGCAGAGGTGATCTTCACCGCCGCCGCCAGCCTTGAGGAAGCGCAAACCTTCTACCGCAGCCAGAAAGAGCAGGTGGTTGCTGCCGGACGTAATCCGGATCATGTGGTGATCATGCCTGGCGTGATGCCGATTATCGGCCGCACGCGCGAAGAGGCGCAGGCGCTGTGGAAGGAGCTGAATACGCTGGTGGATATTGATAATGGGCTGCGTCAGCTTTCGCTGCGATTCAGCATGGATCTCAGCCAGTATCCGCTGGATGGCCCGGTGCCGGAGGTGCCGCCGGGTGAAGGGAATCAGAGTCGCGTTAAGCTGATGACCGAAATGGCAAAACGTGAAAACCTGACGCTGCGTGAGCTGGCAGCCATTGCGGCGGGTTCACGTGGGCACCGGGTGATTGTCGGTACCGCGCAGGATATTGCTGATGATTTCCAGCTGTGGCTGGAACAGGGCGGCGCGGATGGCTTTAACATCATGCCCGCCATCATGCCGGAACAGCTCGACCTGTTTGTCGAACGGGTGATCCCGGAACTGCGCCGCCGGGGGCTGTTCCGTGACGATTACCCGTTTGCCACGCTACGCGAGAACCTGGGTTTGCCCGTGGTGTAACGGCAAGGATCGATCGGTTACGCTGGCGAGGCGCTATCCACTCCGCCGGATCATCGGGAAAACAGTTAAACCCGGCGGCTCAGGTCGCCGGTCTATTGCGGAACCGGCCTTAACCTGCCGACAGCAATCCACCTGCCAGCAGCCTGAACGCCTCAATTGCTTTGGGCAGCGTTTGTCTGGGGTTATCGCTGGCTGCCACCCAGAGCGCAGCATTAAATGCGCTGCCGTTGAGCAGGCGTGCCGCAGCTTCCACATCGACCGGCCTGAGCGTGCCGCTCGCCGCCATTTGCGCTAAGGCGCTGCGGGTGGCTTCCAGGCAGGCATTCTGGCTGGGCCAGCGGGTGGGATCGCCAAGAAAGGCCGGCCCATCAAGCAATACGATACGCTGCACTTCCGGGTCGAGCGCCATTTCAATGTACGCGGCCCCCTCCAGCATCAGCTTTTCCCATGCGGTATCAGCGGCGGCGGCAACGTCTCTGGCACGCAGCGCTATCTCGCTGTCCACCTGCGCCACTACCGCAGCCAGTAAGCCTTTTTTATCGCCAAAATTGTGGTACAGCGCCCCCCGGGTAAGCCCGACGCTGGCCGTCAGGTCATCCATCGATGCCTCGGCGAATCCCCGCTCGGCAAAGGCCTTGCGGGCAGCAAAGATCAGTTTACTGCGATTCTCTTTCATTGTTTCAGCACGACGACCTGCAGCCATATTTCCTCCCTCGTTGATACGCTGCGTATATTAATTGACATACGAGGCGTATGCATGATTTATTCATATACGGTTCGTATCTGAATCGGGGCGTGGTTTTCCATGCGCCGTCACGTCAATCCACAATAAGGCGATTTTATGATGCAGCGTGAAGTGATTTTCCCGGCAGGGCGTCATGCGCTATACGAAAAGCATGGCTATTCTGCGGCGATTAAATCCGGTGATTTGCTGTTTGTTTCCGGACAGGTTGGCAGTCGCGCCGACGGTTCGGTTGAACCTGAACTGGCTGAGCAGGTCCGACTGGCGTTTCGTAACCTGCAAGCCACGCTGGCTGCAGCGGGCTGTACGCTGGATGATCTGATAGACGTCACCACATTTCATACCGATCCGGAAAACCAGTTCGCCACGGTGCTGGCGATTAAAAATGAAATATGGCGGCAGGCGCCTTACCCGAACTGGACGGCGGTCGGCGTCAACTGGCTGGCGGGCTTTGATTTTGAAATCAAAGTGATTGCGCGGGTACCTGAAGCGGCGGATAACCACTGAGTCAGCCGGCCGAACTGTTGTAAAAAGAGGCCGCTTCAGCGGGAGAGATAAAGCCGGCTACGACAAAGCCGGCAGTCTGATCGGTGCGATATCGGGGCTTATGACGCGCCGCGACGATCACCCTTACCGGCCTCTGCAGGCGGTAAAGGGCGCCGCTTAGTTCAGGATTGCCTGTTCCACGCTACAGCGCACCCGCAGGCCGGAGAGGGCGAGATCGCTCAGCGCACGGGTCGGTGCTGCGCAGCCCGCGGCGATAATGTGGACTTTCATTGGCTGGCTTTGGGGAGAAAGCGCCGTATGCGTGACACAGTGCTGCGTCATCATGCCGGTGAGATAGATATCGGTAATACCGTGCTCGCTGAGTAACGGTTCGAGATTCGTGTTAAAAAAGCTGTCCGCTTCAGCCTTAACCACCACCGGCGCATTGCCCAGCGCCGCAGCAATATCCGGATGAAACGCTGCGCCTTCGCTCTCCGGGCGGAAAAAAGGTGCCTCAGCGGTGGCGATATGCTGAACGCCGACAATCAGCCATCCTTTTTGCTGCGCGTCGTTAATCGCTTTAACGGCCGCCTTACACGCCTCATCTGCTGCTTCAAGCGGAAAGGCCCCGCCGGGGAAGTAGTCATTCTGAATATCAATCACGATCAGGGCATTTTTCATGGTGGATCCTTTATTAACAGGGAAGGAAGAGCGTGGTGTTATCGTCAGTCAGCCATATCACGATCATCTGCGTTATGAATATCCTTATCGGCGACCCGATCACATTACCTGCTCATTGATCGGGCAGGCGTAACGCGTTACTCGGTGGCCTCAGCCAGCCTGCGGGCTGCTGGTCGCTTACCCCTGCGGCCGGCTGAATGGCGCGTTCATCCATTGTCATATTATGACGTAGTTGCAGCCGTCAGCCGTTTCTGATGCCAGGCCAGCCACAGCAGCGGCAGCGCAAGCAGCAGCACCCACGGCAGTAACAGCAGGTTCATGGTTTTCCAGCCGTACAGACTGAGCAGCGATCCGGCACTCAGTGAACAAATAAGAGAGAAGATAAACACGCTCATGTCGTTGACCGCCTGCGCCACCCCTTTTTCACTGGTGGTATAGGTCGTCGCAAGCAGGGTGGTTCCGCCGATGTAGAGAAAGTTCCAGCCGGTGCCGACCAGGATTAACGCACCGGCAAATCCTCCCCAGCTGACCCCGGTACAGGCCAGCCCAATGTAACCCAGCATAAGCAGGACGCCGGTCAGCATGATGCTAATCACACCAAAGCGCGCAATCAGTTTGCCGGTAAAGAAGGAGGGCAGAAACATACCCAGCACGTGCAGCTGGATCACTTCAGCGCTCTGGCTAAGGTCAAACGCATGATGATGCATTGCAATTGGCGTCGCCGTCATCGCAAGTACCATAATGCCGAATCCGGAGGCGGCGGAGAAAAGTGCCACCAGATACGCGGGCTGGGACAGCACGGTTTTCCACGGCCGGGCTGCGACCGGATCCGGCACGGCGCTCTGCGGCGGCGGCATCTGCAGACCGGAAAGCACCACCACGCCGAGTAACGCCATAATCCCCATAAAAAGAAACGAGCCGAGGTAAGGGATCGCGAACAGGGCGCTGCCACTGCGCGCCAGCAGCGGCCCCAGCAGGGCGGCGACGACGCCACCGGCCAGCACCAGCGAAATCGCTTTCGCCCGTAACGCGGGTAGCGCCGCTTCGCTTGCCGCAAAGCGGTAAAACTGTGCGAAAGCCTGATAAACGCCGAGGAAAAACATGCCCAGACACAGCAGCAGAAAAGAGTGCAGTGCCATTGCTGTCATTGAAACGGCGGCGGCAACAATTCCGCTCAGCGCACCGCTGATAAAGCCGGTTTTTCTGCCGACTTTGCTCATCCACAATGACGCCGGAAACATGACAAGAGCGGTGCCGAGGCTGGCCATCGACAACGGCAAGGTGATCAGGGCGGGCGAAGGGGCCAGCAGGTCACCGGCCAGACCGCCAATCGTCATTGTCAGGATAGAAATGGTCTGAAATATCGCCTGGGAGCCAGCCAGTATCAGCACCGGGCGATGGATATTTTTCATTGTGATTAACGCTCCGCAACAGAAGATCAGGCAGGCTGACAGCCGGTCCGTGGGCAGAAAGCCGCATCCCGACGGATGAACCGAGCCGACCTGTCTGGTATAGCGAAGAGTGTAAAGCGTACCGTGCAGTGGCGTGAGTTGCCCGCCAGCCATTAAACGATGACATCAGGCCAACCTCATGCCTCGCGTTTTACCGTTGAGTTGAAGCAGGCGGCGGAGCAACAGGGGAAACTGACTTTTCAGGCTGAGGCGAGGCGGGGAGCTGTATTGCAACAGCGACAGCAGTGGCAACAACAGCAGCAGCGGCAACGGCAACCGCGGCAAAAGTGGCAACAACGACACCCGCGGCAAAAGTGGCAACAACGACACCCGCGGCAAAAGTGGCAACAACAACAGCAGCAGCAGTGGCAATGGCTGTGCCAGCGCGCCGTCATGGCAAGGTGCGCTGGCAGATACCGTAGTGAGAAAATTGCCGGCACTCAGCCGTCGTTATTGCTATTTCAGGCCCAGCTTGCGGGCCAGACGATGAAGGTTACCGGGATCAAGCTCCAGCTGGCGCGCCACTCTGGCCCAGACTTTGCCATTACTTTCATAGACATGGCGGATGTAGTCATACTGGAATTTACGGGTGGCATCGTTGAGACTCATCATTGGCATGCTGTTAACCGATTCGGTCAATCGTGACTCAGGCGGCGCCTGATTCTCGAAGCTGAAATGCTGGGGAAACAGGATCACTTCGCCGGTTGGCGATTCAGCCTGGGCGATAACCGCCGCCCGATAGATTGCATGCTCCAGTTCGCGAACGTTGCCTGGCCAGTCCGCCGCTTCAAGCAGGCTGCTGGCCGCCGGACTCAAGGCCACGCTCATCAGCCCGAACTTCATCCGGCATTGCTCGCAGAAGTAACCGGCCAGCAGCACGATATCGTCACGGCGCTCATTCAGCGACGGGACAAACAGCGGGAAAACGCTTAAGCGGTGGAACAGGTCCGCCCGGAATCGCCCCTCGGTGACCGCTTTACGCATATCCATGTTGGTCGCAGCGATAATCCGCACATCAACGGTCAGCGCTTTGTCCTCGCCGACCCGCTGCAGGTCGCCGTACTGAAGCACGCGTAGCAGCTTGGCCTGCAGCGAAAGCGACAGTTCGCCAATTTCATCCAGAAATAAGGTTCCTTTATCCGCCAGCTCAAACTTACCCGGACGATCGTGAATCGCGCCGGTAAAGGCCCCTTTTACGTGACCAAAAAGCTCACTTTCCGCTACGGTTTCCGGAAGCGCTGCGCAATTGAGATAGATCAGCGGCCGGGCCGCACGATGAGAATGGCGATGGATCGCCTGCGCGATGAGTTCCTTGCCGGTCCCGGTTTCGCCCATGATCAGCACGCTGAGGTCAGAGGGCGCAACCACGCCGATCTCTTTTTTCAGATGCAGCAGCGCGGCAGATTCACCGATGATCTGCATCTCCTGATCCTCTTCAGGCCGGAAGGGCAGCGGGGTAAAAGAGGAGGCCGGCTTTTCTAACTGTTCCATCAGCAGAGCATTATTTAACGCACCGGCGGTCAGGCTTGCCAGCACGCGCAGCTCTTCATCGCTAAAATTATCAAACTGGGTAGCGTTAATGCCGTCGAGGGTCAGCGCCCCGATCAGCCGCTGTCCCGAAAAGAGCGGCATCCCGACGCAGGCATGCACATGTAATTCACCCTGTTCGGGGATCAGGCCGTCATAGGGATCGGGCAGCGTGCTGTCGGCCGGGAAACGCACCACATCACCGGCGCGCGCAATCGCCTCAAGCCGGGGATGGGCGTCAAGTTTAAACCGGCGTCCCATCACATCAGGTGCCAGGCCAGCGGTGGCCAGCGGTCTGAACTGCTGTTTTTCATAGCGTAACAGCGCGGTAGCGTCGCAGTGCAGCGCGGCGTGGATACTCTTAATCATCTGGCTAAAGCGATCGCGGCCGCTTACGCCTTTTTGAATATCCACTGCCAGCCCAGCCAGCGTCTCAACAGATAAAGCCATATAGTCACCTGCACACGGGTTGTCTTAATAACAATGTATTACGTTGTTATAAACACAATATCACGTTGACCTGATGAGGAATATCAAGCACTTAAAAAATGGCACAAAGTTTGCTCTATCTCATACAGAGACTTTTTAAGGAGCAGAACCATGTCCGACCTGAAAACGACGCACGTGCTTACCACAGAACAGCTCGAAACCGCCGCCAATTCATTGCGCTGGGCGGCGTTCGGCGGTCCGCGTGGACCGGTGTTTACTTACCGACAGAGTGCCCCGGACCGGCTGCATTTCGAAACGGTGTATAACGGACGCAAAGCCTGGGTCGATTTAGATATTCCCTACACCCCGGTCTCCCTTATCGTCGCAGGCGCACTGCTGCTCCAACAGCTTAATACTTATATGGGGTAATGCCATGAACCATAGAGAAGAGGTGAACAGGGCGGTCGAGGCCGCCTTAGCGAACAATGTCATTCGCGAGATGAATACGCTGCTGTGTGCGCTGAGCGAAGATCCCGAACTGAGCCGGGAAGAGCGCTATAGCCAGCAACAGCGCCTGCGGATGGCGGTGTTTAAACACAGTACCGAAAAACAGGAACTCGCTGAACAACGCCGTAACTGGCTTACTCGCGGCGGAATCATTGGCTAACCGGAGATTGACGATGACCCAGAGCATCCCACAACATTTTGTTCATACCCGCTCCACGCCTTTCTGGAACCGGGAAAGTGTGCCAAAAGCACTGTTAACCCATCACAACACCCGCGCAGGCGTCTATGGCCGGCTATCGGTGATGCGCGGCGCGGTAAAATATTTTGGGTTTGCCAGTGAAAATGAGACAACCCACGAAATGGAAGTCACCATCAACGCCGGGCAGTTTGGTATCAGCCCGCCGCAATACTGGCATCGGATTGAGCTTTTAACTGACGACACTTACTTCAATATCGATTTTTTTGCCGATCCGGATGTCGCCTTAACCGGCAACGGATTTGAGCGTGAGGTACATATCCCGCCCAGGACAAAAAATTAATTTTCTTCAAACCCGCTGCGGCGGGTTTTTTATTGCCCGTAGCCTTGTCATTAAAACAATGCATTGTGAACAAAACAATTTACACCCATGTCTTTAAAACAATGTTTATAATTTAATTTTATATAAAACAATGAGTTAAAAGTTGGCACGGCAGATGCAAAGAGATACGGGACTATCACTTACACTGCGAGAATTTCTGATGAATATCCATGTTAAAAATAACATTTCCTGGGTGGGTAAACGTGACTGGGAAGTCGAGCATTTTCACGGTAAAGAGTACAAAATGCAGCGTGGCACCAGCTATAACAGCTACCTGATTCGTGAAGAAAAGACGGTGCTGATCGATACGGTCGATCTCAGATTCCGCTCCGATTTTGTCAAAAACCTGGCTGAAGAGATCGATCTGAAAAAAATCGACGCCATCGTCATTAACCACGCTGAAGAAGATCACTGTGGCGCGCTGGCCGAGTTACTGGCGCTGATCCCCGGCACCCCGATTTACTGTACGGCAAACGGCGTCGACTCCATCAACGGGCATCATCACCATCCAGAATGGAATTTCAACATTGTTAAAACCGGTGACTCACTGGATATCGGCAACGGTAAAAAGCTGATCTTCATTGAAACTCCGATGCTGCACTGGCCAGACAGCATGATGACCTACATGACGGAAGATGCGGTGTTATTCAGTAACGATGCCTTTGGTCAGCATTACTGCGATGAACATCTGTTCAACGATGAAGTTGATCAGAACGAATTATTCGACCAGTGCCAGCGTTACTTCTCTAACATCCTGACCCCGTTTGCTCGCCTGGTCACCGCGAAAATCACCGAGATTCTCAGCTTCGGCCTGCCGGTTAGCATGATCGCAACCTCGCACGGCGTGGTGTGGCGCGACAACCCGGTACAGATCGTTGAGCTGTATCTGAAATGGGCGGCCGATTATCAGGAAGATCGCATCACGTTGTTCTACGACGCGATGTCGAATAATACCCGCATGATGGCCGATGCGATTGCCGAAGGCATCCGCGAGACCGATCCGCGGGTGGCAGTGAAGGTTTATAACGTCTCCACCCACGACAAAAATGAAATCATCACCTCCTGCTTCCGCTCAAAAGGCATTCTGGTCGGTTCTTCCACCATGAATAACGTGATGATGCCGAAAATCGCCGGCATGCTGGAAGAGATGACTGGCCTGAAATTCCGCAATAAACGCGCCTCAGCGTTCGGTTCTTATGGCTGGACCGGCGGTGCCGTGGACCGGGTCGCCACCCGACTGCAGGATGCCGGTTTCGATATGACCATCGCGCTTAAAGCGAAGTGGCGTCCCGATCTCTCCGCGCTGGAAGCGTGTCGCGAACACGGCCGCAAAATCGCCCGTGAATGGGCGCTCTCTCCGCTGCCTGACTCAGCGCCAAAGCCCGCTGAGGAAGCAGTGCCTGCCGCGATTGCAGCCGCCGCAGCGGAAAAGCGTGATGGCGTGGCGATGGCAGAAACGGGCGAAGGCGCCGAACAGAAAATGATCTGTACCGTCTGCCAGTGGGTGTACGACCCGGCAGACGGTGAACCAAATCAGGGCGTTGAACCTGGCACCGCATGGCAAGAGGTACCTGACGATTTCTTATGTCCGGGATGCGCACTGGGTAAATCTGTGTTTGATCCTTTCGAGGGCTAAGCGAATGTCTGAAGATATTGTGATTATCGGCTCCGGGTTCGCCGCCCGGCAGCTGGTTAAGCACCTTCGTCAGCAGGATAAAACGGTACCGATTCGGGTTCTCGCGGCCGACAGCTGCGATGAGTACAACAAGCCTGAGCTGAGCCATGTGATCAGCCTGCGCTGCGCGGCCGATGACTTAACCCGTCAGACGGCAGCGGAGTGGGCCGAAAGCCAGAACATCATGCTGCATCCTTGCACTGTGGTTAGCGACATCGACACGCTGGCGCGCAGGGTGAACAGCAGCGCAGGCGATTTTGCTTACGGAAAGCTGGTGCTGGCCACCGGTGCCCGGCCTGTGATTCCGGCGATGCCGGGCAGTGAACTGATCTACACGCTCAACAGTCAGCAGGAATATCGCCAGTGCGCCACCGGGCTGATGAATGCGGCACGGGTGCTGATCATCGGAGCCGGACTGATCGGTACCGAACTGGCGATGGATCTTAATCGTGCCGGTAAACAGGTAACGATTATTGATCGCAGTGCAGGTCTGCTCGCCGCGCTGTTGCCGCCGGAAATCAGCGGTCGTCTGCAACACCGATTAATCAACAGCGGCGTGCAGATGATGTTCCAGACTGAAGTGACTGAACTTGCCCGCCAGGCAGATTCTGTTGCAGCTACCTTCAGCGACGGAGAGAAAAAGTGTTTTGACGCGGTGGTGTGCGCCATCGGCTTACGTCCCGATTCGGGGCTGGCAAAAAGAGCGGGTATCGAGGTGCGTCATGGCATTGTCGTTGATCGCACGCTCGCCACCTCGGTTCCCGATATTTATGCGCTGGGCGACTGCGCAGAGATAGAGGGAAAACTGATGCCTTACCTGCAGCCGGCGACGCTGGCGGCGATCACCCTGGCCAAAAATCTGACCGGACAGGCCGCTAACCTGACGCTGCCTCCGATGCTGATCAAGGTCAAAACACCGGATATGCCGCTTCAGCTGGCGGGCGATCCGGCTAATCCGGCCTACAACTGGCAGATGGCGTTCTCTTCAGACGGCGTGATCGCGAAAGGTTATGACCCGGACGGGGTGATGCGCGCTTTTGTGGTCAGTGAAGATCACATGAAGGTGGCGTTCAGCCTGCTGAAGGCGTTAAACACCCCAGCAGCCACTTAACCGCATCGGTAACGCCGGCACGATACACCAGACCGCTGCACGCTTCCCACGGTGCAGCGGATGTCAGACGCGATCCTGCCGGCTTCTGACCGCTATTTAACTTGCCAATAGGTCCTGTTATGAACACTTCTGAAGACGCAGTAGTTAGTCATATTACGCTGCACAATCCTCCCTCCTGTACCTGTGCCCGGATTATCTGGCTTTCGATGAACTGCGATGCCTTTGCGATGAATATCGGTACCGCTAACGGTGACGCACACATTGATGCCAGACTCGGTTCAGTTTATCGCAGCACCCGCTTTCACCCGGAAGCGCTTAAAGAAACGGTTAACGATTTATTCTGGGAAATCTGGGCGGTATGGGAGCCTGAAGAAGGGATTAAAGTGATGGAGCGCGGGTAAGCCGGTTTTACGGCCGGTCAGGAGGCCGCTGACGGACAGCCGGTATTAATGCCGTTCAGGCAAGAGTCTCGACCAACATCACGCCGCGCCGTGTCCGGCAGAGCAGGTGAGTGTTCTGCCGGAGCGGGCAAGGCGTCTGCCGTTCATCACGGGCGACGGCCGGGTGTCGCCCGTTCATCTGCGGGCAGCGTTCATCCTCTCTTTTCTCAACCGTCCGCATCACCGCTGCACAACCTGGCCGGCTCCCCGGTTTATCACTTCCCCGCCTGATCATATCCACGATCGACTGCACCCTATTTACTGCATTTTTATATTCCGCTTCGCACTCTTTACGCCTTTTTTATCTGCCATCCGGTTAACTGTCTGCTCAGTAACCTTCACGATTCAGTCACGCTGAAGACCGGCTGAGATCGGAGAAGGCGAGGGGGGATACCGTTTTTACGGTCGCCCTGTCAGCATTCAAATGCAGCGCCCGGATCAGCGGGCAATCGATACTCTCTCGCTTTGCCGGCGCGGCTGAACAGATGAAGGGGGCGATTATTGTTAATCCGTATGATTCTGATGAGATTGCGGCGGCTATTCATACCGCGCTGCGCCTGCCTTTATCCGTCAGGCAGGCGTATCACCAGCAGCTGATAAAGGAACTGCATATTCATGACAGCCACTGGTGGTCAGCGCGCTTCCTGAGCCAGCTGAGCGGGGCACCAGGTGATACCGGAGCGATGCCGGCAGCGGGTCTGATAGATTCCGCCGGGTTTGGTAACCGGCCGCGCTACTGACAGCCCGGCATGGGTGTCTGGCGGACAGAACGGGCGTGACAGGACCCGCTAGCCGTTAAACCTGACGGTACATTCAGCGGCATTCAGAATGCTGGACGCAATGAAGATATCCTGCTTTCCGCTTTGGTTGGTACAGGTATATTTTTCCGCAGGAATGACTGCTCTGAATGATGGTTTGTTGCGGTGCAGGTTTGATAAAAAATTAAACAGCATGGCTGTTTATTACTGAACACTTTCCATTAGCAAAAAATGGTTGAGTAAACTGTGTTTTATCCTGGCTAAATACCGTGAATCATGCTGGGTTTTCTAGAGGGTGGGATTATTTATCAAACTGGAACGTGAGCGACAATAAGCAGCAAGTTAACGGATAAAACAGAGCCGTGGCGTGCGCCACGGCCAGAAAATTATGCAGTCTGCCACTCGCTTTCAACATCTGCCTTCGCTTTAGAGAGAATGACTTTATTATCATCCACCTCTTTTACCCAGCTAAAGGGAATAATATGGTGTTGCCCGCCCGCTTCAGGATCGCTTTTTGCCAGCTTGATTTTATCGTCACCTTCAAAATGATCAACAACCCCTACGTGTTCACCATTAACATCAACGACCTGAGCGTGGTCTAAAATTTGTGATTTATCTACCATGGAAATTTCCTCCTTATTCATTTGTGAGGTCATTGCCTCAGACCGATTAATCCTGGTTGCTGAAGCTGAATTACGCCAGCATATTAACAAAATGAAATATTTTACGGGCTGCCGGAGAAAATAACGGCTTCGTCAGTTAGCTGAATAAATCAGTTAATTATGGTCCTGATCGGCGTAGCGCCAGAATATCGGTCGCTGCCCTTGCTGACTGCCGTGCCTCCCGGACTCACAGTTCGCTGAAAAGCAGGCCCGGTCAGCGTTCAGACGGATTTTGCGACCATGCCGATGGCCGCCAGCAACATAATGCTACCCGCCGAGCGGAACAATATGCGCTGGGCGCGGGGGCGGGTTAAAAAGTGCCGAATCCGCAGCGCAGCCAGAATAAAAATCGCGCCCACCAGCAGCAGGACCAGAATAGTCAACGGCACCCGCATCATCGCCGAGCTGTGCAGTGAAACCCTATCCACGGAGATCACCAGCGGCAAAATATCCAGATAAAAGGCAATGGTTTTGGGATTACCCAGCGTAATAGTCAGGCCTGAAAGCCATGCCGAAATCAGCGCTTTTCGACTCGCCCGCTGGCCAATATTGATGGCATGCGGAACATAATGCCAGAACTGCCAGGCGAGAATGCAAAGATAGAGCGCCGCCGCCCGGTTAAGTTGAGTGAAAATAACCTGTGGGCAGTGAACGACTTATTTAATCCGTTGTGGGGCGCGGCCTCGTTTACCGTAGTTATGACTTATGACGGTATGGTTTTTATTAAAGTCTGGATGTCTTGTTATCCAAAAATAGCGTTAATAAACCGATTATATTGCCGGGCGCGCCGCCTGTTTCCCGGCCTGAATAGCTGTGTATCGGCACGGGTTTAAATTATTGCCAGAAGGCGTTTCGCTATTAAATACGCTGCCTGTCGTCGCCGCATCTCCAGTAAGCGCGCTATGCTGGTCAAATCAGGCCGCACCCGACGGCAACAAGTGCAACGTCTACAGGAGAAGGTATGTCAGCGATCAATTCAATTTCCACCGACGGCGGCATCTGGATCAATCCGCCGCCGGTACATCATCTTGAGCAGGGTGAATTACGCTTTGAGACGGCGTTTAACAGCGATTTCTGGCAGCGCACCTGGTACGGTTTTGCCCGGCACAGCGGACACGCTTATGGATTCTGGATCGATGAGGACTTTACGGTACAGGTGCAGGTCAGGGCGGATTTCAGCCAGCTGTACGATCAGGCCGGGCTGTTTATTCAGGATGATGAGAGGCACTGGGTTAAGGCGGGCATTGAATTTAATGATGACCAGCCGGCGTTAGGCTGCGTGGTTACGCGCGAGAGATCAGACTGGTCAACCGGCCTGTTTCCCGGCGATCCGCGCAGCTTCTGGCTGCGGGCTACGCTGGTTAATGAGGCGCTGCGCATTCAGTACTCAACCGACGGCGAGCAGTGGCCGCTGTTACGCCTCTGTCCGTGGCCCGGCCGTGGGCGGCGCTTTGTCGGGGTGATGGGCTGCTCACCCGAACGTGCCGGGCTGGCGATTCGCATCGCACACTTCACGCTCAGCCCGCCACTCGGCAAAGAGCTGCACGATTTGTCCTGAACATCTGCCATAAACGGCGCCTGGCCGTGAAAGGTGATCGATTGGCTGAGATCACCTGCCACCGCTGAGTATTGCCGTCCGACGGCGCGCGCCGGGCCTGTTCCGGCACCGATCGCAGCGTCTGCTGAGGCACCGGCGCTGGCAGGGATCGACGGTAACAGCGACCTTGCCGCACCGTCTGCCTGAAACTCAACTCACCGGCGTCGGACGGTGTGCAGGAGTCTGCTTCTTAGCACTTTTTCAGACGGTGACGGCACGGTTGCGCGCCACGATCGCCGCATGCGTCAGCTCTCCGGCTGACATGAACTCGTTGATCAGCGCATCGCGGTTGTGCGGTGCGCGGTCGCGGTCGGCCGCCTGTAGCGCGCTAATCAGCGCGGGCTGGGACAGTTCAGTGCAGTAGGCGGGCGTACCCGGCTGCTGACGCCATGAGTCGCTCAGCGAACCCGCGTCAACCGCATCAAAACCGGTCACGTCGACCAGCGTCATTGCCACGGCTTTCGCCTGCGCATCGTCACCGGCAACCGGTATCGCCAGGCGATCGGGCTGACCCGCCGGCTGGCCTTTTTCGGCCAGCGTCGCCGCCAGTACCGCATTCCACGCTTTAATCACCGGACGGTGCAGCTGTTCGCTGGCCCACTGGCTTTCTGTCTGCCCCTGCTGCAGTGCCGCAATATCGCCGTCGCGGAACGGATAGTAGTTGCTGGTATCAATGATGATGGCGTCCGCAGGTGCAGCGTTTAACAGGCTGGCCAGCGCCGGGTGCTTATCGAAAGGTATCGCCAGGATGATCACTTCGGCGTCCTGAACGGCGTCTTCGCGGGTTACCGCCGTGGCACCCACTTCTCTGGCCAGCGTCTGAATCGAGTCAGGACCACGTGAGTTTGCCAGTCGGATGGTGTGACCGGCGGCGGCCAGTTTGCGTGCCAGGGTTGCGCCGATATTGCCTGCGCCAATGATGCTGATATTCATCTGTTACCTCTTTGTCGATGGGCGTTATTGTTGCGCCGGATGGGCGAAGTCGAGCAGGGTGTCGCGTAGCGCGGCCAGCTCCTGATCCGACAGGTTGCAGGCGGATTTAATGCTGTCGGTAATCGTCCACAAGGTTTGCTGCAGGGCGGCACCCTGCGCGGTCAGGGTGATCAACACCCGTCGTTCATCATTACGGTCGCGGGTGCGGACAATCCGTCCGGCCGCTTCCAGCCGCTTGAGAACCGGCGTAATGGTGCCGGTATCCATGCCCAGCCGGTTCCCCAGATCGCCGACGCTGCGTGGCGTCTCGCTGAACAGCTCCAGCATTACCAGATATTGCGGGAAGGTCAGGCCCAGCGGATCCAGAAAAGGTTTGTGCATCCGGTTCATCCGGCTGGCGGCGCCATACAGGGCGAACGACAGTTGTTTGCCGATGTCGGCACGTGACTCGCAACTCATGATTTACCTTGTGTTTGATTATCTAGTGCAACAGATAAAAGTGTAGGACAAGCGACGCCGCGATTAAAGCGCTGTCAGCAGGTAATTTGTGCGGTTTCGCCTTTGCGGGAACGGGCAGGGATTTTCGCCCCCGGCTGGCGGGCTCCGGGGGCGATGTCGGGGCTGTCAGGCGGCCATGCGGCGGCACGCTTCAGCACAGTGATGACAGGCCTTAGCGCACTGCTGGCAGTGGTCGTGCTGGTGCTGACCGCACTCGTCGCCGCACTGCTGACACAGGTCGGCGCACAGCTGGCAAAGCGGGCGGGCTGATTCGCTCTGCAGCGCCATAAACTGCGCTGCCAGCCGACAGAGACTGGCACACTGCATGTCCAGCCGGATACAGTTGCGCATCATCTCAAGGTTCTCTTCCTGCAGGCAGGATGCCGCACAGTGATCGCAGGCTGCGGCACACAGATAACAGGCCTCAATGCACTTTTTAAATTCGTCGTTCATGTTGCCTCCTTATGTGGGTTTGCCTGTTTAAGCCTGGAAAAGAACGCTGATTATGCAAACAGCGAATAAGTTAATCATCTTTTCCGCACTTCGCTTATTCCAGCGCGCGGGCAGCATTCTGAGCCGGTGTGCGCTGACCGGCATTGCATATCTGCCCGTTATAGTCTTAATTATTAAGCCTCAATCAGCGGTGCCTTATTGCCCGTGGAAGACGACCGACGCCTTAACAGGGAACGCTATGCATCGCACCATCGGCCCGATACGACACCTGATCAGTCCGCTACTGACGGTGGGCCTCGCTCTCGGATGGGCAGACCAGGCCGCTGCTGATACCGTCTGGCTGAACAATGGCGACCGGCTGACCGGCACGGTGCGCTACCTGAGCGATGGCAAACTGGCGATAGAAACTGCCTATGCCGGAACGGTCACCCTCGACTGGAACGTGGTCAGTACCCTGGCGAGCGAAAATCCGGTCAATGTCGAAAACAAGAAAACCGGCGAGCGCTATCAGGTCCGGCTCTCCGCCTCCGATCCCGGCTATATCTGGGTGGAGCGCAATGAGCGTGAAGAGAAGATCTCGGTAAAGCGTATCGACGAGTTTATGAAAGCCAAAGTCCGCACCGATCAGCTGTCGTGGACCGGCAACATCGACGCCGGCATGAAGGTCAAAAAAGCCTCGACCAAAACCGACGATTACAATTTCTCCCTCAATACCAAACTGGCGCAGGGCAAATGGCGTCACGATATCGGCGCGACCTATAACCGCGAGCAGGAGAATGAAGACGTCAATACCGACAACTACAGCCTGCGTTATGCTTTTGATTACCTGTTCCGGGAGCAATTTTTCTGGCAAACCCGCGCTACCTACAAACGCGACTGGGTCGAAGATCTGTCGCGTCAGGCGCTGATAGGCACCGGACCGGGCTACCAGCTGTGGGATACCGAACTCAGTTCCTTCTCGGTATCGATACTGGGCGGGGCGTTTGGTTATGGCTACAGCGACGGGCGGGAAGAGAAACACTTTGGTGCCTCGGTACGCTGGAGCTATCAGCGTTATCTGTTGGGCAAATCGGTCACGCTCTACAGCAACGGTGACGTTGGCCATTCGCTGGATGACGATGGCGTCTTTACCCTGGATGCCGAAGTCGGCCTGCGTTACACCCTGACCTCGTGGTCAACCCTGCATCTCGGCTATCACCGCAACCTGGTGAACGGCACGCCGGATACCCTCAACGAAGGGACTTTCTCAACCGGCCTGGGCGTGAAGTGGTAAGGCATCGGGCAGGGGAGATTGCAGCAAAGTTTTACCGTTTTTCTTACGATCCCGGCACGGCTTTGACTAAGCTGCTGATACCGACAAAGGGAGAGTGCAGAAGATGATCGTAAGCAGCAGGGTCTATCGTCCGGGATGTGCGGGCGAAGAGGTGGATGTCGAGAAAATCAGTGAGGTGATTAAGCAGCCGGATGCGTTTATCTGGCTTGGCCTGTGGCAGCCCGATCCGGCGTTCATGGAGAAAATCAAAGAGGAGTTCGGGCTGCACGAACTGGCAGTCGAGGATGCTCTCTATGCCCATCAGCGGCCCAAGATTGAGCATTACGGCGAATCGCTGTTTATTGTGGTTAAGACGGTGCGGGCAAAAGATGACAGCTGCGAACTCGGCGAAACCCATTTCTTTGTCGGGAAAAATTTCCTGATCAGCATCCGTCACGGCGCGTCAGAAAGCTATTCACCGGTGCGTGAGCGGGCAGCAGAAAACCCGGCGCTGCTTAAGCTCGGACCGGGTTATCCGCTCTATTGCCTGCTCGACTTTATTGTCGATCGCTATGCGGAACTCTCGACCTCACTGAATGAACGGGTCGGCCAGATGGAGAACGATCTGTTCAAAAGCGAATTTGATCGTCAGTCGGTGCAGGCGGTCTACACTCTGCGCCGTCATCTGCTGACGCTGCGCAATGCCGCGCTGCCGCTGGAGGAGATCTGTAATCAGCTGATTCACCTGCATGAAGATCTGATCCCGCGCCCGCTGCGGGCCTATATCCGTGACGTGCAGGATCACGCCCGTCATGTGGTGACCGACGCCGAGGATATGCGCGAGATGCTGACCAGCGCCATGCAGGTCAATCTGGCGCTGGTGACGGTACAGCAGAATGAGGTGGTGAAAAAGCTGGCGGGCTGGGGGGCGATACTGGTGATCCCGACCGTGATATTCAGCATGTACGGCATGAACTTCGAACATATGCCCGAGCTTAAGTCGCTGTATGGCTATCCGCTGGCGGTCGGCATAACCCTGCTGGCCTGCGGCGGACTGTGGGCGAAATTACGCCGTTCAGGCTGGCTGTAACGTTGCGGACAATTACCCGGTAGTTTATTTACGCGCTGCGCTTATCCTTATTTAAGCGCAGCGACAACCACGGCGAATAATAACTATTTTTTCAGTAAGGCCAGATTATTCTGCAGTGGAAATAAGCCTGGCCTGGTCCTGTTTCTATATCCGGCGCACGGCTTAACTGGCCGCTTTTTTATTTGTTCGCTACGCTGATAATACAATCGTATAACACCGCCGCCCTGGCGAAATAGAGTTTGCACTGCTGATTTGCAGCGCTGATATGCGGCGACGCATTTACATCCGGAGAAATTCAGATGACAGAACGGATTAACCCTCCGCGCTTATTAACGTCTGACGCTCATCCACCGCGTCCTGTGCGGGGCGCTAAGGGTAAGCCCGATCGTGACTGACGCCGACTGGGTTTTAATCATAGCCCGGACGCAGTTCGCGCTAACCATGGGCATGCACATTACCCTCGCGGCGCTGACGCTGGGGCTGGCCCCTTTTCTGGTGTGGTTTGAAGCGCGCTGGCTGTGGGGCAAACAGCAGGCCGCCCGCGATGCGCTGCACTTCTGGCTGACAATCTTTTCCCTGACGGTGGCAATCGGCGCGGTCTCTGGCGTGGTGATGGAGTTTCAGTTCGGCACTCACTGGGCGCGCTTTTCACATCAGGTCGGCGGCGTTATCGGGCCGTTGATGTTTTATGAGGTGCTGATCGCCTTTTTTCTCGAATCGGCGCTGACCGGCGTAATGCTGTTTGGCTTCAATAAAATTCGTCCGGCGGTGCATTTCGCGGTGACTTGTCTGGTGGCGGCCGGGGCGTTTCTTAGCGCCTTCTGGATTCTGGCCGCTAATTCGTGGATGCATACGCCGGTCGGTTTCAGCCGTGATGAGAACGGCGTGTTTCTGGCCGAAAGCTGGCGATCGATCTTACTATCCCCCTCCTTTCCGTGGCGCTTCAGCCATATGGTGATGGCATCACTGATTGCCGTGGCGGTGCTGGTGATGGGCGTGGCGGCCTGGCGGCTGCGCCATTTTAAAGCTGAGGCTGCTTCACGCCTGATGCTCAACAGTGCGCTGACCTTTCTGCTGTTTGCCGTGCCGCTGCAGATCGTTCTGGGCGATCTGCACGGTGAAAATACCCGCGACTATCAGCCAGCCAAACTGGCAGCCATCGAAGGCGGCTGGCATCCGCCGGCACCCGGCGAGGGCGAACCGCTGCGGCTGTTTGCGCTGCCGGATCAGCAGGCGCAGCGCAACCATCTGGAGATCAGCCTGCCCAATCTCGGCTCGCTCTATCTGCGGCACAATCTTACCGGCCACATCAAAAGTCTCAGCGAATTTCCCGCCGATGCGATCCCGCCGGTGCTGCCGGTCTTTTTCGCCTTTCGCCTGATGGTGGGCTTAGGCGGGGTGATCCTGCTGACCACGCTAGTGGCCAATGTGCAGCGCTGGCGCGGGCGATTACCGGTCTCAGCGCGCTTGCTGCGCTGGCTGACCTGGCTCTCGCCAGCCGGCTTTGTCGCGCTGCTGTCAGGCTGGGTCGTAACCGAAGTCGGGCGTCAGCCGTGGACGGTCTATGGCATGGTGCGCACCGCACAGAGCGTGTCGCCGCTGGCGCTCAGCACCACGCTCGGTATTTTCCTCGCGGTACTGCTGATCTACGGGCTGGTGTTCGCCCTCGGCTTACACTATCTGCTGCGCCGGATTAAGGGTGAACTGCCGTCGGGAAAACCGGTGGTTATTCAGCTGAAAACGCCCAATTAGGAGTCCGCCATGGCCGATCTTTCTGCGCTGATCATCTGTCTTTCGCTGCTGCTCTATCTGCTGCTGGATGGCACCGACCTCGGCGTGGGGATGCTGTTTTTCTGGTTTCACGACGACCAGCAGCGTGAACTGATGACCCACAGCATTTTGCCGGTGTGGGATGCCAATGAAACCTGGCTGGTGCTGGCCGCGGGCGGCTTGCTGGCGCTGTTTCCGCCGGTCTACAGCCTGCTGCTCAGCGAGCTGAGCGCGCCGCTGTTCGCCATGTTACTGGCGCTGGTGGTGCGGGCGATGGCGCTGGAGTATCGCGCCCAGAGCAGCACCCGCTTACGTCACTGGCTGGACCGCATTATGGCCAGCAGTTCGGCGCTGGCGACCTTTATTCAGGGCTGGTGCGCCGGAATGATCATCAGCGCCCAGCCGCACACCGGCCTGCCCGATGGACTGAGCATGGTTCCGCTGATCAGCGGCGTGGGCTTAATGGCGATCAATTCGCTGCTGGCCTGCTGCTGGATCGGCTGGCGGATTGGCGACAAGGTGCAGCCGCTGGCCGAAGCACAGAGCTGGCTGTGGTGGCTGCTGGCGCTGCTGGTGTTTCTGATCGAACTCTATCTTAACGCCGACCTCTGGCAGCAAAGCTGGCAGCGCCCGCTGGGGAAAGTGGCCGGTGCGGCGATCGTCATCCTGTGGATCGCCTTGCCGCTGGCGCTGTGGCGCGCCCGGCCGCTGGTGCAGCTTCTGGTGACGCTGATGCTGATCGGCGCAGTGTTTATCGGCCTGCTGTGTGGTCTTTATCCGTGGTTAGTGCCGCACCAATTTACCCTCAGTGAGAGCGCGTCATCACCGGTCACCCAGGGGTTTGTGCTGGTGGGCGCGGCCATCGCCATGCCGCTGACGCTGCTTTATCACAGCTGGTCGTTCTGGATTGAACGACGCGGTAAATAAACCGACGCCCGCTATGCTTTAGGCAGGATGCAGTTTGGCGGGTGGTACTGACAGGAGGCGAGGCAACGGTGAAAAAAGAGCAAATCAGCAGTCGGGATTACCCGATAAAAGAAGATGTCCGCTGGATACGCCGTGAATGGCTGATTCAGCGCGTCGGCGAGTATCTCCTGATCCTTCTGGTGATTCTCGGCGCGTGCGGGCTGTTTTCAAAAGGGGTGCTGAGTAACGGCAGCGCCGTGTCGCCGGATGGCGCGATTCGGGTGGAGTATGAACGTTTTGGCCGGGTCCAGAGCAATATGGACATGACGATCCGCATCAAATCACCGACGGCGGAGCGGTTCAGCGTCACCCTCGGCCACGGGGCGCTGGATAATCTGCAAATTCAGACGCTGCAGCCGCAGCCGCTGGAGGCGATTACCCTCGGCAGCGATCTGCGGCTGACCTTCTCGTCGCGCGATACCGGCCCGGATCACGCCATCTGGCTCGGCCTGCAGCCACGCAGTCCAGGCCGCATTGCCGTCAGCGTCAGCAGCGGCGAGCATCCGCCGGCCCGTTTCACCCAATGGATTTATCCCTGACAGGAGCGCTTTATGGAAACGGTATTACGTGCGGCGGGTATCTATCTGGTGCTGATGGTGGTGATCAAAATCGCCGGCAGACGCACGCTGTTGCAGATGACCTCGTTTGATTTAATCCTGCTGCTGATCATCAGTGAAGCGACCCAGCAGGCGCTGCTGGGCGACGACTTTTCGGTTACCGGTGCCGCCCTGACCATCATTACGCTGGTGACCATCGATATCGTGCTGGGAAAACTGAAAAACCGTTTCCCGGTGGTCGAGCAGGCGATTGATGGCGGTCCGGTGATCCTGGTTGAGAATGGCAATTTACTGACTGAACGGATGAAAATGACCGGCATCAGCCCTGATGATGTGCTGGAAGCGGCGCGATCGAGTCAGGGACTGGAACGGTTTGACCAGATTAAATATGCGGTGCTGGAGGTAAACGGCCACATTTCAATTATTCCGCTGCCGCAAAAATAATTGGCAGCGCGCTGTCAGGCCCTGCAGGCGTTGCGGTCCGGCGTCTGCAGGGGCTTTTTCCTGTCCGGTCAGCGCGTTAGCGTATACCTGCCCGGCGAGCGTCACGCTTCGCTTATTCTGCCGTTCCCCTTGTGATTTTGCGGATTTAGTTCAGACTCAGCTCTCCACTCACGTTTTTATAACCAGAGCTGGCCTGACTCCCAATCAGCGTTATGCTTTCACGGTCAGGTTCAAAGTGAATAAATTTAACAGTTTTACCTTCTATCCGGTCACCGGCTGGCACATCGGGCCGCTTACCGGTCATCAGGCGCTGGTGCTGCAGTTTGGTTACCACGATCCCAAAGCCCCGTTCACCAAACGCCAGCAGGAGTCTCTCTATTTCGGCATGACCCTGGAGATGGCGAAAAAGCTGGTGGTTAATCTGTCAGAACACATTGATTATGCTGAGCAACACGCAACAGAGTCCTGATTCGGACGGTGGCTGCAGGCGATTAAGTGTGACTCCCTATTTCCCCGCTCCAGCGGATGGCGCATAAACCCGCAGTGCCTGCGCAATCAGGCGAAAATGCGCTGGCGTCTGCCCGATAATCTCGCCGTCCGCATTGATGTAATGAGGACGACGCGTCTCAATGATCAATTCAGTGGTGCTGAACGCCCGCACGTTACGCCAGCGCCCGTGGGTGCCGCGTCGCAGCGCAGGCAGCAGGGCGATCAGCTGCCAGCTTCGCTGCAACTCCAGACTGTAAACATCCAGCAGGCCGTCATCCGGAGTCGCGCGCTGTTCCACCGTCATACCACCACCATAAAACCGACCATTGCCGACCGAAACCTGCACGGTTTTGACTGGCGTCCGCTCACCCTGATGGATCAGCGTGGCGCTGAACGGGCGACTCTGGCGTAACAGCCGCAGGGCGGCCAGCGCATAGCCGCCGATACCCCAGCGTTTTTTCGATTCCGCCGTCAGATTCCGTGCCAGTTCCGCTGAAAAGCCGATGCTGCAGACGTTGAGGAACAGGTGCTGATTCACTTCGCCGAGATCGACCGGGCGCAGGTTACCGTCAGCAATAACCTTCACCGCCTGCTCCAGACTGGCACCGATGCCCAGGGTGCGGGCAAAATCGTTGGCGGTACCGAGCGGTAAAATACCGAGCGGCAGACCGGTCTGCATCAGACCGGGCGCGGCAGCATTGAGCGTACCGTCGCCGCCTCCGACGATGACCGCATCAACGCGATCGGCGTAAGCGTTAATCAGCTCAGGGTAGCTGCGCGCATCCTCGTCGGGCGGCTGCAGCAGGGCGATGCCGCTATCGGTAAGCAGCGTTCTCGCCCGGCTGGCGTCGGTCCGCCCTTTACGCGAGCGCTGATTGATCAGTAGTAGGGCGGTATTAAGCGGTGCAGGCATACCTGTGGTCTCTCCTGGTGGTGACGGAGCGGCAAGTACAGCACTGGCACCACCGGCTCACAACCGGCCTTGCGCTACTTTACGCAGCGCGACAGGCATACCGACAGATAATAAAGATCGTCTACACTGCTAATGTTCAGGTCCACACGCAGGAGGAACAATGACGGAACACGAATTCAGAACGTTGTTAGCCGAACAGGGTTTTGATGAACCGGTACTGGTCGAGCGCGCAGCCGCCACCCAGCTCGATAATCATGTCCATCCCTTTGAGGCGCTGGCCCTGATTCTCAGTGGCGACATCACCATCAGCACCGAGCAGAGTGACATCACCTATCACCCCGGAGAGACGTTCCATCTTCAATCCAACGAACTGCACCGTGAGGCGTTTGGCCCGCAGGGCGTGCGTTATCTGGCGGGGCGCAAATACGATTAAGGCCCGATCTGAGACTTTATGACCTCTTCTGACGATCTTTTTACCCGTCTGGCACAGTCGCCGTTTCGCCAGCGTTTCCGGCTGGGACGGGCAGAATATGACTACGCCAGCAGCAAAGGCGAAGCGGTACTGCGCCAGCATGCGGCGGAGTTTATTGCCCAGCGGCTGGCCCCGGCCCGGCCGGCCAATGACGGTAAACAGACGCCGATGCGCGGGCATCCGGTGTTTATCGCCCAGCATGCGACCGCCATCTGTTGCCGCGGCTGCCTGAGTAAATGGCACCACATTGCGCCGGACCAGCCGCTGAACGCCGGGCAGCAGGCGTATCTGGTGGCGGTGTTGTTGCAGTGGATTGACCAGCAGATGCAGCGACCGGCACCGCCTGCCCGGCCGCAAAAAGCGAAGGCAAAACCGGATGACGATCCGCAGCTGGCGTTATGGTGAGGGCGTGAATATCGGGCGGATAGCGATTTTTCTGGCGCAAACTGGCCCTTTTTCATTCCTGGTTTATTCTTAAATCTTTCCTGGCCGTGCTATGCCAGGATTAAAACCTGACACGGCAACTATTCAATACAGAGGGAATTATGAAGAAAACAATTATTGCACTGTCTGCTATTTTACTGGCTTCGCCAGTCTTTGCCGCGACCACCACAGACAACACCGTTGCAGAAGCGCATAAAGGCGCGGATACCGCGAAAGAAAAACTGCATCAGACGCAGCATCAGGGCGAAGAGTTAAAGCTCAAGTCTCAGCATGCGGCTGAAGGCAAAAGCGATGCCACCAGCAGCAAAGTGACTGAAGGCGCGCAGAAAGGCTGGAATAAGACCAAAGAAGGCACCGAGAAAGGCTGGGATAAAACCAAGCAGGGTGCTGAAGATCTGAAAAACAAAGCGACTAACTAAGCCGCCTGTTGCCAGATTAAACAGTCTGTCAGATTAAAAAAGAAACCCACCGTCAGGTGGGTTTTTTTATTTACTTTTTGCTGGCGCTGGCCGTTTTTTCCGCCTCGGCGGCGGCTAATGCCGAGACTTTGATTTCGGCTTCAGCTGCCGCATCCGCAGCCGCAGCGGCGGCTTCAGCCGCGGCTTCGGCTGCGGTGTCTGACTGTTTCTTGCCTTCCTCGATCACCTCTTCATCAATCTCTTCGATGTTTTCGCGGTTATCGCGGCCTGACAGCAGATTCCAGCAGGCGATAAACAGCGCGGCAATCACCGGACCGATCACAAAGCCATTAATGCCGTAGATTTCCATACCGCCCAGCGTGGCGATCAGGATCAGGTAGTCAGGCATTTTGGTATCTTTGCCGACCAGCAACGGACGCAGAATATTATCCACCAGGCCCACAATCACCACAAAGAAGCCCACCAGGAACAGACCTTTCCACAGCGCGCCGGTGGCAAAGAAGAATACCGCTGCCGGCACCCAGATGATGGCGGAACCGACCGCCGGTATCAGTGACAGGAACGCCATCAGCGCACCCCACAGCAGGCTGCCGTCAATGCCGGTAAACCAGAACGCCAGACCGCCGAGTATCCCCTGAACCACCCCGACCACCACGGTGCCTTTCACCGTGGCACGCGCGACCGCAGCAAATTTCACCAGCAGGTGATGCTTAACGTAGGTCGACAGCGGCAACGCTTCCAGGATCAGATGCACCAGGTAAGAGCCATCTTTCAGCAGGAAAAACAGCAGATAGAGCATCACGCCAAAGCCCACGGTAAAGCTAAAGGTGCCTTTACCGATGATGAAGGCGCTGCCTGCTACGTACTGGCCTCCCTTCAGGGCGAATGAGGAGAGTTTCTCCTGAATCTGCGTGGCGTTATCCAGATTATTTTCGGCGAGGAAATGTTTCGCCCAGCGCGGCAAATGCTGCAACAGGTCAGCAAACACCACCGGGAACTGCGCCGAGTTTGTCTGGAGCTTGTGGTAAACCGCGTTAGTTTCGACCACCAGCGAGGAGGCGATTATCGCCAGCGGCGTGAAGACGATCAGGCAGATACAGAGCAGGGTCAGCAACGCCGCCAGACCATTGCGCTCGCCCATTCGGGTCCGCAGGTAGGTTTTTAGCGGATGGAAAATCACCGCCAGAATCGCCGCCCATAAAATCGGCGAAAAATAGGGTGACAGCACCTCAAAAAAGGCGAGGGTAGCAATCGCCAGAATCAGAATGAAAAAACCGATGTTCAATCCTTTAAAACGCATGGAAAAACCTCATGGTAAACGTCCCCTGATAACCCTGATTGCCGCATATGCTGCGCGTAGCCTCGTTCAGACGAGCGCTATCGGGCAGCTTTCGCGTCAGGCTTTTACTCTGTTAAGGGTGCCAGCTACAGCACAATTCTGGCTAACAAATTGAAAGATAAGGCGCAAATAATTAACCCGCCGATGCCGCCCGCAGCCTGACCTGGGCTGCAGGCAGGGCCTGGCTTTATTGCGGCGCGCTAAATCCTACCTTAGCGTAGCGGTTTCGCCCATTATTGGTAGCAAACAGATTCACGATCGCTGGCTGCGCTGCCGATATATCCCTGAGCGCAATGAAACGATGGCGGTGAATAATGAACAGAATAGTGATGTCAGGCGTGCTGGTGATGCTGTTAAGCGGCTGCGCCACCAAACAGTATCCGCAGGCGTCCGCGGTAACGCCTGAAGAGACGGCGGTGCTGGATTGCAGACTGCTGGATCAGGAGATCGTCAAAGCCCACAGCGTGCAGAGTGAGATTGATCAAACCGGCCGCTTCGATGCGCTGACCGTGATGGGCTTCATCGGGGATTTTGGTATCGGTAACGGCATTGCGAAGCTCAACGCCAGCCATAAGGCGGATTCGCGACTGCAGCAGTTGCAGTCGCTGAAAGTGGCGAAGTGCAGCCAGCGCGTGGCCTGAGCCGCTGGCTGCCTGACCGGGGTTAACCGCGCGTGCGCTGGCTGAGATGCTGCATCCTGACATTTTCAGCCGCGCGTTTACCGGCGAGAAAGGCGTGGTCAGAGTTGTAATACTCCCACTCGCTGTATCGGCCGGATAAGTGAATATCCTGCGTCAGCAGCCACTGCCGGATCAGCGCCACGTTACGGCTGCGTGCATGGTCATACACTACATAGGCGTAGGGCATATCAACCTGCGACGCGCACAGCAGCCGATCGTCATCGCGAATCATCCCGACCCGGATGCAGTCCTGACGGCAGCGCTCAATCAGCGCCTCGCCCTCCAGCGGCAGCGGGTTAGCGGCATTGTAGGTGATCTCGCAGGTTAAGCCGAAACCGCCGGGCGGATTACAGTGCGGACTGGCATTGCCCTGCACGAAGATGCGATGAAACAGGGTATCGCCGGGATAGTAAATCCAGTGTTTATCCGTCAGCCCGGCGCGACCGATCCCCAGATTGACGCAGCGGACTGAGACAAACTGCAGCTGCACCGCCGCCTGCTGCACCGTGTCCGGTACCTCATCACCCATCAGTTTAATCAGCTCCGGCAGCGGCATAGTGCTGATCAGCTGTTGATAGCGATAGTGGCGTCCGTCGGCCAGCAGCGCGACGTGCGCCTGCGGATGAAGCCGGATTAAGCGCGCCCCGGTCTCGAGCTGGCACTTCAGATGTGGCAGAAAACCGGACATCAATGCCTGGAAGCCGCCCCGCAGCGGATAGCCAAAGCGGGCATTCGGACCAACCGGTTTCGCCAGCGGCTGTAGCGCGCCATCAATAATCTGCGCCAGATCCGGTAACGGCACCCGTCCGCCCAGCCACGAGGTTTCCATATCGGTCAGCGGCACTTTCCACAGCTTCTGGTTGTAGGGCAGGGCGAAGTGTCGTGCGATGCCTTTGCCCCAGGTGCGCAGGATAAAGTGATGGAAATCTTCCTGATCCTGCACCTCGCCAACGCCGTTGCCCTCATCAGGCAGCGCACCGTCGGCGCAGCAGTCACGCCGCTGACGTGCCCGTTCCAGCGGTACGGCTACGGGCGCGCTTTCGCCATAACGTGCTTCAATCGCCCCCAGCACGCACTCCTTCACCACCTCAACCGGCAGACCATGCAGCGCAGACTGGAATGGATAGCGGGTAAAGACGCCGTCGGTATAGACCCAGGCTTCACGCGCCTGCCAGTGCAGGTTGTCGCCCAGCAGCATCTGATACAGCTGCAGGACGTAAGGGTCCTGCGAAAACATAATGTGGCCGGCGTAATCGAAGGTGAATCCCTGATCCTCAACCGACCGGCACCAGCCGCCAGGTGTGGCATTTTTTTCCAGCAGCACCGCGCCTTTACCGTAGTGATAACCGGCGCTCAGGCCGGTCGGCCCGGCACCGATAATCAGGCACTCCACCGCGGCACTCTCCAGCATCGCCGGGGTTAACGCGCTGACGTTAGCCTGCTGCGGTTCGGTCAGCGGCGGGCTGGCCGTGGTCAGTGTCTGTTTGCGGGTCAGCGCCTGCTGGATCAGCGCGTGTACCTGTTCCACCGTGCTGTCCCACGAGGTGGCAGCGACTTTTGCCTGCATGTTTCCCGCCAGCGCCAGCCGGTCGGCCGCGCTGAGGGCGATTGCCCGTTCACAGGCGGCGATAAACTGCTGATGATCACCGGCGACGGCGACCTCATCGGCATAGTGGCGGGCGACGTCGGTAATGGCGGTACTGACAATCGGCAGTTGCGCCGCCATATACTCCAGCACTTTGGTCGGCGAAATGTAGCGGGTCGAGGCGTTGAGCGCGAACGGCATCAGGCAGACATCCCAGCCCGCGAGGAACTGCGGCAGCGCCTGATAAGGCTGCTGGCCGAGCCAGTGAATATTGACACGCTGCGGCAGGCTGGCCGGATCTATTTTCACCACCGGGCCGACCATAATAATCTGCCAGTCGGGATGACTGTCAGCCAGCGCGGCGATCAGCGGCAGATCGATGCGCTCATCCAGCACGCCATAGTAGCCAAGACGCCGGGCGGGAATCGAATCCTGCAACGGATGGCGGTTGCTGCGATCGCGCGCCTGCTCAAAATGGACGGCATCCACGCTGCTCGGGAAGCAGTACACCTGCGGATGTTTATCACGTTTGGCTTCATACAGGCTGGAGCCGCCGGTAAACACCAGATCGGCGCGGGTCATCAGCGCTGACTCGCGCTGCTGAAGCTGGCGCGGAGCATTGTGAAAGGCAGAAAGCTCATCCATGCAGTCGTAAATTACCAGCGCCGGATTAAACGGCGTCAGCAACGGCAGCGCCATCGGCGTATAAAACCACACCAGCGGTTGTTGATCTTCGTCCATCAGCGGAGCCAGCAGCAGTTGCAGCGGGGCGATCTGGCTGTCGTGAAACCCGGCAGCCTGAATATCGGTATGCGGCTGGATCACCGTAATATTGGCGGCCGGCTGACTCTGATGCAGTCCTGGCGGCCCGGCCTGCCAGACCGGCTCTTCGACAAACAGCACCCGATAGTGCTGCGCCAGGCGCGTCAGCAACTGCTGCGGACGCTGAAAAACAAAGCCCCAACGTAAATGGCTGAAAACAATGAGTACTGGTGGGTTGTTCATAGCGGACTCCTGACAATGCCGTTGTGATAGTTGGATGTGTTGCAAGGATTGCTGCGCCTGGCGCAAAGCGTCAGCGTAAGGGTGCTGTAACTGGCGGGCGTAAGGATCGGGTCCCAGCCAATCGAGATCCCACAGGCCGCTGCGGGTCCAGAAGGTGGGTTGCTCCCATAAAGGCCGATCAAGGATGGGATAGAGGCAGATGCCGAGCAGGTCGACGCCCGCCAGCAGCGCCTGTGCGACCTGGGCGCCAATCTGGCCGATCCAGGCACCGCGTCCGCTGCCGACGTGGCTGGTTTCCGCCAGCAGCAGCGGGCGCTGATAGCGCTGATACACCTGCCGGAGCAGCTGATGTAACGGCGCTCGACGGGGATCGCCAAGGTGCCAATAGAGGCGCTGATTCGATCCCTGCTCCCACTGATTATCGTGGTAGTAATTCACGCCGATCAGGTCGAGATAACGTTCTGCACCTCCGAGTTCGGGATGCAGCCTGCCGCTCAGCATGTCCCACGCCTGATACTGGGTTTCACGCATCAGCGCGGCGGTCTGAACGCTGTCGGGATCGGCCGGATCGGGCACGATATGGATCAGCGGATCGCAATGCAGCAGACGCGCCCGCGGATCGGCCTGCCAGATCGCATCGCAGGCCGCCAGCGTGGCCCGCACCAGCTGCTGTTTAGCGGCATCGGCGCAATCCGGTTGTGGGCAACTGGCGCAGGCAAATACGCCAACCGAGATACCCCAGCTGAGAAAAGAGATTTCATTCATCGGCGAATAGACCGGCGCGCTGTGATACCAGGGAGCCAGAAAGCGCGCCAGCGCGCCGCAAAAGGCGGCGAAACGGCTGACAAAGTCGTGGTCAAACAGGCTCAGGTCGTCGGGCCAGCCGTAATGGCAGAAGGTCCAGCTTAGCTGGATGCCCTGTTGTTGGGCCGCCTGCATCCGGGCGGCGACGGTTGAAAAGTCATAGCGGCCATCCCGTTCGCACAGTCGCCAGCCGACGCTTTCGCGCACGGTTCGGATAGCGAACGGTGCCAGCGCGGCATAATCCTCTGCCGCACGCGCCTGATGCTGGTTCAGGTCGTTCATCGACAGCGCGACGCCCGCAGGATTGATGTGATCGGCACCTTCATAGCCGGCCTGCCAGAAACTGGTAAAGGGGGTCATGGCATCTCCCGTAAAACAGCAACACTTATCCCGCTGACAAGCCGTAGCAGAACGGGTCAGGTGAGGGGGGCAGTATGTAAAACAGACTGGCCGGTGTGGCCACTCTGCACTGGCGGGCGCTCCTTGCCAGAATCAGCCGACGCAGCGTTGCAGGCAGCAGGGCCTGACGCATTGACGACGAGTGAGGGATAGCGGGTAACAACACGCAGCGCTATCGGCGGGAAAACTGCTGGCTTCTCGTCGTGTTACTGAGGGTTATGGAAGCCTTACTGGAAAGTATAGGTAAGGCGAGGTTCTTCGCAATGTATTGATGTAAAAAGAAAAAGCACAGCGGCAGAATATAGCCATTATAAATCAGGAAAATTTAAGCTTTGAAATTTAGCGTAAGACGATAAGCGAAACGTCACCGGTAACGGGCGATTTTAAGCTTTGTGAACCTTTTCCATGAGATGCAAAGCGGGCAGACTCAGCGGCCGGGGAAGGTGCTGCTTCGCTTGCCTTTTCATCTTCCACCAGCAAGATTAATTTATCACTGGCCTCGATCGGCAGGCGGTTAACCGACCGGCCACGGCATCGCGGCTCCTTTTGACTGACAGGATGTTTCACAGCTTATGTTCTCATTCGACTGGCACCGTTTCTTACTCAACGATCAACCCGCCACTTTTCTGTTTGAGGTGGTAGCGCGGGTGCTGATCGCTTATCTGGTGGTGTTCACCTTTTTGAAAGTCTCGGGTCGCCGCGGAGTGCGTCAGCTGTCGCTGTTCGAACTGGTGGTCATTCTGACGCTCGGGTCCGCCTCAGGTGATGTCACCTTCTATGACGATGTGCCGGTGTTGCCGGTGATCATGGTGTTTGTGGTGTTGCTGACGCTCTACCGGCTGACCACCATGCTGACTGCGCGCAGCCCGCGCTTTTCACGTCTGATTCAGGGCGATGTGATTACGCTGATCAAACAGGGGCTGTACGTGCTGGAGAGTCTCGATCATCTGAACATTTCGGAAGATGAGTTCTACATGGAGTTGCGACAGAGTGGGGTAGAGCATCTGGGGCAGATCCGGCTGGCGCTGGTGGAAGTAGATGGTCAGCTGAGCATCTACTTTTACAACGACGATGAGATGCGTGCCGGTTTAAGCGTATTACCGCCCGAACACCGCCAGGATTTCGATACCGTGCCGCACAGCGGACTCTATGCCTGTACCCACTGCGGCCAGACGCAGCAGATCGCCGGTCAGCAGCAAGCGGTCTGCCCGCGTTGCCAGCGCCAGCGCTGGTCGGTTGCGCTGCAAACCCGCCGCCTGCACTGACGGCGGGTGTCAGGTCAGATCAGGGCTGCGGGTGAACTGGAGTGATAACCCGTTGTGCGATCTGACCGGGATTGCATACGCCGGACAATTTTCTGAAATTTCGGGCATAGCAGGTGATCGCTGGCAGGACAGTGCGCGACGTGTCTCAAACCATCACGGACCTTTTTCAACTGACGAATCGTGTTATCGATCTCGTCGGCTTTAGCGATGAGCAAGAGTCGATCCAGCGAGAGTTTACCCTGTGCATCAAACAGACTGGCAATCTCATCCAGAGTAAAACCGGCGCTGCGGCCCAGTGTGATCAGCGCCAGTTTTTCAAGCACGCTGGCGCAGTATTGCCGACGTAATCCTTTGCGGCCAATCGATTTGATCAGCCCCTTCTTTTCATAAAAACGCAGCGCTGAAGGCGCAAGCCCGCTGCGATCGGCGACATCAGCAATATCGAGTTCTTTTATCATTGACTTAAACCTCACTTCACGTTGCATCCTTTGAATCAGCATACCATCTGACGATTATCACAGGAGAATTCACGTGACTGAGATACTGCTTACCGGGCTGCTGGCGACCCTGATTATGGATGGCTGGAGCCTGGCCCGACGCTACCTGTTCGCGGTACCTTCCCTTAATTACGCCCTCGTTGGCCGCTGGATACTGTGGATGAGTAAAGGACGATACTTTCACCACACCATTCACGATACGCCTGCAGTCAAAGGCGAAACCTTTACAGGATGGGCCGTCCACTACCTCACAGGAATGGCCTTTGCCTTTATTCCACTGTTATGGCGAGGCCAGCAGTGGCCAGAACATCCCGATCTATTAAGCGCAGTGATAAGCGGTCTTCTTAGCCTGATGGCTCCCTTTTTCATCATGCAACCCGCCCTCGGGTGGGGGATTGCCGCATCGAAGACGCCCGTGCCTGGCAAAGCCAGGCTGAATAGCGCTGTGACTCATCTGGTTTATGGGCTGGGACTTTATTTAGCCGCTGTCGGGCTACAGCCACTGATCTGAACCGCAGCGAAACAGGTGCTGAGGGTACGTTTTTGCTGGATCTACTGTGGTTGAACGGCGGTTAAACCGGTCGCGAGGTGTTTCCGGTTACCACATAACTTTGCCTGCCACTGACAGAAAATCAAACAGATTCGGGCAGCATAGCGACCTCCATCCCTCTGCAGGAGTCACCGATGCGCATCAGGCTGGCCAGTGCGTTACTGTTTTTGCTGTTATCGTTTGGCGCGTTTTCACAGCAGCTGATGAGCGAGAGTCATCCTCACTCACACAGCGCACGGTTACTGGAGCAGGGGAGCCTGGCGGATACCGCCGATACCCCGGATGAACATCTGCAGGAGCGGCCGGAGCGGCGGGTCAGCCTGCAATGCAAGCCGTGGCGGATGTAGCGTCCGGCGCAACCGGCGGAGAAAGCAGCCGGTGCGCCGAGGCGTACAGATTACAGTGTGGCCTGGGTGGCCGTCATGCCGGGCACCAGAATCACTTTGCGGCACTCTTCCTGTCGCTTCTCAAAAATCTCATAACCCCGGGCGGCGTCTTCCAGCGGCAGATGATGGGTAACAATCTCTTCCGGCTTAAGGTGACCCTGTTCGATCAGTTTAAGCAGGTCCGGCAGGTAGGCGTGAACGTGGGTCTGGCCCATCTTAAAGGTCAGTCCTTTATCAAACGCATCGCCGAACAGGAAGCCGTGAATAAAGCCAGCGTAGACACCCGGCACGCTGACGATCCCGCCACGACGCACCGCCGCAATACACTGACGCAGTGCCTTTCCGCTGCTGCCTTCCAGCTTGAGATTGCTGAGCACGGTTTCCGTCAGGCTGCCTTTGGCCTCAAACCCGACCGCATCAATCACCGCATCAACGCCACGGTGGCCTTCGCTGTGCTCGATGATCCAGCCGGCCGGGTCGTTGATCTGATCGAAGTTGATCGGAATCACCCCGTAGCGATCGCGGGCAAAGTTCAGGCGATAGTCGTTATGGTCGATCATGTAGATCTGTTCGGCACCTTCCAGGCGGGCACAGGCGGCGCTGAGTAATCCCACCGGACCGGCACCAAAAATCGCCACGCTGGAGCCCGGTTTAACTTCGGCATTTTTAACCGCCTGCCACGCGGTAGGCAGGATATCGGAGAGGAACAGCACTTTCTCATCCGACAACAGTGTCGGCACTTTGAACGGGCCGGTATTGGCTTTCGGCACCCGGACATATTCCGCCTGTCCGCCCGGCACGCCGCCATACAGTTTGCTGAAACCAAACAGCGCTGCGGGCGGGGTGATGTTTTTACGATTGAGAATGGCGCCCCGACCGCTGTTGGTGGTTTCGCAGGCAGCGTACTGATGCAGATGGCAGAAGAAACAGTCGCCACAGGCGATAACAAACGGGATCACCACCCGATCGCCTTTGGCGACGGCCGTGACGGCGCTGCCTGTTTCCACCACTTCACCCATAAACTCATGACCGAAAATATCGCCATGGCCGGTACCGGGGATCTTGCCGCGATAGAGGTGCAGGTCGGAGCCACAAATGGCGGTGGCGGTGACGCGCAAAATGATGTCATCGGCGGCTTCAAGTCCCGGATCGGGCACGTTATCAACGCTGACTTTATGCGGACCGTGATAGGTTAATGCTTTCATCTGTTGCACTCCTGCGGATTAGTGGACTGTGGCCATGTGCTGGCACGCGGCGACAAAGCGGAGAGATTCAGGAAACCTGAAACCTGAAACCTGAAACCTGAAACCGAAACCTGCCTGAAGTGTAGCCAGCCTGCAGGCAGTAAGCAGAGCGGCAGGCTCAGATGAAACGGACCAGCCTGGTTGATAAGGTGACAGATTGCGCCGCGAGATGGCCGATCAGTCCGGAATGATACGCTGCCAGCCGGGCAGGGCGGCAAATGCCCGTCGGTAAGCGGTGTCGATTTGGGCCGGCACCTGTTCAATGTAGCGACGCGCATGTTCACGCGTGTCACCCTCCAGCCGCTGCAGGTATGCCACTGCCTCATCAAGGGCAGGAATACGGCCTTCAACGCCCGCCATGCAGGCGGGTAATGCGGTCCAGATCAGGCCTTCAATGCCTCTGGCACGCGCCCAGTCCGCCAGCGGTCCCGCCGACGTGTCGGTGACCGTCAGAATGCCCAGCCCATCCTCCCGGCTGTCCGGAATGCCTTCCCGCTCACGCAGCGCGCGACAGGCGGTCTCCAGTGAGGCGGTATTCAGCCAGGCCCACAACACCGGTACCGGTGTGGCATTGAGGCAGATGGCCGTTGCCAGTTCACCGCCTTCACTGATGCGGACAAATTCAATCGGCACCCGCGGGCCATCACAATGCCAGGGGCTGGCCACCGGCAACGCACCCGATTTCCAAATCAGCGATCCCCATCCAAGGCAGGCAATTTTCATTCTGTTCTCCTGTGTCGTGTGTCAGCCGATGCCTCAAGCATAGCCAAAGCGTAGCCCGGCAGGCTCACTCATCGCGCCGCCCGGCGACGTCAGTGCGGTAAAAGCGGCGTAAAAGTGGCATTATCGGGCAGTGACGTGGCGCACAACCTGACGGTTTTTTCAGCGATTTATGCGCATTAATCAGCATAACTTGAACTTTTATCGTCAGGTAGTGTAAAAAGAGGCGCACGCAATCGATTACCTGTGCGTCAGCGGGTCAGGAAGCCATCCTGGCAAACAAGCTGACGCAGTGATGTCTGGCCCGGAGCGGACGCGGCAAGCTGGCGCTTTCTGCTCTGGCAGTTAGATGACTGGCGGCTTTTAAACGGGAAGGGCAGATGAAAACCACGCAAACAGGCACGCTGGGCGCGCTTGAAAGTGACGTCGATACGGCATGGCGTAAAACCGATACCCTATGGATGCTGGGCTTATACGGCACCGCGATTGGTGCCGGCGTACTGTTTCTGCCGATTAATGCCGGCGTGGGTGGACTGATCCCGCTGATCATTATGGCGATACTGGCTTTTCCGCTGACCTTCTTTGCGCACCGCGCCCTGACGCGCTTTGTGCTCTCCGGAAAAAATCCGGCGGGCGACATCACCGACGTGGTCGAAGAGCATTTTGGCACCGGCGCCGGTAAGCTGATTACGCTGCTCTACTTCTTTGCCATCTACCCGATTCTGCTGATGTACAGCGTTGCCATTACCAACACGGTTGAGAGCCTGATGGTCAATCAGCTGGGACTGGTGCCGCCACCGCGCATCCTGCTGTCGCTGTTGCTGATTGTCGGCCTGATGATGATTGTGCGTTTTGGTGAGCAGATGATCGTCAAAGCGATGAGCGTGCTGGTTTATCCTTTTGTGGCGGTATTGATGCTGATGGCCTGCTATCTGATCCCGCACTGGCACGGCGCCGCGCTGACCACGCTGAACAGCGCTGCGCCTGGCGGCAACGGTTTATGGATGACGCTGTGGCTGGCGATCCCGGTGATGGTCTTCTCCTTCAATCACTCGCCGATCATCTCGTCGTTTGCCGTGGCGAAGCGTGAAGAGTATGGCGAGGCGGCAGAGAAAAAGTGTTCCCGTATTCTGGCCTGTGCCCATCTGCTGATGGTGGTGACGGTGATGTTTTTTGTCTTCAGCTGCGTGCTGAGCCTGTCGCCCGCCGACCTGCACGCGGCCAAGGCGCAGAACATCACCATTCTTTCCTATCTGGCTAACCACTTTCAGGTGCCGGTCATCGCCTGGCTTGGCCCGATAATTGCGATTGTGGCGATCACCAAATCGTTCCTCGGGCACTATCTTGGCGCGCGTGAAGGCTTTAACGGCATGGTAAATAAGGCGCTGCGCAGCCGCGGCAAACAGATCGCGCCCGCCCGGCTGAACCGCCTGACCTCACTGTTTATGTTGCTGACTACCTGGCTGGTGGCGACCCTCGATCCCAATATTCTCGAGATGATTGAGACGCTCGGTGGCCCGGTGATTGCGATGATCCTGTTCCTGATGCCGATGTACGCGATTCAGAAAGTCCCGGCGATGCGTCAGTACAGTGGCAAAATCAGTAACCTGTTTGTGGTGCTGACCGGCCTGATCGCCATCTCTGCCATCTTCTACTCACTGGCGCACTGAGCGGTTTAACCGGGTAGCCGCGGCGCAATCCGGTTGAGGTGGGCCAGCAGTTCGCCCGCCTGCTGTTCAGCGTACACCGCAATGTTGTGCTGGCGTAACAGGGCGGCGGCGACACCCGCACCGGGTTGACGCTGGCCGCTGAAGCTGCCGTCGTATATGGCCTGACTGCCACAGGTCGGGCTGCCATCGCTGAGCAGGGCAAAGCGGCATCCTTGCTGCTGCGCGGTCTCGAGTGCCAGCCACGCGGCGAGCAGATAAGTCTGCGTCATATCCCGTCCGTCTGATTCCACTACCCTGGCCCGTCCCGCCAGCACATCGGCACCGCTGCCGCCGACAGTCTCAGCCGGCAGGCGCGGAGTGGGTAAACCGGCAGCAAGCTCAGGGCAGTGCAGCACCAGCCGCTGCTCGCGCTGCCACTGCGTCAGCGCGGCCAGCACCTGCTTTTTGTCACTGCCGTTGTAGCGCACCCGAAAGCCCATCAGGCAGGCGCTAATCAATATCTTCTCACCGCGCTTCTGCATGCTCAGCGGCCTCCGGGCTGACGTATCTATTCAGCAATGGTTTACTTTTGTTACTTATTAGCATGTTAGAGTTAACGCGAATAATTATTATTCCTTAACCGGGTGCTGAAAAATGAAAACCAGGCTGCTTGCTGCCACCACAATTTTGTTGTCAACCGCCTGCGCGGCCACTACGTATCCGGTCACGGTGACCGATCTTGATGGGCAAACCATTACGCTGCAAAAAGAGCCGCAGCATGTGATTTTGCAGGATGGACGCGACATTCTGGCGCTGGCCTTGCTGGACCGACAAAATCCGTTCCAGCGGGTGGTGGCGTGGAATAACCTGCCCAAAAAGCAGGATACCCAGACCTGGGATCTGCTGAAGCAGCGCTGGCCGCAGGCTTCTTCCATCGTTGACATGGGCTTTAACGATCAGGGGCAGGTTGATCTGGAGAGCGTGCTGGCGAAACAGCCCGATCTGATGATTGCTCAGCTGCGTGCTAAACCGGCGCTGACCCAATCGGGCGTGCTGGCAACGTTAAAAAATCTGCATATTCCGGTGCTGTTCCTCGACGATGAGCTGCAGCCGAAGCAGAACACGGTGCCGGGCATCACCCTGCTCGGTAAAGTGCTGAACCGCGAAGCCGAGGCCAAAGCCTATACCGATTTTTATCAGCAGCGCTGGCAGCGGATTCAGCAGGGCGTGGCGCAGGTGCAGCACAAGCCGACGGTGTTTATCGAGCCGATAGCCGGTAACAGCGATAACTGTTGCTTCACTCACGGTCATAACGGCTGGGGTGCACTGGTGGAAGCGGTGGGCGGCAAAAATATCGGCTCAGCGCTGCTGCCAGGCAGTTCCGGTTTCGTCTCACTGGAAAAAATCATCGCCATGAAGCCGGATGTCTACATCATGACCGGCTCAAAACGGCCCAACAGCAACGTACTGCCGTTTGGTTACGCGGCCAGCCAGCCAGAGATTAATACCACCTTCAGCCGGTTGCTGTCCCGTACCGGGCTGGCGCAGATCGCCCCGGTGAAACAACAGCGGGTTTACGGTGTGTATCATCATTTTTATAACCATCCGTATAACATTATTGGCATGGAGATCCTGGCGAAAGATCTCTATCCGCAGACCTTCAGCGATCTCGATCCGACCGCGGATTATCATCATATCGTGAGCCACTTTACCCGCTTACCCGACGCGCCGATCGTGCTGAGTACTCCCTGACGCTGCACGCTGCAGGGCACCGGTGAGTGCCCTGCTTATCAGTGGGCCTGAACCGGTCAGCATTGCGATCTATTTCCACCATCCTCTCTGCCAGACGTTTGTCCTTATTCCAGACTTTTTCGCCTGCCGAAAGATTAATTTAAAAAGTAGCGAGGAATGTAAATAATATTCTGCAAAACAGGATTTATCATCACGATAAAAATAGCCAGACAATGCTATGTTTGACGGGCAGCACTGGTGATGTGGTGTTGCGTGCTCTGGTTTTTGCTTGATTTTATTAAGGGTTTCACCTCATCTGCTGGTGTGGCGTGTTAATTACCGATCGCTTTCGATCGGTTTTTTTTATATATGGCGTTAGCCAGCTGGCCTGATTCCCGCTTCAGTTTGATCGCGCGCGTTAAATAACGATCCAATTTGTCACAGGGCGATGAATTAAGAATATTCTCAAGGAAGCCCGAGCCGCGCCGGATATCCGCTGTTTGCCAGTTAATACAGCGTTAGCCAGCTCAGAGCCAGAATATGGAGAGAAATCGGGCCAGTGTTAAGAAAGCGCTAAGCAAGCGTAATAGTATGTAAGTTACCGGTTTTTAAGACTTTTACTGATGCTGACCCGCCAGATTATTGCCACTATGATGCTCAACGGTGCCTGAATAACCGTTATCTTCGGAGGCAGTACCATGAAAAAAACAACCTTAACCGTTATCGCTTCACTTTTTGCATGCAGCACGCTTTTTTCTTACACCGCACTGGCGGATGGTCCGGGCGACGGGCACGGTCAGCGATGGCAGCAAGGCGATCAATCGCACGCTGACAATCGCGGCCACGACCGCGACAAGGGACACGACCGCGATAAAGGACACGACAACCGCGGCAATAATGGCCGGCATAACGATGGCCCGCGTGCCGATCGCGATCATTTCGCCTGGAACGGCCACGATTTCCGTCGCGGCCATCCGATTCCGGCAGAATATCGTGGCGATCGTTACCGCATCAACGACTGGCATGACCGGGGTTTACGTGAACCGCCGCGTGGCGAACACTGGGCCTACATCGACGGCAACTATGTGCTGATCGCTGCTGCCACGGGCGTGATTACCTCGCTGATTCTGAGCAGCGCGCTGAACTAATTACGTAACGAAAAGCGCGTAGCAAAAGTCACGCAACGACACCCGTCCATCGAACATGCTGCACCCCACTTCGCCCAGGGAAGGGCGTCCAGCGGTTGGCCCTGGCCTTCCGTTACACTTTCCGTTTTGCCGCGTCAGCGGCTATTCTGACAGTCCACTCACAGAACCCCGGCATGTAAGGAGTCATGATGACGACGGTTAAGATGGTTGCGGTAGATATGGATGGCACCTTTCTGGATGACCAGAAGCAGTACAATCGATCCCGCTTTCTCGACTGCTATCAGCAGCTCACCGCCCGTGAGATTAAATTTGTCGTTGCCAGCGGCAACCAGTACTACCAGCTCAAATCCTTCTTCCCGCAGATCGCCAGCGACATCGCCTTTGTGGCGGAGAACGGCGCGTGGATTATCGATCGGGATGAAGAGCTGTTTTGCGGCGCTTTTGACCGTCACGATGTCGGGGCGGTGATCGACACGCTGCAAAACGGTCACTATCCCGGCCTGCGTTATCTGTTGTGTGGGCGTAACAGCGCTTATTACTTTGAGGGCATGGAAGAGACGTGGCTGGTTAAGATGCGGCACTACTGTCACCGGCTCAGGCCGATTCGCAGCCTGGAGGAGACCCAGGATGACCGGCTGTTTAAGTTCGCGCTTAATCTGTCGGATGACTACATCGAACCGCTGATGGCCGATATCGAACGGCTGCATCAGGGCAAAGTCGCAGCGACCTCCAGCGGACATGGTTCTGTTGATCTGATTGTGCCGGGCAACCATAAAGCTCATGGCCTGGACTTACTGGCACAGCGTTGGGGCATCGGCCACCACCAGGTGCTGGCGTTTGGCGATGGCGGTAACGATCTGGAGATGCTGAAACAGTCAGGCTTCAGCTTTGCCATGGGCAATGCGCCGGAGCGGGTAAAGCAGGCTGCCCGCTATCTGGCCCCGACCAATAATCAGCAGGGGGTACTGCAGGTGATTGAGCAGATGCTGGCAGGCGAGGGACCGTTCGCCGCTCCGGCGGATTAAGGTCGCGACCCGGCGCGGTCGGATATGCCCGGCGCGGCCGGGCAAGGCCAGCGACGTCGCGTGGATCAGTGGGTCAGGGTCCACGCCTGTGTAAGCATGGCGTGCATCTGTTCGCGACTGTAGTTCACCAGCGAATTTTTGCTATTAGCACGTGCCAGTATCCACTCCACCTCGTCGGCGGTCAGGCCGGGCCCACCGCGCCAGAACGGGGTAATCGCCTGCTGCTGCAGCCACTGCTTGAGGAAGCTGGCCGGCGAATCGGTCGGTTCGCTGAAAAGCTGCGGATGCAGCTCATCCATCAACGCACGCTGCTGCGGATGCGTGCTGTCAGCCAGCTGGTCGAGGAACGGAAACAGCAGGCGTCCGCACACTTCGCCATGGTGAAACGGTTTTATTGCTCCCAGCTCGCCGGCAATACCGTGGATCACTCCCAGTCCGGCGCTGCTGAGACTGACGCCGCCCAGCCATGACGCCATCATCATCGCTTCACGCGCCCGGTCGCCGTCGGCATCCTGTCGGTTGAGGTTGGGCCAGGCCTGAACAAACTGGCGTAAGCCGGTCAGCGCCAGCTGGCGGGTAAACAGATTGCCCTTGCTGGAGAGCCAGGCTTCAAACAGATGGGTAAAGGCATCAATGCCACAGGTCGCCAGTACCGGGTCGGGCGCCCCCTTCAGCAGGTCCGGGTCGAGAATTGCCACCTGCGGCACAAACACCACATGGCGCAGCGAGGCTTTCACCTGGATATCGTGCTGGTCGGTGACCACCGCATTTTGCGTTACTTCACTGCCGGTACCGGCGGTGGTCGGGATGGCGATCAGCGGCAGCGTCACCGGCTGGACCGGCGTGTCGCCGACTTTTTCCAGATAACGCGCGGTCGGCAGCGGATGTTGCATCATGGCACTGAAAGCTTTGGCCGCATCCAGTACGCTGCCGCCGCCAATTGCCACCACCCGGTCCACATGGCCGCGCCAGCGCGCGACCCAGCCGTCAATGTCAGCAGGCGAAGCTTCATGGCTGACAATCTCATAGCCAATAATCTGACGGTTAAGCTCCGCTTTCAGGCGGTCATAGGCCGCGCTCTGTAAAAACGATTGTCCACAAAACAGCAGGGTAGGCTGAGACTGCGCAGCCAGCAGCGGCACCAGCTTATCAAGACTGCCGCGTCCGAACAGGGTTCGTTGATTACTGTACAGCTCACTCAGATTCTCACTCACCAGCGCATCCTTTTACATTTTCGCTAAAATCAGAGTGTAACGAAAAGCGCGCCGCCAGCGCTGGCAAACTTTCTGATAACGCCGCGGCAAAAAGTTGATCACCTTCGCAAAACAGAAATTCACTGGCGGCGGGGTGGTGCTTTCCTGCGGATGTTACCCTTAACATGTTATCGGTAACAGCGGTTGTCGGAATGTTAAAAACTCTTACAAGCGCACTGTTTTGTAGCCCTCAGGGGATGATGATAACAAACCGGCACTGAACGCCGTTCAGTGCGCAAGGTGGAGAAAACCTATGCCATTACTCTATGTGGCGATCGGCGTCGCGTTACTGCTGCTGCTGATGATTCGCTTTAAGCTTAATGGATTTATCGCGCTCATTCTGGTGGCGCTGGCGGTCGGTGTGATGCAGGGCATGCCGGTCAATAAAGTGATTACCTCGATTAAAACCGGTGTGGGCGGCACGCTCGGCAGCCTGGCGCTGATCATGGGCTTTGGTGCCATGCTCGGTAAGATGCTGGCCGATTGCGGGGGCGCGCAGCGGATTGCCACCACCTTAATCGAAAAGTTTGGCACAAAGCATATTCAGTGGGCGCTGGTGCTGACCGGCTTTATCGTCGGCTTTGCGCTGTTCTATGAAGTGGGCTTTGTACTGATGCTGCCGCTGGTGTTCAGCGTGGCCGCATCGGCGCGCGTCCCGCTGCTCTATGTCGGGGTGCCGATGGCCGCCGCGCTCTCAGTGACGCACGGCTTTTTACCGCCGCATCCGGGTCCGACCGCCATTGCCACGCTGTTCAATGCGGATATGGGAAAAACGCTGCTGTTCGGTACGCTGCTCGGCATTCCTACCGTAATTCTGGCCGGTCCGGTCTATGCCCGCTTCCTGAAAGGCATTGATAAACCGATCCCGCAGGGGCTTTACAACCCGAAAACCTTTACCGAAGCAGAGATGCCGGGCTTTGGCGTCAGCGTCTGGACCTCACTGGTTCCGGTGGTGCTGATGGCGTTGCGTGCGGTGGCCGAGATGCTGTTGCCGAAAGGCCATGTGCTGCTGCCTTACGCCGAGTTCTTCGGCGATCCGGTGATGGCTACGCTGATTGCGGTACTGATTGCGATCTTTACTTTCGGTCTGAACCGGGGCCGCAGCATGGATCAGGTGATGGAGACCCTGAGCGATTCGATCAAAATCATCGCCATGATGCTGTTAATTATCGGTGGTGGCGGTGCCTTTAAGCAGGTGCTGGTCGACAGCGGCGTGGATAAATATATCGCTAACATGATGCACTCTACCCAGCTCTCGCCGATCTTTATGGCGTGGTCGATTGCGGCAGTACTGCGCATTGCGCTGGGGTCGGCAACGGTTGCGGCGATCACCGCCGGTGGTATTGTTGCGCCGCTGATTGTCACCAGCGGTGCCAGCCCGGAACTGATGGTGATTGCGGTTGGTTCAGGCAGCGTGATTTTCTCTCACGTCAACGATCCTGGCTTCTGGCTGTTTAAGGAGTATTTCAACCTGACGATCGGTGAAACCATTCGGTCGTGGTCAGCGCTGGAAACCATCATTTCCGTCTGCGGCCTGATTGGCTGCTTACTGCTGTCGATGGTGATTTAACCCGCAGCCGCTGGCAGACAATCTGCCAGCGGCGTGCTGTTCCCGCCTGCGTTACACCGCCAGCGCGCGGAAAGCCGCCAGTTCCTCCGCCGACATCCCCGCCTCTGTTGCTGCCTGACAGATCTGCTGCCAGCTGGTGCTATCCAGCGGAATGCCCTCACGATCGCGGGCAATACGATTGGCCTCTTCCCATTCACCCGGTACCTGAATCGGCGCATCACCACTGGGTGGCGACGCTTTAACCCAGTCAAGAAAAGCTTCCGCCTCATCCTGCATCGCGGGCGCATCAAACGCCGCCGGATTGAGGATAACGGTGGTCATGCAGTTAAAAATGGCGTCATTGCCGCTCTGCAAGGTGGCCTGATGCGTGGTGCGTCCACCCGACAACGCTCCGCCGAGAATTTCACACAGCGTCGCCAGCGCATAGCCCTTGTGCAGACCAAAGGGCAGCAGCGAACCATGCGGTGACTGGTGCATCACGCCCGGGTCGGTCGTCGGCTGACCCTGCGCATCGATCAGGTAACCCGGTGCGACTTCGACACCCTTGTTCCATGCCACCCGGGTTTTGCCATAGGCAATGCCGCTGGTGGCGAAATCGAGCAGCAGCGGCCGGGCATGCGGGCGCGGGAAAATGGCGCAGAATGGATTGGTGCCAAAGCGCCGATCGCTGCCGCCGAATGGCGCGACCATCGGGTCGCCCATCACGTTAACGAAATGGAAGGAGACGAAACCCGCCGCCGCGCATTGCTCGGCCCAGTGACCGATACGGCCGATGTGGTGCGAATGGTGCAGACCGACTGCGGCGATGCCCAGTTTCTCCGCCCGTTCGATACCGAGCTTCATCGCTTCCCAGGCGGCGACCTGACCAAAGCCCTGATGGGCATTCAGCGTCAGCACCGCACCGTTGTCTTTATCCAGCGTGGGACGCTGATTGAGTTGCAGATGTCCCTGTTTCAGTGACGCCATGTAGCTGGGGATCATGCCGACGCCGTGCGAATCGTGTCCGGCCAGGTTGGCGGCCACCAGATGATCGGCCACCAGACGCGCCTCTTCCTGCTGACTACCGGCAGCAAGCCAGATCGCTTCGGTGAACTGATGCAGGCGTGTGGCATTAATGTGAAGTAGGGTGCTCACGTTGTACTCCTTTTCAGTGGGATAGGTCATCCTGCGGCGAAAAAGGGACAACGGCAAGTCAGTTTTTAAGCCGGAAAAGGGCCGCAGTGTGCGGCCCGGAATTTCGCTCAGAATGCGGCAGAACAGCTTAATGTGGCTGTTCAAAACCGGCTTTAATCATTTGTTCCCGCAGCGCACGCGCAATCTCGCGGTTGCCGCCAGTGACCGGATAAATCACGTTGTTCACCACATCATCAAGGTAATGCTCCTCAAACTCCTGCATCGTGAGTTGAGTGCCGCCTTCATCATTGATGGCGAAAGAGCCTTTGATGTGATCGCCGCTGTTTTTTGCCTTTAGGCTGTAGCGGCCCATGCTGGTATTAATGGTGGTCATAAGATCTCCTTGCTAAGCATATTCAGGTGATAACCAAAGAGGCCTGCCTTGCCGGTTAAATTTTAGCCAGGATTTATCTGCAAATCGAAAAACAGCCGCCGCAAAAATTTCGCGTTGCGATCCGCTCCGCAGAATTTCGATTAAAGCAGCGATAAGCCGCCGTCAGAATGAAGGCCGGGCAAGGGAAGCGGCAAAGGTCATTTTTTTGGCTATACTGTTTACGGGAAAGGTTTTTTATTGGTGAGGGAGAAGGAAATGAAAATTATTCTGTGGATTATTGCCATCATTTTTATCGTGGGTCTGCTCACCCTGACAGGGGTCTTCAAACTGATTTTCTGATCGCGCTTTTCGGTTTCAGCTTCAGCGGGCACCTTACTCAGGTGCCCGAGGCATTTTTATGCTGATCAATCAGGCAATGGGCGATCGGGTCCATCGGCGTTTCAGGCAGCAGATCTTTCGCCTCCAGTCGCTTCTTACAGTGTGCACAACAGGCACCGTGGAAAGTGAAAGCTTCACCATCGCGTTCAGTAAAAATAAACCGGGCACTTCCGCATTGGTTACAACGAATTTTCATTACCATCCTGATGCTGTTCTCCCTGTTAGTCACAAAGGTGGATTTAGCCGCTGATCAATCCGACAGGTAAACATTCCTTATTTATTCCCTGCCAATATTATCCTGCCGGGTGCAGAAAAAAATAGTGTCTTATGACCGCTATTGTTTGTTGCCAAATGCGTATTGAATAGCAGAAAGGCATTTCTTTGATTTGAATCAATGTTTTTAATCTTTAGCCTGGAATATGAGCAGGCAGGCGGTCTGTGGGGTCTCCTGCGGCACCACAGCCTGATCTGGAACAGGTAAAAAGCAGATTTAACTGACAGTGACGCCAGCGCTTAAGTCGCATCTCTGGCAGGTGATTGCTGCCGCAGGCGGGCCGGAAGAGGAAAATGGGCTGAAAAGCGGATAAAAATGACAAAAACGGCCTGACCGGCAGCGATGTCATCGGCTGAAATGGCGGCGACAATGCGATGTTTATCGCCGGATGGTCTGCTTATCAGCAAAATGGATTTTAATGCTTAACCTGAGCTAAGCCTGAACTCAACCTGGATCACTGAGCGGAAAATCATCCAGTTTCCAGCAGGTTACCGCCGGCTTGATGACTATTCCCCTGCAACAAAAAGGGTTTTTTTGGCAAGGTAAAAAGTAGGAAAGTGTGATGGGTAAGCAGAAAGTCGAAATTTATCACTTTTTCATCAAATCGCACTGGACAAATCCCTCCGCAATTGCTGTACTAGATGGCGACACAGTTTAGTGTCCATTTTTCATGTAAAGGTAATATAGATGTCTAAGATCAAAGGTAACGTTAAGTGGTTTAATGAATCTAAAGGATTCGGTTTCATTACTCCTGAAGATGGCAGCAAAGATGTATTCGTACATTTCTCTGCAATCCAGAGCAACGGCTTCAAAACTCTGGCTGAAGGTCAGCGCGTTGAGTTTGAAATCACCGACGGCGCGAAAGGCCCATCTGCTGCTAACGTTATCAGTCTGTAAGTTAACAGTCAGAATTCTAAAAACCCGCCTTATGGCGGGTTTTTTTATGGCTGCCATCCGCGACACCTCCGCATCAAAAGCCCCTGCAGCGGCGTGCTGGCCGCACAAACTGCGCGGCGCTTCACAATAAATCCTCGTAACATAATCCTAACAACCTTACTTGCAGCTTTTTATTGTCCAACGCTATATAACAAGGTGACGGCAGCGGGCGACTGAGGAAACAGGATGAATATACGTCAGGCGGATTTAAAAGACAGTTTTGCGCTCAGTGCACTGCTGAGTGAGTTAGGTTATGGCGGCACCGAAAATTTCATTGAGCAGCGTCTGGCGCAGTTGAGCAGCGATCCCAGTGAAGCATTGCTGGTGGCCGAGTTCGGCAATCAGGTGCTCGGCTTTTTATCGATGCACTTTATCCCGCAACTGGCGCTGGCCGGGGATTTTGCCCGCATCAGCTACTTCTGCATTGCGGAAGGTGAGCGCAGCAAAGGGGTCGGCCAGCAGCTGCTACAGCACGCCGAATCACTGGCAACTCAGCGCGGATGCGATCGGATGGAAGTGCATTGTCATCAATCCCGCCTCAAGGCGAATCAGTTTTATGCCCGTGAGGGTTATGTTGAATCGCCGCGCTACCACGTTAAAGATCTGCCCGCGCGCTAGCTTCACGGCCGGACGCGATGACCAGCGCTTCAGCGATCATCTCACGCTGTTCATCTTTCAGGCTGGCAATACTGACCCGGATAAACTGCGTCGCTCCCAGCCGGCAACGCTCACCGGGTAGCACGGCGATACCGCGCGCGGCCAGCGTAATCATGGCGAATTGCTCTGAGGCCACCGGAATATAGAGACTCAGTCCATCCTGTGGCGGCAGCATCAGTCCACGCTGCGCCAGCGCCTGCCGCAGTTGCTCGCGACGCTGATGATAAACCTGTCGTGACGTGGCTATCTGCTGCTGGGTCACCTCATCCTCCAGCAACCATGCTACCGCATCCTGCAAAATACGGCTGGTCCAGCTGACGCCAAAGTTTCGCCATGCCTGAATACGCTTTACCATCTCCGCCGTGGCGGATAATACCGCCAGCCGCAAATCGGGTCCGTAGGCTTTGGAAAAGGAGCGGACGTGCAGGGTACGCTCGGGAAACTGCGTCCCCAGACTCCAGCTCTCCGCGGCCGAAAGATCACCAATGCCATCATCTTCCACGATCAGCGTGCTGCTGTTCGCCAGCACCTGTGCCAGCGCCTGACGCCGCGCCACACTGATTGTCCGTCCGGTGGCGGAATGGGTGCGCGGCTGATAAATCAGCATCACCGGCGCGCGTGTCAGCAGGGTGCTTAATACCTCTGGCAACGGCCCCTCATCATCACAGGCCAGCGGCAAAATCTCAGCGCCGACATTATCCAGCATATCAAGCAGGCGGGTGGCGGTGGGATCTTCAATGATCACCCGATCGCCAGGGGAAACCAGCGTCTGCACCAGCAAATTCATCGCATCGAAGCCGCCGTCGGTTGCCAGGAAGGCTTCCGCCGGATAAGGCCAGCGCGGCGTTATCGCCTGAAGCAGCGGCGCTGAAATGGCTTCACGGGTGTAGCTGTTCAGCTGTGGCGATCGCAACGCCGCCTGCAGTGCGTTTTGCAGCTCAGGTAACAAAGCAGGATCGGGGGAGGCCATCGCCAGATCGGCGCGAATGTGTTCGCCATAATTGCCGATCTTTTCAAAGCGGATCGGTCGCGGCATGACGCTATTGCCGCTGACCCAGACACCGCTGCGTCCTTTACCCGCCAGCACTTTATGCTTCCTTAGCTGCGACCAGGCAGCAGAAACGGTTGCCGGGCTGATCCCCAGCCGCTCCGCGATCTCCCGTACCGCCGGCATCTGCATCCCGACAGCAATCTGCCCGTCACGAATCAGGCCTGATGCTGCCTGAGCAATCCCTTTTACTGATGGAGTAGTTATCTGGTTACAAAACCAGTTCAGATCGACCATTTGCGTCATAAGAAAATACTTTGTTCAGTAACAAATTAATGATTGTTCAGGTCAGTATTCCGGATCTAGTATCAAATTCAAGCACTATTTGATGCATTAACCCGCCCGTCCTCGCGGCACGGCGTAAACGGAGAGATCATGGCAAGGCTGAGTATCAGACTGGCAGTGCGCGACTGGGACTACTTTACTCCCCTGGCGCTGGGCGATATCACACCGGACGACTTCGATCTGCAGATCGATCGGGTCGGAACGCTGGTTAATGACCTTGCCAGCAGCCCCGATTATGACGCCGGCGAAGTGTCATTCAGCCGTTACGCCCAGGCGCGGGCCAGAGACGATGCGTCACTGCTGGGCTTACCGCACTTCCTGATGCGCGGTTTTCGTCAGCGCTGCATCATTACCACGGCGGAGAGTCCCATCACGACGCCTGCAGAGCTGAAGGGCAAAAGAATCGGTGTTACCGGCTGGCAGGATTCGGGCAATACCTGGACGCGTACGGTGCTGCGCGAAGCGGGAGTCGGGATTGATGACGTCCGCTGGTTTGCCGGGCGGCTGACAGCCGATCATCCGATTGTCGACCGGCTGGCGGGGTTTGGCCGACCGGGCCGGATTGAGCCTGCGCCAGGCGAGCGCCCCCTGATTGAGCTGCTGAAAGCGGGTGAGCTGGATGCGGTGTTTACCCCGTTTATGCCGGAAGGCTTTTTTCTGCCGGCGTCCGGTCTGCGTCAGCTCCAGCCTGACTTCTATCAGGCTGAGCGGGCCTACTTCAACCGCGTCGGCTATGTGCCCGGCATTCATATTCTGGCGATAAAACCGGCGCTGGCGGCGCAGCATCCGTGGCTGCCTGCCGCACTCAGTGAGGTGATCGATCGCTCCTATGCTTTGTGGATGCAGAAAAGGGAGAAATATGCCGACACCACGCCGTGGCTGCTGGACGATTTGCGACGGACCGCGCAGGAATTACCGGCCAGCTGGAATGAGAATGGTTTTGCCGCTAATAGAAAGATGATTGCGGATTTTGGCCGTGAACTGTTCCAGCAGGGATTAACCCACAGATTACTGACGCCGGAAGCGATATTTCCGCTGGCAGGAGGAGAGAAATGATGAAAGTTGCGATGGGACAATTTGCCGTCAGCCGTGAATGGCAGGAGAACGCCACCCTCTGCCTGACGTTAATGCAGCGGGCCGCTGCGGGCGGTGCCGATCTGCTGGTGCTGCCGGAAGGGGTACTGGCGCGTGATATTACCGATCCCGATTTAGTGTTAAAGGCGGCGCAACCGCTGGACGGCCCGTTTGTCAGCCAGCTGCTGGCGGCCAGCCAGCATAACGCCCTCACCACCATGATGAGCGTGCATGTTCCCGCCGCAGAGCAAAAAGCCCTCAACGTGTTGATCGCTATTCGCAACGGCAAAATCATTGCGGCCTATGAAAAACTGCATCTTTACGATGCCTTCGCCATGCAGGAGTCGCAGCGGGTGAATCCGGGCCATGTCATTCCGCCGCTGGTCGAGGTGGCGGGGTTAAAAGTCGGTCTGATGACCTGTTATGACGTGCGCTTCCCGGAGCTGGCGCGCCGGCTGGTGCTGGATGGCGCAGACCTGCTGGTGCTGCCTGCCGCGTGGGTAAAAGGACCGCTGAAAGAGATGCACTGGGAGCTGCTGAACCGCGCCCGGGCGCTGGAAAATACCTGCTACGTGGTGGCTGTCGGGGAATGTGGTCCGCGCAATATCGGCAACAGTCTGGTGGTCGATCCGCTGGGCGTGGTGATCGCTAATGCGGCAGAATCGCCGACGCTGATGTTTGCCGATATTGATCCTGACCGCATCGCCTACGCCCGCCGCGTGCTGCCGGTGCTGGAGAATCGTCGTTTCGCCCGTCCCGAGCTGAACTGACACCCCTGACCCTGGAGGACGAACCATGATTAACCGCGTAACCGCCTTAACGCTGGCGCTGAGTCTGACCGCCAGCCTGGCGCAGGCTGCTGACACCCTGCCGACCCAGACGGTCGATCAGGCTTTACATGACCGCCTGCCGGATCAGATCAAAAAAGCGGGCCGGATGATTTCGGTCAACAATGGATCTTTCCCGCCGTATGAGATCGTCAATGGCCCGCATTCGATGGAGGGTGCCTCGGCGGATCTCACTACTGCACTGTCGCAGCTGCTGGGCGTGAAGATCGATCACGCCACGGTGAGTGGCCTGTCCGGCGTGCTGACCGGCATTAACGCTGGCCGCTATCAGCTGGCGATTGGCCCGATTGGCGACTATCCGGATCGTCAGCAGAAGGTGGACTTCATCGATTTTGTGCAGGAATTCGTGGTGTTTGGCGTCCAGAAGGGCAACCCGGCGCAGATCAACCAGCTTGATGATACCTGTGGCAAACGGATCGCGGTGATGGCAGCAGGCTCTGCGGAACAGGTAATCCGTCAACAATCGGCGCGCTGTACCGCCGCCGGCAAACCGGCAGTCACGGTGCAGGCCTTTACCGATCAGCCTTCGTCAATCCTCGCGGTGCGCTCGAAACGCTCGGATGCTTTTTTCTCCTCCCAGGCGCCGCTGACCTGGTTTGTCAATCAGGCCAAAGGCCAGCTCGAGCTGGCGGGCAAAGGACATAAGAACGGCTTCGGTGACATTTTCCAGGGCACCGTGGTGCCGAAAGGATCGCCGTTAGGCGGCGTGGTTCTTGATGCTTACAAGGTGCTCTATCAGAACGGGACCTATGCCGCCATCATGAAAAAATGGCAGCTGGAGGACAACATGACCGCTGCGCCAGGGCTGAACCTGGCAAAACAGGAGGCTAAATGAGCCTGAGCCGCCACGATTCGCCGATCAGGGAACAGCAGCGTGATGAGGCACAGTTGCGCGACGTGGCTTTCGCCCGCAGCGCGCCGGCCTATGGACGCTGGGTCAGCTGGATTGTGGTGCTGGTGGTTGGCTCTAACCTGCTGTGGCTGGTGATGACCAACCCCAATTTTGAATGGCAGGTGGTGCTGAAGTGGTTCACCGAAGGCTCGGTGCTGAAAGGGCTACAGGTTACGCTGGGGCTGACGCTGGTTTCGATGGTGCTGGGTACGCTGCTGGGGCTGCTGTTAGGCGTCTGGCGGCTGTCGGACAACCGACTGTTGCGCGGCATTGCCGGGCTCTATATCTGGTTCTTTCGCGGAACGCCGCTGCTGGTGCAGCTGATTTTCTGGTACAACCTCTCGACCCTGTTTCCTGCGTTATCCCTGACGTTACCGTGGACCGACATCACGCTGGCGCGCTGGAATACCAACGATCTGATCACCCCACTGACCGCCGCTATCGCCGGGCTGGCGCTTAACGAAGCGGCCTATATGGCTGAAATTATCCGCGCCGGACTGCTGTCAGTGGATAATGGTCAGATTGAAACCACCCAGGCGTTTGGTATGAGCCGGGCGCGGGCCCTGCGGCGGATCATTATTCCGCAGGCGATGCGTTCGATTATCCCGCCCACCGGTAATCAGCTGATCAGCATGATCAAGGCGACGTCGCTGGTGAGCGTGATTGCTATGGGCGATCTGCTCTATTCGGTGCAGGCGATCTACAACCGCACTTTTGAAATTATTCCAATGCTGATGGTCGCGGTAATCTGGTATCTGCTGATTACCTCGATCCTCAACCTGGGTCAGTCCGCCATTGAGCGCTATTACGCGCGTGGCACCCGACGGGTGACCAGCGTGGCGAAGCGCCCAGGCGCGCTGGCGGCCACCGCACAGCAACAGAAGGAGGAGCAATGAGCCAGGCTGAGCCGTTAGTCTGCGCCCGTAACGTGCAGAAGCGTTATGGCGACAATCAGGTGTTGAAAGGGATCGATCTTGATGTCTGGCCCGGTGAGGTGGTGGTGATCCTCGGACCTTCAGGCTCGGGTAAATCGACCTTTCTGCGCTGCATCAACCATCTCGAAGAGATGAATGGCGGATCGATACGGGTCGGCGATCAGCAGATCGGCTACGTGCTGAAACGCAATCTGCTGCATCGCCTGTCCTCACGTCAGATCGCCCGTCAGCGCCAGAAGATTGGCATGGTGTTTCAGCAGTTCAACCTTTATCCCCACATGACGGTACTGCAAAATATTATTGAGGCACCTATCGGCGTGCATAAATTTCCGCGTCAGCAGGCGCTGGCGCATGCCCGGTCACTGCTGGCAACGGTGGGATTGAGCGATAAGGCGGATGCCTGGCCGCGTCATCTGTCGGGCGGCCAGCAACAGCGCGTGGCGATTGCGCGCGCCTTAGCCATTAAGCCGCAGTTAATGTTGTTTGATGAGCCTACTTCGGCGCTGGACCCTGAACTGGTGGGTGAAGTGCTGGCGACCATGCGAACCCTGGCCGATCAGGGACTGACGATGATTGTGGTAACCCATGAGATCAGCTTCGCCCGTGAGGCGGCCGACCGGGTGGTGTTTATGGATGGCGGCGTAGTGGTGGAGCAGGGGACGCCGGAACAGGTGATTGCTAATCCGCAGCATCCGCGTACTCAGGCTTTCCTCAGCCGTTTTATCTGATAAGATCGCCGCTCCGATCTTACTCTGTTACAGATTGCAGTTGTGGCAGCACGCAAACTGCGCGTAAATAACAGTCACCGTTATTCGCTGAAGTTGAAAGGTTAAATATGGAAGGTATCAGTATTGCCAAACTGCTGATCATCGGTGCGCTTATCGTACTGCTTTTTGGCACCAACAAGTTACGCTCTCTGGGTGGCGATCTGGGCTCCGCAATCAAGGGCTTCAAGAAAGCCATGAAAGATGAAGACACCAGCGCAGCCCGAACTCCGGCTGAAGAAGTCCCGGCTGAACGCGTCGTCCATAAAGATTAATCAGTTATTTACTGAAAATAATTGTTACTTGTTATGTCAGACCGACATTAAAAAAACCAGGCTGTTTCCAGTCTGGTTTTTTTGTTTTCAGGCGAGCGCCTGACGTTACGCCACAGGCAGCCGGCTTATTTAACTTCGAGCCCTTTGGCCTGCATGTCCGCATGATAAGAAGAGCGGACAAACGGACCGCACGCCGCGTGGGTAAAGCCCATCGCCATGGCTTCTTCTTTCATCTCATCAAATTCCGCCGGACTGACGTAGCGCTGAACCGGCAGGTGGTGACGGCTGGGCTGCAGATACTGGCCGAGGGTCAGCATCGTGACGCCGTGACGACGCAGATCGCGCATCACTTCGACGATTTCCGCATTGGTTTCACCCAGACCTACCATCAGGCCAGATTTGGTCGGAATGTGCGGGTGCGCTTCTTTGAAACGCTCCAGCAGCTTCAGTGACCACTCGTAGTTAGCACCCGGACGAACCTGACGATAAACGCGTGGCACGTTCTCCAGGTTATGGTTAAACACATCCGGCGGGGTAGCGGTCAGAATATCCAGGGCGCGATCCATCCGGCCGCGGAAGTCAGGCACCAGAGTTTCGATTTTGATGGTCGGGTTCTTTTCACGAATCGCACTGATGCAGTCGGCAAAGTGCTGAGCACCGCCATCACGCAGATCGTCACGGTCAACCGAGGTGATCACCACATAACGCAGGCCCATGTCAGCGATGGTTTGCGCCAGCTTGCCGGGCTCATTCGCATCGGGTGCATTAGGGCGGCCATGCGCGACATCGCAGAAGGGGCAACGGCGGGTACAGATAGCGCCGAGGATCATAAAGGTGGCGGTACCGTGGTTGAAGCATTCGGCCAGGTTTGGACAGGAGGCCTCTTCACAGACCGAGTGAAGTCCATTTTTTCGCATCGCGGCTTTAATGCCCTGAATACGACTGGAGTCAGCAGGCAGCTTGATTTTCATCCATTCCGGCTTACGCAACATCTCTTGCCGTTCAACGGCCACGGTTTTCACCGGGATCAGCGCCATTTTGTCTGCGTCACGATATTTGACGCCGCGTTCCATCTGAATTGGTTTACTCATAAATCAGCAGGTTCCGGTCGGATTGCGATTTGAAAGCGTTCTCACTCAACCCGAGAAGGGTGCTTTCAACTTTATTTGAAAAAAGTGCAAAAATTATATCATCTCATCGCCCGGGAAGCAGCCACCGTTAGCGTGGATAAGTTACATATTTGTAAATTCGCATTCAGCGTTAAGGCTGAATCGGCAAATCTTCGTCTGACCATTCAACATTTTCATAACCTGTCAGGCGGGCAAACGCCGTCACCAGCGGGGCCTGCACCTGATCCAGCCGTACGTCCGGTTGAAAATGCTGCAACTGGGTCATGCTCATACCGGCATAGCCACAGGGATTAATGCGCGAAAAGGGCGCCAGGTCCATGGCGACATTCAGCGCCAGGCCGTGAAACGAGCAGCCTTTGCGGATGCGCAGCCCGAGTGAGCAGATTTTTTGCTCGCCGACATAAACGCCTGGCGCGTCGGGACGCGCGCGGGCGCTGACTCCAAAACCGGCCAGCGTGGTAATCACCGTCTCTTCCAGCGCCGTCACCAACTGGCGTACGCCAATCTTGCGTCGCTTGATATCAATCAGCACGTACATAACCTGCTGGCCCGGTCCATGATAGGTGACCTGGCCGCCGCGGTCGCTCTGCACCACCGGGATATCGCCGGGCATCAGCAGATGTTCCGCTTTTCCCGCCTGGCCCTGGGTAAAAACCGGAGGATGCTCCACCAGCCAGATCTCATCCCGGCTCAGGCTGTCGCGCTGATCGGTGTAGTGATGCATGGCGTCGGAGACGGATTGCCAGTCGCGTAATCCTGACCGGCGGACGAGAAGGGTATCAACTGACAAAACGATGGCCCGCTTTAACAAAGTAAGCTGAAAATAACGTCGGCAAACCGTCAGGAAAGGGCGCTTCGCCGACCCGGCAAATCAGAGCACCATGCGTACGATTTCGATTTTACCCAGCTCTTCATACAGGCGTTCAACCTGCTCTATATGGGTCGCGGTAATGGTGATATTTACGGAGTGATAGTTGCCCTTGCTGCTCGGCTTAACTTCAGGACTGTAGTCGCCGGGCGCATGGCGTTGCACCACTTCAACCACTTGATCAACCAGCTCCGGTTGCGCCAGACCCATTACCTTGTAGGTAAACGGGGTAGGAAATTCGAGCAGTTCATTCAGTTTGGTTTTCATATTAACTCCGGTGCATAAAAAACAGACTCCCGCCTGAGCGGGAGCATCATAATAACCTGTAATGGGGGCGATGGGGTGACTTTTCAATCACCCGCCACGCTTAGCCGAACCAGTGATGGAACATCAGTTTGATGTAATCAACGATGCGGCTGAAGAATCCGCCTTCCTGGATCTCATTCAACACCACCAGCGGACGCTGTTCGATGGTTTTGCCATCCAGCTGGAAGTTGATGCTGCCGACCACCTGATTTTTCTTCAGCGGCGCATGCAGTTCGGTGTTGTTCAGCACATAGCTGGCTTTCAGATCCTTCATCCGGCCACGTGGAATGGTCAGGTACGCATCTTTTTCAACCCCAAGCTGAACGCGATCGTTGTCACCAAACCATACCGGCTCAGAGGCAAACTCTTTGCCCGCTTTCAGCGGTGCCACGGTTTCAAAGAAACGGAAGCCCCAGGTCAGCAGTTTTTTGCTTTCGGTCTCGCGGCCTTTGTAGGTGTGACCTCCCATTACCGCGGAGATCAGACGCATCTGGCCTTCGGTAGCCGAAGCCACCAGGTTGTAACCTGCTGCATTGGTATGGCCGGTTTTAATGCCATCCACGTTCAGGTTGGTATCCCACAGCAGACCGTTACGGTTCATCTGACGGATATTGTTGAAGGTGAACTCTTTCTCTTTATAAACGGCGTACTCTTCCGGTACGTCGCGGATCAGCGCCTGGCCAATCAGCGCCATATCGCGCGCCGAGCTGTACTGACCTTCAGCATCCAGGCCGTGTACCGTCTGGAAATGGGTGTTCTGCAGGCCAATCGCTTTAACGTAGTTGTTCATCAGGTTGACGAACGCATCCTGGCTGCCGGCGACATAGTCCGCCATGGCGACACAGGCGTCGTTACCCGATTGCAGCACAATCCCACGCGTCAGCTGCGAAACCGGAACCCGATCGCCTGGCTTGAGGAACATCAGCGATGAACCTTTAAACACCGGGTTGCCGGTAGCCCAGGCATCGGGACCGACGGTGACCAGATCGTCCTGATGGATTTTGCCGGCTTTAACCGCCTGACCAATCACGTAGCTGGTCATCATTTTGGTCAGACTGGCGGGATCGCGGCGTGCATCAGCATTTTTCTCTGCCAGCACTTTGCCCGAGTTGTAGTCGATAAGGACATACGCTTCGGCATCAATGTCCGGTACGCCCGGAATCATGGTCTTGAGATTGACGTCATCAGCAATAGCGGCATGGCTGAGAGAGAAGGCGATCAGTGATCCCACTGTCAGGCGTTTCAGCAAACGAGATGATTTCAGCGTGTTCATGTGTAGGACTACAACATCCGTGGTTTTGAGGTTAAAAAAGTCACTCATCATACCCAATGGCTGGCTTTCCGGCATCGGGCATGATGATTGGGTTGTTAGCAGACGTAACGGTAACCGTTCAATCAGCGACGCGTATTGGTAATAAATGAGGCGTTCTGGCCGTCACTGCTCAGGCGCTGTTGCAGCGCAGCCGCTTCGGCACGGGTCGGATAACCGCCGAGCTGGACACGATACACATTGCCCGCCGTTTCTACCGTGCCGGGCACGCCATAACGCTGGCTCAGGCTTTTCATCAACTGCTGCGCGCGCGCCGGATCGTTCAGCGCGCCGACCTGCACCACATAGCCGGCAGCAGTCTGCGTCGGGCTGGCCGCAGCGGGTGCGGCGCTGGCTGGCGCTGCCGTTACGGCTGGCGCGCTGGCTGGCGGTTGATTGCTTTCCAGTACGCCGCTGGCTAACGGCTGGGGTGCGCCGAGAAAACCACTGCTCTGGACCGGCGCGCCCATGTTGTCACTGCTCTGCAAAGTGCTGTTGCTGATCGCCTCAACATTTTGTTGTGGTACCGGCTGAGAAGCGGCTGCGCTGCCGCCGCTCATCACCGAGCCGCCGCTGAGATCCGGGCGAGCCGGCAGCGAATAACTCTGTTTCGCCACTACTGTCCCGATGGTGCCGGGACCTGAGAGCGTACCATCCGGCGCGACCTTAATGTAATCGACGCGAACCCGTGAATTGTTGGAAATGTTCAGGCGATCGCCGGCGGCGCGCGACAGGTCGATGATGCGGCCAGGCGTATACGGGCCACGATCGTTAACCCGTACCACAATCTGGCGGCCATTGGCGATATTGGTCACGCGCACATAGCTCGGCAGCGGCAGAGTAGGGTGCGCGGCGGTCAGGGCGTCAGGATCGTAAGCTTCGCCGGTGGCGGTGCGGTTGCCCTGCGCTTCTTCGCCGTACCAGGTGGCGAGGCCGACTTCGCTGTAGTTCGACGGATCTTTAATGATGCGATAATTTTTGCCGTTGACGCTGTAATCCTGGCTGGTGCCGGGATTAATCGGCTCATAGCGTGGCTCAACGCCGGGTATTTCTACCACCGGACCATTATAGGCCGGTTGCGGCGGCGCGGTATTTTGGGGTTCGGGCGTGGTACAGGCCGCCAGAACCAGTGATGCCAGTGCAACGCCAAGCCATTCCTTACGCATCTGCTGCCTCTTAAACACTTTTAGATAACATTTTTCGGTGAGTATGGATCGACATCACAATGCCAAATCCCGCCATGAGCACGATAAGCGCGGAGCCGCCATAACTGACCAGCGGCAACGGCACGCCAACTACCGGTAAGATACCACTAACCATGCCAATGTTAACGAAAACATAAACGAATAAAATCAGCATTAAACCGCCCGCCATTACCCGGCCAAACGTGGTCTGGGCGCGGGCTGCCACAATCAATCCCCGCATGATCAGCAGCAGATAAAGCGCCAGCAGCACCAGTACCCCAACCAGTCCTAACTCCTCCGCCAGTACCGCGAAGATAAAGTCAGTGTGGCGTTCCGGCAAAAACTCCAGCTGTGACTGGGTGCCCTGCAGCCAGCCTTTGCCGCGTAGTCCGCCAGATCCGATGGCAATTTTTGACTGAATGATGTGGTAACCGGCACCCAGTGGATCGCTTTCCGGATCGAGCAGCATCATCACGCGGTCACGCTGATAGTCGTGCATCAGGAAGAACCACAGAATCGGGATAAACGCCGCCACCAGCAGCACCGCAACGCCAATCAGCTTCCAGCTCATACCGGACAGGAACAGCACAAACAGTCCGGAGGCGGCAATCAGAATCGAGGTACCGAGATCGGGCTGAGCCGCCACCAGCAGGGTGGGCACAAAAATCAGGATCAGTGCGATGCCGGTATTTTTCAGCGTCGGCGGACAGACATCGCGGTTGATAAAGCGTGCCACCATCAGCGGCACGGCAATTTTTGCGATCTCCGACGGCTGAAAGCGGACGATACCGAGGTCAAGCCAGCGCTGAGCACCTTTACTGATCTGCCCAAACGCATCTACCGCAATCAGCAGAATGACGCAGATGATATAGAGATAGGGCGCCCAGCCTTCGTAGACGCGCGGCGGCACCTGCGCCAGCACAATCATGATCACCAGGCCCATGGCGATCTGGCCGATTTTACGCTCCATCATGCCCGGGTCCTGGCCACTGGCGCTCCAGATCACCACGGCGCTGTAAATCAGCAGGCCGAGAATCACCAGCATAAACAGCGGATCGATATGGATGCGCATCCAGATCGATCGTTTCTGCGGACTATCGTTCATCGACATGTTTATTCACCTTCGTAGCCGGGCGGCACAGGGGCTGCGTCCGGCAGAACTGTATTGTTATCACCTAACATGATGTGATCCAGAATCTGGCGCATGACGGTACCGACAGCCGGTCCGGCGCCACCGTTTTCCAGGATAATGGTCACCGCGACCCGAGGTTTGTCATAAGGGGCAAACGCGGTCATCAGCTTATGGTCGCGTAATCGTTCGGCAATTTTATGCGCGTTATAGGTTTCATTCTCTTTCAGGCCAAACACCTGAGCCGTCCCTGATTTGGCGGCGATTTTATAAGGCGCGTCAGCAAAGCTCTTGTGCGCGGTTCCGTTAGGGCGATTTGCCACGCCATACATTCCGTCTTTGGCAATTTCCCAGTAGCCGGAATGGATGTCGCCAATCGGTGCCGCAGGCGGCTGGCGATAGGGCACCAGAGTGCGCCCTTCGCGGGTGGCGCGCAGCATATGCGGTACCCGGATGACGCCATCGTTAATCAGGATCATCATCGCTTTGTTCATCTGCAGCGGCGTCGCGGTCCAGTAACCCTGGCCGATGCCCACCGGGATGGTGTCGCCCTGATACCACGGCTTTTTAAAGCGTCTGAGCTTCCAGTCACGGGTCGGCATGTTGCCCGCGCTCTCCTGTGGCAGATCGATGCCGGTGCGGCTGCCGTAACCAAACTTGTTCATCCACTCCGACAATCGGTCAATGCCCATGTCATAGGCGACCTGGTAGAAGAAGGTATCGGCGGACTCTTCCAGCGCTTTGGTGACGTTCAGGCGGCCGTGGCCCCATTTTTTCCAGTCGCGAAAGCGCTTCTCAGAGCCGGGCAGCTGCCACCAGCCTGGATCGAACAGGCTGGTATTGCGGTTGATCACGCCGGCACTCAGGGCTGAGACCGCGACGTACGGTTTGACCGTTGAGGCCGGTGGATAAGCGGCCTGGATGGCGCGATTATACAGCGGACGGTTTTCATCGTTGAGCAGGCCGCGATAATCCTTACTGGAGATACCGTCGACAAACAGATTCGGGTCGTAGCTCGGCGTTGAAACCATCGCCAGAATTTCGCCGGTACGCGGATCGCTGACCACCACCGCGGCGCGACTGCCGGTCAGCAGCGTTTCGATATACTGTTGCAGCTTAAGATCGATGGTCAGATAGATATCACGGCCAGCCTGCGGTGACTCTTCATGCAGCTGACGGATCACCCGGCCGCGGTTGTTCACTTCAACCTCTTCAAAGCCGGTTTTGCCATGCAGCAGATCTTCGTAATAGGCTTCAATGCCGAGCTTACCAATATCGTGGGTCGCGGCGTAGTTAGGCCATTTTCCCTCTTTATCGAGGCGGGCAACGTCACGATCGTTAATTTTGGACACGTAACCGACCACGTGCGTCAGGGTCTGACCAAACGGATAGTAACGGCGCTGATACCCTTTGACTTCTACGCCGGGGAAGCGGTACTGATTCACCGCAAAGCGCGCGACCTGCACCTCATTCAGGCCGGTTTTTACCGGAATAGAGGTAAAGCGGCGCGAGCGTTTACGCTCTTTTTGAAAGTTTTCGAGGTCGTCGTCGGTCAGTTCGAGAATCGGACGCAGGTTATCCAGCGTCTGTTGCAGATTATCGACTTTTTCCGGCACCAGTTCGGCCTGATAGATGGTGCGGTTGAGGGCCAGCGGCGTGCCGGTGCGGTCATAGATGATGCCCCGGCTGGGCGCGACCGGAACCAGCTTAATGCGGTTTTCGTTTGAGCGGGTGCTGTAATCGTCGAAGCGTAAAATTTGCAGGTGGTAAAGGTTAACCACCAGCACCGAGGAGAGCAGTAAGATACCGACGAAAGCGATAAACGCCCGACGGACAAAAAGTTTTTGTTCGGCGCTGTAATCGCGAAAGGCGTTGCTTTGTAATTTCATCCGCTACTTGTCATGTCTGATGTGGGCTGATCGGTCATTCACGATGATAAGGATGATTTGTCGTTATGCTCCATGCACGATACAGGCTTTCGGCCACCAGCACGCGCACCAGCGGATGGGGCAACGTCAATGCTGACAGTGACCAGCTCTGTTCTGCCGCCGCTTTACAGGCTGGCGCCAGCCCTTCAGGACCGCCAATCAACAGGCTGACATCGCGACCATCCAGCTTCCAGCGCTCAAGCTGCTGCGCCAGCTGTGGGGTTTCCCACGGATGGCCGGGAATATCCAGCGTGACGATGCGATTGCCTTTGCCGACCGCCGCTAACATCGCCTCACCCTCTTTTTCAAGGATGCGTTTGATATCAGCATTTTTGCCGCGTTTACCCGCGGTCACTTCGGTCAGCTCCAACGGCATATCTTTCGGGAAGCGGCGCAGATATTCCATGAAACCGGTCTGCACCCAGTCAGGCATTTTGGTGCCGACGGCAACAAGTTGCAGTTTCACCGGTTAGCCCCAGAGTTTTTCCAGCTCGTACAGCTGGCGACTCTCTTCCTGCATCACATGCACGATGACATCACCGAGATCGACAACCACCCAATCTGCTGCGCTCTTGCCTTCAATGCCTAACGGCATCAGGCCGGCCGCACGGGACTCCTGCTCAACGTGCTCGGCGATCGAGGTGACGTGACGCGTGGAGGTGCCGGTGCAGATGATCATGAAATCGGTGATGCTGGATTTGCCCTGAACGTCGATGGTGACAATGTCCTGGCCTTTGAGATCATCAATCTTATCAATAACGAACTCTTGGAGTGCTTTACCTTGCAAAAGGTTCCCCTCTAAAACTGGTGGTGACGAGCCGGCTGTAAGCCCGGATTATGCAGCCAAAAAATTAAGCGGCGCAGTATAGCATGCCCGGATCAGTCGCGATATAAGCCTGCGCGGTCGATATAATCGATAACCGCAGCGGGCAGCAGGGCGTCGCAGGACTGGTTGTGATGGCGACGGCGACGGATCTCGGTAGCGGAGATGTCATACAGCGGCGTTTCTGCCAGCCAGATATGGCCAGCAGGCTGAAGATGAAGCTGTTTTACGTCATGCGCAAGATGCTGATCGAGCCAGCGCTGCATTTCGGGCGACGACATCCGGGTCGGATAGCCCGGCCGCTGACACACCAGCAGGTGGCAGAGTGACAGCAGATCCTGCCAGCGATGCCACTTTGGCAGGTTCAGCAGCGAATCCTGACCGATGATGAAGCCCAGCGGTTGCTGAGCGCCGCGTTCGGCACGCAGATTTTCCAGCGTGGTCACGGTCCAGGAAGGCGTGTCGCGTTCCAGTTCACGGGTATCAATGTCAAACAGCGGCAATCCGGCGATGGCGCAGCGCAGCATCGCAACCCGCTGGGTCGCGCTGGCTTCCGGCTGAGGACGGTGCGGCGGCACATTGTTCGGCAGCAGGGTGACTTTTTGCAGCCCGGTCTGCTGCGCCAGCGCTTCAACCGGACGCAGATGCCCGAAATGGATCGGATCGAAAGTGCCGCCAAACAGCGCGTGTAACTCAGACATGAGCGAAACTCGCGGGAAACGCGCGGCTGCTGAGCAGCAGCGTCAGGGTTTGCAACTGCGGCCATACCGGCTGGCCATAATCCTGCTTCAGGGTGATCTCAATCTGGCTCAGCAGATGGATTGCCCGCTGCAAACGCGCCGCATCCAGCCGTTGTAACGCATCGGTAAACAGGGCGCGACGGTTCTGCCAGATGCGCTGTTGATCCATCAGATTACGCAGCGGCTGTTGCGCCTGGTGACGTTGCAGATGCAGCAGCGTCAGCAGATCGCGTTGCAGGGTACGCAGCAGGATCACCACTTCGCTCTCTTCCCGCTCCAGCTGATGCAGGATATGCAGAGCGCGGCGGCTTTTGCCCGCCAGCACCGCGTCGACCCAGTGGAAAGGGGTGAAGTGCGCCGCATCGCTGACCGCTTCTTCAACCCGCGGCAGCGTCAGTTTGCCGTCGGGCCACTGCAGCGACAGTCGCTCCAGCGCCTGCGCCAGCGCCAGCAGGTTGCCCTCATAGCAGTAGCACAATAGCTGCACCGCCGCGTCATCAACCGCCAGCTTCAGCGCTTTGGCGCGGTTCGCTACCCAGCGCGGCAGCTGCGCCTGCTCTGGAGTCTGACAGGGCACTAATACGGCGGAGGCCGAAAGCGCTTTAAACCAGGCGCTGTTTTCCTGCGCTTTGGTCAGCTTCGGCATCCGGCAAATCAGCAGAATATCCGCATGCAGCAGTTGCGACAGCTTAACCAGCTGCTCAGCCATCGCGGCATTCGGACCATTGTCGGGGAAGTGCAGGGTGAGCGTCTGACGCTGGGCAAACAGGCTCAGTGACTGACAGCTGACAAACAGGCTTTCCCAGTCGGTCTGGGCATCGAGGGTGACGCTGAAGTGTTCTTCGAATCCCTGAGTTGTCGCTGCCGCGCGGATCGCGTCTGCGCTCTCCTGCAGCAGCAGGGGTTCGTTACCGGCCAACAAATAACAGGCGCGCAGCCCCTCACGGAGCTGCGCGCTGAGTTGCTCAGGATAAATCCTGATCATTGCAGACTGGTGGCAGAGGAAGAAGGGACTTCCTCTGAGTCCTGACCCGGCACCGGAATCGCTGACTGGCGCAGGGTATCTTTATTGTTGAGCTGTGCCGCATGGACCGTCAGCAGTTTACGCACCAGCTGCTCGGCAGCACGCTGACGCATCTCCTGCACAATCATGTCCTGCTCAGCATCTTTCGCCAGCGCCGCATTCGGGTTATCGAAGAACGAACGATAAACCGTGGTGCTGATCGGATAGATGCCTTTGCCCGGCAGCAGCACCTGGGCGGTCAGGGTCATTACCAGCTGGTACTCAGCGGTTCCGCCATTGATAAAGACCGATGCGGTATCGCGGCCCTGCGCTTCGCTACCCAGACGCAGCGTCGGGATATCGGTGCGGTTCTGCTTGCTGTCCTCAACAATACGCACATTGTTGATACGCAGCTGCTGCCGCACGGTACGCGCCAGTGGACCGTAAGGATCGCCGGTTGAAACAATCAGGGTTTTCAGTTCACTCGGCACCTGAGTGGTGCCGCGCGGATGAAAACCACAGCCAGCGGTGATCACCACCGCCAGCATGACAAACAGCCTGATAATCGGATGTCGCACAGTTCCTCCTGAACTTAACCTACGACCAGGTTAAGCAGTTTGCCCGGTACATAAATGACTTTACGAATCGTCACGCCGTCCAGGTACTTCGCCACCAGATGCTCCTGGGCGGCGCGTGCCTGAACCTGTTCCTGCGTGGCATCGGCCGGTACGGTAATTTTACCGCGTACTTTACCGTTTACCTGCACCACCACCAGCAGTGAATCTTCCACCATTGCGGCTTCATCAGCAACCGGCCAGCTGGCTTCATCAATCGTCCCTTCGCCGCCCAGCGTCTGCCACAAAACATAGCTGGCATGCGGAGTGAACGGATAGAGCAGACGGACAATCGCCAGCAGCGCTTCCTGCATCAGTGCGCGATCCTGCTCGCTCTCCTGCGGCGCACGTGCCAGCTTGTTCATCAGTTCCATAATTGCGGCGATGGCGGTGTTGAAGGTCTGACGACGGCCAATGTCATCCGCCACTTTGGCGATGGTTTTGTGCAGATCGCGACGCAGTGACTTCTGCTCATCATTAAGGCTGGCGACATCAAGCGCTACGGTTGTGCCTTTCTGGGTGTGGTCGAAGACCAGCTTCCAGACGCGTTTCAGGAAGCGGTTAGCGCCTTCCACGCCCGATTCCTGCCACTCCAGCGTCATATCGGCCGGGGAAGCAAACATCATGAACAGACGCACGGTATCCGCGCCGTAACGCTCGACCATCAGCTGAGGATCGATGCCGTTGTTCTTCGACTTCGACATTTTGCTCATGCCAGCGTAGATCACTTCGCGGCCCTGGGTGTCAACCGCCTTGACGATGCGGCCTTTCTCATCGCGTTCCACGTTCACGTCGACCGGCGATACCCAGTTACGCTCACCGTTAGCACCGAGGTAATAGAAGGCGTCTGCCAGTACCATCCCCTGACACAGCAGGCGCTTAGCCGGTTCATTGGAGTTAACCAGACCGGCATCACGCAGCAGCTTGTGGAAGAAGCGGAAATACATCAGGTGCATGATGGCGTGTTCAATACCGCCCACATACTGATCGACCGGCAGCCAGTAGTTCGCCGCCGCCGGATCCAGCATGCCTTCCTTGTAGCTGGCGCAGGTGTAGCGCGCGTAGTACCAGGAAGACTCCATAAAGGTGTCGAAGGTGTCGGTTTCACGCAGCGCTGGCTGACCGTTGACGGTAGTTTTTGCCCACTCCGGGTCGGCTTTAATCGGGCTGGTAATGCCGTCCATCACCACATCTTCCGGCAGGATCACCGGCAGCTGATCTTCTGGTGTTGGCATAACCGTGCCATCTTCCAGCGTGACCATCGGGATTGGCGCACCCCAGTAACGCTGACGTGAAACACCCCAGTCGCGCAGGCGGTAGTTCACTTTACGCACACCCACGCCTTTGGCGGCCAGCGCGTCAGCAATCGCATTGAAGCCTGCGGCGTGATCCAGACCGTTAAACTCACCTGAGTTAAACAGCGCGCCTTTCTCGGTCATCGCCGCGGCGCTGACGTCTGGCTCGCTGCCGTCAAGGTTCAGCACCACCGGCTTAATCGGCAGATCGTATTTGGTGGCAAATTCCCAGTCACGCTGATCGTGTGCCGGAACCGCCATCACCGCACCGGTGCCATATTCCATCAGCACGAAGTTAGCGACCCACACCGGGATTGGCTCGCCGGTCAGCGGATGGATAGCGGACAGGCCGGTGGCCATGCCTTTTTTCTCCATGGTCGCCATTTCCGCTTCGGCCACTTTGGTGTTGCGGCATTCAGCGATAAAGTCAGCCAGCGCCGGATTATTCACCGACGCCTGAGTGGCCAGCGGATGACCAGCAGCGACCGCGACATAGGTCGCGCCGATAAAGGTGTCCGGACGGGTGGTGTAGACGGTAACTTTCTCTTCGCTGTCCGCGACGTCAAAAGTGATCTCAACCCCTTCAGAGCGGCCAATCCAGTTACGCTGCATGGTCTTGACCTGCTCAGGCCACTCTTCCAGCGTATCGAGATCGTTCAGTAACTCTTCCGCGTAATCGGTGATTTTAATGAACCACTGCGGGATCTCTTTGCGTTCAACTTTGGTATCGCAGCGCCAGCAGCAGCCGTCAATCACCTGCTCGTTAGCCAGTACTGTCTGATCGTTCGGGCACCAGTTAACCGCTGAGGTTTTCTTATACACCAGACCTTTTTCATACAGTTTGGTGAAGAACCACTGTTCCCAGCGATAATATTCCGGCTGACAGGTCGCCAGTTCACGGCTCCAGTCATAACCAAAACCCAGCAGCTTAAGCTGGTTTTTCATGTAGGCGATGTTGTCGTAGGTCCAGGGCGCCGGTGCGGTATTGTTTTTGACCGCCGCGCCTTCCGCAGGCAGACCGAAAGCATCCCAGCCAATCGGCTGTAGCACGTTTTTGCCGAGCATACGCTGATAACGCGCGATTACGTCGCCGATGGTGTAGTTACGAACGTGGCCCATATGCAGGCGGCCAGAAGGATAGGGCAACATGGAGAGGCAATAGTATTTTTCTTTACCTTCCTGCTCAGTCACTTTAAACGTTTCGTTTTCATCCCAGTGCTGCTGCACGCGGGATTCAATCTCTTCCGGGCGGTATTGCTCTTGCATGGCTGCCTGTGGTCCTTAATGAATAACACTTTGCTGACGTTAAGATCCGCATAGCATACCCATAAGGCCGCGCATCAACAACATTTCCCACTTTCGCTGGCGCGATTTGTGTCGAAAGCGTCAAAGCCTTCACCCTTTTGTAATTCAACTGACAGACGACACGGCAAACACCACAAAGCGACTAAACTTAATCCAGCGATGACCTACATAAAGGAGAACAAAATGAATAAAGTGGCTCAGGAATATCGCGAGTCGTTAGCGGTGCTGACCGAGCGTCTGCGTCAGGGCGATCGGAATATTGATAGCCTGATTAGCGAGCGACGCAGCCAGCTGCTGGCACGTCCGGATCTGACGCCTGTTGAGGTCGATCAGGCGCTCAGCTCGGTGCGCCGCGATTTAGAAGAGTTTGCACGCAGCTATACCGATGTTGAAGAGCCGCTGGCCGATTCGCTGTTTATGCGCATCATTCGTGAAAGCGTCTGGAAAGAGCTGGCGGATATCACCGATAAAAGCCAGCTTGAGTGGCGTGAGGTGTTTCAGGATCTGCATCACCATGGCGTCTATCAGAGCGGCGAAGTGGTGGGGCTGGGTAATCTGGTGTGTGAGAAATGTCAGTTCACCCGGGCGATCTACACGCCGGAAACGCTGTCACGCTGCCCGGAGTGTGGTCACGATCAGTTCCAGCGTCAGCCTTTCGAACCCTGAAAATCTGGCGGGCACCGGGCCTGATGCTGGGCAGTTAAGCGATGGGTGATAACGCAGTCTGGTGCCGCTCAGGGGCTGGCGGTCCTCGCGCCGCTGCGCGGTTCCTTCACTTCATTCCTCTGCCTGACGGACCGCCGGGGATGGCACATCCTGTGGTGCCCCGCCTTTCGCCCGCGTCCTGCCGGCTCTCCTGCAGACTCATTCTGCTCAGCACTGCGGATTGCCTGTCCCTGATCGACCCCTGCCTGCTCTGAAACTTCAGTGTGTATGGTTAAAAAGGGCACAATAGTGGAGGCCTGAGCGCCTCTGCTGCTGAAAGGGCTATCCGCAGCGCTGAGGCGTGACGTTGGGCCAGAACTCCACGCCGGGAAGCGTGGAGAGTTCGGGGCCGGCCAGGGAGGGCCGATCCGCGAACGGTTCGTCGGCATGACGTCAAAGCCGAAGGCACTGCGTCAGCGGCGGGAGGACGGCCCGGCAGCAGCAGAGGTGCTCAGGCCCGCACCCCGGCCCGCTCGCGCAGAAAAAACGGCTGCCACGTTTGACCGTGGCAGCCTTTGCAAATTTATCCTTAACTGACCAGCATCAGGGCAACCGGGCCCGCCTTTCTCTGGTGCAAAAGATCCCGTTCAGAAAATCAGTGCAGAATTTTTGCGAGGAAGTCTTTGGCGCGGTCAGACTGCGGGTTATTAAAGAAGTCATCTTTGTTGGTGTCTTCGATAATTTTGCCTTCATCCATGAAGATCACGCGATTGGCGACTTTACGGGCGAAGCCCATTTCATGCGTCACCACCATCATCGTCATCCCTTCATGCGCCAGTTCAACCATCACATCCAGCACTTCGTTAATCATCTCGGGATCAAGAGCGGAGGTCGGTTCATCAAACAGCATCGCAATCGGGTCCATGCAGAGCGCGCGGGCAATCGCCACACGCTGCTGCTGGCCGCCCGACAGCTGACCGGGAAACTTATCGGCATGCGCCGATAACCCCACCCGATTGAGCAGCTTCAGCCCTTTATCCCGCGCCGCGGCTTTATCGCGCTTCAGCACTTTCACCTGCGCCAGCACCAGATTATTGATAATGCTGAGGTGCGGGAACAGTTCGAAGTGCTGGAACACCATGCCGACCTTGCTGCGTAGCTGGGCGAGATTGGTTTTTTTGTTGTTCACTTCGGTGCCGTTCACCGTGATAACCCCTTGCTGAATCGGCTCCAGGCCGTTCACTGTTTTAATCAGGGTCGATTTACCGGAGCCGGACGGTCCGCATACCACCACCACTTCACCTTTTTTAACCTCGGTAGAGCAGTCGGTCAGCACCTGAAAGTGACCATACCACTTAGAAACGTTTTTCAGGCTAATCATTTAAACCGTCCTTTTTCTTTTTAGATAACTGACCAGCAGTGACGCGCTCAGGCTGATAACGAAGTAGACCAGACCGGCAAACAGAACCATTTCAACCTGGGTACCGTCGCGTTCACCAATGGTGGACGCTGTCCGGAAGAAGTCCGCCAGGCTTAAGACATAGACCAGCGAGGTATCCTGAAACAGTACGATCCCCTGAGTCAGCAGCAGTGGCACCATGGCACGAAACGCCTGCGGCAGGATGATCAGTTTCATCGACTGCCACTGGGTCATGCCCAGCGCCAGAGCCGCGTTACCCTGACCGCGCGAAATACTGATGATGCCGGCGCGAATAATTTCGGAGTAATAGGCCGCTTCAAACAGTGAGAAGGCCACCATGGCGGAGATCAGGCGGATATCAGTTTTCGGCGATAATCCCAGCACCTGCTGCAGAAAACTCGGCACCACCAGATAGAACCACAGCAGCACCATCACCAGCGGCACCGAGCGGAACAGGTTAACGTACAGTCTGGCGAACCAGCTGACTGGCTTGAGGGTCGACAGGCGCATCACCGCCAGCAGCGTGCCCCAGATAATCCCGAATACCACTGCGGTAATGGTGATCTTGAAGGTGATCACCAGGCCGTTAAGCAGATAGGGCAGGCTGGGAGTAATTGAACTCCAGTCAAACTCGTACATTACTTGCCTCCCCCGTTGCCAGGCAGACGCACTTTGCGTTCCACCAGGCTCATTAACAACATGATCACCAGGTTAATCGCGATGTAGGCCAGCGTAATGGCGGTGAACGATTCATAGGCGTGTGCGGAGTAGTCCAGCAGTTTGCCCGCCTGCGCCGCCATATCGACCAGCCCGATGGTCGAAGCGATGGCGGAGTTCTTGACCAGGTTGAGCATCTCTGAGGTCATTGGCGGCACAATCACCCGATAGGCGTTTGGCAGCAGCACATAGCGGTAGGTCTGTGGCAGGGTTAAACCCATCGCCAGACCGGCATTCTTCTGACCGCGCGGCAGTGACTGAATGGCGGCACGCACCTGCTCGCAGACGCGGGCGGCGGTAAACAGACCAAGGCAGATCATTGATGAGATGAAGAACTGAATGTTGGGGTCCAGCTCAGATTTAAACCACATGCCCAGCTTTTCGCCTACCAGTTCCGGGGCCACCAGATACCAGAAGAAGAACTGCACAATCAGTGGAATGTTGCGAAACAGTTCGACATAGCAGGTGCCAATGGTCGCCAGCAGGCGATTAGGCACGGTACGCAGAATGCCAAAAAGTGAACCTACGCAGAAGGCAATAATCCAGGCGCAACAGGAGACGGCAATTGTCACCTGAAAACCGGACCACAGCCAGCCGAGATAGGTCGTGTTACCGAACGGGGCCTGTTCGAGAAATATGCCCCAGTTCCAATCGATACCCATAACGAGCTCCGGTAAAAAAGGGTAGCTAAGCTACCCTGAAGATTGATGAACGGCGTTTTCTCTCCTGGACCAGGGGAACGACCCGGTTCAGTCTGTCTGTCCGCGCCGCGGTTTCAGCAATCGAGAGGGCAGCCAGGCCGCCCTTGTTATACCCGTCGTCATTCAGGCTGCATTTTTGTTGGCCACGTTTACTCACCCGAGTCACTTACCTGAGTAAGCTTATCGGGATTCATTCTCTTGCCGCCTCAATGCAAGCTGAAATCCATTGGGTATTTTCTTGTTAGTTCAGTGCTTTATCATTCGGCGTTTTGAACAGCGCTTTCATGTCATCCGACAGTTCAAAGTTCATGTTCAGGTTCTTCGGTGGGATTGGCTGTTTGAACCAGGTGTCGAACCATTTTTCAGCCTGGCCTGAGGTCTGGGCTTTGGCGATGGTTTCATCCACTAAGGTTTTGAACTGCGGATCGTCTTTACGCAGCATACAACCGTAAGCCTCTTTGGACTGCGGCGTACCTAAGATTTCCCAGTTGTCGGGTTTTTTCGCTTTGGCGCGTTCACCGGCCAGCAGAGCATCATCCATCATAAAGGCCACGGCACGGCCGGTTTCCAGCGTACGGAACGAGTCGCCATGATCCTTCGCGCTGATAATGCGCATTTCCATTTTCTGCTCGTCGTTCAGTTTGTGTAACAGCACTTCAGAAGTGGTCCCGGAGGTCACCACCACGGTTTTGCCTTTCAGGTCGGTGAAATCTTTGATAGGACCGCCTTTTTTCACCAGCAGACGGGTACCAATGACGAAGATGGTGTCAGAGAAGGCTGCCTGTTTCTGGCGCTCAAGGTTGTTGGTGGTAGATCCACACTCAAAATCGTAGGTGCCGTTTTGCAGCAGCGGGATACGGTTTTGCGAGGTAATCGGGATCATTTTGATCTGCAGATCAGGCTTGTTCAGCTTCGCTTTAATGGCGTCCACAATGGCAGCGGAATAGGCTTGTGAGTAGCCGACGACTTTTTGCTGGTTGTCATAATAAGAAAAGGGAACTGATGATTCGCGGTGCCCGACCACAATGACGCCGTTGTCATTGATCTTCTTCAGGGTGCCGCTGAGATCTTCCGCCTGGGCCGCTCCCGCTGCTGCGCTGATCAGCAGAAGAGATAATGCCACTTTGCGTAGTTGCATGTTCCAACTCCTTCGTATGGAAAATGCACAGGATATAACCTGTGCTGATTATGATGTTGTGTGTATTTCCTGCTGCTTTTCTGGCTATCCCGTAGCGCAGCTGCGCGCAGAATAGTCACTAACATAGCGGATTGTTAACGCGATGAAACAAAAAAGTTTCTTTTTTGCGAGGTGATCCGCACCAAAAAAAGGCAATTTTTCCTGCCTGCGCGTTAACGGTGCAAGCGAAGCGATTATTTTGGTGCAACCGGCCTGCTATCAGCGTATGCAGTGCGCCTGTTTGCGAAAAACACTGAAATAATTAGCAATCATCGTGCCAGAAACGGGTTCCGGCGCGCTGACGCAGCAGAGTCTGCGGCGAGGGAAGGGGAAAATAGCAGGCAAAAGCGATAAAAAAAGGCGAAGCAGCCGCTTCGCCTTTTAGCAGGGTGAATCAGCGTCGGCGACGCAGCACCGCCGCCAGGGCGGCCAGCGCCGTCAGAATCCACACCGGCCAGACGCCAGCGTGCGCATAAGGAGTTTCACCGGTGGTCGGTACCACTTTGTCGGTTAACACTGCGCGGCTGAACTGCGGCAGCATCTTTTCAACCTCGCCGCTGGCATTCACCACTGCTGTCACGCCGTTGTTGGTGCTGCGTAACAGCGGACGGCCCAGCTCCAGCGCCCGCATCCGGGCCATCTGGAAATGCTGCCATGGGCCGATCGAGTGACCAAACCAGGCATCGTTAGAGACCGTCAGCAGGAAATTGGTGTCGGGATGGAAGTTGGCGCGCACCTGTTCACCCAGCACAATCTCATAGCAGATGGCGCTGGTCAGGTTGTAACCGGCCACCCTGAGCTGCGGCTGAAGGTAAGCGCCACGACTGAAAGCAGACATTGGCAGATCGAAGAACGGTGCCAGTGGACGTAGCAGATCGGCCAGCGGTACAAACTCCCCAAACGGCACCAGGTGATTTTTCTGGTAGCGATTGCCGCTGAAGTAGTTATAAGGCGCGTTGCCGCCTAACACGATCACCGTGTTGTAATCGTGATAGCGGTTCTGCTCGAGGCGCGAGTCTACGATGCCGGTCACCAGAGCACTGCCGCGCGCGCGTAGCTCATCATCCAGCGAGCGCAGGAACGGCTGCTGATTACTTTCCAGATCGGTAATTGCTGATTCCGGCCAGATGATAATCGGGGTTTTGCCGATCAACGGCTGGCTGAGTCCGCTGTAAATGCGCAGCGTGTTCAGCAACTGTTGCGGGTCCCACTTCATCGACTGCGGAATATCGCCCTGTACCAGGGCCACATCGACTGCACGGGCCGGTAACGGCTGAACCCACTGGACGTAGCGCAGCGGCCAGGGTAAGGCCAGCAGCAGCAGGGCCGCGACCAGGCTTTTTACATTGCGCTGTTGCAGGGCATACACCAGCAGACCGGCGACCACCATCAGCAGAAAGGTAATGGTTTCCACGCCGCCCAGCGGCGCTACGCCTTTCAGCGGGCCATTGATCTGGCTGTAACCAAACTGCAGCCACGGAAAGCCGGTGAGGATCCAGCCGCGCAGAAACTCGGTGATCTGCCATAACGCCGGGGCCGCCAGCGCCAGACGCCATAACGTCGTGCGCGGCCACAGGCGATTGAGCAGCCCGGCAAACAGCGCCGGATAGATCGCCAGATAGGCCGCCAGCAGCACCACCAAAAAGACGTTCACCGGACCAGGCATCCCACCAAAGGTCGCAATGCTGACGTAGACCCAGTTGATGCCGCTGCCGAACAGGCCAAACCCCCAGACGAAGCCAATCGCACTGGCCTGAGGGCTGGTGCGATTAAGGGTCAGAAGCTGTAAGCCGCACAGCGACAGCAGTGCGGCGGGCCAGAAATCGTAAGGAGAGAAGGCGAGGGTGCCAGACGCACCCGTTAATAAAGCCAGCAGCAGGCGAACCCGCTGACGCGGGTAAAGTGAGGCTAAAGCCATAAACTTATTCGTCATCCAGTTGAGGTTGTGGCGAATTATCCGGAATAGTGACATGAACCTGGATGATACGGCGGCTGTCGGCCATCGCAACTTTGAACTGATAACCTTCGATGTCGATGCTCTCACCGCGCGCGGGCAGATGGCCGAAGCCCTGCATCACCAGGCCACCAATGGTGTCGACTTCGTCATCGCTGAACTGCGTGCCGAACACCTCATTGAAATCTTCAATCGCGGTTAACGCCCGCACCGTAAAGGTGTGGCGGTTAAGCTGACGGATATCACGATCCTCTTCGTCGTCATACTCATCCTCAATCTCACCGACGATCAGCTCCAGAATGTCTTCGATGGTGACCAGGCCGGAGACGCCGCCGAACTCATCGATCACAATCGCCATGTGGTAACGCTGAGAACGGAACTCTTTCAGCATCCGGTCTACGCGTTTGCTTTCAGGCACCACTACCGCCGGGCGCAGCACTTTCTCAATGCTGAACGGTTCAGATTCGCTGCTCATAAACGGCAGTAAATCTTTCGCCATCAGGATCCCTTCAACGTGATCTTTGTCTTCGCTGATCACCGGGAAGCGCGAATGCGCCGACTCGATAATCACGTCCAGACACTCTTCGAGGTTCTGATTGCGTTTCAGGGTAATCATTTGCGAGCGCGGGATCATAATGTCACGCACGCGCTGCTCCGCAATATCCAGCACCCCTTCGAGCATGTCACGGGTATCCTGGTCAATCAGGTCTTTATGATTTGAGTCGCGGATCAGCTCCAGTAGCTCATCACGGTTTTTCGGTTCACCGTGAAAAAGTTGGTTGATCAACAGGGAAAAGAATCCCTTTTTACTACTGGGTGCATCGCTGTTTTGAGAATGGTCGTCGCTCATGGCGGTTTTTAAAGATCTCTCTGGTGAGGAATTAACGCTGCCAGCGCAGCGCTGGCAGCAGGATAGCCGGAACCCGGAGGTCAGGCGTCTTCTTTCTCCGAAATGTACGGATCAGGATAACCAAGAGCAAGCATTATCTCGGTCTCCAGTGACTCCATCTCTTCGGCTTCGTCGTCTTCAATATGGTCGTAGCCCAGCAGATGAAGCGTGCCGTGTACCACCATGTGTGCCCAGTGGGCCTCAGTGCTTTTGTGCTGCTCAGCCGCCTCCTGCTCGACCACCTGACGACAAATAATCAGGTCACCGAGCAGCGGTAGTTCGATGCCAGGCGGCGCTTCAAACGGGAAAGAGAGCACGTTGGTCGGTTTATCTTTACCGCGATAAGTCAGATTAAGCTCATGACTTTCCGCTTCATCAACCAGACGCACCGTTACTTCGCTTTCCGGCTGGAAAGGGGTGACCGCCGCTGAAAGCCAGCGGTGAAACTGGCTTTCAGTGGGCAGATCGGCGCTGTTTTCACAGGCGATCTGCAGGTCAAGAATCACCTCGCTCATTTGCTCTCCTGCGTTACGCTCTGGGCGGCCAGCGCCTCGCGTTTACGCTCTTCAGCCTGCTGGTCGCGACGTTTCTGATCGGCCGCTTCCCAGGCTTCATAGGCGGTGACGATACGGGCTACAACCGGGTGGCGCACCACATCTTCACTGTGGAAGAAGTTGAAGCTGATCTCTTCCACTTCCGACAGCACTTCAATCGCATGACGCAGGCCCGATTTAACGTGGCGCGGCAGGTCGATCTGAGTGACGTCACCGGTAATGACCGCTTTAGAGTTGAAACCGATACGCGTCAGGAACATCTTCATCTGTTCGATGGTGGTGTTCTGGCTCTCATCGAGAATGATAAACGCGTCATTCAGCGTACGGCCACGCATATAGGCAAGCGGAGCCACTTCAATCACGTTGCGCTCCATCAGCTTCTCAACCCGCTCAAAGCCGAGCATCTCGAACAGTGCGTCATACAGCGGACGCAGATAAGGGTCCACCTTCTGACTCAGATCGCCGGGCAGAAAGCCGAGCTTCTCGCCCGCTTCAACTGCCGGGCGGGTCAGCAGGATTCGGCGTATCTCCTGACGTTCCAGCGCATCGACCGCCGCCGCGACGGCCAGGTAGGTTTTACCGGTCCCGGCCGGGCCAACACCAAAGGTGATGTCATGGTCGAGCACGTTCGCGATGTACTGTGCCTGGTTTGGCGTGCGTGGCTTGATGACGCCGCGCTTGGTCTTGATATTGACCGCTTTGCCATATTCCGGCACGCTTTCGGCGGTCTGCTCCAGTACCCGGCTCTCTTTGATCGCCAGATGGATCTGGTCCGGCTCAATATCCGGAATGTCGCCGCGTACCGGTGCGGTATCCACATAGAGTGTTTTCAGAATGTCAGCCGCCGCATTCACGCAGAGTGCGCGCCCCACCAGCTTAAAGACGTTGTCCCGACGGTTGATCTCAATGCCCAGACGACGTTCAAGCTGTTTCACATTATCGTCAAATGGACCGCACAGGCTCATCAGACGACGGTTATCGGCCGGTTCAAGGGCGATTTCACGAGTTTCGATATTCAAACGAATCCTTTGGGTCACTCAGGGCCAGTTATGAGGTGTGTCTGACGCACCGTTGGGCTTAACCGGATGCACCATAACGAAATTATTTATGCCGTAACGCCTGGGCGCAAGCTTAAGAAAAGATATTTGGGCGGCACTTTCAGAAACCAAGTGCAACAAAGTGAAATTGGCGGCAATGCTGCGCGCATTACCGCAATTATGGCAGGCATCAAGGCTGGAACAGACCTACGCCGATCTCGTTCTCTTTACGGGTACGGGCGATAACGGAAGCCGGGCTTTCTGCCATACGCAGTCCCATCTCTTCTTCGGTACGCACCAGTTTGCCGCGCAGCGAGTTGGTGTAGACGTCGACGATTTCGACATCAACGAACTTACCGATCATCTCAGGCGATCCCTCAAAGTTTACTACCCGGTTATTTTCGGTGCGGCCAGAAACTTCCATGACGTTCTTACGGGAGATCCCTTCCACCAGGATACGCTGCACCGTGCCGAGCATCCGCCGGCTGATAGCCATCGCCTGCTGATTGATGCGATCCTGCAGGATCCACAGACGCTGCTTTTTCTCTTCTTCGCTGACGTCATCCGGCAGGTCAGCCGCCGGGGTGCCCGGACGTGCAGAGTAGATAAAGCTAAAGCTGATGTCGAAATTGACATCGGCAATCAGCTTCATGGTCTGTTCGAAATCCTGCTGAGTTTCACCCGGGAAGCCGATGATGAAGTCAGAACTGATCTCAATATCCGGGCGCGCCGCGCGCAGCTTACGGATAATCGCCTTATACTCCAGCGCCGTGTGCGCCCGTTTCATTAGCGTCAGGATGCGGTCGGCACCGCTCTGGACCGGCAGGTGCAGGAAGCTCACCAGCTCCGGCGTATCGCGGTAAACCTCGATAATGTCATCGGTGAACTCAATCGGGTGGCTGGTGGTGAAGCGAATACGATCGATGCCGTCGATGGCCGCCACCAGGCGCAGCAGTTCAGCGAAGGTGCAGATGCCGCCATCAAAAGTGGCACCGCGATAGGCGTTAACGTTCTGGCCGAGCAGGTTAACTTCACGCACGCCCTGGGCCGCCAGTTGGGCGATCTCCAGCAGAATGTCGTCGCTCGGACGGCTGACTTCTTCACCGCGGGTATAAGGCACCACGCAGAAGGTACAGTACTTGTTGCAGCCTTCCATGATGGAGACGAAGGCGGTCGGACCTTCTGCACGCGGCTCGGGCAGACGGTCAAATTTCTCGATTTCCGGGAAGCTGATATCTACCACCGGGCTTTTGCTGCCGCGCACGGTGTTAATCATTTCCGGCAGACGGTGCAGAGTCTGCGGGCCAAAGACGATATCGACGCAGGGCGCACGCTGGCGAATGTGATCCCCTTCCTGCGACGCCACGCAACCGCCGACGCCGATGATCAAATCCGGGTTACGCTCTTTTAACTTTTTCCAGCGCCCCAACTGGTGGAAAACCTTCTCCTGCGCTTTCTCGCGAATAGAACAGGTGTTGAGCAGCAGAATATCCGCCTCTTCAGCGACCTCGGTCAGCGTGTAGCCGTGCGTACTGTTCAGCAGGTCAGACATCTTAGATGAATCATACTCATTCATCTGACATCCCCAGGTTTTGATATGCAGTTTTTTTGTCATCGAACTAGCCATTGATTCAGTGCAGTGGAGTGCAGGGCGCGTATTGTAATGCTTTGATGCTGTTGTGACCAGCCTAAGGGCTTTTCTGATCGTGCCAGAATTTTCCGGTACACTTTGCTTCAATCAGACCCGTGTTGCGCAGGCTGGCGGGAAAAGAAGAAGGATATAAGCAATGCAGGATAACCAGTTTGATGTGGTGATCGTTGGCGGCGGCATGGTGGGAGCCGCGCTGGCGTGTGGGCTGACGCAGCAGCAGTTCCGCGTGGCGGTGATTGAGCGCGCTGAGCCGGCCCCGTTTGCGGCAGAGAGCGATCCCGATCTGCGGATCTCGGCCATCGGCTCATCGTCGGTAGCGTTACTGAAGCAGCTTAACGTCTGGTCGCGGGTTGAGGCGATGCGATGCGCCCCGTATCGCAAGCTGGAGACCTGGGAGTGGCAAACCGCGCAGGTCAGCTTCGATGCCGCCTCGCTCGGCCTGCCGGAACTGGGTTTTATGGTGGAAAACAGCGTGCTGCAACGGGCGCTGTGGGAAGAGATGCAGGCGCTTGGTGTTACGCTCTGCTGTCCGGCCACGCTGGAGAATTTGCAGCAGGAGAATGGCGGCTGGCGCGTCGACCTGAGCGGCGGCGAGACGTTGCATGCCCGGCTGGTGGTGGGCGCAGATGGCGCTAACTCACAGGTGCGGCAGATGGCGGGGATTGGCATCCACGGCTGGAGCTATGCGCAGTCTTGCCTGCTGATCAGCGTCACCTGTGAACATCCGGCCGGCGATGCCACCTGGCAACATTTTACTCCGCAGGGGCCACGCGCCTTTCTGCCGCTGTATGACAACCGCGCCTCGCTGGTGTGGTATGACGCGCCAGCGCGGATACGCCAGCTCCAGGCGATGGCGCTGCCTCAGCTGGAGAAAGAGATTGCCAGCCACTTCCCGGCGCGTCTGGGGCGGTTTAAAGCCCATGCTGCGGGCGGGTTCCCGCTGGTGCGGCGTCATGCGGCGCGTTACGTGCTGCCAGGACTGGCGCTGGTGGGCGATGCGGCACACACCATCAACCCACTGGCGGGGCAGGGCGTTAACCTGGGTTACCGCGATATTGATGCGTTAATTGAGGTGCTGGTGACCGCGCGCGGTGCGGCGGAAGACTGGGCGGCTGAGCGGATATTGCAGCGCTATCAGCGTCAGCGTCGCACCGACAATATGCTGATGCAGGGCGGGATGGATCTGTTCTATTTCGCCTTCAGCAATCAGCTGGCACCGCTGCGCTTTGCACGTAACCTTGGGTTGATCGCCGCCGAGCATTCCGGGGTGCTGAAGCGTCAGGTGTTGCGCTATGCGCTGGGATTGTAAATCAGCCTGAAAGCGTTGTACGGCTCGTTATAAGGCGGGCCGCTACAATCGACCGTCATTGGACAGGGAAGCACAAAAACAACAAAGCCCGCAAAAGCGGGCTTTGTTGTGCAATTTGGCTGGGGTGCAGGGATTCGAACCCCGGAATGCTGGTATCAGAAACCAGTGCCTTACCGCTTGGCGACACCCCAATAGGTGTTAATTCAAATTGTCTTTTGTGTGGCTGGGGTGCAGGGATTCGAACCCCGGAATGCTGGTATCAGAAACCAGTGCCTTACCGCTTGGCGACACCCCAATAATATGGTGGCTACGACGGGAATCGAACCTGTGACCCCAGCATTATGAGTGCTGTGCTCTAACCAGCTGAGCTACGTAGCCAAATTGTACTGCATTTCGATGATGGCTGGGATACCTGGATTCGAACCAGGGAATGCCGGTATCAAAAACCGGTGCCTTACCGCTTGGCGATATCCCATTCGTCCACTCGCAGCCACGAGATTCATCGAAATTGGCTGGGGTACCTGGATTCGAACCAGGGAATGCCGGTATCAAAAACCGGTGCCTTACCGCTTGGCGATACCCCATCCATGCTGCCGAATAATGAAATGGTGCGGGAGGCGAGACTTGAACTCGCACACCTTGCGGCGCCAGAACCTAAATCTGGTGCGTCTACCAATTTCGCCACTCCCGCAAAAAAAGATGGTGGCTACGACGGGAATCGAACCTGTGACCCCAGCATTATGAGTGCTGTGCTCTAACCAGCTGAGCTACGTAGCCATCTTTTTTTCGCGTTACCTTCATCGGCGTTGCGGGGCGCATTATGCGGAGTTGACTTAACAGCGTCAACAAGTTTTTTGCCGTTTTTTTGCTGATAACCGCTGTTTGACCGGCTTATAACCAGGCTGGCGGTTTATTCAACAATTTTTCAGTGAATACAACGCAGATGATAAAAAAAATGGGCCATAAACGGCCCATTTTTCATCAGTTCAGACGCGGTTATTTATAGGCTGACTGATGCACACCCACGGCGCGACCTGATGGATCGTCCATGTTTTTGAATGCTTCGTCCCACTCAATCGCTTTGGCTGACGAGCAGGCCACTGATGGGCCGCCAGGCACGCACTCTGCCGCGCTCGGTAACGGGAACAGCTCTTCAAAGATTTCACGATACAGATAAGCCTCTTTCGAACCCGGCGTGTTGAACGGGAAACGGAAGTGCGCAGTGGCCAGTTGCTGATCGCTGATCTGCTGCGCGGCAACCTCTTTCAGGGAGTCGATCCAGCTATAGCCAACGCCGTCTGAGAACTGCTCTTTCTGCCGCCATGCCACGCTTTCCGGCAGATATGAAGAGAAACATTCACGCAGGATGTGCTTCTCCATTTTGCCGTTGCTGCCACACATTTTGTCGGCCGGGTTGATGCGCATCGCCACATCGAGGAATTTTTTATCCAGGAAGGGGACACGCGCTTCCACGCCCCAGGCTGACATCGCCTTGTTGGCACGGGCGCAGTCGAACATGTGCAGCGCCTGCAGTTTACGCACGTTTTCTTCGTGGAACTCTTTGGCGTTCGGCGCTTTATGGAAGTAGAGGTAGCCGCCGAAGACTTCATCTGCGCCTTCACCCGACAGCACCATCTTAATGCCCATCGCTTTAATCTTACGTGACATCAGGTACATCGGCGTGGAGGCGCGGATGGTGGTGACGTCGTAGGTTTCAATGTGATAAATCACATCGCGAATTGCATCCAGACCTTCCTGCACGGTGAAATGAATTTCGTGGTGCACGGTGCCGAGATGTTCCGCCACGGATTTAGCCGCTTTCAGATCGGGCGATCCCTCCAGGCCCACTGCGAACGAGTGCAGCTGCGGCCACCAGGCATCACTTTTATCCTGATCTTCGACCCGCTTAGCGGCAAAGCGCTTGGTGACGGCAGAAATGATTGACGAATCGAGTCCGCCCGACAGCAGCACACCGTAAGGAACATCTGACATCAGATGGCTTTTTACTGACTCTTCCAGCGCATGCTTCAGGCCCGCAGCGTCGGTGGTGTTGTGCTCTACGTTTTTGTATTCCATCCAGTCACGCTGCCAGTAACGACGGATTTCGCCATCGGTGCTGGAGAGGTAGCTGCCCGGCGGGAACTCTTTGATTGAACGGCAGACCGGCACCAGCGCTTTCATCTCTGACGCGACATACAGGTTGCCATGCTCATCGTTACCCATATAGAGCGGGATGATACCGATGTGATCGCGGCCGATCAGGTAAGTGTTTTTTACACTGTCATACAGGATAAAAGCGAACATGCCTTCCAGATCGTCGAGGAAATCGACCCCTTTTTCCTGATACAGCGCCAGGATGACTTCACAGTCAGATCCGGTCTGGAACTGATAGCGATCGCTCAATTCTGCGCGCAGTGCCTGATGGTTATAGATTTCGCCGTTAACCGCCAGAACATGAGTGTGGTCGGCGTTGTACAGCGGCTGTGCGCCGTTGTTGACGTCAACGATTGAGAGACGTTCATGCGCCAGGATTGCATGGTCATCAGCATAGACACCAGACCAGTCCGGGCCGCGATGACGCATTAAGCGTGAACATTCCAGCGCTTTTTTGCGCAGCTCAACAGGATCGGTTTTCAGATCCAGCACACCAAAAATTGAACACATAACTGACTCCTGAGCTCACCTTACGGCGATGTTATCTTTTGCGTTTGTCCGGCAGCCTGACGCTGCGTGATGTATAAGAAAATGCGCTATTTGGTGCATTCAATGCAAGAGGAATCGCGATTTACTGATAAAAAGATTGTTGTCATGGCGATAAAATTGAATAAACGACAATTTAACAACGTTTTTATTGTTGAATCGATAATGAAATGCATTTTCTGGCTGAATTTTAGCCGAAAGAGAGGGCGGGTAATCGGTCGAAAAGAGGGGACGCATCACGCTTTAGCCCGATGCGTCATAAGAAAAAGGCATCAGAACAGGTCAATATCCGCGACTGAAGGGTAGATCCAGTCCGGCCGGAACGGCATGGCATCAATATCGCTTAAGGTTGATACGCCCGATAGCACCAGCACCGTTTCCAGCCCGGCCTGAAAACCGGCCAGAATATCGGTGCGCAGATTGTCACCGACTATCACTGTCTCTTCCGAATGCGCCTGCATCTTGTTCAGGGCTGCACGCATAATGTAGGGACTCGGTTTGCCGACGTAGAACGGGCGGCGACCGGAAATCTTCTCGATACCGGCACACAGCGCGCCACAGGCCGGAACAAAGCCGCGCGCATGGGTATCGGGGTTGGTGGCGATGAACCGCGCGCCATTGGCGACAAAAAAAGCCGCCTTATGCATCATGTCCCAGTTAAACGAGCGCGTTTCCCCGACGATGACAAAATCAGGGTTGATATCGGTGATGGTAAAGCCGGCTTTGTAGAGTTCGTGGATCAGCGCACCTTCACCTATCACATAGGCTTTTTTGCCTTCCTGACGGCGAAGAAAGTCTGCCGTGGCCATCGCCGAGGTGTAGAACACCGAGTCCGGCACTTCTACGCCCGCCGAGGCGAAACGGTTGGCCAGATCCTGCGCGGTTTGCGAAGGGTAGTTAGTCAGCACCACCAGCGGCATCTCTTTCGCCAGAATGCGCTGCAAAAACTCCTGTGCGCCGGGAACCGCCGTGTTGTCGTGCATCAGCACGCCATCAATATCACAAATTACGCTTTTAATGGTCATAGTCAGATCCGATGTGGCCCGCCAGAGTGGCAGGCTGAGCTTATTCTTCGAGAAGATGTTGCAGCAGAATGCCGTTAAGCATGGCACGTTTTGCCAGCGCAAAGGCGCCGATTGCCGAACGATGATCTAAGGTCGAACGTACCACCGGTAGATTTTTGCGGAAGGCGGCGAGCGCCTGAGTGTTAATGCAGCCTTCAATCGCGGGCAGTAGCACTTTCTCTGCGTCGGTGATTTCACCGGCCAGCACCACTTTTTGCGGATTAAACAGGTTGATGGCAATCGCGATAGCTTTACCGAGGTAGCGGCCGACATATTCGATCACTTCGCAGGCCAGCGCATCACCCTGATTAGCCGCTTTACAGATTTGCGGCATCTGGCACGCCTCCAGCGTCAGCACGCTGGGATAGCCCTGATTCAGCAGATGACGTACCCGACTTTCAATCGCGCCGTTGGCGGCGATGGTTTCGAGGCAGCCAAAGTTACCGCAGTGGCAGCGTTCGCCCAGCGGATCGACCTGAATGTGGCCAATCTCACCGACGTTACCGTTGCTGCCGAGAAAAATATGCCCGTTGGCGATGATACCGGCCCCGGTGCCGCGATGTAAGCGCACCAGAATGGAGTCGGCACAGTCGCGGCTTGCCCCAAAGTAGTGCTCAGCCAGCGCCAGGCTGCGGATGTCGTGACCGACAAAACTGGTAACATTAAAGCGTTCTTTCAGGCTGGCGACCAGCGGCCAGTGACTGACGGCGATGTGCGGCATATAGCGGATCACCCCGTTAATCGGGTCAACCAGCCCTGGCAGGATCACCGAAATCGCGATCAGCTCGCGTATCTTGCGCTGGTGCTGCTCAATGAAGGCGCTGATGGCGTTGAACAACGCGTGCTGCAACGTCTCCTGAGTGCGTTCCGGCAGCGCATAATCCTCTTGCGCCAGCGATTTTCCGCTCAGATCAAACAGCGTCAGGGTCGCGTCGTTGCGTCCGAGTCGGACGCCGATGGTATGGAAGTTGCGGGTTTCAGTGATGATGGAGATGGCGCGGCGACCGCCGGTGGAGGCTTGCTGGTCCACCTCTTTGATCAATCCGCGCTCTATCAATTGACGGGTAATTTTGGTGACGCTGGCGGGCGCAAGCTGGCTGAGTTCGGCAATCTGAATGCGCGATATCGGCCCCTGTTGATCAATCAGCCGGTAAACGGCCGCACTATTGAGTTGCTTAACAAGATCGACATTTCCTATTTGTGACTGGCCGCCAGTGGTCATTCAGTGCTTACTCGCTCAGGACGTCGTCTCCGTTGACAAACGTCTTAATGATTTTAAAGTCGCGCGTAAACACAGTCAGGTTCGCGATTTTTCCTGCTTCGATCGAGCCTAACTGCTTTTCCACGCCCATCGCCCGTGCCGGGTAAAGTGACGCCATGCGCAACGCTTCATCCAGTGCAATGCCAACATGTTCCACACTGTTCTGTACTGCTTCAATCATGGTGAGGGCAGAACCGCTCAGCGTTCCGTTTTCATCAACGCACAGCCCGTCACGATAATAGATTGTTTTACCAGCAAAAATAAACTCGCTAATCGCCGCGCCAGCCGGTGCTGTGGCATCCGTTACCAGGATCAGCTTGTCGCCTTTAATGCGCTTCGCATTGCGAACGTTAGCGTAATGGACATGTAAACCATCCGCAATAATGCCGCAGTATACATCAGGCGAATCAAACAGCGCACCGATAAGACCGGGTTCACGACCGGCAAAGGTCGGCATGGCGTTATACAGGTGTGTGGCGAAGCTGATGCCCGCAGAAAAGCCCGCTTTGGCTTCTTCGTAAGTGGCGTTGGAATGCCCGGCGGAGACGATGATACCCGCTTCAGTCAGCTGACGAATCACGTCGCTGCCGGCATTTTCCGGGGCCAGCGTCACTTTTGTGATCACATCCGCATTTTCACACAGGTATTGCACCAGGGCGGCGTCGGGCAGGCGGATCAGCGCCGGATTATGGGTGCCTTTCTTCGCTTTGCTCAGCCACGGACCTTCCAGATGCAGCCCGAGCGCCTGATGCTGATGTTTTTGCAGGTAAGCGCGCATGGTTTCGATCGCCCGCTGCATTAATTCGTCACTGCTGGTGATCAGCGTCGGTAAAAAGCTGGTGCAGCCTGACTTTTCGTTGGCGCGCTGCATGATTTCCAGCGTCTCTACGCTGAGCGCGTCGATGTCGTCATTAAACTGAACGCCGCCACAGCCATTAAGCTGCAGATCGATAAAGCCGGGCGCAATGATGGCACCTGATACATCACGCTGCTCCACGTCTGCAGGCAGCGACTCACGTGGGATCACGCGGTCAATGCGCCCGTTGGCAATCACCACCGCGTGATTGTCCAGAATCTGGTGGCCGCTATAAATCCGGCCATTAACTAATGCGAACATCTCTTCTCTCCCGTCCTGACCTGCCGCTGCCCGGGGCAACAGCAGGTACGACAAATTTTTAGTTACACGCCTTTCATATTTTCCGCTTCCATCTCGCGGAAATATTTCACGGTTTTCACTTTCAGTTCCATGGTGGCTGGCTCGTCACACACCACCACCGATTTCGGGTGCAGCTGCAGACAGCTGATGGTCCACATGTGATTAACGTTGCCTTCGACCGCCGCCTGTAGCGCCTGAGCTTTAACGTGGCCGGTAACCAGAATCATCACTTCTTCCGCGTCCAGCAGGGTGCCGACACCCACCGTCAGCGCATATTTTGGTACCTGATCGACATCGCCGTTAAAGAAGCGAGAGTTTGCCACGCGGGTGTCATGCGTCAGGGTTTTAATCCGGGTACGTGAAGCCAGCGAAGAGGCCGGTTCGTTAAAGGCGATGTGACCATCGTTGCCAACGCCACCCATAAACAGGTGAATTTTGCCCAGCGCGCGGATTCTCTCTTCATACTGGCGACATTCTGCGTCAATATCCGGCGCATTACCATTCAGAAGATTGATGTTTTCTGGTTGAATATCAACGTGATCAAAGAAGTTGCGATACATGAAACTGTGGTAGCTTTCCGGGTGCTCTTTTGGCAGGCCAACATACTCATCCATATTGAAAGTGATAACATGCCTGAAACTAACCTGGCCCGCTTTATGCATCTCAATCAGGTGCTTGTAAGCTTCAAGCGGCGTACCGCCGGTGGGTAAGCCCAGCACAAAGGGTTTGTCTGCCGTTGGGTTAAAGGCATTAATCCGGTTCACAATATGGCGTGCTGCCCATTTGCCGACCTGGGTTGGTGTAGCTAAAGGAATCAGTCTCATGTTTCACCTCAATTAGGAAAATGGAAAAGGGGGCGCGCGAATCCAATGCGTTACTCATCAGCCTAAACGGATTCTGTCATCCCGCCACGGCCTGAGTGCGCCTTAATATTTCGGATCATAAAATAAGTTTGCGGGTATAGCCAGATGTTGCCGCAGTAATCGATGTTTTTTGGTGATAAAAGTCACAGTTATGGTGGTTTTAATTTGCGAGGCGAATTAATTTATCATTACACTTCGCTGCGTGATATGAAGTGTCATAAGGTCTTTGCAGCCGACATAACAATATTAAGCGGCGCAGAGCGACAAGCCAGGCTCATAGGGGGAAAGGGTAAATGTTAGGTTACTTACAACGCGTTGGCCGTGCACTGATGGTGCCGGTAGCAACCCTGCCAGCGGCAGCGATATTAATGGGGGTCGGTTACTGGATTGATCCAGTCAGCTGGGGCGCAGGCAATGCGCTGGCAGCGCTGTTTATCAAATCCGGTGCCGCCATCATCGAACACATGTCAGTGCTGTTCGCTATCGGTATCGCTTACGGGATGTCCAAAGATAAAGATGGCGCAGCAGCGCTGACCGGCTTCGTCGGGTTCCTGGTAGTGACCACACTCTGTTCGCCAGCTGCGGTGGCGATGATTCAGAAAATACCGCTGGAGCAGGTACCTGCTGCCTTTGGCAAAATTGAAAACCAGTTTGTTGGTATCCTGGTCGGTATTTTATCGGCGGAAGTCTATAACCGCTTCAGCCACGTCGAGCTGCCTAAAGCGCTCTCATTCTTCAGCGGACGCCGACTGGTACCGATTCTGGTGTCGTTCCTGATGATCTTAGTCGCCTTTATCCTGATGTATATCTGGCCGGTGGTATTCAACGGTCTGGTCAGTTTTGGCGAGCATATCCAGAAACTGGGTTCAGTCGGCGCCGGTATCTACGCCTTCTTTAACCGTCTGCTGATTCCGGTAGGTTTACATCACGCGCTGAACTCCGTGTTCTGGTTTGATGTGGCCGGGATTAACGATATTCCTAAATTCCTCGGCGGCGCACAGTCACTGGCTGATGGATCGGCAACTGTCGGCATCACCGGTCGCTATCAGGCGGGCTTCTTCCCCATCATGATGTTCGGTCTGCCGGGTGCGGCGCTGGCAATTTACCAGTGCGCACGGCCGGAAAACCGCGCCAAAGTTGGCGGTATCATGCTGGCGGCAGCGGTGGCAGCCTTCTTCACCGGCATCACTGAGCCGCTGGAGTTCTCCTTCATGTTCGTGGCACCGGTGCTGTATCTGATCCACGCCGTGCTGACCGGTATTTCCGTCTTCATCGCGGCCAGCATGCATTGGATTGCCGGCTTCGGCTTCAGCGCCGGGCTGGTGGATATGGTGCTGTCGACCCGTAACCCGCTGGCGACGCACTGGTACATGCTGATCCCGCAGGGGCTGGTGTTCTTCGTCATCTACTACGTGGTGTTCCGTTTCACCATCAAAAAATTCAACCTGATGACGCCGGGCCGTGAGCTGGCAGTCGCTGGTGATGAGAGTGATGGTTATGACGTCAACGTCGATAAAACCGATAACGGTGAAAGTGCAACTGAAACGCTGGCGCGTCGCTATATTGGCGCGGTCGGTGGCTCAGACAACTTAACCAGCATTGATGCCTGTATTACCCGTCTGCGTCTTAACGTTAATGATTCAGCGCAGGTCAATGAGGGCGTGGCTAAACGTCTCGGCGCGTCCGGGGTGATTCGCCTCAACAAGCAGAGCGTACAGATTATTGTCGGTACTCAGGCAGAAGGCATTGCGTTGGCGATGAAAAAAGTGCTGACCAAAGGGCCGGTAGCCGCCACCAGCAGCAATGCAGCTGCAGCTGCACCGGAAGCCGTTAAGCCGCAGGCGGTACTGAACAGTGAATCACGGGTTATCGCCACGCTGCTGGCACCGGTGAGTGGTGACGTCGTTGCGCTGGATGCGGTACCGGACGAAGCCTTTGCCAGCAAAGCGGTGGGTGACGGTCTGGCGATCAAGCCGAGCGACAAATGGGTGGTTGCACCGATTGCCGGTACGCTGGTGAAAATCTTCAATACCAATCACGCTTTCTGTCTGGAAACCGACAACGGGGTTGAGATTGTGGTGCACATGGGGCTGGACACCGTGGCGCTGGAGGGTAAAGGCTTTACCCGTCTGGTGGAAGAGGGCGCCAGCGTGGCGGCCGGTCAGCCGGTACTGGAGATGGACCTGGATTTCCTGAACGCCAATGCCCGCTCGATGGTCAGTCCGGTGGTGGTCAGCAACAGCGATGATTTTGCCGGCCTGACGTTACTGGCCAGCGGTAAGGTCGTGGCGGGTGAAACCCCGCTGTACCAAGTGAAAGGCTAATCCCCGCAACAGAAGCCACAAGGCAGGAAGCGATTCCTGCCTTTTTTGTTTTAAAGGCTGAACAAACGGTTGTTTCCCTCTGGCGCTTTGTGGATCATACTCCGTTACTTCGTGGTACATATCACCCGCTATTCGTATTGAGGATTTTTGAGATGAGTGAGGCTGAAGCCCGCCCAACTAACTTTATTCGTCAGATCATCGACGAAGATTTGGCGAGCGGTAAGCACAGCAGCGTGCATACCCGTTTTCCGCCGGAGCCCAATGGCTATCTGCACATTGGTCATGCGAAATCGATCTGTCTGAATTTTGGCATTGCCCAGGATTACCAGGGGCAATGCAATCTGCGTTTCGACGATACCAATCCGGTCAAAGAGGATATGGAGTTCGTTGAATCCATCAAGCGTGACGTCAAATGGCTGGGCTTTGAGTGGAGCGGTGAGGTTTGTTACTCATCAAACTATTTTGATCAGCTCTACAACTATGCCATCGAACTGATCAATAAAGGGCTGGCTTATGTTGATGAGCTGAGTCCGGAAGCGATCCGCGAATACCGTGGCACCCTGACTGCGCCGGGTAAAAACAGCCCGTATCGCGATCGCAGCGTGGAAGAGAACCTGGCGCTGTTCGAGAAAATGCGTAGCGGTGAGTTTGCCGAAGGCACTGCCTGCCTGCGCGCCAAAATCGATATGGCTTCTAACTTTATCGTGATGCGCGATCCGGTGCTCTATCGAATTAAATTCGCTGAACACCACCAGACCGGTAACAAGTGGTGCATCTATCCGATGTATGACTTTACCCACTGCATCTCTGATGCGCTGGAAGGGATTACCCATTCACTCTGTACGCTGGAGTTCCAGGACAACCGTCGTCTGTATGACTGGGTGCTGGATAACATCACCATTCCGGTGCACCCGCGTCAGTATGAGTTCTCGCGCCTGAATCTTGAGTATGCGGTGATGTCAAAACGTAAACTGACGCAGCTGGTGACAGAGAAGCACGTTGAGGGCTGGGATGATCCGCGCATGCTGACCGTTTCTGGCTTACGCCGTCGCGGTTACACTGCCGCGTCAATCCGCGAGTTCTGCCGCCGTATTGGCGTCACCAAGCAGGACAATATTGTGGAAATGGCGTCGCTGGAATCGTGCATCCGTGACGATCTTAATGAGAATGCGCCACGTGCTATGGCGGTGCTCGATCCACTGAAAGTCGTAATCGAAAATCTGCCGGCTGGCCATCACGAAAGCATCACCATGCCTAACCATCCGTCTAAACCGGAGATGGGCACGCGTGAAGTGCCTTTCAGCCGTGAGATCTGGATCGACCGGGCGGATTTCCGTGAAGAGGCCAACAAGCAGTATAAGCGTCTGGTGCTGGGCAAAGAAGTTCGCCTGCGCAACGCCTACGTGATCCGTGCTGAGCGGGTGGCAAAAGATGAAGACGGCAACATCACCTGCATCTACTGCACTAGCGATGTTGATACCCTGAGTAAAGATCCTGCTGATGGCCGCAAGGTCAAAGGCGTGATCCATTGGGTGTCGGCAGAACACGCGCAGCCAGCCGAGTTCCGCCTGTATGATCGCCTGTTCAGCGTGCCAAATCCGGGTGCAGCCGACGATTTTCTGTCGGTGATCAATCCAGACTCGCTGACCATCAAACAGGGCTTTGTTGAGCCAGGCCTGCGCGATGTGGAAGCCACCACGCCGTACCAGTTTGAGCGTGAAGGTTACTTCTGCGCGGACAGCGTCTATTCGAAGCCGTCACAGCTGGTGTTTAACCGCACCGTTGGCTTACGCGATACCTGGACTAAAGCCGGCGAATAATCGTTGGTGCTGACCTGATAAAATGACAAAAGGGCGACTTATCGCCCTTTTTTATTGTCCTGATTTTTGCCATCACCGAGGTTTATTCTGCAAGCCTTTTTCAGCGATTGTTACGAAGTTGTGAGAGAAATCTGAGTTTAAAAAAATTAATCAATTACCAGATGTGAATTATCCGCTTTCAGGTAGGCTATGCCCTCACAGACATAGCTCAGCGAGTGATATAAGGAAAAAAAATGACCGTTCTCGCCCAGGAAGCCAAACACAGTGTCGTCGTTTTACATCAACTTATTGAACGTATTTTCAATCAACCTGCCGGCTCTGATGACAGTTTCGAGCTGATGATGTCCTATTTTCATCCCGATTTTCGCATGGTTACCCCGCGCGGAACTCAGCTGAACCTGAATGAAGTGGAAGATCTTTTCCGTCAGCTACAGGGCCAGCGGGAAGGGATGCGTATCGCAACCTGCGAGCACGTGGTCATTTCCCATCAGGAGAAAGAGGTCACCGTACAGTACCGGGAGATGCAGATGCTGAACGGCAATAATCAGAGCCGCATCGCACTGGCGATTCTGGATTACAGTACCTCGATTCCGCGCTGGCGTTATCTGCAGGAAACGCTGGTTGCCTGAGCCGACAGCGAAAAAAGAACAAAAAAAAACCGGTGAATTCACCGGTTTTTTTATTTCAGCCTGCGTCAGACTTACTGATCGTGCAGCGTCTCATCTTCACGGCAGTCGCCCAGTGCACAGTGACCATACAGATAGAGACTGTGGTTGGTCAGCTTGATGCCGTGGCGGGTGGCGATTTCGCGCTGACGGGTTTCAATCGACTCGTCGCTGAACTCAATCACTTTACCGCAGTCCAGGCAGATCAGGTGATCGTGATGATGCTGCTGGGTCAGCTCAAACACCGACTTGCCGCCTTCAAAATTGTGACGGGTCACGATACCGGCATCATCGAACTGGTTCAGCACGCGGTAAACGGTGGCCAGACCAATCTCTTCGCCGATGTCGATCAGGCGTTTGTACAAATCTTCCGCGCTGACGTGATGGCACTCAGGTTCCTGAAGCACTTCCAGAATTTTCAGTCTGGGCAGCGTGACTTTCAGGCCAGCCTTCTTTAATGCGGTATTGTTGTCAGTCATGCGGATTTTGTCCTGTTACTTATATTCACTTTTGTGGCGCTTGGCCTTGAATGTCGATCTATACCCATTCTCATTTGCGTCTCATTATAGAACTGATGCAGTGAAATGAAAACCGAGGGGAGTGCCTAAATCACCATGGGCTGTATGGGATACGTCACCGAGCCGGGGAGGATTTCTGCAGGAGTCTGTTAACATTTCGCTTAGTCCTATCTGCTGCCAGAGAAAATAAGCGGAAGATCGATGCGGGTATTCTACAGATTAAACGAAGAAAGTTAAAAAAATGTGGCTATTATTTCTATAGGAATTTCCGTTGCCTCAATGTGAGCTGGCGCTCACATTGAGTCGGCTACCCTCAGGCTTCGAGGATCTCTTTGAGCTGCAGTTCATCAAAAATCTGCTTAACCCATTTCTCGACGCGCGCATTGGTCAGCTCTGGCTGACGATCTTCGTCAATCGCCAGGCCGAGGAAGTGGGTATCGTCAGCCAGGCCTTTTGACGCTTCGAAGTGATAGCCTTCGGTCGGCCAGTGGCCCACGATCACTGCGCCGTGCGGCTCAATGATGTCGCGGATGGTGCCCATCGCATCACAGAAATACTCGGCATAATCTTCCTGATCGCCGCAGCCGAACAGGGCAACCAGCTTGCCGTTAAAATCGATCTCTTCCAGCGTCGGGAAAAAGTCATCCCAGTCGCACTGCGCTTCACCGTAATACCAGGTCGGAATACCCAGCAGCAGGATGTCAAACGCTTCCAGATCTTCTTTAGTGCTTTTCGCGATGTCGTGGACTTCTGCAACGTCTTTACCCAGCTGTTTCTGGATCATTTTTGCAATGTTTTCGGTGTTGCCGGTATCGCTGCCAAAGAAGATGCCTACGAGTGCCATGAGTAAAATAACCTCTTAAATCCTGATGATGAGATGTGTGCCGCAGCACATTTCAGCGAATAATAGCAGACGAGACAAACCCGCGGAACGGTTAAAGCCTCGACATTTGCCTCTGCGTGCGTTTTGCCCGCATTAATCCAGTTTGAGTTGCGCCAGCAGCATTTGTTCAATCAATTCGCTACGGCTGAGATTGCGCTGTTCTGCCAGCATATTGAGCGCTTCGACGGCTTCACTGTTCATTTTCAGTTCGACACGACGAAGCCCGCGCCCTTTGTCACGTTTCAGTTGATTGCGCTTATTGATGCGCAGCTGTTCATCACGCGAAAGCGGACTGGTTTTGGGTCGACCAGGGCGGCGCTCATCAGCAAACAGATCGAGCGTCGTGCGGTCAGTGTGTTCTTTTGCCATGGCTTAGTGAAACTGAATGTGCGGGCGCCAGACGCTCGCCGCGCAGATTATAAATTATTGGCCGTTACCGCGGCAAAATGACCGGCGGCAAAATTTTAGCGCGCCATCATACTCCACGCTAACTCCGGACGCCAATCCTAAACATTTGCCGCCAGGTATTTGCTTTTAAAGCGCAAAAAAGCGACGGACGCTGCGTAATACGGCATCAGGTTTTTCGGCGTGCACCCAGTGTCCCGCGCCGCTGATCACATGCGCATGAGCCGCCGGGAACTGCGTAATCAACGCCTCGCGGTACTGATTATCCAGGTAGCTGGAGTCACCGCCGCGAATAAACAGCGCCGGATGCGGCCAGGCGGGAACCGGCTGCCAGCCAGAAATGGTGGTGTAGTTGTCCCACAATACCGGCACGTTGAAGCGCCATTCACCCTGCTGGAAAGATTTCAGCAGGAACTGAATCACACCCTCTTCATCAAGCAGGCCACGCATCACCTGCGCGGCTTCACTGCGGGAAGTCACGCCCGCTTCCGTTACCGCGCGGATCGCCGCGAAAATGGTGTCGTGGCGGCGGGTCTGATAATCCACCGGCGCAATATCGATCATCACCAGACGTTCGATACGATCTGCCGCCAGCGCACTCATGGTCATGGCAATTTTGCCGCCCATCGAATGACCGATTACCGCCACCCGATCGATGCCGTGCGCATCCAGCGTCTCTAACATATCCTGTGCCATCACAGCGTAGTTCATCTGATCGGATCGCGGTGATAATCCATGGTTGCGGACATCAACCTGCAGTACCGGCGCGGCATCTTTTAACCCGCGAGCCAGCACGCCAAGGTTATCCAGCGTTCCGAACAGGCCGTGGATCAGCAGGATGGGCAGGGAATCAGTCGGGGATTGTTCAGTTTGCAGACGGGCGTTCAAAATCATGGCAAAGTTCTTAAGTTTGAGACCTAAGCTTAGGTTATCATGGATTCACCTTTTCAGGCGCGCCGGTTCCGGCGGCATTAGGACATATTCTGACTTTTGCCCGTAAACCGTTTGATTGCTAACAACCCGCCTGAATTTAACTTTATAATCCTCATGTTAGAACCCGCTCACCCTTCGAATCGCCAAACTTTGCTTAGGGCTTTTCAGGAAACAAGTGGTTCTGTCATGAGAAAGAACCGTACGGAATAAGATGAAAACGATCGAAGTTGACGAAGAGCTCTACCGTTATATTGCCAGCCACACGCAACACATTGGTGAAAGCGCATCCGACATTCTGCGTCGTATGCTGAAGTTCACGGCCGGTCAGACAGCACCTGCTGCGCCGGCACAAAATGCAGCGTCCGGTGCGGCGAAAGAGACTCAGCCTGCCGTGGCTGGCTCACGTCCGCAGGATCGGGTACGCGCGATGCGTGAACTGATGCTTTCTGATGAATATGCGGAGCAGAAGCGGGCGGTTAATCGCTTTATGCTAATCTTGTCAACGCTCTATCGTCTTGATACCGCAGCCTTTGCTGAGGCAACTGCATCACTGCAGGGCCGTACCCGCGTCTATTTTGCGGGTGATGAGCATACGCTGTTGCAAAATGGCACCCATACTAAGCCGAAGCACGTACCCGGCACACCGTACTGGGTGATCACCAATACCAATACCGGTCGCAAATGCAGCATGATCGAACACATCATGCTCTCAATGCAGTTCCCGCAGGAACTGACTGAGAAAGTTTGCGGCACCATTTAAACTGAAGCGTCAGGGAGAAGCGCCAATGGCCAATCACCCCCGTGCCGGGCAACCCGCCCAGCAGAGCGATTTGATTAACGTTGCACAATTAACCTCACAGTATTATGTCCTGCAGCCCGACGTGGCGAACCCGGAACATGCGGTGAAGTTTGGCACCTCTGGCCATCGCGGTAGCGCAGGGCGTCAAAGCTTCAACGAGATGCACATTCTGGCGATTGCGCAGGCGATTGCAGAAGAGCGTAAAAAGAACGGCATCACCGGTCCGTGCTACGTGGGTAAAGATACCCACGCGCTGTCCGAGCCGGCGATCCTGTCGGTGCTGGAAGTGCTGGCGGCGAACGGCGTGGATGTGATTGTGCAGCAGGATAATGGCTATACGCCGACCCCTGCCATCTCTAACGCCATTCTTGAGCACAACAAAGCCGGTGGCGCACTGGCCGACGGCATTGTGATCACGCCTTCACACAACCCACCGGAAGATGGCGGCATCAAGTACAATCCACCTAATGGCGGACCGGCTGATACCAACGTCACCAAAGTGGTTGAAGATCGCGCGAATCAGCTGATCAAAGATGGCCTGAAAGAAGTTAAACGTCTGCCGATCGATCAGGCACTGGCCAGCGGCCACGTGGTCGAGAAAGATCTGATCCAGCCTTACGTTGAAGGTCTGGCGCAGGTCATCGACTTCCCGGCGATTCAGAAAGCCGGTCTGAAAATTGGTGTTGATCCGCTGGGTGGTTCTGGTATTGCTTACTGGCAGCGTATCGCCGAGCACTACAAGCTGGATCTGACGCTGGTAAATGACGCTGTCGATCAGACTTTCCGCTTTATGCATCTGGATAAAGATGGCGTGGTCCGCATGGACTGCTCCTCTGAGTGCGCCATGGCCGGTCTGCTGGCTTACCGCGACAAGTTCGATCTGGCGTTCGGTAACGACCCGGATTATGACCGTCACGGTATTGTCACTCCGGCAGGCCTGATGAATCCAAACCACTATCTGGCAGTGGCAATCAACTACCTGTTCCAGCACCGTCCACAGTGGGGCCAGGATGTCGCCGTTGGTAAAACGCTGGTGTCCAGCGCGATGATCGACCGCGTGGTTAACGACATCGGCCGTAAGCTGGTGGAAGTGCCGGTTGGCTTTAAGTGGTTTGTTGATGGTCTGTATGACGGCAGCTTTGGTTTCGGCGGCGAAGAGAGCGCCGGTGCCTCTTTCCTGCGTTTCGATGGCACGCCATGGTCAACCGATAAAGACGGCATCATCATGTGTCTGCTGGCGGCAGAGATCACTGCTGTCACCGGTAAAAACCCGCAGCAGCATTACGATGAACTGGCCGGGCGCTTTGGTGCGCCAAGCTATAACCGTCTGCAGGCGTCCGCAACGTCTGCCCAGAAAGCCGCGCTGTCGAAGCTGTCACCTGAGATGGTGAGCGCCGATACGCTGGCGGGCGACCCGATTACCGCGCGTCTGACCGCTGCGCCAGGTAATGGCGCGTCGATTGGTGGCCTGAAAGTGATGACCGACAACGGCTGGTTCGCCGCGCGTCCGTCAGGCACCGAAGACGCCTACAAAATCTACTGTGAAAGCTTCCTGGGTGCGGAACACCGCGCGCAGATTGAGAAAGAAGCGGTAGAGATTGTCAGCGAAGTACTGAAAAACGCCTGAGAAATCGGGCAATGAAAAAGGCGCCTCTGGCGCCTTTTTTTATGGCATAAAGCGATAGCCAATACCGGTTTCCGTCAGCAGATGCACCGGCTGGGTCGGGTTGGCTTCCAGCTTCTGCCGCAGATGCCCCATATAGATGCGCAGATAGTGGCTGTGCTCCACCGCATTCGGTCCCCACACCTGGCTCAGGAGCTGGCGCTGGGTCAGCACTTTGCCCGCGTTATTCAGCAGAATACTCAACAGGCGAAACTCAATCGGGGTGAGATGAATCTCCTCGCCGCCGCGCTGTACCCGGCGCGCAGCAAAATCAACACTCACATCCGCAAAGGTGACGCGGGCGTCGGGTTGCTGGCTGCTGTGCCGCCGCAGTGCAACCCGGACGCGAGCCAGCAGTTCACCGATACCAAACGGCTTGGTCAGATAGTCATCAGCACCGGCATCCAGCGCGGCGATTTTATCCTGCTCGTCGCTGCGTGCTGACAGCACAATCACCGGCATCGCGCTCCACTGGCGCAGGTCGCGGATAAAGTCGGTACCATCGCCATCCGGCAGGCCTAAATCGAGGATCACCAGATCGGGTTTACGGGTGGCGGCTTCAATCAAGCCGCGCTGCAGCGTATCGGCATCAAAGACTTTCAGTGCCTCATTTTCCAGCGCCAGCCGCACAAAACGGCGGATCTCTTTTTCATCTTCAACGATCAAAACCGTGGTCACGCAAACCTGCCTTGAATAAACAGTGATGCGCTACTTTACCAACAAATTTTTCTGCCGTCCGTGCCGGTTACGCCGGGTTCATTTCAACCTGAGCATAACCAAGAAATAACATCTGTGTAACTTAATTACAGGTTAATTCTTAAACGACACATTTTCGGGTAAATAAGTGGTCTGATGAGTAGTAAAATTACACAATCAGGCGTAATCTTAGACACAGATCACATTCGAACCTTATAACTCTCCGGGAGGCGATAACCATGTATCAGGCTTATCCACGTTCCAAAATCATTTTGCGTCGCACGCTGGTGGTCCTTCTCGGCGTTGTTGCGTTACCCGTGATGCTGTTCCGTCGCGACCGCGCTCGCTTCTACAGCTATCTGCATCGGATGTGGTGCAAAACCAGCGCCAAGCCGGTATGGCTGGCGCAAGCCGAAGCCGCTGGCGGCGCTTTCTGGTAAGACGGATATCTGCTGAATCGGCCTGGTCACTGGACCAGGCTTTTTTTTGCGTTTTTTCTTAAAACCACCGCGCTTTTCCCTGGCTTAACGCTGTCTTCCTGGCTGATTTACGCTACACTTAAACCTCTACAAGATTTCGGAGGTTGTACAAGTATGAGCGAAAAAATCCCGGTCGGAATCAGTGCCTGCTTGCTTGGTGAAAGCGTCAGATTTGACGGTGGACACAAGCGCCTTACTTTCGCTACCGAAGACCTCACGCCTTTTGTGCGTTTCGAGCCGATCTGCCCTGAAATGGCGATTGGTCTGCCGACGCCGCGCCCAGCCTTACGCCTGGTTAATCAGGGTGATGAGGAACTGCATCTGTGCTTCAGCAAAGATGGCGGGGAAGAGGTGACTGACCGGATGCGTGACTGGTCGGCCGAGCGCGTGAAATCGTTGCATCATCTGTCAGGCTATATCCTGTGCGCCAAATCCCCCAGCTGCGGCATGGAGCGGGTGCGGGTTTACGAGCCAGACACCAACAACAATCGCAAAGCCGGTACCGGCATTTTTGCTGAATTCCTGCAGCGTGAAATGCCGTGGTTACCGCTGGAAGAGGATGGACGACTGCACGATCCTGCGCTGCGCGAAAATTTCATTGGTCGTATCTGCGCTCTGCATGAGTTCAATCAGATGTGGCAAAGCGGCCTGACCCGTCACCGTCTGATTGCCTTCCACAGCCGCTATAAATTACTGATGCTGGCCCATTCGCAGGAGAAATACCGCGAGCTGGGGCCGTTTGTCGCCTCAATGAACCAGTGGGACTCACTGGAAGCATTCGCCTTCGAATACCGTAATCGCATGATGGCGCTGATGTCACGACCCGCCTCGCGTCGTAATCACACCAACGTTCTGATGCACGTTCAGGGTTATTTCCGCCGCCAGCTCAGTTCACCGCAGCGGCAGGAACTGGCGACGCTGATTGATCGTTACCGCCAGGGCACCCAACCATTGCTGGTGCCGATTACCATTCTGAAGCACTACATGGCGGAGTTCCCGCATCCATGGCTGGCTGAGCAACGCTATTTCGATCCCTATCCGGAAGCGTTGTGTTTACGTTACGGACAATAATTCAGGAGTGTTATGACCACCCATCTGGTCTGGCTGCGTAACGACTTACGCCTCAACGACAATCTGGCGCTGCATGCTGCCTGCCGCGACAGCGAGGCAAAGGTGATTGCGCTCTATCTCGCCACGCCGAAACAGTGGCAGCAGCACGACATGGCGCCGCGACAGGCGGCCTTTATTCATGCCAGTCTGCAACTGCTGGCGGCGTCGCTGGCCGAGCGGGGTATCGCTCTGCATTATCAGTCGTGTGAGACCTTCGGCGACGCGGTCGATTACCTGGTCAGCTTTTGCCAGCAGCAGCAGGTCGACCAGCTTTTCTACAACTATCAGTATGAAGTCAACGAACGCCAGCGCGATGCGGACGCCGAGAAGCGTCTCGATCAGGCGGGCGTGATCTGTCAGGGTTTTGATGACAGCCTGCTGTTGCCGCCTGGCAGCGTACAGAGCGGTGACCGCTCGATGTACAAAGTCTTTACCCCGTTCAGCAAAGCGTTTGTCCGCCGCTTGCAGCAAACCCTGCCGGAGTGTGTGCCCGCGCCGAAAGCGCGTCCCGGCGCGCCGCTGGAAAACCCGGCGATTCCACCGTTTGATTATCCGACCGACAGCGTTGACCAGACGCTGTTTCCGCCCGGCGAAGCCGCAGCCCTGAAACGCCTGCGGCAGTTCGCAACCCAGCCGGTGCTGGATTATCCCGCCGAGCGCGATCTGCCGGCGCGGGACGGCACCAGCCGGTTATCGGTATATCTGGCGACCGGGCTGTTATCGCCGCGACAGTGCCTACACCGCGTGCTGCATGAACATCCTGACGCGCTGGACAACAGCCGGGCGTTTAGCTGGCTGAATGAGCTGATCTGGCGCGAGTTTTATCGTCATCTGCTGGTGGCGTATCCGACGCTGTGCAAGCACCAGCCCTTTGTTAGCTGGACGCGACACGTGGAATGGCAGACTGACGCAGCCCATTTCGACGCCTGGAAAGCAGGGAAAACCGGCTATCCGATTGTGGATGCGGCGATGCGGCAGCTCAACGCGCTTGGCTGGATGCATAACCGGCTACGAATGATTACCGCCAGTTTTCTGGTCAAGGATCTGCTGATTGACTGGCGCGACGGTGAACGCTACTTCATGCAGCAGCTGATTGATGGGGATCTGGCGGCGAACAATGGCGGCTGGCAGTGGGCAGCCTCGACCGGCACCGATGCCGCGCCCTATTTTCGCATCTTCAATCCGACCACGCAGGGTGAACGCTTTGATCCGCAGGGCGCATTTATCCGCCACTATCTGCCGGAGCTGGCAGACGTGCCGGACAGCGATATTCATCAGCCGCTGCTGTGGGCCGCGAAAAATCATAAGAAACTCGATTATCCGCCACCGATCGTGGAACATAAGAGCGCCCGTAAAAAGACATTAGACGCCTTTGAGCGCGCGAAAAGCGCGGCCTGAGGCGATCAAGGAGCCACGATGAATCATTACCAACTCGAGACGCTGATCAATCAGCAGCTGGAGAGCCACAACTTCAGTGATTACGCCCCAAACGGTTTGCAGGTTGAAGGGCGCAGCGAAGTGAAAACGGTGATTACCGGCGTTACCGCCTGTCAGGCCCTGCTGGATGAAGCCGTAGCACGTCAGGCAGATGCGATAGTGGTGCACCATGGTTATTTCTGGAAAAACGAACCGGCCGCGATAAAAGGCATGAAGCGTCGTCGTTTGCGTACGCTGCTGGCCAACGACATTAATCTCTATGGCTGGCATCTGCCGCTCGACGCCCATCCGCAGTTAGGCAACAACGCGCAGCTGGCGAAGCTGCTGGATATCGAGGTACGTGGCGAAGTGATGCCGCTGGTGTTGTGGGGTGAACTGGCCGAGCCACTCACCGGCCAGCAACTGGCCGATCGCATTGCCGATAAGCTGGGACGTGAGCCACTGCACTGTGGCGACAACGCACCAGAACTGATTCGCCGCATCGCCTGGTGCAGCGGTGGCGGGCAGGGCTTTATCGATCAGGCTGCTGCTTTTGGTGTGGATGCTTACCTGACCGGTGAAGTGTCGGAGCAGACCATTCACAGCGCTCGTGAACAGGGACTGCACTTCTTCGCTGCCGGACACCATGCGACCGAGCGCGGTGGCGTCAAAGCGCTGGGCGACTGGCTGGCGCAACACCACGGTCTGGATGTGACCTTCATCGATATTCCGAATCCTGCCTGATCCCACTCCCGGTCCTGCGCCCCGCCGCAGGACCTAAATCTGTTGACACATCTCCGTCACTTTCGCATAACTGTTTGCTTTGAGTAGATAAGCAAACGGCTGAGCCGTGCGCCAGAACCGGTCTGGCACGCGAGATTTCAGCTCAACGGGAGGTCGCTGTTGCAACGAGCACGTTGTTATTTACTGGGTGAACGCGCGGTGGTGCTGGAACTGGAACCACCCATCTCGCTGGCCAGCCAGCAACGAATCTGGGGTCTGAACCAGCGCCTGCAGGCGGTCGCGAGCGTTCAGGAGGTGATCCCCGGCATGAACAACATCACCCTGATACTGCGTGATCCACAGCAGAGCGCGCTGGACGCCATTGAGCGGCTGCAGCGCTGGTGGGAAGAGAGTGAAGTGCAGATACCGGAATCACGTCAGGTGGCGATCCCGGTCATTTATGGCGGCGAGGCCGGCCCCGATCTGACGGTAGTGGCCGAACACGCCGGACTCTCCATCCATCAGGTGGTGGAGTTGCACAGCAGTACCGACTACGTGGTCTATTTCATCGGTTTTCAGCCCGGCTTTCCCTATCTGGGTGGGCTGGATCCGCGTCTGCATATTCCTCGTCGGGCAGAACCGCGCGTCGCCGTGCCCGCCGGATCGGTCGGTATCGGCGGCAGCCAGACCGGTGTCTATCCGCTGGCGTCACCGGGCGGCTGGCAGCTCATCGGCCAGACGCCTGTCGCGCTGTTTGATCCGCTGCAGCAACCGCCGACGCTGCTCCGACCCGGTGATACCGTGCGCTTCGTGCCACAGAAGGAGGGCGTATGTTGAGGATCCTGCGAGCCGGACTGGCCGCCACGATACAGGATGCGGGTCGTCACGGCTGGCGGCAGTACGGTATCAGCCTCGGTGGGGTGCTGGATCAGCCCGCGATGACCACCGCTAATTTGCTGGTGGGAAATGCGCCAGACAGCGCGGTGCTGGAGATGGTGCTCGGCCAGTTTAAGGCGGAGTTCACCCGCGACGGCTGGTTTGCGCTGACCGGCGCTGGCTGTAACGCAGAACTGGACGGTAATCCGGTATGGACCGGCTGGCGCACCCCGGTTAAAAAAGGACAGGTGCTGTCGCTGGCGATGCCGGTACACGGCATGCGCAGCTATCTGGCGGTGCAGGGCGGGTTCGATCTGCCGGCGATGCTCGGTTCTGTCAGCACCGATCTGAAAGCCGGATTTGGCGGATTCCACGGGCGCACGCTGCAGGATGGCGACTGCCTTCCGCTGGGCAAACCGACCCGTCAGTTTGCTCGCAAAGCTGGCGTCCGGCAGCTGCTGTGGGGCAACCGTATTCGCGCGCTGCCGGGGCCGGAATACCATGAGTTCAGCCGCGAGGCGCAGCAGGCGTTCTGGCGCACAGCGTGGAAGCTCAGTCCGCAAAGTAACCGGATGGGATACCGACTGGAGGGACGTCAGCTCAACCGGGAAAACCCGCGGGAACTGCTGTCGCACGGGCTGGTACCGGGCGTGGTGCAGGTGCCGCCTAACGGTCAGCCGATTGTGCTGATGGCGGATGCCCAGACCACCGGCGGCTATCCGCGTATCGCCTGTATTATCGAGGCTGACCTCTATCACCTGGCGCAAATCCGGCTGGGTGAACCGATTCACTTTATTCATTGCACTCTGCCGGAGGCGATGCAGGCGCGTCAGCATCAGCAGCGTGCGCTGGACCAGATGGTATGGGGACTCGCTGATGAAAATTGATTTAAACGCCGATCTCGGTGAAGGCTGCGACAGCGATCGCGCGCTGCTGCAACTGGTCAGCTCGGCCAACATCGCCTGTGGCTTTCACGCCGGCGATGCCCAGACCATGCTGCAATCGATCCGCTGGGCGAAAGAAGCCGGAGTAGCGATTGGCGCACATCCGGCTTTTCCCGACCGCGAAAACTTTGGCCGCAGCGCGATGCAGCTGCCGCCGGAAACGGTCTATGCCCAGATGATCTACCAGATTGGGGCGTTGAAAAGCCTGGCAGAAAGCGAAGGCGTGCGGCTGGTTCATGTTAAGCCGCACGGCATGCTCTACAACCAGGCGGCGGCCGATGCGGTGCTGGCCGACGCCATTGCCCGGGCGATTAAGGCGGTGTACAGCCAGCTGATTGTGGTCGGGCTGGCGGGCAGCGAATCGATTCGGGCGGCGGCTCACTATGGTCTCCGTACCCGTGAAGAGGTGTTTGCCGATCGCGGTTACCTCAGCAGCGGTGCGCTGGTGCCGCGCAGCCAGCCCGGAGCGCTGATTGAGGATGAACAGCAGGCGATCGATCAGACGCTGAGCATGGTGCAGCAGGGCAAGGTAAAAAGCATCAGCGGGGAATGGGTCGCGGTTAAAGCGCAAACCGTCTGCTTACATGGCGACGGGGCGCATGCGTTGCAGTTTGCCCGGCGGCTGCGTGATGCCTTTGCCGCCCAGCAAATCAGCGTCACCAGTGCCTGAATAATAATGCTTAGCCCGGCTGTGCCCGGGCTTTTTCATACTCTAAGGGGAAAAGATGGATAGCGTGGTAAATCTCTGGCCGCTGCTTGGCATTGCAGCCATCATTATCGGCTTCGTATTACGGTTTAATCCGGTGCTGGTGGTTATTGTCGCCGGTTTCGTCACCGGCTTCGCGGCCATGATGCCGTTGGCCGACATTCTGGAAAAGCTCGGTTCGGGCTTTCTCAACACCCGTAACCTGCCGCTGATTCTGTTGCTGCCGCTGGCGGTGATCGGCCTGCTGGAACGTCACGGGCTGAAAGAGCGGGCGCAGGCGTGGATCGCCCAGATTAAAACCGCCACCGCCGGACGTTTACTGATCGTCTATCTGCTGGTGCGCGAACTGACCGCAGCGCTCGGCCTGACCAGCCTCGGTGGTCATCCGCAGATGGTGCGCCCACTGCTGGCACCGATGGCGGAAGGGGCGACGGAAAACCGTTATGCTGACGTCTCGCCAGAGGTGCGCCATCGTCTGCGCGCCATGTCGGCGGCAACTGATAACGTCGGGCTGTTTTTTGGCGAGGACATTTTCGTCGCCTTTGGCGCGATTATCTTCATGCACAACTTTATGCAGGAGTCGGCCGGGATTCAGACTGAACCGCTACACATTGCCCTGTGGGGTATCCCGACCGCAGTGGCGGCCTTCCTGATCCACTCGGCCCGCCTGGTACGGCTCGATCGTCAGTTAGCCCGTGAATTACAGGCGCTGAACGGCCAGGCACTGAAAGCCAAAGGAGGGCAGTAATGTTTCAGCAACAATATCTGATGTGGCTGGCAGGGGTGATCCTGCTGGTGGTGGCGCTCCTCTCCTGGGGCGATCGCGCCAACCCGCGCCGTTTAACCACCGGACTGTTCTGGGCGCTGTATGGCCTGATTTTCCTGGTTGGCGACTGGACCACGCAACTGATGACGCAGTGGATGGGTTCGGCAGCCGCCGGCACCCGGATGCTGAATATTAGCGTCGGGGTCGCAGTGGTGGTGATGGCGCTGATTGCTGGCTTAGGCGGGGTAAAGCTGGGCCGCTATCATCAGCGCAGTGAGGAGGAGAAACAGGCCAGTGCGCTGCGCCTGCGCAATAAACTGTTCCTGCCTGCGCTGGCGATCCCGGTGGTGACGGTCGCGGGCGTGCTGGCGTTCAACCATATCCCGGGCTTGCAGGATACGGTGTTTGGTCCTGGTAACCACGCGACGCTGGTGACGCTGTTTTCGATGATGATCGGCTGCCTGATCGGCTGGCTGGTGGCGCTGAAACTGACGCATGAGAAACCGGTGCAGTCGATGCAGGAGACCCGACGGCTGCTGGATGCTATTGGCTGGGCATTTATCCTGCCGCAGATCCTCGCCACCCTGGGTCTGCTGTTTACCAGTGCCGGCGTCGGCAGTGCGATTTCCCATCTGACCGAAAGCTATCTGGCGGTCGACAGTCGCTTTATCGCGGTGGCGGTTTATGCCGGTGGCATGGCGCTGCTGACCATGGTGATGGGCAACGCCTTTGCTGCGTTTCCGATTATCACAGCTGGCGTCGGTATTCCGATTCTGGTGCTGCAGCACGGCGGCAATCCGGCGGTGATGGCAGCCATCGGCATGTTCTCCGGCTACTGCGGAACGCTGATGACGCCGATGGCGGCTAACTTTAACATCGTGCCGGCGGCGCTGCTGGAGCTGCCGGATCGTAACGCGGTGATCAAAGCTCAGGTCCCGACCGGTGTGCTACTGTTAATCGTTAACATTTTCCTGCTCTATTTCCTGATGTTCCTGTGAGGCTGAATGAAAACTGTCCTGATGACCGCCTTTGAACCGTTTGGCGGTGAAAGCATTAACCCATCATGGGAAGCGGTCAGTGCGCTGGAAGGCAAAGAGATTGCTGGTGCACGGATCGTCATCCGTCAGTTGCCGGTGGTGTTTGCGGATGTGCTGGATGTGCTCTACCAGGCGCTGGAGGAGGTGAAACCGGATGCGATTCTGTCGGTAGGACAAGCGGGCGGGCGCAGCGATATTACCGTTGAACGCATCGGCATCAACGTTGATGATGCGCGTATTGCCGACAACGCCGGCCATCAGCCGGTTGATGAAGCAATTGTGGCTGACGGTCCGGCGGCCTATTTCTCGCGTCTGCCGATCAAGGCGATTGTGGCCGCGCTGCGTCAGGCGGGGATTCCCGCCTCGGTGTCACAGACCGCCGGGACCTTTACCTGTAACCGGGTGATGTATGGTCTGCTGCACTGGCTGGCCCAGCAGCAGACGCCGGTGCGCGGTGGCTTTATCCACATCCCTTACCTGCCGGAGCAGGCGGCGTTGCACCCTGGTGCGCCAAGCATGTCGGTCGCCAGTGTGATTCAGGCGCTGGAAATTGCGGTCCGGGTGACGCTGGAGACCGGTGAAGATCTGAAAATAGCTGGCGGTGCCACACACTAAGAGGATCCACGATGCCTGAAGGACCAGAGATCCGCCGGGTGGCGGATCAGCTCGAGACCGCGATTGTCGGCCAGCCGTTAACCGAAGCGTGGTTTGCCTTTCCGGCGCTGAAAACTTACGAACCGGCGCTGATTGGCGAACAGGTGCAGGCGATTGAGACACGCGGCAAGGCGTTGCTGACACATTTCAGCAATGGCCTGACGCTCTACAGCCACAATCAGCTGTATGGCGTCTGGCGCATCGTCACGCCCGAAACGGAATTACAGACCACCCGACAGTTACGGGTACGGCTGGCGACGGCCGATCGGGCTATTCTGCTGTATAGCGCGTCGGATATTGAGTTACTGAACGCCGATACGCTGGCAGCACACCCGTTTCTTAACCGCATCGGCCCCGATGTGCTGAGCAGTGCGCTGACGGTGGATGAGGTGAAAGAGCGGCTGCTGTCACCCCGTTTCCGGCGGCGGCAGTTCAGTGGTCTGCTGCTGGATCAGGCTTTTCTGGCCGGGCTGGGCAATTACCTGCGTGCCGAAATTCTCTGGCTGGCACAGTTGCTGCCGCAGCATCGGGCGCAGGATCTCAGTAACCATCAGCTGACTGCTTTCAGCGAGGCGCTGCTTTCAGTGCCGCGCCATGCCTATCGGATGCGTGGCACCATGAAGAAATATCATGAGGAAGCGGCGTTTCAGTTTGAGGTGTTTCATCGGCAGGGCAAAAAATGCCGGCGCTGCGGCACGGTGATTGAGAAGGGCACGCTCTCATCACGGCCTTTTTACTGGTGTCCGGGGTGTCAGCACTGAGTGCCTGACGGCAGCTATAAAAAAAACGGGGCCAGATGGCCCCGCTTTTGCGTTGAAATATAACGCTTATTTTTCCAGCTGCGAGTTGAATTCGCGCTCGGTATAACCGGTATAGAGCTGACGCGGACGGGCGATTTTCATCCCTTCGTCGTGCATCTCTTTCCAGTGCGCAATCCAGCCAACGGTACGCGCCATCGCGAAGATCACGGTAAACATTGAGGAAGGAATTCCCATCGCTTTCAGAATAATACCGGAGTAGAAATCGACGTTTGGATAGAGTTTGCGCTCGATGAAGTAAGGGTCGTTCAGCGCAATGTGTTCCAGTTCCATCGCCACTTCCAGCAGATCATCCTTCATACCCAGCTCATTCAGGACTTCATGGCAGGTATCGCGCATCACGGTGGCACGTGGATCGTAGTTTTTGTAAACGCGGTGACCAAAGCCCATCAGACGGAAGGAGTCATTTTTGTCTTTGGCACGTTTAACAAATTCCGGAATGTGCTCAACGGTGCTGATCTCTTCCAGCATGCGCAGTGTCGCTTCGTTGGCACCGCCGTGCGCCGGTCCCCACAGGGAGGCGATCCCGGCGGCGATACAGGCAAACGGGTTAGCACCAGAAGAACCGGCGGTACGCACGGTTGACGTCGAGGCGTTCTGCTCATGGTCAGCATGCAGGATCAGGATACGGTCCATGGCGCGTTCCAGTACCGGATTTACCTTGTACTCTTCGCACGGTGTCGCGAACATCATGTGCAGGAAGTTACCGGCATAAGAGAGGTCATTACGCGGGTAAACAAACGGCTGACCGATAGAGTATTTGTAGCACATTGCGGCCATGGTCGGCATTTTGGACAGCAGGCGGAACGCGGCGATTTCGCGGTGACGCTCATTGTTAACGTCCAGCGAATCGTGATAAAACGCCGCCAGTGCGCCGGTCACGCCACACATCACCGCCATCGGGTGTGAATCACGACGGAAGCCGTGGAACAGACGGGTAATCTGCTCATGAATCATGGTATGACGGGTAACGGTGGTACGGAATTCTTCAAACTGCTTTTGATTTGGCGCTTCGCCATTCAGCAGGATGTAGCACACTTCCAGATAGTTGGAGTGGGTCGCCAACTGGGAGATCGGGAAGCCGCGGTGCAACAGGATACCTTCATCACCATCAATAAAGGTGATTTTTGACTCGCAGGATGCGGTGGACGTGAAACCCGGATCGAAGGTAAACAGTCCACTGGAGCCGAGGGCGCGGACATCAACCACATCCTGGCCCAGCGTGCCTTGCAGCACATCCAGTTCAACGGACGTTTCATCTTGTAGGGTTAGCGTCACTTTTTTATCTGTCATTTTCGTCTCCATAGCGCCTTAGGCAGGTAAAGATCTTTAGACACCTGAAACGCGTTCATGTTGCGGTTGGCAAAACTTCACAGCATCACTCTGCTGTCTTATGGCTGGTGCAGGGTACAGAGTGAGAGGCGCGTTCCCAGCAGGAACCGTAGAGCCATGGACATGCTGCATATCGCGGTTGTTAAAGATCCGGTCAGGACATAACTTCTTGGTAACCAATAACCTGATGCTTTTTAATGCTTACGTTCGCAATGTTACATAACTTGCGCTTAGGGGAAAGTGTATCCCCATAACTTTTGTGCATCATAGGAATTTGTAGCGTTAGTTTGTAACTGAATTGTTGAACTATTGTCAAATCAGATAATTAAAATTGTATCAATTGTGAAAATCGTGAGTAGGATCACTGTTCCATCTAAAATTTACCAAAGAGTTTGTAGGGGAATTGTAATCAGAATGTGATCCTCCTATACTCCTGCCAGGTCTCCGGAACACCCTGACACCAGGAGCCACCCAGCGTTTCTACCGCGTCAATTAACACTGGATGTTGCTTTTTTGGTGACGGTTAAAGTCTGCCACGCGTTGTGATTAGACTCCGCCTCAGGTCCGGAGGAAGCAAAATAAAAAAGAGCTGTGTGGGCAAAACCGTGAAAAAACAAAGACCTGTCAACTTGGATCTCTCGACGATCCGGTTTCCCGTTACTGCAATATCGTCCATTCTTCACCGCGTCTCCGGCGTAATCACATTGGTTGCTCTTGGCATCCTGCTGTGGCTACTCGGTCTCTCACTCTCCTCTCCGGAAGGTTTCCAGCACGCTGCAACCATCATGGATGGCTTCTTCGCGAAGTTTATCATGTGGGGCATTTTAACGGCGCTGGCCTATCACGCGGTGAGCGGGATTCGTCATATGTTGATGGATTTTGGTTATCTGGCTGAAACCCTGCAGGTGGGTAAGCGTTCAGCTTATATGACTTTTGTAATCACTGTCGTGCTGGCAATTCTGGCGGGAGTCCTCGTATGGTAAGCAATGCATCCGCGTTGGGTCGCAACGGTATCCAGGACTGGCTGCTGCTGCGGGCAACCGCAATTCTGATTACGCTCTACATCGTCTACATCCTCGGTTTTGTGGTGATGACTGACACGCTGACCTATGAGTTGTGGCGTGGCTTCTTCGCTTCCGCATTCACTAAAGTGTTCACCCTGCTGACGCTGTTCTCGATTCTGATCCACGGCTGGATTGGCATGTGGCAGGTGTTAACAGACTACGTCAAATCGCTGCCAACCCGTCTGGTGTTGCAGTTTGTGATTGTGGTGGCGCTGTTGTGGTATGCGATTTATGGATTTGTTGTGGTGTGGGGTGTGTAAATGAGTTTGCCAATCAGAGAGTTCGATGCCGTGGTGATCGGCGCAGGTGGCGCAGGAATGCGAGCCGCACTGCAAATCTCCCAGGCCGGCCAGAGCTGCGCCCTGTTATCTAAAGTTTTCCCGACCCGTTCCCACACCGTATCTGCGCAGGGCGGTATTACCGTTGCGCTGGGTAATACCCATGAAGATAACTGGGAATGGCACATGTACGACACCGTCAAAGGCTCCGACTATATCGGTGACCAGGACGCGATTGAATATATGTGTAAAACCGGACCGGAAGCGATTCTGGAGCTGGAACACATGGGCCTGCCGTTCTCGCGTCTGGATGATGGTCGTGTCTATCAGCGTCCGTTCGGCGGCCAGTCGAAGAATTTTGGTGGCGAGCAGGCGGCACGTACCGCGGCGGCAGCCGACCGTACCGGTCACGCCCTGCTGCATACGCTGTACCAACAGAACCTGAAAAATAAGACCACTATCTTTTCTGAGTGGTACGCGCTGGATTTGGTGAAAAATGCCGACGGCGCAATTGTCGGCTGTACCGCGATTTGTATCGAAACCGGTGAGACCGTCTACTTTAAAGCCAAAGCCACCGTACTGGCGACCGGCGGGGCAGGCCGTATTTACCAGTCCACCACCAATGCACACATCAACACCGGTGACGGCGTGGGTATGGCGCTGCGCGCAGGCGTACCGGTGCAGGACATGGAGATGTGGCAATTCCACCCAACCGGCATCGCCGGCGCGGGCGTGCTGGTGACCGAAGGCTGCCGTGGTGAAGGCGGTTATCTGCTGAATAAACATGGCGAGCGCTTCATGGAACGCTACGCGCCGAATGCGAAAGATCTGGCGGGCCGTGACGTGGTTGCGCGCTCGATGATGATCGAAATTCGCGAAGGTCGCGGCTGCGATGGCCCGTGGGGCCCGCACATTAAACTGAAACTCGATCACCTCGGTAAAGAGGTGCTTGAGTCACGTCTGCCTGGCATTCTTGAGCTGTCACGCACCTTTGCCCATGCCGACCCGATTAAAGAACCGATTCCGGTGATTCCAACCTGTCACTACATGATGGGCGGCATTCCGACCAAAGTGACCGGTCAGGCGCTGCGGGTGAATGAGCAGGGCGAAGACGTGGTGATTCCTGGGCTGTTTGCAGTGGGCGAAATCGCCTGCGTATCGGTTCACGGTGCCAACCGTCTGGGCGGCAACTCGCTGCTCGACCTGGTGGTGTTTGGCCGCGCTGCGGGTCTGCATCTGCTGGAAAGCATTCAGGAGCAGGGCGAACTGCGTGATGCTTCTGAAGATGAGATTGATGCGGCGATGGCGCGCTTTAACCGTTGGGAAAATAACACCACCGGTGAAGACCCGGTTGAGATTCGCAAAGCGCTGCAACGTTGCATGCAGAATAACTTCTCGGTATTCCGTGAAGGCGATGCAATGGCGCAGGGCCTGGAAGAGCTGAAAGTGATCCGCGAACGCCTGAAATCGGCGCGTCTGGATGACCGCTCGCCGGACTTCAACACGCAGCGTATTGAATGTCTGGAACTGGACAACCTGATGGAGACGGCGTTTGCCACGGCGGTGGCGGCTAACTATCGCACCGAGAGCCGCGGTGCACATAGTCGCTTCGACTTCCCGGATCGTGATGATGAGAACTGGCTGTGCCACAGTCTTTATGTCCCGGAAACCGAGAGCATGACGCGCCGTGAGGTGAACATGCAGCCGAAACTGCGCGCGGCCTTCCCGCCGAAAGTGCGTACCTACTAATTTCGGAGACGATCATGAGACTCGAGTTTTCAATTTATCGCTACAATCCAGAGGTCGACGACAAACCGCGGATGCAGGATTACAGCCTGGAAGCGGAAGATGGTCGCGACATGATGTTGCTGGACGCGCTGATTCGTCTGAAAGAGAAAGATCCGACGCTGGCGTTTCGTCGCTCGTGCCGTGAAGGCGTCTGTGGCTCCGACGGCCTCAACATGAACGGTAAAAACGGACTGGCCTGCATCACGCCGGTCTCTGCGCTGGGCAACGGTAAACAGAAAATCGTTATCCGTCCGCTGCCGGGTTTACCGGTGGTGCGTGACCTGGTAGTAGACATGAGCCAGTTTTATGCACAATATGAGAAAATTAAGCCTTTCCTGTTGAATAATGGGGAAAATCCGCCGGCACGTGAGCATCTGCAGTCGCCGGATGAGCGCGAACATCTGGATGGATTATACGAATGTATTCTCTGTGCCTGCTGTTCAACCTCATGCCCGTCATTCTGGTGGAACCCGGAGAAGTTTATCGGGCCTGCCGGCCTGCTGGCCGCGTACCGCTTCCTGATCGACAGCCGCGACACCGAAACCGATGCGCGTCTCGACAATCTGAACGACGCTTTCAGTGTATTCCGCTGTCACAGCATCATGAACTGTGTGAGCGTATGCCCGAAAGGGCTAAACCCGACGCGCGCCATCGGCCATATTAAGTCGATGCTGCTGCAACGCGGGGCATAAGCACCACACCATCCGGGAACCTCAGGTTCCCGGTGGTTTACGGAAGCCTCTGTAAGCGCGGTCTGGTACCACGTTTACAAAGGTTCCCTTACGGGCCACGCGCGCTGCGCACAGTGCTCGTATCGCTGAACTCACTACGGCAAACCGCGAAAGCGGCAACAAATGAAACCTCAAAAAAGCATAGCAATGCTTAAGGGATCACAATGCAGAACAGCGCGATGAAGCCCTGGCTGGACTCCTCCTGGCTGGCCGGCGCGAACCAGTCTTACATAGAGCAACTCTATGAGGATTTCCTGACCGATCCTGACTCTGTCGATGCAGTGTGGCGCTCGATGTTCCAACAGTTACCGGGCACCGGAATGAAACCTGAGCAGTTTCACTCCACCACACGTGAGTACTTCCGTCGCCTGGCGAAAGATGCATCTCGTTACACCTCATCCGTCTCCGATCCAGAAACCAACTCGAAGCAAGTGAAAGTGCTGCAGCTGATTAACGCGTTTCGTTTCCGCGGCCATCAGCACGCCAATCTCGATCCGCTCGGCCTGTGGAAGCAGGATCGGGTTGCCGATCTGGACCCGGCTTTTCACGATCTGACCGACGCCGATTTTCAGGAAAGCTTTAACGTCGGCTCTTTTGCCATCGGCAAAGAGACCATGAAGCTGGCCGATCTGTTCGAGGCGCTGACCCAGACTTACTGTGGCTCAATTGGTGCAGAATATATGCACATCAATAACACCGACGAGAAACGCTGGATTCAGCAGCGTCTGGAATCGGTGGTGGGCCATGCGTCATTCAGCCGCGAAGAGAAAAAAGGTTTCCTGAAAGAGCTGACCGCGGCAGAAGGGCTGGAAAAATATCTCGGGGCTAAATTCCCGGGCGCCAAACGCTTCTCCCTCGAAGGGGGCGATGCGCTGGTTCCGATGCTGCGCGAAATGATCCGTCATGCCGGTAAAAGCGGCACCCGCGAAGTCGTGCTCGGCATGGCGCACCGTGGCCGTCTCAACGTGCTGATCAACGTGCTGGGTAAAAAGCCGCAGGATCTGTTCGACGAGTTCGCCGGTAAGCATAAAGAGCACCTCGGCACCGGTGACGTGAAGTACCACATGGGCTTCTCGTCTGACGTTGAAACCGAAGGCGGCCTGGTTCACCTGGCGCTGGCGTTTAACCCGTCGCATCTGGAGATCGTCAGCCCGGTGGTGATGGGATCGGTACGCGCCCGTCTTGACCGTCTGGAAGAGCCAAGCAGCAACAAAGTTTTACCGATCACCATTCATGGTGATGCCGCGGTAATCGGCCAGGGCGTGGTGCAGGAAACCCTGAACATGTCTCAGGCACGCGGTTACGAAGTGGGCGGTACCGTTCGCATCGTGATCAACAACCAGGTAGGTTTCACCACCTCCAACCCGAAAGATGCGCGTTCAACGCCGTACTGCACCGACATCGGCAAAATGGTGCTGGCCCCTATTTTCCACGTCAATGCAGATGACCCGGAAGCGGTGGCGTTTGTTACCCGTCTGGCGCTCGATTATCGCAACACCTTCAAACGTGATGTGTTTATCGATCTGGTCTGCTATCGCCGTCATGGTCACAACGAAGCCGATGAGCCGAGTGCGACCCAGCCGCTGATGTACCAGAAAATCAAAAAGCACCCGACGCCGCGTAAAATCTATGCTGACCGTCTGGAAAGTGAAGGGGTAGCGACCCAGGAAGATGCGACCGAAATGGTCAATCTCTACCGCGATGCGCTGGATGCCGGCGAATGCGTGGTGCCAGAGTGGCGGCCGATGAGCCTGCACTCCTTTACCTGGTCGCCTTACCTCAATCACGAGTGGGACGAGCCGTATCCGGCCCAGGTCGACATGAAACGTCTGAAGGAACTGGCGCTGCGTATCAGCCAGGTCCCGGAAGAGGTAGAAGTTCAGTCACGCGTCGCCAAGATCTACAACGATCGCCGTCTGATGGCCGAAGGCGAGAAAGCCTTTGACTGGGGCGGTGCTGAAAACCTGGCGTACGCCACGCTGGTTGATGAAGGCATTCCGGTTCGCCTGTCGGGCGAAGATACCGGTCGCGGTACCTTCTTCCACCGTCATGCGGTAATCCATAACCAGGCGAACGGCTCGACCTATACTCCGCTGCATCACGTGCACAGCGGCCAGGGCCAGTTCAAAGTCTGGGATTCCGTGCTATCAGAAGAGGCGGTACTGGCGTTTGAATATGGTTATGCCACCGCAGAGCCACGCATTCTGACCATCTGGGAAGCGCAGTTCGGTGACTTCGCCAACGGTGCTCAGGTGGTGATCGACCAGTTCATCAGCTCCGGCGAGCAGAAATGGGGCCGGATGTGTGGCCTGGTCATGCTGCTGCCGCACGGCTACGAAGGTCAGGGTCCTGAGCACTCCTCAGCGCGCCTTGAGCGCTATCTGCAACTCTGCGCTGAGCAGAACATGCAGGTCTGCGTGCCGTCTACGCCGGCGCAGGTTTATCACATGCTGCGTCGTCAGGCGCTGCGCGGAATGCGGCGTCCACTGATTGTGATGTCGCCGAAATCGCTGCTGCGTCATCCGCTGGCGATCTCCACGCTGGATGAGCTGGCTAACGGCAGCTTCAAACCGGCGATTGGCGAAGTCGACGATCTCGATCCGCAGGGCGTTAAACGCGTCGTGCTTTGCTCCGGTAAAGTCTATTACGACCTGCTGGAACAGCGCCGTAAAAACGAGCAGACCGATGTCGCTATCGTGCGTATCGAGCAGCTCTATCCGTTCCCGCATCAAGCGGTACAGGAAGCTTTAAAAGCGTATTCCCATGTGCAGGATTTTGTCTGGTGTCAGGAAGAACCCCTGAATCAGGGTGCCTGGTACTGCAGCCAGCATCATTTCCGTGAAGTTGTGCCATTTGGTGCCACCTTACGTTATGCAGGCCGCCCGGCATCCGCTTCACCGGCCGTGGGTTACATGTCCGTACACCAAAAACAGCAGCAAGACCTGGTTAATGACGCGCTGAACGTTGATTAATTAAAAGGAAAGATAATGAGTAGCGTAGATATTCTCGTTCCCGACCTGCCTGAATCGGTTGCCGATGCCTCCGTGGCAACCTGGCACAAAAAACCAGGCGATGCAGTCACTCGCGATGAAGTGCTGGTCGAAATTGAAACTGACAAAGTGGTGCTGGAAGTGCCTGCATCCGCTGACGGCATTTTAGAAGCCGTGCTGGAAGATGAGGGCGCAACCGTCACTTCACGCCAGGTCCTCGGTCGTCTGAAAGAGGGCAACAGCGGCGGTAAAGAGAGCAGCGCGAAGTCTGAAAGCAAAGAGTCGACTCCGGCTCAGCGTCAGACTGCCTCACTGGAAGAAGAGAGCAACGATGCGCTCAGCCCGGCAATTCGCCGCCTGATTGCGGAACATAACCTCGATGCCTCGCAGATCAAAGGCAGCGGTGTGGGTGGTCGTCTGACCCGTGAAGATGTTGAAAAACATCTGGCCAACAAGCCTGCTGCGCCGAAAGCCGCCGCTGCGCCAGCCGCTGACAGTGCGCCACAGCCTGCGGTCGCTAACCGCAGCGAAAAACGCGTGCCGATGACCCGTCTGCGTAAACGTGTTGCCGAACGTCTGCTGGAAGCGAAGAACAGCACCGCGATGCTGACCACCTTCAACGAAATCAACATGAAGCCGATCATGGATCTGCGTAAGCAGTACGGCGAGGCTTTCGAGAAGCGTCACGGCGTGCGTCTGGGCTTCATGTCCTTCTACATCAAAGCGGTAGTTGAAGCGCTGAAACGCTATCCGGAAGTGAATGCTTCTATCGATGGCGAAGATGTGGTTTATCACAACTACTTTGACGTCAGCATTGCGGTCTCCACGCCACGCGGCCTGGTGACGCCGGTGCTGCGCGACGTCGATGCGCTGAGCATGGCTGATATCGAGAAGAAAATTAAAGAACTGGCGGTGAAAGGTCGTGACGGCAAGCTGACGGTTGACGATCTGACCGGCGGTAACTTCACCATCACCAACGGTGGCGTCTTCGGTTCGCTGATGTCGACCCCGATCATCAACCCGCCACAGAGTGCCATCCTCGGCATGCACGCCATCAAAGATCGTCCTATGGCGGTCAATGGTCAGGTCGTGGTGCTGCCAATGATGTATCTGGCGCTCTCCTACGATCACCGTCTGATCGATGGCCGTGAATCTGTCGGCTACCTGGTTGCGGTGAAAGAGATGCTGGAAGACCCGGCGCGCCTGCTGCTGGATGTCTGATTTTCATCGGGCGCGCCTCGCCGCGCGCCCAACCTCTTTACTCTTTTCAGACCTGAATGGATAGAACATCATGAACTTACACGAATACCAGGCGAAACAACTGTTTGCACGGTATGGCATGCCGGCACCAACCGGTTACGCCTGTACTACACCACGTGAAGCGGAAGAAGCTGCCTCGAAAATTGGCGCAGGCCCGTGGGTAGTAAAATGTCAGGTTCATGCCGGTGGCCGCGGTAAAGCGGGCGGTGTGAAAGTGGTTAACAGCAAAGAAGAGATTCGCGCCTTTGCTGAAAACTGGCTGGGCAAACGCCTGGTAACCTATCAGACAGATGCGAACGGCCAGCCGGTAAACCAGATTCTGGTTGAAGCCGCAACCGACATCGACCAGGAGCTTTACCTGGGCGCGGTGGTCGATCGTGCAACGCGTCGCGTGATCTTCATGGCATCAACTGAAGGCGGCGTAGAAATCGAAAAAGTGGCGGAAGAAACCCCGCACCTGATTCATAAAATGGCGCTCGATCCGCTGACCGGTCCACAGCCTTATCAGGGCCGTGAGCTGGCATTCAAACTGGGCCTGTCCGGCAAGCTGGTCGGTCAGTTCACTAAGATCTTCATGGGTCTGGCGACACTGTTCCTCGAGCGCGATCTGGCGATGGTTGAGATCAACCCGCTGGTGATCACTAAGCAGGGCGATCTGATCTGCCTGGATGGCAAACTGGGTGCCGATGGCAATGCGCTGTTCCGTCAGCCAGAGCTGCGCGAAATGCGCGATCCAAGCCAGGAAGATCCACGTGAAGCCCATGCTACACAGTGGGAACTGAACTATGTCGCCCTGGAAGGCAACATCGGCTGTATGGTGAACGGCGCAGGTCTGGCGATGGGTACCATGGACATCGTTAAGCACCACGGCGGTCAACCGGCGAACTTCCTTGATGTTGGCGGCGGCGCAACCAAAGAGCGCGTCACAGAAGCCTTCAAAATCATCCTGTCTGACGATGCAGTGAAAGCGGTATTCGTTAACATCTTCGGCGGTATCGTACGCTGTGACCTGATTGCCGACGGCATCATCGGCGCAGTGGCTGAAGTGGGTGTGAACGTGCCAGTGGTGGTACGTCTGGAAGGTAACAACGCCGAGCTGGGCGCCCAGAAACTGGCGGACAGCGGTCTGAACATCATTGCAGCAACCAGCCTGACAGACGCCGCACAGCGTGTTGTTGCTGCCGCGGAGGGTAAATAATGTCCATTCTGATCGACAAAAACACCAAAGTCATTTGCCAGGGTTTCACCGGTGGCCAGGGGACTTTCCATTCTGAGCAGGCGCTGGCCTACGGCACCCAACTGGTTGGCGGCGTCACGCCAGGCAAAGGCGGCACCACCCATCTGGGCCTGCCGGTGTTCAACACCGTGCGTGAAGCCGTAGAAGCGACCGGCGCAACCGCCACCGTGATCTACGTGCCGGCTCCGTTCTGTAAAGATGGCATCCTTGAAGCGATCGATGCAGGCATCAAACTGATCATCACCATCACCGAAGGCATCCCGACGCTGGATATGCTGACCGTGAAAGTGAAGCTGGATGAAGCGGGCGTGCGGATGATTGGTCCAAACTGCCCAGGCGTGATCACCCCAGGCGAATGCAAAATCGGCATCATGCCGGGTCACATTCACCAGCCGGGCCGCGTCGGCATCGTCTCACGTTCAGGTACGCTGACCTATGAAGCCGTTAAGCAGACCACCGACATCGGCTACGGCCAGTCGACCTGTGTCGGCATCGGCGGTGACCCGATCCCAGGTTCTAACTTCATCGACATCCTGAAAATGTTCCAGGACGATCCACAGACCGAAGCGATCGTGATGATCGGTGAGATCGGTGGCAGCGCGGAAGAAGAAGCTGCGGCGTTCATCAAAGAGCATGTCACCAAGCCTGTGGTGGGTTATATCGCGGGTGTGACGGCGCCAAAAGGCAAGCGTATGGGCCATGCGGGCGCCATCATTGCCGGTGGTAAAGGCACAGCAGACGAGAAGTTTGCGGCACTGGAAGCGGCCGGCGTGAAAACCGTTCGCAGCCTGGCTGACATCGGTGATGCGGTGAAAGCTGTCCTGCCGGCGAAATAAGCCAAACAGATCGAACATCAAAGCCACCTGCGGGTGGCTTTTTTTATGCCTTCTATTGCTGGTACCCGGCCGCGCTGTTGAATCGACGGCGCAGCAGAATAACCGCCAGAAAAATGCCTGGAGTTAATTAAAAGCAGCAAAGGTAATATTTTTTAAATAATATTCAGCCCGACGATGACATCCTGATAACAAGAAACCTACCTGACCCTATCTGGAAATTTATTACGTTATTCCAGATCAATTATTCGCGAGTTATAACCAACTATTCCGCTGGCAAAGCGTAACGCTAAAGGCGTAAATTGCGCTACATCAATTCAGCCTTTCACACAAACTTTCAAACGTTTGCTCTACCCGGGGTGATACCCGCTTTTCTGTTGTTTTTGCATACGTTGAGATTAGCGCTGCATTGACAGTCAGGGCTGCTTTACCCGTTATTCACCAGCTACGGGCAGCTCATCACTCTGTTCTGCTGGGTATAAAAAACTGGAATTAATAAACAGTCGTTCCTGACTCAGATTACGCGCGCCTCTGTGATGCGCGTAACGGGATAATGCGAGGAGCAAGGAGTCATTATGTTAGATATCGTCGAGCTGTCGCGGTTACAGTTTGCCTTAACGGCGATGTACCATTTTCTGTTCGTGCCTTTAACGCTGGGTATGGCGTTTTTGCTGGCGATCATGGAGACGGTATACGTCCTGAGCGGCAAACAGATTTATAAAGATATGACGAAATTCTGGGGCAAGTTATTCGGTATTAACTTCGCGCTCGGCGTGGCTACCGGCCTGACCATGGAATTTCAGTTCGGGACCAACTGGTCATATTACTCTCACTACGTCGGCGATATCTTTGGTGCGCCGCTCGCCATTGAAGGGCTGATGGCGTTCTTCCTCGAATCCACCTTTGTCGGCCTGTTCTTTTTTGGCTGGGATCGGCTGGGTAAAGTGCAGCATCTGGCCGTCACCTGGCTGGTGGCGCTGGGCTCAAACATGTCGGCGCTGTGGATCCTGGTGGCGAATGGCTGGATGCAAAATCCGATCGCCTCTGAGTTCAACTTCGAAACCATGCGCATGGAGATGGTCAGCTTCTCCGAGCTGGTACTCAACCCGGTTGCCCAGGTCAAATTCGTCCATACCGTGGCGGCAGGCTACACCACCGGTGCGATGTTTATTCTCGGCATCAGCGCCTGGTATCTGCTGAAAGGACGCGATATCGCCTTTGCTAAACGCTCGTTCGCCATTGCGGCCAGCTTCGGCATGGCGGCGGTGCTGTCGGTGATCGTACTGGGCGATGAGTCCGGTTACGAAATGGGTGACGTGCAGAAAACCAAGCTGGCAGCGATTGAAGCTGAATGGGAAACCCAGCCCGCTCCGGCGTCGTTTACTCTGTTTGGCCTGCCGGATCAGGAGACCCGCGAAAACAAATATGCCATTCAAATTCCGTGGCTGCTTGGTCTGATCGCTACCCGATCCACCGACACACCGGTTACCGGGCTGAAAGATCTGATGGCGCAGCATGAAGTCCGCATCCGCAACGGCATGAAAGCCTACGCCTTGCTGAATGAACTGCGTGGCGGCAGCCAGGACCCGGCGGTACGCGAAGCCTTCAACAGCCACAAGCAGGATCTCGGCTATGGTCTGCTGCTGAAACGCTATACCGCTAACGTCTCTGACGCCACCGAAGCGCAAATCCAGCAGGCGACACAGGATTCAATTCCGCGCGTGGCACCGCTCTATTTCGCGTTCCGCATCATGGTGCTGTGTGGCGTGCTGCTGCTGGGCGTGATTACGCTGTCCTTCTGGAGTGTTATTCGTAACCGCATTGGCAAGAACCGCTGGTTACTGAAAGCGGCCCTGTTCGGTATTCCACTGCCGTGGATTGCCATCGAGTCAGGCTGGTTTGTGGCGGAATACGGTCGCCAGCCGTGGGCCATCGGTGAAGTGTTGCCGACTGCAGTCGCTAACTCGTCGCTGACGGTGGGCGATCTGCTGTTCTCAATGATCCTGATCTGCGGTCTCTACACCCTGTTCCTGGTGGCTGAGATGTACCTGATGTTCAAATTTGCCCGCCTTGGGCCGAGCAGCCTGAAAACCGGGCGTTACCATCATGAACAGATCACGGCGATGACTCAGCCGGTACAGGGATAAGGAGAGCGACCATGTTTGATTATGAAGTTCTGCGCTTTATCTGGTGGTTGCTGATAGGCGTACTGCTGATCGGTTTCGCCGTGGCAGATGGTTTTGATATGGGCGTCGGCATGCTGACGCGCATTCTGGGCCGCAACGATACCGAACGCCGCATCATGATTAACACCATCGCCCCGCACTGGGATGGCAATCAGGTATGGCTGATCACCGCCGGCGGCGCGCTGTTTGCCGCCTGGCCGATGGTCTATGCTGCGGCCTTTTCAGGCTTCTATGTGGGGATGATTCTGGTGCTGGCCTCGCTGTTCTTCCGGCCGGTTGGCTTTGATTACCGCTCCAAGATTGAAGATAACCGCTGGCGCGGTGCCTGGGACTGGGGCATTTTCATTGGCAGCTTTGTGCCACCACTGGTGATTGGCGTGGCGTTCGGCAACCTGTTGCAGGGCGTTCCCTTCCATGCCGATGAATATCTGCGCCTGTTCTATACCGGTAACTTCTTCCAGCTGCTGAATCCGTTTGGCCTGCTGGCGGGCGTAGTCAGCGTGGCGATGATTCTGGCGCAGAGCGCGACCTATCTGCAGATGCGCACCAGCGGCGAACTGCATCTGCGTTCACGCGCGGTCGCACAGATTGCCGCGCTGGTGATGATGGTCTGCTTCGTGCTGGCGGGCGTCTGGGTGAAATATGGTATTGATGGCTACGTCGTCACCAGCACCCTCGATCACTTCGCCGCCTCGAATCCGCTGGGTAAAACCGTGGTGCGGGAAGCGGGTGCCTGGTTGGTGAACTTCCAGAACCAGCCGGTGCTGTGGCTGTTCCCGCTGCTCGGCGTGCTGCTGCCACTGCTGACGGTGATCTGCTCCCGGCTTGAGAAGGGCGCCTGGGCGTTCCTGTTCTCCTCACTGACTCTGGCCTGCGTCATCATGACGGCGGGTATCGCAATGTTCCCGTTCATCATGCCTTCCAGCACGGTGCCGGGCATCAGCCTGACGATGTGGGATGCCACCTCCAGCCTGCTGACGCTGAAAATTATGACCGTCGCTGCGGTGATCTTCGTGCCGATCATTCTGGCTTACACCAGTTGGTGTTACTGGAAGATGTTTGGCCGTATCACCAAAGAGCACATCGAAAGCAACAGTCACTCACTCTACTGATTAAGGAGACGACGCATGTGGTATTTTGCCTGGATTCTTGGCACCTTGCTGGCCTGTGCCTTTGGTATCGTTACCGCGCTGGCGATTGAGCATATCGATGCGCAGGATGAGTCGCACTGATGCGCACACCGATTCAGATGCTGTATCGTCTGATGGACAAGGGCCCGTTACGGGCCCTTTCACTGCTGCTGGCGCTGGTCACGGCCGGCGGCGTGCTGTGGGACCCGACGCGCTTTGCCGATCACACCGGCAGACTGCCGGCTCTGCAGGCGCTGCTGCTCATCTGGGCCATCTGTAGTGCGGTGATCCACGGCGTGGGTTTCCGGCCACAGCAAACCCGATGGCAGGCGCTGTTTTCGCCCTTACCGGCAATGGGGGTGCTGTTTATCGCGCTTTACCGCTTTTACGCTTAACCTCCCGCCATATCGACGCTGTGAGTGAGTTTTTGTCAGCGTCCGGTCAAGAAATCTCCCTGAAATCGTTCCGTTTGTTACGGAGCGATAATTATTTTCGCCTGGCTCTGGCGACCCATTCCAAACCCGATTTGTCTTGCGTATAGTAGCAACGTTTAAAACGAGGCCGGGATGTAGAGTGAGTACAACGCTGTTTCGCTGGCCGGTTCGGGTCTACTACGAAGACACTGATGCCGGTGGCGTGGTTTATCACGCCAGCTATATCGCTTTTTATGAACGAGCACGTACCGAAATGTTGCGTCAGCACCATTTCAATCAGCAGACGCTGTTAGAACAGCAGGTCGCTTTTGTGGTGCGGCGTATGACGGTGGACTATCTGGCGGCGGCGCGTCTTGATGACCTTCTGGAGATCCAGAGTGAAGTGACATCAATGACCCGGGCTACCATGACGTTTACCCAGCGTATCGTGAATGCTGAAGGCAAAGTGCTCAATGAGGCAGAAGTCCTGATTGCCTGCATTAACCCACATCTGATGAAGCCGATTGCGCTTCCCAAGTCTATTGTCGCGGAGTTCAAGCAGTGACTGACATGAACATTCTTGATTTGTTCCTGAAGGCGAGCCTTCTGGTCAAACTTATCATGTTGATTTTGATCGGCTTTTCGATTGCCTCCTGGGCGATCATTATTCAGCGTACGCGTATCCTTAACGCGGCGGGGCGCGAAGCGGAGGCGTTTGAAGACAAATTCTGGTCCGGTATCGAACTCTCCCGTCTCTATCAGGAAAGCCAGGGTCGTCGTGACGAACTCGCTGGATCGGAGCAGATTTTCTACTCGGGTTTCAAAGAGTTTGCCCGTCTGCACCGGGCCAATAACCACGCACCAGAAGCGGTGATCGAGGGCGCGAGCCGGGCGATGCGTATCTCGATGAACCGTGAACTGGAGGCGCTGGAAAACCACATTCCTTTCCTCGGCACCGTCGGCTCCATCAGTCCATATATCGGTCTGTTCGGTACCGTCTGGGGGATTATGCACGCCTTTATCGCGCTGGGCGCGGTGAAGCAGGCGACCCTGCAGATGGTTGCACCGGGTATTGCGGAAGCGTTGATTGCCACGGCAATCGGCCTGTTTGCAGCGATCCCGGCGGTTATGGCGTACAACCGTCTGAACCAGCGCGTGAATAAACTGGAGCAGGGCTACGACAACTTCATGGAAGAGTTCACCGCCATTCTGCATCGCCAGGCTTTCTCCAGCGATAGCGCTAAGTAAATAGAGGTTAATGATGGCCAGAGTACGTGGTCGCAAACGCCGCGACCTGAAGTCGGAAATCAACATCGTTCCGCTACTGGACGTCCTGTTGGTGCTGTTGCTGATCTTCATGGCGACGGCACCCATTATTACCCAGAGTGTGGAAGTGGACCTGCCTGATGCGACCGATTCAAAAACCGTCGCCAGTGACGATAACCCGCCGGTGATTGTCGAAGTGGCGGGCGTGGGTCAGTACAGTCTGGTGGTGGATCACGATCGTATGGATCAGCTGCCTCCTGAGCAGGTGATCAGCGAAGCGCAGCGTCGACTGGAAGCCAATCCAAAGACCGTCTTTTTGATCGGAGGCGCGAAAGAAGTGCCTTACGACGAAATTATTAAAGCGCTCAACCTGCTGCACCAGGCGGGTGTTAAATCTGTCGGTTTGATGACGCAGCCGATTTAAAATCGAACCGTTTTTTGGGAACCGAGTGTGTCGAAGGCAACCGAGCAAAACGAGAAGTTAAAGCGCGCGATAATCATTTCGGTGATTCTGCACATTGTGCTGATCGCGCTGCTGATATGGAGCTCGTTTAATGAGCACATTGATGCCAGCAGTGCCGGCGGCGGCGGCAGCGATATAGATGCTGTGATGGTCGATCCCGGTGCGGTAGTGAGTCAATACAACCGTCAGCAGAACCAGCAGAGCGACAGCCAGCGCGCCGAGCAGCAGCGTAAAAAGCAGGCGCAACAGCAGGCTGAAGAGCTGCAACAAAAACAGGCGGCCGAACAACAGCGACTGAAAGCGCTGGAGAAAGAGCGTCTCGAAGCGCAGGAAACCGCTAAACAGCAGGTGAAGCAGCAAGCTGAGCAGCAGAAAGCGGCAGAAGAGGCCGCTAAGCAAGCGCAGGAGCAGCAAAAAACTGCCGAAGCTGCCGCCGCTAAAGCGAAAGCAGATGCCAAAGCCGAAGCCGATGCGCAGGCCAAAGCCGCCGCCGAACAGGCGAAGCAGGCGGCCGCTGAGGCGAAGAAACAGGCCGATCAGCAGGCCAAAGCTGCGGCGGCCGCGGCAGCAAAAGAGAAAGCCGTAGCCGAAGCCAAAGCGAAATCTGACGCCGAGGCGAAAGCCGCAGCAGAAGCCAAAGCCGCGGCCGATGCGAAAGCTAAAGCAGCTGAAGAAGCCAAAGAGAAAGCGGCAGAAGCAGCCAAAGCCAAAGCAGAAGCCGCCAAAGAGAAGGCTGAAGCCGCCGCCAAAGCCAAAGCAGAAGCGGCCAAAGAGAAAGCTGAAGCCGCTGCGAAAGCCAAAGCCGATGCGGCAGCCAAAGCGAAAGCCGACGCCGCCGCGAAAGCTAAAGCCGATGCAAAGGCCAAAGCCGCCGCTGATGCAGCCAATGACAGCGATGTTGATGACCTGTTAGGCGGACTGGCTTCCGGCAAAAATGCGCCGAAAAGCGGCACCTCGGGTGGCGCGGCAGGGCAGGGTAATCAGAAGAAAGCCGGTGCGTCCGGTGCGGAGATCAACTCCTATCTTGGTCAGATTACCAGTGCGATTCAAAGCCGATTCTATGATGCGGATCTGTATCGCGGAAAAAGTTGTGATTTACGGATTAAACTTGCGCCTGACGGATTGTTGATTGATGTTAAGTCAGAAGGCGGCGACCCCGCACTCTGTCAGGCAGCGATCGCCGCTGCCAAACAGGCACGTATTCCGAAGCCGCCTTCACAGGCTGTGTATGAAGTGTTTAAAAACGCACCAATGCGTTTCAGACCGCAATAATGCAGTAACTGACGGCAAGTTGATCTAAGGTTAGCTTGCCGTATTTAAGTCGTACTCGTGGTTTCCAGGAACAGTGCCAATTATCGTGGACTGAGGTTCAGATAAGGGAGATAAAATGAAGCAAGCTCTTCGCGTTACGTTAGGCTTTTTTATCCTGCTGTGGGCAGCCGTGCTGCATGCAGAAGTTCGAATTGAGATCACCCAGGGCGTGAATACTGCACGTCCGATTGGCGTGGTGCCGTTTAAATGGGCCGGTGCTGGCGCTGCGCCAGAAGATATCGGCGGCATCGTGGCGGCTGACCTGCGCAACAGCGGTAAATTCAACCCGCTGGATCGCTCACGTCTGCCACAGCAGCCAACCAGCGCGCAGGAAGTACAGCCTGCTGCCTGGAGCGCGCTCGGCATTGATGCCGTGGTGGTGGGTCAGGTGCAGTCCAACCCGGACGGCAGTTACCAGGTTTCTTACCAGTTAGTCGATACCGGCGCTGCGCCAGGCACAGTACTGGCACAGAACTCCTATAAGGTGACTAAACAGTGGCTGCGCTATGCTGCGCACACCGCCAGTGATGAAACCTTTGAGAAACTGACCGGCATTAAAGGGGCGTTCCGCACCCGCATCGCCTATGTGGTGCAGACCAACGGCGGTCAGTTCCCGTATGAACTGCGCGTCGCGGATTACGATGGCTACAACCAGTTTGTGGTTCACCGTTCACCGCAGCCGCTGATGTCACCGGCCTGGTCGCCAGACGGCAGCAAAGTGGCCTACGTCACCTTTGAAAGCGGCAAGTCAGCGCTGGTGGTACAGACGCTGTCTAACGGTGCTATCCGTCAGGTTGCTTCTTATCCACGTCACAACGGTGCTCCGGCCTTCTCGCCGGATGGTTCGAAGCTGGCTTTTGCCCTGTCTAAAACCGGCAGCCTTAACCTCTACGTGATGGATCTGGCGTCAGGTCAGACCCGTCAGGTCACCGATGGCCGCTATAACAGCACTGAACCGACCTGGTTCCCGGACAGCCAGACGCTGGCTTACACCTCGGATCAGGCCGGTGCGCCTCAGATTTATAAAGTAGGTATCAACGGCGGCGCGCCACAACGCATTACCTGGGAAGGCGGTCAGAACCAGGATGCGGACGTTGCCACCGATGGAAAATCAATGGTGATGATTAGCACCAGTGGCGGTGCGCAACACGTCGCCAAACAGGATCTGGAAACGGGAGCCGTTCAAACGTTAACGGACACGTTCCTGGATGAAACGCCGAGCCTGGCACCGAACGGCACAATGGTAATCTATAGCTCTACTCAGGGGATGGGTTCCGTGCTGCAGCTGGTTTCAACCGACGGCCGTTTCAAAGCGCGTCTTCCGGCAACTGATGGACAGGTAAAATTTCCTGCCTGGTCGCCGTATCTGTAATGTCTGACTTAACAGACATCACAAACAATAAACAATAATGGGATTTTTGAAATGCAACTGAACAAAGTGCTGAAGGGTTTGATGCTGGCTCTGCCGGTTCTGGCAGTAGCGGCTTGTAGCTCACACAAAAACAACAACAATGACCAGACTGGCATGGGTGCTGATGGCGCTTACGGTGCAAATTCTGGCATGAACGGCAACGGCGGCAACATGTCTTCTGACGAGCAGGCGCGTCTGCAGATGCAACAGCTGCAGCAGAACAACATCGTCTACTTCGGTCTGGACAAATATGACGTTCAGTCTGATTACGCTCAGATGCTGGATCAGCATGCTGCTTTCCTGCGTAGCAACCCATCTTACAAAGTGACTATCGAAGGTCACGCGGATGAGCGCGGTACGCCGGAATACAACATCGCCCTGGGCGAACGTCGCGCCAGCGCGGTTAAAATGTATCTGCAAGGCAAAGGTGTTTCGGCCGATCAGATGTCTATCGTTTCTTACGGTAAAGAGAAGCCAGCCGTTCTGGGTCATGACGAAGCAGCGTATTCTAAAAACCGTCGTGCCGTACTGGTCTACTAAGAGAATCACATGGTTAGTAACTTCAGACATCACCTGTTGAGTCTGTCGTTACTGATTGGCGTAGCGGCCCCCTGGGCCGCTAATGCCCAAGCGTCAATCAGTAGCGTTGGCTCCGGCTCGGTCGAAGACCGTGTCACCACTCTTGAACGAATCTCTAATGCCCAGGCACAGCTGCTGCAACAACTGCAACAGCAGATGAGCGATAACCAACGTGATATCGACTCGCTGCGTGGGCAAATCCAGCAAAACTCGTATCAGCTGAATCAGGTGGTTGAGCGTCAGAAGCAGCTCTACCAGCAGATTGACAGCCTGAGCAGCAGCAACAGCGGCGGTCAGCAGGCGGCCAGCGGCGATGCTTCAGCCGATGCAGGCGCAGCAGCAGGCGCGGGTGCGGCGGCAGCGACGGGCAGCGCACCGGCCCAGACCGGCGATGCGAACAGCGACTACAATGCGGCTGTTGCGCTGATTCTGGAGAAGAAACAGTACGACCAGGCGATCAGTGCGCTTCAGGCATGGGTAAAACGTTACCCTGATTCGACCTATCAGCCGAACGCCAATTACTGGCTGGGACAGCTGAATTACAACAAAGGCAAAAAGGACGACGCGGCCTATTATTATGCCACGGTGGTGAAAAACTATCCGAAGTCGCCGAAAGCCGCAGAGGCGTTATTGAAAGTGGGCGTCATCATGCAGGAGAAAAACGACACGGCGAAAGCCAAAGCGGTTTACCAGCAGGTGATTAAACTTTATCCCAATACCGATTCTGCCAAACAGGCGCAAAAACGTCTGGCAAGTATGTAATCTGTACGGTTCAGACCGGATATCGTGTGATTTCTGGTCTTGCCGTATGAAAGGTAAGCAATTGAAGCTTTTAGCAGAAATAAGGGTTGCGCTACCTCAGTAAATCAGTAATATATGCCGCCGTTGCCGGGACACATTGCAAACGTGTCTGGCAAGCCTGAAGATGGGTCGTTAGCTCAGTTGGTAGAGCAGTTGACTTTTAATCAATTGGTCGCAGGTTCGAATCCTGCACGACCCACCATCTCCGGTCAGACGCGCGTTTTGTTTGCGTGCCCTTTCAGGATACCGCTTCAGCATTGCTTCACAACCTAAGATGGGTCGTTAGCTCAGTTGGTAGAGCAGTTGACTTTTAATCAATTGGTCGCAGGTTCGAATCCTGCACGACCCACCATCTTACTTCGGGCGCCTGGCGCAGTGAAGGGTTGTAAGCCCCCAGCGGGTCGTTAGCTCAGTTGGTAGAGCAGTTGACTTTTAATCAATTGGTCGCAGGTTCGAATCCTGCACGACCCACCAATTAAGAAGAAAGCGCCTTTAAGGCGCTTTTTTCGTTTCTGCGGCACAGAGTTAAACCTGCCGGATGAGAACCTGCCGCAGCATCGACTGAATCGCCGGGAGCGATTCAGGCTGATGCGCCAGCATCGCCCGCAGGGCGTGGCCCCGGATGGGCACGGCTTATCCTGCACGACCCACCGATTAAGAAGAAAGCGCCTTCAAGGCGCTTTTTTCGTTTCTGCGGCACAGAGTTAAACCTGCCGGATGAGAACCTGCCGCAGCATCAGCCGCAGGGCGGGCGTGCGTTGCCGGGCCAACGCTTCGCGTTTTTATCCGGACTGCCCGCGCCATCCTCTTCTGACCGTATTCCCTGCGCGTTGAACTAATTGGTTGCGAGCAGATTTATCCCCCATCCTGTCCGTCACGGTTTTTTCTGCGCTTTCGCCACCGACAGACTCTTCCAGATATGCATTACCGCGTAGCTGCGCCACGGCCGCCACGACTGCGATCGCGCCTCCGCTTCGGCGGCCGTCAGGCCACCCAGATTATTGCGTACCGCAATGTCTTCTTTAGGAAAGGCATCCGGCCAGCGCAGGGCGCGCATCGCAATATAGTGAGCGGTCCATGGTCCGATGCCCGGTAAGCTCATCAGCCGCGCCATCATCGCCTCAGGCGACAGGGTGGCATTGAACCGTAGCTCACCCGCAGCACAGGCGCTGGCAAAGGCCTTAATCGCCCTGGCGCGGGCGCTGACTATCCCGAGGCGGGCAATCTCATCCAGTGAGGTCTGCGCGATCGTCGCCGGGCGGGCTGAGTAGCGTGACAGATCGGCGAACGGTGTCACGCAGGCTTCACCAAACGCCTGGGCAAAACGGCTGCTCAGCGTGGTCGCGGCTTTCACCGTAATCTGCTGACCGAGTATCGCCCGCACGCCCATCTCAAACCCGTCAAAGGCACCGGGTACCCGCAGGCCGGGATAATCAGCCAGACTCTGCGCCAGCAGCGGGTCCTGCTGCAGATGCGCCGCAATTCGCTGTGGCTGCGCATTGAGATCGAACAGATCGCGCAGCCGACGCAGCAGGGCCGGCAACACCGGCGTTAAGCTGCTGGTGAACTCAACCTGCAACGCCTGTTTTGCCGGCAGATGCGACACGCTGACCCAGCCGCGGTAGTCGCCCAGCGCCACGGTGCGCCGGTAGCAGCCATCTTCAACCGCCTCAATCTCTTTCATCAGGCGGAGCTGCAAAAAGCTGAGCATCGCCTGCCAGTCATAAGGGGGACGATAACTGAGCCGCAGCCGCATGGTATCGCCAGGCTGCAGCTGCGCCGCCGGCAGCGTCTCCTTACGCAAGGCACCGGGCGTCATGCGGTAACGGGCCTGGAATACATCATTAAAGCGCCGCAGACTGCCAAAGCCGCTGGCATAGGCCACGTCAATAATCGGCAGCCGGGTCTCGGTCAGCAGCTGCTTTGCCAGCAACATCCGACGCGTCTGCTTCAGCTCGAGCGGCGAGACGCCCAGCTCCTGCTGCACAATCCGCCGCAGCTGACGTGCGCTGATACCGAACTCTGCCGCAATCTCATCCAGCCCTTCATGCTGCTCCAGCACACCTTCCTCAATGCGCTGCACCAGCCGATCGGCGATGCGATGGGCATGATCAACCGGCGCATTTCCGGGTGCCAGCTCCGGGCGGCAGCGCAGGCAGGGCCGGAATCGGGCTTTTTCAGCGGCTTCGGCGCTGCCGAAGAACAGACAGTTTTTCTGCATCGGCGCTTTCACCGGGCAGATCGGGCGGCAATAGATACCGGTTGAGGTCACGCCGACGAAGAACACCCCATCAAAACGGGTATCACGTGAGGTCAGCGCCTGGTAGGCAATTTCGGGATCGAGCATGGCGTTTCTCCGGCAAATAATGCGCAGCCTACGCCGGAATGAACCTGCAGACTGGCTGTTTTCGGACAGCACAACAGTTTATCGCCATGACCGAAAACAGCCAGCGCGGCCGATAAAAAGTGCGATAATCGCTGCTTAATATGTGAGCGGAGAATCAGCATGTATTACTTCAAACCTATCGTCACCGTTGTCGGTGAACTCAAGCTGGTCGCCAGCGATCGCGGTCTGGTCGGTATTTTGTGGGAAAACGACGATCCGAAACGTACCCGGTTTTTGCCGCAAACCCGTCACGATGAACACCCGGTGTTACAGGAAACGGCCAGACAGTTGATGGAATATTTTGCCGGCGAACGGCGCTTTTTCGAATTGCCGCTCGACTTTGTCGGTACCGATTTTCAGAAAAAAGTCTGGCAGGCGCTGGTGACGATTCCGTTTGGCGAAACCCGCAGCTACAGCCAGATTGCTCGCGAGATCGGTCATCCGCTGGCGGTGCGTGCAGTTGGGGCTGCCAATGGCCGTAATCCGCTTTCGATTATCGCACCGTGCCATCGGGTAATCGGTGCCAACGGTAAACTGACCGGCTTCGCGGGAGGGCTGGAGATTAAAGCCTTTTTGCTGGCGCTGGAAGCACCTCAGGCCGCGCTGACGCTGGCAGAGGAAAAGCAGCCGGGCTGAAGCGCAATAGCGTGCGGTTGCAGACAAAAACTCCACGACACACCGACACATTTCCGCTATCGTGTTTAGCATATAAAACACGATGGCGGGAACAACGCCATATGTCGCCTTAACAGGCCATTTTCGTTAATTAGATAAAACGAGAGCTGTGTCATGAGTGTGATGTTCGATCCCGAGAGCGCCGTTTACCCTTTCCCGCCCAAGCCTGCCCGACTGACTGATGATGAAAAGGCGGCTTATCGTGAGAAAATCAAAGCGTTACTGAAAGCACGCAATGCCGTGATGGTGGCGCACTACTACACCGACCCGGAAATTCAGGCGCTGGCGGAAGAGACCGGCGGCTGTGTCTCCGACTCGCTGGAGATGGCGCGCTTCGGCAGTAACCATCCGGCGACGACCCTGCTGGTGGCAGGCGTACGCTTCATGGGAGAAACCGCCAAAATCCTCAGCCCGGAGAAAACCGTGCTGATGCCGACGCTGCAGGCCGAATGTTCCCTCGATCTGGGCTGCCCGATTGAGGAGTTCAACGCCTTCTGCGATGCCCATCCCGATCGTACCGTGGTGGTCTACGCCAATACTTCTGCGGCGGTGAAAGCGCGCGCCGACTGGGTGGTGACCTCCAGCATCGCGGTTGAACTGATTGAACATCTCGACAGCCTCGGCCAGAAAATCATCTGGGCACCGGATCGCCATCTTGGCCGCTACGTGACGCAAAAATCGGGCGCGGATGTGCTGTGCTGGCAGGGTGCCTGCATCGTACATGACGAGTTTAAAACCCAGGCGTTGCAGCGGATGAAAGCGCTCTATCCTGAGGCGGCGGTGCTGGTGCATCCCGAGTCGCCGCAGGCGATTGTCGATCTGGCCGACGCGGTGGGGTCTACCAGCCAGCTGATTCAGGCGGCGAAATCGCTGCCGCATCCGCAAATGATCGTCGCGACCGATCGCGGCATCTTTTATAAAATGCAGCAGGCGGTTCCGGAAAAAGAGCTGCTGGAAGCGCCGACCGCCGGAGAAGGAGCAACCTGTCGCAGCTGCGCACATTGCCCGTGGATGGCGATGAACGGCCTCAGGGCGATTGCAGAGGCGCTGGAGTCGGGTGGGGCAGATCATCAGGTTCAGGTTGCCGATGACCTGCGAGAGGCCGCATTGCTGCCGCTTAATCGCATGCTATCCTTTGCAGCAGATCTTAAACTCAACGTGAAAGGAAACGCCTGAGGCGTTTCTTTGACAGGTGCCAGCCATGGATTTCTTCAGCACGCACAATATTCTGGTGCATATTCCGCTCGGTGCGGGCGGTTACGACCTCTCGTGGATTGAAGCGATTGGCACCCTGGCGGGTTTGCTCTGTATCTGGCTCGCCAGCCTTGAAAAGATCGTCAATTATCCGTTTGGCCTGATTAACGTCACGCTGTTTGCGGTGATCTTCTTTCAAATCCAGCTTTATGCCAGCCTGCTGTTGCAGCTGTTCTTTTTCGTCGCCAATCTCTATGGCTGGTACGCCTGGAGTCGGCAGACGGATGACCATCAGGCGGCGCTGAAGATTCGCTGGCTGCCGTTACCCAAAGCACTGGCCTGGGCAGCCGGCTGCATCATCGCGATTGCGCTGATGACGCGCTATATCGATCCGGTGTTTGCGCTGCTGACGCGGGCGGCGGTAACGCTGATGAACGGTCTCGGACTGGCGGTGGCGATGCCAGCGCTGCAACCGGATGCGTTCCCGTTCTGGGATTCCTGCATGATGGTGCTGTCGATTGCGGCGATGATCCTGATGACGCGCAAATATGTTGAGAACTGGCTGCTGTGGGTAATCATCAACGTGGTTAGCGTAATGATTTTTGCGCGTCAGGGCGTGTATGCGATGTCGCTGGAATATGTGATTCTGACGCTGATTGCGCTGAACGGTTCGCGGATGTGGATTCGCAGCGCGCGGCAACAGGGTTCCCGCGCGCTATCGTCTTAGTGAGCGTGATGCTCACCCGGCGCGTGACTGTGGTCATGATGGACGTGACTGGCCGCTGAGCCACTGTTCATGCCGAGTTCGCACTCGGCACCGGCACACGGCTGGTACTCCATCTGCACGGTGGCGTGCGCAATCTGATAGTGCTGCTGCAGATAATCATGAATACGGTGCAGCAGCGCGTCATGATCGTAAGGCGGGATCACCTGCACGTGCAGCGTCAGCAGCGGTTTCTCGCCGACCTGCCACAGATGTACATGATGCACGTTACGCACTTCGGCAATATTGAGCGTCAGATCGCGGATCAGTCGGGTGACATCCAGCGAACGCGGCGCACCTTCCAGTAACTCCTGCAGGCTTTCGCGCAACAACGCCCAGGCGCTGCGCAGCACCAACAGCGATACCAGCAGCGACAGGATTGGGTCAATCGGCGTCCAGCCGGTCAGCATAATAATCACCGCCGCCACGATAGCACCCACCGATCCCAGCAGATCGCCCATCACATGCAGCGCCGCGGCGCGCACGTTCAGATTCTTCTCTCCGCTGCCGTGATGCAGCAACCAGAACGACAGGATATTGGCCAGCAGACCCGCGATCGCGATACCCAGCATCAGTCCGCCGGTCACCGGTTGCGGATCGGCAAAGCGACGCAGCGCCTCCCAGACGATCAACGCGGTAATCGCCAGCAGGGCCAGCGCATTGACAAACGCGGCCAGCGTGGTCAGGCGAAGCAGGCCAAAGGTATGGCGGGCATTGGGTTTGCGGCGAGCAAACTGCACTGCCAGCAGCGCCATCAGCAGCGCGGCGGCATCGGTCAGCATATGACCGGCGTCGGCCAGCAGCGCCAGCGAGCCAGACAACCAGCCGCCAATCACTTCGGCGACCATAAACAGGGTGGTGACGCCAAACGCGGCCGCCAGACGGGTGCGATTACTATCCTGCCCGCTATGAGTGTGGGTGTGTGCCATAAGAATCCAGTTTTTTCAGTAACCTGTTAGTCAATAATATCAGTAATCGCCACGTTTCAGACGTGTCCTGATGCTGTTTTGCCTGTTCCGCCAGCTGCTGGCTGAGCTGCGCGCCTTTCTCCAGTCCCACCAGTAACCAGCTGCCTTTCAGCCGGTGAGCGGCTTCCGCTAATCCGTGCGGGTCCGACTGCTCGCGCGCCGTGGTGAGCCGCGCCAGATCCTGGCTCACCGTGTCGCGCAGCGTCTGGCTCAGGCGGCCGAGAAACTTGTCGTTGTGCTGCGCCAGCCGCAACAGATTGTCATCCAGCGCCGCCAGCGGATCGGCCTGCCACTCGGCCAGCAGCGCACTGAGGTCGGATAACTGCACCGGTTTGATCAGCACCCGCTCGCCCGCCGCCAGCGGCTGTGCCAGCAGTTGGGCGTCGGCTGAACAGAGCACCCGCATCGCCTGACGGCCACGCTGGCGGTCACGACGGCGCAACAGCCGCAGCAGCAGCGTACCGTCAGGGCGCGGCATCATCTGATCGATAAATAACAGGTCATACGGCTGTTGCGCATCGGCCCGCAACAGATCGCGTCCCTGTTCGAAGATGTCAGCCTGGATAGCAAAGCGCGCCAGCTGCTGCTGCATCACCAGCAGATTGGTGGGATGATCATCCACAATCGCCACGCGCAGCTGAGGATAACCGGGCAGGGTGGACTCGCTGCTGTGGCTGACCGGCTCGCAGGGTTGCAGCGGCAGTGTGACGGTGACCTGAGTACCGTGGCCGGGCTGAGAGCTGAGCCGGATATCGCCTCCCATGCGCAGCACCATTTCACGGCAGATAAATAGCCCAAGACCGCTGCCCTGCACCGAAACCGATCGACCGGACGGCGCCTGATACCAGGGATCGAACAGCTTCTGCTGCTCATCGGCTGGAATACCGCTGCCGCTGTCGCTGACCGTCAGCTCCAGCTGCTGCCGGGCCGCCAGGGTCAGGCGGATCTCACCGTGGCGGGTAAACTTCAGCGCATTGGTCATCAGATTATTCACTACCTGCTGCAACCGATCGGCATCGATCAGGATCGCCTCAGGCAATGGCGTCAGTGCGTCAACCAGCAGCCGCGGTCCGTCAGCGCGCATTAACGGATGGTAAAAATGCTGCTGCTGTTCGAGCCACTGCGGCAGAGCCAGCGGACGCGGTGACAGGGTGAAGCTGTTGCTCTCAATTCGCGCGTGATCCTGCAGGTCATTAAGCAGGGTCAGCAACGACTGCGCGCTGCTGTGCAGCAGCGTCAGATTCTGGCTACTGTGCTGCTGCTTTTCCAGTTCCAGCAGCCCGAGGATCGCCTGCATCGGGGTGCGCAGCTCATGGCTGACGGTCGCCAGAAACTGACTTTTCATCGCATTGGCGCGCTCCGCCTGCTCACGCTGCTGGCGTTCACGGCGCTGCTGCCAGTAACGGCGGGCCAGTAACAGCAACAGCAAGGCGATCGCCGCCCCGGCAATCGCCAGCACCATCATCGGTAAGGAGCGCATCACCATCACGCTGCCCGGCTGCGGTGGCGTCGACCAGCTGTCCCGCATCTGGCTCTGGGTTTCTGCCGGGATCTGCTGTAGTGCCCGATCCAGCAGCGCGCGCAGCACCGGCTGGTCGGACGTGACGCCCAGCGCGATCGGCCAGGCGATGTCGCTGGCGGCAAAGGCAAGATGGATACGGACGTCGTTGCGGCTGGCGATGCGCCAGCGGGCCGACAGCACATTATCGACCAGCGCATCGATTTGTCCTTTAGCCAGCGCATCGTACAGGCTGTTGCGATCGGTAAAGCGTTGCGGCTGCAGATCGTCAGGCAGCAGCCGCTGCGCCAGATCGTCCTGCAACACTCCGACGCGTTTACCGCGCAGATCGCGCCAGTGCGTCAGGGTGTCGGGCTGGATGCTGTAGATGCCCCACAGCGCGCGCCATACCGGCAGCGAGGTGCTCTGCATGGCATCACCGTTAAGCGGTTGCATCAGCTGCAGCATCGCCTGCTGCTGACCGAGCAGCGTGGCGGCCTGGCGGGGATTGCTGACCCACACCGGCTCAAATTGCAGCCCGGTACTCTGGGCAATCACTTTCAGCAGTTCCACCCCATAGCCGCGCGCCGTACCGGTGCTGTCGCGATAGCTCCACGGATAGTTATCCGGCTCGGCGGTGTAACGCACGCGCGGATGGGCAGCAATCCACGCCCGCTCATCCGGGCTGAGCATCAGGGTCTGGGTATCCTGATAGCGCGGCAGAATGCTGCTCCAGCGCGCCTGAAGAGTATTCATCAGTTCGGCAGGCAGCTGACGCAGGCTCTGATTAATCCAGCCAATCAGTTGCGGATCGCGGCTGACCGCACGCAGATTGACCTGTCCGGCTTCTATCCGCGAGGCGATCTGATAAATCTGACCCTGCTGCAGCTGGCTCAACAGAAAGCCGGCGCTGGTCTCATCCGCCACCACATAATCGTTCTGCTGATTAAGCAGGGTGTAAAGGGCCTGCAAATCGCTGCTGTATCGCCGCCAGTGATGACGCGCCGCCAGCGCCGGCGGCAGCTGTGCCAGCGTTGTGTCACTGATCGCCAGTTGGGCATTCTGGCTGTTAAACATCACCGCACGCTGATTTTGCTGATTACGGTAGATGCGCAGCGGGCTGCTGAACCAGTTATCACTGCTGAGGATGCCGTCCGGCAAAGGGGCGGCCAGCATACCGAGGGCAAAATCGATCTGGCCGTCGTTCAGCGCCTGTAACAGATGCGCCTGATCGGCATACAGCGTCAGGCTGAACTGGGCACCGGTCAGCTGGCGCAGCGCCGAGAGATAATCGGCATTGATACCGTACAGATCGTTGCCGATGCGCATCGCCCACGGCGCGTTATTCTCTTCCAGCAGGCCGACGCGCAGCATCCGGCCCTGCATGGTTTCGGCGCGATTCACCGGCAGCATCATTGGCAGGTTAACGCTGCTGACCGGACGAACGTCTGCCCGGGCTCCGCCCCACAGCAGCAGCAAAATCAGCAACGCGTATCTCACTGCTGCGCCTTCCACAGGTCGGCCAGTTCCACCACCGAACGGGCGCCGGTTTTTTCCAGAATATTCTTTTTATGGGTGCTGACGGTTTTGTTGCTGATGTGCAGTTGTTCGGCGATTTGCAGGTTCGATAAGCCGCTGGCCAGCAAGGCCAGCACCTGACGCTCTTTTTGCGTCAGCGGCAGCTCCGGGCCATCTTCAATGACGGGAAAGGCGGTATGGCCGCCCAGCACCGCCAGAATGGCGCTGAGTAACTGCTCCATCCGCTGACTTTTCACTACGTAACCTGCTGCACCCAGCGCCTGCGCACGTCGCATGGTGTGCTGGGTTTGCTGGGCCGAGTAGATCAGCACCGGACAATCCGGCAGATGAATTTTCAGGCGACGCAGAATTTCCAGCCCGTCACCATCCGGCAGGCCAATATCCAGCACGATAATATCCAGCGGCAAGGACAGAAAGGGGCGCGCCGCTTTTTCGCTGCTGGCCGGGTAGAGCGTAATCGGAATCGGCGATTGGGTCAGTGCAGCCTCAAGGGCGACCTCGACCAGTGGATGATCATCAATCAGAAGCAATGCGGCCATGAACGTTTCCCTGTTAATTTCACCGGCTCAGCATAGCGGAAGAGAAGAGAGGAGGGGAGAAAAAGACAGGAGAGCAGGCGCTCTCCTGATCGGACGGAATTACTGCGACGTGCCGTCGGTTTTGGTATTAACGTCACCGCCACCTTCTTTAGTCTGCACTTTCTTATTAATGTTCGGGCATTTGCCGTCTTTACACTGACTATTCTGGTCAATTTCATTTGCAGACATATTACCGCTGCTGGTGTTACTGCCCGCGGCGGCCGGATTGGTGTTGGTGCCGGTATTATTAATATTGCTGTTATCCACTTTATTTGGCGGCAGGTTCTCTTTTGCACCGCCCGCCGCTGCGCCCGCATCGGCAGCCTGGTTAGCCGTACCGTTGTTGCCGCTCGCCGCCATTGCCGCGCCGCTGCTCAGTGTCATCGCTGCTGTTAAAAAGAGTAAGGCAAACTTTTTCATCATTATGCTCCCGTTAATTAATGAAGTTGCTGCTTCAAGCCCAGAGGTGCAGTTTGGATAAAAGAATCCCTGACGAAATAAAATTCGCCGGTTGGCTTAAACAGGGTGATTTAATCGGGTAAGCAGTCCATTCCTCAGTGCTTACCATTAAAAAGTCTAGACGCTTACCCGATTAATGCAAATATCACCCGCACATTTAACCCGCAGCGGGAATTTACACCCCTGACGCTTCGGGCTACATTGGTCGGGTTGTGCCCGGCGCGCGCTGGGCCAGAAATAATATGGAATCAGTATGAATTACCAGAACGATGATTTACGCATTAAAGAGATCAAAGAGCTGTTACCGCCGGTAGCACTGCTTGAAAAATTCCCGGCGACCGATCGCGCGGCAGAAACCGTTTCTCAGGCGCGTCAGGCGATTCATCAGATTTTACAGGGACAGGACGATCGTCTGCTGGTGGTGATCGGGCCGTGCTCGATTCATGACACCGAAGCAGCAAAAGAGTACGCCGCTCGCCTGCTGACGCTGCGCAACGAACTGAAAGGCGAGCTGGAAATCGTGATGCGGGTCTATTTTGAAAAGCCGCGTACCACGGTGGGCTGGAAAGGGCTGATCAACGATCCCTACATGGACGGCAGCTTCCAGCTGAACGACGGACTGCGTCTGGCGCGTAAACTGCTGCTGGATATCAACGACAGCGGCTTACCGGCGGCGGGCGAGTTCCTGGATATGATCACCCCACAGTACGTGGCCGATCTGATGAGCTGGGGGGCGATTGGTGCCCGCACCACCGAGTCACAGGTTCACCGTGAGCTGGCGTCAGGCCTCTCCTGTCCGGTGGGCTTTAAAAATGGCACTGACGGCACCATCAAGGTGGCTATCGACGCCATCAACGCCGCCGGTTCACCGCACTGCTTCCTGTCGGTGACCAAATATGGCCATTCGGCGATTGTCGAAACCAGCGGTAATGCCGATTGCCACATCATTCTGCGCGGCGGCAAAGAGCCAAACTACAGTGCGCAGCACGTCAGCGAGGTCAAAACCGGTCTGGCGAAAGCCGGTCTGCCGCAGCAGGTGATGATCGACTTCAGCCACGCTAACAGCAGCAAGCAGTTCCAGAAGCAGATGCTGGTGGCGGACGATGTGGCGCAGCAGATAATCAACGGCGAGCGGGCAATTGTCGGCGTGATGATTGAGAGTCATCTGGTGGAAGGCAATCAGAGCCTTGAGAGCGGTGAGCCGCTGGTCTACGGCCAGAGCGTCACTGACGCCTGCATCGGTTGGGATGACACCGATAAAGTGTTACGCCAGTTAGCGGCAGCGGTAAAACAGCGTCGCGGCTGAAGGCAGCGCGCATAAAAAAGGCCAGACTCACGTCTGGCCTTTTTGCGTTTTAGCGCAGAATTATTTGGCTTTACCCTGGTTAGCGACGGCCGCGGCTTTCGCTGCGATCTCGTCGGCATCACCCAGGTAGTAACGTTTCAGCGGTTTGAAGTTTTCATCGAACTCATACACCAACGGCACGCCGGTTGGGATGTTCAGTTCGAGGATCTCATCTTCGCTCAGGTTATCCAGATATTTTACCAGCGCACGCAGTGAGTTACCGTGGGCGGCGATAATCACTTTGTCACCGCTTTTGATGCGCGGCAGAATGGTGTCATTCCAGTAAGGGATCACGCGATCGATGGTCAGCGCCAGGCTCTCAGTGGTCGGCAGCTGCTCAGGGGTCAGTGACGCATAGCGTGGATCGTGACCAGGGAAACGCTCATCAGCACGGTCCAGTTCTGGTGGAGTAACGGCAAAGCCGCGACGCCACTGCTTAACCTGCTCATCACCATACTTGGCGGCGGTTTCTGCTTTATCCAGACCCTGCAGCGCACCGTAGTGACGCTCGTTCAGACGCCAGGTTTTTTCGACCGGCAGCCAGGCCTGATCCAGCTCATCCAGCACGTTCCACAGGGTGTGGATAGCACGTTTCAGTACTGAGGTGTAAGCAAAATCAAAAACAAAGCCTTCTTTCTTCAGCAGTTGACCTGCTGATTTGGCTTCGCCACGACCTTTTTCAGAAAGGTCAACATCATACCAACCGGTAAAGCGGTTTTCGTTGTTCCACTGGCTTTCGCCGTGTCGCACCAGAACCAGCTTAGTTACAGCCATAGCTTAACTCCTTAATACTGTGATGTTTCTGTGAGAATGGAAACCTGCTGCTGCCAGCCCGTTCAACGAGCCAATTGCGCCATACCATAACGGAAAAGCGGGCAGCGCGTAAGCCTGTCGGTAACGCACTGCGCGTTTTTCAGCCGGTGACTCAGCGCGGCGTGAAGCGATAACGCGTCACCGATTCCCAGCGATCTCCCGGCTGCAGCCAGCAATCGGCCTGCGGCCATTCAGCATGATTGGGCGAGTCCGGCAAAAACTCGCTCTCCAGCGCAATGCCCTGAAAAGCAGTATAGCTCTCCTGCTCACGAGCACGGGTGCCTGCCAGATAGTTAGCCGAATAGAACTGCAACGCCGGTGCCGAGGTGGTGACACTGAGCTGCAGTTTGCCATCTTCTGACCAGAGTTCTGCCGCGGGCTGACTGGCGTCCCCGGCGCTGTTCAGCAGGAACGCGTGGTCATAACCCTTCACCGCACGCTGATCGTCGTCGGCGAGGAAATCCTGCGCCACCGGTTTGGCCTGACGAAAATCGAAACTGGTGCCCGCCACCGCTTTCAGCGGCGCATTCGGAATACCCTCGCTGTCGACCGGCAGATAACTGTCGGCGTGCAGTTGTAAGCGATGCTGACGTGCGTCGCCATGATGCGCATCAAGGTTAAAGTAAGCATGGTTGGTCAGGTTGACCGGACAGGCCTGATCGCAGCGCGCTTCATACTGAATGCTCAGGCAGTTATCGTCATCCAGCTGATAGCGTAGATCGGCAATCAGGTTGCCCGGATAGCCCTGATCGCCATCGGGCGAATCCAGCCGATAGTGCACTTCGGTTTCCGACTGACTGACGATCTGCCAGCGGCGCTTATCAAAACCTTGCGGGCCACCGTGCAGCTGATGCGGGCCCTGATTAGCCGCCAGCTGCCGGTTAAGTTTATTCAGCTTCGCACCGGCGATACGGTTGGCGTAGCGTCCGACCGTGGCACCCAGATAGGCATCCTGATGCAGGTAATCTGACGGCGTGGCGCAGCCGAGCAGCGCCTCACGCACCGTGCCATCCTGCATCGGAACACGGGCCGACAGCCAGGTTGCGCCCCAGTCCATAAATGTCACCAGCATGCCGTTCGCATTACGCAACACGGTGATGCGCCACGGCTGGCCGTCCGGCGCGTGAGAATTGACGTCGTTTAACATGGGCCGGCTCCCGCTGAGGCTTTACAGACGTAGAAGGTTTCTTTGATGCCGGTCTGCGCTTCATACTGCTCCGCCACCGCAGCTTTCACCTGATCGACCAGATCGAGCGGCATCAGCGCCACGATACAGCCGCCAAAGCCGCCGCCGGTCATGCGCACGCCGCCGCGCTCGCCGATTTGGGCTTTAACAATCTCCACCAGCGTATCGATCGGTGGAACGGTGATCTCAAAATCATCACGCATTGAGGCGTGAGATTCCGCCATCAGCTGGCCCATACGCGTCAGGTCACCGCGGGTCAGCGCTTCTGCTGCTTCCAGCGTGCGGGCATTTTCCGTCAGCACGTGACGAACGCGCTTCGCTACCTGCGGATCGAGTTGCGACTGCGCCGCCTCAAATTCAGCCAGTTCAACGTCACGCAGCGCAGGCTTGTTGAAGAAGCGCGCGCCGGTTTCACACTGCTGGCGGCGGGTGTTGTACTCGCTGCCGACCAGGGTACGGCGGAAGTTAGAGTTGATGATCACTACCGCAATGTCTTCCGGCATCGAGACCGGACGGGTACCCAGCGTGCGGCAATCGAGCAGCATGGCGTGATCTTTCTGACCGAGCGCCGAAATCAGCTGGTCCATGATGCCGCAGTTACAGCCGACGAACTGGTTCTCAGCTTCCTGACCGTTGACCGCAATTGCCGCGCCGTCCAGCGGCAGATGGTAGAGCTGCTGCACCACGGTGCCGACCGCCACTTCCAGCGAGGCAGAGGAACTCAGGCCTGCGCCCTGCGGCACATTGCCACTGATCACCATATCGATACCGCCGAAATCGGCGTGGCGCTGTTGCAGGTGTTTCACCACGCCGCGCACATAGTTGGCCCACATCGGCTGCTCAAGGCTGACGATCTCTTCATCCAGCGAGAAGCTGTCTTCGGCATTGTCGTAATCGACCGCGACGACCCGAATCTGACGATCGTCACGACGGGCGCAGGCGATTACGGTCTGATAGTCGATGGCGCACGGCAGCACAAAGCCATCGTTGTAGTCGGTATGTTCGCCAATCAGATTAACGCGACCCGGAGCCTGAATGGTGTGGGTAGGCGCATAGCCGAAGGTCTCAGAGAAGACCTGCTGCGTGATGGTTTTTAAGCTCATTATTGTGCCTCACGGAAGTGAACGTCGCTGACAGAACGCAGACGTTCCGCCGCCTGTTCCGCCGTTAAATCGCGTTGGGTTTCGGCCAGCATTTCATAGCCAACCATGAATTTACGCACCGTTGCTGAACGCAGCAGCGGCGGATAGAAGTGTGCATGCAACTGCCAGTGATCGTTGGCTTCACCGTTGAACGGCGCGCCGTGCCAGCCCATCGAGTAGGGGAAAGAGCACTGGAACAGATTGTCGTAGCGGCTGGTCAGCAGCTTGATCGCTTTCGCCAGATCGCTGCGCTGCGCCTGATTAAGATCGGTCAGGCGTTTAATATGCGCTTTGGGCAGCAGCAGGGTTTCGAACGGCCACGCCGCCCACCACGGCACCACGGCCAGCCAGTGATCGGTCTCGACCACGGTGCGACTGCCATCCTGCTGTTCACGCGCGAGATAATCGACCAGCATCGGCGAACCGTGTCGGTCAAAGTAAGCACGCTGATGGTCGTCTTCGCGCTGTGCTTCATTGGGCAGGAAGCTGTTGGCCCAAATCTGACCGTGCGGATGTGGGTTAGAACAGCCCATCGCCGCGCCTTTGTTTTCAAACACCTGCACCCACGGGTAGTGCTGACCCAGATCGGCCGTCTGCTGCTGCCAGGTGCGAACCACTTCTTCCAGCGCGCTCAGCGACATCTCCGGCAGGGTTTTACTGTGATCCGGTGAAAAGCAGATCACCCGACTGGTGCCGCGTGCGCTTTCACAGCGCATCAGCAGATCGTCGCTCTCTGGCGCGTCTGGCGTGTCGGTCATCAGCGCAGCAAAGTCATTGGTAAAGACATAAGTGCCGGTATAGTCAGGGTTTTTGTCGCCGGTAATGCGGGTATTGCCGGCACACAGGAAGCAGTCAGGATCGTGCGCCGGTAAGGTATTAACCGCCGGCGTCTCCTGCGCGCCTTGCCATGGGCGTTTGGCACGATGAGGTGAAACTAAAATCCATTGATCAATCAGTGGATTGTAACGGCGATGCGGGTGATCGACCGGGTTAAATTTTTCCATGTTGAATCCTGGTAAGCGTCAAAAGCCAGAAAGGCATCGGTAAAAAGTAGCACATCAGCGCGCCCGAAAGCGTGATCAAGTCTGGATAAATGGTATCGTTTACACAAGCTGAATATTCTCATTTAGTGGCATTGTGTCGGCAGGGCTGGCAGAAAAGGGCGAAGGGAATGGTAGCGGTTACACCTGAAGGCAAAGCAGACGCCGGCTGACCGGCGTCTGGCGGGATTACCCGAGCTGTTGCTGCTGGTAGTGGTAACGGCCGTCGCTGGCAACAAAGCTCAGACGGTGCGTGATGCACTGCGGCGCATCCTCGGCGTGGTGCGAAACAAACAGCAGCTGAGTACGGCCTTCGCCGATCAGCACATCGACAAAGCGCCGCACCAGCTGGCGGTTGATCGGATCAAGTCCCTGCAGCGGCTCATCAAGAATCAGCAGCGTCGGGTGTTTCACCAGCGCGCGGGCAATTAACACCAGCCGCTGCTGTCCCCAGGAGAGGCTGTGGAAGGGGGCATCGGCCTGCGCAGGGGTCATGCCGAGCAGCGCCAGCCACTGCCGGGCCAGCGACTTCTGTCGGTCAGACGCTGGCTGATAGAGACCAATCGAATCGAAGAAGCCTGACAGGATCACCGTAAGCACATTGACGCTGACGCGATAGTCGAGATGCAGGCTGCTGCTGACATAGCCGATATGCTGCTTGATCTCCCAGATGGTTTCACCGCTGCCGCGCCGGCGGCCAAACAGCGTCAGATCGTTGCTGTAGCCTTGCGGATGGTCACCGGTCACCAGGCTGAGCAGGGTTGATTTACCCGCCCCGTTCGGACCGATAATCTGCCAGTGCTCGCCGGCATTCACCTGCCAGCTAAGACCGTCGATCACCGGCCGATCGTGATAAGAGACGACGCCGTTGCGCAGTATCACGCGCGGCGCATCATCGGCCAGCGACGGCAGCTGGTCCGGCGCATCGGCTTCCGGCAGCGCCATGCCCAGCAGTTGTTCACTGTGCGCCAGCTGCGCCACCAGCGCTTCGGCTAAAATCGCCTGCCGTGGGCCAATATGGGTCAGGGTACACTCTGCCAGCACCCCGATTTGCTGAATATAGTCAGGGATATCATCAAACCGGTTGAGCACCAGCACCAGGGTAAATTCGGGCTGCTGCAGGCTGCGTAAGGTTTCGGTCAGGCTGGCGCGTGACGCCACATCCAGCCCGTCAAACGGCTCATCCAGAATCAACAGATCCGGCTGCTGCATCAGCGCCTGACAGAGCAGAGTCTTGCGGCTTTCGCCGGTAGAGAGGTATTTAAAGCGGCGCGACAGCAGGTGATCGATGCCGAACTGGCTGGCCAGTTGCTCACAGCGTGCGGGCTGCTGCACCTCCGCCTGAATCACCTCTGCCACGGTCAGGCCGGTATCCTCTTCACCTTCGCTGAGCAGGTCAGTGTTGTTGCGCTGCCACTCATCGGCCACCAGCTTTTGCAACTGCTCAAGCGACAGCCGCGTCGGACGCTGAAAATCACTGCTGACCGAGCCGGCAAGCGGCGCAAGTTCGCCGGAGAGGGCGCGGGCCAGCGACGACTTGCCGCTACCGTTGGCACCGACAAAAGCCCAGTTTTCGCCACGCTGAAGCTCAACCTGATTCAGGGTCAGGACCCGGGTATCGCTAAGACGAAACGTGCCTTGCGAAATCTGCAATGAAGCCATGATCTGTTCCATTTTTTGCATCGTGTTACTGAGTTGTAACCACTGGACGCGATGAAGTCAAATCAGGCGGGGCAAATCACAATAAGGTCGCGACGATCGCCTGGTCAGCATTAAAACTGGCGATCACCACGTCGCCCGGCTGCAGCGCCTGCTGGTGTATCGCGTCGTTGCTCAGGGTGGCGCACAGGGTTTCACCGCTGGGCAACTGCATTAACAGTTCGCTGAACGTCTCGCCGGGTTCTATCGCGCTGACGGTGGCGGCCAGCTGATTATCGTGGTCTGCGGCGTCACGGCGCACCTGAATCCATGGCGCTTTGATTAACACCAGCACCTCTTTGCCGGCGGCCAGCTGCAGCCGATCGGCGCTGCGCTGCGTCAGCGCGACCTTAAGCTGGGTCACCCCGTCAGCCAGTAGCACCTGCAGGTGTTGCAGTACCGGCTGCGAATCGTTACTGATCACCGTACCAAACAGCTGGTTGCGGGCGCTGGTCTGTAAAGAAAAGCGGGCGATGGCGGCCAGCAGGCTGTCGAGCGGCAGAGCGTCCTGCTGCAGCGCATCAAACGCTTTTTGCTGGATTTGCTCCATCAGGTGAAACAGCTGAATCAGTCGCTCGCCGTATCGCGTCAGGGTGGCACCGCCGCCGCCTTTGCCGCCGGTCGCGCGCGCCACCAGCGTCTCATCAGCCAGCTGGTTCATCTCATTGATCGCATCCCAGGCGCTTTTGTAACTGATGCCCGCCAGCTTTGCGCCCTGACTGATAGAGCCGGTTTGCTGTACCCGTTTCAGCAGTTCGATACGACGTGGATCGGCAAACAGTTTTTGCTGTAAACGAATATGGAGGGAAAGTTCGGCTTGCATGGCGACTCCGGCAAAGGGTTAAGGCGTATCTGCGCGATGATAGCGGCGTTTCGGGGCCAAAGTAAAAGCACGAAAAGGGCTGCGCAAATTTTTGCTGACCCGTTACAATCACTTTTTTGTTCACAGAGTGAGACGCTCCATGCTGGAATTACTTAAAAGCCTCGCCGTGGCTATCATTATGGTCCCTATCGTGATGGCAATCATGCTGGGTCTGATCTATGGCCTGGGTGAAGTCTTTAACGTCATCTCAAAATTTGGCCATCGCGAAAAATCGTCAGCCCGTTCGCATAACTAATCCCCCCGACCACGCTCGCTAATCAGGCGGGCGTGGTGCTTTCTGCCGCTGCGCAAACTTCTGCTCATCCTTCTGCTAAAACTGCCGATAATTTTCTGACACTGCCGGAAAGGGCGTTGTATCATTCGCTACACAACGAATAACCGGAGAACATCATGTCTTTAACACACTATCGCTGGGGAATAGCTGCGCTGGTCACAGCTTCCCTGGCAGGCCAGGCGGTGGCAGCGGATAAAATTACGGTCTTTGCGGCGGCGTCACTGACCAACGCTCTGCAGGAAATCGGCAGCCGTTATCAGCAGGAAAAAGGGGTGACGGTAGTCGCTTCGTTCGCTTCTTCCTCGACGCTGGCACGGCAGATTGAGCAGGGCGCACCGGCCGACCTGTTTATCTCCGCCGATCAGCAGTGGATGGATGAGGCGGTGGCGAAAAAAAGCGTCATCGACCGCAGCCGTTATACCCTGCTGGGTAACGATTTGGTGCTGGTCGCGCCGCGCAGCGCATCGGCAAAGCGGGTCGAACTGAACCCGCAGACTGACTGGAAAACGCTGCTGCACGGTGAACGTCTGGCGGTTGGCGATCCGGATCACGTCCCGGCCGGCATTTACGCCAAAGAGGCGCTACAGAAGCTGGGCGCCTGGCAGACGGTTGAACCGTCGCTGGCTCCGGCAAATAATGTGCGGGCCGCGCTGGCGCTGGTGGAGCGCAACGAAACGCCGTATGGCATTGTTTACGGTTCAGATGCGGTCGCCAGTGAGCGGGTGCAGGTGGTGGGACGGTTCCCGGCCTCCAGCCACAAACCGGTGGAATATCCGATGGCGATCGTTAAAGATCGTGATAATGCCGCCGTTAACGCTTTTTATGATTACCTGAAAGGGCCGCAAGCGGCGGTCGTGTTTAAACATTACGGATTCACACCAACCAAATGATACTCAGCGATCCCGAATGGCAGGCGGTTCTGCTTAGCCTGAAAGTCTCTGGCATTGCCGTAGCTGGCAGTCTGCCTTTCGGCATCCTGATGGCCTGGATTCTGGTGCGCTGCCGCTTTCCTGGCAAAGCGCTGCTCGACAGCCTGATTCATCTGCCGCTGGTGCTGCCGCCGGTGGTGGTCGGCTATCTGCTGCTGATCGGCCTGGGACGGCGCGGCATCATCGGTGAAAAACTCTACGACTGGTTCGGCTTCAGCTTCGCTTTTAGCTGGCGCGGCGCGGCGCTGGCGTCGGCGGTGATCGCGTTTCCGCTGATGGTGCGCGCCATCCGGCTGGCGCTGGAGGCGGTTGATATCCGGCTGGAACAGGCCGCCCGCACTCTGGGGGCGGGTCGCTGGCGGGTATTCTTCACCATTACGCTGCCGCTGACTCTGCCGGGCGTGATCGTCGGTACCGTGCTGGCCTTCGCCCGCTCGCTGGGGGAGTTCGGTGCCACCATTACCTTTGTTTCTAATATTCCCGGCGAGACGCGTACCATTCCGCTGGCAATGTACAGCCTGATTGAAACGCCCGGTGCGGAAGGCGCGGCCGCCCGGCTGTGTGTGATTGCCATTGTGCTGGCGCTGGCGTCGCTGCTGGCGTCAGAATGGCTGGCCCGTCTCGGTCGTAAGCGAATGGGGGCCTGATGCTGTCACTCAATTTTGTCCAGCAACAGGGCGATCATCAGCTGGCGATCGACCTGCAGATACCGGCCAAAGGGATCACCGCTATTTTCGGCGTCTCCGGTGCCGGTAAAACCTCGCTGATCAACGCCATCAGTGGACTGACGCAGCCACAGCGTGGCCGGATTCAGTTGCACGATCGTCTGCTGTTTGACGCAGAGCAGCAGATTTCCCTGCCGCCTGAAAAGCGTCGGATTGGCTATGTCTTTCAGGATGCCCGGCTGTTCCCGCACTATCGGGTGCGCGGCAACCTGCAATATGGCATGGCGCCTGAGATGAAAACCCAGTTCGATACCCTGGTCTCCCTGCTGGGTCTTGAAGGATTGTTGTCGCGTTTTCCGCTGTCGCTGTCGGGCGGGGAAAAGCAGCGGGTGGCCATTGGCCGGGCATTACTGACCGCGCCGGATATGCTGTTGCTGGATGAGCCGCTGGCCTCGCTGGATTTACCGCGCAAACGCGAGCTGATGCCTTACCTGCAAAAGCTGGCGAAGCAGGTGGATATCCCGATGCTCTATGTTTCGCACAGCCTCGAGGAGATCCTGCATCTGGCGGATAACGTGCTGGTGCTGGATAGCGGTAAAGTCAAAGCGTTTGGTCCGCTGGAGCGGGTCTGGAGCAGCAGCGCGATGCGGCCGTGGCTGCCGGTCAGTGAGCTGAGCAGCGTGCTGCGGGTACAGGTGCTGGAGCAGCATCCCGACTATCCAATGACCGCGCTGTCGCTGGGTGACCAGCACATCTGGGTCAGCCGGGTTAATCAGCCGCTTAAAACGCCACTGCGGATCCGTATTGCTTCTGCCGATGTCTCGCTGGCGCTGCAACCGCCGCACAACACCTCTATCCGCAATATCCTGCCTGCGCAGGTGGTTGAGCTGGTGGAGGTCGGGGATCAGGTGGAAGTGAAGCTACGCATCGGCATCAGTGAACTGTGGGCGCGCATTACGCCGTGGGCGCGTGATGAGCTGGGCATTCGGCCGGATCAGTGGCTCTATGCCCAGATTAAAAGCGTCTCGGTCACGCCCTGATGACTAAAGGTCCTGATAATGCGTTATTTTTTAATGAAATTATTTAATGGGTCTCTTTTTTTCTGCCTTGTTTCGAATGTTTTATTGAGTAGGCTTCTGACACCTCTGAACAGAGAGCGTGGGTTCTTGCTTTCGTCACTGGTTGTCGTGAAGAGAAGAAGTGGAAAGCCGACATCAATAATCTGATGAGTATTGATATTCAATTCCCTGTCAGGAAGGGTGATATCTCCCGGAAGTTTAAGCAAAATTAAAATGTGAAGCCTTTTGGGGGCCCTGAACCGTTACCAGAGGGATTCTGCAACACTTTCTGTGGTTCAGGGCAACGCCCTATAAAATGGCTTTCACCGTGCTTCTGTTTAGCTGACCTGGATGACATCACTATGCATCAATCAAAGAAGCGTTTGATTCGGGTGGCAGAGCAGCGTGGTCAATAGCGCTATATGTTCCAGAATCGGCTATAACTTCAATCCATGTTCTTTGCAGTATTTAACACTATATACTTCTGATAAAAGATTTTCGACTTCAGGTACGGTCAGTGCAAATACGGCATCACGGAAGAAATATCCAAAATGACGCACGACTAAAAATACTGGCTCTTGTGTTTTCAGATCATTCTCTTCACCGTATTCCAGAATATCGTTGTAACGTCCACCAATGACCTTTTGCTTTGTTTCCTGACGCTGAATAAAGGGTTGTTTAGACCACTCCAGAAATTCATAAAAGGGGGCGGTGTTTTCCGTGATTCGACTATCTGTATAGATAAAGGGAAGCGCAACATAGTCGTAGCCCAGGTCAACGACAAATTGTACAAAGGAGAGGTCGTCCGGAACTTTCATGGGGTAAACTTTAGGTGCGTAGGGAGCAACGATTGAGCCATCCAGGAAAGAATAATAATGCACATCACTGGCATAGCGGGTTAAATGACCAACCTGTAACGATGTACAACCCGTGAGCATCAATGATAATAAAAGCAGAGCCTTGTTGAATATTTTTTTAAACATATCTCATACCTACAGATAAATAAGGGTTATCGGCAGGTGAAAGATAAGCTTTAGCGTTGTTTGATTGAAAATGGTGAGCGGCCTGATATCAAATAGCTTTATATCACTCTTATGGCAGCACTGTTTTTTTGATATCTTTTCCGTCATCAATGCTGGAGTCAGCTTTAATGATTGTTTATGTCATATTGGTTTATATCAATGCCAGGTTTTGAAAAGTTAAGAATGAATGATAAAGTGCAGCGCTCATTTTATAAAAGATTAAAAAAGGCTTTAATGTATACAGACCCTCCTCAGAGTCATGTTGCGTTATCTAGTGTTTTATCCCTGCGTTAAAATTTGTTTTTTGCTTCTCAACGCATTAAATGAAACAGACCCTCTATCGGGTCAATGCCGGGCGCGCATTACGCCGTGGGCGCGTGATGAACTGGGCATTCGGCCGGATCAGTGGCTCTATGCCCAGATTAAAAGCGTCTCGGTCACGCCCTGATTACAGCACGTACTGATAGAGCGTCTCAGCAATGCCGGTTTCGAGGTTGGTGCCGATCACTTTTTTGGCGCGCGCTTTAATCGCCTCATCGGCATTGCCCATCGCCACACCCAGACCGGCGGTTTCCAGCATGCTGAGGTCGTTGTAGTTATCCCCGAATGCGATCACATCTGACATGCTCAGTCCCAGCGAGTCGACCCACTGCGCCAGACGCTTGCCTTTGCTGTTGCCGCCTTTAGCGATATCGACCTGATCGTGCCACGACCATTCGCAGGCCAGGCCCAGTTCCGCCTCGACCCGGCTGGCAAACTGCTGCAACTCAGGAATGTTGGGATGCGACAGGGCGAATTTCCAGATGGCGCCCGCTTCGCGCGCTGCGTCGGCTAAATCAGGCACCTGTCTGAACAGCGGACGCTGGTGCGGTGGCAGCGATTCGGCCCAGTTGAGGGTGCGGGTAACATGGCCGGTCGGGGTTTGATACAGCATGGCATCATCGACATACAGCAGCCCATGAATCCCCTGCTGATCCAGCATCTCAATCACCTTCAGCGCCAGCTGGGTGTCGAGCGGATCGGCGGCCAGCACCTTTTTCGCCTGATAGTCATACAAATAACTAAGATATTATTACAAAAAAAATATGAGAGGCATTTATGAGAAGAGTATTTGTATATCATAGGGTTAGTTCTGATCAGCAGGCGGAGCGGGGCGGTGGCATGGAACGCCAAGCCAAACTTCTAGAAGACTATCTTGCACGTACAAAACTTTGTGAAGATATGGATGATCCAGAACCTGTTGTTCTCGGAGATCCGGGACTCAGTGCATTTAAAGGTCATAACCTTCAGCATGGAAAATTGGGCACGTGGGTAGACCAAGTTAAGGCGGGCATGTGGGATGGTTCAGTACTCGTTTTGGAATCCATCGACAGGTTTTCTAGGTTGAACCCGTTTGATGTACTGGACTATCTAAACTCTATCATTGAGAGAAATGTATCTATTCACGATGTATATGATAACAACATAATTAATAGAAAGGATATATCGGCTTTCACGCGAGCATTAAACCAGGCTGATAGGGCATTTAAGGAATCAAAATTTAAAAGCGATCGTATCAGTGCTGGATGGCGGCGTAAGCGGGAACAGGCATTTAACAATGGTACTATTGTAACAAAAAAACGTCCTGTGTGGATTGAGGTTGTGGATAACAAATATGTTCTTAATGAGAAAGCAGTAGTAGTTAAAGAAATTTATCGCTTGTATCAAACAGGTATTGGTTGTCCTACCATCGCTAAAATTCTACAAAAGAAAGAAGGTAGTGAATGGAAATTTGAACGTGCTTGGAGTTCCGAGCATGTGCATAAGATTTTACGTAATAAAAGAGTAACTGGTAAAATTCTTATCAGTGAAATTATTCGTGATTATGAAACTGAGGATAAAGAAAAACAATTCACACAGAATTTTTATGATATGGATGTTTATCCAGTCGTTATTGATGAAAAGGAATTTGAACTTGTTCAGGAGTTATAAAAAAGCCGTCGCCCAAATGCAGGTAGAGTAACTACAAAGAAAGATGGTGATCAAGAAGTTGTAGTTAAACACAATATATTCAGTGGTATCTTCCGTTGTGGTGATTGCGGTCAGGGTATGTTTCATAATGTTGTCAAAACGAAGAGAAACCCAAAGAAAGGTGAACCTCGTATAGAAGAATACAGGTACATACGTTGCATAGTTGAACGTGATGATCTTTGTCATAATAAAGCGATGGATTATACAATTGTTGAAAGATTCATTGTAGGACGTATAAAGAATTTGGATTTCTCCGAAATCATTAAAATTAATGAGGTGAATCCAGAAGTAGAATTAGTACGTTTACAGATTGAACAAGAAAAGGCACATATACAGGGTTATGAATTAGGTATTGAGCGTTTACTTAATACAGGTAAAAGAGTTTCATTTGGTATGCGTCAAGAATTGGATGAGGCGAAAGAGCGTTTAGAACTTCTCGAAGGTCGCCAGGCAGCATTTGAAACGGTTAGTGTAGATACTGATGTATTCACTAATTTTAATACGGAAGAACTACTTGATATTAAAAACGTAGGTTTACGTTCACGTTATGAACGTGAGTTAGCAAAAGTAGTTAATAGTATAGAACTACGCAGAAGGGAAAACTTGTACTTTGTATCAATCAACTATAAAAGTACTGATTTAATTAAACATTGGTTAGTTATTGAAAATGGTAAGAAGAAAGGTGCACATTTAAGAGGTGATTTCCGAATCGTGAAGGATGGGGACACCGTATACTATGGAACCGATTCGTTTGTACTATCATCAGTCAATGATGGTATGCCACGTATACACTTCTTAGAAGATGAACCGTTGAACATGATTGATTATGCAATGTTACTTAATTTCATTGACTACATTGATCAGAACCATACTGTAGCCGTATGGATGAGACACAATATGAACTTCTTATTCATGGATACATCTGATTGAACATTCAGCCCCGAAAGGGGCTTTTTTATATGAGCTTCCTATTTGGCTTTTGCGATAAATACTTACATAGAAACTAACTCAGAGAAGGAAACTCACAATGTTAGAATGGTTTGTATATGTACTGATAATCGCATTCTTCTTCGTACTTATGATCACTGGCTGGATAGTATATGCATACGTACTTTTCATGGTGTACTTAGTACTGGCATTTATCGCAGAAGTAGTACTGACTTACCAAAAGTATAAAGATAGCATCAGAAGCAAAGAAGACTAAATACTTATATAAAAAAATACGAAACGCTTAGGAGTGTTGTTCTATACTCGTTATAGATAAATGAAACGGCTGAAAAGCTTGTGGTATAATGTAGATACAGCACGCTAAAAAGAGTTCAATATGGAATCCTCCGATATTAAAATACCCTGTCGCAATGATGGGGGCTTTTTTGCATGGATTTTATATAAAAAAGAATTTAATTCAAGGAGCAATATGAAAGAAAAGAAGACCGAAAAAGTTACTGTAAAAGTTACACCTACACAAAAAGAATTTTTGGATTCATTGATAGAAACTGGTAAAGCAAAAAACCTTGCTGCAAGTGTTCAATACCTTATCAATATCGCAATGATACTAAAGTAAGTGAAGACAACACTATAAAATAAAAAACTAAATCGGTACTTCAGGATGAAGTACTTCAACCCTCATGGAAGAGATATATAATGAGAAAACTAAATGATCTAAAAGGACAGAACAAACCACTACAAGATTCAGCTTACCCTATCTGGTGTTCAATACATAACAGAGCAGGTAAAGCTAAAGGATATGAAGACGTAACGATATGCGATGATTGGTACATCTTCAGTAACTTCTATAAGTGGTATGAAGATAACTATGTAAAAGGTTGGCATGTAGATAAAGATATACTTCTTCAAGGTAATCGAGAATATAGCCCACAAAACTGTATCATGGTTCCAAGAGTTATCAACAATCTATTCAAACGTTCATCTTCTATGCATGGTATCAAAGGTGTATATCTCGATAAAAGAACTGATAAGTACTATGCACAGATTCGTGTAGATGGAAATACTAAGCAATCAGGTAGTAGTTTAGATATTCATGTAGCACATCAGTATTACGTAGAACTACGTAAGGATAGACTAAAAGAACTACTTGAACGTTTTAGCGATTGTACAAACCAGTACGCCTACAATCGATTAGTACAAGCAATGCAACAATACCTATAACATAAACATAAAAAAGGGCATGCCCGTTAGTATGCCCAATAAATTTGGAGTTCTATATAATGTATAACTATTTATCAAACGGAAAAATGAAGTTCATCAGTAGCGATTGTGGAAGTGGTAAGACTCATGCACTTATCAAACAAGTGAAACAGACTGATGATAGATACATCATCGTACAAGGCACACTACAGCTACTAAACCAGACAGCAGAAGAGTTAGGTACTATCTGTAAGGTTATCTCTTCTAAGAACTACGTAGAGAGCGTAGAGAAGGATATACACGCATTCTTACTCAATCCTACTCATAGAATATTAGTGATCACTGATAAAGCCTTCATGCGTGTTACAGACCTATCATTACTAGGGCAATGGAAAATCTACCTTGATGATGTTGTTAACTTTCATACCTACAACGTAATTAATACGGAAAAGAAGTATGAAGTAGAACAGCAATTATTCAAAGACTTTGAAGAACTATCTGATAAATACGTAACCGCGAAAGCCATAACCGATTTTGATGATGATTTAGTACTTTCAATGGCTAAGTGCTTTGGCTTCATCCAGGACTATGATCACTTCGTCATGAATAGTAACTTCTTCGATAAGATCGGCAAAGTAGGTAATCTTGATGTGTACTCAAACGAGAACAAGCAACTTACTATCCTTGCATGGGTAAACATAGCTAAGTACTCAAACCTTGATGTTACCTTCATGGCTAACAAGTTCGAAGAAAGCCTAATCTATAAGGGAATGCCAGCCTTGTTTGAAGAGGTGGAACTATCAGGTATGCGGGAACGTAAAGTATCAGTACAGGATCGCCTAAAGGTGTACTACTTCTCAGAGGAACGTTTCAGCCGTACATATCGCAATGCGAATCCAGAAGCATTAACTAAAGTAGCAGCATGGATAAACGCTAACCTCTCTAAATACTTTTACACTACAAACTCTGATAGTAAAGGCATTCTCAAAGGGCAGTACATTGACCCTGTTAGCCGAGGGATGAACACTTATCAGGACTACACAAAGTGCGTTTGGCTTGCGAGTATGAAGCCTTCACCAGTTGAAACCAAGCAGTTAGAACTAATGTTCAACTTAACGCGTGAAGAGGTAGTACAGGCCCGAGAACACGAGAACCTTTATCAGTTTATCAACCGTAGTAATTTACGTGCCTATGATAGTGAACAGGTTGTTGAAGTGTACGTTTTCGATAAGGAACAGGCTCTATCTTTGAGTACTAGCATTGAGCTGATAGACATAGGATTAGATAGTACCCAAGAAGCCTTCGTACCAATGAACCTTAGCGGTACTAAGAAACAAAGATTAAAACGAGTCACTAAAGAGAAGTATCCTACTACTGAAGATTTTGAAAAGTGGTTAGGTAAAAGTACTAATGTAGATCTAACTGAACGTGAGCGTGAACATTTTCGAAACAAGTACAATAAACTTTGATTTTTCACCATCACACCCCACTAAAAATGTACCCAAATTACTAAAGGATCTATAGGTAAAAAAGGTACAAAAACGAGTAAGACAAGTACAAGAGGACGGGCTTTGCTCGTTCGATTGTACGAAGGATTACGAGATAAGGCGGTTAGCTCGTCTAACTGCCTTCATAGAGATGTATAAAGAAGCACAAACGCTAGAGCGTTCGGCTTGAATTAATGAATTTCATGTACCTCGCAAGCGAGTTCCTTAAAATTAAACAATTCTTTTATTTCTAATAAATACTCAATGATTATCTGGTCGGCACTGCGTGCCTAAAGTATTCGTGAGTAACTACCGCACTTCGTTTTGCTCCGCTTGCTTAGGTCGTCGGCTGTTGAAGCCTCCTACAACTGGAACCATACATACTGTTAGGAAACCCGATAAAATTAGTTGGTTTAATATTGGTGAAATTTCAATTTAGTCTCGTGTGTATCGGAAGTAATTTTTCAAATGCCTACCATCTTGAAAATATTTTTCTATACCTCTGATTGTCCTTACATAAGGTGTATCAATTTCAGGATCACATAACTGCTTTTGAAAGAAAATGATCTTTTCTACTAATACGTCTACATCCTGATACCTCGGGGGGGAGGTTGGTTTAACTGGATCGTGACGTTGTATGAAATCATTATCAAATCGTGGGGAAAAGTCAGGAGCTTCTCGTTCAAGAATTTCTGATAAATAGATAGTTATACTATGGACGGTATTGAAAAGTACTTTGCCTATAAGAAATGCGTCAAACAGTTCTTGCTTTTTCTTTGGAACCATTTCCCAACCATAAATTTCTAGTGATTGTAATGTTTCTCTTATTTCTTTCTCAAGTCTTCGTCCTTCTTTAAATCTTGTCTCTAAATTCTTTAAATCTACTGGTAAGGTTTGAGGTAAATAACTTATTTCCTCTTCATCCTGAAACACGCCAACATCTCCATTTACATATGAAGGAACTTCGATGTCTAATACATTGAGAGACGAGAAATTAAGATTGTCTCTATATTTCGGTATAAGCTCAAGTTGAAGATTTTTTATTAATTCATAGCCATCTTTTTTTATAAAATCTGAGAAGTAATCTTTTGCAAATACAAAGGCTCTGTATGCTGCATATGCCATTACTATATTACAGGAAGCGGAAATCCAGTCAGAAAGATTACCTACATCTTTCTTTAAAGCTGCGGTGATAACCAGCCAAAGGGAAAGTACTAATAGCACCATCAAAGATAATTTAACAAAAAGGTTGTAGATCTTGCTTATCATGGTCTTATCCTAAAGCCGTGAAAATAATAAGTATCATAAAGCTGGTGAGTAAGATAGTTTGTACTAAATAAATTACTTAATCAACAAGGACATACTATGGGAATTGAATTTAACTTATATGACGATGATACTTTTCTACTTCCTTTACGTTACTAATGAGGTACGCATAGAGACAGATGGGCAGGAAGAGTTACTGATAGAAGACCGCAACGGCGAGGTACGCACCATTTCAGACCCAGTGAAGTACTTAACCATTGAGCAGCATGAGGATGAGTACTTCAATGAAAGCTTGCTTAAGCTATATATTGATACTTTGATAGATGTAGTGGAATTACTGAAAGCAATGTGTGACCATTAAATGAAAATGAAAATGAAAATGAAAATGAAAATGAAAATGAAAATGAAAATGAAAATGAATAGTTTATAACTGGGGAATAAGCCATAATTCAATATGTTTTAGCAAATAAATTATGGCTAAAGGTTTAGTCAAACTTGCTTCTCAATAAGTTGAGAAGGGTAGATTTAGCACGTTTAACAAACTGGTCTTCTGTTTCACCCGGCAACACGTCACCAACCTTATCGTCAAGTTTAGTAATAAACTCATCACTTTGTACAAACATCATGACATCATCAGTGAATTCATCAGCTTTGCCACTACCTACAATTGGGGTGGTTAATTTTGTTAACTGCAATTTAGAGTTTTCTAACTTGTCAGCAGTTAAAGTTTTTTTCAGTAAAATCAGTTCACTTTTATGCATTTTTCTTTTCTCCTGTTTTGTTTTTATACATTTGCCTAAATAATGCTTCAAACATTTCTAAAAAGAGGTTATAGATTCTTTCTTTAGTTTCAGGTGGTAGAGAAGAGAAAAAGTTAAAAATCGTCATGGCGATTTTGATAAGTGTAGATAGCATCGAAATTCCTTCTAAGAAGTGGTGCAAGTGCTATCGGCAGTGCACCAAAAAACTTTAACAATTTTATATTTTTAAGATGATTTTAGTGGCCCTGAACCGTCTACAGCGGGTGTTCTGCAAAAACTTTCCGTGGTTCAGGGCTATCGCTTTACTTGCCTTAAACCAGCCATCTACCATTTATGCATAGTATCCAATCAACGCTAAGTGGAAAAATGCAACTTTCCACCTGTACAGCAAAGGCCGCTCGAATTCTTAAAGTGCTAAGTACTTTTGAGAATATCAGAAAGAACATCCTGATCTAGATGAAAAAGCGTTAACCAATAATTGAGAGCTATAAAAATGTGTGAAATGAATCAAATAAATATATTTAAGCCCGAAAATTGCTTCTGCGGAATTATTATTTGAATAAGAAAATCGCTTCTATGTCACATTGGAAAGATTTAGCATCCCTAATGATGTGGTTTTTAGTATTGGTCAATTTATCTTGTTCTTTATAAAATTTGTCTTTATCTCCTAAATTTGAGCAATGTAATATTGTAAGTGATGTGGAACAGAAGTCTTGAAGAAGAGCAAAAGCATCATATACTTTTACTGGGACACCTATTTTCCATCTCCTGCAAGACCCAAGCTTTTCTCGCAATGCTATTATTCTATATATATATTCAATTAATTGGTTGTTTATTTCTTCATTACGAAATTTTTGGTAATTAATGCTAGCGATATCAAAATAAAGTTTCTGCAAGTTCAGTTGAATTTCATCATATTCAGTCATGAGGGAGCATACATGATTAAATCCAGTCTCATTTTGTTTTTGTTTTAGCCAGTTAGGAGCTGCTTTATATGCAAGATAAGCAATAATTGTAGTAATAATTGATGATACAGCACTGAACCAATCAGATACACTCCCCCATTCAAAATCTTCTTGGTCAATAAAAAATATCTTAACTAGGATAATGGTTTCAATGAACATTAAGGTTGATAAAATCGCAATAAATGTACTCTTTGAATTATGTTTCATGTGGTAACCTTAAAAGTCACATTCTGAATGGTATTTTAGTTAATTCGAATTTATCATAAGCCATGACAATATCATGCTTTTTGATTTTCGTGCCAGTATAATTATTTGAACTATCAACTAAGCGAGATATTTCCTTTTTATCACTACTAGAAACTTTCATGCCAACGTATATTCCCGTCATTTGGTTTCTTTCAAATGAGTATACTCCCTCTGGCTTTTTGATTATCACTCTTAATTCTTTTTCATATTCCCATTCTTTAGATTTCGTCAGGGATGCATAGAAACCGGTAGTTTCAGTATCAGTTCTACCTTGATTATCATAAAGAGGAGGGCGGTTAGGAGAATAATTTACCTGAAAGGGAACGAGAATAATGTAAGACAACTTCCCAGTTAAAAGTAAAATGTCATTTGATGAGTAATCATCGGAATTAAACTCGAATTCAATCACACACCCCTTATGGTTATCAGCATAATGTGCCCACATAGGTAGTATATAAGGAGATTCGCTAAAACAACTAACTGACATTTCACCCGTATAAATCTCTCTAAACCTTTCACTACGGAGAGACTGCAAATGTTTCAAGGATTCGCGATGATTAGTTTTATAACGTTTGATACCTTGACCAAGCTCAGTATTGAGTCTTTTAGCAAATTTTTTAAATCCTGTCTCAAGTACAGCAGGATGATAATCAAAAGGGTCATTGAAGTTTATTGGTGATGTGAACTTTAAGGTTCCATCCCTAATAATTATTTTTGCAACTTCCTGTGTAACATACTTATAAAATTTCATTTTGAGTTCTAATTAAATTTTTCAGGCTTAAGATTGTATCAAGATCAAAATGGCAATTCACCTTGCATATCACTGAACTCGTCCAGATCACCGTTATGTGCATCTAACATAGCCCGGCGTGATGTGAACCAACTACCTACAGCAAAGATATTTACAGGCTTAGCTTCTTCAAGGACAAAGTAGTATGCGGTACTTGATACGATACCAAACCAGTACATACGTGTGCCATCTACTTTAGGCTTTGTTTCGAACAGTACACATTGCCCATTACCAATACTCTCTGAAGGTAAGTATCCGCCAGGGTGAACCACTACGATACGTTCACCTTGTTCCCAATAAATCTGAACACCTTTTCTTATACCCGGATCAAAACCGTTCTTATTGCCCATCTCTTAGCCCTCCATGTTATGAATGTACTGTAAATTTATACAGTAATGTACGTATGAACAAGTAAGGATGGCTAAAATCATATAAAAACGATTATTTTCAAGCACTTAATGATCAAAGATGCTATAGCCTAAACAATTAAAAATGATCAATAATTGATCTCTAACCACAAAAAGAGATAACGATAATGATCAATAAGACCTTCTTTGCTGAACCAGTAATAAGCACCGACGGAAAGCTTTTAGGGGTAGAACTGCTAACTAAGTTCCATCATGCAGATATGCCTGTACTGGACAGTAAGTACTACATACTCGTAATGCCGATAGAGCAGAAGCGGCAACTACTGATACAACAACTAACAGAGATTCAGATCGCCGCATCCTGGTTCAGGGACTACGGATTGTTCTGTTCCTTGAACGTTGATAGGCATCAGGCAAGGTTATGTGCGTATGACCGTGAGTTAGTTGAATGGCTACAGGGATTATGTGATGTAGTACGTATCGAGATCTCAGAAGACTTTGAAGGTTTAGAGTACGGTATCAATGAACCCTTACTGAGAAAGCTGATTGCCAATGGTAATGATCTTTTCCTTGATGATTTAGGTGCAGGGCGGGCTAACTTAGCTGCACTAACCACAGGCTGCTATCACACTGTAAAACTTGATAAGGCTTTCTAACGTCATGAAGTACAAAAGCCAACCTTCAGTATTCTGATCAAGAACATTAAGCGTTATTGTGATCGCATCATCATTGGAGGCGTAGAAGAGAAGGGCGAACTTAAAATTTTAAATGATGCGGAAGTATGGGGCGTGCAAGGCTATCTGTACCGTTCAGTAATTTTTCATAAATTAGAAGTATTGCTTTAAACTAGAGATAAAACCCTCAGAAAACGAGGGTTTCAAAATCATATAAAAGTTAATGCTCTTGATATTCTATATATTTCTTGTTCGATACCATCTAAAACTGATAATGAATTGCGGCTACGAGATGTGATTTCTTCAAGTATATAACGATTGAGATGGCTTTTTGAGTTAGAAGGATCTAACAGCTCAGGCGTGGGCACAACACAACACTGCCAGTAAAATACTTCCTTTTCAAAAATATTAATCCATTTTTTATGAAAGCTTTCACTATGGTTTTTTTTCTTCATGAGATAATTACTCATGGCGGCTACTATATCAGCTATTTGTATTCCATATGCTTTTTTTGAATCTGCAAGAATTAAAGGCTCAGACAGCATAAATGTAAATGGTAGATTTTTTCCATCAAAACTTTGATAAGCAATTTTTTCCGAACCAACCATTTTATTAAACATCTCTTGATTAGAGATTAATGGCTTCGATTCGTCACAGATGGCACGTATTTTCCCAAACTTAACGCTTACATCGCATAATAAATTATAGAGGGATGTGGTTGTTAAATCCAGCATCCATTTTTCAATGCCAGTGCCTTCTAATCCATTATATTCCTCTTGAATAATGTCAATATGAATTCTCGCAAAATCATGAATATCCTTCATGAAGTCAGAATATTTCGAATCAGCTACCGGTTGCAAAAATTGATCTACTGAAATATTCCTACGCGAAAAATCTTCAAATCTGTTATGAAGTTCATTTGAATATCCATCATTAGCTATCATAGAAAAATACATCATATTAGATATGAATCTGTGAAAATTTAAATTATAAAAGATAGAGCTTTTAGCTGCGAGGACAGGTTCAAAAACATATTCAAAAAACTTCCCAGAGAGAGCATATTTTTTTTCATTGACGACAACACGCATTCTGCCTCTATAGTGAGTGAGTATTTCATCAACAGCTTTCTGAAGCCTTTTACTGTTAACTAATGTGCTTCCTTTTAATTCACCCGCCGAAATTTTATACTTATCAATAATACGTTCAACAAAGGCCTTGCTTTCTTCTTCATCACTAACTACAGCAGCATAACTGAAAAAAGGCTGGTCTCTTGAAAGCAGGTTGTTGCCAGTAAATCCAGATTCATCGAAATAAACCGTTTTAACCATTTCGTTACCTTGGAATTGAAAGGATTTGATTGAAATAAATATAATAGCATTTTGGTTTTTAACTTCAAGCAAAACGCTCATGTAGCTTCAAATAAAGCAAGGTACTCCGACGAAATTTCAAAAAATCGCGTAGTTTCGCCGCTCGATGTGTTTTTTGTATGTGAAGTTTTGAAACCTATTCATTCAGCAGAGGAAAAGATGACATATAGCCAGCTAGCAAAGATCTATGGATACGATCCAGTAACTGTAAGCAGGGACTGGACTTCAAGAGGACTAGATATTTCCCTAAGCGAAGACGAGATCTACCAGTGGGTAGCAGACAATGTACTAACACCGCTTAGAGGCCAGACAGATTTAAAAACAGAAACGCAGATAGAGCAACTAAGGCTTGCTAAAGCGAAAGCAGACATTGAAGAGATGGAAGCAGATTTAAAAAGGAAAAATTTAGTAGAAGTAGATTACGTGACAGAAACACTATCAGGGTACTTCAACCAATTGAAAAGTATGTTACGTAGTATACCTAATACTACCTATATCGAATTATTTTCAAGCGAGGATGCAAACCAGCTTAAAGAAAAACAAAAAGATAAAATTGATGAAGTACTTCGTGACATTGGAAGTTACGAGTATGAAGAGGAAACTGAAAATGGATTTTCAGAATCAGAGGAAACTGATCAAGATACTGAACAAAGCAGTGAAGGCGATATTACCGCCAGAGAAAATAAAACCGAGTGATTGGGTAGAGAAGAACTTAAAGTTTTGTGATGGCGAGTTACAAGGTTCACCAATGCGTTTATACGAATTCCAGAAAGAACCACTTAACGCAATTATTGAACCTGGAATTAAACGAATTTGTTTAATGAGCAGTGCTCAACTTCTCAAGACGACAATAGTTACTGGTGCATCACTTTATTTTTTACACCACGATCCAAGTAATATGGTTATTGCAGGAACAACTGCGAATACAATCAAGAAGTACAAGAATGGTAAGTTTGATCCTACTATCCAGTTAACACCAAGCCTTGCAGAACTAATTACAAGTAAAAGCGACAGAACTAAAACTAACGATGCTACTACTCAAGAAACGACTCTAGGTACTTTCAATTACTTTGTCAGCCTATCTAGTCCAAGTACCTTACGTGGCCTAACAGCCAAGCGGGTATTCTGCGACGAGATTTCAGGCGTAGATACAGAAGGTGCAGAAGGGAACCCCATCGCCCTTGTATCACAGCGTTGTGAATCCTTCCGTGATTCACTGATCATGATGTGTAGTACTCCACTAGTACCGGTAGCCACAATCGGTTTGCTTAATAAAATTTTTAAAGAATTCATAAGGCATCCTTTGCAATAAAAAATGAAATGTTTTTAACTTGTATCATATGTTAAAGTTTTGTAAATGGCAATCAAAAATAGTAAGCTGCACATCTTTCTTTCTATTGTGACCACGTGTAGTAGAATGATATTATATTTAAATTATATCATAAATTCATGGGTTCTTAATTGTGAGAAGATGGCTAGCTAATCAGAAAAAGAAATTCGACGAAGACTCCAACAAGAAATCATATGCTAATCATAATTGGTTTGTTCATAAAGAAATTTTCCAAAGTCATTTAAACAAAATTTCTTCTTATGCGTCTGAAAATGGCTTGGATTTATTAGTTGATAATTATTCTGATGAAATGTCTGGTTTAGGTTTTGATGGGTTATCACTTCAATTTAACACAACTTTTACTGGTAATATGGTTGAGTTAAAAGAAGAGAATTCAAGAGTCTTCAATTATCACAGGCAAAGAGGTGCAGTCTTACACATTACCTTTAGTGGTACAGGTAAAGTTCAGGTATTTCTAGATCCTTCTACATCTGAAGATTCAAAAGCAATACACAAATTTTTATTGGTCTACTTTACATCTGATCCCAGAAATATAAGTACTCAAATGATTGATCGCTGGGTCAAATACCTTTTTGCATATCAGCGTGTTACGGGTGTTTTGCATCAAGCATCGTTTTCTGATAAATGTATTGTCTCTTATTGCAAGTTTAAATCCTTTTTGATGCAGTACGACACCCCTGATACAAAGTTTAAACGTTATGCAGGGATATATATACCAGGCATAACACTATTAATTACTGTTTTAGTATTTTTACTAACAGTATATACGTTGATAATCCAGCTTACAGCAAAGTCATAAATTAGTAGCGAATAATTAATAATTTACTAATATGGAATAATTAATTACTTATCAAATTGAAGTATTCTGGCGGGTAGTAGTTCTGGTGCAAAATTGCTCGCTATAAAAGGCGATATAATATCACTAATGCCTGTATGGAATTACAGGCATTTTATTATATCATTGGATATTGCACGGTTTTGATTCAACTATTTAAACGATTCCATTGGTAGTATTGGTTTAATAGTTCAGCAATGCTAGGCTCAGTGTTATTACCGATAACTAAATCAGCACGTGCTTTTATCTTGTCAGAAGCATTACCCATCGCTACACCAAGTCCTGCACTTTCTAGCATACTTAAATCATTATAGTTATCACCAAAGGCAATAACCTGATCCATTGACAAGCCTTGAGATTCAACCCATTGTGCCAATCTTTTTCCTTTGCTGTTGCCGCTTTGAGCTATATCAACTTGATCATGCCAAGACCATTCACAGGCGAGGCCAAGCTCACGCTCAACAACTTCAGTGAATTCTTGCAGTTTAACTATATCGTTACCAGTAAGTGCAAACTTCCAAATGTTATCAACAGCCTTCGCTGATTCTCTTAGCGAATCTACTTTTCGAAATACCGGACGCTGTGATTCTGGTAAAGATCTCGCCCAATTTTCTGTACGAATAATATGGCCCGTTGGTTCCTGATAAATCATCGCATCGTCGGCGTACATCAAACTATGTACATTGTAACTATCAAGCAGATCAATTAATTGAGTAGATTGGTTCGGTTGCAATGGATCAGACGCAAGCACCTTCTTTCCTTGATAATCGTACAGTAATGCACCATTGCAACATATTGCAGGTGTATCTAACTCAAGTGCTTGATAGAAAGGATGAATTGCAACAAAGTGACGTCCAGTAACAATGATAACTTTTGCTCCGGATTCACGTACTTTTTTTATTGCACTTAATGATTCTGGAAGAATTTTTTTCTCTGGGGTTAACAAAGTACCGTCTAGATCAAGAGCTACTACCTGATAATTCATGCTATTTTCGCTATGTCCAAATTTGAGATTGCTTTGATAGTACACCGCTTACTTTGTTGATCAATAGTTGAATGTCATAGGGAAGGGAGCGAAACATAGACAAGATTTTTTTGTATTAATGCTTTACCTATACAGATAGGTACCGTTACAACAGATGGCTGGCGTATCGAGTTCTAACGCCTGATAAAAAGGATGGATGGCGCAGTGATGGCGTCCGGTCACGATAGCGACGTGAATGCCCGCCTGACGCGCCTTCTTCAGCGCCTCGACCGACTGCGGCAGAATGGTTTTTGCGGGTGTTAACAGCGTGCCGTCGAGATCGAGGGCAATGACACGGTAGCTCATTAATCCTTCCGTTGGGGTAGGTTAGCGAAGCCTCAAGTCTACACCTGACTGCCCTTGTGAGACAAAAAACCGGGCACAAATGATTCCAGCATGGCTAAAACGCGCTACAGTGACTCACAGATCATCATCAGGCAGCCAAAAAGGAGAATGCATGAAACAAGTTGTCTACACCGCCAGTCCCGAGAGCCAGCAGATCCATGTCTGGCAGATGAATGAAGAGGGTGCGCTGACGTTGCTTCAGGTGACCGATGTCGCTGGCCAGGTTCAGCCAATGGTGGTGAGTCCGAACCGCGATTTTCTCTATGTCGGCGTGCGCCCCAATTTTCGCGTGCTGGCGTTTCGCATCGCGGCTGATGGCACCCTGACCGAAGCCGGACAGGCGCCGCTGCCCGGCAGCCCGACCCATATCTCCACCGATCGCAGCGGTAAATTCCTGTTCTGCGGCTCCTACAATGACGCCTGCGTCAGCGTCAGCCCGATTGGTGAGGATGGCGTGCCACAGGCACCGCTGCAGGTGATCCACGGGCTGGAAGGGTGCCACTCAGCCAATATTGATAACCACAATCAGACGCTCTACGTGCCGGCCCTGAAGCAGGACCGCATTTGCCTGTTTGCGCTGGGCGATGATGGCCAGCTGACGCCGCGTCCGCAGGCGCAGGTCACCACCGTCGAAGGCGCCGGTCCGCGCCACATGCAGTTCCATCCGAACGGTCGTTACGCCTACTGTGTGAATGAACTCGACAGCACGGTCGACGTCTGGGCGTTAAATGAGGGCAACGTGGCAAGCGTGCAGACGCTGGATATGATGCCACCTGATTTCAGCGGTACCCGCTGGGCAGCAGATATTCATCTGACGCCGGATGGCCGTTTCCTCTACGCCTGTGACCGCACCAGCAGCACGCTGGCGGTGTTCAGCGTCAGCGAACAGGGTGACCAGCTGACTCTGCAAGGTTTCCAGCCGACCGAGACCCAGCCGCGCGGCTTTAATATCGATCACAGCGGGCAGTATCTGGTGGCGGCGGGGCAGAAGTCTCATCACATCGAGGTCTATCGCATTACGGAACCGCAAGGGCTGTTACAACCGCTGGGACGTTATGCGGTTGGACAGGGACCGATGTGGGTTGTTGTGCATCAGCTGCAGGCATAACGCAGTTTCGCACGCCTCCCCGGACGGGGAGGCATGGCAGGATTACTGATAGTTCACGGTCAGTGACGCGCTCGCCAGCGCGTGAAAATGGACGTTAAAGCCAACCATTGCGCCACTCGCGCCCTCATCCACCTCAATCTTTTCCACATCCAGCGCATGCACGGTGAAAATGTAGCGATGGGTTTCGCCCTGCGGCGGTGCCGCGCCGCCATAGCCAGCCTGACCAAAATCAGTGCGGGTCTGTAGCGCTCCTGATGGCAGTTCGGCTTTGCCGGAACCCGCGCCCTGCGGCAGAGAGGTAGTGCTGGCCGGAATATTGGCAACCAGCCAGTGCCACCAGCCGGAGCCGGTTGGCGCGTCGGGATCGTAGCAGGTCACCACAAAACTTTTGGTGCCTTCCGGGGCCGCTTCCCAGGCCAGATGGGGAGAGATGTTCTCGCCCTGATAGCCCATGCCGTTGAAAACATGCTTCTCAGGCATCTTATCGCCGTCGTTAAAATCCTGACTATAAACGCGCATTGCCTCTCCTCACGTGTCGATGAATAGCCTGTCATCATAACCAAACGCGCAGGCAGTTCCAGCGCTTAGCCCGCTTCAGTCGGCAAAATGTGAAGAATGCTCAAGCGCTGCCCCAATCGCCTGCACCAGTTTGCTTAGCGCCTGCGGCGTGATGATGTAGGGCGGCATCAGATAGATCAGCCGGCCAAACGGGCGGATCCACACGCCCTGCTCGACGAAGAACTGCTGCAGCGCCGCCATGTTGACCGCCTGATGGGTCTCGACCACGCCAATCGCGCCCAGCACCCGCACATCCGCTACCTGCGGCGCACTGCGCAGCGGCAACAGCTCCTCCCGCAACTGCTGTTCGATAGCGGCCACCTGACCTTGCCACTCGCCTTCAGCCAGCATCGTCAGGCTTTCGACCGCCACCGCGCAGGCCAGCGGATTGCCCATAAAGGTCGGGCCGTGCATAAAACAGCCGGCCGGACTGCGGCTGATGGTGTCCGCCACCTCACGGGTGGTCAGGGTGGCCGCCAGCGTCAGGGTCCCGCCGGTCAGCGCTTTGCCAACGCACATAATATCGGGCGTGATAGCGGCATGTTCACAGGCAAACAGTTTGCCGGTGCGGCCAAAGCCGCTGGCGATCTCATCGGCAATCAGTAACAGGCCGTAGCGATCGCACGCTTCACGCACCCGCTGCAGATAGCGCGGATGGTAGAAACGCATCCCGCCTGCGCCCTGAACTATTGGCTCCAGAATCACCGCGGCCAGCTGCTGATGATGTTGCTCCAGCAGGCGGGCAAAATCGTCGAAGTCGCGCTCATCCCATCGGTCGTCAAAACCACAGGCCGGAGCCTCGGCAAAGTGATGTTCAGGCAGGTAACCGCGCCACAGGCTGTGCATCGAATTATCCGGATCGCACACCGACATCGCCGCAAACGTATCGCCGTGATAGCCGCGTTTCAGCGTCAGGAATTGCTGACGGACCTCTCCGCGCCCCAGCCAGTATTGCAGCGCCATCTTCATCGACACTTCCACTGCGACCGAGCCGGAATCGGCGAGGAATACGCACTCCAGCGCCGCGGGCGTCATGGTCAGTAGCTGACGGCAGAGCGCCACGGCAGCGGGATGGGTTATGCCGCCAAACATCACATGGGACATCTGGGTCATCTGCTGGGTCAACGCCCGGTTCAGTCGCGGATGGTTATAGCCGTGGATCGCCGCCCACCACGAGGACATGCCGTCGACCAGCTCACGGCCATCGGCCAGTTGCAGCTGGAAACCGTGTGCGGCAACCACCGGGTAACAGGGCAGGGGGTCCTGCATTGAGGTGTAGGGATGCCAGATGTGCTGGCGATCAAAGCGGGCGTCTTCAGGCGTGAACATGGGCATCGCAAACCGGAGTTGTAAACCAAAATAAAAAAATATAGTTTACAAGTATAACCACGTTAATCGTCGGGATGACACCCTTTTTTTGGAGCACGCAATGGCACAACGCTGGACAGTCGCACAGGCACAGGCCCTGTTTGATCAACCTTTTCTTGAACTGATGTTTGAAGCGCAGCGGGTGCACCGTCAGCACTTCGATCCGCGCCAGGTACAGGTCAGCACCCTGTTGTCGATCAAAACCGGTGCCTGCCCGGAAGACTGCAAATACTGCCCGCAGAGTGCGCGCTACAAAACCGGTCTGGAATCGGAACGTCTGATGGAGGTCGAAGAGGTACTGGCCTCGGCCCGGCAGGCCAAAGCGGCCGGATCGAGTCGTTTCTGCATGGGCGCCGCCTGGAAAAACCCGCATGACCGCGACATGCCTTACCTGGAAAAAATGGTTGAAGGGGTCAAGGCGATGGGGATGGAAACCTGTATGACGCTGGGTACGCTCAGCGACCAGCAGGCGCAGCGACTGGCTGGCGCGGGCCTCGATTTTTATAACCACAACCTCGATACCTCGCCGGAATTTTACGGCAGTATCATCACCACCCGCAGCTATCAGGAACGGCTTGATACGCTGGGCAAAGTGCGTGACGCCGGCATTAAAGTCTGCTCTGGCGGCATTGTCGGACTGGGGGAAACGGTCAACGATCGCGCCGGCCTGCTGGTGCAGTTAGCCAATCTGCCGACGCCGCCGGAAAGCGTGCCGATCAACATGCTGGTGAAGGTCAAAGGGACGCCGCTGGCGGATAACGATGACGTGGAGCCGTTCGATTTTATCCGCACCATCGCGGTGGCGCGCATCATGATGCCGACCTCGCACGTCCGGCTGTCGGCGGGCCGTGAGCAGATGAGCGAGCAGACCCAGGCGATGTGCTTTATGGCCGGTGCTAACTCGATTTTCTACGGCTGCAAACTGCTGACTACGCCGAACCCGGAAGAGGATAAAGATCGGGTGCTGTTCCGTAAGCTGGGCCTGAATCCGCAGCACAGCCATACCGACCACGGCGATCAGCAACAGCAGCAGCAGCTCAGTGAGCAGCTGATGCACGCTGACACTGAACAGTTCTATAACGCGGCGCTGTAATGAGCTGGCAGCAACGACTGCAGCAGGCGCTCGTGCAGCGGCGGGCGGCCGATGGCTGGCGGCAGCGACCGGTGATCGATCACCAGACCACCCGCACGTTGCAGAGTGGCGGACGGACCTATCACCATTTTTCCAGCAACGACTACCTCGGTTTAACGCAGCATCCGGCGGTGATTGCCGGCTGGCAGCGCGGCGCAGAGCAGGCGGGAGCCGGGGCCGGTGCATCCGGTCACGTCACCGGTTATCACCGGCAGCATGCGGAGCTGGAAGCGCAGCTGGCTGACTGGCTCGGCTATGACCGGGCGCTGCTGTTTATCTCTGGTTTTGCGGCGAACCAGGCGGTGATCCATCTGCTGGCAGAGGCTGACGATCGCATCCTGGCGGATAAGTTAACCCACGCTTCGCTGCTGGATGCCGCCAGCCACAGTCCGGCGCAGCTGCGCCGTTTCACGCACAACAGTCCGGCGAGTCTGGCGGCGCGGCTGTCCTCGCCCTGCAGCGGTGAAACGCTGGTGGTAACCGAAGGCATTTTCAGCATGGATGGCGACAGTGCGCCGCTGGCGGCGATAGCGACCCAGACCCGGCAGGCCGGGGCCTGGCTGCTGGTAGACGATGCGCATGGTATCGGCGTGGTGGGCGAGCAGGGGCGCGGCAGTTGCTGGCAGCAGGGAATCAAGCCTGAGTTGCTGGTGGTCACCTTTGGCAAAGCCTTTGGCGTCAGCGGAGCCGCGCTGCTGTGCGACGCACAAACCGCCGACTATTTCCTGCAGTTCAGCCGTCATCTGATCTACTCGACCGCCATGCCCGCCGCCCAGGCGTCGGCGCTGCAGGCGTCCCTCGGCCAGGTCCGGCAGGGCGATGAGTTGCGTCAGCGGTTGCAGCAAAATATTCAGCGCTTCCGGCGCGGCGCGGCCACGCTGCCCTGGCAACTGATGGATTCCGCCAGCGCGATTCAGCCATTAATTGTTGGCGGCAATGCGGAAGCGATGGCGCTCTCAGCCCGGCTGGCGGACGCTGGCTGCTGGGTCAGTGCGATCCGGCCGCCAACCGTCCCGCCAGGCACCGCCCGGCTGCGTATTACCCTGACGGCGGCGCATCAGCCGGACGACATCGACATTCTGCTGGAGGCGCTGCATGACGCTGCAGGTTGATAAGCGCGCCGTGGCGCGGGCCTTTGGCCGGGCGGCCGGGCATTATGATGCACATGCTGCCCTGCAGCGGCTGAGCGGTGACGCGCTGCTGGCTCGCGCCCCCGCGCACAGTGGTCCGCAGTTGCTCGATGCCGGTTGCGGCACCGGCTGGTACAGCAAGCAATGGCGGGCGCGTGGTAAGCAGGTGACGGCACTGGATCTTTCACCGCAGATGCTGCAACAGGCGCGCGCCAATGATGCGGCGCAGCACTACCTGGCCGGGGATATCGATGCTCTGCCGCTGGCGGATGCCGGTTTTGATCTGGTATGGAGCAACCTGGCGGTGCAGTGGAGCGACGATCTGTCGCAGGCGCTGAGCCAGTTCAGACGGGTGCTGCGTCCCGACGGCACGCTGCTGTTCTCGACCCTGAGCGCCGGTTCATTGCAGGAAGTGCATCAGGCCTGGTCGTATCTTGACGAACATCCTCACGCCAACCGGTTTCTCAGCGAACAGCAGATCGCGTCAGCCTGCGCAGCCCACCGGCTGAGCTGTGAGTCAGCGCTGATTACCCTGCATTTTCCCGATGCGCTCAGCGCTATGCGTTCCCTGAAAGGGATTGGCGCCACCCATCTGCATCAGGGGCGTGACGGTCCGCTGCTGACCCGGCAACGGCTGGCACAGCTGGAAGCGCACTGGCCGCGCGATCGGCACGGTTTCCGCCTCAGTTATCATTTAATCTATGGAGTAAGTTCATCATGAAGCGCTGGTTTATCACCGGCACCGACACCGAAGTCGGTAAAACGGTCGCCAGTGGCGCGCTGTTACAGGCGGCCCGGGCCGCGGGTTATCGCTGCGCCGGCTACAAGCCTGTCGCCTCCGGCTGTGAGATGACAGCGCAGGGGCTGCGCAACAGTGACGCGCTGGCGCTGCAGCGTTACAGCAGCGTGCCGTTAGACTATCAGCAGGTCAATCCGCTGGCGTTCCTCGAACCCACGTCGCCGCACATCGTCAGTGCCGAAGAGGGCAGGCCGATCACTTCGCTGACCATGTCATCGGGACTGGCGGCGCTGGAGCCGCTGGCTGACTGGATTCTGGTCGAAGGGGCGGGCGGCTGGTACACCCCGTTATCCGCCACGCACACCTACGCCGACTGGGTCAGCAGTGAACAGCTGCCGGTCATTTTAGTGGTTGGCGTCAAGCTGGGCTGCATCAATCACGCCATGCTGACCGCGGATGCGGTACGGGCGCGTGGGCTGCGACTGGCTGGCTGGATCGCCAACACCGTGGTGCCGCCCGGTAACCGTTATCAGGAATATCTCACCAGCCTGCAGCAGCGACTGCCCGCGCCCTGTCTCGGCACCATTCCGTATCTGACCGAAGCGGCGCAGCAGGACAGCTGCGGCCAGTATCTGACCTTACCGGACTAACAAACCTCAGGCCACCGTCAGCCATTTGTTGACGGTGTGGTCATCCAGCTGCGCCATTTTGCCCTGCGCCACGTTACGCCCGCGATGCAACAGCAGAAAATAGTCGGCCACGCGGCGTATCAGCGACAGTCGCTGCTCCAGCAGCAGGATGGTCAGGCCGTAGTCGAGATTCAGGCGGCGAATCAGATTGCCCATCTCCTCCTCCAGCCACGGTGACATACCGTCGGTTGGCTCATCCAGAATCAGCAGCTTAGGCTGTAACACCAGCGCCCGCGCCAGGGCCAGCTGCTGTTGCTGATCGATGGGCAGATCGCCGCTGCGCTGCTGCCGTAACGAATAGAGCGCCGGGAACAGGTCAAACACCATTTCGGGGATGGCGCGGTGGCGGTCAGCCTGATTTGCTCCGGCCAGCAGGGCGATCAGCAAATTATCTTCCACGCTCATCTGGGTAAAAATATGGCGGCCCTGCGGCACGTAGCCAATACCCATCTGCGCCCGCTGCTCCGCCGGCTGTAGCAGCAGGTCGGCGGGCGGTGAGCCATCCTCTTTCCAGGAGATCGATCCGCTGTTAATCGGCAGCCTGCCCATGATGCAGTTCACCAGGGTGGTTTTCCCCATCCCGGGCCGGCCGAGAACGCCGGTGCAGGTGCCAGGCGACAGATCGAGATCGACATCCCACAGAATATGATTTTGACCGTAAAATTGATTTACCGAACGTAAACTCAGCATCTGACACTCTCCTTCCCGATCATTAGCCTGAATGCTTCCGCTCTGTGTCGTCTGGCAAACAAGTTATCAGCAATGGCACGCTCCCCATTGCAGTACAGTGCGCGCGTTGCGCGTTGACGCCACGGATTCTTGCAATTCCCAGGCCAGATTCCGCAGCAACCATTTTTCAGCCAGCAGCGCGGGTCTGTGGCGCTAAAAGATGAGCAATGCTTATCAATTTCTGCCGGTGATAACATTACTGCACTTTTGCAGTGCCAGCGGGCGGCGTTTCTGGTGCAGACGTACAATGATGAGGCAGCGATTCTGATTAGGAATGGGCAACAGATGCGGCAAAGACGCGGGTTAAAGAAGGCAACCGGTAAAAAAAGCAGAACAATGGGTCAGCCACGGCAGCTAAAATTAGCGGAAAAAAAATTATTTTTAGCGAAACCGAGCGGCAGGGAAAAATTATACACAGCCGATGGCGGCGGGGCTGCCATCACTTATCCACCATTCCTGTGGATAACCTTGTGCATTAGGTAATGAAAACAGGTTGGAAGCGAGGAAATACGCGGCCTGGTTACATAATGTCGAGAATCTGGGCTTTTGGGCATAAGCCAGTAAAATCAATTGGTTAATAAAAAACAAGCCTGCGAATTATCTGTCAGTTCATCGAACTGTAATTTTGTGACGGTCTATTGACAAATGTTAAATCCGATCTCCGCCTGGGGATAACCTTGCGCAACAACCTGCGCGATAAAGCAAGCGGCAATCGACGGCGAAAAAGTATCCCGACAGTGGCGATTACTCTGCCTCAATACTGTTTTTATATCCAGTATTATTTTCTGGCAAAATCACCATAGCAGAGTAAAATAGTGGCCTGCCCGCCGACTTCTTCAGCAGGAACTGCATTCATGAGTAAAGCCTTTAAATTGAATTCCGCTTTCAAACCTTCTGGCGATCAGCCAGAGGCGATTCGTCGTCTGGAGGAGGGGCTGGAAGATGGACTGGCCCACCAGACCTTATTAGGCGTAACCGGCTCGGGGAAAACCTTCACCGTCGCCAACGTGATTGCCGATCTCAACCGTCCAACCATGGTACTGGCGCCCAACAAAACGCTGGCGGCGCAGTTGTACGGTGAAATGAAGGAGTTCTTCCCGGATAACGCGGTTGAGTTTTTCGTCTCTTACTACGACTACTACCAGCCGGAAGCCTATGTGCCGAGTTCCGACACCTTTATCGAAAAGGACGCCTCGGTTAACGAACACATTGAGCAGATGCGTTTGTCGGCGACCAAAGCGCTGCTGGAGCGGCGTGACGTGATTGTGGTCGCCTCGGTCTCGGCGATCTACGGTCTGGGCGATCCCGATCTCTACCTGAAAATGATGCTGCACCTGACCCGCGGCATGATTATCGACCAGCGCAGCATTCTGCGCCGTCTGTCAGAGCTGCAGTACACCCGCAACGATCAGGCGTTCCAGCGCGGTACGTTCCGGGTGCGCGGCGAAGTGATCGACATCTTCCCGGCCGAATCGGACGATATCGCCCTGCGCGTTGAGCTGTTCGACGAAGAGGTAGAGCGCCTGTCGCTGTTTGACCCGCTTACCGGCCAGATCGACTCGGTAGTGCCGCGCTTTACCATCTACCCGAAAACGCACTACGTGACGCCGCGTGAGCGCATTCTGCAGGCGATGGAAGATATCAAGGTGGAACTGGCGGATCGCCGCAGGGTGCTGCTGGAAAATAATAAGCTGCTGGAAGAGCAGCGTATTACCCAGCGTACTCAGTTCGATCTGGAGATGATGGGCGAGCTGGGCTACTGCTCCGGCATCGAAAACTATTCGCGCTATCTTTCCGGGCGCGGACCGGGTGAAGCGCCACCGACGCTGTTTGACTATCTGCCAGCCGATGGCTTGCTGGTGGTCGACGAATCGCACGTCACCATCCCGCAGATTGGCGGGATGTATAAAGGCGACCGGGCGCGTAAAGAGACGCTGGTAGAGTACGGTTTCCGTTTGCCGTCGGCACTGGATAACCGTCCGATGAAGTTTGAAGAGTTTGAGGCGCTGGCGCCCCAGACTATCTACGTGTCAGCCACGCCGGGTAAATATGAGCTGGAAAAATCGGGCAGCGAAGTGATCGACCAGGTGGTGCGTCCTACCGGTCTGCTCGACCCGATCCTCGAAGTGCGTCCGGTGGCGACCCAGGTCGACGATCTGCTGTCGGAAATCCGTCAGCGGGTGGCGATCAACGAACGTGTGCTGGTGACGGTGCTGACCAAGCGTATGGCGGAAGATCTGACCGAATATCTGGAAGAGCACGGTGAGAAGGTGCGTTACCTGCACTCCGATATTGATACCGTTGAACGCATGGAAATTATCCGCGATTTACGTCTGGGTGAGTTTGATGTGCTGGTGGGCATTAACTTACTGCGTGAGGGGCTGGATATGCCGGAAGTATCGCTGGTGGCCATTCTGGACGCGGATAAAGAGGGCTTCCTGCGTTCCGAACGCTCACTGATTCAGACCATCGGTCGTGCGGCGCGTAACATTAACGGCAAGGCAATTCTCTACGGCGATAAAATTACCCCGTCGATGGCGCGGGCGATTGAAGAGACTGAACGCCGCCGCGAGAAGCAGCAGCAGTACAATGAAGAGAACGGCATTGTGCCGCAGGGCCTGAATAAGAAAATTACCGATATTCTGGAACTGGGCAACAACGTGGTGAAAACCCGTGGCAAAGCCAAACCGGCACGTCGCGGCGCGGCCGAAGCTGAAGCGGATTACCTGGCGCTGTCGCCGCAGGCCCTGCAGAAAAAGATCCACGAGCTGGAAGGGCAGATGCAGCAGCATGCGCAGAACCTGGAGTTCGAACAGGCGGCCAGCGTGCGCGATCAGCTGCATGAGCTGCGCACGCTGTTTATTGCCACCTCGTAACTCAGCTAAAGCCCTGAATGGCGTGTTCCAGCGCGACCCGCAGCAGCTGGCGGTCGTGACGATATTTGATATCGGCGGCCTCCAGCGGCTCACGCACAATCAGCCGGTTATCGACCTGGCTGATGTCGGCGGAGGGACTGACCACAATTGCGTCAATCACCCGTTTGCCAATGTAGCGCTCCATCATTGCCAGTTTATCGGCGACCGTCAGGCTGGCTGCTGCCGGGCTGAGTTCGCGACCCAGATTGCCGATAAAGACCATGGTGGCGGGCGTCCGACGCAGCGCCTGCGCCATCTCCTCCATCAGCAGAATCGGCATCAGGCTGGTGTAAAAACTGCCTGGCCCGATCAGGATTAAATCCGCTTCGCCAATCGCATCCAGCGCTTCCCGCGTCGGCTGGACGTTGGGATGCAACATCATCTCCTGCGGCGGCTGCTTCATCTCATCAATTGCAGTTTCACCGTAGACCATATTGCCTTCCACATCGAGCGCCACCAGATCCACCGGTTGCTCCGACATCGGAATCAAAAAGGCATCGACCTTCAGCAGGTTACGAATGATGTTGATCGCTTCCAGCGGACGCACGCTCAGGTGATCGAGCGCTTTCAGCATCAGGTTGCCGAGGTTGTGTCCGGCCAGCTCCCCGTTACCGGCAAAGCGATACTCAAACATCGCTGAGGCCACGCTCGGTTCGGCGATCAGCTGGTTGAGGCAGTTGCGCATATCGCCCCAGGCGATGCCGCCTTCTGAGCGGCGAATGCGGCCGGTTGAACCGCCGTTATCGGTGGTGGTTACAATGCCGGTAAGGCGTGAGCCGAGCGGCGACAGGGCAGACATCACGCGGCCTAAGCCATGTCCGCCACCCAGGGCCACCACGCGATCGAGATCGGCCAGTGTGCGATTCATACTTCTCCTTAACATCGTCTCGCGTGACGTCGCTCTAAACGCTAAACCCGCGCGGATGACTTGCGTCAAAATCTGAAGCGCATTTTAACGTATCCTGTCGCTAAAATGCGGTGAAAATTCGATATGTATCAGAATATATAGCGAAAACAGCGAATGGAAGAGTCGCGGAAATCGCGCTACCATCTTGATTAACCGCGCTGATCAACGGGTCAGCGTACACTCTAGCCTGATTGCCTACGTCTGCGGATAGGGGAGTCAGGCCGTAGCCATTGAGCTACCAGGGTGCAGAAAGAAATGACTGCATCTCCCAATCTGGAAAGGTGTTCTGGTGTCACAATTTACTGATGCATACGCGCGTAAGTTCTATTACCTGCGCCTGTCGGTCACGGATGTGTGTAACTTCCGCTGTACCTACTGTCTGCCCGATGGCTACAAGCCGCACGGCATTCGCAACAAAAGCTTTCTCTCTCTGGATGAAATCCGTCGTGTCACGCGGGCTTTCGCCGCAGCGGGCACGGAAAAAGTGCGGCTGACCGGCGGTGAGCCATCGCTGCGCCGCGATTTTACCGACATCATCGCGGCGGTGCGTGAGAACCCCTCGGTGCGCCATATCGCCGTCACCACCAACGGTTACCGGCTGGCTCGCGACGTGAAGCAGTGGCGCGAGGCGGGATTAACCGCGCTCAACGTCAGCGTTGATAGCCTCGATGCCCGTCAGTTCCACGCCATTACCGGTCAGGATAAATTCCATCAGGTGATGGCGGGCATCGACGCTGCCTTTGACGCCGGATTTCAGCAGGTAAAAGTCAACAGCGTGCTGATGCGCGATCTCAATAGCCGTAATCTGGCGACCTTCCTCGACTGGATCCGTACCCGACCGATTCAGCTGCGCTTCATCGAACTGATGGAAACCGGTGACGGCGGAACGCTGTTTCGTCAGCAGCACGTCTCCGGCACGGTGATCCGTGACCAGCTGATTGCGCAGGGCTGGCAGCGGCGGGAGAGCGGCCGCAGCGACGGTCCGGCCCTGGTGTTTTACCATCCCGATTATGTCGGTGAGATCGGCCTGATAATGCCCTATGCCAAAGATTTTTGTGCCAGCTGCAACCGTCTGCGCGTCTCGGCGCAGGGCAATCTGCACCTCTGCCTGTTTGGCGACGGTGGCGTACCGCTGCGGGATCTGCTGGCCTCTGACGATCAGCAAGCGGAACTGCAGGCGCGCATTGCCAGTAGCCTCGGGCAGAAAAAGCAGACCCATTTTCTGCATCAGGGCAACACCGGTATCACGCAAAATCTTTCTTACATTGGCGGTTAATTTCAGGAGGCGTTATGGGCAAACCAGTCAGCGAATTTCAGGCGTTACAGATTGCGGTGATGACCGTGTCAGATCGCCGCGATGCCAGCGAGGATAGCTCCGGCGACTATCTGCGCGGTGCCGCCCTTGAGGCGGGGCACGAGGTGGTTGATCACGCCATCGTGCCGGATAATCTCTATCGCATTCGCGCCACCGTATCGCGCTGGATCGCCAGTGACGATGTGCAGGTCGTGATCATTAACGGCGGTACCGGATTTAACCTGAAAAACAGCACGCCGGAAGCCCTGCTGCCGCTGTTTGATCGCGAGATCGCCGGCTTTGGCGAACTGTTCCGGATGATCTCCTATGAGGAGATTGGCGGCTCGACCTTGCAGTCGCGCGCCATCGCCGGGATGGCGAACCAGACCTTAATTTTTGCGGTGCCGGGCTCCACCAATGCCTGCCGCAGCGCCTGGGAGCGGATTATTGCCGATCAGCTGGATGCGCGCACCCGTCCCTGCAACTTTGTCTCACATCTGAAGAAACGGTAAGTATGTCGCAACTCACACACATTAATGCTGCTGGCGAAGCGCATATGGTGGATGTCTCCGCCAAAGCGGAAACCGTACGCGAAGCGCGGGCGGAGGTGCTGGTGCTGATGCAGCCTGACACGCTGCAGATGATCATCGAGGGCAGTCACCACAAAGGCGATGTGTTCGCCACGGCGCGCATTGCCGGTATCCAGGCCGCTAAACGGACCTGGGAACTGATCCCACTCTGCCATCCGCTGATGCTGAGCAAAGTGGAAGTGAATCTGCTGGCCGAGCCGGAACACAATCGGGTACGCATCACCTCGCTGTGCCGTCTGACCGGCAAAACCGGCGTTGAGATGGAAGCGCTGACGGCGGCCTCGGTGGCGGCCCTGACCATCTACGACATGTGCAAAGCGGTACAGAAAGATATCGTCATCGACCAGTTGCGCTTAATCAGCAAAAGCGGCGGCAAAAGCGGTGATTTTCAGGCGGTGTCCGATGATTAAGGTGCTGTTTTTTGCCCAGGTACGTGAGCTGGTCGGCAGCGCCTCGCTGGAGATCGCTACCGCCTATCCGGATGTGGCTGCCCTGCGTGCTGCGCTGGCCGGGCAGGGGGATCGCTGGGCGTTAGCGCTCGAGTCCGGCAAGCTGCTGGCGGCGGTAAATCAGACGCTGGTGCCGATGAGTCATCCGCTGCGTGACGGCGATGAAGTGGCCTTTTTCCCGCCAGTGACCGGAGGCTAAGATGGAGACGCAGATTCGTGTCGGCCCGGCGCCGTTTGATATGGCTGAAGCTTATCGCTGGCTGGCCGCCTGTGACGAAGATGGCGCGGTGGTGACTTTTACCGGCAAAGTGCGTAACCATAACCTCGGCGCGCACGTCGCGGCACTGACGCTGGAACACTATCCTGGCATGACCGAAAAAGCATTGCAGGAGATTGTTGATGCCGCCCGCCAGCGCTGGCCGCTGCAGCGCGTCACGGTGATCCACCGCACCGGCGAACTGTTTCCTGGTGATGAAATTGTGCTGGTGGGCGTCACCAGCGCACACCGCGGCAGCGCATTTTCTGCCGCGGAGTTCATTATGGATTACCTGAAAACCCGCGCGCCGTTCTGGAAGCGCGAAGCGACCGCCGACGGCGATCGCTGGGTCGATGCCCGCGACAGCGATCGCCAGGCGGCGCAGCGCTGGGATTAAGGCTGTTTTAACTGCTCGGCCGGGCCGAAATGGGTCTGGCCGTGGCTGTGTTCACCGCCGCCGTGGGTGCGCTGCAGCTGAATCACCTCGCCCTGTTGCCAGGCATTGGCCCCCGGTTCGGCCGGATGCGCCACAATATCCGCCCGCTGAGCACGAATTTTCTTACTGTCGACATCAAAGCGCCGGTCGCGATCGGCCAGCAGGCGTGAATCCATCTGCCCGTCAGCGGTAAAGCCCATCATCAGGGCCGGAATGCCGATTGGCAGGGTCTTGTCGCGATCGGTATGCCAGGTGTGCCAGGTCTTGCCGTAGGTATTAACGATGCGTTTCATCAGCGCGTGATCGGCGGCTTCCGGTAAGCCGGGCGCGATCAGCGTGCCTGATTTCACTTCGTACTGATGGCTGTGCCACAGCTTTTTCTCTTCCGGCGGCAGGGTTTTATACAGCCGCTCGCTGATAATGTACTCCACGCCCATCAGGCGCGCATCGCGGGTATTGCCGTCATAAATCACCGCCTGCATCACATCCTCATTCAGCACCGTCACATAGTGGTGCGCCTCCATCTGACCGTTCTGATCGCCGTTATAAAAATGGAAGCCGTCGAGATAGGTATTGATGGCGTCGATCGGAGGACGGGACTGCATCACCTCAGCGCCGGTTTCCAGCAGTTTGAGTGACGAAGAGGTAGGGGCACCCGGCGACTGTACTTTTGCAGGGGAGTTATTGGCACCGCATCCCGCTAACAGCAGGCTGAGCGCCGCGACCGGCCAGAGTTTTAACATCGTAAATTCCTTTAACGGTAAAAAAGGTAACCTTAGTTCAGAAAATCAGACCTGCCTGTAAAATGGCGGCAATGGTAGAGTAGAGCTTTGATTGATTCCGAGGACAGGTATGTCATTTACCCCAAGTCTGCAACGTCTGACGCTGGCCGCCGCGCTGGTGCTGGCAGGTTGTAGCAGCAAGAAAACGCCCGAGGCGCCGGTCCGGCAGCCCGCCGATGTCAAAGCGCAAATCCAGCGGCTGTTGCCGGCCCACGTCAGCAATAAAGCGGACTGGGCTGACGACATCTACACCTCTTTTCGCACCCAGCAGCTCGACCCGAGCACCAGCAACCTGTGTGCGGTGATTGCGGTAGCGGATCAGGAGACCAATTTCAGCGCCGAAGCCGCCGTGCCGGGCCTGCCCAAAATTGCCTGGGGCGAGATTAATCGCCGGGCAGCGAAGGTACACGTGCCGGCATTTGTGGTACGTACCGCGCTGATGATTAAATCATCGAACGGCGAAAGCTACGCCGCCCGTCTGGATAAGGTGCGCAGCGAGAAGGAACTGAGCGATATTTTTGATGACTTAATCGATATGGTGCCGATGGGACAGACGCTGTTTGGCAATCTTAATCCGATCCATACCGGCGGGCCGATGCAGGTCAGCATCGCCTTTGCGGAAGCCCATGCCAAAGGCTATCCGTGGCCGATTGATGGCTCAATCCGCCGCGAAGTCTTTACCCGTCACGGCGGGATCTACTTCGGAACCCTGCATCTGCTGGGCTATCCGGCTGATTACAGCCAGCCGCTTTACCGTTTTGCCGACTTCAACGCCGGCTGGTATGCCAGCCGCAATGCCGCATTCCAGGCCGCAGTGGCGCGGGCGACCGGCATGAAGCTGACGCTGGATGGCGATCTGATTCTTTACGGCAGCGAGAAGGCGGGCAGCACCGAGCTGGCGGTACGCACCCTGGCGAAGCAGATTGATATGAGCGACAGCGAGATCCGCCGCGATCTTGAGAAAGGGGAGAAGGCGGAGTTCAGCGACAGCACGCTGTGGCGGCAGGTATTCACCCTGGCCGATAAAATGGCGGGTCGCCGACTGCCGCGTGAAATGCTGCCGGGCATCAAGCTGGAAAGCCCGAAAATTACCCGCAATCTGACCACCGCCTGGTTCGCTCAGCGGGTCGATAGCCGCTATCAGCAGTGTCTGTCACGTCGTTAGCGGTGATGTTGTGGCGCAGTTGAGTCGGGCTGTGCCACACTTAGTCAGGCTCCGTGCGCGGAGCTCGTCCTAATCCGTTCAACAAGAGGTGCATCATGGACCGATATCCACAAAATGACTCAATTGTTCAACCTGCGTCACGTGGGCTGCAAGCCTATATGTCCCAGGTGTATGGCTGGATGACCTGCGGTCTGTTACTGACAGCGTTTGTCTCCTGGTTTGCCGCGCGGACTCCAGCGGTAATGGAGCTGGTGTTTGCTAACCGTATCACCTTCTTTGGGCTGATTATCGCGCAGCTGGCGCTGGTCTTCTTCCTCTCCGGCATGGTACATCGCCTGAGCGGCGCGGTCGCCACCGGGTTGTTTATGCTCTATTCGGCGCTGACTGGCGTCACCATGGCGAGTATTTTTCTGGTCTACACCTATTCGTCGATTGCCAGCACCTTCTTCGTCACCGCCGGTATGTTTGGTGCGATGAGTTTTTATGGCTACACCACCAAACGTGACCTGAGCCGCTTTGGCAGCCTGCTGTTTATGGCGCTGATCGGCATCGTGCTGGCGTCGCTGGTGAATTTCTGGCTGAAAAGTCCGGCGCTGATGTGGGCCATTACCTATATCGGCGTGGTGGTGTTTGTCGGCTTAACCGCTTATGACACCCAGAAGCTGAAGAATATTGGCGAGCAGATTGACGCGCGTGACACAGAGAACCTGCGTCGTTACTCGATTATGGGGGCATTAACCCTCTATCTGGACTTTATTAACCTGTTCCTGATGCTGCTGCGGATTTTCGGCAACCGTCGTTAAGGTTATCTCTGAAAGCAGGGAAAGGCGCTCAGGTTGCGCCTTTCCCTGTTTCATTTCACTGGGACTTCTGAAGCTTCTGCTCGTTTTTATGCCGCAGATGTTTGGCCCGACTCTCCAGTACCAGATAGAGCACCAGCGCCAGCAGCAGCGGTAAAATAAAATAGAGCACGCGATAGGCCAGCAGGGCGGCAATAATGGCGCCATGCGACGTATGCTGTCCGCTGAGCAGCGCCAGGAACACCGCTTCCAGTACCCCAATCCCGGCCGGAATATGAATAATCACCCCGGCGATACTGCTGATCAGCAACACCCCCAGCACCATCGGATAGCCGACGTCGCGTCCCAGCAACAGCCAGATTATCGTGCCCATCACCATCCAGTTGGCGCAGGAAACGGCAAACTGAAACAGCGCCATTCGCAGCGAAGGCAGCTGTAGCGTCTGACCTTTCACCGTCCAGCGGCGACGTTTTGAGAAGGCGCAGGCCCACAGGAAGACCGCCACCAGCACCAGCAACAGCACGCCAATCAGCCGCAGGGTGGTTTCACCAATAAACCAGCCGCTGGGGATCGACACCATGCCGGCGCTGAATACCACGCCAGCCAGCAGGATGTAACCCAGCCAGTTGGTGGCAATACTCAGCGAAAAGATGCGGGTTATGGTGCCGCTGTCGAGGCCCAGGCGTGAATAGAGCCGGTAACGCATCGCCACGCCGCCGACCCAGGTACTTAGCGTCAGGTTGAAGGCGTAACAGATAAATGAGACCAGCATTACCTGACGTTTCGCCAGCTTGTGGCCGCAGTAGGCGCGGCCAATCAAATCGTAACAGCCATAAACCAGGTAACTGATCACCACCAGGGCGGCGGCGGTCAGCACCACAAACCGGTTGTAGTTGACGATCACATCATAGACATCTTCCCAGTTCACCTTCCGCGCATAGACCACCAGCAGCACAATGACCGCAATGAAGAACAGCACGGTGAGGATTTTTTTCGCCAGTTGCCAGCGTGGATGCTTTTTCGCCATCAGGGTTTCGCTCCTTCATTATCGGCTTCAACGCGATCTTGTGTCTCCATTTCCGGTTGAACTGGCGGATCGACCTGCGCCAGCAGCGGCGTGTGGGCAGGTAACCAGCCCGCGATGGCCGGGAAGTGACGCAGGAAGTGGAACACCACCACGCTCTTACTCAGTTGCCACCAGTTACGCGGCGGCAGGCGGTCGTCCTGTACCCGCTGGCAATCTCTGGCCAGCAACGCTTCAAGGTTGTCGCGTAAGGTCTGGTTAAACTGGCGGTCGTGGATAATCAGGTTAGCTTCGAGGTTAAGCGACAGGCTGAGCGGATCGAGATTACTGGAGCCGACGGTCGCCCAGTGATCGTCCTTCACCGCCACCTTGCCGTGCAGCGGACGACGGCAATATTCGTAGACCTCCACCCCGGCATCGACCAGATAGTTGTAGAGCAGTTCAGCCCCGACTTTAACAATCGGCATATCGGGTTCGCCCTGCACAATCAGCCTGACGCGCACCCCGCGCTGGGCCGCATTGCGCATTTCACGCAGCAACCGGTAGCCGGGGAAGAAGTAGGCGTTGGCGATAATCACATCCCGTTTGGCCTCGCGCAGCATCTCCAGATAGTGCATTTCGATGTCGTCACGGTGGTCGTCGTTATCGCGATAGACATAGAGCACCTGAGCGTCGCCCGGCGTGGCGTTGACCGCCGGGCGATGCGATCGCGATCCCCACCAGCGGCGGGTAGCCTGTTCGCTGCCGATCGCCTGTTGCAGATAGCGGGCAATATCACCGACCACCGGACCTTTGACCTGCACCGCGTAATCCTGCTTGGCTTCCGGACCATAGTCACTGTTGTGCTCAGCCGAGAAGTTGATCCCGCCAACGAAGGCGACCACCTCATCCACCACCACGGTTTTACGATGCAGGCGGCGGAAAACGTTGGTGCGCATTCCCATCACCAGCGGGCGCGGATCGTAATAGATAAAACGCACCCCGGCGCCGGTCAGGCTGTTGACGAACTTATCGGAGAGATCGGGCGAGCCGTAGCCGTCAACCATCACTTCTACCCGCACACCGCGCTGTGCTGCGGCCAGCAGTTCGCGATGCAGCGCGTTACCGACCTCATCTTCAAACAGAATGAACGTTTCCAGCAGCACGGTGCGTTCGGCGCGCTGAATCGCCCCGAAGACCCGCGGGAAAAACTCCTCACCATTCTCCAGCAGGCGCAGCTTGTTACCTTCTTGCCAGTGAAAATTCATAGGTGAATCTCCACGGCCAGCGGCGCATGATCGGAGAGATGCGACCAGGGTTTACGCGGCAGCGTCCACGGATGACTGACCGTGGCGTTGCGGACATAGATGCGGTCGAGCCGCAGAATCGGAAAGCGCGCCGGGAAAGTGCGCGCCGGGCGTCCGGTTTTCATGCTAAATACCTCTTTCAGACCTGCACCCTGCTTTAAAATCTGGTTGGCGCGTCGCTGCCAGTCGTTGAAATCGCCGGCCACCACCACCGGCGCATCGGCCGGCAGCGAAGAGACCATATCGCACAGCATTTTCATCTGTGCATGGCGATGCGACTCTTTCAGTCCCAGATGCACGCAGATCACATGCAGGGTGCCATGGGGCTCGGGCAGGGCGATCTGACAATGCAGCATGCCGCGGTTTTCACTGCCCGCGACCGAAATATCCCGGTTTTCATATTCGCTGATCGGAAAGCGCGACAGCACGGCATTGCCGTGGTGGCCCTCCGGATAGACCGCGTTGCGTCCGTAGGCGTAATCGTTCCACATGGTGTCGGCGAGAAACTCATAGTGTGGTGAGTCAGGCCAGTTTTCATGGTGCAGAGGATGGATGGCGTGGGTGCCCATCACCTCCTGCAGAAATACCACATCCGCCGAAGTGGCGCGTACAGCGTCACGCAATTCCGGCAGGATGAAGCGGCGATTAAAAGGGGCGAAACCCTTGTGTGTATTGATCGTCAGGACTTTAATTGAAAATCCTTGCTGGTTTTGTGGCATACTCGCGACGCACTCCTTTTCATCATCAATAGAATCAAAGTGTAGTCTTTGTCACAAATGGGTGGTGAGGAAGGGCGATAATTAAGGCGTTATCCGAAAATTGTTTTACATTGAGGAAACCGTTTCCGGCTTGTGCCGGTAGCACTTGGGCGACCTGTTGGGTCTGCCAGGAGAATTGAATGAAATGGTCTAATCGTATTCAAATCATCACGGGTCAGACGTATGTGCACATTGCGATGCATTTACTGGTGATTGCTGCGCTGATCTGGGGCTGGAAACATAAAGCACTGGTCGATGTCTGCAGCACGCTGGTGGCCACGTATGCGCTGGTGTTTATCGCCATGCTGGTTACGCAACGCATTGCCCGTTTACGTACTCTCGGTGATTATCTTGAAGAAGCGACCACCACTTACTACTTTGGCGCGGCCATGATGACACTGTTTCTGGTGTCGCGGATATTCCACAACAACCTGCTGCTGGCCTCGCTTGGCGTAGTGATGTTGCTGGGTCCGGCGCTGGTGTCGCTGCTGGCGAAAGAGCCGCCGCGGCGCATTGAGAAAAAACGTAGCTAAGTTGAAGGCCACCGCAAGGTGGCCTTCCTGTTTATGACTCCGCATTCAGGCCGGTCCTGCTGTTTCTCATCGAGATAAGTTATGTCAGGAAATGTGAGCTATCTCGCACACTGCGGTTAAAGCTGTTACACTCGCCCGCTTACGCATCGTAGTTTGTGCCCTTTTCACGCGTTAGCCCCAGCTGGCGTCACTATCCCTCTGAAAACTACACCGTGAATCACGGCCAGAGCGGACCGGAGTAAAACACTTAATGTCTTTTGACTCTCTCGGCCTGAGTGCCGATATTTTGCGCGCTGTTGCCGAACAAGGCTACAGCGAACCTACACCTATCCAGCGCCAGGCGATTCCTGTGGTGCTGGCAGGCCGCGATCTGCTGGCGAGTGCCCAGACCGGCACCGGCAAAACGGCCGGCTTTACCTTACCGTTATTACAAAAACTCTCTGCCAACACGGGCGCGGTGCGCGGTCGTCGTCCGGTACGGGCGTTGATCCTCACCCCGACCCGTGAACTGGCGGCGCAGGTGGGCGAGAACGTCAGTGAATACAGCAAGTATCTGCCGCTGCGTTCGCTGGTGGTGTTCGGCGGCGTCAGCATCAATCCGCAGATGCTTAAACTGCGTGGCGGCGTCGATATTCTGGTTGCGACCCCGGGTCGTCTGCTGGATCTGGCGCAACAGAACGCGGTTGACCTGTCTCAGGTCGAAGTGCTGGTGCTGGATGAAGCGGATCGCATGCTCGATATGGGCTTCATCCACGATATCCGTCGCGTGCTGGCGCGTCTGCCGGCCAAACGCCAGAACCTGCTGTTCTCCGCCACCTTCTCTGACGAGATCAAAGGGCTGGCCGAGAAACTGCTGACCAATCCGGAGCTGGTGGAAGTGGCACGCCGCAACACCGCTTCAGAGCAGGTGGCGCAACAGGTTCACTTCGTGGATAAGAAGCGTAAGCGGGAACTGCTGTCGCAGCTGATCGGCGAAGGTAACTGGCAGCAGGTGCTGGTCTTTACCCGTACCAAGCACGGCGCAAACCACCTTGCTGAGCAGCTGGGTAAAGACGGCATCACCGCCGCCGCTATCCACGGCAATAAAAGTCAGGGTGCCCGTACCCGTGCGCTGGCCGACTTTAAGTCCGGCGGCATTCGTGTGCTGGTTGCGACCGACATCGCAGCGCGTGGCCTTGATATTGAAGAGCTGCCGCACGTAGTGAACTACGAGCTGCCTAACGTCGCCGAAGATTATGTCCACCGTATCGGTCGTACCGGTCGGGCCGCGGCTACCGGTGTGGCGTTATCGCTGGTCTGCGTTGACGAGCATAAACTGCTGCGTGACATCGAGCGTCTGCTGAAGCGTGAGATCCCACGCCTGGCGATTGCCGGTTACGAGCCCGATCCCAGCATTAAAGCTGAGCCGATCATCAACGGCCGTCAGCAGCAGTCGCGTGGCGGTGCCGGCGGCGGCGGTCGGGGTCGTGGTCAGGGTGGACAAGGTGCCGGTGCGCCACGCTCATCCGGCGAAAAGCGTCCTCAGGCGCGTCGTCAGAGCCAGCCTGCTCCACAGGGTGACCGGCCTGCTGCCCGTCCGCGTCGTCCGGCAGCGAAGCGTACCGGAAACGTCTGAGTATGAGGGTTTTACTGGCGCCGATGGAGGGCGTGCTTGATTCGCTGGTGCGCCAGCTGTTATCGGAAGTGAACGACTACGATCTCTGCATTACCGAGTTTTTGCGCGTGGTCGATCAACTGCTGCCGGTAAAATCCTTCTACCGTCTCTGCCCCGAGCTGCATCATGGCAGCCGCACGCCATCCGGCACGCGGGTGCGTCTGCAGCTGCTGGGGCAGCATCCCGAATGGTTAGCAGAGAACGCCGCTCGTGCGGTGGAACTCGGCTCGTGGGGTGTCGACCTCAACTGCGGCTGTCCCTCAAAGCTGGTCAACGGCAGCGGCGGCGGGGCGACCCTGCTCAAAGATCCCGATCTGATTTATCGCGGTGCGAAAGCAATGCGTGCAGCGGTACCGGCAGCGTTACCGGTGACGGTCAAAGTGCGGCTTGGCTGGGATTCCAGCGCCCGCAGTCTGGAGATTGCCGACGCGGTTCAGCAGGCGGGAGCCAGCGAACTGGTGGTACACGGCCGGACCAAAGAAGATGGCTACCGTGCGGACGCCATCAACTGGCAGGCGATTGGTGATATTCGCCAGCGGCTGCGGATTCCGGTGATCGCCAACGGCGAGATTTTTGACTGGCAAAGCGCACAGGACTGTCTGCGTATTACCGGTTGTGATGCGGTGATGCTGGGCCGTGGTGCCCTGAACATCCCCAATCTCAGTCGGGTAGTAAAATATAATGAACCGCCGATGGCCTGGCCTGAGGTAGTGAAATTACTGCAAAAATATACCCGCCTCGAAAAGCAGGGTGATACCGGCTTGTATCACGTTGCGCGCATCAAACAGTGGCTCGGTTATCTGCGCAAAGCCTACGGCGAAGCCGAGGGTTTATTCAGTGAAATCCGCGCGTTAAAATCCTCAGATACGATTGCCCGCGCCATCGATTGTCACGCTGATGTTCATGGTTTGTGATAAAAAATCAGGCGACCCGTTAGCAGCCTGACGGTATAGTGGGGAAAATTTCCTCTACCTTACAAGCCTGCTATGTCTGATGTCGCCGTATTGAGCAACAGCCAGCTCAATAAACGTATCCTCTCCGTCATTGTTTTCACCTTCTTCTGCTATCTCTCCGTTGGACTACCGCTGGCGGTACTGCCAGGCTTTGTCAAAAATCACCTCGGGTTCAGTTCGTTTGTCGCCGGGCTGATCATCAGCATTCAATATTTTGCCACCTTACTCAGTCGTCCGCAGTCGGGCCGGCTGGCCGATCGCCTTGGTCCAAAACGGGTGGTGATGCTGGGATTACTCTGCTGCGGCATGAGCGGCGTACTGACCATTATTGCTGCGCTGCTGAGCGAATGGCCGTGGCTGAGTCTGGCGCTGCTGGCGCTGGGGCGGCTGTTTCTCGGCGTCGGCGAAAGCTTCAGCAGCACCGGCTCAACCCTGTGGGGCATGAATATCGTTGGCCCGCTGCAAACCGCACGCGTCATCTCGTGGAACGGCGTCGCCACCTATCTGGCCATGGCGATTGGCGCGCCGCTTGGGGTGATGCTCAACAGCGGATTTGGCATGAGCGGCTTTGCCGGACTGATTGCGCTGATGGGGATAGGCGGCTACCTGATGGCCAGCCGCAAACCGGCGGTCACCGTCAGCGTTGGCGAACGTATTCCGTTTCACCGGGTCTTCTCCCGCGTCTGGCTGTATGGCCTGGCGCTCGGCTGTGGCACCATCGGTTTCGGTGTCATCGCCACCTTTATTACCCTCTATTTTGCCAGCCGTGACTGGCAGGGTGCGGCCTACGCGCTGTCGGTGTTTAGTCTCGGCTTTGTGCTGGTGCGCCTCGGCTTTGGCCGGTTTATCACCCAGTTTGGCGGGCTGCAGGTTTCGCTGTTCTCTTTTCTGCTGGAGTGTCTGGGGCTGCTCATCATCTGGCAGGCCGACAGTGCCTGGCTGGTCGGGGCGGGCGCCTTTCTCACCGGCTGCGGCTTCTCGCTGGTGTTTCCGGCGCTCGGCGTCGAGGCGGTCAAACGGGTCGAGCGTCAGGATCAGGGATCGGCACTGGGCACTTATTCCGCCTTTCTTGATTTGGGCCTCGGGCTGACCGGTCCGGTGGCCGGACTGTTCATTGGTCACTGGGGAATGCAGTCGGTTTATCTGGCGGCAGCGCTAATGGTGCTGGGTGCGCTGTTGATTACGCTGCGGCTTTACTGGCAAAACCGGCGGGCAGGCTAAGCGCCAGCCGGTGTCAGGCTGTCAGAGATGAATAAACAGCCAATAGAGCAGGGCGGAGAGCATAATTGACACCGGCAACGTCAGCACCCAGGCGATAGCCAGATTACGCAGCGTCGATAGCTGCAAACCGGAACGGTTGGCCGCCATGGTACCGGCCACGCCCGACGACAGCACGTGGGTGGTGGAAACCGGCAGGCCAAAGGCATCTGCAGCGCCAATGGTCGCCATCGCCACCAGCTCGGCGCTGGCCCCCTGAGCATAGCTGAGGTGGGTTTTACCAATCCGTTCGCCCACCGTCACCACAATCCGTCGCCAGCCGACCATAGTACCGAGCCCCAGCGCAATCGCCACCACCACTTTTACCCACATCGGAATAAAGCGGGTGGCGCTGTCCAGCTCGGTTTTGACCGCTTTCAGGTTACGTTCGGTCTCCTCCGGCAGCTTCACTTCGGCACTTTGCAGGTGCTTGATCGACTCCGACGCCAGGTACATCTGGTTACGGGTGTTGGCTACCGACTGTGCCGGGATATTTTCCATCGATCCGTAGCGGCGGATCTGGTCACCAATCTCGCTGAGCGTCATCGCCAGCGCCGGTAACACGTTGGGATTGAACTGACTGCTGCCAACAAACCCGATCAGCACGTCGCGGGCGGCCGGCGGCTGAGGCGCGGCCGGCTGCAGTTGCAGCAGCTGATGTTCGGTGACTTCGGTTAATGCCGCGACGCGCGGGATCTGATCGGCGGGCAGCGATCGGTTGAGGGCGTAAGCGATCGGCATGGTGCCGACCAGGATCAACATAATAAGCCCCATTCCTTTCTGACCGTCGTTTGAGCCGTGCGCAAAGGAGACGCCGGTACAGGTCAGGATCAGCAGGCCGCGGATCCAGACCGGCGGTGGCTGGTCGTTTTGCGGCGCGCTATAGAGCTGGCGATTGCGGATAAACAGCTTCATCGCCCACAGCAGCAGCCCGGCGCAGACAAACCCGACCACCGGCGACAGCAGCAGCGCATAGCCGACCTTCAGCGCCTGATCCCAGTCGACCCCGCTCAGGCCGCTGCGGCCGTGCAGCATCGCATTCGCTACGCCGACGCCGATAATAGAACCAATCAGGGTATGCGAAGAGGAGGAGGGCAGACCGAAATACCAGGTGCCAAGGTTCCAGATAATCGCCGAGAACAGCAGGGCGTAAACCATGGCAAAGCCGTTGCCGCTGCTGGCCTGCAGAATCAGCTCGACCGGCAGCAGGGAAATGATGCCAAAAGCGACCACGCCACTGGAGAGCAGCACGCCAAGGAAATTACAGATGCCGGACCAGATCACTGCGGTGCCTGGGGTCAGTGAATGGGTATAGATCACCGTGGCGACGGCGTTGGCGGTATCGTGAAAGCCGTTGACGAACTCAAAGCCCAGCGCGATCAGCAGCGCCAGTCCCAGCAAAAAGAACGGCAGATAGCTGGTCACCGGCATGTTGGTTTGTTCAACATCATTGACCAGATTCAGGCCAGCAAAGGCCAGCCCGGCCACCAGCAGAATGAAAAACAGCGGCTTGCTAAAGCGGCTGCTTTTGCCGTTGAAATCAGGGCGCCGGGTCGATGAGGAAGAAGAGAGACTGTTTTCGCTCATGGTGTACCTCGAGTTGCTGATGCCGGATGCTGATTTGCACCGGTACAACGCAGTGTGATACGCGCTTTGTATGACAGTAACATGACGGACTGGCGGGCGATCGGGCGCGGCGACAGGCTCAGCGGGCGGTAGGCAATCTGGAGGCGGAGAAGAAGAGCAACGAAAAAAACCGCTAACGCAGGCAATAAAAAAGCCAGCGACAGGCGCTGGCTTCGGTGAGCGTAACGGCGATTACGACGGGTTATCGGCCGTGGCTGGCGCAGGGGCAGCGGCGGGCTGCTGTGGCTGTGCGGCGTCGGTGTTAGCCCCTTGCGAGGTCACCGGCGTCATCGGCTGCTCCTGTGGCGCAGCCTGCGGGTTCTCTGGCACGTCAACCGGCGCGGTCTGGATGTTGTTCTCCACACCGTTCACTTTTACCGGCATACCGGTACGGCCCTGAATGGCACCGTTCACCTGGTCCTGATTGACACTGGCGTCTACCAGCACTTTGCTGACAGCCTGCGTCAGTGTAATCGGCACCAGTTCACGTGAGTTGAACTGCTCTTCGGTGGTCGACAGCGGGTTATGTACTTCAACATAACGCGATCCGTCTGGCTCAACGGTGGCTTTGACCGGCTGATCAACGAACTGTACGCGTGTCCCGACCGGCACATTCTGGTACAGCCATTTGATGTCCTCGGCACGCAGACGCACACAACCGTGGCTGACACGCAGACCAATACCGAAGTTGGCATTGGTACCGTGAATCGCGTACAGACGGCCGATATAGAGCGCATACAGTCCCATCGGGTTGTCCGGACCGGCCGGGAACACCGCAGGCAGATTCTCGCCGCGCGCCGCATATTCTGCGTGCATCGCTTTGGTTGGCGTCCAGGTCGGGCCATCTTTCTTACGTTCTACCGTTGTGGTCCAGTTGATCGGGGTATCTTTACCCAGTTCACCGATACCAATCGGCAACACCACCACGGTTTTGCTGCCTTTCGGGTAGTAGTAGAGACGCATCTCAGCGCTGTTAATCACAATACCTTCGCGCGGTGCGTCAGGCAGGATCAGCTGCTGTGGGATGATCATTTTACTGCCAGCCTTTGGCAGATAAACGTCAACCCCCGGATTGGCTTCCAGCATGTTGCTGAGGCCCATCTGGTACTGTGCCGCAAAGGCTTCCAGCGGCAACTTGCTGTCCTCAGGAACAGTAATCTCGATATTTTCCCCGATCAATCGGCTGTTGGCCGGCGGTAACGGGTAAACCACAGCAAAGGCTGACTGGCTAAACGCCGCCAAAGCCAATGCGATTGAAGCGAACGCGCGAATGCTCATTTTCATATTTTACAAGTCTTTATCGCCATGTTTCAGGCTTGTCAATGTGTCGAACCCATGCTGGCCAATGTGACCTGCTGCGCATTATATGTTCATTAATCTGACGATGTGAATCAGGATTTTAACCTGCCTGAAATACTTTACGTAACTTACCGTGTTATATCGGCATTTTTCAGCCGCTTACCGCCGTAAAAAGCCGGACTCACGGCTGCCACAACGTCACCTCGCCACTGAGTTTACGGTTCAGGAAAAAGGCGGCACTGATTAACGCCAGATGGGTCAGCGCCTGCGGCGTATTGCCCAAAGCGTGTCCGCGGCTGTCGAACTCTTCGGCGTAGAGTCCAAGCGGACTGGCGTAGCTCAGCAGCTTTTCAAATTCGAAATGCGCCTCCTGAATCCGGCCAGCGCGCGCCAGGCATTCGACATACCAGAAGGAGCAGGCGCCAAACGAGCCTTCCGATCCTTGCAGACCGTCAGCCGGCGTTTCATCAATGTTGTAGCGCCGCACCATGCCGTCGCTGACCAGATTGGCTTTGATGGCATCCAGCGTGGCAATCCAGTCGGGATCGGTCGCGCCGACAAAACGCACCAGCGGCATCAGCAGCATCGACGCATCAAGATGATCGCCGTGACGGGTAGAGGAGAAGTGGCCGCGCTCGCTGTTCCAGAAGTTGGCCCAGATATCTTCGCGAATCTCGCGGCGCACCCGATCCCAGCGCTCATACGGCATCGGTAACGATCGCTTCATGCCGAGACGCAGCGCGCGGTCCATCGCCACCCAGCACATCAGCCGTGAGTGAAGGAAATGCTCCGGCTGGCCGCGCATCTCCCAGATACCGGCATCCGGCTGATTCCAGTTGTCGCACAGCCGGTCGATCATTTGGGTGACGTGCAGCCAGCCGCGTTGTGAAATAGCTTCGCCATATTTATTGGCGAGATAGACCGCATCCATCAGTTCGCCATAAATATCCAGCTGGGTCTGCTGCCACGCATCATTGCCGATCCGCACCGGGCGTGAATCACCGTAGCCCGACAGATTGAGCAACTCCATTTCATGCAGTTCGGTGCCGCTGTCCAGCCGGTACATCACCTGCAGGCGCATCTCATCGTGATGGCTGTTTTCGACGCAGCGTCCGACCCACTGGGTAAAATGTTTGGCTTCATCGACGTAACCAAGACGCATCAGAGCGTACATGCTGAATGAGGCGTCGCGGATCCACGAGGCGCGATAATCCCAGTTGCGCTCGCCACCCAGCTCTTCCGGCAGGCCAAAAGTGGCGGCGGCGGCAATCGAACCGTGGCGATGCGAGGTCAGCAGCTTAAGCGCCAGGGCGGAACGCTGTACCATCTCGCGCCAGCGGCCCTGATAGGTGCTGCGGGCGCTCCAGCGACGCCAGTAATTCAGCGTCTGTTCGAAACAGTGTTCAGTGGAGAGCGCTTCAATGTGCGCATCGTTGACGCTGCCAAATTCAAATTCAGCATGCTCGCCGGCCTGCAGGATAAAACTGGCGGTGGCGCTGTTCTCTTCCAGCGTCATCACCACGGTGGCGGCCAGGCGCAGCGAGGGCTGGCCTTCGGCATGAAAATCGATACAGCCGCGCTGCACTTCGGCGCGGGTCTGCGCCCGGGCGTAGTCGTGACGGGGTGAGCAACGCATGGTGAATCGCGCTTTACCACGCACCATTTTTACCCGCCGGATCAGCCGTGGCAGTTTGGCATCATCATCGCAAATCGGCATGTAATCGGTGATTTCGGCCACGCCCTCATCGCCCAGCCAGCGGGTCTGTAAAATGTTGGTATCGGGCAGGTAGAGCTGCTGACGGCGCACGTCCTGCCAGTCCGGGGCCAGAGAGAAAAGCCCGGCGTCATCACTGTCGAGCAGCGCGGAAAAGACCGAAGGGCTGTCGAGTTCAGGCCAGCAGAGATAATCGATGGTACCGTCATTGGCGACCAGCGCGCAGGTGCGCAAATCGCCAATCACGCCGTGGTCCTCAATCTTGCGTTTTACCTTACTCATCCTGGTCTCCCTGTTAGTGTCATTGCTAACTATAGTCGAGGCGGCAGCGTCGGCGGCGGCCTGGCACAGAGGGTTAATTCAGCGTAGCGATTGGATCAGCGTCTGATTAATCGAAGGGGCGCTGACGGCGGGCGAATTTTTCAGGACGGTTATACTGGTGATGACACTTTCCTAAAGGAGGCCGTTATGACCACATCCCAGAGCAAAGTCGCTATTATCACCGCATCAGACTCAGGCATTGGCAGCCGCTGCGCCGAAATGCTGGCAGAGCAGGGCTTCGATATTGGTATCACCTGGCGTTCAGACGAAGAGGGCGCGCAGCGCACCGCACAGCGGGTGCGGGAGATTGGCCGGCGTGCCGAAATTATTCAGCTCGATTTGGCTGACCCTGAACGGGGCGGTCAGTCACTGCAACAGCTGATCGATAAGTTTGGCCGGATCGATGTGCTGGTAAACAATGCCGGTGCCAATTTCAAAGCGGATTTCCTCGATGTCACCTATGAAGACTGGCGTAAAACCTTCGCAGTGGATGTCGATGGCGTGTTTGTCTGCGGCCAGATTGCTGCCCGCAAGATGGTTGAGCAGGGCGAAGGCGGACGCATTATCAATATCACTTCGGTGCATGAGCATACGCCGCTGCCCGGTTCGGTGGCCTATACGGCGGCAAAACATGCGGCCGGCGGCCTGACCAAATCGATGGCGCTGAGCCTGTTGCCGCACAACATTCTGGTCAATGCGGTGGCACCCGGCGCTATCGCCACGCCGATGAACAAGATGACCGATGAGGATGCGCATCAGGTGAAGATGCCGGAAATTCCGGCTGGCCGTCCCGGTGACACCCACGAAATTGCCAGCATGGTGGCCTGGCTCTGCTCTGAGTGGGCGACTTACACCACCGGCCAGTCGTTTATCATCGATGGCGGGTTCATGCTGGCGAATCCGCAGTTTAAAGGTTACTGATCGGCCCGACGGTTATGCCAGCGGCGGATCACCCAGCGCAGCACAAAGGCAAACACAATGGCACTGACCAGCCACAGCAGATGTTTAAGGTGCTGATCCAGTTTGTGCAGCCACGGAGCGATGATGCCGCCGGCAAAGTAGCCGAGGGTGACGAAAATCAGCGCCCAGATTGCCGCCCCAATCACGTTGAGAATGAAAAATTTCATCGGATTGAGGCGGCTGGCACCGATGATGATCGGGCCAATCAGGCGGAAGCCATACATAAAGCGCACCCCAATCACAAACAGGCTCGGCCGGCGCTTGATCAGCCGGTTAGCCTTGACCACCTTATCCTGATGTTTTTTAAGCCGCCGCAGAATGCGCGCACCGTAGCGGCGACCAATCCAGTAGAGCAACTGATCGCCGATGATGCCGCCGGCCATCGCGGCCACCACCACGCCAGCATAGTGCAGCAGTCCCTCATGTGCGGCGACACCGCCGAGCAGGGTAAAGGTTTCCCCTTCGGCGATACACCCAATCAGCAGCGCCAGATACCCGTACTGGGTAATTAATCCGTTGATATCCAAATGCAAAATGGCACTCCCTGTTTATGGCTGTTTGCTTAAGTCTATACGCGATTTGGCTTCGCTTCCGCCCGCCGACCGCCACTGCGCTTATTTTTGCTGTTTTTTTGCCCAGCCGCCACGAAAGTTGTACTGCCGTTTATACTTGAAGTGTCGCTGCCCTCAGAGACCCTCTTGCCGTTCCGGGCAGCCCTTTGCATCAGAGGAGTGACTGTATGAACCATGTCTGGGGACTTCTGGCGCATCCGAATCAGGAAATGCGCCATATCAAGCAAGAGAATGAGAGCGTCTCGCACCATTACACCCACCATGTCCTGCTGATGGCGGCCGTTCCGGTTATCTGCGCCTTTATCGGCACTACCCAGCTGGGCTGGAACCTGGGCGAGGGGCAGTTTGTGCAACTGAATCTGGCGACCGGGATCGGGCTGGGTATTCTGTTCTATCTGATTATTCTTGGTGGCGTCGCGGTGATGGGCCGGGTAATCCACTGGATGGCCCGTAATTATCCGCAACGGCCAGGCGTGCAGCGCTGTACCGTGTTTGCCGGTTACGTTGCGACGCCGCTGTTTCTTAGCGGGCTGGTGGCGCTCTATCCGCTGGTCTGGCTCTGCGTACTGGTGGGCGCCTTAGCGCTGGTGTATACCGGCTATCTGCTCTATATCGGCATTCCGCTGTTCCTCAATATTGACCGTGAAGAGAGCCTGCGTTTTTCCGGCTCAACGCTGGCAATTGGCGTGCTGGTATTTGAAGTGTTACTGGCGATGACCGTGATTCTGTGGGGTTACGGACCACGCCTGTTCTGATCTGCGGCTGCCGCCGGTCTGACGGCAGCCCGCTTTTTAACGCCCGGAAACAATCTCACCAGGAAATTTCTTAACCTTCAGCGTATGATGCTGCTGCCAGCCCGCGCTCTGACTGCCTTGACGCCGGCGGCCTGTGTCTGACACAGCGCACAATTTCAACCGGGTCTTTTTTCTGTGATGCCTGCAAAAATTCGTTTCACTCTGTTCTCGCTGGCGCTGCTCGTTTCCGGGCAGGGGATCGCACTCCCCGCGCAGGCGGCAACTTCACTGTCGCAAATGGCGCCGATTGCGCAACCGCAGATTGCCTCTGGCAGCGCGATGATTGTCGATCTCACCACCAATAAAGTGCTGTTCTCCAGCCATCCGGATCGCGTCAGGCCGATTGCCTCGATCACTAAGTTGATGACCGCGATGGTGGTACTGGACGCGCACCTGCCGATGAATGAAATGCTGACGGTCGATGTCAGCCAGACGCCGGAAATGCGTGGGGTGTTTTCTCGCGTCAAACTCAACAGCCAGATCAGCCGCCGCAATATGCTGTTACTGGCGCTGATGTCGTCGGAGAACCGCGCCGCTGCCAGCCTGGCGCATGCCTATCCGGGCGGTTATAACGCCTTTATCCAGGCGATGAACGCCAAAGCGCGCGCGCTGGGCATGAAACATACCCGTTACGTTGAGCCGACGGGCTTATCGACGCAAAACGTCTCGAATGCTGAAGATCTGATCAAATTGCTGAAGGCAACGCGGGAATATCCGCTGCTTGGCGCACTCAGCACCACCAAAGAAGAAACTGCGGTATTTACCCATCCGAGCTACGCGCTGCCGTTCCGTAATACCAACCATCTGGTGTACAAAAATGACTGGCGCATTCAGCTGACCAAAACCGGTTACACCGACGAGGCGGGACACTGCCTGGTGATGCGCACCATGATCAACAATCGCCCGGTGGCGCTGGTGGTGCTGGACGCCTTTGGTAAATATACCCACTTCGCCGATGCCAACCGCCTGCGCGACTGGATCGAAACCGGCAAGGCTGCACCCGTTCCTGCTGCCGCGCTGGCCTACAAAAAACAGAAATCAGGTCAGGTTGCCAGCAATGGTGCCAGCAGTGCCGGGGTTGAGTAGACCCGCGCCGGTGTAGCGCCTCAGGCGCTCCGGTGATGTTCTGGGCTGCACCAGAGGGCGACACGGCCGCAACCGCCGTGATCCGCCCGCCAGCCGCAACGGAGGCCCGTGGTTTCCGTTGCGGCAGGAACAGCCTGAATACGGAACAATAATTGCCCGCTATTCCTATAGTTTCATCGCTTGCAAAGCCCTACACTACGCGCGAATGGCGAGGGTAGATCGCCTGATTATGCTGCTGGAATCTCACTGATATGTTTAAGCTACGATCCCTTTTTGCGCTGTTAATGCTGGCTCTGGTGGCGTTTGCCCCGGCGTGGTCGCAGGCGGCGGATGATGCGGCGAGTGCCGCACAAGAACAAGATGCTCCACCAAAGCTCAATGCTGCGGTTGAACTGCCTAAAATGCAGAAGATCCTCGATAAAATCAAAAGCCAGATCTCGGGCGATACCGGCGAAAGCAAGCTGACGCAGCTGAATGAAATGGCGCTGGAGCTGTCAGGTAACGCCGACACGCTGGGCCAGGCTCTGCTGCCCGATCGCCAGCAGCTTGATGCTCAACTGGCGGTGCTGGGACCGGCACCGAAGCCGGACAGCGGCATGAAAGAGACGCCGGAGGTAACGCGCAAGCGTAATGCGCTGGAAAATCAGAAGAGCAAGCTTGACGATCAGATCAAACAGGCAGAGGGCATCAAAAACGGTGCGCTGATGCTCTCATCGCAAATCGTTAACCTGCGTCGCGATCAGCTTAAGAGCCAGCTGGCGCTCAACTCGGGCAGCATCCTCGGACCGCGTTTCTGGGCACCGGTGCTTAGCAGCCAGGATCTGGACGGCGAGAAAATCAGCGAATTCCTGCAGGAGCTGCAGGATACTGCGGCGCTGTCGTGGGAGCCGGGCTGGCGTTTTGGCAGCGTGGCCTGGCTACTGGCAGCGCTGCTGGTGATGACGATTGGCCGCCGCTACAGCGAAGAGTTTCTTGCCTGGGTCAGCATTCATAAATTGCCGGAAGGGCGGTTGCGTCGCAGTTTCCTTGCGGCAGCGATTGCCATCACCACGCTGGTGGCGGTGGTCCTGACCTTCAACTTTATCGCGCTGGCATTTACCCGCCGTGATGACGTGTCAGATAACGTACAGGATTTTGTTGATCGTCTGGTTCAGCTTAGCGTGTTTTGCGGTTTAATTGCCGGACTGGGCCGCGCGTTTCTGTCTACCCGCCGGCCAAGCTGGCGCCTGCCGACTATCTCTAATGAAGTGGCGATGGCGCTGAAGCCTTTCCCGCCGATCACTGCCGTACTGGTGTTTATCTTCCAGACGGTGGAGGCGTTTAACTACAGCGTCGGCACCAGCCTGAACACCACTATCTTCGCTAACGGCCTGACGGCGTTACTGATTGGCAGCACCGCGCTGGCGATCAGCATCCGCACCAACCGGGTTCGCCGCCGCATGACGCAGGCGGGCACGCCGCCGGAAGCGCAATCGACGCTGGTCGGGCTGATTCAGATGGGCCTGACCCTGACGGCGCTGGCGATTCTGCTGTCGCTGGTTATTGGCTACGTAACGCTGGCGCGCTTCCTGAGTTATGAGGTGATCTGGTGCGGCCTGCTGTTTGGTTCGTTCTACTTCCTCAGCCATCTGCTGAGTGATGGCTGCGAAAGCCTGTTTTCGACCAGTAACTCCTCCGGACGACGCATCCAGAGCTCGCTGAACATCAACGAGCGCCATCTGCAACAAACCGCCACCCTGCTGACGGCCCTCGGTAAAACCGTGCTGGTGCTGTTTGTGGTGCTGGCGCTGCTTAACGGGACTTTCGCCTCTTCGACCCCGATTGAACTGCTGCAAAAAGCGATTGAGTTCTGGGGCGGTAAAGGGCTGGAGTCGCTGAATATTGTTCCGGCGCATATGGTCAATGCGCTGGTCTGCCTGGTGGTCGGCATCTATGTGCTGCGGTCGATTCGCCGCTGGCTGGACAATGATTTCCTGCCAAAAACCACCATGGATGTTGGCATGCGGGTGTCGCTGGTGACGTTGTTCAGCAACATTGGCTACGTGCTGATTATCCTGCTGACTCTGTCGATCATGGGGCTGCAGTGGAACAAACTGGCGTGGATTGTCAGTGCGCTGTCGGTCGGTATCGGTTTTGGTCTGCAGGAGATTGTGAAGAACTTTATCTCGGGGCTGATTCTGTTAACCGAGCGTCCGGTGAAAGTGGGCGATCTGGTGACCATCAGCGGTATTGAAGGCGATATCCGCCGGATTAACGTGCGCGCCACCGAGATCCAGCTAGGTGATAAATCCACCGTTATCGTGCCGAACTCGCAGTTCATCTCGCAGAACGTGCGTAACGCCACCATGGGTAATGCGCAGGGTGTGGTAACGATTACGCTCACCTTCCCGCTGGATATCGATCCTTCTAAAGTTCGCGATATCCTGCTGGAGGTCTATAACGAAAACGAACGCATTCTGGATACGCCAGAGCCGTCGGTGTCGTTTAAGGATCTGACCCAGCAGGGGATTGTGCTGAGCGTGACCGGCAACGTAGCCGGGCAGCGCCAGATCTCCGGGGCGAAGAGCGACCTGCTGTTTGATATTCTGACCCGCCTGCGTAAAGAGGGCATTATGCTCTCTACGCCGCAAACCATGATCATCGAGCGTCGCCCGCAGGCGGCAATAGCCTCCTCCGACGAGCAGCTGCTGTCATAAATATCAGGCCGACGCATGTCGGCCTTTTTTATCTCATGCCGAGCGGCCTTTCATCGCGGCGCACTGCTCCGGGTCTATACCGATCCGGCAGCAGGCTGACCGCTTCAACTACCACTGTGCCTTACAGCGTTTCAACCCGGCTGTGACGCTCGCCATCAGCACTCACCGAGCGGATCTGCACCGCACCGCTTACCGCCGGCGGTCGGATGGCATCATATCGCAGCCAGTGGCTGCCCTTATCGAGGCTGTACTCCAGCGTCACGCCCGGTAGCGCCACGTTCATCGTCAGCACGCCGTTGATAATTTTCGCACCAGGCTGCGGCAGGCGGTAGCCGATACCGGATTTATCCAGCTTCGCCAGCTCACGCTGTCCCAGCAGATTGGCGAAGCGTTGCCAGTCCTGCTGCAGTGCGTGCCGATCGACCAGACGGGTCTGGCCGCCGATAAATTCGCGTCCGGCCTGATAGTCCAGCTCCCAACTGGCGCGATGCCAGCTGCGTTCCGCCACGGCGAACAGGCGGGGATAAATCATATATTCCATCTGTGGGTCGGTGCGCACGGTTTCACTCCACAGCTGAGCCGAAATGCCATAGGCACCGCGCCACGGCTTATCCGATTTAGCCGTGAAATATTTACCGTCGCGATCGGTCGAGGTTTCGGCATTCTGCGGCAGGTTGTCCGGCGCGAAGGCAAATATTTTACGTTCATCGCTGAAGCGGGTGCCCCAGTAATAACCGCGCTCAAGTGGATTCACTTCGTACGGGAAATCCAGATAGAGGTAATCCGGGCTGGTGATCACCACATCGTAGCCTTTTTGCGCCCAGTCGCCGGCGCTGTCAAAACCGCCCCAGTAGAGGGTATCCCAGAAATTGACCGCCACTCGCGGCGTGGCGAAGGCGCGGGCGTTCTGCGCGTCTTTTAACCCATCCTGCCATGCCTGCATGTTGCCAATACCGTGCCGGTTAACCGTCTTGCTTACCGCCAGCGCGAAATAGCTCGGCAGGTGGGTCAGGTCGGTGACTTTGCCACTTTTCACCAGCGCCTGACAGACCTGCGATTTCGCCCACGGCTGATCTTCCTGTTGCCAGTCACGCAGGCCAGTGCCGGGCTTAGGGTGCTGGCGATCGGAATAGCCGGCACCAAAACGGATATTTTTCGCCTCATCACCGCCGAACTGCCAGCGGGTTAACGGCTGTCCCGCCTGACGGTGCATCGCCTGCATCTCCCCAATCACTTTGTCGACAAAGCGCAGAGAGCTATCAATGCACGGGTTGAGGTAGCTGGTACGATCGTAGAACTGTACCGAGGTGGTATTGGAATCGTCGGTCGGATCGCGCAGGCGATATGCGCTGGCCTGTTCGGGTTGCCCGGCGCGCATCAGCCGCTGATAGCGCGCCTCCATGGCAATTACTGCCGCGCGGGCGTGGGCCGGCATATCGATCTCCGGCATTACGGTGATATGGCGGGCCGCGGCATACTCCACAATCTCAATGTAGTCGGCGCGGCTGAAGTAACCGCTGCCGTTGTTGTCGCTAAACGGCCCGGAGCCGAGCTGCGGCAGCAGGCAGCGCTGCTCGCTGACATCATGGCAGCGCTGGCTGCCCACCCCGGTTAATTCCGGTAAGCCGGGGATTTCGATGCGCCAGCCCTCATCGTCGCTGAGATGAAAGTGGAAAACGTTCATCTTCCAGGCCGCCATCTGATCGAGCAACCGCAGCACCACCTGCTTACTGTGGAAATTACGCGCCACATCAAGGAAGGCGGCGCGATAGGCAAAACGCGGCGTATCCCGCGCTTCCAGCGTGGCGATCTGCGCTGTGCCGTCGGCGGGTACCAGCGACAGAATCGACATCAGGCCATAAAAAGCGCCCGCGGCATCGTAGCCCACCACTCGGGCACTGCGGCTGTTGATATTCAGCTGGTAGGCACCGGACTTCGCCAGTTTGCCACTGAAGTGGTCGGGCCGGATTTCGCTGGCGATCGCGTAGCCCGCTGCACTCTGTTTAACCCCCAGTCGTTCGAAGTGCTGGCTGACTACCTGGCGAGTGGCTGTGTTGAGCCCGTTAAGCGACAGCTTCACGCCGTGGCTGAGCGTGGCATCGTGCGGGTGAAGTTTGACTTCAAGCGGCGTCGGGCTGATCTGACCGCGCAACGCCGAGGCCGGCAGGGTGGCGATATCGCTGTTTTTATCAAAACGGCTGACCGGCTGCATCAGGATGTTCTGGTCGTCGGCGCTGCGTCGCCAGTTATCGCCGAAGGGCAGCACAAACTGACTCAGATCCTCACTGTCGGTGCTGGCAATAATTTTTGGCGTCGCTTCTCCGGCGGTCACATACCAGCGCGGCATCACATCGGTGATAAATAGCTGCCAGTACTCGTTAACGATTGGGATCGTCACCGATTCACCCGCGCCAATACCGGTGAACTTGTCGGTTGGCTCAAGGCGTGTCAGATCGCCAACAATGTGCGTCATCTTAAACTGGTCGTTATCTACCCGCAGCGTCTGGTGCACGTTGCTCATGGTGATTGCCCAGTTTTTGCTGGTCAGCGCCGGGCCATGATTGGTCAGGGTAATGGTGGCGCGGTTACAGGAAGACCAGTCGGCACCCAGTGCGGCGCAGTTTGTGCCATGCAGGGCAGCCAGATTATCGGTCACCTGATAAGTGACGCCGAACTGGCTGATTTGATTAACAATCTGCTGGTCGGACAGGCTGGCGTGACTGGCCAGAGCAACGCTCAGCAGGCTGAGCGCGAAAAAACGTGGGTTTACCATTTTCTTTATCCTTATGTCGGCAGAAGCGATAGCCGGGTCAGAGCCGCAAGGTCAGAACAGGGTGAAAGGCGCGATTACCATCAGCTTGATATCCTTCTCATCCTGAAAAATGTTGCCGTAGCCGCCGCTGTAACTGGGCAGATTGCTGTGATTGTCGTAGCGGGTGTAGTGCAGCTTAAACAGCGTATCTTTGGCGCGACCCTGCTGAATCTGGTAGATCAGATCGAGGTTCCAGGCTGATTCAGTCAGCCGCTGGCGCTGATCGAAGGCGGGTTGGCTGGAAGGCTTTGCATCCCAGCCCCAGACCCAGGAACCGCCCACTTTCCATCCCGCCAGCTGCCACGGCGTTAAATCGAGCAGGGCACCGGCAAAGATTGCTTTTTCACCGTTGGCGTTCCAGTCAGAGCGGGCATCCCACCAGATATCCAGGCGGCCATTGGAGCTGGCGTAGCCTGGGGTCATGCGCTGTAAGAAGAAGCCCTGATTGCCTTCTGCTTTGACCCAGCTGCCCTCGAGCCGCAAATCGACCGGACCGACGGTATAGCCGAAGGTGATCGCCTGTAACCAGGCGAGGCCGTCATAAACATCACTGGCATTACTCGCGCCGCCATGTTGTTTATCCTGCGCGCCGTAAAATTGATAACTGGTTCGCAGGTCGTTGCCAGTGAGTGGAATTGTCCACGACGCTTTAGCAAAATATTGATCGATATAGCCAGCTGACTGACCAAAAGCGCCTTCCAGCACCAGACTGTTTTTGAAATCATATTTAACGCCGAAAGAATGCAGGTAACGAATATCCGTTACGCCATCTGCCTGTCGGAAATGATATAAATCACGATACCAGGGGGCTTTATATTTATCGCTCCACAGATATGAAAACGATAATTCGCCCGCCTGGCCGAAATCATAAATGGCACCGGCTTCCGCGCCGCGATAGGTGCCGGGTAAAAAACTCCAGTGTGGCGCAACTAATGTCTGTCCGGCTGGCTGAATATAACCCGCCCGTAACCAGTAGTCCTGATATCGGGCTTTCAGCGCCGCTTTATACAGCGAGGCACCGCTGGTGTCGCCCTGCCAATCTTCATCCCAGCGATTACGTGCCCGGCTGAAGCCAATTTCATTCGGTGCGGCCGGGCCGCTGTGGGCCAGTTCGGCTGCACCGAACACGGCGAGATCGAGGCCCAGCCAGTCGGCGGCGTACCCTGACTGGAAGTCGAGATTAGCGTTAAGCGTAGTGTGGTGCAGGTTAGCCCGATATTCACCGTTGTGTTCACTGTTTGGGTCGATCTCTTTTCGATCACGCTGACGTTGCCAGTAAAAAAGATTACCGCCCAGTGAAGAATCGTCAATAAAACCAGCCGCCTTAACCGGGTGAAGCCATAAGGCGGATCCGGTACTGGCCAGAATAACTAATTGCATTAAAGCTAACGCGTAATTAAATTTTCGCATTGCGATTCCTTGCTGAATAGAGCGCCAGGGTGCGGGATGTCATAAATAAGTGCTGGAGCCAATCTATTTTTCGCGACGCGAATTATCAATCGGGCGATCGATCTTTTGTGAGAGATTGTGCAGAAAGAAATAATACGAAAATAAAGCAATTGCGACTTAATACTGATAATTAATTTTTATCGCTGTGAATGTTTTTTTAGCTAATAAAGATTGTTAATAAAGGTGCGGTGCAGAGGCGAAATGTATTTAAGCCAAAACAGACCATTAAAAAAGCCTGCTCAGCGTGGCAGGCCTGGGTCGCAGATGTGCTAGCGGGTGACAGCTTAAGGCTGTCTGACCGCCCAGCCTTTCAGTTTACTGGTTTTGCCGATGCCCGGATTGAAGCTGTTGGTGGGATCGAGTTGCCGGTAAAACGCCGCCAGTTGGGGTTTGGCCTGATAGAGGTGTCCGACGTTGTGCTCAGCCGGATATTCCGCACCGCGCGCCTGTAAAATCTCCAGCATCTGCGCCTTCAGCGCATGCGCGTCGACCCCTTTCCGGACGATGTAATCCTGATGGAACACGTGACAGAAGAAGTGGCCGTAGTAGAGACGATGGCTGAGCGAGGCTTTTATCGCCTCAGGCAGGGTTTCGAACCAGTCCGGATCGTTGCGGCGTAATGCGATATCCAGCGCCAGAATATCTTCCACTTCATCCGCGTGCACCGCGTGATAACGAACTGCCGCGCCCGCCGCGGCAAAGCGATGCAGAAAGGCGTGAGCCCCTTCTTTGCCTTCACACTCAAAGTATTCGCCGCCGCCTTCGCGGAAGTAATCGCGTAAATAGTTGCGGGCTTCCGCAACGCCATCGCCCGACATCTTCAGCATCAGATAGTGTTCATACTTGTCGCGATACTGCTTCATGCGTTTCGGCAGATGGGCCGGGAACAATCGGCTCAGACGCTGCAGCAGCCGGTCGCTGAAGTGCGGTTTAATAAACGACAGTTTGCTCAGCCAGGCGTCAACGCGGCCTTTAAGGGTGAAAAACAGCGGCATCTTGTCGGTGCCCAGCTTGTCGATCATCAGGAAGGTGTCTTTGCCGTAGACCTCAGCGATGTCATAGATGTCGCGGTGCATATATTCGCCCGCCACCGGCAGGTTGCTGAAGTGCGCCAGCATGTGGCGACGGATATCGCTCAGCACGCTCGGATCGTTGGTACCGATATAAAATACCTGCTGCTGAGGCTCGGTGGCAAAGGTGTCGAGACGTACGGCGAACACCGCCAGCTTCCCGGCACAGCCCGATGCCTCAAACAGGCGGCGGGCATCAGCGTTATAGCGGGCTGGCGTATCGGCATCGACTTCACGCACCCGGCTGGCGTAATCGTGATCGGAGGCGTGGCGACCGTCATGATGGACATCGGTTTGCTGCCAGCGATCGTCATCCAGCCGGCCGAGGATCTCTTCCGGCGACTGGCCTAAATCGATGCCAAGGTGGTTAACCAGCCGCAGTTTTCCCTGCGCATCAATCTGCGCGTACAGCGCCATTTCGCTGTAGGCCGGGCCGCGTTTGATCAACGATCCGCCGGAGTTATTACAAATCCCGCCCAGCACCGAGGCGCCAATGCACGACGATCCAATGACCGAATGCGGCTCGCGTCCCAGCGGCTTAAGCACTTTCTCCAGCTGATAGAGCGTGCTGCCCGGGAACGCCAGCACTTGCTTACCGTCATCGATTAACTGCAGCTTATCCAGCCGCAGGGTGCTGATGATCACCAGCGGGCGATCGTAATCATCGCCGTGCGGGGTAGAGCCTTCCGTCAGGCCGGTATTGGCCGCCTGCATCAGAATAATGGCATCGGCATTCACCAGCGTCTGCAGCACCCGCCACAGCTCCAGCAGGGTGGCAGGGAACACCACCGCCAGCGCGTCGCCTTCGCCGGAGCGAAAGCCTTTACGATAGCGGGCGGTCTGTTCAGGTTCGGTGAGCAGGTGAGCGGGGCCGACCAGGCGGCGTAGGTCAGAAAGCAGGGCAGAGGTCTGTTTCATGGGCAATTCCCTTGTCTTATCAGTGCGTCATTACTGTAGCACGTCAACTCACTGCAACGCAGTGTGACACCGGCAGGCTACCTGCTATTCTCTTCTTGTGGCACACTGCCGCCTGTTTATTCGATATTGCGCAGTTACTTAAGAGAACCCACCCTGATGAAATGGATTTACTCTGTTAGTCTCGCTGTCTCCCTCGCGATGCAACCGGCATTGGCTGAGACAGTGCCAGGTAACCACCCGATGACCGAACAGGCGCGGGATGCGTTCGTCAACGATCTGCTGACCAAAATGACGCTGGATGAGAAAATCGGCCAGCTGCGTTTAATCAGCGTCGGGCCTGATAATCCAAAAGAAGTCATCCGTGAGATGATCAAGAAAAGTCAGGTTGGCGCGATTTTCAATACCGTTACCCGTCAGGATATCCGCGCGATGCAGGATCAGGCGATGCAGCTCAGCCGGCTGAAAATTCCGCTGTTCTTCGCCTACGATGTGGTTCACGGGCAGCGCACTATTTTTCCGATCCCGCTCGGCCTGGCCGCCAGTTGGGATCTTGATGCGGTAAAAGAGGTGGGGCGGGTTTCCGCCTATGAAGCCGCCGACGACGGCCTCAACATGACCTGGGCGCCGATGGTGGACGTCAGCCGGGAACCGCGCTGGGGCCGTGGCTCAGAAGGCTTTGGTGAAGATACCTACCTGACCGGCGAAATGGGCCGCAGCATGGTGCAGTCGATGCAGGGCAAAAGCGCGGCTGACCGCTATAACATCATGACCAGCGTTAAACACTTCGCGCTGTATGGCGCAGTGGAAGGCGGACGCGATTACAACACAGTCGACATGAGTCCGCAGCGGATGTTCCAGGATTATCTGCCGCCCTATAAAGCCTCGCTGGATGCAGGCAGCGGCGGCGTGATGGTGGCGCTGAATTCAATCAATGGAGTACCGGCCACGGCGGATAGCTGGCTGCTGAAAGATTTGCTGCGCGATAAGTGGAAATTCAAAGGCATCACCATCAGCGATCACGGTGCCATTAAAGAACTGATTAAGCATGGTGTTGCCAGCGATCCACAGGATGCGGTGCGTATTGCGCTGAAGTCGGGCGTCGATATGAGCATGAGCGACGAATATTACAGCAAATATCTGCCCGATCTGGTGAAGAGCGGTGCGGTCAGCATGGCGGAGATCGACGATGCGGCGCGTCACGTCCTCAATGTCAAATATGACATGGGGCTGTTTAACGATCCGTACAGCCATCTGGGGCCGAAAGAGAGCGATCCGCAGGATACCAACGCCGAAAGTCGCCTGCATCGGGCCGAAGCGCGCGATGTCGCACGCAAAAGTATGGTGCTGCTGAAAAACCGGCTGGAGACCTTGCCGCTGAAGAAGTCGGGCACCATTGCCCTGATTGGCCCGCTGGCGGACAGTCAGCGCGATATCATGGGCAGCTGGTCGGCGGCCGGCGTAGCGAAGCAGTCCATTTCGCTGCTGCAGGGAATGCGCAATGCCACAGCCGGCAAAGCGACGCTGCTGTATGAAAAAGGTGCCAACATCACCGATAGCAAAGGCATTCAGGATTTCCTCAACCTGTATGAGCAGGCGGTGTCGGTCGATCCGCGTTCGCCGCAGCAGCTGATTGATGATGCGGTGGCCAAAGCGAAGCAGGCAGATGTGGTGGTTGCGGCGGTTGGTGAAGCGCAGGGCATGGCGCATGAAGCCTCCAGCCGCAGCGACCTGGTGATCCCGGCCAGCCAGCAGAAGCTGTTAGCCGCGCTGAAGGCTACCGGCAAACCGCTGGTGATTGTGCTGATGAATGGCCGTCCGCTGGCGCTGGTGAATGAAGACCGGATGGCCGATGCGATGCTGGAAACCTGGTTCAGCGGCACCGAAGGCGGCAATGCTATCGCTGACGTGCTGTTCGGAGATTACAATCCGTCGGGCAAGCTGCCGGTCTCCTTCCCGCGTTCAGTCGGTCAGATTCCGATCTACTACAACCATCTGCCGACCGGCCGTCCGTATAACCCGGAGAAGCCGAACAAATACACCTCGCACTATTACGATGCGGCTAACGGCCCACTCTATCCATTTGGCTATGGCCTGAGCTATACCACTTTCACCGTGTCGCCGGTAAAAATGTCCTCATCGACCATGCCGCGTAACGGCAGCATTGAAGCCAGCGTCACGGTGACCAACAGCGGCAAGCGCGACGGTGCAACGGTGGTGCAGCTGTATCTGAACGATCCGGTTGCCTCCATCAGCCGGCCGGTTCAGGAGCTGCGCGGCTTTAAGCGCATCATGCTGAAAGCGGGCGAGTCGCAGACCGTGACCTTTAAGATTGATGTCGATGCGCTGAAGTTCTGGAACCAGCAGATGCAGCAGGTGGCAGAACCGGGTAAATTCAATGTGATGATCGGGCTGGATTCCGTTCGTACCCAGCACGCACAGTTCGACTATTTATAACCGTCCCTCTTTGCTTCCTGAGGGAGATGCGGCGCGCCAGAGGTTACGGCGCGCCGCATTCTTTCTGTTATCAGAGCCATCATGATTAATCTGCGTGACCGCATCCAGCAACAGGTGTTTCGTCTTAACGGCCTGTCGCTGAATGAATTCGACATTTCTCAGCCGCCTGGCGATCCCGGTCTGTTTGGCCCGGACAGCATCATCTGGCAGGTACACGGTGATTTTACCTCAATGATGTGCGGCGGCATCAGTGCGCTGCTGCTACAGATGCTGCACCCGGCTGCGCTGGCTGGCGTCTGGGATCACTCTAACTTTCGTCAGGATATGATGGGTCGCCTGCGGCGCACCAGCCAGTTCATTGCGGTCACCACCTTTGGTAACACCCAGGATGCACATACGCTGATTGAGCGGGTGAAGCGTATTCACCTTAAAGTCAGCGGCGTCGACAGCGCTGGCAAACCTTATGCCGCCAGCGATCCACATCTGCTGACCTGGGTACACGTGGCGGAAACCAGCCGTTTTCTGGCTGCCCATCTGCGCTATAAAAATCCGCGCCTCAGTCGCGCCGATCAGGATCGCTATTATCAGGAAGCCGCGCTGATCGCCGAAGCGCTGGGAGCGGAACGGGTACCCAAAAGTGTCGTCGATGTTGCGGATTACCTGCAACAGATGCGTTCGGAGCTGCGTTTTGATCAGCGCACGGCGGAAGTGACGCGCCTGCTGATGAACGCGCCCGCCCCAAGCTGGCAGGCCAGACCGGTAATGAAAGTGATGCTGAAGTCAGGCTTTGGCCTGATGCCGGACTGGGCGCAGGCGATGTCGGGCCGTGAAATCGGCCGCTGGCAGCAGGCGGTGATCGATCAGCAGATCGCGGCGATTGCCGTCGGTTTACGCTGGTCGATTCAGCGCGGTGCCTGGTATCGGGCGATGGTCAGGATGGGCCGCCATCCGGTCTGATGACTGCCCGATTCGCGCCGGTGCGCTTTCATTTTCAGTCGGCTAAACGCAGCGTATCCGCCTCTGCGGCCGCCCCCCTCCCGCCCGAATCTGACTCCGCCATACTCGACTCGATGACGCACTTTGAGACTATTACCCTTGTCTCAGATGGCGGCAGTCACGATCCTGCTCTATTCTCGGGGAAAATGGATTCCTCCAGGCTTTGTCGAGGCACTATGACGTACAAATCCCTGATTGCTGAAGTCCACAATCAGCAACGCACCCTGACCGCGATTGTTGAGCAGGATGCGCGCACCGCCTATTTTTACATCTGGCCGACCGATCTGTTTCGCAGCCAGTACGCGGTGCGCGGCTGTTGGTTACGTAATCTGCTGCCGGCACCGGCACAGGAAGATCGTGAAGCGATGGAGCAGGGCATAGCGCCGCTGCTCAGCGCCGAATATTGCCGTAATCTGGAAGCCGAGCCGGAACTCGATCCGGCTGGCCTGCAGGTGCTGTGGGAGCCGAGTGATGATGGCGCGGCCTTGTGGTATTACGGCCAGTTGCTGGCGGTGATCCCAGGCTGGAGTCTTTATCAGGATAAGCAGGTCAGCTTCTCTGCCGGCTGCATCAAAAAAAACCGACTGACGGCGCCGCTCGGATCGGCTTCCACCAATGATTATTACGCCCGCGCCGAGCAGCAGCGTCAGTTCTGGCGTGAATGGCACGACGGCAGTGAGTGGGATAAGGTGCAGCAGGATTTAATGGCCTGCTATCAGGCCCGCTTTGGCGAGTCGGTGAAATATTACGCCATCGATCAGGGCAGCTGGCCACCGATGGCGATTTCCCAGCACTGGCACCAGGGCGTCTGGTACTTCCTGACGCTCGGCATGAGCATCCGGCCGATGCCGCAGGTCGATTATCTGTTTGATGAGCTGGCGCCGCAGTATCGCCGTATCGAACTGGGCATGGCGGTTGACGGTGAAGTAATGACTGAAGGCAATGCGGTGCAGATGGCCAGCGCGCTGGCGGAGTTTGTGCATCTGCCGTGGGCGCGCCTCACCTGGCTGGGGGAAGGGCACACCCTGGCGTCAGAAGTGGCACCGGTCGGCTTTGACAGCTTTTTACTGGCGGGTGAACTGGCCAGCGAGAGCGCGCAGTTCAAACTGCCGAAGCGCGACGGCGATCGACCCACGCTGCTGTGGACTACCCCGATTACCGAGGCGGAGCGCCAGTTCGCCCAGGCTGATGAGCACGGCGGACAACAGCTGCGCGAGCGGCTGACGGCAGACGGCAATAACCATATTTTCCGGCCGCGTCAGCAGGTGGTGGATTCGCCGGAGTAGTGCCCGACCCGGTCGCTTCCGGCCGCCTGGCGACGACACGTCGCCAGGCGTAATACTAAATTCTCAGGCTAATCAGCCATTTTTCAAATCTGTGATCCTGCTCATCTCAAGTTCCGCTGGGCCGCGCCGTTAACCCGGATAAGGCAATCGCGCCACACCAGGTCCAGGGGAACAAAGATGTTAAAAACAACACAGTCCCGCTTCACTGCAACACTCATCGCTTTCTTCGTTGCACTCCTGTTGATCACCGTCTGGGTGATCAACCAGTTTGTCGCTCCACAGTTGATTGACAGCGAAAGCCGCCTGGTTCGCTATCAGGTTGATTCCCTGGCGTCCGGCATCGTTGAACAGATGAACCGGGTTCAGGCGCAGCAGCGCGCTATCACCGAGGCCGCGTCTGTGATGGATAGCGCCACCATCGACACCTTACTGCCGACGCTGGTGAACCAGTATCAGGACAGTAACGTGTTTGGCGGCGGCATCTGGCCACTGCCGAATCGTCGCGATCCGGCAAAAGAGAAAAACAGCAGCTTCTTTGCCCGCAACGCCAGCAACGAACTGCAGGTCAACACCTACTGGAACTCCGATGCGGCTGACAAATACTGGGAGCAGTCCTGGTACAAAGATGGCATGGCAGCAGAGAAAGGGCAGTGCGCCTGGGCCAAAGCTTACCAGGATGCAGCCAGTCCGCAGCCGCGCACCAACTGCGCCATGGCGATCTATCGCGACGGGACCGTCTGGGGCGTTGCGACCATTGACGTCACGCTCGGCTTCTTTAACCAGCTGGCAAAACAGATGGGCGAGGCGATTCACGGTAACGTGCTGATCGTAGAAGCCGACGGCAAAGTGGTCGGTAACGGTGCGCTGGTGAACGCGGCACCGAAACTGGAAAACCTGGCCGACGTGCCGTTGCCGATGGCCGCGCCGCTGAAATCGCTGCTGAGTGGCATCGGTAATCAGCCGCTGGAGACCACCTTTGACAGCAACGACGGTGAGCAGACGCTGTTAGTGCAGGCGATCCCGGGCAGCCCGTGGTATCTCGCCAGTAGCCTGCCGACCAGCCTGCTGAAAGCGCAGTCTCACAATATGCTGACCCGTCTGGGCCTGGTGCAGATCCCGCTGGCGGTGATCCTGCTGCTGGTGCTGCTCGGTTTTGTGCGTGCCATGATGAAACGCCTCAGCGTGCTCAACAGCAATATCGAAGCCCTGTCGACCGGCGGTGCGGATCTGACTCAACGTCTGCCGGCCAGCAACAGCCCGGAATTTAACGCGGTGGCGCAAAGCTTCAACCAGTTTATCAGCTACCTGCAGGGGCTGATGCAGCAGGTCGGCGACAGCGCGCTGGCGATTACCGCTGCCTCGCGTGAGATTGCCAGCGGCAACGCCAACCTCTCGTCACGTACTGAAGATCAGGCCAGTTCGATTGTCGAAACTGCGGCCTCGATGGAGCAGCTGACCGGCACGGTGCGCCAGAATGCTGACAACGCCACGCACGCTAACCAGCTGGCCGGCGATGCGTCACAGGTGGCGGCGCGCGGGACGGAAGTGGTACGTCAGGTAGTGACCACCATGGGCGAGATCCATCACTCCTCGCGTAAAGTGGTCGATATCATCAGCGTGATCGACAGCATCGCCTTCCAGACCAATATCCTGGCGCTTAACGCCGCGGTGGAAGCGGCGCGGGCCGGTGAGCAAGGGCGCGGGTTTGCCGTGGTGGCGTCGGAAGTGCGTAACCTGGCACAGCGCTCGGCTAACTCAGCGCGTGAGATCAAAAAATTGATCGAAGAGTCGGTGTCGAACATTGATGCCGGTAGCGCGCTGGTGGAACAGGCGGGACAAACCATGGATGAGCTGATGCAGGGCGTCAGCAGCGTCACCACACTGATGAGCGAAATCATGTCGGCCAGCCGCGAACAGAGCATGGGGATTGAGCAGGTTAACGTCGCGATCACCCAGCTTGACGGCACCACTCAGCAGAACGCCGTGCTGGTGGAGCAGGTATCAGCTGCGGCACAGGCGATGGAAGTACAAAGCACTCAGCTGGAACGGGTGGTGCAGAGCTTCAGATTGTAATCCCTCCTCAGGCCAGCCTTGCTGGCCTGATTTTCTTCCCGCCTCATCCGCCTATCCCAGACTGGCTGCTGTTAAAAATTCCGCGTTGTGACCGCCCAAACTGGCAATCTTGTGCCAGAATAGTTGGGAATAATCTCAAGGAAACGCCATGTCTGCTATTGAAGTTATCCTCGTTGACCACCTCGATCGTCCCACCGGCAAAATGGAAAAGCTGGAAGTGCATGAAAAAGGATTACTGCACCGCGCGGTGACGGTCTACGTCTTCAATTCCCGGCAGGAGCTGCTGTTACAGCGGCGCGCCAGCGATAAATATCACTGTGGTGGTTTGTGGAGTAACACCTGCTGCGGTCATCCTTATCCCCATGAATCAACCCAGGATGCCGCTGAACGGCGTCTGCGTGAAGAGATGGGAATGGAGGTCAGCCTGACGCCGATGTTTGAGCTGAGCTACAACCTGCCGCTGAGTAATGGCCTGACCGAACACGAATATGGTCACGTCTTCTTTGCGGTTTGTGATCGCCTGCCACAGCTTAATCCGCAGGAGGCTGACGCTTTTGATTACCGTTCACTGGCGACCATTGAACAACAGATGCGCCAGCAGCCGCAGCAGTTCACGCCGTGGTTTTTGCATACTTTTCCGCGCATTCCGGCCCATCTCGACGCGTTTCCGGCATAAAAAAACCGCACGCTAAGGTGCGGTTCGGGTCGTCGATAACGCGATGGCTCAGGCAGCATACCTCCTTCGCAAAATCGCTGTTTCAGGCAGGCTCAGCACGGGCCATGCACGGCCCGCGCTGCTTTGCTAGCGACGTACGCTCCCCTCGCTTTATCTTCCGCAGCCGTTATCGCTACATCCTGAGAAGCTATTCAGGATCAACGCGGCAGCTCAAAATCCTCGGCATCCACATCATAACCTGACGGTTCCCAGCGGATCGCCAGTAAGGCCAGCAGGCCCGCCAGCGGGGCCAGAAAAATGACCCAGAACACCCCGGTCCCCAGCGCCGCGACCAGCACCGGAAACAGGAACAGCGACAGGGTCGAACTGCCACGCATCAGCGTCTGGTTAAAGCCAACCCCCACGCCACGCAGCGAGGTCGGATAGCTGAGTGAGGCAAAAGTCATGGTATGCGAGCCGGGACCGAAGCCCTGACCAAACAGGAACAGCGCCAGCATACCAATCGCCAGGGCCGCTTCCTGACCGCCGTCCGGGCGTCCAATCAGCGCCAGCCCGAGCAGTGCCACGCACTGACAGGCATAACCGGCCACCGACATCTTCCATGCTCCGAGACGCGGCACCAGCCGTACCGCCAGAACGCCGCCGACAAACGCAAACAGCAGATTCAGCGCCAGCGACACCAGAATGGTGGTCAGCATCGACTGGGCAAAGAAGCTGGAGATAATCACCGGCAGGCCAAACGCCACGGCGTTATAGGCAAACGAGGAGGCGATGGAGGTGATGGTCGCCAGCACGGTGCGGCGTCGATAGACACCCTGCAACAGCGCGCCGTAGTTACGCCAGCTGGCTGGTCGCGCCGGTCGGACGGGCGTCAGCGCCGCATCCGGTGCCACCTGGGCGTTGATATTCCACGCGCTGCGTAAGATTGAGGCGGCCGCCTGCAGATCGCCCTGATTAGCGGCCCACACCGGCGACTCGCTCATGTAACGACTGCGAATGGCGATGATGATGATGGCCGGTACCGCGCCAAAGCCAAGGATCAGCCGCCAGAGCCAGTCGGTATGGCTTTCCGGCAACACCGCGTAGAGCAGCAGCACCAGCAGATAAGAGATGCTGATCGCTGCGTACCAGGTCGGGCACCACATCGCCACGCTGGCCGCTTTATTGCCTTTACCGCGCAGCTTCGAAAACTCTGCCAGGAAGGCCATCGCCACCGGCAGATCGATGCCGACGCCGAGCCCCATCACGAAACGCGCTCCGCCTAACACATATTCGTTTGGCGCAAACGCACAGGCGATTGCCGCCACCACGAAAAAAAACATATCGGCCATGAAAACCCGATAACGGCCAATTTTATCGGTCAGGTATCCGCCGATCAGCGCGCCGATGATCGCCCCGAAGGTGATGGACGAGGCGATCATCCCGGTGCCGGTCGGGGTCAGATTAAATTCGCGCGCCACGTCTTTGATACCAAACGCCAGCGCGCCGAGATCGTAGGCGTCGAGAAATACCCCACCGAGCGCGATAGCGACCACAATGCGCGCGTTATTACGGGCGCTGTCGCCGCTGTTCACCAGGCGGGAGACATCCGCCGCGCTGCGGATCCACTGCGTTTCGCCGCTCGGCGCACTCCCTGTTGTGGCCACATGGGCTGAAGAGATCAGGTCGGTCATGATGTTGTGAGTCTTTTATTATAAAAACAGGCCATCGAGAATAGCCGTTTAGACGCCCAGACGTAAATTCAATTGAGTTATGAATAATAAGTTTTTAGTCTCAAATCGTTATTAATTTGCGATAAAGTCATCTACGAGCCGGCACAGCCAGGCTACGCTTTTAAGGCAGATAACCAAACCGCTCTGCGTCAGGCGACGGCATTCATTGCGGCGCTGCCGCTGCACCGGATCACCGGATCAGTGCTGGGCACCGCGATGCGCGAACCTGAATCACCGGGGTGACAAGAATCGATAACAACAGATCAAAACAACAGGTCATAACAACAGGCAATAACACGCGATAAGGAACAGGTCATGGTCAAAGTTCGGGGTTGGATTGGAATGAGCGCGTTGCTGCTCAGTCTGGGCATCGCACACGCTGCCGATCCGGTGCGGGTCGGTTCAAAAATTGATACTGAAGGTTCACTGCTGGGTAACGTGATTTTGCAGGTGCTGGAGAAGCATGGCGTCAAAACCGTCAATAAAATTCAGTTGGGTACCACTCAGGTGGTGCGCGGCGCTATCACCGCCGGGGAACTGGATATCTACCCGGAATATACCGGCAACGGCGCTTTTTTCTTTAATGACGAAAAAGACAGTGCCTGGAAAAATGCCCGTCAGGGCTACGAAAAAGTCAAAAAACTGGATGCCGACAAAAATCACCTGGTGTGGCTGACGCCTGCGCCAGCCAACAACACCTGGACCATTGCGGTGCGTAAAGATCTGGCAGAGAAAAATCAGCTGACCTCGCTGGCCGACCTCAGTGCCTGGCTGAAAAAGGGCGGCACTTTCAAGCTGGCGGCCTCGGCAGAATTTATCGAACGCAGTGATGCGCTGCCGGCCTTTGAAAAAGCCTACGGTTTCGATCTTAAGCAGGATCAGCTGCTGTCGCTGGCCGGCGGTGATACTGCCGTTACCATCAGCGCGGCGGCGCAGCAAACTTCAGGCGTTAATGCGGCGATGGCCTACGGCACCGACGGCCCGGTGGCGGCGCTGGGATTACAGACGCTGACCGATCCAAAAGGCGTGCAGCCAATCTACGCCCCGACGCCGGTGATCCGTGAATCGGTGCTGAAAGCCTATCCGCAGATTGGCGACTGGCTGAAACCGGTATTCAGCGCGCTGGACGAGAAAACGCTGCAGCAGCTGAACGCCAGAATTGCGGTGGACGGCCAGGACGCCAGCAGCGTGGCGAAAGAGTGGCTGCAACAGCAGAAGCTGCTGTAACTGATGAAGATATCGCGGGAAGCGATACGACGTCCCGGTCAGCAGCCGGTCGCACTGCTGCTGCTGGCACTGCTGAGCCTGGCGCTGGTGGCGCTGCCTTTTCTGACCTTCGCGCCGAACCGACTGGTGGCAGGCGCGCCGCTGATGGGCTGGCAGATCAGCCAGTCGGCAGTAGTGCTGCCGCCGCTGGCGGTATTATGGCTGCTGCTGTGGTGTCCGCCGTCGCGCGTCAGCCTCAGCCTGGCGCTGTTGTCGGCCGAACTGCTGCTGGCGGCGATGATCTGGCTGAGCGGCACTCAGGCGACGCTGCTTAGCCAGCACGGTAGCCGACTGGCTCGCACCAGCTTTGCCAGCGGCCTGTGGTGCAGCGGGGCGCTGCTGCTGTTGCTGATCACCGACACGGTGCGGCAACTGACCCGTCACCGGCTGGCACAGCTGCTGCTTAACCTGCAGGTGTGGCTGCTGCCGCTGTTGCTGCTGTTCAGCGGCCAGCTTAACGATCTCTCCCTGCTGAAAGAATATGCCAATCGCCAGGCGGTATTTGACGCCGCGCTGGTGCGCCATCTGACGTTGCTGGCGGGCACCGTGCTGCCAGCGCTGATCATCGCGCTGCCGCTGGGCATTCTGCTGTTCCGACAGCCACGCTGGCAGAGCGGGGTATTTGGCGTATTGAATGTGATTCAGACAGTGCCTTCGGTGGCGCTGTTTGGCCTGCTGATTGCGCCGCTGGCGGGCCTGGCACAGCGTTTTCCGTGGCTGAGTGCCTGGGGTATCAGTGGCATCGGCATGGCTCCGGCGCTGATTGCGCTGGTGCTTTACGCCTTACTGCCGCTGGTGCGCAGCGTGGTGGTCGGTCTGCAACAGGTGCCGCAGGAGGTGCGTGAAAGCGCGCGCGGCGTCGGGATGAGCGGCCGGCAACAGTTTTTCGCGGTTGATGTGCCGCTGGCCTTACCGGTATGGCTGGCGGGTCTGCGGGTGGTGGTGGTACAAACTCTGGGCATGGCAGTGGTCGCGGCGCTGATTGGTGCCGGCGGCTTTGGCGCGATTATTTTCCAGGGCCTGCTGAGCAGCGCGCTGGATCTGGTGCTGCTCGGAGTGATTCCGGTGATTGCGCTGGCGGTCACCGTAGATGCGCTGTTCCGCCTGCTGATCTCACTGCTGGAGAAAAAAGATGATTGAATTTAACGGCGTCTCGCGCGCTTTTAACGGCAAAGCGGCGGTCAGCGATCTCTCATTGACGGTGGCGGAAGGGGAGTTCTGCGTGCTGCTGGGCACCTCCGGTTCCGGTAAGTCGACCACCCTGAAGATGATTAACCGGCTGGTTGAGTTCGACAGCGGCGAGATCCGTTTCGCCGGCGAGTCGATTCGTCAGCTTGATGCCCGCGCGCTGCGGCGGCGGATGGGCTATGCCATTCAGTCGATCGGCCTGTTTCCTCACTGGACGGTAGAAAAAAATATCGCCACGGTGCCGGCGCTGCTCGGCTGGTCAAAACCGCAGGTCACGCAGCGGATAGAGGCGCTGCTGACGCTGCTCAACCTCGATGCGCAGCTGCTGAACCGTTATCCGCATCAGCTTTCCGGCGGACAGCAGCAGCGGGTTGGCGTGGCGCGTGCGCTGGCGGCCGATCCGGAGGTGTTGCTGATGGATGAACCGTTTGGCGCGCTCGACCCGGTGACCCGTGGCGCGCTGCAACAGGAGATGCTGCGTATTCACCGGCTGTCGGGACGCACCATTGTGCTGGTAACCCATGACATCGATGAGGCGCTGACGCTGGCCGACCGCATCGTGCTGATGGATAATGGCGGGATCGTCCAGCAGGGAAAACCGGTTGAGCTGCTGACCCAGCCGAAAAATGAGTTTGTACGTGATTTCTTTGGCCGCAGCGAAATGGGCGTGCGCCTGCTGTCGCTTGGACAGGTCGGCAACGCCGTGCGGCGCGGTGAATGGCTGGCGGGCGAACCGATTGCCGCCGGGCTGACGCTACGCGAAGCGCTGTCGCAGTTTATTACCCGGCGAACCGACAAACTGCCGGTGATTGATGAACAGCAGCAGCCGCTGGGCGTGCTCTATTTTCACGATTTGCTGACGCTGCGTGAGGAGACCGCATGCGCCGGCTGACCGATCCGCTGCTCTGGCTGGTGCTGCTGTATGGCGCGCTGCTGACGCTGATGCCCTACAGCGGGCCGCTGTTCCATCGCTGGTTTCCCGAGCTGGCGCGGCCGCTTTATCAGCAGGAGACCTTCTGGCAACTGACGCTGGCGCACCTGTTTCTGGTCGTCACCGCCAGCCTGCTGGCAATGGTTATCGGCGTCGGCAGCGGGGTGATAGTGACCCGGCGCGCCGGTCGGGCGTTCCGGCCGCTGATGGAAACGCTGGTGGCGGCCGGACAAACCATTCCGCCGGTGGCGGTATTAGCGATTGCGGTGCCGGTGATGGGATTTGGTGCCTGGCCTGCCGTGGTGGCGCTGCTGCTCTACGGTTTGCTGCCGATCTTGCAGGGCACGCTGGCCGGTCTCGACAGCGTACCCGCCAGCAGCCGGGAGATTGCCGAAGGGGTCGGGATGAGTGCATGGCAGCGTCTGTGGCAGATTGAGCTGGCGCTGGCCGCCCCGGTGATTATCGCCGGGATCCGCACCTCGGTGATCATCAACATTGGCACCGCCGCTATCGCCTCAACGGTCGGGGCAAAAAGCCTCGGTTCACCGGTGATCATCGGCTTAAGCGGGTTTAACACGGCGTATGTGATTCAGGGGGCGTTACTGGTGGCGCTGCTGTCGATTGTCAGCGATCGCCTGTTCGAGCGCCTGCAACGCTGGCTTAGCGTGAGTGAACGATGAGTGAATAACCGACCAGCATCAGACCGCTGGTACCGCCAGCCGCCATTATGAAAAACAGCGTAGCGAAGAATGTTTTTTTCCAGTTCATGGGAAAACCTGAGCGCGTGAATATGAGGCGGGAATGATAGCGCGCGCAAGGCAGCAGGCAAAGTGCCCAGCGTGCGTTTTTGTCATCAGGGTGTTTCGTGCAACCGCACGGCGTAACCCTGTTCTTGCCAGTGCGACAGTTGATCCTGCTGACGACGGGTCAGTTTTTTACCGGTAAATACAAACATATTCATGCCGGGAAACAGTTCGGGACGTGGCACGTCGAGCGGCTCAGCCAGCACATCGATGCGCCAGCCATGTTGCGACAGACGCCAGCCTTCCAGCCAGATACGGGTACGATCCTCAATGCCCCAGCCGATAATCAGCGCGTCTTTGCCCGCTTTTTTGCGGCTGCCGGTCAGGCAGAACGCCACATAATCAATCAGCAGGCCATCCAGCAGGCTGCACATGGTGCGGGCGGTATTCTGGTCGAGGCTGAGCTTCTGGCGCACCGGCATAAAGACGTGATCGATCAATGCGTCGATTGGATGTTCACGACCGATGGCCGCGATCTTGTTACGCAGCTTGGAGGGTCTGACGTGGCGTAACACGCTGATGAGTTCATCCTGCAGGGTGGTCCAGCCGTCGTGCGCATCAACATCACCGCCTTCCAGCAGCGCTTTGACTTTACCTACCGGCACGCCGCTTTCAATCCAGCGCATGATCTCTTCAATGCGCTGAACATCTTCTTCATCAAACTGACGATGCCCACCTTCGGTACGCTGCGGCTTCAGTAAGCCATAACGTCTTTGCCAGGCGCGCAAGGTCACTGGGTTTATGCCACAGCGCTCGGCGACGTCACCGATACTGTATAGGGTCATAAATTCCTCTTTAGACTGATCTGAGTGGAATTACCATAACGAAGCAAACTAAGTTGTACAATACATTTTTGAGTGTACAACTTGACCGCTGCGCCTTTTCTCAGCTATATCTCATATAAGAGAAATTATTCCCAATTATGAGAGGATGCTATGCCGGACCTGAATACAGAACAGCGCCTGGCTGCGCGGCTGGCGGAATTACGCTTGCAACGCGGCTGGTCGCTGGATGAGCTTTCAATCGCAACGGGTATCAGCCGTGCGTCATTATCACGTATTGAGCGCAGCGAGACCAGCCCTACCGCCGCACTGCTTAATCGTCTGTGCGTGGCGTACGGATTAACCATGTCGCGCCTGCTGAGTGAGGTGGAGGAAGATGCAAAGCTGCTGATCCCGTATGACCAGCAGCCGGTATGGAGTGATGAGGCCAGTGGCTTTCACCGCCGAAATGTGTCACCGCCTGTTACTCATTTTAGATGCGAATTGGTGGAGGGCAAATTACGCCCCGGCGCGCGTATCGATTACGACGCGCCGCCGATTCACGGTATGGAACAGCATATCTGGCTGCGTGAAGGCGGCCTGACCGTCAGCATGGCAGCTCAACGCTGGAGCTTACGTCCCGGCGACTGTTTACGCTTTCATCTGACGGGAAAATCGGCCTTTGAAGCGCACCTGACCGAGGGCGCGCACTATTTACTGGTGGTGGCAAAACCATGATTAATTATCAGATGCTCAGTGCCAGCGAGGCACAGCAGGCGTTACCCGAACTGTGTGAGGTGTTGCAGGCCTGCGTAGCAGACGGGGCCAGCGTCGGATTTATTGATGCCGCCGACCATCAGGCGATTGACCGTTTCTGGCAGGATCGCATTTACAGCCTGGCGAGTGGCGATGCCGAATTGTGGGTGGCGCGTCAGCACGGCAGCGTGGTGGCGACGGTGATGATCAACAGCAGCTCAATGCCCAACGGCCGCCATCGGGCGGAGATCACTAAACTGCTGGTGCATCCGCAGGCGCGCCGCCAGGGCATTGCCCGCCAGCTGATGCTGCAGGCGGAACAGCAGGCGCGACTGCAGGGTAAAACGCTGCTGGTGCTGGACACGCGCAGCGGTGATGTCGCCAGCGATCTCTATCGCTCGCTCGACTGGCAGGTCGCCGGCTCTATTCCGTTCTACGCCGAATCCACCACCGGTGAGCTGGATGCCACGACCTATATGTTTAAACTGCTGGGCTAGCCGGTCCCGGCTGCCGCCACCCCCGGCTGCCGCCACCCCCGGCTGCCGCCACCCCTGGGCGGCATCCGTGGCCGCTTGTGGAACCGCAGACGAAAAAATTGTCCTGAAAGCTGACGCCGCCAGCATACTGTGTAAAAATACAGGCAATTTTTACGGTGTGGTAACAAACAAAATGGCCCTGACAGCAGCAGTAAAAAGCCAGATAGCGCAGTGGTATAAAGCGCTGCAGCAGCAGGTGCCCGATTTTATCCCGCGCGCCGCCCAGCGGCAGATGATTGCTGAAGTGGCAAAATGCCTGGCGGGCGATGATGCGCGCCATCTGGCGGTCGAAGCGCCAACCGGCGTCGGCAAAACCCTCTCTTATCTGATCCCCGGCATCGCGACCAGCCGCGCCCAGGAAAAACGTCTGGTGATCAGCACCGCGAACGTGGCGTTGCAGGATCAAATCTTCACCAAAGATCTGCCGCTGCTGAAGAAAATCATCCCCGATCTCACCTTTACCGCCGCCTTTGGTCGCGGGCGCTACGTCTGTCCGCGCAACCTGGCGGCGCTGGCGGCTGATGACGATCAGCAGGGCGATCTGCTGCTCTATCTGGATGATGACGCCATCAGCAGCACCAAAGAGGAGCAGACGCAGTGCGGCCGGTTGCAGAAAGCGCTGGATCGCTATCAGTGGGACGGACTACGCGATCACAGCGAGGAAAACGTCAGCGATAGCCTGTGGCAGCGGCTCTCAACCGATAAAGCCAGCTGCCTCGGCGCCCACTGTCGCTGGTATCGTGAATGCCCGTTTTTCGTGGCGCGGCGTGAAATAGAGCAGGTCGATGTGGTGGTGGCCAACCATGCGCTGGTGATGGCGGCGATGGAGAATGAGTCGGTATTGCCGCCGGCTAAAAACCTGATGCTGGTGCTGGATGAAGGCCATCATCTGCCGGAAGTGGCGCGCGATGCGCTGGAGATGAGCGCTGATATCACCCCAGGCTGGAGCAGCCTGCAGCTGGATCTGTTTATCAAGCTGGTGGACAGCATCATGACCCAGATGCGGCCTAAATACCCGCCGCCGCTGGCCAATCCGGAGCGGCTGAAAGCACACTGCGAGGAGCTGCGCGAGCTGCTGACCATCACCAGCCAGGCGCTCAATCCCCTGTTGCCACCGCACAATCAGCCGGGCGAATACCGCTTTGTGCTCGGGGCGTTACCGCAGGAGCTGCTGGACCTTTGCGCCCGGCTGTTCAAACTCAGCGACGCGCTGCGTGGCCTGAGCGAAGGCCTGATCAATGCCCTGAGCGAGCAGACCGGCAAAGTTGATGTGGTGCGCTTGCACCGCAATCTGCTGCAGCTGAACCGCCAGTTCGGCTGGTTTGAATCGGTCAGTAAGCTGTGGCGACTGGCGGCGATGGAAAAAGCTTCCGGCGCGCCGGTGTCGAAATGGATCACCCGCGAACTGCGCGAAGGTCAGGCGCACCTGCTGTTCCACTGCGCCGGGATTCGCGTCAGCGATCAGCTGGAAAAGATGCTGTGGCGTAAAATTCCGCATGTGGTGGTCACCTCCGCCACGCTGCGCTCGCTTAACAGTTTTAACCGCCTGCAGGAGATGTCCGGTCTCAACGAGAAAGCCGGTGACCGCTTTGTGGCGCTCGATTCCCCGTTCAACCATGTTGAGCAGGGCAAGCTGGTGATCCCGCAAATGCGCTATGAACCCCTGATGACCCACGAAGCGGAGCACATCGCCGAGATGGCGGGCTTCTTCCGGCAGCAGATGAAGCTGAAGCAGCACAAAGGGGTGCTGGTGCTGTTCGCCAGTAACCGGGCGATGCAGCAGTTTGTCGCCTGCCTGCCCGATTTACGACTGTCGATGCTGGTGCAGGGCGATCAGCCGCGCAGCCGACTGGTCGATCTGCATCGTCAGCGGGTGAGCAAAGGCGAAACCAGCATTCTGATTGGCCTGCAATCGTTCGCTGAAGGGCTGGATTTAAAAGGCGATCTGCTGAGTCAGGTGCATATTCATAAAATTGCTTTTCCGCCGGTAGACAGTCCGGTAATTTTGACCGAAGGCGAATGGCTGAAGAGCCTGAAGCGTTATCCGTTTGAGGTGCAGAGTTTACCCAGCGCCTCGTTTACCCTGATTCAACAGGTCGGACGCCTGATTCGCAGCCATCAGTGTTACGGTGAAATCGTGATATACGATCGCCGTCTGCTGAGCAAAGCGTACGGTAGCCGACTGCTGGCGGCGTTGCCGATCTTCCCGATTGAGCAACCCGATACCCCAGAGCCGGACGCCATACCGGCCGCCCCGGTGGCCACACGTACCGTGCGTAAACGACGTCCGACGCGGCGCTAAGCCGTCGCGCACTTAACCGGAAGCGAGTGATGGAACTGAATAAAATTATTAAAGAGATCGGCCGCGGAAAAAATCATGCCCGCGACATCGATTTCGACACCGCCGAAGCCCTCTACAGCGCGATGCTGGCTGGCCAGGTGCCGGATCTGGAACTGGGCGGCATCCTGATTGCGCTGCGTATCAAGGGCGAAGGCGAAGCTGAAATGCGCGGCTTCTATCAGGCGATGCAGGCGCAGATGATGAAGCTGAACGCCCCGGCCAACCGGCCGATGCCGATGGTAATCCCGAGCTATAACGGCGCGCGCCGCCAGGGCAACCTGACGCCGTTACTGGCGCTGTTGCTGAACCGGCTCGGTTTCCCGGTGCTGGTGCACGGCGTCAGCGACGATGCGACGCGCATCACCAGTGAAGCGGTATTTGACGCGCTAGGCGTGCAGCCGGTGACCACCGCTGAGCAGGCTCAGGCCCGGCTGGACGCGGGTGAGCTGGTGTTTATTACCGTCGATCACCTCTGCCCGCCGATGGCGAAACAGCTGTCGCTGCGCTGGCGGATGGGGGTGCGGAACAGTGCGCATACGCTGGCAAAACTGGCAACGCCGTTTGGCGAACGCGAGGCGTTGCGGCTGTCGAGCGTGTCGCATCCGGAATATGTGCCGCGGGTGGCGAAATTCTTCAGCGATATTGATGCGCCTGCGCTGCTGCTGAATGGCACCGAGGGCGAGGTCTATGCTAATCCGCAACGTTGTCCGGCGATCAGCGTGATCCACGGTGCGGGATCGGAGGCGGAAGTGTGGGTTGAGCGTCAGCCCGAGGTCCAGGTTGAGCTGCCGGCAGATAAATCAGCGGCGGTCACCGCAGCCTGGATTGAGCAGGTGATTAACCAGCAGCGACCGGTACCGCAGGCGCTGCGGCTGCAGCTGGCCTGCTGCCTGCGTGCCAGCGGTGAATGCGACTCGCTGGCGACCGCCGACCAGCGGCTGCGCGCCGCCGGTTACTGATTCAGGCGATCGGCAGTGCCTGTTCAACCAGGTTCTGCCAGAAGCGGATACCGATCGGCAGTAACGCATCATTAAAATCGTAGCGGGCATTGTGCAGCGGCGCCGAAGGCTCTTCACCGTCGGCGCCGAGCCAGAAGTAAGCTCCCGGACAGGCTTCCATCATGCAGGCAAAATCTTCTGATGCCATCGAAGGATTGACCTGCCAGTGAACATTCTCTTCTCCCAGCGTCGCCAGCGCCACCGCGCGAACCTGCTCTGCCGGCGCGGCATGGTTGGCCGTCACCGGATAACCGGGTAGCCAGCTGGTTTCGCCGCTCACCCCAAACGGTCGGGGCAGGGTCGCCACAAACTCATCGATCAGTGCCCGCACTTTATCGCGCACTGCCGGTTGCAGGCAGCGTACCGTGCCGCGCAACACAATCTGTTCCGGGATGACGTTGATCGCCTCGCCCCCGTGGATCTGCGTCACGCTGACCACCGCAGACGAAAGCGGTGACAGACGGCGTGACGGAATGGTCTGTAGCGCCAGGATCAGCTCAGCCGCGACCACCATCGGATCGGCACCGCTTTCCGGCATCGCCGCGTGGCAACTCTTGCCGTGCAGGGTGATTTCAAACGAATCAAGCGAGGCCATCATCGCACCGGGATTAACCGCCAGCGACCCGAGCGGCAGGCCCGGCCAGTTATGCATGGCGTAAACCGCATCCATCGGGAACCGCTGGAACAATCCCTCTTCAACCATTTTGCGCGCACCGCCCAGATTCTCCTCGGCGGGCTGAAAAATAAAGTGCACCGTGCCGCTGAACTGGCGTGTCGCCGCCAGCTGGCGGGCAGCGGCCAGCAGAATGGCACTGTGACCATCGTGACCGCAGGCGTGCATCACGCCCGGCGTCGCAGATCGCCACTCGACCTCACCTTTTTCGGTGATCGGCAGCGCATCCATGTCGGCACGCAGCCCGATAACCGGGCCGGGACCATTCTCCAGCGTGCCAATCACTGCGGTACCTGCCAGACCACGAAACACCTGTAATCCGGTCAGCTCAAGTTCGCGGGCGATAAGATCACTGGTGTGATGTTCCTGGTAGCCTAATTCAGGCTGGCGATGGAGCTGGCGACGCCAGTGCAGGGCATCTTCAAGCAGGGCGGGGGAAAGGGTCATGCAGAAACGTGCTCCTGACAGAATGAGAAGATTTCACTTTAGTGGTCGGGACGCGCGGCGTCTATTGCCGTTAGGGCGAAATCTGGCTATAGGCTAAATCAAAATGGAATAACTAATAAGTAACGGTGGCCAACGAGGCGGGGCGAAGCGGGTAAAAGCGGGGCCAGCCTGGCGCTGACCCCGACGGTAGGTTACTTCTGCAGCATCGGCAGATTCAGGCCGTGTTGCTCTGCACAGGCCTGCGCCTGTTGATAACCAGCATCGGCGTGGCGCATTACGCCGGTCGCCGGATCGTTCCACAATACCCGACCCAGTCGCGCATCCGCCTCTTTGCTGCCGTCGCAGACAATCACCACCCCCGCGTGCTGTGAGAAGCCCATTCCCACGCCGCCGCCGTGATGCAGGCTGACCCAGGTCGCACCGCCAGCGGTGTTAAGCAGCGCATTGAGCAACGGCCAGTCTGACACCGCATCCGAGCCATCTTTCATCGCTTCTGTTTCACGGTTTGGTGAAGCGACCGAGCCGCAGTCGAGATGATCGCGGCCAATCACCACCGGCGCTTTCAGTTCGCCATTGCGCACCATTTCGTTGAAAGCCAGGCCAGCGAGATGACGTTCGCCGAGGCCGAGCCAGCAGATGCGGGCCGGCAATCCCTGGAAGGCGATGCGCTCCTGCGCCATGTCGAGCCAGCGATGCAGGGTTTTATGCTGCGGAAACAGCTGCTTTAATTTGGCGTCGGTTTTGTAGATATCTTCCGGATCGCCCGACAGCGCCACCCAGCGGAACGGTCCTTTGCCCTCACAGAACAGGGGACGGATGTAGGCCGGGACAAAGCCCGGGAAGTCGAATGCGTTGGCGACCCCTTCATCCAGCGCCACCTGACGGATGTTGTTGCCGTAGTCGACGGTCGGAATGCCCATATGACAGAAGTCGAGCATCGCCTGCACGTGAACTGCCATCGAGGCGCGCGCCGCTTTCTCTACCGCTTTAGGCTGTGACACCTTCTCCTGCTGCCAGCGCGCCAGATCCCAGCCAATCGGCAGATAGCCGTTGATCGGATCGTGGGCCGAGGTCTGATCGGTGACGATGTCCGGTTTCGGTCCGCCCGCTCTGGCACGTTTGACCAGCTCCGGCAGGATCTCGGCGGCATTGCCCAGCAGCCCGACCGAAATGGCTTTTTTCGCCGCGGTTGCCTCGTTAATCAGCGCCAGAGCCTCATCCAGCGAGGTGGCTTTATGATCGACGTAGCGGGTACGCAGACGAAAATCGATGCGCGACTCCTGGCACTCAATGGCCAGCACGCAGGCACCTGCCAGCACGCCAGCCAGCGGTTGTGCACCACCCATCCCGCCCAGACCGGCAGTCAGTATCCAGCGTCCGCTCAGATCGTTGTTGTAGTGCTGACGTCCCGCTTCGACGAAGGTTTCATAGGTGCCCTGGACGATGCCCTGCGCGCCAATGTAGATCCACGAACCGGCGGTCATCTGGCCGTACATCATCAGGCCCGCCTTATCCAGCTCATGGAAGTGATCCCAGGTGGCCCAGTGCGGCACCAGATTGGAGTTTGCCAGCAGCACGCGGGGCGCGTCGGCGTGGGTACGGAACACCCCGACCGGCTTGCCGCTCTGGATTAGCAGCGTCTCATCAGGCTGTAACGCCCTGAGTGAGCGCAGGATCTGCTCGAAGCATTCCCAGTTACGCGCCGCTTTGCCAATGCCGCCGTAAACCACCAGATCTTCCGGCCGCTCGGCAACGTCAGGATCGAGGTTGTTCTGGATCATCCGGTAAGCGGCTTCAATCAGCCAGTTGGCGCAGTGCAGGGTGGTGCCATGCGGAGCACGAATCTCGCGTGCCACGGCCTGAGACAGGGTTTCGCTCATTACAGATTCCTTATTCAGCAGAAGAGAGGGCGCGCAGGCTGGGCAGCAGCGCGGTCAGAGCCTGAGGCCAGTCAGCGCGACTTGCCCACTGACGCATCGCGTCGATATCGGGTGCCAGCAGGCGATCCTCTTCCAGGAAGGCCACCCGCTGGCGGATGAGGTCAATCGCCTGCTCGAGTGTTGGCGAGCTTTTCAGCGGTCGGTTAAATTCAATGCCCTGCGCCGCTGCCATCGCTTCGATGCCAACGACCGCTGCGCTGTTGAAACACATGCTGCCGAGGCGGCGGGCAGCGTAGGTCGCCATCGACACGTGATCTTCCTGATTGGCGGAGGTCGGCAGGCTGTCTACGCTGCCGGGATGTGCCAGTGATTTGTTCTCGGAGGCCAGCGCCGCCGCAGTGACCTGGGCGATCATAAAGCCGGAGTTCACCCCGCCGTCACGCACCAGGAACGGTGGCAGACCGGATAAGCCGGTATCCAGCAGCAGTGCCAGGCGACGTTCAGATATCGCCCCGACTTCAGCAATCGCCAGCGCCAGGATATCTGCGGCAAAGGCCACCGGCTCAGCATGGAAGTTACCGCCGGAGATCACATCGCCGCTGTCGCTGAACACCAGCGGGTTATCGGAGGCGGCGTTGGCTTCAATCTGCAATATCCGCGCCGCGTGGCACAGATTATCGAGACAGGCGCCCATCACCTGCGGTACGCAGCGAATCGAGTAGGGGTCCTGCACCCGGCCGCAGTGGGCATGGGAGGTGAGGATTTCACTGCCTTCAATCAGGGCGCTGACCGCGGCGGCCACGGCAATCTGCCCCTGCTGACCGCGCGCCTGATGAATGCGGGCGTCGTACGGCTTCAGCGAGCCTTTGATCGCTTCCAGCGACAGCGCACCGGCCATCAGTCCGGCGGCAAACAGGTTTTCAGCTTCAAACAGGCCCCGCAGCGCCAGCGCGGTCGAGACCTGAGTGCCGTTGAGCAGCGCCAGCCCCTCTTTCGGGCCGAGCACAAACGGCGACAGCCCTACCGATGCCAGGCCTTCCGTCGCCGGGATCAGCGCGCCGTTGAGCCGCACCTGACCTTCACCCAGCAGCATCAGCGACATATGGGCCAGCGGTGCCAGATCGCCGGAAGCGCCCACCGAGCCTTTTTCCGGGATGCAGGGCATAACGCCGGCGTTAAACAGCGCCAGCAGCGCCTCGACCAGTTCGATACGCACGCCGGAGTGGCCGCGCGCCAGGCTGATAATTTTGGTGGCGACCACCAGACGGGTCACGTTGTCCGGCAGCAGTTCGCCGAGGCCGACGCTGTGCGACAGCACCAGATTACGCTGCAGATCGGCCAGTCGGCCGGCCGGGATTTGCGTCTGCGCCAGTTTGCCGAAACCGGTGTTAATGCCGTACACCACCTTGCCGGAGGCGACAATCGCCTCGACGGTTTGCTGCGCGTCTGCAATGGCCTGGCGCGCCTGGTGATCAAGGCTAAGGGTGACGTTACCCTGATAGATAGCGCGTAATGTGGCGAGATCCACCTCGCCTGGCACCAGGTGTAATCGCTGCGACGATCCTGACATACTCTACTCCTGTCTATACAAGTGTGCTGGCGTGGCTAAGGGATGTTCATTGCCCTGATCCAGCGGGATAATGCGAGTGAAGCATAAGTGTCTATTCTTGTCTATACAAGTAGCAAGGGCCGTGCCAGACCGATCACAAAAATGCATCACCCGCCAGCCATGGGTTACCGGCAAACTGTGACGCAGCGCCTGCACCAGCCCGATGCGTCGCCTGCACTGATGAGGCGCAACCGGCGGTGACGGATGTATATACATTCACGCAGCGAGACAGTAAACTTGAGGCATTATCAGGATAAGGAACAGCAAATGGTCGAGCATACGGCACTGGCACAACTGGCTGCGGCCATGAGCGATGAACCCGCGCCGATTTATCAGCGTGTGAAGCAGGCAATTGTCAGCCAGATTCGGGAGGGACGTTGGAAGGCTAACCAGCGAGTGCCCTCAGAAAGTGAACTGGTGAATGAGCTGGGCGTCAGCCGGATGACGATTAACCGGGCGCTGCGTGAGCTGACCAGCGAAGGGTTTCTGGTGCGGATGCAGGGCGTCGGCACTTTTGTCGCCGAGATGAAAGGCTACACCGCGATGCTGGAGGTGCATAACATCGCCGACGAGATCGCCCAGCGCGGGCATCAGCATAGCTGCAAAATTCTCGCCATCGGCCAGAATAAAGCCGATCCTGAGCAGGCGGCGGTGCTGGGACTCTCCACCGGGCAGACGCTCTACCATTCGCTGATTGTGCATTATGAAAATGAGCTGCCGGTGCAGCTGGAGGATCGGCTGGTTAACCCGCTGGTCGCGCCCGATTATCTGACCCAGGATTACCACAGCCAGACGCCTTATACCTATCTGATGCGGGTCGCGCCGCTGACCGCGGGCGAGCACATTGTTGAAGCGGTGCTGCCCGACGCGCGCCAGCGTAAACATCTGGCGCTGGAGGAACATGAGCCTTGTCTGCTGATCCGCCGTCAGACCTGGAGCGACAACAAAATCGTTACCTATGCGCGCCTGCTCTATCCCGGCTCACGCTATAAACTGCTGGGCCGGTTTAAGGGACACGGCTAAGCCGGGTCAGCAGCAGCCGGGCATCCGCTCCGATTGGGCGCAGCCCGGTAAGCTGGTCTGCCCAGCCGATCCCGTGCTGCACTTCCAGCCGCTCGCCGTCCGCCAGTTGCCATTGGCCCGCCAGCACCCAGGCGACGCCATGCGGGCTGCTGACCGCATCGGTCACCACCTCAACCGTTGCCTGCCACTTCCCGCGTCGGGTCATGATATTAAAATCCTCACTGATCCCTCCCTCCAGCCGGGCATCTAACGCCAGTTCACCGGCAAACGCCCAGGGCTGCAACGGCGTTAAGCGGTGCTGCACGCCGGGGCCGGTCAGTATGACCGCGTCACCGTGCAGCAGGGTGATGATGCGATCAATGCCGGGAAAGGCGGAGAACGGCCCATCCTGCGCCAGCGTCGCGATGCTGGCGCGCCATTCAAACGATGCCGCGCCGGGCGGATAACCGATCAGCTCGCGGGTCTCTCCGCCGCCGTTACGCCAGCGACTGACCGCTAAGTCAGCATAAGCAAATCGGGTAATCATCGCAGGGCCGCCATCGCCTGGCTGAACCGGGCCGCACAGGCAGCCTGCGCCGGATGATAGCCCTCTTTGATCACCGCATTGCCGGCGACGTAGACGTCACGGATCTGATCGCGCTGACCGGCGAACAGCCAGCGATTCAGCACCGAACGCTGATCGACACTGCCGAGCCACGCCTCGTCGCGCAGCACCAGCCAGTCGGCCCGCTGTCCCACTGCCAGCGAACCCTGCTGAATGCCGCACGCCTGAGCGCCGCCTGCCGCGGCCTGCTGCCACAGCAGATCGCCGACCGAAGGCTGGTCCGGCAGGGTGATGCGATTGCGGCGCTGGTCGCGCAGCCGCTGGGCATACTCCAGCCAGCGTAATTCTTCGTTAATACTCAGCGAAACGTGGCTGTCGGAGCCAATGCCCCAGCATCCGCCCTGCGCGATATACTCCACCGCCGGAAAAATGCCGTCGCCCAGATTGGCCTCGGTGGTCGGACATAACCCGGCCACCGCACCACTGGCGGCGAGGCGCGACAGCTCATTCTGATCGAGATGGGTGGCGTGAATCAGGCACCAGCGGCTATCGACCGCAAAGCGATTCAGCAGCCACGACACCGGCCGCTCTCCGCTCCACGCCAGCGAGTCATTGACCTCTTTTTGCTGTTCCGCGACGTGAATATGCACCGGCAGAGTCGGGTCACTGGCCGCCAGCACCTGCTGCATCTGGCTTTCACTCACCGCGCGCAGCGAATGAAAACAGAGTCCCGCATTCAGTAGCGGCCGGTTGCGTTGCAACTGATGCAGGCGGGACTGCTGCTGCAGATAGCGATCGGTTTGCTGAATAAAGCGTTTCTGTCCGGTTGTCGGCGGCTGTGCACCAAACCCGCTGTAGCTGTAGAGCACCGGCAGCAGAGTCTGCCCAATACCCGCCACTTCGGCCGCGCGGATCAGCTGTTGCAGCATCGCGTCATCGGGGTAGGGCGTGCCGTCAGGATCGTGATGCAGATAGTGAAATTCCGCCACCTGGCTGTAGCCGCCTTTCAGCATCTCGATGTAGAGCAGGGCGGCAATATCGCCAACCTGTTCCGGCGTCAGGCGCTGCACCATCCGGTACATCAGATCGCGCCAGGTCCAGAAACTGTCCTGCGGATCGCCTGCGACTTCGGCCAGGCCTGCCATGGCGCGCTGAAAAGCGTGCGAATGCAGATTGGCGATCGCCGGGATCACCTCGCCATCCAGCCGGATCGCTTCTCCGGCATCGCTGTCGGGCGTAATAGCCTCGATAAAACCGGCCGGATTGACCGAGATACGAACCTGTTGTCGCCAGCCTTCAGCCAGCATTGCGCGCGGGGCAAAAAAAGTCGCCATGGTTGATCCTCAACGGATGTGGTTGTATATACATATACATACTTTAACGCACAGTGTAAACGGCGGAGGCAAGAGGCAGCGATGGCAGAGGATATGCAGGTAGAGAGTGTCTGGACCGGTGCCGATCTGGTGACCATGCGCGGCGGTAAGTACCATCTGATCCCGCAGGGCGCGCTGGTCGTCAGGGCGGGCAAGCTGGTATGGGTCGGGCCGCAGGCAGAGATGCCCGCGTTCCAGGCTGAACAGCATCACCGCCTGGCCGGCGGCATTATTACGCCGGGCCTGGTGGATTGTCATACTCATCTGGTGTTTGGCGGCGATCGCAGCCAGGAGTTCGAACAGCGCCTGAATGGCGTCAGCTATGCGGAAATTGCGGCTCAGGGCGGCGGCATTCTCTCTACCGTGCGCGCCACCCGAAGCGCCAACGAAGATCAGCTGGTGGCGTCGGCGCGCTGGCGGCTCGATCGTCTGCTGGCGGAAGGGGTCACCACCGTGGAGATCAAGTCCGGCTACGGGCTTGATGAAGAGAGTGAATTGCGCATGCTGCGCGCGATTCGCCGGCTCGGTGACAGCGTCGCCGCCGATGTGCTGGCGACCTGTCTGGCTGCCCATGCGTTTCCGCCGGAGTTCAGGCACGATCCCGGGGGCTGGATCGATATCATCTGCGATCGCCTGTTGCCGCAGGTCAAAACGCAGGGGCTGGCAGATGCGGTTGATGCGTTTTGCGAGCATCTGGCGTTTTCACCGCAGCAGGTGACGCGGGTGTTTGAACGGGCAAAAGCGCTGGGCCTGCCGGTGAAACTGCACGCCGAGCAGCTCTCTTCGCTGGGCGGAGCCACACTGGCGGCGAGCTTTGGTGCCCTGTCGGCCGATCATCTGGAATATGCTACCGAAGCAGATGCGCAGGCGATGGCGCAGCATGGCACGGTCGCGGTATTGCTGCCCGGCGCATTCTATCTGCTGCGTGAAACCCAGCGTCCACCGGTGGCGCTGTTTCGTCGCTACGGCGTACCGATGGCGCTGGCCAGTGACGCGAATCCGGGCACTTCGCCGGCACTGTCGTTGCGCCTGATGCTGAACATGGGCTGTACGCTGTTTGGCATGACGCCGGAAGAGGCGCTGGCCGGGGTCACGTTATACGGTGCCCAGGCGCTGGGATTAGCCAGCAGTCACGGCTCGCTTGAAGTGGGAAAAGTGGCGAACTTCGTCCACTGGCCGCTGGCACGTCCGGCGGAACTGGTTTACTGGCTGGGTGGCGAGCTGCCCTGTACCGTTATCTATCGTGGAGAACGTCAATGAAGGCTTTTCATTTTACTCAGGGCAAGCTGCCGCTGCTGGTCAGCATTCCGCATGCCGGTACCCAGCTGACGCCGGAGGTTGAAGCCGGGCTGAGCGAGGCTGCACGCGGCCTGCCCGACACCGACTGGCACATTCCGCTGCTGTACGATTTCGTGCGGGATCTCGGGGCCAGCGTGCTGATTGGTCACTATTCCCGTTACGTGATCGATCTCAACCGGCCGCCGGATAACCAGCCGCTCTACACCACTGCCACCACCGGCCTGTTCCCGGAGACGCTGTTTGACGGGACGCCCACCTTTGCGCCAGGCAAAACGCCGGATGCGGGCCAGCGTCAGGGCTATATCGACCAGATCTGGCATCCCTATCATCAGCAGATCCAGCAGGAACTGGCGCGCCTAAAAGCGCAGCACGGTTACGCGCTGCTGTTTGATGCGCACTCGATTGCCAGCTCTATCCCACGCCTGTTTGAGGGACGACTGCCCGATCTTAATATCGGGACCAACGACGGTGTCAGCTGCAGTCCCGCGCTGATCGGGGCGATTCAGTCGGTGTGCGCCGCACAAAGTGACTACAGCTGGGTGATCAATGGCCGCTTCAAGGGCGGCTATATCACCCGCGCCTACGGCCAGCCGCAGCAGCAGATTGAGGCGGTACAGCTGGAACTGGCGCAGCTCAACTACATGGATGAAACGCCGCCTTACGCCTGGCAGCAGGCACGTGCAACTCAGCTGCAAAAACTTCTCAAAGCGCTGATTCAGCGCATGCTGGCTCAGGCCAGCGCCTGATAGCCGACTGCACTGAGCGGGTGCAGTGGTGCGCTGATCCGGTGCAACGGCGGACACAGACTGACGTGTCGTCCGCCGTTGCACCCTTTCCCACCGTAAAACCAGAGCTGGCATAAGCTTTGCTAAGTTGTATGTACAAGTGCAACGGCTGACAATCGCGCGGAATAATTCCTGTCTGGCTCACAAAACGATAAAGACGGCAATGAACTGCGCCACGTTAACTTGTATATACATGACATATCATCCTGTGAAATTTTTGTTAAATCTTGCCAGGGCGATCACCAGGCCGCTACTTTTCAGGAGAACCGTATGATACACCGTCCGATCCTTCGTCATTTAACACTCGCGACCCTTGCTTCCAGCCTGTTGCTCTGTGGCGTTACTGCCCAGGCGAAAGAGTGGAAATCGATCACTATTGCTACCGAAGGCAGTTACGAACCCTGGAACCTCACGCTGCCAGGCGGCAAGCTGGGCGGGTTTGAACCGGAACTAATGGCTGACCTGTGCCAGCGTATGGCGATCCAGTGCAAGCTGGTGGTGCAGAACTGGGACGGGATGATCGCCGGCCTCAACGCCGGAAAATATGATGTGATCATGGACGCGATTGTCATTACCCCCGATCGCAAGAAGGTGGTGAACTTCACCGTGCCTTACGCCTCAACGCCCGCCACCTTTATCAGCGTTAAGGGCAGTTTGCTGCCTGCTGATACGCAGATCGTCAAGCTGCATGATGACCCGCAACAGATTGAAACCGCCATTGCCTCGTTGAAAGCAGCGCTGAAGGGGAAAAGCATCGGTATCGCCTCCGGCACGGTATACACGCCGTTCATCGATAAATATTTCAAAGATGTCGCGGATGTCCGCGAGTACACCAGCTCCGCCGATGCGATTCTCGATTTACAGGCGGGCCGTATCGATGCCGTGTTTGACGACGTGACGTTTGCACAGTCAATGCTGGCGCGTCCCGACAATAGCAACCTCAGCTTTAGCGGCCCGCAACTGGGCGGTCCGATCTGGGGCGAGGGGGAAGCGATGGGCGTGCGGATGGCAGATAACGATCTGAAAGCCAGACTCGACCAGGCGATCAAGGCGGCACTGGCCGACGGCACGGTAAAAAAACTGAGCGAGAAGTGGTTCAAAACTGACGTTACACCCTGAGTGAGGTAAATCATGATAAGCCTGCTGAGTTTTGGTGCCGACGGCTGGGGGCGCTTAATCCTGAGCGCTACGCTGACCACGGTGCTGCTCTCCTTTGCCGCACTGCTGGTCGGCGCGGTGGTCGGTTCCGGCGTGGCGGCGGCGAAGCTGTCGCCGCACCGGGCCGTGCGCTGGATGGGAGAAGGCTATTCGGTGATCTTTCGCGGCATCCCGGAACTGCTGGTGATCTATCTGTTCTATTTCGGCGGTTCGGGATTGATCACCCAGGTCGGGCAGCTGTTCGGCGCTGACGGGTTTATCGAAGCGCCACCGTTTCTGATCGGCGCGCTGGCTATCGGGCTGATCTCCGGATCTTATCAGGCAGAAGTCTACCGTGCCGCCCGTCTGGCGCTGGCGAAAGGAGAGATTGAAGCTGCGGTTGCCATCGGCATGCCGCGCTGGCGTATTCGTCAGCGCATCCTGCTGCCACAGGTAGCGCGCTATGCGCTGCCGGGGCTGTCAAACGTCTGGCAGATGAGCCTGAAAGATTCGGCGCTGGTATCGGTGACCGGCATTGTGGAGCTGATGCGCGCCAGTCAGATCGCCGCCGGTTCCACCCGCGATTACTTCACCTTTTACCTGGTCGGCGGCGCCTGTTATCTGGCGCTGACGCTGCTGTCGAACCGCGCCTTCCTGCGGGCCGAATCCCGCCTTGGCCGTGCCTGGCAAAGCCGCACCGCTGCCCAGCATTAAGGAGCCTGATCATGATCGATTTTGCCTTTCTCAGTGACACCTTTCTTCGGCTGAGCGCCGCCTTGCCGGTGACGCTGGGGCTGTTTATCAGCGCCTTCCTGTGTGGCGGGGTGCTGGCGGTCGGTATTCTGGCGTTACGGATGAGCCGCTGGCGACTGCTGAGCGCGTTTGCTCGCGGCTACATCCTGGTGTTTCGCGGCTCGCCGCTGATGATTCAGCTGTTTCTGATCTATTACGGACTCGGGCAGTTTGGCGTGATCCGCCACAGTTTCGTCTGGCCATTTCTGCGGGAACCTTTTAGCTGCGCGGTACTGGCGCTGTCGCTCTGTACCGCCGCTTACACCGCCGAGATTCTGCGTGGCGCATTGCTGGCGGTGCCGCCAGGTCAGGTGGAAGCGGGCATGGCCTGTGGCATGTCGCGCGGCCTGCTGCTGCGAAGGATTATCGCGCCGGTGATGCTGCGTTACGCACTGCCAGCCTACTCGACCGAGGCGATTCTGCTGGTCAAATCGACCGCGCTGGCCAGCCTGGTCACGGTGTGGGACGTCACCGGCGTGGCGCAGCAGATCATTCAGCGTACCTACCGCACCATGGAGGTGTTTCTCTGTGCCGCTGCGATCTACCTGATCCTCAATTTCATTATTGTTCAACTGTATGCCCTGCTGGAACGGCGTCTGACGCCGGTGCATAAACCGGCAAAAAAGCCGTTACCGGTCGCTAAGCCGATCCCCGGAGGAGAATAAAATGTCAACCCTGCCACCCATCACGCTGTCGGCCAGCGATATCCATAAATCCTTTGGCGCAATGGAGGTGCTGAAAGGCATCTCGCTGCAGGCGCATCAGGGGGACGTGATCTCGATTCTGGGTGCCAGCGGCTCGGGAAAAAGTACCCTGCTGCGCTGCATTAACCTGTTAGAGACGCCCGATGCCGGTGTGGTCAGCGTCGGCGGCGAAACCATTGAGATGAAACGTCATGCCCGCGGTCATCAGCTGGCGGCGAATCCGCGCCAGATTGAGCGGCTGCGCTCACGGCTCGGCATGGTGTTTCAGAGCTTTAATCTCTGGTCGCACCTGACGGTGCTGCAAAATGTGATTGAAGGGCCGCATTACGTGCTGAAGCGTGACAAAAAAGCCTGCATCGCTGAAGCCGAAAAGCTGCTGGACCGCGTCGGCTTGCTGAACCGCAAGGATTTTTATCCGGCGCAGCTCTCCGGCGGGCAGCAGCAGCGAGTCGCCATTGCCCGCGCGCTGGCCATGGATCCGGAAGTGATGCTATTTGATGAACCGACCTCGGCGCTCGATCCGGAGCTGGTCGGGGAAGTCCTGAAAGTCATGCGCAGCCTGGCGGAGGAGGGACGCACCATGCTGGTGGTAACCCATGAGATGGGATTTGCACGCAACGTCTCTAACCGGGTGGTGTTTATGCATCAGGGCACCATCGATTGTCAGGGCACGCCGCAGGAAATGTTCGGCGAACAAGGCTCGGCGCGGTTTCAACAGTTTATTTCCAGTCATCATCAGGTGGAGCCGGTGCTATGAGTCAGACCCTTGTCTGGGGCGATACGCCGTTACAGTGGCGGGATGTGGTTAAGGTGGCGCGGCAGGGCACCACGCTAGCGCTGAGCGACAGTGCCTGGCAGCGCATTGCGCAGGGCCGGGAAATCGTCGGCAATATCGTGGCGGCAGGTCAGGTGGCCTACGGCATTAATACCGGCCTGGGGGCGCTGTGCAACATCACGTTGTCGGACGATGAACTGAGCCAGCTGTCGCGCAACACTTTACTCAGTCACGCCTGTGGTGTCGGGCCATCGCTTGGCAAACCGGAAGTCCGCGCCATTCTGTGCGCCGCGATCGCCAACTACAGCCATGGCAAATCGGGCGTGTCGGTGGTGCTGGTGGAGCGGCTGCTGGCGCTGCTCAATTTGCAGATTACGCCTCAGGTGCCGTCGCAGGGGTCGGTGGGCTATCTGACTCACATGGCACACATCAGCCTGGCGCTGATGGGTGTGGGTGAGGTGGAGTGGGAAGGGCATCTGATGCCGGCGCAGCAGGCGCTGGAACGCAATGGACTGGCCCCTTTCCGGCCAGGTGCAAAAGAGGGGCTGAGCCTGGTCAACGGCACGCCGTGCATGACCGGTCTGGCCTGTCTGGCGCTCGACGATGCAGAACGTCTGCTGGACTGGGCGGATATCACCGGGGCGATGAGTTTCGAGGCGTTACGCGGTCAGCTGGCGGCGTTTGATCCTGAGGTGCTGGCGCTGAAAGCCAGTCCCGGTATTCAGCGCAGCGGCGAACGTTTACGCCGGTTGTTAATGGACAGTGCGGTTTTAAACGAGAGTCAGGGCATTCGTACCCAGGACGCGCTCAGTCTGCGCGCGATGCCGCAGGTCCACGGTGCCTGTCGCGATCAGTTCGATCACGCGCAGCGTCAGGTGGAGACTGAACTGAATGCCTGCACCGACAATCCGCTGGTGCTCGGCACACCGCAGGCGTGGCGGGTCATTTCGCAGGCCAATCCGCACGGTGAATCGGTGGCAATGGCCTGTGACGTACTGGCGATTGCGCTGGCGGAGCTGGGCAGTATTGCTGAGCGGCGGCTCGATCGGCTGGTGAATCCGCTGGTGAGTGGCCTGCCGCCGTTTCTGGTGGCACAGCCGGGCGTTAATTCGGGCATGATGATTGCGCAGTATGTCGCCGCATCACTCTGTGCTGAAAACCGGCAGCTGGCACAACCGGCGGTGCTGGACAACTACGTCACCTCCGGATTGCAGGAAGATCATCTGAGCCTTGGCACCGGCTCGGCATTGAAACTGCTGAAGCTGGTGAGTAATGTTGATCACATTATCGCTATCGAATATCTGCTGGCCGCGCAGGCGCTGGAATTTCACGGCGAGGCGCGATTGGCCAGTGGCACCTTACATGCCTGGCGACGACTGCGGCAGAGCGTGGCAAGCTGGCAGCAGGACCGCTGGCTGGCACCGGACATCGCCCGGGCGGTGAGCGAAATCAAAGCGCATCCGGTCGATGCGCTGTGATCATCAGCCGCGGCGCGCGTCCGGACGGACTAAATCAAAGCGCTGCGCTTCACTGATGCCGTAGTAGGCGCTGGGCCCACCGGCGCGCAGAATCGGCTCGGCTTTGGCGGTCTGATAAATGCCCGCTTCCAGCAGGTTTTCACTGATGTGGATCGCCACCGCTTCGCCGAGCACCAGCCAGCTCTCAATCGGCTTTCCCTGCGCATCCTGTAACTGGATCAGCTGGGTCAGCCGGCATTCGAAGTTAACCGGGCTTTCGCCGACCAGGCTGGCTTTGACCTGCGATGCCGGTAACGGCGTCAGTCCGGCATAGGCAAACTCATCCTGATCGGCTGACAGCGACGCTGAGCTTTCATTCATCGCTTCAGCCAGTGGCCGGGTCGCCAGGTTCCAGACAAACTCTTTGGTATCCGCAATGTTCTGCACGCTATCCTTCCAGCCGCTGCTGGCGAAACCGATGATCGGCGGATGGTAGTTGAAGCAGTTAAAAAAACTGTAGGGCGCCAGATTGCGCTGGCCGCTGGCGCTGATCGAACTGATCCAGCCAATCGGACGCGGGCCGATGATGGCGTTCAGGGGATCGTGCGGCAGACCGTGGCCGGCACGCGGTTGATAGGAATAGCGTTTATGCGTCATAACCTCTCCGGTGGGGATTTTATCCATCTTAGCCCGACAGCATCGTCTGGCGGCAGCCGAATCGGGTAAGCGGATTGTGCGGGTTTATTTTCCGTCGCTCACAGCGTATTGTACGCGCGCCTGAATAATTGAGAGAACGTATGAAAAAGTCAGCCAGCTCGTCGCCTTTCCACGCCCGCAATCGCCATCAGGGCGAATACGATTTTGCCGCGTTAACCGCTGCGCATCCGCCGCTGGCGGCCAAAGTGCGGCCTAACGGTTATGGCGTCGATTCAATCGACTTTGCGGACCCGGATGCGGTGATGTTGCTCAATCAGGCGCTGATTAAGCTGTTTTACGGCATCGACTGGCAGCTGGCGCCGGGATCGCTCTGTCCGCCCGTGCCGGGACGGGCGGATTACCTGCACTACCTGGCCGATCTGCTGGCGCTGGATAACCACGGGGCGATTCCGACCGTCGACGTGCTGGATATTGGCTGTGGCGCAAACTGCATCTATCCCCTGATCGGCGCAGCAGAATATGGCTGGCGCTTCACCGGCACCGAAATTGATGAGGCGGCGATCAAAGCGGCTAACCGGATTGTCGCGGCTAATCCTGGCCTGGCGCGCCAGATCCGCCTGCGTCGTCAGAAAAACAGCGATGCGGTGCTGGCCGGCGTGGTCAGCAAAAACGAATTTTTCCACGCGGTGATGTGTAATCCGCCGTTCCACGCCTCGGCAGAGGAAGCGGCGGCCGGATCGCAGCGTAAAGTGCGCAATCTCGGACTCGATAAAGCTGCGCCGCTTAACTTCGGCGGTCAGCATAACGAACTCTGGTGCGTTGGCGGCGAAAAGGCGTTTGTCGGTAAGATGATCGGCGAAAGCGTGGCGCTGGGCCGTCAGGTGGTGTGGTTCACCTCGCTGGTGTCGCGTAAAGAGAATCTGGCCACGCTGGAAAAGCAGTTGCGGGCGCTTGATGTTGCTGAGGTCCGGGTGGTGAATATGGCGCAGGGCCAGAAACAGAGCCGTTTCCTGGCGTGGAGTTTTATGCCTGCCGCGCAGCGCAGCAAAGTGTTAAGTCGTTAACCCGCAGGGCGGGCCGGATGGCCCGCGCTGAACTTATGGCGGTGACGGCAACGCCGGTAACGCGGCGGCCCCGGCAACATCACCGGCGGTTTGCATCACCTGCACCGTGTGATGCGGCGCTTTAATTCCGGCGGCGTCAAAGTGCTTCTTCACTTTATCATCCAGCGCAAAACGCACCGTCCACTGTTTGAGCGGCTGAGTGGTAAACGAGACGCGTACCGTAAACGCCTGGTTGGTCAGTCCCACCAGACCGGCAAAGCCCGGCTCACCAATCACCATGCCGCGAATGTCCGGATTCTCCAGTAATTCTTTCACTGCTGCCTGCAACGCCTGATTAGCGCGTTCGCTATCCTCATTGCGATCCACATCATAGTTAGCGACAAACGAACCGATGCCGCGCACAAAGTTGGCAAAAGTGGTAATCGATGACCACGGAATGATGTGATAAGCACCGGTATCCTGGCGCACGCCGACCGAGCGAATCGACATCCGCTCTACCGTGCCGGTAATCGCGCCGATGGTCACCAGATCGCCGGTATTCATGCCGTTTTCGAACTGGATAAAGATACCGGTAATAATATCTTTCACCAGCGTCTGTGAACCGAAAGAGACTGCCAGCCCCAGCGCACCGGCGCCAGCCAGCAGCGGCGCAATGTTCACCCCAATCTCAGAAAGCAGGATCATAATGGTGATGGTGCTGATCACCACCGCCAGCGCGTTGCGGAACAGGGTCAGCAGGGTGCGGGTACGGGCACTGGGCATCGGACGGCCATGTGAATCCGAAGCCAGCCGACTTTCAATCAGGCTGGCCAGCACGGTCCAGCCAACGGCCGACAGCAGCACAATCATTACGATGCGGATCAGCACATCCACCATTTTTTCCCCGGCCCCGACCGTCAGCCAGTGCCACAAATCAAACAGGTTCCAGGCGTTAAGCAGCAGCAGCAGGGTGGCGAACACCGTCAGCACGCGCGCCAGCTTGAGCAATGCTTTGACCCAGTCGTTGACGCGCTTTTGCAGTTCCGGGTAGTTACGCCTTAAATCGGGCGACAGGATGATGGTTTTGCTAATCCAGCGGGTCAGTATTCCGGAGACAAAGGCGGCGATACCGATGATCGCCAGGCTTCGTACCGTGGCGGACATCATAAATTTCAGGCTGTCGCCGGGATTAAAAATCGAGAACAGGAACAGCGCAATAAAATAGGCGCTGGCCAGCCAGTGCCAGATCACGGCGAAGGCGCGGATAAACAGCGCGAAGAACGCCATGCTGCGGTCGGCCAGCCCTATCAGCGCGTTATGGATGCTGCGCTTGTTGGTGAAGATCAGATACAGCGCCCAGCTGGTCATGATCGCCATGATGATGATGTTGACCAGTGCGGCAATCTGCACGTTGACCTGATTACTGACAATCGGTACCACCACCAGCAGGCCGTAGCCCATCACCCCGCTCAGCCAGCTCAGCCGGGTATTCCAGTACGCAGCGCGGCTGTCGGTAAGATGGAAAAAGCGCAGTGCCGGGAAGTGCGGACAGAAAATCAGGCGCAGCAGTGCTTTAAAAAACTCAATCAGGGCGAAGGCGTTGAGGAACAGCCCTTGCTGATAGGCGATGGTGCGGTTGTCGCTGTGAAAGTTGTCGCTGATGATCTGACCGACAAACAGCGCCAGCGCCAGCAGCAGCAGGTCGATAATAAATGCACCGCCGATGGCGGCGGGCAGCTGCAGCCAGTTACGGTGATCGCGGTTTTTATGCCGTCCCCAGACGCCCAGCCGGCGATAGATCGGATAGACCAGGCGGCGCAGCAGCCAGTAGAAGGCGAACATCGCCAGCGCCAGGCCCGCAAAATGGTTTAGCGCGTTGATAAAGGTGGTGGGATTAAAGGTCTTATGAGGCGCTTTGACAATATTGTCATGCAGCCGCACGAACTGCGAGGCGACCACGCCGCCGTACTCGCGGGTAACCTCGGTCAGCCCCTGCAACACCGTTTTATCTTCCTGCTCCGCAGCGGGCGGCAGCAACTCCGGCGCAGCGCTGGCAGACGGCGAGGTCGAGACGTGACGCAACTGCTCAATCAGCGCCTGCCGTGACTGTTCATTCTCAAGGATATTGGCCAGTGCGGCGTATGCCGCTTTTTGCTGGTCGGGATCGGGCTGGCTGGATTGATCGCCTGACCCTTTGCTGGTTTGCTGCGCGGCAACTGCCGCCTGCGGTAAAGTGACCGCCGGAACCTGTGGTGCCAGGCTAAATAACATCAGGAACAGCAGGATCCAGCGCCACACAACGGGGCGGGGTGGGCAGGCTGACGACATGGCTCTCTCCTTAGCTACGCGCGTGCTTCACAAGAGGGAAAGTATAGTCAGGCGATTGATATTAACGTGGTTAATGAGGATTAATCTGCCGCGGCGACGGCGCGGGACAGGCAGGAAAAGCGGGCCGGCAGGGCGGCCCGCCCGTCATCAGGAGACGTGCTGCAGGAATTCGCGCAGACGATCGCTGGGCGGATTGCTGATCAGGCTGTCGGGATCGCCATCTTCCGCGATACGACCCTTGTCGATGAAGATCAGACGCGATGCTACCTTCTGCGCGAAGCCCACTTCGTGGGTCACGATCACCATCGTCATGCCTTCTTCTGCCAGATCCTGCATCACTTTCAGCACTTCATGACGCAGCTCCGGGTCCAGCGCCGAGGTAGGCTCATCGAACAGCATCATTTTGGGTTTCACCGCCAGCGCCCGGGCAATCGCTACCCGCTGCTGCTGACCGCCGGAAAGCTCAGACGGGAAGTGGTGCGCGCGCTCAGCCAGCCCCACTTTGCCCAGCAGCTCTTTCGCCAGCTGGCGGGCCGCCTCTTTGCTGGCGCCACGCACCCGGATCGGACCAAAAGCCACATTATCCAGCGCGCTCATCTGTGGAAACAGGTGAAACTGCTGGAAGACCATGCCCGCTTCCTGACGGATCAGGCGATCATCTACTTTCGGATCGTTGACCCGCAGACCGTCGACGATCAGCTCGCCGCTGGTGATCTCTTCCAGCTTGTTAATGCAGCGCAGCAGAGTCGATTTGCCCGAGCCGGACGGCCCGATAATCACCACCACTTCGCCCCGGTTAATCTTCAGGTCAATATTATGCAGCACCTGGGTCTGGCCAAAATGCTTCGAAACATCTTTAAATTCAATCACAGGATTTTCACCCTTTTCTCAACACGGCGCAGCACAAAGCTCAACACCAGCGTAATCACCAGATAGATGATCGCGACGGCGCTCCAGATCTCCAGAGCGCGGAAGTTACCGGCGATAATCTCCTGACCCTGACGCGTCAGTTCAGCGACACCGATAACAATAAACAGCGAAGTATCTTTGATGCTGACAATCCACTGGTTACCCAGCGGTGGCAACATGCGGCGCAGCGCCAGCGGCATAATCACATAGCGTAGCGTTTCGCGGCTCGACAGACCGAGCGCCAGCCCCGCTTCGCGGAAGCCTTTGTTGATCGACAGCACCGCACCACGGGTAATTTCCGCAATGTAGGCGCCGGAGTTAATCATAATGGTCACCACCGCCGCGCTGAACGGATCGATACGCAGGTCAGGGAAGGCCATCGGCAGGGCGAAATAGATAAACATCACCTGCACCACAATCGGGGTGCCGCGGATAATTTCAATAAACACCAGCGCGATGTTGTTGGTGATCCAGCCGCCGTAAGCGCGGGCGAAACCGGCCACCAGGCCGATAATTAACCCGCCAACCAGGCCGATGATTGAGATGATTAAGGTCATCTTTGCGCCTTCAAGCAGCGCCGGCATGGCGGGCCAGATGACGCTCCAGTCAAACTCCATGGTGTGACTCCAGATATGTTGCGATGGAAAAAAGCAGGGAAAAAGTTTCCCTGCTGAAAAGTTAGTGCTGCTGAAAATTGTTATTTAGGTTCGGTACCGAACCATTTTTTATACAGCTGATTGTAGGTGCCGTTCTCTTTGATGGTTTTCAGCGCGCCGTTCACTTTTTCACGCAAATCGTCGCTGCCTTTCGGGAAGGCGATACCGTACTGCTGCGCTTCAATTGATTCGCCTACCGCTTTGAAGCGGCCTTTACCGGCGGTATTGATGAAGTAGAGAATGTTTGGCGTATCATGCAGTACCGCGTCAGCGCGATTGGTACCGAGTTCCATGTAGGCGTTGTCGATGTTCGGGAACTGACGCAGATCTTTGGTTTTGATGTTGGCTTTAGCGTAATCAACCGAGCCGGTGCCGCTCTTCACGGCGACCACTTTACCGCTGAGATCGCTGATGCCTTTGATGTCGTTCTCATTGTTACGCACCATCACCAGCAGACCGCTTTTGTAATAGCCATCAGAAAACTCGATAGCCTTTTTACGCTCTTCGGTAATGGTGATCCCTGCCAGCGCCAGATCGACGTTGCGGGTCTGCAGTGCCGGGATAATGCCGCTGAAATCCATTGGCTTGAGGGTGTAATCGAGTTTCAGTTGCTTAGCAATCGCATCCCACAGGTCAACGTCGAAGCCGACATATTTGTCGCCCTGTTTGAACTCAAAGGGAACGAAGGCGGTGTCAGTAGCGACCACCAGTTTCTTTTCTGCTGCGGTGGAAGAGAGGGAGAAGGCCAGCGCCAGCGCGGCCACAGAAACTTTTAACAGTGACTTCATCATTTTTCCTTATTACTACCAGGCGGCAGGGCCTGTGTTTGCGGCTTGTCATATGAAAGAATTATGCCAACTTTGCAAAATACACCAAATCAGTGGGTTAAATAACCCAGCTGACACGATTTTGCAGGAATATCTGCCTCTGCACTATTTTGGTGATCCAAATTGGTGCAGATTGCTGTTTTGGTGCAACCGGTAGTGTGCCTCAGTTGTAAAGGCTGTGAAGCGGAGGAGGGAAGAACTGTTAACAGGGTCATAAAATTGCGGTAACACAGACGTAAAAAAGGCGGGTCTCCCCGCCAGTTTTGTCTCATTGATAAATCAATGGCTGTTATTCAATGTTAGCTTCGATAAACCACAGGAATTTATCCAGGTCACGTGAAGCGGCAGTAAAGATGTCAGCAGTATCTTCATCTTTAACTTCTGAAATCGCTTTGCGGGTGTCGTTGGCAACGACGCTATAACGATCGGCCAGCGCTTTCAGGTGGTCCTGCACGCTGTGGATGTTAAGCGGGTAGCTTTTCAGGGGTGTTTTATCATTAACTACCTGCGCGGTACCCAGCGCAACGCCGCCCAGCTGTACAACACGCTCAGCAATGGTGTCCTGATGATCGGTAATTGTGGTACGGAAGCCGTCCAGCATTTCGTGAACACCAATAAAGTTAGCGCCACGCATATTCCAGTGGGCCTGCTTGGTGATCAAAGACAGATCAATAAACTCGACAACCAGACGGTTCAACACTTCAATGGTGGCTTTTTTCTCATCATCTGCCACATCGTTGCGGGTATAAATCAGGTCGGAAGATTTAGTTTTAACCAATTTAGCGGTACTCATCGTTTCAGTCCTCTCTTTGATGGTTGTCCTAATCAAGTACCGGATAAGTATAGCAGCGGTTTTCAGCTTTGCATTAACGGCTGTGTCGATGGCTGAAATAGTGCGTATCTTCAGCACAGGCCGCGCCAGGCGGGAAGGGTTAATGCCATGTTAAAATACAATGGAAGGTTAAACTGTTTATAAATCAGATTGTTAAATGTTAATGTAAATAACAGATAAGCGACTGTTTCAAAATACGAAAGACAGTCGCTTGATTTAGTTAAGAATAATTCTCACGTTGAGTATGATTGTTATTTAAGCGGCTGATCAAAATCCTGTTTATCGTTTATTTGGTCCCGCTGCTGTTAATTTCCACTTCGCTTAACTGACTCTTTTTTGGCTTCATGGTGAGGGTGGAACCGGCTGAGGCAGTGATGATCGCCAGTAGCGCCAGGCACTGCAGCGGCGTCAGGGTTTCGCCGAGAAACAGCATGCCGGAAAAAGCCGCCATCGCTGGCTCCAGGCTCATCAGCGTGCCGAAGATGCGTGCCGGTAAGCGCGTTAACGCGATCATCTCAAGCGAATAGGGGATAGCGCTGGAAAGCAACGCTACCAGCAGTGCCACCGGCAGCACGCTCCAGTGCCAGATGCCGCTTTCGGCAAACGTCAGGCCGAGCGGAACAAAAATAATCGATGCGATCAGCGAGCCAATCGCCACGGTGGCAGGACCGTGCTCCGCACCGGCGCGCTGGCCAGCCAGAATATAGATTGCCCAGCAGGCGCCTGCACCCACCGCCAGCGCGGCACCCAGCGGGTCAATCGATGCCATGCCAGCACCGAACGGCAGCAGGAAGCCTAATCCCACCACCGCCAGCAGCACCCAGACAAAATCGAGCAGGCGGCGCGATCCGAATAGCGCCAGCGCCAGCGGACCGGTAAACTCCAGTGCAACCGCTACCCCGAGCGGCACGGTACGAATCGCCAGATAGAACATAAAATTCATCGCACCAAGCGCCAGCCCATACATCAACAGCGGCATCCGCTGTTCGCGGCTGAAGCGTAAGCGCCATGGTTTGAAGATCAGGCAGAGAATCAGGGTGCCGAAGCCGAGACGCAGGGCAGTGATGCCGGTCGCGCCGACGCTCGGGAACAGTGTTTTGGCCAGAGAGGCACCACCCTGCAGCGATAACATCGCAATCAGCAGCACGGCGATCGGTAACAAGACGGGCGTAAGGCTTTTTTGAGCTGAAGAGGCAGACATCCTGTATACATTTCCTGGTCATAAGCGCGATGAGTCAGTCAGTGTAAAGGAAATGGCGAGCAAAAAAATGACAGAGTGGCGTTTAAATTTGCGTTAACTGCGCAAATTCTGGCCAGATTCAGGACCAATTTGGTAAAGAAACGTCAGGTTTTTTTAGGATTTTACTTAAAGACCGAAAACATGAAAAAAAATTTATTGCAGGAAGATGACGGTTTTTATAAGAAAAATGAATGACATAGGTTGTTGCATTAACTTCCTGTTACACCAAACATTCTGTTAGACAACAAAATGCGGGCAGAGTTTCTCGCTATTTTTTGTTATATTTTCAGCGTTGTCAGGAGAGAAGTATTTTCACATTTGAGGTGGTTATGAAAAAAATTGCATGTCTTTCAGCATTAGCCTGTGTACTGGCAGTATCTGCAGGTTCAGCAATGGCACAGAGCACCGTAACTGGTGGCTATGCTCAGAGCGATTACCAGGGCGTGGCTAACAAAGCTAACGGCTTCAACCTGAAATACCGCTATGAAGACGGTTCTAACCCACTGGGTTGGATCGGCTCATTCACCTACACCGAAAAAGATCGTACCGAAGATGGCTTTTACAACAAAGGTCAATACTACGGCATCACTGGTGGTCCTGCTTACCGTCTGAACGACTGGGCAAGCATCTACGGTGTTGTGGGTATCGGCTATGGTAAATTCCAGCAGAACGACACCGCTTCACGTGACAAATCTGATAGCAGCGACGTAGGTTTCTCATACGGCGCTGGTATGCAGTTCAACCCAATCGAAAACGTTGCACTGGACGTGGGCTACGAGCAGAGCCGCATCCGTAACGTTGACGTTGGCACCTGGATTGCTGGCGTAGGTTACAGCTTCTAAGTTTAGCTTAGACGACCTGCCAAAAAACGGCCCTTTATGGGCCGTTTTTTATTGCGCGCTTGCCAGACGGCTTGTGCAGAAGCGGGACACTCCGCCCGTTTAACGCGGGCTTCTGCTGTCCAGCTAGCACAATGCCGCAGGCCGAATCGCGCCTGATCTGACGTGGCGTGGTGTCAGGTTATCAGCCAGGGAAAGGGGCAAGGGAAACATTGTCTGGCGGCAGTGACCGCTGAAGTAAAGCTTACCTGAAGCGAACGTTATCTGAACTGCATAACAGCTGAAGAGAACATTATCTGAAGGGTAGGTTGCCTGAGAAGAATATTATCTGAGCGAAACAGAGAAGTGGCCCTCCAGTGATTCACTGAAAGGCGCTGTAAACGGGCAGGTAAAGAATTATCCGCGCCAGATCAGATTCTGACAGCGACGATCTTCGGGCTTTTTGCCGAGTAGTTTTTCAATCAACATCAGACGCAGTGTGAATGGGGAACGCGTCAGCAGGCACAGCCAGGATTTCATCTCCGTGGTTGTTCTCTTTTCAGCCTGGAAGCATTTGCTGCAATCTAAACAGCATTTCAGGGTGCTCATAGAATCACCTCCCAATCAATATCGACGTAAAAGTAAGCAGAGTCCGGCGACGTAACCCATAAACAACAACAGTAACAGATAGGGATCGATCATGATCTTGATCACCGGCTGCTTACATTATCAACAAATATAGCATTGGCTATATCATTTAGCCAAGGCTAATGACGAAAAATTTGAGCTTCTTTGCACCTGGTTTACAATGAGCGCAGCTACATCCGTACGGCAGTGACAGTACGGACATAATAAAGAGGAAGCTGAATGAGTCGTCGTGCCAAAAGCGTGGTTTCTGCCCCGCAAGGACCACTGAAAGATATTGAAGAGCATGTCGAAGGTTTTCGGCAGGTGCGCGAAGCGCATCGTCGTGAATTAATTGATGACTACGTTGAGTTAATCTCTGATTTGATTGGTGAATTTGGCGAAGCCCGTCAGGTTGATATGGCGGCGCGATTGGGCGTTTCCCAGCCAACGGTGGCAAAAATGCTGAAACGTCTCGGCAGCGCCGGACTGGTTGAGCAGGTGCCTTATCGCGGCGTATTTCTCACCAGCGAGGGCGAGAAGCTGGCTGAGGAGAGCCGTGCCCGTCATCATATTGTTGAAACTTTCCTGCTGGCGCTGGGGATCAGCCCGGAAACTGCCCGCCGTGACTCAGAAGGTATTGAGCATCACGTCAGTGATGAAACCCTGGCCGTGTTCCAGAAGTTCTGTGAAACCCGTTAACTCTTAAGGCGCAATGCCATCATGCCGCAGCTGTTTCGATCTTTTTTGCATGACTCGATTTTGCATTTACTCGTCGTTATTGGTGTGGTGCTGGCATTTCTGGCTGACTTTCGCTGGCCGGATCTGCCTGGTGCGGTGGACTGGCACACCATTATTACCCTCACCGGCTTGCTGATCCTGACTAAAGGTCTGGAAACCAGCGGTTATTTTGATGTGCTGGGCGGACGGCTGATCGCCCGCTTTCGCCATGAACGCGCGCTGGCGCTGTTTATGGTGCTGGCGGCGGCGCTGCTTTCAACCTTTCTGACTAATGATGTGGCGCTGTTCATTCTGGTGCCGCTGACCCTGACGTTGCGTAAGTTCTCGCGCTTACCGATTTCACGGCTGATTATCTTTGAAGCGCTGGCGGTTAACGCCGGATCGCTGCTGACGCCGGTCGGCAATCCACAAAACATTTTGTTATGGAGTCACGGCTCGCTCAGCGTGGCCGGCTTTATTGTGCAGATGCTGCCGCTGGCGGTCTGGCTGTTGCTCAGCCTGGTGCTGTTAACCTGGTTTAGCTTTTCGAAGCGCACTATTGAGAAACACGATAATCCGCACCAGCCGCAGTGGCAGAAGCCGCTGTTTGTAGTCAGCGTGCTGCTCTATCTGCTGTTTATCGCCGGGCTGGAGTGGCAGGTGACCGGCTGGGTGCTGCTGTTGATCATCGCCAGCTTCCTGCTGATGGCGCGCCCGGTGTTACTGCGCATCGACTGGAGTCTGCTGGCGGTGTTTATCGCTATGTTCATCGACGTCTGGCTGCTAACGCGCCTGCCGGTAATGCAGGCGCACTTTGATGCAATTGCCCAGCTCGGTCAGGGACAGCTCTACCTGCTGGCGATTGGATTGTCACAGGTGATCAGCAACGTGCCGGCCACGATTCTGCTGCTGCAAAAAGTCCCGCCGTCTGAGGTGCTCGCCTGGGCGGTGAATATCGGCGGCTTCGGCCTGTTGCCCGGCTCGCTCGCTAACCTGATCGCCTTGCGAATGGCGCAGGATCGTGCGGTCTGGTGGCGTTTCCATCTCTTCTCCCTGCCATTACTCGGCTGGTCAATGGCCAGCGGCTGGCTGTTGCTGCAGTTGCTCAAATAAGTCCACTTCATCCTGCTGCCAATCCCAGGTAGCAGGATGTGCGCCTTTCCTCAGGTTAGGTAAAGTTATGCTGGATTTTGTCAGTTTTCGATCTAAGGTTAACGAGACCTTTTATGCCCGGGAATTAGGGCCTTAGCCAGTGATGGGAACTATGAGCGAGAACAACCAACGCGATCCACACCAGCAGGACGCAGAAAATGCGCCGGATAAGAACAGTCAGTCTGATGATAACCAGGATAACGATCAGCAGCCTGAACGCAAACGCCCCGGCAAGAAACCGTTGATAATTCTGGCAATTGTGGTAGTGGTGATGCTGATTGTCGGTTTCTGGTTCTGGTTCTCAACCCGTAACCAGGAGACCACCGATGACGCCTTTACCGAAGGCGATGCGGTGACCATCGCACCGAAGGCATCCGGTTATGTGGTTAAGCTGTTGGTTAAAGATAACCAGCGGGTGAAGAAGGGCGATCTGCTGGTCGAAATTGATCCCAGCGATAATCAGGCGCAGCGCGATCAGGCCAAAGCCCAACTCGGCCTGGCGGTCGCTCAGTTGCACCAGGCGCAGGCGCAACTGGCGCTGTCGCGGGTACAGTATCCGGCCCAGCGCGATCAGGCGTTAGCCGATCAGGCCAAAGCGGAAGCGAATCTGCTTAACGCGCAGGCGGATTACCGTCGCCAGCGCGGCGTCGATCCACGCGCCACCAGCCAGCGCAATATTGACACCGCGGCGGCACAGTTACGTTCTGCTCAGGCCCAGTTGCAGAGCGCGAAAGCGCAGGTGGAAGTAGCGTCGCAGGTGCAGTTACAGATTCGCCAGCAGGAAACCAACGTTGAAGCGCGTCAGCAACAGGTTGAACAGGCCAGAGCGCAGCTCAACACCGCCGATCTTAATCTCTCCTACACCCAGGTGCGCGCTCCGTACGACGGCTTTGTTACCAAGCGTAATGTGCAGCTCGGCACGCTGGTACAGGCAGGATCTTCGCTGTTCTCGCTGGTGTCGCCGGATATCTGGATTACCGCCAACTTCAAAGAGTCGCAGCTTGAGCGCATGAACCCAGGCGACAAAGTGGCGATCACCGTTGATGCCTGGCCGGATATGAAGCTGGAAGGGCACGTCGACAGTATTCAGATGGGCTCCGGTTCACGCTTCTCCACTTTCCCATCAGAAAATGCCACCGGTAACTACGTCAAAATCGTGCAGCGCGTACCGGTCAAGATCGTGATTGATAAAGGTCTGGACCCGAATCATCCGCTGCCGCTCGGCCTGTCGGTTGAACCGAAGGTGACGGTGGAATGAGTGCCCCGCAGAGCTGGAAACCGGCCAGCAATCCGTGGCTGGTAGCGGTCACGGTCACCCTGGCGGTGTTTATGGAGATCCTCGATACCACGATTGTTAACGTGGCGCTGCCGCATATCGCCGGTTCGCTCTCTTCCAGCTATGACGAGTCAACCTGGGTGCTGACCTCGTATCTGGTGGCAAACGGCATTGTGCTGCCGATCTCCGCCTTCTTCAGCCGACTGTTTGGCCGTAAGCAGTTTTTCCTGATCTGCATTGTGATGTTCACCATCTGCTCTTTCCTGTGTGGCATCGCCACTGAGCTGTGGCAAATTATTCTGTTCCGCGTCCTGCAGGGCTTTTTTGGTGGCGGCTTGCAGCCGGTGCAGCAGTCGGTGCTGCTGGACTATTTTAAGGCGGAAGATCGCGGCAAGGCGTTTGGTCTCTCCTCCATCGCCATCATCGTGGCACCGGTTATCGGGCCAACGCTGGGCGGCTGGATCACCGATAATTACAGCTGGCGCTGGGTGTTCTTTATAAACATTCCGGTCGGCGTGCTCACCGTACTGGCGATCTATCAGTTGCTGGAAGATCCGCCGTGGGAGCGCAAATGGGCCAAGGGCAAACTGAAGATCGATTACATCGGTATCAGCTTAATTACCCTCGGACTCGGCTGTCTGCAGGTGATGCTGGATCGCGGTGAAGACGAAGACTGGTTTGCCTCGCACTTTATTGTGCTGTTCGCCATTCTGGCAGTGATCGGTATTGTCGGGGCGGTCTACTGGCTGATGTATGCCCGCAAGCCGGTGGTCGATATTCTGGTGATGAAAGACCGAAACTTCTGGGTGGCCGGGCTGCTGATGGCCGGGATGGCAATGATCCTGTACGGCAGCTCCGTGGTTCTGCCGCAGCTGGCGCAGCAGGATCTGGGCTATACCGCCACCTGGTCCGGTCTGGTGCTGTCACCTGGGGCGGTGCTGATTGTGCTGACCATCCCGCTGGTGCTGAAACTGATGCCGATTGTGCAGACGCGCTACATCATTGCGTTTGGTTTCAGCTGTCTGGCGGTCGCGTTCCTCTACTCTTCGACCCTGACACCCGACGTTGATTTCACCACGCTGGTGTTGATGCGTAGCGCGCAGTCTATCGGGCTCGGTTTCCTGTTCGTGCCGCTCACCACTATCGCGTTCGTCACTATTCCGCAGCGGCTCAATGCTGACGCCTCGGCGCTGTTTACCATGTTCCGTAACGTCGCCGGTTCGATTGGTATTTCATTGTCGACCGCCGCCATCACCGAACGTGAGCAGGTGCGCTCGGCGCATATGGTGCATAACATGACGCCGCTCAACGAGCCGTTCAACATCACCGTTCAGCACTGGGCGCAGGCAATTCGCGACTTTACCTCAGCGGTAGGCGATCCCATCACCCTGGCAAGCGGTCAGCTCTATCAGGAGATGATCGCCCAGTCGCGTATTCTCGCTTACATCGATGTCTTCTCAGGCCTGAGTATTGTCGCCCTGATTTTGATTCCATTTTGTTGGCTGCTGTCGCCGATTAAGAGCGAAGGCAGTGCAGGAGCACACTGACATGAAGGTTATTTCTTCTCGCGGCCTGAAACCGTTGAGCCTGTTTACGCTGGCACTTTCGCTGGCCGGCTGCGCCGTCGGGCCAGATTATCAGGCACCGAAGCCGGCGGTGCCCGGCGGCTACAACAGCCTGGATTCGCAGGAAGCGTCTAAGCCGCAGAGTGCGGCGATCAACTCCCGCTGGTGGCGCAGCTTCAACGATCCGCAACTCGACAGCCTGATCGCCCGTGCAATTGAAGGCAACCTGACGCTGCAACAGGCGGTGCTGCGCATTGCCGGGGCGCGTGAGCAACTGAGCCAGGCGCAGGGCGGCCTGTTTCCCAGCCTCAACGGTTCGGCCAAAGTCAACCGCCAACAGCTCGGGCTGGAAGGCTTGCTGAAAGCCAATGGCGCGACCGATCAGCTCGACAGCAATGTCGCCAGCCAGCTCAATGGGCTGACCCAGCCGGTCACGCTCTATCAGGGCAGTTTCGATGCCAGCTGGGAACTCGACCTGTGGGGCAAAGTGCGCCGTCAGGTTGAGTCCGCCAATGCCCAGCAGCAGGCGGCGATTGAGCAGCGCAACGATGCGCTGGTGTCGCTGGAAGCGGAAGTGGCGCGTGCCTGGCTGCAACTGCGTGGCGCACAAAGTACTATCCAGACGCTGCAGCAGCAGATTGATGTGGCGCAGCAGACCACCGAACTGACCCAGAGCCAGCAGCGTAACGGACTGGCACCGTTGACCGATGTGGAAAACGCCCGCGCCCAGCTCAGTAGCCTGCAGGCGCAGCTGCCGCAGTATCAGTCGCAGGCACGTCAGGCGATGAATGGCTTAGCGGTGCTGCTGGGCAAAACGCCAGGCTCGCTGGATGCTGAACTGAGTGCGCCGAAAGCACTCCCGCCGCTGCCGCAGTTTGTCCCGGTGGGGATCCCTTCTACGCTGGCGCGACGTCGTCCTGATATCCGTCAGGCGGAAGCGACGCTGCATGCACAGACGGCGGAGATTGGCGTTTCCGTCGCGCAGCTGTTCCCCAGCCTGTCACTGACCGGCCAGCTTGGCGTGCGCAACACCGACGTCAGCTATCTCGATAACTGGAGCAGTCACTTCTACAGCTACGGCCCGTCATTATCGATTCCAATTTTCCAGGGCGGACGGCTGGTGTCGAGCGTCAAACTGGCGCGGGCGCAGCAGGCCAGTGCCGCACTCGACTATCGTCAGACGGTGCTGACCGCCTTACAGGACGTGGAGAATGCGCTGGTCAGCTACCGCGCCGATCAGCAGCGGGTCACCGCGCTGGACCAGACCACCGGTTCGTTGCAGCGTGCCTTCGATCTGGCCAGCGATAGCTACCGTCAGGGACTCTCAACCTTCCTCGAGGTGCTGGATGCACAGCGTCAGCTGGCGCAGGCTGAAGAGCAGGCTACTCAGGCGCGGATGCAGAGCGCGCTGGATTTAGTCGCGCTGTATAAAGCGCTGGGCGGCGGCTGGGAAACCTATCAAAACGTCGAACTGCCGCAGTATTCGGTATTTGGTCCGGCGACAGAGGTGAATTAACCTTCAGGCGGTGGCAGAGACCCGGCTGCCATCGCCGCAATTTTTTACACCGGCAACACCGACCCTGCCAGTCACTGTTCCTCCCCACATTGCGCGTTTCTCGCTCTGATAACTCATTGAATCATCACCGTTCACTGCATTTTTACCGGCCGCGCGTCAGCGGGAATAAACCAGGATTAATATCAGGGTTATTATTCAGCTAAGGCCGGGCACCGCGCCGGCTATTATTTACCTGAACAGGATAAATAGCGTTAGCAACGCCCGGTTAGCCGCGCGGGGGTTTTCTGTTTTTATTCACAGCCAGGTTTATCGGCGTCGGGTATGCCATCTGCCGATGTGTCTGCTTAATAGGCCCGATACGTCGGTTAAATCGGTTAACCGGCCGCAGTCCGCCTGAGGTTTATCTGACGAACTGCGCCTGCACGGCGAAATTTTTAAACCATCCACAGGCATTAATAAAAATGCGCCAGCACGGTGAACCTTTTGCGCTATTACGGTGCGTCGCGGCGGGGGGCTTTTCGCGTTAATCTGTAAACTATTGTGACTGAGATCGAAATTAATCGCGCTTTTAATCTCGCCCTGGTATGCAGCGGACCCCAAATAAAAAACAGGGCGTCAGACTCTTTAAACCGGTGTTTTTTGCCCGTCACAGCGGGCGAAGGATGCCTGTAATCGATTCCAGTGACGGAAGTAAGACGCCGTTCAGTGTTAATTCAGCGTTAATAAAACGTCAGGAATTAGCCGCTCAAATTCAGCCAGCGTTTTTGAAATAACATCTAAGAATTATCTGGAGCGTAAAAATAATTTATTTTTTTATTTGAATTAGGTAATCTTGTCGCTACAGTTTTATTAACCCCCTTAAACAAGGACATTGTGATGAGTGACGCATTTAAAGTTCTGAACAATATTCGCACATTACGTGCCCAGGCCCGTGAACTGCCACTGAGCGATCTTGAAGAGATCCTCGAAAAATTAAACGTTGTGGTCACCGAGCGCCGTGAAGAAGCGGAAGCGGAAGAGACGCAGAATCGCGAAAAAGAAGAAAAACTGTCGAAATATCGTGAAATGCTGCTGGCTGACGGCATCGATCCTAATGAATTATTAGGTGCGCTGGAAACCGGTAAAAAACGCGCTAAGCGTGCACCGCGTCCGGCTAAATATTCTTATACCGACGAAAACGGCGAGAAAAAATCCTGGACTGGCCAGGGCCGTACCCCGGCAGCGATTAAAAAAGCGCTGGATGCCGGTAAAAGCCTGGACAGCTTCCTGATCGATTGATCAACACAATCCTTGTAAGTGGGAGCCGGGGGGCCTTAATGGCCCTCCGGCTTTTTTATTTCTGCCGCGATATCAATCATCCCACCCGCAATTCGCGGCTTAGACTGGCGTGCGCTGCGTCACATCTGGCATAATAGCTGCCGTTTTTCTATCCACTCTCTTCACAAAGGTCAATGCCGTGTTAGTTAGCAGCAATATCACCATGCAGTTTGGCAGTAAGCCACTGTTCGAGAACATCTCCGTTAAATTTGGCGGCGGTAATCGTTACGGTTTAATCGGTGCGAACGGCAGCGGAAAATCCACCTTCATGAAGATTCTGGGTGGCGATCTGGTGCCTTCAGGCGGCAACGTCTCTTACGATCCCAATGAGCGTATCGGTAAGTTACGTCAGGATCAGTTCGCCTTTGAACAATATAGCGTGCTGGACACCGTGATTATGGGTCACCATGAATTATGGGAAGTTAAGCAGGAACGCGATCGTATTTATTCTTTGCCGGAAATGAGCGAAGAGGAAGGCTATAAAGTTGCCGACCTCGAAGCAGTTTACGGTGAAATGGACGGCTACAGCGCCGAATCCCGTGCCGGTGAGTTATTACTCGGCGTCGGTATTCCGGTTGAGCAACATTATGGCCCGATGAGTGAAATTGCTCCAGGATTTAAATTGCGCGTCCTGCTGGCGCAGGCGTTGTTCTCTAATCCTGATATTTTGTTACTGGACGAACCGACCAACAACCTGGATATCGATACTATCCGCTGGCTGGAGCAGGTGCTGAACGAACGTGACAGCACCATGATTATCATTTCGCATGACCGTCACTTCCTTAATATGGTCTGCACCCACATGGCTGATTTGGATTATGGCGAGCTGCGGGTCTATTCCGGCAATTATGACGAATATATGACCGCAGCGACCCAGGCGCGTGAACGTCTGTTAGCCGATAATGCCAAGAAAAAAGCGCAGATTGCCGATCTGCAATCTTTTGTCAGCCGCTTTAGCGCCAACGCCTCTAAATCCCGTCAGGCAACCTCGCGCGCAAAACAGATGGATAAAATTAAACTGGATGAGGTAAAAGCCTCCAGCCGTCAGAACCCGTTTATCCGTTTTGAACAGGACAAGAAATTGTTCCGTAATGCGCTGGAAGTCGAAGGCTTAACCAAAGGCTTTGATAACGGTCCGCTGTTTAAGAATTTAAACCTGCTGCTGGAAGTGGGCGAAAAACTGGCGGTAATCGGTGCCAACGGTATTGGTAAATCGACCCTGCTTAAAACGCTGGTCAGCCAACTGAACCCCGATAGCGGCAGCGTTAAATGGTCAGAAAATGCACGCATCGGTTATTACGCTCAGGATCACGCCGAAGATTTCGCCAATGACCTGACAGTATTTGACTGGATGAGTCAGTGGAAACAGGCTGGCGACGATGAGCAGAGCGTGCGCAGTATTCTTGGCCGCCTGTTATTCTCGCAGGATGATATTAAGAAACCGGCCAAAGTGCTGTCCGGTGGTGAAAAAGGTCGCATGCTGTTCGGTAAGCTGATGATGGAAAAACCGAACATCCTGATTATGGATGAACCGACTAACCACCTCGATATGGAGTCGATTGAGTCACTTAATATGGCGCTGGAGATGTACGAAGGGACGCTGATTTTCGTTTCACACGACCGTGAATTCGTCAGCTCGCTGGCGACCCGGGTGATGGAAATCAAATCGGATCGGGTGGTGGACTTCACCGGCAACTACGAAGATTACCTGCGTAGTCAGGGCATCGTCTGATACCGGACGGGGTAGCGCAGGCTACCCCGTTTTTTCATCGGTGCTGCGCGCCACACACTTCGCACTGCGCGTCCTGCGCCACCTTCATGCTCCGGAACTCTGCGCTTAACGCATCGTACATCAGCAACCGGCTGGTGGCGGGCGTGCCGTAGTCCGCCAACAGCTTAATCGCCTCCATGGCCTGCATCGCACCTATCACGCCAACCAGCGGCGCCATTACGCCTGCCTCGACACAGCTCAGGGTTTGTTCGCCAAACAGCCGGCTGATGCAGCGATAGCAGGGCGTACCTGGCTGCCAGTTAAACACGCTGATCTGGCCTTCCATCCGAATCGCCGCGCCGGATACCAGCGGCACCCGTTGCTGACGACACAGCCGGTTAAGCTGCTCACGTGCCGCCACATTATCGGTACAGTCCAGCACCACCTGCTGCTGAGCGATGAGCGCCAGCAGCGCCGTATCGTCCAGCTGGCCGTGGATTGGCTGCAGCTGGCAGTGGGGATTGATCGCGGCCAGGCTTTGAGCGGCGGATTCAACTTTGGCACGGCCTATATCCGCATCATGATGCAGGATCTGCCGCTGCAGATTAGAGTGTGACACGCTGTCGAAATCGAGCAGCGTTAGCCTGCCGACCCCGGCCGATGCCAGATAAGGCGCGGCGGCACAGCCCAGTCCACCCAAACCGACAATCAGCGCCTGACTGGCTTTCAGCCGTTCCTGGCCGTCAAAATCGAAGCCCCGCAGCACGATCTGCCGGTTGTAGCGCAGCATCTCTTCATCGGTTAGCTCAGGCAGCATTTACCCCTCCAGCAGCGCATTAAACGGCTCTACCTCGACCCATTCGCCCGGCTCAACGTTGCCGCGATCGCGTTCCAGCACGATAAAGCAGTTAGCCTGCGCAAATGAGCTGAAGACGTGTGAGCCCTGCATGCCAGTGGTCTGCACTTCCAGTTCGCCCTCAGCATTCTGTTGCAGCACCCCACGCTGAAAATCGAGCCGGCCCGGCGTTTTTTTCAGACGCGACGCGCTACGCACCTTCTGACGCGGTGGCAGCACCGCTTTCTTCTGCCCGGTTAAAGCGGCGAGCAGCGGTTGTACCAGTTGATAAAAAGTGACCGCAGCGGAAACCGGATTGCCCGGCAGCCCACAGAACCAGCTACTGGCGAGTCGACCAAAGGCAAACGGCTTACCAGGTTTGATCGCCAGCTTCCAGAAACTGATGGCGCCGAGCTGCTCCAGCATGCTTTTGGTGAAATCGGCTTCGCCGACCGACACGCCGCCGGTACTGATGACCACGTCAGCCTGACGATCGGCTTCCTCAAACGCTGCACGCAGCGCCGCAGGATCGTCCTTAATAATGCCGAGGTCGATCACTTCACAGCCCAGTTTGTGCAGCATCAGCGACACCGCGAAGCGGTTAGTATCGTAAATTTGTCCGGCCGCCAGCGGCTGACCAACCGGCTGCAACTCATCACCGGTAGAGAAGATCGCCACCCGCAGTTTGCGCACGATCTCAACCTGCGCAATACCGAGTGAAGCCAGCAGCGGCAGTTCAGCCGCGCCGAGCCGCACACCGGCTTCAAGCACCACGTGGCCGGGCTGGATGTCGTCACCGGTCAGGCGAATATTTTGTCCGGCGCGCACCGGCGCGGTAATCACAATCGCATCGCCACGGGTTTCGGTCTGCTCCTGCATCACCACCGCTTCACAGCCTGGCGGCAGCGGGGCGCCGGTCATGATCCGCACCACGCTGCCCAGCGGCCATTCGCCACTGAACGGCGCGCCGGCAAACGCTTTACCGGCAACTGGCAGTGGCTCACCGCGGCTGACATCCGCCAGCCGCACCGCGTACCCATCCATCGCTGAATTATCAAACGGCGGTACCGCAATCGGTGAGGTGACGGCCACGGCAGTGATCCGCCCGGCCGCTTCGGTCAAAGGGACGCTCAGCGTGTCAGTGATCGGCGTCAGCTGCGCCAGCATTTTTTGTTGTGCCTCCTCAAGGGAGATCAATCCTGCAGTAAAGCTTTCCATGGTTATTCCAGTTGGGTTATCTCAGATGCTGCTTATTATGGTGGGATTTGTCCGCTGAGTCACATCGGTATCCGCGCTCTGCTCTCTGCCAGGCACGCGCCTGCCACTAAAGTGAAATATGGCCGGGTGAAAAGGTTATAACCATCGGAACAGTTTCTTCTTTACAACACTTAGCAGGCTTTCTATAGTCAAAAATTACCGAAAATGGATTAAAACCATTCTAAATCAGTGTTTTTCGTGCTGATGCAACCACAGGGCAGAGCGTTATGGGCAAAGCAGTTATCGCCATTCATGGGGGAGCGGGCGCAATTACGCGCTCAGCGATGAGCGCCGAAAAGGAGCAGCACTATCGCCAGGCCCTGCTGGATATTGTGACGCACGGTCAGCAGATGCTGGCTGAGGGTGCCAGCGCACTCGACGCGGTAACAGAAGCGGTACGCCAGCTGGAAGAGTGTCCGCTGTTCAACGCCGGCAAAGGCGCGGTGTTTACCCATCAGGGCACCCATGAGCTGGACGCCTGCGTGATGGATGGCCGCACGCTGGATGTCGGGGCCGTGGCGGGCGTCAGTCGGGTACGCAATCCGGTGCTGGCGGCGCGCGCGGTACTGGAACAGAGTCCGCATGTGCTGTTTATCGGCGAAGGTGCTGAGCAGTTCGCCGAGGCGCAGGGCCTGCAGCCGGTGGCGGCAGATTACTTCTCGACGCCAGAACGCTGGGAGCAGTTGCAGCGCGCACTAAACAGCGACGAAACGGTGCTGGATCACGATGGCGCTGCCGGCGATGGCGATCCGCTCGACCCGGACCGCAAATTTGGCACGGTGGGTGCCGTGGCGCTCGATCTTAATGGCAATCTGGCTGCGGCGACCTCGACCGGCGGCATGACCAATAAACAGACCGGACGGGTCGGTGATTCCCCGCTGCCGGGCGCGGGCTGCTACGCCAGCAACGACAGCGTGGCGGTCTCCTGTACCGGCACCGGCGAAGTTTTTATCCGTACTCTGGCCGCCTACGACGTGGCGGCGCAGATGCGTTACGCCGGCCGCACGCTTCAGCAGGCCAGCGTCAATGTGATTCACGATAGCGTGCTGGAGCTGGGCGGCAGCGGCGGCCTGATTGCGGTCGATCGCGAAGGTAACGTGGCGCTGCCGTTCAATAGCGAAGGAATGTACCGGGCGGTGGCACGGGTCGGCGAGGCGGCCGATGTGGCCATCTACCGTGACAGTTAAGGAGCAGGCATGAGCGATCGGCAGGCGTTACCCTCACTGGCGCCCGACCAGGTGCTGGCGGTACGCGATCTCAGTGTGCATTTTCAGCATCAGGGCACGGTGACCGAGGCGGTACGCCATCTCTCCCTCGATCTGTTTCGCGGCGAAACCCTGGCGCTGGTGGGCGAGTCAGGCTCCGGTAAGTCTGTCACCTCGCTGGCGCTGATGCGGCTGATTGAGCAAAACGGCGCAACGGTTCGCGGTGAGGTACAGCTGCGCCGCCGCAACGGTGAGGTACTGGATATCATGCGCGCCCCGGCCGGTCAGATGCGGCGGGTACGCGGCGCGGATATGGCGATGATTTTTCAGGAGCCGATGACCTCGCTCAATCCGGTGTTTACCGTTGGTGAACAGATCGCCGAATCGATTCGCTTGCATCAGGGCAAAAGCCACGCCCAGGCGCTGGCAGAAGCACGCCATATGCTGGACCTGGTGCGTATTCCGGATGCACAAAATGTTTTGTCCCGCTTTCCGCATCAGCTCTCCGGCGGGATGCGTCAGCGAGTGATGATCGCCATGGCGCTCTGCTGTAAACCGGCGTTACTGATTGCCGATGAGCCTACCACCGCGCTCGACGTCACCATTCAGGCCCAGATCCTGCAACTGATCCGCGTACTGCAAAAAGAGATGCAGATGGGCGTCATCTTTATCACCCACGATATGGGCGTGGTAGCGGAAATGGCGGATCGGGTGCAGGTGATGTATCGCGGCGAAGTGGTGGAAAATGCGCCGGCAGCCCAGCTGTTTAGCGCGCCCCGCCAGCCTTACACCCAGGCGTTACTGGCGGCGGTCCCTAAGCTCGGCTCGATGCACGGTCAGCCACTGCCCGCTAAGTTCCCGCTGCTGCACGGCGGGGAAGAGCAGCAGACGCCGCAGGATACCGTGCGCCGTGACCAGCCGCCGATTCTGCAGGTCCGCGATCTGGTGACGCGGTTTGATATTCGCGGTGGGCTGTTTAACCGGGTGAAAAGCCGGGTGCACGCAGTCGAAAAAGTCAGTTTCGATCTCTATGCCGGTGAGACGCTGGCGCTGGTCGGCGAGTCCGGTTGCGGTAAGTCGACCACCGGCCGTTCACTGCTCAGGCTGGTGGCCAGCCAGGGCGGGACGCTGACCTTCAACGGTCAACGCATCGATAACCTCAGCGGCGCGGCGCTGGCACATCTGCGGCGTGACATTCAGTTTATTTTTCAGGATCCCTACGCCTCGCTCGATCCGCGACTGACGGTAGGCTTCTCGATCATGGAGCCGCTGCTGGTGCACAAGGTGATGCCGCGTCGTGAAGCGGAACAGCGAGTGGCCTGGCTGCTGGAAAAGGTCGGGCTGCTGCCGGAGCACGCGCAGCGCTATCCGCACGAATTTTCAGGCGGCCAGCGGCAGCGCATCTGTATTGCCCGTGCGCTGGCACTTAATCCGAAGGTGGTGATTGCGGATGAGTCGGTCTCGGCACTCGATGTCTCGATCCAGGCGCAGATCATCAACCTGATGCTCGATTTACAGCGCGAATTTGGTATCGCGTTTCTGTTTATTTCGCATGATATGGCGGTGGTGGAACGCATCAGTCACCGCGTGGCGGTGATGTATCTCGGCCAGATTGTTGAGATGGGGCCGCGTCAGGCGGTATTTGAGCAGCCACAGCATCCTTATACCCGAAAACTAATGGCCGCCGTCCCGGTTGCCGATCCGGCGCACCATCGCCGGGAACGCGCGTTAATGGTTGATGAGATCCCCAGTCCAATCCATGCGTTAGGGGATGAACCTGAAGTGGCACCGTTGATGGAAGTGGCGCCGGGGCACTTTGTCGCCCGCCACGTTATCAGCGCGACCTGAATAGTGAAGATATCGCTTCGGCGACCCACCCGACAGGGATTACAGGAGAACAAGATGCAGATGACGATGCGTAAAGGGTTAGTGGCGGCTGGCGTATTAAGTAGCGCCCTCACATTGCCCGCCTGGGCGGCGCAGGATGCGGTGATTGCCGTCGCGTCCAACTTCACCACCCTCGATCCGTATGACGCCAACGACACGCTGTCGCAGGCGGTCGCCAAATCGTTTTATCAGGGGCTGTTTGGTTTTGATAAACAGATGAAGCTGACCAACGTGCTGGCGGAGAGCTATCAGGCCAGTCCGGATGGGTTGACCTACACCATCAAGCTCCGCCCGGGCATTAAGTTCCAGGACGGCAGCGACTTTAACGCCGAAGCGGTCAAGGTCAATCTCGACCGCGCCAGCAACCCGGATAACCACCTTAAACGCTATAACCTGTTTAAGCAGATCGCCACTACCGAAGTGATCGATCCGACCACGGTGAAAGTGACCCTGAAGCAGCCGTTCTCGGCCTTCATTAACATTCTGGCCCACCCGGCGGCGGCGATGATTTCACCGACCGCGCTGAAAAAATATGGCAAGGATATCGGTTTCCATCCGGTCGGGACCGGCCCGTTTGTGTTTGAAACCTGGAACCAGACCGACTTCGTCAAGGTGAAGAAGTGGGACGGCTACTGGAAGCCGGGCTATCCGAAGCTGGACAGCATTACCTGGCGACCGATCGTGGATAACAATACCCGTGCGGCGATGCTGCAAACCGGGGAAGCCAACTTTGCCTTCCCGATCCCTTATGAGCAGGCCAAACTGCTGGAGAAAAACAGCAAGCTCGAGGTGGTAACCACACCGTCGATTATGCAGCGTTACATCAGCCTCAACGTTACCCAGAAGCCGTTCGACAACCCGAAAGTACGTGAGGCGCTGGAGTATGCCATCAACCGCCAGGCGCTGGCGAAGGTGGCCTTTGCTGGTTATGCCACCCCGGCCACCGGTATCGTCCCGCCGGCCATCGACTTCGCTCAACACTATCCGGCCATCAGCTACGATCCGGCTAAAGCCAAAGCATTGCTAAAAGAGGCGGGCTACCCCAACGGCTTCGAAACCACCCTCTGGTCATCACACAATCACAGCACCGCGCAGAAAGTGTTGCAGTTCACGCAGCAGCAGCTGGCGCAGGTCGGCGTGAAGGTTAAGGTCACCGCGATGGATGCGGGACAGCGTGCGGCCGAAGTTGAAGGCAAAGGCCAGAAAGAGAGCGGCGTGCGGATGTTCTACACCGGCTGGTCCGCCTCAACCGGTGAAGCCGACTGGGCACTGACGCCGCTGTTTGCCACTGCCGCCTGGCCACCTGCGATCTTCAACACCGCGTTTTACAGCAATCCTAAGGTTGATAAGGATCTGGCGGATGCGCTGAAAACCACCGATCGCGCGCAGAAGGCCCAGCTGTATAAAGATGCCCAGGACACCATCTGGCAGGATCATCCGTGGATCCCGCTGGTGGTTGAGCAACTGGTGTCCGCCAACAGCAAAAATCTCAGCGGTTTTTATGTGATGCCCGATACCTCATTCAATTTTGATGAGGCCAGTCTGAAGTAACGGAGCCGGCCAGCCCACGCGGCTGGCCGCAGCTGCAGGATGTTGCATGCTTAACTATTTTCTTAAACGGCTGTTGGGGCTGATCCCCACCTTGCTGATTGTTGCGGTGCTGGTGTTTCTGTTTGTTCACCTGCTGCCGGGCGATCCGGCGCGTCTGATTGCCGGACAGGAGGCGGATGCCTCGGTGGTAGCGCTGGTGCGTCAGGAGCTTGGACTTGATCTGCCGCTGCCGCAGCAGTTCTGGCACTTTATTCTCAATGCATTGCAGGGCGATTTCGGTCAGTCGATGGTATCAAAACGGCCGGTGGCGGATGAGATCGCCTCGCGCTTCATGCCGACCTTATGGCTGACCCTGACCAGCATGGTCTGGGCCGTGATTTTTGGTATGGCGATCGGCATTGTTTCCGCCGTCTGGCGCAATCGCTGGCCCGATCGCCTCGGCATGACGCTGGCGGTCTCCGGCATTTCGTTTCCGGCTTTTGCGCTTGGCATGTTGCTGATGCAGATTTTCTCGGTGGAGCTGGGCTGGTTGCCGACGGTCGGGGCAGAAAGCTGGCAACACTATATTCTGCCGTCGATTACTCTCGGTGCGGCGGTGGCGGCAGTGATGGCGCGTTTCACCCGCGCCTCGTTTGTCGAAGTGATGCAGGAAGATTATATGCGTACCGCGCGCGCGAAAGGGGTGCGCGAGTCGCTGGTGGTGGTGAAACACGGACTGCGTAACGCGATGATCCCGGTGGTGACCATGATGGGCCTGCAGTTCGGTTTCCTGCTGGGCGGATCGATCGTGGTTGAGGTGGTATTTAACTGGCCAGGCCTGGGACGACTGCTGGTCGATTCGGTGTCAATGCGCGACTATCCGGTGATTCAGGCGGAAGTGCTGCTGTTTTCACTGGAGTTTATTCTGATCAATCTGATGGTTGATATGTTGTATGCGGTGATCAATCCCGCCATTCGCTTTAAGGAATCGCGATGAAAAACTGGCGACGCGATGCGGCACTGAAAACCCTGCCGCTGATCAAGGAGAACCGGGTACGCACGCCGTGGCGCGAGTTCTGGCGGCGTTTCCGGCAGCAGCCGGTGGCGCTGCTGGCCGGACTGTTTGTGCTGCTGCTGATTGTGCTGGCGTTTATCGCCCCTTACGTGGCGCCGTTTGATGCTGAAAACTATTTCGATTACGACCGGCTGAATGACGGGCCTTCACTGCTGCACTGGTTTGGTGTCGATTCACTCGGCCGCGATATTTTCAGCCGGGTATTGGTGGGAACCCGCATTTCACTGATTGCCGGTTTCTTCTCGGTGGCTATCGGCGCGCTGATTGGTACGCTGTTTGGTCTGTTAGCAGGCTATTACGAAGGCTGGTGGGACCGCATTACCATGCGCGTTTGCGACGTGCTGTTTGCCTTTCCCGGTATTTTGCTGGCGATTGCGGTGGTGGCGATCATGGGCAGCGGAATGAGCAACGTGATTGTGGCGGTAGCGATTTTCAGCATTCCGGCGTTTGCCCGCCTGGTGCGCGGTAATACCCTGGTGCTGAAGCATCAGACCTACATTGAGTCAGCACGCAGTATTGGCGCCTCTGACTGGACCATTATCATGCGGCATATTCTGCCGGGTACCGTCTCACCGATTGTGGTCTATTTCACCATGCGCGTCGGCACCTCTATCATTACTGCCGCCAGCCTGTCGTTTCTCGGATTGGGCGCGCAGCCGCCGACGCCAGAATGGGGCGCCATGCTGAACGAGGCGCGTGCCGATATGGTGATTGCGCCGCACGTGGCGATTTTCCCCAGCCTGGCGATCTTCTTCACCGTTCTGGCATTTAATTTACTCGGAGACGGGCTGCGCGACGCGTTGGATCCTAAACTCAAGACATGAAACCTTTCGATTATGATCAGGACTTCAGCACCATCGACTTCCGCCAGCATCCCGAACGTTATCAGGTCGGACGTGGGGAGCAGGGGGTGCTGATGGTCGAGCCCTATAAGAGCGAAATCCTGCCGTACTGGCGTTTTCGTACCGTACCGATTGCCGAAGCGTCGGCGGAGAAAATCATGGCGCTGTTTGAGGCGTATCGTCAGCAGGATGATTTTGTCGGCATGGATATGGCGCGTAAGTTTATTCAGATGGGCTACACCCGCGCACGTCGCTACAGCAATCATCAGGGCGGACGAAAATATGATGCTGACGGTAAAGAATTACCGCGTGGCGTGAATGAAGAAAAGGCCGCGGCGGCGGCCATCTTTAAAGGCTACTGGGATCGGATCCGGGCCGATGAGGACTATCTGACACGCAAGAAAGCGCATCAGCAGCAGTATGGTTAAGCGCGAATAAGGCCCGATGCGGCAACGGGCATCACTGCGCGCCGCCATTCAATGCCGGGATTAAACGCGGCTCGCCCAGAGATCGTACTCATCGGCATGCTCAACTTTGACCCGCAGCATGTCGCCCGGTTTAACGTTACGCTCGCCGTTAAGGTAGACCGCGCCGTCAATTTCCGGCGCATCAGCCATACTGCGGCCAATCGCGCCTTCCTCGTCCACTTCATCAACCATCACCAGAATCTCACGTCCGACTTTCTCCTGCAGGCGTTCAGCTGAGATCTGCTGTTGCAGCTGCATAAAGCGATCGTAACGCTGCTGCTTCACCGCCTCGTCGACCGGATCGGGCAGCTGGTTGGCGGTCGCGCCTTCCACCGGGCTGTACTGGAAGCAGCCTACCCGATCGAGACGCGCCTCTTTGATAAAGTCGAGCAGCATCTGGAAATCTTCTTCGGTCTCGCCGGGAAAGCCGACAATGAAGGTGGAGCGCAGCGTCAGTTCCGGGCAGATTTCACGCCAGCGCTTAATCCGCTCCAGCGTGCGTTCCACCGCGCCAGGACGCTTCATCAGCTTCAGAATGCGCGGGCTGGCATGCTGCAACGGAATATCGAGATAGGGCAGGATTTTGCCGGCCGCCATCAACGGAATAACTTCGTCGACGTGCGGGTAGGGATAGACGTAGTGCAGACGCACCCACACGCCGAGCTTCGCCAGTTGCTCACACAGGCTGACCATGCTGGTTTTTACCGGCGAGCCGTTCCAGAAACCGGTGCGGTGTTTCACATCAACGCCATAGGCTGAGGTATCCTGCGAGATCACCAGCAGCTCTTTAACGCCCGCTTCGACCAGCCGTTTGGCCTCATCCAGTACCTCACCGACGGCGCGGCTGTCGAGATCGCCACGCATTGATGGGATGATGCAGAAGGTGCAGCGATGGTTGCAGCCTTCGGAAATTTTCAGATAAGCATAATGACGCGGCGTCAGTTTCACGCCCTGTTCCGGCACCAGGCTGAGGAACGGGTTGTGCTGAGGCTTTGGCACGTAGCGATGCACGTGCGACAGAACCTGCTCATAGCTGTGTGGACCGGTAATTTCCAGCACTTTCGGGTGCACTTCACGAATCTGATCAACCTTAGCGCCGAGACAACCAGTGACAATCACTTTGCCGTTTTCATTCAGCGCTTCGCCAATCGCCTCAAGCGACTCCTGAACCGCGCTGTCGATAAATCCGCAGGTGTTTACAATCACGATTTCAGCATCGTCATAGCGCGGCACCACATCATAGCCCTCGGTGCGCAGTTCGGTGAGGATGCGCTCGGAGTCAACGAGGTTTTTTGGGCAGCCGAGCGAGACGAATCCGACCCGTGGCGGCAAAGTTTTTATTGTAGTAGACATAGCTCTGTTTCCGGTTCAGCACAGCGATGGCGCGGGATTTTACCTGTGTTGCTGAAAAAATTGTAGCGTTATCTGTAAGGGTTTAGCGCCGTGTAAAGGTATGAAAAAACCGGTAAAATCGCGGCCGCTGACCGGGCCAGAAACACCGTCTGATTGGCGCTGTCATTTTCCAGTAACTGACCGTGCTATAAAAAGAAATTCCGCTTTTGCCATGCGCATCATCATCAAAGCGAAACGCTGACACAGCGGGTCAGACCGCACCCTTAGGAAATCGCTGGTTGATATTCACTTGTTTTCATTAATAATAAACGGGCAAATCAACACTGAAGGGGCTATGCCCTTCAGGTAACGACGTGGATAATGTGAGAGCTAAATAATGAAAGAGATCATCAATGGATTTCTGAATTTCCAGCAGAATGTGTTTCCTGAAAGGAAGGATCTTTTCAAAAGCCTGGCGTCAAATCAAAATCCCAAAGCGCTGTTTATCTCCTGTTCTGATAGCCGACTGGTACCGGAACTGGTGACGCAGCAGGAGCCAGGAGAGCTGTTCGTTATCCGCAACGCGGGCAACATCGTGCCTTCATTTGGTCCGGAGCCAGGCGGCGTTTCCGCTACCATCGAATATGCCGTGGTCGCGCTGGGCGTGTCCGACATTATCATCTGTGGGCACTCCAACTGTGGCGCGATGAATGCCATCGCATCCTGCGCCTGCATGGACACCATGCCAGCGGTCGAACACTGGCTGCGCTATGCCGATGCGGCGAAAGCGGTGGTAGAGCAGCGCGAATATGAATCGCCAGAGAAAAAGCTGAATGAGATGGTGAAAGAGAATGTCATCGCCCAGCTTAACAACATGAAAACCCACCCTTCCGTATCGGTGGCGCTGCGTAACGGTAAACTGCGTCTGCATGGCTGGGTTTACGATATTGAAACCGGCACCATCATGGCGCTGACCCACGGCGGTAAACAGTTTATTACCCTGTCTGAAAATCCAGACACCTGTTTCGAGTAAGCCGTTGCACCCGCTGCGCTGCAGCGGGTTATTCCGGCCCCGCGCACATAACCCATTAGAAGCACACTTATTTTTCAGCATTTCCCGTCAGGCTTATCTATGCTTGCTTAAACCTTTCCGACATAAGCGAGTTGATAATGCGTAAAACATCTGTTGCTGCTCTGCTGGCGGTCTCTGCCCTGCTGCTCAGCGGTTGCACTTCTCACGTCACAGAGAAGCAGCAATACTCTGGTTTCTTAAGCGATTACAGCCAGTTGCAGCCGACTGAGTCGGCCAGCGGTCAACCGACCCTGCGCTGGATATCGCCCGATTACAAAAGTAGTCAGTATAAAGATGTGCTCTATACCCCGCTGGTCTACTATCCGGCAGCCCATCCTACCGCACGTGTCAGCCAGCAAACGCTGGATCAGGTGCTGAGCTATACCGACATTCAGTTAAAAGGCGCGATCGCCACCCGTCGGCCGCTGACTAATCAGGCTACGCCGCACACCCTGAAAGTGCGGGCCGCCATCACGGCTGTATCTGCAGAGAATGAAGGCGTGCAATTCTACGAGGTGGTGCCGGTTGCGGCGGTGGTGGCGACCACTATGGCGGCGTCGGGACACCGTACCCAGAACAGCGAGCTGTTTCTGGAAATAGAAGCCAGTGACGCGGTGACCGGGAAACCGTTGATCCGGGTAGTGCGCAAAGCGTTTGGCAAAACGGTCAGCAACAGCAATACGCCGATCACTTTTGAAGACCTGAAGCCGGGTATCAATATCATGGTGCGTGACACGGTAAGCTTTAACGCGCCGTGACCCGGCGAGTTTAACGGCTGGTATTCGGCTTTTAAACGGCCGTCAGCGCGGCTGTTCCCCGTGTAAGCGGAGATCACCGTCATCATTTATGCTGCTGCCGATCACCGGCTTACCGAACTGACGTTGAAAAGGCCGTCCGACCCTGTTCCTCCCTCGGTCTGGCATTTGGTCCGGTCAGCGCTGCGGTGGTGTTGGATCGGGTCTGTGGTACCCTGCACCGGTGATTGTCAGAGTCAGGAACGATGAAAAAAAAGAACAGCACGCCTACGCCTCACGATGCCACTTTCCGGCAGTTTCTCACCCAGCCGGATATTGCCCGTGACTTTATGGAACTGCACCTGCCCGCAGAACTGCGTGCTATCTGTGACCTCAGAACTCTGAAGCTGGAATCCGGCTCGTTCGTTGAAGACGATCTGCGCCAGTACTTTAGCGACGTTCTCTACAGCCTGAAGACTACTGCCGGCGACGGGTACATTCACGTGCTGATTGAACATCAATCCACTCCGGACAGGCATATGGCGTTCAGGCTCCTGCGTTACGCTGTGGCTGCTATGCAGCGGCATCTTGAGGCTGGTCATAAAACGCTGCCACTGGTGATACCGGTCCTGTTTTATACCGGCAAGCGCAGTCCGTATCCGTACTCAACGCGCTGGCTCGATGAATTCAGTGATCCGGTGCTGGCGGAAAGTCTCTACAACAGCGCCTTTCCCCTGGTCGATGTAACGGTCATTCCGGACGATGAGATTATGGAACACCGCAGCATGGCGGCGCTGACGCTGTTACAAAAGCATATTCATCAGCGAGACATCGCCAGCCTGACCGATCGTCTGGCCACGTTACTGATGGCGGATTATCTTTCTTCACCCCAGGTAACAGCGCTGATACACTATTTACTGCAGGCAGGCGAGTCAGCTGACTCCGAAGCCTTTGTTCGCGAACTGGCACAGCGTGTGCCGCAATACGGAGAGGCACTTATGACCATCGCACAGCAGCTGGAGCAGAAGGGCATCGAGAAAGGTATTGAAAAAGGTATTGAGAAAGGCATTCAGCTTGGTAAGCAGGAAGGCCGTACCGAAGGCGAGCGCGAAGCCACGCTGAAAATTGCCCGCACCATGCTGCAGAACGGCATTGACCGTAACACCGTCATGAAAATGACCGGCCTCTCAGCAGACGAGTTGGCCCAAATCCGACACTAAAACCTGCCGAACGGTTGGGTAAGGAAGGTCAGATTTATGATGAATTTATTAGCGGTAACAGCAAAAATTAAACGCGCCAGATGCGGACCGTTTTTCGCCGGTCAGAGCGTTAAGCTGATACCGGAAAACTAATAAAACCCGATCTCACCCGTCGGGTTTTTTTATACCTGTCATTTACCGCCCGCTATCCTCAGTGCCAGCCGACTGGCTGGAAGGCGACGGGTAGTGAACCTGCTGGCCCCGCTGAGCACAGTCGTAACGTAATGGCTGGGTTATCAGGCTGAAAAAAAGTTATAGCTGTGATGTCGGGTAAACAGGGTGACGTTGCGGCGGATTCCTGCCTGACCCTGGCGAATAACATCCTCAGGAACTGTTCGCGGGCCTTAAGACAGTGATTGCCGGATGAACTCCTTATCATCTTGTCCACACACATACCGGCATAAGATGATGATTTACTGACCTGCGGTTAGTGGAAATCTCTCAGGCTCGCCCAGGGCTGTTCAGTGAGAGCAACCCGGTTTCAGCTACGGACCCACGATTCAGGGTTGATGCTGCTTGCCTCGTGAAGTGTTCCCTGTGTCTCCGAAGATGAAACGAAAACCGGGCTACGGCTGGCATTGCTGGTAGCCTGTTCCCCACATCTTCAGGGCGTCGCCCTGTTTAATCTTTTGTAAATCCTCAACATCATCGCAGAGTGGCTGACTACGCTTAAGGGCATCCCATCCCGTCAGGAGATCGCTATGGCTCGTTTCGCTCACGCGTTGTTGTTCAGTGGTTCGCTACTGTGTGCCACGCCGCTGCTGGCCGCAGAACCACAGGTACAGGTCCAGCTATTGCAGGATAAGTTACAACATCCATGGTCCGTGGCGTTTCTGCCGGACAACCAGACTCTGCTGATTACGGAACGCAGCGGCCAGCTGCGCAGCTGGACCCCGCAGGGTGGCTTGTCACAGCCGATTTCTGGCGTGCCGCCGGTCTGGGCACAGCGCCAGAGCGGCTTGCTGGACGTGGTACTGGCACCCGATTTCACCAGCAGCCGACGCGTCTGGCTGAGCTATACCGAAGCCAATAGCAGCGGGAAGGCCGGTGCGGTGGTGGGTGTCGGGACGCTGAGCGAGGATAACCGGCAACTGCGCGATTTCCGCGTGGTGATTCGCCAGACGCCTATGCTCTCCAGCGGCAATAATATCGGCACCCGCCTGGCATTCGATAAGCAGGGTTTTCTGTGGATCGCGTTTGGCGATAACTTTGCCAGCAGCACAGCGCAGCATCTCGATAAGCTGCAGGGCAAACTGCTGCGGCTGAATGCGGATGGCGGCGTGCCTGACGATAATCCGTTTGTGAAGCAGAGCGGGGCGCGCCCGGAGATCTGGGCTTATGGCCTGCGTAATCCGCAGGGCCTGGCGCTTAATCCGTGGACCGGAACGATGTGGGAAAGCGAGCATGGTCCGCGTGGCGGTGACGAGGTCAACATCATCGGTAAAGGTAAAAACTACGGCTGGCCGCTGGCGACCTACGGTATCGATTACAGTGGCGACAAAGTACCGGAATCGAAAGGGAGTCATGCAGCCGGAACCGAACAGCCGGTCTATTACTGGAAAGATTCGCCCGCCATCAGCGGCATGGCGTTTTATAACAGTGCCCGCTTCCCGCAGTGGAAAAATTCGCTGTTTATCGGCGCGCTGAAAGAGAAAAACCTGATCCGGCTGAGCGTAAACGGGGAGAAGGTCGTTGAAGAGCAGCGTCTGCTCGGCGATCAGAACGCACGTATTCGCGATGTGCGTCAGGGGCCGGATGGCTATCTCTATGTGCTGACCGATGAAGCCAACGGCAAATTGCTGAAAGTCGGGTTAGCGCAGGACGCCACTGCGTCCCGCGGCTAGCTTAGCGAGCCCAGTGGCAGACCTGCCATCCCCGGTTTAATGCCTCCTGGTGCAGCAGTTTGTCAGGATTAATTACATGCGCGTGATCGGCCTGTTCCAGTAACGGCAGGTCGTTCATCGAATCGCTGTAGGCCCAGGTGTGACCGAAGGCTTCACCCTGCTGTAGCGCTTTCCAGTCGCCCAGTCGCGTCACTTTGCCTTCTTTGTAGGTCATGGTGCCGTAGGTTTTACCGCTGTAGCGCTGATCGACGATCTCGACGCCTATCGCCAGCGCTCCGCAGGCACCCAGCTTTTCGGCAATCGGCAGTACCAGATGCTCGCCGCTGGCGGAGATAATCATCACCTTGTCGCCACGCGCCTGGTGCCACTCGATACGCTCACGTGCAGCAGGATAGACGCGCGGCATAATGTCGCGATGAATAAAGCGACGGACCCAGCCTTCAACGGTCAGGGTTGCCATGCCCGCCAGCGGGGCCAGGGTGGTATTCATGTACTCTTCAATCGATAGCGTGCCGGCATAATACTGCGCCATCAGGGCCTGTTCCTGGTCGATCAGCTCGCGGGGGGCGAAGCCCTGCGATACCAGCCAGCGTAACCACAGGCCAGTGCTGTCTTCACTAATAAGCGTCTCATCCAGATCAAATAGGGCTAAGTCCATGGTCGGTCTCCTCGGTGACTGGCTTTCAGGTTAGCTGATAATTGTGACCGGCTTAACTGTTCTGCGAAAAATCGGAATTGCACGCATTTTTGGTGGCGACAGCAGGGGACGAAACTGGCACGCGCGCGTTGGGGATGCCAGGGTTACTCTACTAAACTCTAAAAAACTTTACGATTCGGCGGTTTTTTTCGCTGCCTCCAACGGTTAGCGTTCTGAGTGGAGGTTTTCTGCCTCCAGAATCCCGATTTAACAAGGACAATCCGGTCAAGCCCATGACAAACACTCGCGTTGCTTCTCGCCTGCGGCTACTCGCTGCCACCTCTTTACTTCTTATCGCCCCGATCGGCGCTTTTGCTGAACAGGCACCTGCCGCGCCTGGCATTGATGCCAAAGCCTGGATACTGATGGATTATGCCAGCGGCAAAGTGCTGGCCGAGTCGAACGCCGATCAGCGTCTCGATCCCGCCAGTCTGACCAAAATGATGACCAGCTACGTGGTGGGTCAGGCGATCAAAGCCGGCAAAATTAAGCCGGACGATCTGGTTACGGTAGGGCAGGATGCCTGGGCGACCGGCAACCCTAAGCTGCGCGGTTCGTCGCTGATGTTTTTAAAACCGGGTGACCGTATTCCGGTCCATGAGCTGAACAAGGGCATTGTGATCCAGTCCGGTAACGACGCCTGTATCGCGCTGGCGGATTACGTGGCGGGCAGCCAGGACTCGTTTATCGGCCTGATGAACAACTACGTTAAAGCGCTGGGGTTACAGAACACCCACTTTATGACGGTTCACGGGCTGGATGCTGAGGGACAGTACAGCACGGCGCGGGATATGGCGTTAATTGCCCAGGCGCTGATTCGCGACGTACCGGAAGAGTATGCGCTGAATAAAGAGAAAGAGTTCACCTTCAATAAAATCCGCCAGATGAACCGTAACCGTCTGCTGTGGAGCACCAATCTTAAGGTAGATGGCGTCAAAACCGGCCACACCTCCGGTGCCGGTAATAACCTGGTGGCCTCGGCAACCGAAGGCGATATGCGACTGATTTCGGTAGTGCTGGGTACTGCCAGCGATGCGATTCGCTTCCGCGAAAGCGAAAAATTGCTCACCTGGGGCTTCCGCTTCTATGAAACCGTGACGCCGATTAAGGCCGACGCGCCGTTTGCGCAGCAGCGGGTCTGGTTTGGCGATAAGAGTCAGGTCAACCTTGGCGTGTCGAAAGATGCCGCGCTGACCATCCCGAAAGGGCAGATGAAAAATCTGAAGGCGAGCTTTAAGCTCAATTCGCCGCAGCTCGAAGCGCCACTGAAGAAGAATCAGGTGGTGGGCACCATTGATTTCCAGCTGGATGGCAAAACCGTCGACCAGCGTCCGCTGGTGGTATTACAGGAGGTGCCGGAAGGGGGCTTCTTCAGCCGGATGGTGGATTTCGTAATGATGAAATTCAACGGCTGGTTCGGGAAGTGGTTCTCATAATTCTGATAAAAAGAAGGGACGCCGCGGCGTCCCTTCTTTTTAATCCTGAGTCCAGCCTTTACGAATCGGCAGGGCAAACAGCGATCGGTAGAGCGGATTAATCACCGCCAGCATCCGCTCGCCGTAGATCTGCCAGGCCAGATGGGAGGCCAGACAGCTCAGTAAGCCAACCAGGAAACCGCCCAGCATATCCATTGGCCAGTGGACGCCAAGGTAGATGCGCGACCAGGCGATGGCGATACCGGCCAGCATCAGAATCACCCCTGACCACAGGCGATGCCAGAAAATAAAGGCCAGCGCAAAGGTGAAGATAGTGGTGCCGTGATCGCTGGGGTAGGAATCATCCGCTGCGTGGTGCAGGAACTGATGGCCGAGTCCAATCGCGAACGGGCGAGGGTGCGGTAACAGCTGGCCGACACACCAGGAAATCGCCAGCGCATACAGTAAAGCCATGCCGGTTTTTAGCACCAGCACCCGCTGTGAAGAGACCTGGTCGCGTGGTCCCCACAGCCACAGCGCGACGATTAACAGCGGCACGATGGCAATCAGATCTTTGGCGATAAAGGTTGCCAGTTGCAGCAGCCAGGCGGGTGACGCAGGCGTGGCATTGATGGCGATAAACAATGAGCGGTTTAACTCTTCCATTATGGGGGACATTCCTCTGCAAACAGGCCGCCAGTCAACGGCTACGCTACCCGCACGGGCAGACACAGACTGACTACAGCGGCAAATCAAACGTCAGCGACAACGCGCTAACCAAAATATTCAGCACAAATTGCTAACAGCACCGGCGCACTATCCTGCTTTTTACCCTGGGTTTCGTCCATAGCAAGGCTCTTAATCTGCTTATGGGTTGCCTGACTGTTTAAGTTTGACAGCCGGACGGCCGCGCTTTAATCCGGAGTGGGGGCGTCATGGCGGAAAAAAGGGCATAAAAAAACCCGCCGGGAAAAAGACCAGCGGGCTCCACAATTTGGGGATTTCAAAGAAAAGCAGTGGCACTTATTCAGACTACCCCTTAACAAAAAAGTTCTGGACGTATACAAAAAAATTTTATAAGGGCAAAAGCGGCCAGATAATCACGATCAGCGTACCCGCCAGCGTCAACAGCACGTTAGCAATGGCGTAAGTTCCGGCGTAGCCCAGCGCCGGAATATTGCTGCGTGCGGTGTCACTGATAATCTCCATCGCTGGTGCGCAGGTGCGGGCACCCATGATGGCCCCGAACAGTAACGCGCGGTTCATTCGCAGTACGTAGGCACCAAACAGATAGCAGATAATCACCGGGATCAGGCTGACCAGTAGTCCGCACAGCAGCATCAGCGCACCCTCACTGCTGACGCCGTGATTGATACCGCTGCCAGCGCTCAGCCCCACGCCGGCCATAAACACCATCAGCCCGAACTCTTTCACCATGGTGAGTGCGCCCTGAGGGATGTAGCCAAAGGTCGGATGGTTGGCGCGCAGGAAGCCGAGCATAATGCCGGCAAACAGCAGGCCGGCAGCGTTACCGAGGCCAAAACTAAAGTTGCTGAACTGAAAGGTAATCAGACCAATCATCAGGCCGACGATGAAGAAGGCGCAGAAGGCCAGCAGGTCGGTCATCTGGCTGTGGATAGCGATAAAGCCAATGCGATCCGCCACGCTTTTAACCCGTCGCGCTTCGCCGCTGACCTGCAATACATCGCCTTTATTCAGCATGATGCTGTCGTCAATCGGCATCTCAATCTGGCTGCGAATCACCCGGTTAAGGAAGCAGCCATGATCGGTGAGATTAAGTTTGCTGAGCCGTTTGTTCACCGCATTGTGGTTTTTCACCACAATCTCTTCGGTCACAATTCGCATATCCAGCAGATCGCGGTCAAACACCTCTTTGCCGTTACGGAAGCTGGGGTCGAGACGGGCGTGCGCATCGGGATAACCGACCAGGGAGATGTCGTCGCCGAGTTGCAGTACCGCATCGCCATCCGGGCTGGCGAGAATACCATTACGGCGGATGCGCTCAATGTAGCAGCCGGTCTGGCGATAGATACCGAGTTCACGCAGGTTTTTGCCGCCGCTCCACGCCACCAGTTCCGGGCCGACGCGGTAAGCACGGATCACCGGTAAAAACACCTTGCGCTGGCTGTCAGCATCCAGCCCGCGCTCGCGAGCGATCTGCTGCGCGCAGGTGGGCAGATCCTGATGCTGCAGGCGCGGCAGGTAACGCGCGCCAAAGATCAGGCTGACCAGGCCAATCAGATAGGTCACGGCATAGCCGAGACTGAGCTGATCCTGCATCAATCCCAGCTGTTTGCTGTCGCTGATACTTTGCCGTAGCGTATCGCCGGCACCGACCAGCACCGGCGTTGAGGTCATTGAGCCCGCCAGCATGCCCGCCGTCAGGCCGATATCCCAGCCAAACAGCTTACCGAGCCCCAGTGCCATAATCAGCGCGCTGACCACCATCACGATAGCGAGCATGAAATAGTTTTTGCCGTCGCGAAAGAATATCGAGAAAAAGTTGGGACCGGCCTCGACGCCAACACAAAAAATAAACAGCATAAAGCCGAGACTTAATGCGTCGGTATTGATCGTAAAGTGCTGCTGGCCTAATAACAGGGAAACCACTAATACGCCGATCGAATTTCCCAGCTGAACCGAGCCAAGACGCAATTTCCCCAGGCAGAGCCCGAGCGCCAAAACGACAAATAATAACAAAACGTCATTTCCACTTAACAATTCTGCGACGTTAATATTCACTGTTTAACTTCTTGTTTACGTGTAACCTGTTGAAGAGAGGCTTGTTTTTCGCTATCTTGAGCAAGCCGTCGGGGGTGCGTTGTATCAGTGTTGCAAATGCGACCGGTGTAACGGCGGCTATTCTAATCAGAAAAATCTTCCTCAGCCATTGGCTAATTTCATTCGTTATCAAAACGAACTGTTTCTTTTTATTTCCACCTGAACGCAGCAGGGATACAGGCAAGTTTTATCCGGGTAATTTTTAGTCAGTGAGGTGTTATGCCGCAGCGTTCTTATCTCTGGACGATCCGCCTGTGTGGGGTGGTGCTTTATAGTCTGGTGTTTGTTTTTACCTGCCACTTCTGGCAAACCGGTCCTGGCCCGTTGCATGGTCAGCCTGAACTGCTGCTGTTTATGCTGCCTGGTATCGTGATGGCCTTGATGCAGGTGGAAAGTCCGTTAAAAAGTACCTTGCTGATGGCGCTGTGGGGCACCCTGGTGGCCGTGCTGCTGTTAAATAATACGCTGCTGGTCCATGCCAGCGGGCTGTTTGTGGTCGCCTGGAGCGTGAGCGCCATGTTCTGGGCTGGCTGCGGCGCGCTGTTGGTGCGCCTGATGCAGATAGTGATGGCCTCGCTGAACTAAAGCGGCCCCGGCCCGGCATAAAGGGCCGGGGCTGAGAAACAGTCAGACGCTGCCCAGCAAAAAGGCGAGACCGGTAACCGCGTCTCGCCTTTTTCATTACCCAGCCTGCAACCGCTAATTAAGCGACAAAGCCCAGGTTTTCTTTGGTCCATGCGGCGAATTCGGTGTAGCCGCCGACGTGTTTATCATCCAGGAAAATCTGCGGCACGGTGGTGACTGGCTTACCGGCGCTGGCTTCCAGATCGGCTTTAGTAATGCCTTCTGCCTGAATATCCACATACTGATAGCTAAAATCATCACGCTCAGCAGTGAGTTTATCCGCCAGCTCTTTAGCACGGACACAATATGGGCAGCCCGGACGACCAAAAATTACAGCAATCATGAAGAACTCCTTGCAGCGTGGTGCGTGATCTACATCACACAATAAAACTGAGAATGGCAATCATGATGCCCGCTCGTATCGCTTAAAGGAAGCAGGATTTGCCTGTTAGTCTGATGCCCGCCACCTATAGCGGCTGGAACCTTGTTATCAGCCGGGCAGGTTTTTTTTCTGTCCGTGGCTCACCCTGAACGGTGGGCAATTTGCGGGTTGTTAACCATAATTGACGCTCAATAACCGGCTAAGGCAGGAGAGGACGATGCAGAATGTCGCCAGATTACCCCGCACGGTGTTGGTGCTGGAAGCGCTTGGCGGCCTGATGATTCTGGCCGCATTGCTGCTGGTGAACCGCTGGCTGCCCGCGCCCGGCACGCTGAACGTCAGGACGCTGGCGACCGGGCTGTTTATCGCGGGTATTGTTTTGATGCTGCCCGCCGCCTGGCTATTAATGTGGCGCACCGCAAAAGCGATCGCGCCGCAGCTGTTTAATCATACTGACAAAAAAAGATAATGTTGCTGGAGACTTTATGACACCGACCATTGATTTACTGTGCAGCCACCGCTCTGTTCGCGCCTTCACCGACCAGCCCGTCAGCGAGGCGCAGCGTGAAGCGATTATTAATGCGGCGCAATCGGCGTCCACATCCAGTTTTTTACAGTGCTCTTCTATTATTCGTATCACTGACCGTGCGCTGCGCGACCAGCTGGTCACCCTGACCGGCGGTCAGTCGTGGGTGGCAGATGCACCCGAGTTCTGGGTGTTCTGCGCTGACTTTAATCGTCACCTGCAGATCTGTCCGGATGCCCAGCTGGGCCGCGCTGAACAGCTGCTGCTCGGCTGTGTCGATACCGCGCTGATGGCGCAGAATGCCATGGTGGCGGCCGAATCGCTGGATCTGGGTGGGGTGTTCATTGGCGGTATCCGTAACAACATCGCCGAGGTAACCACTCTGCTCGGCCTGCCAAAATTTGTGTTGCCGCTGTTTGGTTTTTGCCTGGGCCATCCTGAAACCCGCCCGGATGTGAAACCGCGCATGCCGCACGCAATGCTGGTGCATGAAAACCGCTACCAGCCGCTCGATCCGGCGGTACTGGCGGACTATGACAGCCGCACCGAGCTTTACTATCAGCATCGTGACAGCAACCAGCGCAGCGAAACCTGGAGCGAACTGATTCAGCGCCTGATTATCAAAGAAACGCGCCCGTTTATGCTGGATTATCTGCATCAGCAGGGCTGGGCAACGCGCTAAGCTAACGGCGGAGAACGGACGATGAAAATAGCCATTCTGTCGCGCGATGAAACGCTTTACTCCAGCCGGCGGCTGCGTGAGGCGGCCGAAGGCCGTGGCCATCAGGTGCAAATCATCGATCCGCTCTCCTGCTACATGAACATCAATCCCGCCTCGCCCGCCGTGCACTACTGCGGTGAACCGCTCGGCCACTTTGATGCGGTCATTCCGCGCATCGGCTCTCTGACCACCTTTTACGGTACGGCGGTGCTGCGTCAGTTTGAGATGAGCGGCAGTTACCCGCTGAATGAGTCGGCAGCGATCACCCGCGCACGTGACAAGCTGCGATCGCTGCAGCTGCTGGCGCGCGAGGGAATCGATATGCCGGTCACCGGCTTTGCTTCCTCGCCGGACGATACCGAGGATCTGATCGCCATGGTCGGCGGCGCGCCGCTGGTGGTCAAACTGGTGGAAGGCACCCAGGGCATCGGCGTAGTGCTGGCCGAAACGCGCCAGGCGGCGGAAAGCGTTATCGATGCGTTTCGCGGTCTGAATGCCCATATTCTGGTGCAGGAGTTCATCAAAGAGGCGGGCGGCCGTGATATTCGCTGTCTGGTGATTGGCAATCAGGTCGTGGCGGCGATTGAGCGGGTGGCAAAAGAGGGCGACTTTCGCTCCAATCTGCACCGTGGCGGCAAGGCGTATCCGGTCACTATTACTGAGCAGGAGCGGCAGATTGCCGTCAAAGCGGCGACCACGCTGGGGCTGGACGTCGCCGGGGTCGATATCCTGCGTGCCGCTCGGGGTCCGCTGGTGATGGAGGTCAATGCCTCGCCGGGTCTCGAAGGGATCGAAACCAGCAGCGGTCTGGACATTGCCGGGCTGATGATTGGCTGGATTGAGCAGCAGGCTATCCCCGGGCTCCGTCCTAAAACCGCGGGCTGACACGCGCTTTTCAGCGGTTTTCGTGGCATCGACGCGCATTTTTCCGTAAGCTAAGTCGCCTGTTTATCACCCCATGGAATTTTACGATGGATTCTCTTGTCGTTCCGGATATCGACCTGTTGCGTCGCTGGCTGGATCAGCAAAATATCACCTGGTTCGAATGCGATGCCTGTCAGGCACTACATCTGCCGCATATGCAAAACTTCGACGGGGTGTTTGACGCCAAAATCGATCTGGTCGACAACGTCATTCTGTTTTCGGCGCTGGCTGAAGTGAAGCCCACGGCGCTGATTCCTTTGGTAGGTGACCTGTCGCAAATTAATGCCAGTTCGCTGACGGTGAAAGCGTTCATCGACATTCAGGATGATAACCTGCCGAAGCTGATTGTCTGTCAGTCAATGACCATCACCGCAGGGTTAACCTTTGGTCAGTTCTCTCACTTTATGAAACAGAGTGAAGAGCAGATCTCAATGGTGATCCTTGAGGCGTTTGCTAACAATCTGCTGATGATTGGTGAAGAGGAAGAGCATGTGCCGGTGACCAGCGTGCACTCCGTGCTGCACTGATCAGACCCGATTGCCCGTTAAGCCGTCCCTGTGACGGCTTTTTTTATGTCCGTCGCACCGGATAGCTATAATTTTTTATTCTGCACTTTGCCCTTTAGTGCCAGATATTTGTCGTTCTTTATGCCAGTAAAGCCGAACCTCATAGCTTAAACATGCATAAAATATCGCTTTTAGGCGTTTTTTACGCTGAGGTCTGGTGCAGTCTGAGTCGGGGGGCTATTCTTGCGGGGCTGTGACAGCCGCGTAACTGCGCCACAGCTAATGGTTTTTGCTATTACACTTCCGCTGAATAATGATTCATTGTGTCACTGACCTTACACACAGAACGCAACGTATGGATCACTGGTTTGCAGCGTTGTGATGACCCGCTCAGGAGGATGGAAAACATGTTCAACCAACGTCAGAAATGGTTGTCAGGTGTGGTAGCTGGCGTGCTGATGGCCGCGTCTGCCAGCACCATGGCGGAAGATAAAACGCTGCACGTTTATAACTGGTCTGATTATATCTCGCCAGATACCGTGCCGAACTTTGAAAAGCAGTCCGGCATCAAAGTGGTTTACGACGTGTTTGACTCCAATGAAGTGCTGGAAGGCAAACTGATGGCTGGCAGCACCGGCTATGACGTGGTGGTGCCATCCTCCAGCTTCCTGGCGCGTCAGCTGCAATCCGGCGTGTTCCAGCCGCTGGATAAGAGCAAACTGCCTAACTATAAAAACCTCGATCCGGCGCTGATGGAAAAAGTGGCGCAGCACGATCCGGGCAACAAATACGCCATTCCTTACCTGTGGGGCACTACCGGTATCGGCTACAACATCGATAAAGTCAAAGCGGTACTCGGCGCAGATGCACCGGTTAACAGCTGGGATCTGGTGATGAAGCCAGAAAATCTGGAGAAGCTGAAAAGCTGTGGCGTCTCTTTCCTTGATGCGCCGGAAGAAATTTTCGCTACCGTGCTCAACTATCTGGGTAAAGATCCGAACAGTTCTGACGCCAAAGAGTATTCAGGCGCGGCCACCGATCTGCTGTTGAAACTGCGTCCGAACATTCGTTATTTCCATTCGTCGCAGTACATCAACGATCTGGCTAACGGCAATATTTGTGTGGCGATTGGCTGGTCAGGTGACATTCTGCAGGCGAAAAACCGGGCCGATGAAGCCAAAAATGGCGTGCATCTCGGTTACAGCGTGCCGAAAGAGGGCGCTCTGGCCTTCTTCGACATGATGGCAATTCCGAAAGACGCGAAGAATCTTGATGGTGCCTACGCCTGGCTGAACTACATCATGGATCCAAAAGTGATCGCGGATGTCTCGAACAAGATGAACTACGCCAACGGCAATAAAGCTTCGCTGCCGCTGATCAATGCTGACGTCCGCAACAACCCAGGCATCTTCCCGACGCCAGAAGCGATGTCGAAATTGTTCGTGCTCAAAGTTCAGGATCCGAAACTGGATCGTGTGCGTACCCGTGCATGGACTAAAGTAAAAAGTGGTAAGTAATTCGTTCTGAACGGATTGACTGATTACGCATCAGCAACAGAGGCGCAGTGTCGGCCTCTGTTGTGCCATTTTTAGCGGCGGATTTTGCCGCGATGTTCCGCCTGGCTCCGGAGAGATACGTTAGTGAACGATGCCATTCCCCGTCCTCAAAATAAAACCGCAAAGGCGTTAACGCCGCTGCTGGAAATTCGCAATCTGACAAAATCGTTCGACGGACAGCATGCTGTCGATGATGTCAGTCTGACCATATACAAAGGCGAGATTTTTGCCCTGCTGGGCGCGTCGGGCTGTGGCAAATCCACGCTGTTGCGGATGCTGGCGGGTTTCGAGCCGCCGACCAGCGGCCAGATTGTGCTGGATGGCCAGGATCTGTCGCACGTCGCTCCTTATCAGCGGCCAATCAATATGATGTTCCAGTCTTACGCGCTGTTTCCGCACATGACGGTGGAGCAGAATATCGCCTTTGGTCTGAAGCAGGATAAGTTGCCGAAGGGCGAAATCACCAGTCGGGTGGCGGAAATGCTGGCGCTGGTGCATATGCAGGAGTTTGCCAGGCGTAAGCCGCATCAGCTCTCCGGTGGTCAGCGTCAGCGTGTGGCGCTGGCGCGTAGCCTGGCGAAACGGCCTAAGCTGCTGCTGCTGGATGAACCGATGGGCGCGCTGGACAAGAAGCTGCGCGATCGCATGCAGCTGGAGGTGGTTGATATCCTCGAGCGGGTGGGCGCAACCTGCGTCATGGTTACCCACGATCAGGAAGAGGCGATGACCATGGCGGGCCGCATTGCCATCATGAATCGCGGCAAGTTCGTGCAGATTGGCGAGCCGGAAGAGATCTACGAGCATCCGACCAGCCGCTACAGTGCCGAATTCATCGGCTCGGTGAACGTGTTTGAAGGGCTGCTGCGCGAACGTCAGGCGGATGGTCTGGTTATCGACAGCCCAGGGCTGATGCACCCGCTGAAGGTCGACTCCGATGTCTCGGTGGTGGATAACCTGCCGGTTCACGTCGCGCTGCGTCCCGAAAAAGTGATGCTGTGCGATGAGGTGCCAGCCGATGGCTGCAACTTTGCCGTCGGTGAAGTGGTGCATATCGCCTATCTCGGTGACCTGTCGATTTTCCATGTCCGTCTGCACAGCGGACAGATGATCAGCGCACAGTTGCAAAACGCGCATCGCTACCGCAAAGGGTTGCCGACCTGGGGCGATGAAGTCCGCCTCTGTTGGGAGAGCGACAGCTGCGTGGTGTTGACGGTTTAAGGAGACGCCATGAGCCAGATTTTCCAACGCAGCAAAGCGCCGGCCCGGCTGGTCGGCACGCCGCTGCAACGCTGGGCCACGCGAATTAAAATGCAGCACGGCCGCAAACTGGTGATCGCTTTACCCTATGTCTGGCTGGTGCTGTTCTTCCTGCTGCCGTTCCTGACGGTGCTTAAGATCAGCTTCGCTGACATTGCGCGCGCCATTCCACCCTATACCGAACTGGTCAGCTGGGCGGACGATCAGTTCAGTATTGTGCTGAACTTTGCCAATTACCTGACGCTGACCGACGATCCTCTCTACGTCGACGCCTATCTGCAGTCGCTGAAAGTGGCGGCCATCTCGACGGTGATTTGCCTGCTGGTGGGCTATCCGCTGGCCTGGGCGGTGGCGCACAGCAAGCCGTCGATGCGCACTATCCTGCTGCTGCTGGTGATCCTGCCGTCGTGGACCTCCTTTCTGGTGCGGGTCTACGCCTGGATGGGGCTGCTGAACAATAACGGTATCCTCAACCGTTTTCTGCTGTGGCTGGGCGTGATTGATCATCCGCTGGTGATCCTTTACACCAATACCGCGGTCTATATCGGCATCGTTTACTGCTATCTGCCGTTTATGGTGCTGCCGATCTACACCGCGCTGACGCGTATCGACTACTCGCTGGTTGAAGCGTCGCTGGATCTGGGCGCGCGTCCGCTGAAAACCTTTTTCAGCGTGATCGTTCCGCTTACCAAAGGCGGGATAATCGCCGGTTCGATGCTGGTGTTTATTCCGGCAGTCGGTGAGTACGTGATCCCGGAACTGCTCGGGGGTCCGGACAGCATTATGATTGGCCGTATTCTGTGGCAGGAGTTCTTTAATAACCGTGACTGGCCGGTCGCGTCGGCGCTGGCGGTCATTATCCTGCTGATCCTGATTCTGCCGATCATCTGGTTCCATAAGCATCAAAACCGTGAGATGGGGGAGAAGGCATGAACAATTTGCCGACCATTCGCTCGCCCTGGCGTACCGGGATTCTGGTCTGCTGTTTCCTGTTCCTCTATGCGCCGATGCTGCTGCTGGTGGTTTACTCCTTCAACAGCTCACAGCTGGTGACGGTATGGGACAGCTTCTCCTTCCACTGGTACCGGGTGCTGTTTCAGGATAGCGCGATGATTGACGCGGTGATGCTGAGTCTGAGTATCGCCGCGCTCTCCGCCACCATGGCGGTGGTGCTGGGAACCCTGGCGGCGGTGATTATCGTGCGCTTCGGCCGTTTCCGTGGCCATAACGGCTTTGCGTTTATGCTGACCGCACCGCTGGTGATGCCCGACGTGATCACCGGGCTGTCGCTGCTGCTGCTGTTTGTGGCGATGGGCAACGCCTTTGGCTGGCCGAGCGAGCGCGGCATGCTGACCATCTGGCTGGCGCACGTTACGTTCTGTACCGCCTATGTCGCCGTGGTGATCAACTCGCGCCTGCGCGAACTGGACCGCTCGATTGAAGAGGCCGCGATGGATCTGGGCGCAACGCCGCTCAAAGTGTTCTTCGTGATTACCGTGCCGATGATTGCTCCGGCTATCGTCACCGGCTGGCTGCTGGCGTTTACGCTGTCTCTCGACGATCTGGTGATTTCCAGCTTTGTAACCGGCCCTGGCGCGACCACCTTGCCGATGGCGATTTTTGCCACCGTGCGGCGTGGCGTCAATCCGGAAATCAACGCGCTCGCCTCACTGATCCTGTTCGTGGTCGGTTTAGTCGGTTTTATCGCCTGGCGGGTGATGGCACATGAAGAAAAACAACGTTTAAGCGATATTCAGAAAGCTAAACGTGGCTGAAATCCGTAACATTTGCCACTATAACAACGGGCTGGTTTTACCGGCCCGTTTTTTGATCAGGTGGAGTCACGGACTATGTCAGAAATCCTTAAAAGCAGCCGCACGTTGACCGAGGCACCGGTTCCGGTCACCGTGGCGGGCATTGCCATTATCGCGACGCGCTGCCTGAGCGTGCTGATGCTGGCAAATGAGCTTGGCTACAGCGAGCTCGCCAACTTTGTCCACCGCAGCGCCCAGGCCTGGGACTCAACCTTTATCTTTGTCGCCAGCCAGCTGATCTTCCTGTTCGAACTGCGCTGCGCCTTTACCCTGATGCGCGGCAGCAACCGGGGACGCTGGGGCTATGTCGCCACCCAGGTGATTGTGCTGGGTTATATGCTGATGGCCTCCATGGGCTGGATCTATCCGGAGATATTCAGCATTGATGGCGCGAATAATGTCCAGATCGTCCATCACACCCTGCTGCAAAAGCTGCCGGATCTGCTGGTGCTGCTGCTGCTGTTTCTGCCGCTCAGCAGTCGCGCATTTTTCAGCAAGCGATGATACAATCGCGCTCCGCCCGACCTCTCCACCGTGAATACAGGCTTTCCCATGCATTGCGCGCTCTATGACGCTAACCGTTGCCGCTCCTGCCAGTGGCTGGAAAAACCCTATACCCAACAGCTGACTGACAAACAGTCATGGCTGGAACAGCTGCTGGCCGATCGGCCGGTGGCGCAGTGGTTGCCACCGATCACCTCGCCGCAGCAGGCGTTTCGTAATAAAGCCAAGATGGTGGTCAGCGGTAGCGTGGAGCGTCCGGTGTTCGGCATGGTTCAGCGCAATGGCGAGGCGGTTGATCTGTGCGACTGCCCGCTCTATCCAGCCAGTTTTCAGCCGGTGTTTGCTGCGCTGCGGCCGTTTATCGCCCGCGCCGGGCTGACGCCGTACAACGTGGCACGCAAACGGGGCGAGCTGAAGTATCTGTTGCTGACCGGCAGTAGTCAGGGCGGCATGATGCTGCGCTTTGTGTTGCGTTCGACCACCAAGCTGGCGCAACTGCGCGCGGCACTGCCGGAGCTGCAACAGCAGTTGCCGCAATTGACGGTGATCTCCGCCAATATTCAGCCGGTACATATGGCGATTCTGGAAGGGGAGCAGGAGATTGCGCTGACGCCAGCACAGTCGCTGGCCGAAAATTTTAACGGCGTGCCGCTGTGGATTCGTCCGCAAAGTTTCTTCCAGACCAATCCACAGGTTGCCAGCACGCTTTACGCCACCGCCCGGCAATGGGTGCAGCAGCTGCCGGTCACCAGCATGTGGGATCTGTTCTGCGGCGTAGGGGGATTTGGCCTGCACTGCGCCACGCCAGAGATGACGCTGACCGGCATTGAAATCAGCGCCGAGGCGATTAAATGCGCCCAGCGTTCAGCGCAGATGATGGGACTGGAAAAAGTGCAGTTTGCTGCGCTGGACTCGACCGAATTTGCCACTGGCCGGGACGCGGTGCCACAGCTGGTGCTGGTTAACCCACCGCGACGCGGCATTGGCGCTGAACTGTGTGATTTTCTTAGTCAGATGGCACCCGATTATCTGCTCTATTCCAGCTGTAACCCACAGACGCTGGCAGAAGACGTAGCCCGGCTGAATGATTATCAGATTAGCAAGGTGCAGCTGTTTGATATGTTCCCGCACACCGCCCATTTTGAAGTGCTGGCGTTGTTAACCCGCCAGCCGCGCTAAGCGTAAGACGGGCTCAGACACTGAGCCCGCATCTGCATTTATTCAGGGAACCACTGCTGGTTAATCTGCTGCCAGCGGCCATTGGCTTTCAGTTCGGCGAGGGCATGATTAAAGCGATCGCGTAATTCGGTGTTGCCTTTGCGCACTGCAATGCCGAGGCCGGTGCCGAAGTAGTCTGCATCGGTAACGTGCTCGCCGACGGTTGCCAGATCGCTGTTGGTCTTCAGCCACTGATTCACCACGGCGCTGTCACCAAACACCCCATCCAGACGCCCATTCTTCATATCCAGAATCGCATTCTGATAGCTGTCATACGCCACCACCGTCACCTCAGGATGTTTTTCCTGCAGGTATTTCTGATGGGTGGTGCCGTTCTCGACACCAAGACGCTTGCCCTTCAGGGCGGCAAAATCACTGAACTGGCCTTTGCGGGCGATCACGATTGCGGAGTTGGCGTAGTAGGGCTGGGTAAAATCGACCTGCTTGCTGCGTTCGGCGGTGATGTCCATACCGGAAATAACCGCGTCATAGCGGCGGAACTTCAGCGAAGGGATCAGGCTGTCGAACGCATTGTTGGTGAAGGTGCAGTCGGCCTTCATCTGCTGGCAAAGCGCCTTCGCCAGATCGATGTCGAAACCGACCAGCTGATTTTCACGATTCAGCGATTCAAACGGCGGATAAGTCGCCGAGGCGGCGAAGCGAATTTTATCAGCGGCCTGGGCGCTGAGGGCCAGCGAAGCCAGCGTGGCGGCAACAATCCATTTTTTCATTATACGACTCCTGTAATCACAACCTGTTCACTACTCTGAGAGCTGCTTACCCTGCCAGATAATGAATTTTTATGCAATCGTTGTGATTGTCCAGGCGTATCAGGCGAGCGGGCTCGCCTGACCATCAGTTACGGTGTTCAAAGGCCAGTGCGCGTTTCTCGATCAGCCGCATCATCAGCGTCAGCACCCCGTTAACACACAGATAAACCAGCCCGGCGGCGGCATACACCGTGACATCATAGGTGCGACCGTAGAGCAGCTGACCGTGGCCCATCACTTCCATCAGGGTAATGGTATAGGCCAGCGAAGTGCCTTTAAACACCAGCACCACCTCATTGGAGTAAGAGGAGAGGGCGCGCTTAAATGCATAAGGCAGCAGAATACGCAGCGTATCTTTGCGGTTCATGCCGAGTGCAGCGCAGGATTGCCACTGACCGGACGGAATAGCCCGCACCGCGCCGTAAAAAAGTTGGGTCGTGTAAGCCGCGCTATTGAGCGACAGCGCCAGCATGGCGCACAGCCACGGTTGCGACAGCAGGTGCCATAGCCAGGGGATTTGCTGGATCGACGGAAACTGTCCCGGACCGTAATAGATCAGGAAGATCTGCACCAGCAGCGGCGTGCCGGTAAACAATGTGATAAAGCCTTTTACCAGCGGATTAAGCACCGGCGTTTTCAGCGACAGCACCACGGTGAACAGCAGCGCCAGCAGCAGCGCCAGCACCAGCGAGGCCGCGGTCAGCGTCAGGCTGGTGTGTAATCCTTTCAGTAATTCGGGCAGATACGCCAGCATCAGCTGTTCCCCCGTTCAAATCGGGTGGTGCGCAGCTCAATGCGGCGCAATACCGCCTGGCTGAACAAGGTGATCACTAAATAGATAGCCGCAGCCACCAGGAACCAGGTAAACGGCTCCTGAGTTCGTGTGGCGATACTTTTGGTTTGCAGCATCAGGTCGTTGACGCTGATCAGCGACACCAGTGCGGTATCTTTTAGCAGTACCAGCCACTGATTGCCGAGTCCTGGCAGGGCATGCCGCCACATCTGCGGCATAATCAGACGCAGAAATATCGCCGATTTTTTCATTCCCAGCGCCTGACCCGATTCCCACTGGCCGATCGGCACTGCTTTCAGCGCCCCGCGCAGGGTTTGTGAGGCGTAGGCGGCATACAGCATCGCCAGCGCAATCACGCCGCACAGGAACGGACTGACGTCGAAGTTTTCAATTTCTACCTGAATGGGTAACTGAAACAGGCCGAAATTGAGGGTGAAACCGTCGGAGAGGGTCAGCAGCAGCTGAGAGGCGCCAAAGTAGATAAACAGCACCACCAGAATTTCCGGCAGACCGCGGATCAGGGTGACCAGACCGGTGCCGATCCACGCCAGCGGTTTCCAGCGTAGTGACTCCCAGCCAGCGAAAATCATCGCCAGCACCAGGCCGGCGATAAGCGCACAAACGGCAAGGCCGACGGTCATGCCGGCGGCGCTTGCGAGTGGGATCATTTCATTCATCAGAAATTACTGCGGGAACCATTTGCTGTAGATCGTTTTGTAGGTGCCGTCGGCTTTGATTTTATCCAGCGCACCGTTGAATTTGGTTTGCAGATCGGTATTGCCGGTACGCACTGCAATGCCGAGGCCGGTACCAAAGTAGGCTTTATCGGTGACTTTCTCGCCCACTGGCGCCAGCGTCGCGTTCTGCTTCAGCCACTCATTAACCACCGCCGTATCGCCGAATACCGCATCAATACGGCCATTTTTCAGATCCAGCACCGCATTCTGATAGCTGTCGTACGGCACGGTAGTGATTTCACTGTGCTTTTCGGTCAGGTATTTCTGGTGAGTGGTGCCGTTTTGTACGCCGACGCGCTTGCCTTTCAGCGCCTCAATGCTGGCCACTTTCCCTTTCTGCGCCACGAACAGCGCCGAGTTGTCGTAGTAAGGCTTGCTGAACAGCACCTGTTTTTCACGCTCAGGGGTGATATCCATGCCGGCCATCACCGCATCAAAGCGACGGAATTTCAGGCTGGGGATCAGGCTATCGAACGCCTGGTTGGTGAAAGTACAGGTCGCATCAATCTCTTTACACAATGCATTCGCCAGATCGACATCGAAGCCCTGAATCTTGTTGTCTGAATCGACGAACTCAAACGGAGGGTAAGAGGCTTCGGTGGCGAAACGAATGGTCTGCGCCGCGGTGGCGCTCAGGCTAAAACCAGCAAGCAGTGCAGCAAGTACGACTTTTTTCATTGTTAGCATCCTGACTTAGTGCGAAAGATAGTGAGCAAACGCCTCGGTTTGCGGCTGTGTAAAGCGGCTGGCATCACCCTGTTCCACAATGTGACCATTTTCCATGTAGACCACGCGGCTGGCGGTTTTACGCGCCACTTCCACTTCATGGGTAACGATCACCTGCGTAATCCGGGTCTGGGCCAGTTCGCGAATAATGGTGACAATCTGAGCGGTAATTTCCGGGTCGAGCGCAGCGGTCGGCTCATCAAACAGCAGCACCTGCGGCTCCATCATCAGGGCGCGGGCAATCGCCACCCGCTGCTGCTGACCGCCGGAGAGATGCAGCGGAAAACGGTCGCTGTAGGGCGTCAGACGCAGACGATCGAGCAGCTTGTCTGCCCGGGCACGCGCGTCACTCTTGCTCAGACCCAGCACCCGGCAGGGCGCTTCCATCAGGTTCTGCAGCACGGTCAGATGCGGCCAGAGATTATATTGCTGGAACACCATTCCGACGTTCTGGCGCAGTTCACGGATCGCGGCCTCAGCCGGCTTCTGGCTGAAATCGAAATGATTACCGGCGATCTGCAACTGACCTGAACGGGGTTGCTCCAGCAAATTCAGCACCCGCAGCAACGAACTCTTACCGGCACCGCTGGGACCCAGCAATACCAGTGTCTCGCCTTGCGGACACTCAAGATTAATGTCGAACAGCGCCTGATGAGCACCGTAGAAGCAGTTTATTGCGTTTAGTTGAATACTCATGCGCCAGATTTGAATAGCTATTAGTGTCGCGGATTTTAACGTCACCAGAATAGTTATGCAATTGAGGTGGGTTAAAATTTATGAAACAGCCGGGAAAACCGCTAAAGCTTAGCACAATATCATGTGCTGTCCGGCGGGATGACCCGACGAATGCCGGGCTAGCGGAAACAAAAAAAGCGCGGGTATCAGTACCTCGCGCTTTTTATCACTCGCCGAACGGGTGATTATTTTTTCGATTTTTCAAGCATCTGACTCAGGCTGCCACCCTCGGCATGTGCCGGGTTCGCCATATAGCGAACATCATCGACTACCCAGCAACTGCCCTGGTGGATCATCAGCACTTCATCCTGCCACTGCTTGCCGTCGCGGCTCAGTTCAACCCGCAGCGGAATATTGCGCGCATCACGGTTAGGAATGGTAGAAGCGTCGGCTACGCTGGCAGCGGTCGGACCCTGTGACAGGCTGGAGAAGAGATCGCCGTTGCGCCACTGTGCGCCGGCGTTACTGCCGCTGGCGGCCTGCAGTGAGTGATAGAGTGCATCGCTCAGGTAAGGGCGATATTTTGCCAGCGTGTTGCTGTCCGGCAGACCCTGGGTCGGCTGCTGAACGCGCAGATCATAGAACTGTTGGGCAACCTGGTCAGGGCCGCCTTCGATGCACGGCGCGCTACGCGGGCCATTATCCTTAATCACGGGCTCAACGGTGGTACAGGCGCTGAGCAGCAGGGCCGCGGGGATCATTAGCGCAAACGCGTTGTTTCTCATCTCGATTTCCTTATTGTTCTCTGGCAAGGTGCCCTTTTTAGCATAGAGTATAGCCGTGCTTTTTAGTCGAAAGAGCCTTAGTCCGGTTTTCAACAAGGAGAAGACGATGAAATTTTCAACTACCCCCACGCTGGAAGGCCACAGCATCACGGATTATTGCGGTGTGGTAACCGGCGAAGCGATTCTCGGTGCCAATATCTTCCGCGATTTTTTTGCTGGCATTCGCGATATCGTCGGCGGCCGATCCGGCGCCTATGAAAAAGAGCTGCGCAAAGCGCGTGAGATCGCCTTCAAAGAGCTGGAAGAGCAGGCCAAAGCGCTGGGTGCTAACGCGGTTGTCGGAATTGATATCGATTACGAAACGGTCGGCAAAGAGAGCAGTATGCTGATGGTCAGCGTCAGCGGGACGGCGGTAATCGTTCGTTGAAACGCCTGCTGTTGCTGCTCGCAGCGCTGATGCTGGTGGGCTGTCAGTCCGGGGTGGAATCCCGTCCCGGCTACTGGGCCGACCTGCGGCATCCCGCCCAGGGTGCGCGACCACGGGTTAAAGTGATTGTGATTCACTATACCGCCGAAGATTTTTCCTCTTCGCTGGCAACCCTGACCGATCAACAGGTCAGCGCCCATTATCTGATCCCGCGGCAGCCGCCACAGCGCGCCGGTAAGGGCGTCATCTGGCAACTGGTGCCGGAGCAGCAGCTCGCCTGGCAAGCCGGACCGAGCTTCTGGCGTGGAGCCAGCCGGATTAACGACACCTCAATTGGCATCGAACTGGTGAATCGCGGTTATCGCCGTACTCTGACCGGTCGCGAGTGGCAGCCGTTTACCACGGCGCAAATCACTGCGCTGGAGGCGCTGCTGCGTGATATCAGCCAGCGCTACGCGATTGCGCCGGAAAACATTGTTGGTCACAGCGATATTGCCCCGCAGCGTAAACAGGACCCCGGACCGCTGTTTCCTTGGCAGCAACTGGCGCAGCGGGGATTGGGTGCCTGGCCTGATGCCCGGCGGGTGGCGTTTTACTTAGCCGGTGAGGATCCGCACGTGGCGGTACCGGCTGAAGTAATCGTCGATCGCTTACAGCGTTACGGCTATCCGGTGAATAGGGCGATGAGCGCGCGCGAGCAGCAGACGGTGATCGCAGCGTTTCAGATGCATTTCCGGCCGGCAGACTATCGCGGCAACGCAGATGCCGAAACTGCCGCGATAGCGGCCGCGCTGCTGGAAAAGTATGGCGCGGCGCAGTAAGCGGGAAAAAATTACTGCTGCAGAAAGGCTTTCCAGTGGGCCACCACCTGCTCAAGCGCGGCGCGATCGGCATCCAGATGGGTCACCAGTCGGGTGCGGGGACCGGCGCTGATCAGCACGTCGCGCGCTTTCATCCACGCCGCTAGCGGTTCAACCTGGTTGGCCGGTAGCTGGACAAACAGCATATTGGTTTGCTGATCAATCACTTCCACGCCAAGCTCATGCAGTTGCTGTCCCAGCCAGGCGGCATTATCGTGATCCTGCTGCAGGCGTGTCACGTTATGCTGCAGGGCATAAAGCCCGGCCGCTGCCAGAATTCCGGCCTGACGCATACCGCCGCCGGTCATTTTACGCCAGCGGCGCGCCCGCTCAATCAGCGTCGCATCACCACACAGCAGGGAACCGACCGGCGTACCCAGACCTTTTGACAGGCAGATGGTCAGGCTGTCGCAGTAGCGGGCGATCGCCGCCAGCGTAGTCTGCTGGGCGACGACCGCATTGAAGATGCGTGCGCCATCAATATGCAGTGCCAGCTGCCGCTCTCGGGTAAAAGCCCAGGCCTGTTCCAGATAACTTATCGGCAATACTTTGCCGTGATGGGTGTTCTCCAGGCTCAGCAGGCGGGTGCGGGCGAAGTGAATATCATCAGGCTTGATGGCGGCGGCCACGTCGCTGAGCGGCAGCGTACCATCGTCAGCGGCCAGAATCGGCTGCGGCTGGATACTGCCCAGCACCGCCGCGCCGCCCGCTTCATATTTGTAGTTATGCGCCTGCTGACCGACGATATACTCATCACCGCGCTCACAGTGGCTCAGCAACGCCACCAGGTTGGCCTGGGTACCGGTCGGGAAGAACAGCGCAGCCGCTTTACCGCTCAGGCGCGCCGCTTCTGCCTCAAGGGCGTTAACGGTAGGATCATCACGGTAGACATCATCACCGGTTTCGGCGGACATCATGGCGCTTAACATGGCGGCACTGGGCCGGGTCACGGTATCACTGCGTAAATCGATCACCTGAAGCTCCTGAACGTGGCGGAAAAAAAAGGCGGGCATCGCGCCCGCCTGGGTGAAGCTGTTGTTTTACCGCAGCCAGTTGGTTTTCGCCAGTTCTACCACTTCGTCGCCGCGTCCATTCAGAATGGCGCGCAGCATGTACAGGCTGAAGCCTTTGGCCTGCTCCATTTTAATTTGCGGCGGCATCGCCAGTTCTTCTTTGGCAGTGATGACATCGACCAGAACCGGACCGTCATGGGCGAACGCCTGCTCCAGCGCGCCGTTCAGCTCTGATGCTTTTTCTACCCGGATGCCTTTAATACCGCACGCTTCGGCGATGGCCGCAAAGTCGGGGTTGTCCAGCTCGGTGCCGTCGGTGAGGTAGCCGCCAGCTTTCATCTCCATCGCCACGAAACCCAGCACGCTGTTGTTGAAGATCACCAGCTTGACCGGCATTTTCAGCTGCGCCAGCGAGATAAAATCGCCCATCAGCATGCTGAATCCACCATCCCCACACAGTGCCACCACCTGGCGATTGCGGTCAATTGACTGGGCACCCAGCGCCTGCGGCATCGCGTTGGCCATTGAGCCGTGGTTAAACGAGCCGAGCAGCCGGCGCTTGCCGTTCATCTTCAGATAACGCGCCGCCCAGACCGTCGGCGTACCGACGTCGCAGGTGAAGATGGCGTCTTCACTGGCGTAGTGACTGATCTGCTGCGCCAGATATTGCGGATGAATCGGCTGTTTATCGTTGGGCTGGGCCAGCTCGTCAAGACTTTTACGCGCATCGACATAGTGTTCCAGCGCGCTGTCGAGATGACTGCGGTCGATTTTGCTGGTCAGCTGCGGCAGCAGTGCCTGCAGTGTGGTTTTCACGTCGCCGACATAAGCTTCATCAACGTGACAGTGCGAACCGAGGCTGCCGGGATTGATATCGATCTGAATAATGCGGGCCTTTTCCGGATAGAAGGCGCGGTAGGGAAACTGGGTGCCAAGTAGCACCAGCGTTTCGGCATTCATCATGGCGTGGAAGCCGGAAGAGAAGCCGATCAGCCCGGTCATGCCGACATCATAAGGATTGTCATATTCGATGTGCTCTTTACCGCGCAGCGCATGGACAATCGGCGCTTTCAGCGTCTCCGCCAGCCTGACCACTTCCTGATGCGCACCGGCGCAGCCGCTGCCGCACAGCAGGGTAATATTGCTGGCCTGATTCAGGGTCTCAGCCAGTTGGGCCAGTTCAGCGGCCTGTGGCAGAACCTGCGGCAGCTGCGGCGGATACCACGCAGCGTTAGCGTTTTCGGGGGCTAGCTTAAGTGCAACATCGCCCGGCAGGACGACCACCGAAACGCCGCGATTGAGGATCGCTTTGCGCATGGCGATACCCAGCACCTGCGGCAGCTGCTCAGGATTGGATACCAGTTCGCAGTAGTGGCTGCATTCGCGGAACAGCTCCTGCGGATGGGTTTCCTGAAAATAGCCGCTGCCGATCTCGCTCGACGGAATATGCGCCGCAATCGCCAGCACCGGCACGCGGTTGCGATGACAGTCGAACAATCCGTTGATCAGGTGTAAATTGCCTGGCCCACAGGAGCCGGCGCAGACCGCCAGCTCACCGCTGATATGCGCTTCCGCGCCTGCAGCAAACGCCGCCACTTCTTCGTGGCGCGTCGGCATCCATTCAATGGTGCCCATGCGGTTCAGACTGTCACTCAGGCCATTTAATGAGTCCCCGGTAACGCCCCAGATGCGTTTGACGCCGGCGTTTTCAAGCGTTTTAGCGACCAGCGCCGCCACGGTTTGTTTCATCTTATTCTCCTTTGTGGGTGCGCCAGACCGATGGCGCGACCAAAACCGCAAAAAAGAAGCGTAGACGACGTAACAGAAAAGCAGCCGTGAAAAAATGCGCTGGAGGCTGCCCGCGCCGGTCAGGCCGAGAACAGGGCGATCAGAATCGGAGCCAGCAGGCTCATGACAAAGCCGTGCACAATGGCGGCGGGCACGATCTCATTGCCACCGGCCCGCTGCAGCACCGGCAGGGTAAAGTCCATTGAGGTGGCACCACATAAGCCTAAGGCGCTGCAGCGATGGCGGGCGATGAGCGCCGGGATCAGCATAATCGCCACCAGCTCGCGCAGCAGATCGTTGAAGAAAGCGGCGCTGCCGAGCACCGGGCCAAACGCTTCGGTGAGCAGAATACCTGAGAGCGAGTACCAGCCGAATCCGCTCGCTAACGCCAGACCGGTTTTTAGCGGCAGGCCCAGCGCCAGCGCTGCGATCATTCCGCCGACCAGCGCGCTGACCAGTACCACGCTGGCCACCAACATTCCCCGTCGGTTGAGAATGATCTGACGCAGCGTCATCCCGCTGCCACGAAGCTGAATGCCAACCAGAAACAGCAGGAAAATCAGCGCATATTCACTGGCGGTAGCGGCATAATGCAGTAACGGCCATTGGGTCAGGCCGAGCACAAACCCGATCACCACTACGCCGCACAGCTTGAGTGAATCCAGCGCCATGTGCAGCCGTGAAGGTAATTTTTCCTGTTTATGGCTGTGCTGCCAGGGCACGCGCTTCTCCAGCCAGCGCAGCGCCAGCAGGTTACATAACAGGATGCACAGCGCGGTCACCAGCGCGGTGTGAAACACGGTAACCAGATTGCTGCTGAGGTTATCAAGAAACGCCAGGCTGATGCCCATGAAGAACAGGATCACGTAGACCATCCAGCCCAGCAGGCGATTGACCTGACGCAGCACGGTGGTTTGACGGAACGGTAACAGCCAGCCCGTAATCAGCGGCAGCAGGATAATCAGAAGTCCGGAGTACATAAAAAATAAGGCCATCCATGCAGTAAGTGGCGACACGCTAACGAAAAAGCGCGGTAGAGTAAACCCTCGGCCGCGCGTGACCTGACCAGTCGGTGTCCGGCAACCCTGCTTCGTTTAGCAAGAGGATGGAACCCTATGATTCTGGAACATATCGACATTCGCGGTTTTCGCGGCATCAACCAGCTTTCCCTGCCTTTAACCCAGACCAACCTGCTGATTGGTGAGAATGCCTGGGGTAAATCCAGCCTGCTTGATGCGCTGAGTTTACTGCTGTCACCGCATCACGATGAGTATGTTTTTACCCCGGCTGACTTTCATTTTACGCCGGGCGATGTCACGGATTCGATGCGTCGTCTCTCGGTGGTGTTTCACTTTCGCGATGATGGCAGCGCTGATGATGCGCTGCTGGCACCGTTCTGGCAGCGTGACGCACAGGGCGCGCGCTGGCTCTATTACAGCGTGCGTGCCACCTGGCGTCAGCAGGGGGTCAGTGCCAGTCGGCGCTTTGTCGACCGCCAGCTTCAGCCGCTGACACAGGAGAACTGCGCGGCGGCCATTGCACGCCTGCTGCAACGGCATCCGGTATTGCGACTGCGCGATGCGCGTTTCAGTAAACGATCCCGGCATGAGCTGCCGCCGGACGATCCGATCCTGCATCCTCAGCTGATGGCTGGAATGGAAGATCTGGCACGCGATCTTGAACGGCACCCGCAGCAACTGAGTGATGAAGTCTTGCGGCAGGGATTGAAAACCCTGCAGCAACTGATGGAGCATTACTTTCTGGTACAGCAGCCAGCCGCCGCGGTTGCCCGGCGGGTCGATCCGCAACAGCGTCATGGCGATCGGGGATGGCAGGCGCTGGATCAGCTTAATCAGTTGATCGCTGGCAATGATTCGCGCAGCCGGCAACTGATTCTGCTGCAGATGTTTACGCTGCTGATTCAGGCGCGGGGCGATCTGCCGCTGGCGCCTGACGCCCGTCCATTGTTACTGATTGAAGATCCGGAAACCCGCCTGCATCCAATCATGCTGTCGGTGGCGTGGAATATGCTGTCGCTGCTGCCGCTGCAAAAAATTGCCACCACCAACTCGGCGGAGCTGTTGTCGCAGGTGCCGGTTGAGAATGTCTGCCGACTGGTGCGTGAACCGTCACGGGTCGCGGCGTGGCGCATCGGCCCGGAAGGCCTGAGCGCGGAAGAGAGTCGCCGCATTGGCTTTCATATTCGCGTCAACCGACCGGTGGCGCTGTTTGCCCGTTGCTGGCTATTAGTTGAGGGTGAAACCGAAGTCTGGATCATCAATGAGCTGGCGCAGCAGTGCGGCTACAGTTTTGCCGCCGAAGGGGTAAAAGTGATTGAGTTTGCCCAGTCCGGCCTCAAACCACTGCTGAAATTTGCCCGCCGGATGGGCATCGCCTGGCATGTTCTGACGGACGGAGATGAGGCGGGCAACAAATATGCCACCGCCGCCCGCAGCCAGCTGCAGCCGCACGATAGCGAGCAGCAGCATCTGACACAACTGCCGGCGCTGGATATCGAAAACTTCCTCTTCCAGCAGGGCTTTCGCGATGTTTATCTGCAGATGGCGCACCTGCCGTTAAACGTGAGGATGAGTGCCAGGCGTATTATTACCAGGGCGATTCACCAGAGCTCGAAGCCTGAGCTGGCGATCGCAGTGGCTACCTCAGCGGCGGAACGCGGTCAGGATGCCATTCCGCTGTTAATGCGCGAGATGTTCGCCCGGGTCATCGGGCTGGCGCAGGGTAAGGCGGATTAAACGCGGGCCACAAGAAAAATGCCAGCGTCGGTGGCTGGCATTTTTAGGGGAGTGTTCAGTAGGGGGAAGCAGATGTCAGGCAACGGCCTGCACTTCTGCTACCGGCACGATCAGACTGGCGTGATTGCCTTTCGGACCTTCGTGGACATCAAACTGAACTTGCTGGCCAGCTTTCAGCGTTCTGTAACCATCCATCTGAATCGTTGAGTAGTGGGCAAAGATGTCTTCGCCACCGCCAACTGGACAGATAAAGCCAAAGCCTTTGGCGTTATTGAACCATTTAACTGTACCCGTCTCCATGCTTTTACTTCCCTCGCAAGACATTTTATAAGTAGGTGAGGTCATTGAAGCTGTGAGTCGAGTTTGATTAAAACTCAATCAGCTTGTGCAAGTAGAATGTAGAGAAATGGCCGCTGGCGTCAAGCAAACCCCCGGGCTCGGTGGGGAAAAAATCATCAAAATTTGAGGCAGTTAACGCTATTGCGAATTTTGTGATACAGGTCGCGGGTGGGAATTTCTGAATAAATTTTCATCAGCGGCCAGTGGCTTGACAGGCATGTTAAACTCTCAACATGTAGCCGCTTAAATGCGATGGGCGAAATCTCAACGGAACACTATGGCAAACACAAACGACTGGCTTAACTTTGAACATCTGGCCGAAGACAAAGTACGCGAAGGGTTAAAGCCGCCTTCAATGTATAAAGTCATTCTGAATAATGACGATTATACACCTATGGAATTTGTTATTGACGTTGTACAAAAGTTCTTTTCTTATGATGTTGAACGTGCAACGCAACTGATGTTGAAAGTTCACTACCACGGCAAGGCGATCTGTGGTGTATTTACCGCAGAAGTCGCCGAGACTAAAGCGGCCCAGGTGAACAATTATGCGCGGGAAAACCATCATCCGTTGCTGTGTACGCTGGAAAAAGCCTGATCCCGTCTCCATATAGGAAACAGGTCAGAGCGATAATTGGGGGAGGTGCCTAATGCTCAATCAAGAACTGGAACTCAGTTTAAATATGGCTTTCGCCAGAGCGCGTGAGCACCGTCATGAGTTTATGACCGTCGAGCATCTGTTACTGGCATTGCTCAGTAACCCGTCGGCCAGAGAGGCATTGGAAGCCTGTACGGTGGACATTGTGGCTCTGCGGCAGGAACTCGAAGCCTTCATCGAACAAACCACACCCGTTTTACCTGCCAGTGAGGAGGAGCGCGATACACAACCGACGCTCAGCTTCCAGCGCGTATTACAGCGTGCGGTTTTCCATGTCCAGTCATCCGGTCGCAGCGAAGTTTCCGGTGCGAACGTGCTGGTCGCTATCTTCAGCGAGCAGGAGTCGCAGGCCGCTTATCTGTTGCGTAAACATGAAGTCAGCCGCCTTGATGTGGTGAACTTTATTTCACACGGTACGCGTAAAGATGAGCCTGGCCAGGCGCCTGGCGCAGAAAATCCGGTTAACGAAGAGCAAGCAGGCGGGGAGGATCGTATGGAAAACTTCACCACCAATCTCAATCAGCTTGCTCGCGTCGGTGGCATCGATCCACTGATCGGTCGCGATAAAGAGCTGGAGCGTACTATCCAGGTACTGTGCCGTCGCCGTAAAAATAACCCACTGCTGGTGGGGGAATCGGGCGTCGGGAAAACCGCCATAGCGGAAGGGCTTGCCTGGCGTATCGAGCAGGGCGACGTGCCGGAAGTGATGAAAGACTGCACCATCTACTCGCTGGATATTGGTTCGCTGTTAGCCGGCACCAAATACCGCGGTGACTTTGAGAAACGTTTCAAAGCGCTGCTGAAGCAACTCGAGCAGGATGAGAGCAGCATTCTGTTTATCGATGAAATCCATACCATCATCGGTGCAGGTGCCGCCTCGGGCGGCCAGGTTGATGCCGCTAACCTGATTAAACCGCTGCTTTCGAGCGGGAAAATCCGGGTAATGGGTTCCACCACCTATCAGGAGTTCAGCAACATCTTCGAAAAAGACCGTGCCCTGGCGCGTCGCTTCCAGAAGATCGATATCACGGAGCCCTCTGTTGATGAAACCGTGCAGATCCTGAATGGCCTGAAAACCAAGTACGAAGCGCACCACGATGTGCGTTACACCGCGAAAGCGGTACGTGCGGCGGTGGAGCTGGCGGTGAAATACATCAACGACCGTCATCTGCCAGATAAGGCAATTGACGTGATCGATGAGGCCGGTGCGCGTGCGCGCCTGATGCCAGCCAGTAAGCGCAAGAAAACCGTTAACGTGGCTGACATTGAAACCGTGGTCGCACGCATTGCCCGTATTCCGGAGCAAAGCGTCTCGGCAACCGATCGCGATACGCTGAAAAATCTCGGCGACCGCCTGAAAATGCTGGTGTTTGGACAGGACAATGCCATTGAGGCACTGACGGAAGCGATCAAAATGAGCCGGGCAGGATTGGGTCAGGATCGTAAACCCGTCGGCTCGTTCCTGTTCGCCGGACCGACCGGTGTCGGTAAAACCGAAGTCACGGTACAACTGGCGAAAGCGCTGGGCATTGAACTGCTGCGCTTTGATATGTCCGAGTACATGGAGCGTCACACCGTCAGTCGTCTGATTGGTGCGCCTCCGGGTTATGTTGGCTTTGATCAGGGCGGCCTGCTGACGGATGCGGTGATCAAACATCCTCATGCGGTGGTACTGCTGGATGAGATTGAGAAAGCGCACCCTGACGTGTTCAACCTGCTGCTGCAGGTGATGGATAACGGTATGCTGACCGATAACAACGGTCGCAAAGCGGACTTCCGTAACGTGGTGCTGGTGATGACCACCAACGCCGGGGTACGTGAAACCGAACGTAAATCTATCGGCCTGATTCATCAGGACAACAGCACCGATGCGATGGAAGAGATCAAGAAGATCTTTACGCCAGAGTTCCGCAACCGTCTGGACAACATCATTTGGTTCAGTCACCTGTCACCAGAGGTGATTCATCAGGTGGTCGACAAGTTTATTGTCGAGTTGCAGGCGCAGCTGGATGCGAAAGGGGTATCGCTGGAAGTCAGTGATGAAGCACGTGACTGGCTGGCTGAGAAGGGCTATGACAAAGCGATGGGGGCCCGTCCGATGGCACGCACCGTACAGGAAAGCCTGAAAAAACCGTTAGCCAATGAACTGCTGTTTGGTTCGCTGGTGGATGGCGGCTCAGTCTCGGTGGCGCTGGATCGTGAAAAAGGTCAGCTGACCTATCACTTCCTCAGCGCAGAGAAACGCAAAACAGAAGGCACCGTGCACTGATTGACGGCAGCCAGATATGAAAAAGGCCGGATTCTCATCCGGCCTTTTTTTTCGCTGCATTTCTGGTGCCGCGAGACTATCGCAGCTTAGCGACTACGGAAGACAATGCGGCCTTTGCTCAGGTCGTACGGGGTCAACTCGACTGTGACTTTGTCGCCCGTCAGGATGCGGATGTAGTTTTTGCGCATTTTACCGGAGATATGAGCGGTAACCACGTGTCCGTTCTCAAGTTCTACGCGGAACATGGTGTTAGGTAACGTATCCAGTACGGTACCTTGCATTTCAATATTGTCTTCTTTGGCCATCGAATCCTCTGGGTGTACTACCTTTCAGTTGAACCGGCAAGATAATGCCCAATTCAACGATTTATGTAAAGAACCGTCGGCGATTTTGCCAACGCTTTGCCGTGCTTCGCGTCATAACGCGAGCATTACGGAAAAATTCGGGTGTTTATGTGACGTCTGCGGGGGATTAGCGGGCTAAGAATCTGTATCAACCGGTTACACGCGCACGATTGAAACAGTTCCGAGAGTGCGTTGAGATTCCCAGCCTGGCAATTCCGGCTTGTAAAAACTAAGCGCGGACGACATACCAAACTCGACTATTATATCACTTATACGCCTTTATGTGTGCAAAACATCTGCGCGCGGCTAAAAAAGGGTTTGTGTTCGCCAGCATCCGTCGCTGACCGGTTGCCACGCAAGGCTTTGTACATATTGCAGATAGTCAGCACGCGGGATTTCCAGCGCGCCCAGTGAAGCCGTATGCGGGTTAAGTACCTGACAATCCACCAGTCGGCCCTGATGTTTGATGAAATGCTGACAGAAAACCAAAAGTGCGGTTTTTGACGCGTTCTCCTGACGACTGAACATCGATTCACCGCAAAAGATTTGGCCCAGCGCCAGGCCATACATTCCGCCTACCAGCTTGTGCTCATCCCAGACCTCAATCGAATGCGCATGACCGGATTCATACAGCCTCAGCCACGCACGTTTGACCTCAAAGGTAATCCAGGTTCCTTCTTCACGACCCGTGGCGCAGCCGTCAATCACCTCAGCAAAAGCCTCGTTCATTGTCACGCGATAAGGCGAGCGCTGATGAAAACGCTTCATACTGCGGCTAAGGTGAAAATGTTCCGGCAACAGTACCGCGCGTGGATCGGGTGACCACCAGAGAATCGGATCGCCGGGTGAAAACCAGGGGAAAATGCCGTGCTGATAAGCGTTAAGTAAGCGTGCAGGGGAAAGATCGCCGCCCATCGCCAGCAAGCCATTCGGCTCGCGCAGGGCCATCTCCGGTGGCGGAAATTGCAGAGATTCCCGTGACAGTTGTACCAGTCTCATTGCGTTGTTCTACTCATCAGCATGTCGCTAGACTATAGCGCAATCCGCTGCCGGAAACGCCAGTAGCGGCCCGCTTTTGAGATTAATTCGGCATGGCTGCCTTGCTCGACAATCACACCGTTATCCATCACACAAATGCGGTCCATTTGCTCCAGTCCGCTCAGGCGATGAGTCACCATCATCACCGTTTTGCCGATGGTAAGCCGCTGTAGCAGGCTGAGAATGTGCTGCTCAGTGGTGGCATCCAGCCCTTCGGTGGGTTCATCCAGCAGCCAGAGATCGCCATCATGCAGCGCCGCCCGGGCAATCGCCAGGCGTCGTAGTTCACCACCCGACAGTGGGCGACCACCTTCGCCCAGCCAGGCGTTTAAACCCTCCGGCGTCTCCAGCAGGCGCTGCAGGCCGGTATCGATCAGTACCTGACGTAATGTTTCATCGCTGGCGGCAGGGCAGGCCAGCAGCAGGTTATCACGCAGGCTCTGACTGAACAGATGAACCCGCTGAGTCACCACGCTGATACGCTGGCGCAGTTCCGATTCCGGCCAGGAGGCGATCGGCAGATCGTTCAGGCTGATTGTGCCAGGCTGGCACTCCCAGGCACGGGTCAGCAGCGCCAGTAAGGTCGACTTCCCACAGCCGGTAGGACCGAGCAGCGCAATGCGTTCACCCGGGTTAACCTGCAGCGAGAGCTGATTGAGTACCTTATCCGGACGATCGGGATAGCTGAAATCGAGCCGATCAATCTCTACCGCCAGGCTACCGGTCCGGGCGCGACCCTGCGTCGGGAAGGTGATGGCCGGGACCTGATCGATAATGTCATTAACCCGCTGCGCCGAGGTGATCACCTGTGACATCGGCAGAAAAGCCGTGGCAACCGGCGCCAGCGCTTCAAATGCCGCCAGCGCACAAAAAACCACCAGTGCGATCAGCGAGCCGGGTAACTGCTGTTCGCTGATGCTGCCTGCACTCAGCCACAGTAGCGAGGTCACCGTCAGGCCGCTGATCAGCAACAGCAGACTCTGCGCGGCAGCCTGTAAACGTAGCTGCTGGCGCTGCGCCTGAAGCCAGTGCTGTTCCTGCTCATCGAGCTGTTTACGCCACGCCTGTGAAGCGCCATACAGGGTAAGTTCTGCCTGACCGGCCAGCCAGTGCATCAGCTGGGTGCGCCAGCGGGCCCGGCCATCGGCAATGGCTACTCCGGCTGGCGAGCCAAGACGATAAAACAGCGCCGGCAGGATAATCAGGGTGCCCAGCATGATAGCGCCCAGCGTCAGTCCGAGCTGAAGATCGATAAAACTCAGGCCGAGGGTGACCACCATCGTCACCACCAACGCGCCTGCCAGCGGAGAAATGACCCGCAGATAGAGATGATCGAGCGTATCGACGTCTGCAACAAAACGGTTGAGCAGATCGGCCTGGCGAAAACGCGATAGTTGGCCCGGTGAAAGCGCAATCAGGCGGCTGAAGGTATGCACTCGCAGATGCTGCAATACGCGGAAGGTCGCATCGTGGCTGACCAGCCGTTCAGCATAGCGGGCAGCGGTGCGGATGATGGCTGCGCCGCGAACGCCAGCAGCAGGCAGCATATAGTTGAAACTGTAAAGTCCGGCCACGCCGGCTACTGAGGAGGCGGCAAGGAACCAACCGGAAAGCGTCAGCAAGCCGATGCTGGCCAGTAAAGTGAGAATCGCCAGCATTACTCCCAGCGCCAGGCGAAAAGGGTGACGCAGCCAGAGGCGCAGGAACGGACGTAAAGCGGACATCAGCCAATCTCCTGTTGACGGTGTTTCAGCATCTGATTGAACGGCCCCGCTTGTTGCGACAGCGTCTGCCAGTCACCCTGTTGCACCAGTTTGCCGGCCTCCATCACCCACAGCGTCTGCCCGTCGCTTAATGCATCAAGCTGATGGGTAATCATCAGCGTGGTCTGTTGGCTGGCCGCCTGATTCAGCGCCTGCATCACATGACGTTCGCTGAGCGCATCCAGACTGGCTGCCGGTTCATCCAGCAATAATAAATGCGAGGGTTTATAAAGCGCGCGCGCAACCGCAACGCGCTGTGCCTGGCCGACCGACAGCTGGTTACCGCCATCGCCGGGCTGTGTCTCAATCCCCTGCGGCAGCCGTGGCAGGAATTCGTTAACGCCACTGGTTTCGAGCACCGCAGCAAAGCGTGCGGCGTCCCAGCTGGCGTTCATCACAATATTGTCGCGCAGCGTGGCGGCCGGTAACTGAGGATTCTGCCCAACCCAACTGAGCTGCTGATGCCAGTCAGTACGGCGAATGTCACGGATTTCAACCCCGTTTGCCTTCAGCGAGCCCTGATAGGGCAGAAAACCCAGCAGGGCGTTCATCAGGGCCGTTTTGCCGGCACCGCTTTGACCGACCAGCGCGACGCGTTCGCCTGGCGCCAGAGTAAAGTTAAGCGGGCCACACAGCGGCTGACCATCGGGTGCACAGATCAACAGATCGACTGCGGCGAGATCGAGCGGGCCAGTGGCAGTAAACGGCGTGTCACCCTGCGACGGGCCGCTGGTTGGGCTGCCCTGCATGAACTGTTCGAGCGCATCGGCACCGCCGACGGCCTGCGCTTTTGCATGATAAAACGCCCCTAAATCGCGCAGTGGCTGGAAGAATTCAGGCGCGAGAATCAATACCAGGAAACCAGCAAACAGGGTGACGCCCTGACTGTAATCCCCGAAGTGCAGTTCGCCGAGATAAGAAAAACCAAAATAAACCGCCACGACGGCAATCGCTAACGAGGCGAAGAATTCCAGCACCGCCGAAGAGAGAAACGCCAGACGGAGCACTTCCATGGTGCGCTGACGGAAGTCAGTAGTGGCCACCGCTACCGCCTGTTGCTCAGCCGCGCCACGGTGAAACAGCCGCAGCGTTTCGCGGCCGCGTAAACGATCAAGGAAATTACCGCTCAGGCGCGCCAGTACCAGAAAGTTGCGACGGTTTGCTTCGGCTGCGCCCATCCCGACTAACGCCATAAACAGCGGAATCAGCGGCGCGGTCGCGAACAGAATCAGACCCGCTGTCCAGTTAAGCGGAAAGATCGCCAGCAGGATGCAGCAGGGGATCAGCACGGCCAGCGTCATTTGCGGCAGGTAGCGAGCATAATAGTCCTGCATCTCTTCGATTTGCTCGAGCAGCAGGGTGGCCCAGCTGCCGGCGGGCTTGCCCTGAATCCATGCCGGACCGAGCGCTGATAAACGATCCAGCACCTGCTTACGTAATGCCTGACGAATAGCCTGACCGGCACGGTAGCCGACCCGCTCGCGGGCATAATTGATCGCAGCGCGCAGCACGAAGCAGAGCAATAGCAGCAGCATCTTGCCAGCCAGTGCTGCACGTGGTTGCTGTTCAATAATCAGTGCCTGCAGCAGCGAAGCCAGCAGTGCGGCCTGAACAATGATTAACAGTGCGCTAACCACGCCCAGCAGCGTGCTCAGTCGCAACCAGCGACCGGCGAAATGACGTTGCTGACGTAGCCAGCGGGTGAGGTGCTGCTGCCGGGTTTTGTCCATGCGAGACCATGCGTTGAGCCGATGAGCGATGAAAATAATGGGGCATTTTCATCCCGTCCAGGCGCAAGAATCTAGCATGCGGGCAATAAAAAAGGCGACTGAAAAACAGTCGCCCGGAACATTTGAGATCAGAGGGTTAACAACTTACTTATCGTTTTTAACCAGCCCGTCAAGAAAACGTTCAGCATCTAACGCAGCCATACAGCCGGTGCCGGCCGAAGTAATGGCCTGGCGATAGATGTGGTCCATGACATCACCCGCGGCGAACACCCCAGGAATGCTGGTCTGGGTCGCATTACCGTGCAGGCCAGACTGGACTTTGATGTAGCCATTTTCCAGCTCAAGCTGACCGTCAAAGATGGCCGTATTCGGGCTGTGGCCGATCGCTACAAACAGACCGGCGACGTCCAGCGTTTCGGTCTCTTCACTGTGCAGGGTTGAGCGTAAAGTCAGGCCGGTAACACCCATCTGATCGCCCACCACTTCTTCCAGCGTACGATGGGTGTGCAGCACGATATTGCCGTTGCGGACTTTTTCCATCAGGCGATCAATCAGGATCTTCTCTGCACGGAAACTGTCACGACGATGGATCAGATGCACTTCCGCCGCGATGTTAGCGAGGTAAAGCGCCTCTTCAACCGCGGTGTTACCGCCGCCGATCACCGCCACTTTTTGATTGCGATAGAAGAAGCCGTCGCAGGTGGCACAGGCGGAAACACCTTTGCCTTTAAACGCCTCTTCCGACGGCAGGCCCAGGTAACGGGCAGATGCGCCGGTCGCGATGATCAGTGCATCGGCAGTGTACTCGCCGCTGTCACCGGTCAGGCGGAACGGACGGTTCTGCAGATCGACCGTGTGGATATGGTCGAAAATGATCTCAGTATTGAATTTTTCGGCGTGCTCATGCATGCGTTCCATCAGCGATGGACCTGTCAGATCGTGCGGGTCGCCCGGCCAGTTTTCCACCTCGGTGGTGGTGGTCAGCTGTCCGCCTTTTTCCAGACCGGTGATTAATACCGGATTCAGGTTGGCGCGTGCAGCATAAACGGCTGCGGTATAACCCGCTGGACCGGAGCCCAGAATGAGTAACTTACTGTGTTTGGCCGTACTCATGCGTTCCTCAGTTTCATTCGGCTGACATAGCCTGCGATTGTAGGGAATATCCGGCGGCAAAGACAAGGCTTAGGCAATTTTGTTAACGATAGCTGCAAACGGCGTAGACGATGAGTCGGCTTTTTGCCTGCCGGCTGCGCCAAAAGGGGGCAAAAATCGGTTTTTGCTGGTGCAGCAGTTCAAAAATACTCATTTAAAAACAGATACCCAGCGGTCTGTCTGGCATCTTGTACTGAATTTGGACATTTTACTTTGACAATCGCCTGCGCTTTTGCGAAAACATTATCAGAAGCGAATAACATTAATCGGAACAAAACAGGGTTTCCTCTCCTGTTTTGCACACAACTCCGAATAAATGCAGCCTGATATTGGTAATGACGCATGATGTGGACAGACAACATGCGTCATACGGATGAGTGTGAAAGCGCACAGGCTCGGTTAGTTCACTTCAGAAATGCCCCGAACAATGAGCGTTTTCAGGGCGTGGCAGGTAAAGGGAAGGAATTAAGAGAGACAATAATAATGGTAGACAATAAGAAACGCCCCGGGAAAGACCTCGACAGAATTGACAGGAATATTCTGAATGAACTTCAGAAAGATGGTCGCATTTCAAACGTGGAACTTTCCAAACGCGTAGGATTATCGCCTACGCCATGTCTTGAGCGTGTGCGTCGTCTCGAACGCCAGGGTTTCATCCTTGGCTATACCGCGCAGTTAAACCCACATTATCTTGATGCTTCACTGCTGGTGTTTGTTGAGATTACTCTGAATCGTGGCGCGCCCGATGTGTTTGAGCAATTTAACGCCGCTGTACAAAAACTTGAGGAAACTCAAGAGTGTCACCTCGTTTCTGGCGATTTCGACTACCTGCTGAAAACGCGCGTACCTGATATGTCCGCTTACCGTAAACTGCTGGGTGAAACCCTGCTGCGCCTGCCGGGCGTAAACGACACGCGGACTTACGTGGTGATGGAAGAGGTTAAACAGAGCAATCGGCTGGTGATCAAAACTCGCTAATGCGGGGCAGGTGCAAAACCTGTGAGATTTCGGTACACTCCTGTGAATTCATACAGGACCAGCGTCGGGCCAGCCCGACGCTGTTGCTTCTTACTTTACAGGCACCTGGAGAGTTCTCTTGAGCCAGGAATACACAGAAGATAAAGACGTTTCGTTACAATCGCTGAGCAGTGGACGTCGTCTGCTGGAAGCGTTGCTCATCCTGGTGGCGCTTTTTGCCATCTACCTGATGGTTTCTCTGGTCAGTTTTAACCCTTCCGACCCGAGCTGGTCGCAAACGGCCTGGCATGAACCTATTCACAATATTGGCGGCAGCGTTGGCGCCTGGCTGGCTGACACCTTACTTTTCATCTTTGGTGTGATGGCGTACGCCATTCCTCCGGTGATCCTCGGCCTGTGCTGGATTGCGTTTCGTCAACGTGATAACCAGGACTATTTTGACTATTTCGCTGTTGGCTTACGTCTGATCGGCGTGCTGGCGCTGGTGGTTACCACCTGCGGCATGGCGGCGCTGAATGCGGACGACATCTGGTACTTCGCCTCAGGCGGCGTTATCGGCAGTCTGGTGAGTAATGCGATTGCCCCCTGGTTTAGTCCGGCTGGCGGCACGCTGACCTTACTCTGCGTCTGGGCGGCGGGCATTACGCTCTATACCGGCTGGTCGTGGCTGACTATCGCCGAAAAAATCGGTGGCGTGGTGATGGGTGTGCTGACGTTTGCCAGCAACCGTTCCCGTCACGATGAGCCCTGGCAGGAAGAAGAGGATGAGCCGGAAGCGCGTGAGCAAGTTGACGCGCCGCTGCTGCGTGCCGCTAACCCTGACGATGAGGACGATGTGCTGCTTTCTGCACCGCGCAGTGCGGCTGCCGGGGTGGAGCTTTCTCAGCAGGATCCGCTGCTGGCGAAAGCCGCTGCCGCAACCAGTGCAGCCGTAGCGGCCACCACGCAAGCGGCAGAAGGGGCGATCGCCCCAGCGTCTGCGCCAGCGACATCCGCAGCCTCGGTGCCGCCATCCGCTGTACCGCATACGCCGGCAACTTCAGCGCCTGTCTCGCAGCCAGCAGCAGCCCCGGCCTTTACGGCACCGCCGACCGCGGCACCGGCAGCCAACCACGCCACTGAGTCAGCGTTTGCCGCAGCCAGTACGCCTGCGCATAACGCGCCAGCGGAGAATCCGCCGTTATACCGTTTTGAGATGCCGGATGAAGCGTCTGCTTCGCCGTCGTTCAGCGCCTATGACGATGATGAGCCTAAGATGGGTAACTGGCGTGATACGCCATCGATGCCTGCCGCACCGACCGCAGCCGTAGCAGCGGCTGCCACGACTGCCCAGGCGGCGCGCACCGCACCGGTATTCGATCTGGCGCCTGAAACCAACCTCAATCCGCAGGTTAAGCAGGGCATTGGTCCGGCACTGCCGCGTCCTAATCCGGTAAAACTGCCAACCCGACGTGAGCTGGCCTCGTATGGCATTAAATTGCCTTCTCAGCGCATGGCGGAAGAGAAGGCGAAAACCGAAGAGAGTGTTTCGGCTGCACCTGTCGAAGCGGAAGCGGAAGAGGCGATGCAACAGGCTGAACTGCGTCAGGCATTCCAGTCTGAACAGCAGCAGCGTTATGGCACTGGCTGGCAGCAGGATGACGAAGATGAGCAGGAAGCGCAGCAGCAGGCCGCGCTGGCTCGCCAGTTCGCCGAACAGCAACAGCAGCGTTATGAGCCGGAAGTGAAAAAAGAGGCCCCGCTATTTAATCTGGATACGGCGTCCGCTTTTGACTTCTCACCGATGAAAGATCTGGTCGACGAGGGTCCGGTCGAGCCGCTGTTTACGATAGCCGCCACGCCGGAACCGGAAGCCCCTGCGGCCTCGCATGAGCCATGGCAACAGACGCGTGAAGTTTCAACACCTCAGGCTGCCGCACAGGTGCCGGCACCGACCGCTTTTGCGCCAGCTGCGTCAGAGCAGTCTGCCTATACCGCATCGTCTGCGACGCCGTCGCCGTACTCTGCCTCACCGGCAGCCGAACAGACGCCAACGCCAGCCGCGCCACAGCAGTCTGCCTATACGGCACCTGCCGCAACGCAGCAGCACACCGCTTCACCTGCGGCACCACAGGCAGCCGCGTATACTTCGCCTGCTGCCGCGCCGGTTGAAGAGGTTAAGCCGACGCTGCATGAAAGCCTGATCCATCCGTTCCTGATGCGTCATGAACAGCCGCTGGAAAAACCGTCTACTCCTCTGCCTTCGCTGGATCTGCTGACCGCACCGCCAGAAGAGGAAGAGCCGGTCGATATGTTCTCTCTGGAACAGACAGCCCGGCTGGTTGAGTCGCGCTTAGGCGATTACCGGGTGAAAGCCGAAGTGGTTGGCATCTCACCTGGTCCGGTGATTACCCGCTTCGAACTGGACTTAGCGCCGGGCGTTAAAGCTGCGCGTATCTCCAACCTGTCGCGGGACCTGGCCCGTTCACTCTCCACTGTTGCGGTACGCGTAGTGGAAGTGATCCCGGGTAAACCTTATGTCGGTCTGGAATTACCGAATAAGCATCGTCAGACGGTTTATCTACGTGAAGTGCTGGACTGTCCTAAGTTCCGTGACAATCCTTCACCGCTGGCAGTGGTGCTGGGTAAAGACATTGCGGGCCAGCCGGTGGTGGCCGATCTGGCGAAAATGCCACACCTGCTGGTCGCCGGTACCACCGGTTCCGGTAAGTCAGTTGGCGTTAACGCCATGATCATCAGCATGCTGTATAAAGCCACGCCGGAAGAAGTCCGCTTCATCATGATCGACCCGAAAATGCTGGAGCTGTCAGTCTATGAAGGGATCCCGCATCTGCTGACCGAAGTGGTTACGGACATGAAAGACGCCGCCAATGCGCTGCGCTGGAGTGTCGGTGAAATGGAACGTCGTTATAAGCTGATGTCGGCGCTGGGCGTGCGTAACCTGGCGGGTTACAACGAAAAAGTGGAGCAGGCCGAAGCGATGGGCCGTCCTATTCCCGATCCGTTCTGGAAGCCGGGCGACAGCATGGATATGACGCCGCCAGTGCTGGAAAAACTGCCTTATATCGTGGTGATGGTCGATGAGTTTGCTGACCTGATGATGGCGGTCGGCAAAAAAGTTGAAGAGCTGATTGCCCGACTGGCGCAGAAAGCCCGTGCCGCCGGTATCCACCTGGTGCTGGCGACGCAGCGTCCTTCGGTAGATGTGATTACCGGTCTGATCAAAGCCAACATCCCGACGCGTATTGCCTTTACCGTGTCGAGCAAAATTGACTCCCGTACTATCCTCGACCAGGGCGGCGCGGAATCGTTGCTCGGTATGGGTGACATGCTTTACATGCCGCCGAACTCTTCAATGCCAGTCCGTGTTCACGGCGCGTTTGTCCGGGATCAGGAAGTGCATGCTGTGGTTCAGGACTGGAAGGCGCGGGGTCGCCCACAATACATTGAAAGCATTACCGCAGGTGAAGAGAGCGAAGGCGGTGGCGGCATCGACAGTGATGAAGAGCTTGATCCGCTGTTTGACCAGGCGGTGGGCTTTGTGGTCGACAAACGACGCGCCTCTATCTCCGGTGTTCAGCGTCAGTTCCGCATCGGCTATAACCGTGCCGCACGTATCATTGAACAGATGGAAGCGCAGGGCATCGTCTCTGCACCGGGACACAATGGTAACCGTGAAGTGCTGTCGCCACCGCCGCACGATATGTGACGTCTGACGATACGTTTTGCAACATTAATCAATGAGCCAGTCCTGACTGGCTCATTGTTTTTACGCGGTTTAACCCCATATCTGAGAGAGCTTTCGGTTTATTCTCCTGTTCTGATGGCGGAATGGCGACCAGGCTTAATGCAGCTATTCATGGGAACGTTTAAATAAGGAATTGAAGCAGATGAAATTACGCGTAATTGCTCTTGGCCTGCTGGCCACCTTTTCTTCAGCCAGCGTACTGGCTGATGCTTCCAGTGATCTGCAACAGCGCCTGAATAAGGTCAGCAGCTTCCACGCCAGCTTTACCCAAAAAGTGACCGACAGTAGCGGTGCCAACGTGCAGGATGGTGAAGGCGAGCTGTGGGTAAAACGTCCCAGCCTGTTTAACTGGCACATGACCGCTCCGGATGAAAGCATCATCATTTCCGATGGCAAATCGCTGTGGTTCTACAATCCTTTTGTTGAACAGGCGACCGTCAGCCTGTTGCAGAATGCGACCAGCAACACCCCATTTATGTTGATTGCCCGCAATCAGTCTAATGACTGGAAGCAGTACAACATTAAACAGCAAGGGGACAACTTCGAACTGACGCCAAAAAACAGTGACGGCAACCTGAAACAGTTCACCATTCAGGTGACGCCAGGCGGAACCATTAACCGCTTCAGCGCCATTGAACAGGATGGTCAGCGCAGCGATTATCAGCTGAAAAGCCAGCAGAATGGCGCGATCAGCCCGGATAAATTTACGTTCACTCCGCCAAAAGGCGTAACGGTGGACGATCAACGTCAGTGAGGTCACAGTGAGTAACCTGTCCCTGGATTTTTCCACTGAAAATTTCAAACCTCTGGCCGCGCGTATGCGGCCAGAAACGTTGAAACAGTACATTGGTCAGCAGCATCTGCTGGGTGTCGGAAAGCCATTGCCGCGCGCCATTGAAGCAGGCCATCTGCACTCAATGATTCTGTGGGGGCCACCCGGGACCGGCAAGACCACGCTGGCTGAAATTATCGCGCACTATGGCAACGCCGATGTGGAGCGTATTTCTGCGGTAACCTCCGGCGTTAAAGAGATTCGTGAAGCCATTGAGCGCGCCCGTCAGAGCAAACAGGTCGGGCGACGTACCATTCTGTTCGTCGATGAAGTTCATCGCTTCAACAAAAGCCAGCAGGATGCGTTTTTACCGCACATCGAAGATGGCACCATCACCTTTATCGGTGCCACGACTGAGAACCCCTCGTTTGAGCTGAACTCGGCGTTGCTGTCGCGAGCCAGAGTCTATCTGCTGAAATCGCTGACCCACGACGATATCGAACAGGTGCTGGATCAGGCGATGCAGGATAAAGTGCGTGGCTACGGCGACAGCGACATTGTGCTGCCAGAGAATACCCGCCGGATGATCGCTGAACTGGTCAATGGCGATGCCCGACGGGCGCTGAATACGCTGGAGATGATGGCCGACATGGCCGAAACCAACGCGTCGGGCCAGCGTGAACTGACACCGCAACTGCTGAATGAAGTCTCAGGCGAACGATCGGCACGTTTCGATAACAAAGGCGACCGCTTTTACGATCTGATCTCGGCGCTGCATAAATCGGTACGCGGCTCTGCGCCGGATGCTGCGCTTTACTGGTACGCACGCATTATCACCGCGGGCGGCGACCCGTTGTACGTGGCACGGCGTCTGCTGGCGATTGCTTCTGAAGATGTCGGCAATGCCGATCCGCGCGGCATGCAGGTGGCGATTGCGGCCTGGGACTGTTTTACCCGCGTTGGCCCGGCGGAAGGGGAGCGTGCCATTGCCCAGGCAATCGTCTATCTGGCCTGCGCACCGAAAAGCAACGCAGTCTATACCGCCTTTAAAGCGGCAATGCGCGATGCACGTGACCACCCTGATTATGACGTGCCGGAACATCTGCGTAATGCCCCGACCAGGCTGATGAAAGAGATGGGCTTAGGCAAAGAGTACCGTTATGCCCATGACGAGGCGAACGCCTACGCGGCTGGCGAAGTCTACTTTCCGCCTGAAATGGCGCAGGCGCGTTATTATGTCCCTACTCAGCGCGGGCTCGAAGGTAAGATTGGCGAAAAGCTAAGCTGGCTGGCTGAGCAGGATCAAAATAGCCCGACAAAACGCTACCGCTGAAACAGACGTTACGGTAATGTGGTCAAGGTTTTCAACGCATTCCGCTGGAATGCGTCCCTTCTTTCAATCAACTTTTAAATACACAGGATAAGCATGCTCGATCCCAATCTGCTGCGTAACGAGCCAGACGCAGTCGCAGAAAAACTGGCACGCCGGGGATTTAAACTGGATGTGGAAACGCTGCGTACGCTTGAAGAGCGTCGTAAAGTCTTGCAGGTCGAAACAGAAAACCTGCAGGCGGAGCGCAATGCCCGATCCAAATCCATCGGCCAGGCCAAAGCCCGTGGGGAAGACATCGAGCCACTGCGTCAGGAAGTGAATGCGCTGGGCGAACGCCTGGATGCCGCTAAAGCAGAACTGGATGAACTGCAGAATCAAATTCGTGACTTTGCGCTGGCGCTGCCAAATATTCCGGCAGATGAAGTGCCACTGGGTAAAGATGACAGCGAAAACCAGGAAGTCAGCCGCTGGGGCGAACCGCGACAGTTCGACTTCGAGGTAAAAGATCACGTTGAGCTGGGTGAAGCGGCGAAAGGGCTTGATTTTGCGGCCGCCGTGAAGCTGACCGGTTCACGCTTTGTGGTGATGCAGGGCCAGATCGCGCGTCTGCATCGCGCCCTGAGTCAGTTCATGATCGACCTGCACACTGAGCAGCACGGTTATCTCGAAACCTACGTGCCTTACCTGGTCAACCATGAAACGCTGTACGGTACCGGTCAGTTGCCGAAGTTCGGTGAAGATCTGTTCCATACCCGTCCGCTGGAAGAGGAATCAGACAGCAGCCACTATGCGCTGATCCCAACGGCGGAAGTCCCGTTGACCAACCTGGCGCGTGACGAGATTCTTGAAGAGGAGAGCCTGCCGGTTAAGCTGACTGCGCATACTCCGTGCTTCCGTTCTGAAGCCGGTTCTTATGGCCGTGACACTCGCGGCCTGATCCGTATGCATCAGTTCGATAAAGTCGAGATGGTGCAGATCGTAACGCCGGAACAGTCAATGGATGCGCTGGAAGAGCTGGTCGGCCACGCCGAGAAAGTTCTGCAGCTGCTGGACCTGCCTTATCGTAAGGTTTTACTCTGTACCGGCGATATGGGCTTTGGATCGACTAAAACCTACGATCTGGAAGTCTGGTTACCGGCTCAAAATACCTATCGTGAGATCTCCTCATGCTCCAACATGGGCGATTTCCAGGCGCGCCGTATGCAAGCGCGCTGCCGCAGCAAGCAGGATAAGAAACCGCGTCTGGTTCATACCCTGAATGGCTCAGGTCTGGCAGTGGGTCGTACGCTGGTGGCGGTGCTGGAAAACTATCAGCAGCAGGATGGCCGCATCGTGGTGCCTGAGGTTTTACGTCCTTACATGAACGGCGTTGAGATTATCGGCTAAGCCCGCACTGAATAGCAGACCCGGCTTCGGCCGGGTTTTTTTATGTCTGTTATCTCTGCGCAGGGTTAGTTCGTCTTAGGAACTTATCACAAATTAACGTTATCGATATCAGAGCAGCTGAACGGCTTAAAAATCCTGTTTTTCATAGAGATAGCATTTGTGGTTCTGCCGCTTAGTCTGTTTGTAACCCACTGATGATTAGTAAATTAAATTGTGATACAGCAAAATGTGCTGCAACAAATTTGTCCCCATTGACTTTAAAAAAGCCAATGGCAAACTGCGCGCAATTTCCTTCATTCGCTTTGGTTCCTGCCCCCTATGTCAACCTGGTCACGTCCCGTGATATTGCTGCTTTGCGGCTTGCTGTTAATGACCGTCTCAATCGCCGTACTTAATACGCTGGTTCCGCTGTGGCTGACCCATGACTTACTGACCACATGGCAAGTGGGTATCGTCAGTTCATCCTATTACACCGGCAATCTTGCTGGCACAGTGCTGGCTGGCTGGTTAATCAGACAGTACGGATTCAACCGCAGCTACTATCTCGCCACCGGCCTGTTTGCCGTGGCGACGATCTGCCTGGCGATGATGGAAGGCTTCTGGGCGTGGAGTTCGCTGCGATTTATCGCTGGCGTCGGCTGTGCGCTGATGTGGGTGGTAGTGGAGAGCGCGTTGCTGTGCAGCGGCACGGTGCGCAATCGCGGCCAGCTACTGGCTGCCTATATGATTGTCTACTATCTCGGCACCGTGGCCGGACAACTGCTGGTCAGTAAGCTGTCGACAGAATTGTTAAGTGTGATCCCGTGGGTAACCAGCCTGGTGTTTTGTGCGGTATTGCCGCTGGTCTTCACCCGTGTTTCTGCCAGCAGTGAACCGGCTGAAGCGGCCCCAGGACGCATCTGGCCAATGCTGCGTCGTCGCAGTTCGCGCTTGGGCATCAACGGCTGCATCATCTCAGGCATCGTTCTGGGTTCGCTTTACGGCCTGATGCCGCTCTACCTGTCGCATCAGGGTATGAGCGATGCCAACGTCGGTTACTGGATGGCATTGCTGGTGAGCGCAGGTATCGTCGGTCAGTGGCCGATTGGCCGGCTGGCTGACCGCTTTGGCCGCATGCTGGTATTACGGGTCCAGGTGTTTGTAGTGATTCTGGGCGCGATGGCCATGTTGACTAACGCCGCGATGGCGCCGGCACTGTTCGTGCTGGGGCTGGCGGGTTTTACACTCTATCCGGTGGCGATGTCATGGGCCTGTGAAACGGTAGCGCACCATGAACTGGTGGCGATGAATCAGGCGCTGTTGATGAGCTACACCGTTGGCAGTCTGGTGGGGCCGGGAATGACCTCAATGCTGATGCAAAATTACTCTGACCGGCTGCTGTTTGTGATGATTGCAGCAGTGGCACTGATCTATCTGGTGATGCTGCTGCGTAAAGCGAATCATCATGCCACGCCGGTGGCGCATGCCTGAGGGCAGGGTATGAAAAAGGGAGCCACGGGCTCCCTTTTTATTGTTATCTGGCTAATCAGTACATCACTTCGTGGCCATAGCTGGCGAGAATATTTTTAACTCGCTCCATCGTCTCTTTGGTTGGCGGTTTGACTCCATCCAGCTTGTATTCTTCACCCATCGCAATCCATTTATGCTTGCCCAGTTCGTGGTAGGGCAAAAGCTCAATCTTTTCAACGTTTTCCATATCGCGGGTGAATTCACCCAGCCGGTGCACGCTATCGTCGTCGTCAGAATAGCCAGGCACGACCACAAATCGAATCCAGGTCCGTTTACCTTTTTTCTGTAGATAGCGGGCAAATTCCAGCGTGCGGTGATTCGATACGCCAACCAGAATCTGGTGAATTTCATCATTCATCTGTTTGAGATCGAGCATTACTAAATCGGTCACCTCAAGCAACTCATCGATAACCGGATCGTAGCGGCGGACAAAGCCGTTGGTATCAAGACAGGTATGAATGCCTTCAGCTTTACAGGCGCGGAACCAGTCGCGCACGAATTCAGCCTGAAGAATTGCCTCACCGCCCGACGCCGTGACGCCGCCGCCTGAGGCGTTCATAAAATGACGATAAGAGAGTACATCCGCCATCAACGCCTCGACGCTGATCTCTTTCCCGCCGTGGGTGTCCCAGGTGTCACGGTTGTGACAGTAGAGACAGCGCATCAGGCAGCCCTGGAAGAAGGTAATGAAACGGATACCGGGACCATCGACGGTTCCGCAGGATTCGAATGAGTGGATACGACCGTTGACTGACATTGCGATGTTTTCTCCAGTGAGTCTGCCGGGACAGACGGCGCAATCTCTGTTGCGCTCAGGGCAGGAAATCGATTCTGATCGTGACCGTAGATGAGATCACCATCAGAACAGACTTTTGAATAAAAGGCTCCCTGCGGAGCCTTTTATATTCAGTACAGCGCGGTGTTTACAGTGACTGCGTAAACGTACGGGTAATCACGTCCTGCTGCTGTTCTTTAGTCAGGGAGTTGAAGCGTACAGCGTAACCGGAAACACGGATGGTCAGCTGTGGATACTTCTCTGGATGCTCCATGGCGTCCAGCAGCATTTCACGGTTCATCACGTTGACGTTAAGATGCTGACCGCCTTCGATGCTGGCTTCATGATGGAAGTAACCATCCATCAGACCGGCAAGGTTGGCTTTACGCACGTTATCATCTTTACCCAGCGCGTTTGGTACAATCGAGAAGGTATAAGAGATACCATCTTTGGCGTAGGCAAACGGCAGTTTAGCGACGGAGGTTAGTGACGCTACCGCACCTTTCTGATCGCGGCCGTGCATTGGGTTCGCACCTGGACCGAATGGCGCGCCAGCACGACGTCCATCTGGGGTGTTACCGGTTTTCTTACCGTAAACCACGTTAGAAGTAATGGTCAGGACAGACTGTGTCGGTACGGCATGGCGGTAAGTGTTGAGCTGCTGAATTTTCTTCATAAAGCGCTCAACCAGATCGCAGGCCAGGTCATCGACGCGCGGGTCGTTGTTACCAAACTGCGGATATTCGCCTTCAATATCAAAGTCGATTGCCAGGCCATCTTCATCACGTACTGGTTTCACTTTGGCATATTTAATGGCTGACAGTGAATCCGCTGCCACTGACAGACCGGCAATACCACAGGCCATAGTGCGATAAACATCACGGTCATGCAGCGCCATCAGTGCGGCTTCGTAGCTGTACTTATCATGCATGTAATGGATGATGTTCAGCGACGTCACATACTGTTTAGCCAGCCAGTCCATGAAGTGGTCCATACGCGCCATAACGGTGTCGAAATCCAGCACGTCATCGGTAATTTTGTCTTCTTTCGGTCCAACCTGCATTTTCATTTTTTCATCAACGCCGCCGTTGATTGCGTACAGCAGGGTTTTCGCCAGGTTGGCACGCGCACCGAAGAACTGCATTTGTTTGCCGACGATCATCGGGCTGACGCAGCAGGCGATGGCGTAGTCATCATTATCGAAGTCAGGACGCATCAGGTCATCATTTTCATACTGCAATGATGAGGTATCGATGGAGACTTTAGCTGCATATTTTTTGAAATTAATAGGCAGTTTTTCAGACCACAGAATGGTCATGTTCGGCTCTGGTGAAGGACCCATGGTGTAAAGGGTATTTAGGAAGCGGAAGGTGCTTTTCGATACCAGTGTACGGCCATCAACGCCCATACCGGCCAGTGATTCGGTTGCCCAGATTGGATCACCAGAGAACAGTTCGTCATATTCCGGCGTGCGCAGGAAACGGACCATACGCAGTTTCATTACCAGATGGTCAATCAGCTCCTGTGCCTGTTCTTCGGTTAGTTTACCGGCTTTCAGGTCACGTTCGATGTAGATATCCAGGAAGGTAGAGACACGACCAAACGACATCGCGGCGCCGTTCTGCGATTTAACTGCGGCCAGATAGCCGTAGTAAGTCCACTGTACCGCTTCCATAGCGTTGGTTGCCGGACCTGAGATGTCATGGCCATATTTGGCTGCCATCTCTTTAATCTGGCCCAAAGCACGATGCTGATCAGAAATCTCTTCACGCAGACGGATAGTGGCTTCAAGATTAACGCCATTTTCCAGGTCGCTCTGTAAAGAGGCGAACTGTGCGAATTTGTCCGCCATCAGATAGTCGATACCGTATAAAGCGACACGACGGTAGTCACCAATGATGCGGCCACGGCCGTAAGCATCAGGCAGACCGGTCAGGATACCTGATTTACGGCAGCGCAGAATATCCGGGGTATAAACGTCGAAGACACCCTGGTTATGCGTTTTACGGTATTCAGTGAAGATTTTTTTCAGCGATGGGTCGAGTTCGCGGCCATAAACTTTGCATGAGCCTTCGACCATTTTGATGCCGCCATAAGGAATGATGGCGCGTTTTAATGGGGCTTCGGTCTGCAGACCAACGATTTTTTCCAGCGGCTTAATGATGTAGCCCGCGTCATGCGAGGTAATGGTTGACGCCAGGTCAGTATCGAAATCTACCGGTGCGTGGGTGCGGTTCTCAATTTTAATGCCTTCAAGTACGCTTTCCCATAATTTGGTGGTCGCTTCGGTCGGACCCGCCAGGAAAGACTCATCACCTTCATACGGAGTGTAGTTTTTCTGGATGAAGTCGCGCACATTGACGCTATTCTGCCATTCACCTTCAGCAAATCCTTCCCAGGCTGAAGCCAGTTTTGCATTAAGTTCGGTCATAATATACCTGCCTTATATGAGGAGACTTTACGGTCGGGCGCAGTGAACATATTGCGCCGTCAAAAATGCGTTTAATGTGACTGGTCACCGTTACGGAGATAGATGATCCAGTAGGTCAACCCGACCAGTACACCGCCGCCGATAATATTGCCGAGGGTGACGGGAATCAGGTTGTCAAAAATAAAGTTGCTGACTGTGAGCGACTGGAACTGTGCAGCGGTAGCGCCGGTAGCCTGCCAGAACTCAGGGCTTGCGAAGTCGCGAATCACAATGGCAAAAGGGATGAGAAACATATTGGCAATGCTGTGCTCAAAGCCACTGGCGACAAACATCCCCACAGGAAAGATCATCACTACCAGCTTATCGGTGAGAGTCCGGCCTGAATAACTCATCCAGACGGCCAGGCAGACCAGCAAATTCGCCAGGATACCCAGACACATCGCTTCAATAAACGTGTGATGCATTTTGTGGTCAGCGGTTTGCAGGACGTTTAGTCCCCAGGCACCATTCGCCACCATGTACTCGCCGGCAAACCACATCAGTCCGACGAAGAAGAGCGCGCCTGCCAGGTTACCGAGATAGACGTTTATCCAGTTGCGGGCCAGTTGAGGCCAGCTGATGCGTCCGCTGGCTTTGGCCACCACAATCAAAACGGTAGAGGTAAAGAGGTCGGCACCACACACCACTACCAGCATTAAACCCAGAGAGAAACAGATGCCACCGATCAGTTTGGCGATGCCATATGGCATTGCGGCGGTACCGGTGGTTGCTGTGATATAAAAAACAAAGGCAATGGAGATAAATACGCCGGCGTTTATCGCCAGAAAGAAGGTGGTAAAAGGATGTTTAGTTGCTTTGTATATACCTGCATCTTCAGCAACTTTCGCCATCTCGGCCGGTAGTAACAGATTAAAAGGGTTGTCAGCTTTCACACTAACTTACTCCATAAGTTGTCTGAAAAAATACTAACAAAGGAGTATAGGTCAGTAATTGATTTGGATCATGTTTGCCGGAGCGACAGACGATATGAGCCAGCTTAAAGGGAATTATTTTAAATAACCGGTTGAATAATAAAAAATAAATAAATTTTAAAAATACAAATTTATTTTAATGTGAAAGGGCTGCGCTGCTTCAACGCGCGGCGCATGTTATTCATTGTGGATTGATATGTTAAATATTATGAAGTGTTCTGGCAGAAAATAATTTTAATGCAGCTAATGTTTCATGAAAAAATAACGCCCTGCTGTCAGACCAGCCTGATAGCAGGGCGTTGGCGTCATTTACCGTTCACTCGTGGGTAATTACGCGCTTTGCCAGTAACGACGTTTGGCCGCTTGCAGTTTTTCATAGGCCGCAAGCAGTGACTGATGAGCCGGGAATGCTTTCAGTTCCTCATCAACAGCCTGAAGCCCGTAGAACGGACTCTCACCACTGATGGCTGCTGAAGCGGCTTCCATCGCCTCTGGGCCATACATACGTACAAATGCATGATGATATTGCAGGGGATCACGCTCATCTTCCATTGCCAGTAACAGCAAGGTTTGCAGGCAACGATAGTAGTTAGCACGTTCAGGGGTAAAGATTGAGCTGTTGAACTCCATTGTCCATTCGGTCCAGATCAGCGCCTGCTCAAGATCGCCGCCCGCCATCGCCAGCATCGCTTTTAATTCGCCAATGCGCAGCGTGTACCAGCCGTTGTCTTTACCGGTTGCCAGGCCCAGCAGTTCGCGCACGCGGGTGAAGTCATCAAAGCCTTCATCATCAAGCTGACCAATCAGATCCAGATACTCTTCAGGATTCCAGTTGCTGTCAGGCAGGGCCAGTAAGGTTTCACGCATACCTGCGCCCATGCTGTTATTCGCCAGCAGCAGATCTTCCGCCGGATAGATGTCCGACATGCCAGGCACGATAATGCGGCAGGCGTACACGCCCAGATGCTCGTAATCAGCAATATAAACTTCCTGATCTTCAGCGGCGAAGATCGCCATCAGCGTGGCAAATTCCTGCTCAGTGGTGCCGGCAAACGACCAGTCGACAAACGGATAGTCCGCGGTCTCTTTGAACAGATCCCAGGAGATCAGACCGCTCGAGTCAATAAAGTGCGTTTCGAGATTGGCGTGTTCCGCCACTTCCTCATCATCAAAGGTCGGCGGCGTGAACACGTCCAGATCTTTGAGGCTGCGGCCCTGTAATAATTCGGTAACAGTACGCTCAAGCGCCACACCAAAATCAGGATGAGCACCGAACGAGGCGAAACAGGTGCCATTTGCCGGATTGAACAGCACGACGCAGATGACCGGATATTTGCCGCCCAGCGAGGCATCATAAGCAAAGATTGGGAACCCTTCTGCTTCCAGCCGCGCAATCGCTTCAACCACATCGGGATAACGCTGCATGACGGCATCCGGGATCGCCGGCAGGCTAATCGCTTCGGCAATGATGCGGTTTTTAATGTAGCGCTCAAATACTTCTGACAGCCCCTGAACCCGCGCTTCATTGGCAGTGTTACCGGCTGACATACCATTAGAAACGTAGAGGTTGCCGATAATGTTCATCGGAATATAGACGGTTTGCTGATCTGACTGACGGGTGAAAGGCAGCGCGCAGATGCCGCGTTCGACATTGCCGGACTGCAGATCAATCAACTCTGCTGCCGTCAGCGCATTATCCGGGTCATAAAAAGCCCGTAGGCGCGGATCAAGAATGCCCTCTGGCAGTGATTCATCAGCTGGCAGTGCAAACCATTTTTCATTGGGATAGTGAACGAAGTCGCCGTTAGCGATACTTTTCCCTAACCAGAAATCGGCGAAGAAATAGTTGGTTGAGAGGCGTTCAAAATATTCACCCAGCGCGGAGGCCAGTGCCGCTTTTTTGCTGGCGCCTTTGCCGTTAGTGAAGCAGAGCGGGCAATCGCGGTCACGAATATGCACAGACCAGACATGGGGAACAGGATTCAGCCACGATGCTTCTTCAATATTAAAGCCAAGGTCCTGAAGTTTATTCTGGAAACGGGTAATGGAGTCTTCCAGCGCGGCATCTTTGCCCGGGATAAATGTTTGCGTCATAGTGCCGCTCTCTCAGTTGTCATAGGGTGCGTAAAGCGCGCAATGATACGGATTTTGCTGACGATCCGCTATCAAGGCGGGATAATTTTACCGGCTTAGTTTTCACCTTCTCGCCAGTCAGGCCAAACGGTAAACCGCCAGGCTGGACGAAGCCTCACAAAATTTCGTGCTGGTTTGCATTGGTAACATAACCTCCGGCGCGACAGATTCAGAAAATGTGACCGCTACCCGATTTATGATTGCAGCCGCCAGGATGCAGTGATAAAACCGGTAAGTTATTCATAACCGTTCGATATGACAGTGGTGAGGGGAAATGACGCAAGTTTATAATTTTAGCTCCGGCCCAGCGATGCTGCCGGTTGAAGTGCTCCGTCGTGCAGAACAAGAGCTGACAAACTGGCGTGGCCTGGGAACCTCCGTAATGGAGATCAGTCACCGCAGCAAAGAGTTTATTCAGGTTGCTGAAGAGGCGGAGCAGGACTTCCGTGATCTGCTAAAAATACCGGCTAATTACAAAGTATTATTCTGTCACGGTGGGGCACGTGCGCAGTTTGCTGCCGTGCCTGGCAACCTGCTCGGCACCGCTTCCAGTGCAGACTATGCCGACGGCGGATACTGGGCGCACAGCGCCATCAAAGAAGCGCAAAAATATTGCTCCCCGCGCACCCTGGATGTCAAAACCACACGCGACGGTAAACGCGCGATTCTGCCGATGCGGGAATGGGACGTCAGTGATGCATCCGCCTATCTGCATTTCTGCCCGAATGAAACTATCGACGGTATTGCGATCGACGAGCAGCCTGACTTTGGCAGCAAAACGGTGGTCGCAGATTTCTCATCTACCATTCTGTCCCGCCCGATTGATGTCAGCCGCTATGGCGTGATCTATGCCGGTGCGCAGAAAAACGTCGGGCCTGCAGGCTTAACGCTGGTGATTGTGCGCGAAGATCTGTTAGGTCAGGCGCAGGCGTCAGTGCCGTCAATCCTCGATTATAAAGTGTTGGCCGACAACGATTCGATGTTTAACACCCCGCCAACGTTCGCCTGGTACCTTTCGGGGCTGGTATTCAAATGGCTGAAAGAGAAGGGCGGTGTGGCAGAAATCGACCGGATCAATCAGGCCAAAGCTGACCTGCTGTACGGCGTGATTGATCACAGCGGCTTCTACCGCAACGATGTGGCGACTGACAACCGTTCACGCATGAATATCCCTTTCCAGCTGGCCGACGCGTCGCTGGATGCATTGTTCCTTGAAGAGTCTTTCAAGGCGGGACTGCATGCGCTGAAAGGACATCGGGTAGTCGGGGGCATGCGTGCTTCTATCTATAATGCCATGCCGCTGGAAGGCGTTAAGGCGCTGACCGACTTTATGGTTGATTTTGAACGCCGTCACGGCTGATTAATGACATATCAGCATTGATGCTGATGCCAGACCTCGTCAGATGGCGAGGTCTTCGTATTTTTTGAGGATTTCGTTTCACATGCAGGACTCCCTGACTCTCCAACCCATCGCCCGCGTTAATGGCACGGTAAATCTGCCCGGTTCTAAGAGCGTATCAAACCGTGCATTACTGCTGGCTGCCCTCGCTAAAGGTACTACCCGTCTGACTAACTTACTCGACAGCGATGATGTTAAGCACATGCTCAATGCGCTTAGCGCACTGGGTGTAAGCTATACGCTCTCCAGCGATCGCCGGGTATGTGAAGTTACGGGGAATGCCGGCCCTCTGCAATCATCACAGCCTTTGTCGCTTTTCCTGGGCAATGCCGGCACCGCGATGCGTCCACTGGCCGCAGCGCTCTGCCTGGGACAGCAGGATATCGAACTGACCGGCGAGCCGCGGATGAAAGAACGTCCAATCGGCCATCTGGTTGATGCATTACGTCAGGGCGGCGCCAGCATCGAGTATCTGGAGAATCAGGATTATCCGCCGCTGCGCTTACGCGGCGGATTTACCGGCGGAGACGTCAGCGTGGATGGCAGCGTCTCCAGCCAGTTCCTGACGGCATTATTGATGACTGCGCCGCTGGCTGAGCAGGATACCCGCATCACCATCAAAGGTGAGTTGGTTTCCAAACCCTACATCGACATTACGCTACACCTGATGCGTTGCTTTGGTGTTGAGGTTGAAAACCAGAACTATCAGCACTTTCTGATTAAAGGACAGCAGCAGTATCAGTCGCCAGGCGATTATCTGGTTGAAGGCGATGCCTCTTCCGCATCCTATTTCCTCGCTGCGGCTGCGATTAAAGGTGGCACGGTGCGGGTCACCGGTATTGGCCGCCAGAGCGTGCAGGGCGATATCCGTTTTGCGGACGTACTGGAAAAGATGGGCGCGAAGATTGAGTGGGGCAATGACTATATTGCCTGCACTGCCGGCACGTTACGCGCCATTGATATGGACATGAACCATATCCCGGATGCGGCGATGACCATTGCCACCACGGCACTGTTTGCCGAAGGCACGACCCAGTTGCGTAACATTTATAACTGGCGGGTGAAAGAGACCGATCGGCTGAGTGCTATGGCTACCGAGCTGCGTAAAGTGGGTGCGGAAGTGGAAGAGGGCCACGATTATATTCGTATTACGCCGCCGGCTACCCTTATTCATGCGGATATTGGCACCTATAACGATCACCGCATGGCGATGTGTTTTTCATTAGTCGCGCTCTCCGATACGCCGGTCACCATTCTCGATCCGGGCTGTACGGCAAAAACCTTCCCTGACTATTTCGACCAGCTGGCTAAGATCAGCCAGCCAGCCTGATAGCCTCTCTCCGGTGCGAAATCGCACCGGAAATCCTCATATTATCTGGCCGTATCGCGGCAGAAATCCTCTGATTTACCTGGAATTATTAACACCGTCAGTGCGAAAGGGTAACCAAGGTGGGTTGGGCAGCGTATAATGCTAGTCATTACCGATGGCCGACAGGCCGAAGAGCGCGCAGCAACAGGAGGGAATAATGACAGTAACTGCCCCGGTCATAACTATCGATGGGCCAAGTGGTGCGGGAAAAGGGACCCTGTGCAAAGCGATGGCGGAAGCGTTGCAGTGGCATCTGCTGGATTCCGGTGCGATTTACCGCGTACTGGCATTAGCGGCGTTGCATCATCAGGTCGATATCGAATCTGAAGAAGCGCTGGTGCCGATTGCGGCACATCTGGATGTGCGCTTTGTGTCACAAAATGGCGAAATGCAGGTCATCCTCGAAGGTGAAGATGTTACCGGTGAAATTCGGACTCAGGAGGTCAGCAACACCGCCTCCCGCGTGGCGGCTTTCCCGCGTGTCCGTGAAGCATTACTGCGCCGTCAGCGCGGTTTTCGCGAAGCGCCAGGCTTAATTGCCGACGGTCGTGATATGGGCACGGTGGTTTTCCCGGATGCGCCGGTCAAAATTTTTCTTGATGCCAGCGCGGAAGAGCGCGCCCAGCGCCGTATGCTACAGTTGCAGGATAATGGCTTTAATGTTAACTTTGATCGCCTTTTAGCCGAGATAAAAGAACGTGATGACCGCGATCGCAATCGCGCAATTGCGCCTTTAGTACCCGCTGACGATGCCCTGATGCTGGATTCTACAAAAATGTCCATCGATCAAGTCATTGAAAAAGCGCTACACTATGCCCGTGAAAAGCTGGGCATTACGGCTTAACTGAATTTTATCACCCTGTACCACGGACCCGGTGCTGGGCATGTGAAACAACCCCATCCGACATGAAGTCAGATGGACGTTAAATTGAAGAATCCTGAAGATTATCAATATGACTGAATCTTTTGCTCAACTATTTGAAGAATCCTTAAAAACAATCGAAACCCGCCCGGGTTCTATCGTTCGTGGCATCGTCGTTTCTATCGACAAAGATGTCGTTCTGGTTGATGCGGGCCTGAAATCTGAATCTGCAATTCCTGCAGAGCAGTTCAAGAACGCAGCCGGCGAACTGGAAATCCAGGTTGGCGACGAAGTTGATGTTGCTCTGGATGCAGTGGAAGACGGCTTCGGTGAAACCCTGCTGTCCCGTGAGAAAGCTAAGCGCCATGAAGCCTGGATCACGCTGGAGAAAGCTTACGAAGACGCTGAAACTGTTACCGGTGTTATCAACGGCAAAGTTAAAGGTGGCTTCACAGTTGAGCTGAACGGTATCCGTGCGTTCCTGCCAGGTTCACTGGTCGATGTTCGTCCGGTGCGCGATACGCTGCACCTGGAAGGCAAAGAGCTTGAATTCAAAGTGATCAAGCTGGATCAGAAACGCAACAACGTCGTGGTTTCACGTCGTGCGGTTATCGAATCCGAAAACAGCGCAGAGCGCGATCAGCTGCTGGAAAACCTGCAGGAAGGCATGGAAGTCAAAGGTATCGTTAAGAACCTCACTGACTACGGTGCATTCGTGGATCTGGGTGGCGTTGACGGCCTGCTGCACATCACTGACATGGCCTGGAAACGCGTTAAGCATCCAAGCGAAATCGTCAATGTGGGCGACGAAATCACTGTTAAAGTGCTGAAGTTCGACCGCGAGCGTACCCGCGTATCCCTCGGCCTGAAACAGCTGGGCGAAGATCCATGGGTGGCTATCGCTAAGCGCTATCCGGAAGGCACTCGCCTGACCGGTCGTGTAACCAACCTGACTGATTACGGCTGCTTCGTGGAAATCGAAGAAGGCGTTGAAGGTCTGGTACACGTGTCTGAAATGGACTGGACCAACAAAAACATCCATCCGTCTAAAGTTGTTAACGTAGGCGACGTGGTTGAAGTTATGGTTCTGGACATTGACGAAGAGCGTCGTCGTATCTCCCTGGGTCTGAAGCAGTGTAAATCTAACCCATGGCAGCAGTTCGCTGAGACGCACAACAAAGGCGATCGTGTTGAAGGTAAAATCAAGTCAATCACTGACTTCGGTATCTTCATCGGCCTGGACGGCGGCATCGACGGTCTGGTTCACCTGTCTGACATCTCCTGGAACGCGACTGGCGAAGAAGCCGTTCGTGAGTACAAAAAAGGCGACGAAATCGCTGCCGTTGTACTGCAGGTCGATGCAGAGCGTGAGCGTATCTCTCTGGGCGTTAAGCAACTGGCAGAAGATCCGTTCAACAACTACATCACGCTGAACAAGAAAGGCGCTATCGTTAACGGCAAAGTAACTGCTGTTGATGCTAAAGGTGCTACAGTTGAATTAGCAGACGGCGTTGAGGGTTACCTGCGCGCTTCTGAAGCTTCACTGGACCGCATTGAAGATGCCACTCTGGTTCTGAGCGTTGGCGACGACGTTGAAGCTAAATTCACCGGCGTTGATCGTAAAAACCGTGTTGTTAGCCTGTCTGTCCGTGCGAAAGACCAGGCTGATGAGAAAGAAGCCATCAATACTGTTAACACCAAACAGGAAGAAGGTAACTTCTCTAACGCCATGGCTGAAGCGTTCAAAGCGGCTAAAGGCGAGTAATCGACCTGAAGCACCGGGTGGGCAACCACCCGGTTTCGGTAAAAGCTGTCATACATTCCCAGAGGGATAAACCGGAGGTTACATGACCAAGTCAGAACTGATCGAAAGACTGGCGGGACAGCATACTCATATACCGGCGAAAGTCGTTGAGGATGCAGTAAAAGAGATGCTTGAGCACATGGCCACTACGCTGGCACAGGGCGAACGCATCGAAATCCGGGGATTCGGCAGCTTTTCTTTGCACTATCGCGCTCCGCGTACTGGTCGTAACCCTAAAACGGGTGACAAAGTGGATCTGGAAGGTAAATACGTTCCCCACTTCAAGCCAGGCAAAGAACTGCGCGATCGCGCAAATATCTACGGCTAAGCCGATACCGAACCAGACAAACGACATCTCCGGATGTCGTTTTTTTTTGCCTGCTATTTTTCAGTGCTGACACCTGGAGCTGACATCCGGATTAGTGCAACCCACTCTGCAAGCCCTGCGGATTAATGCGATGCCGCTCGCTACTGCCTGATTACCTGCTTTCACCTCTTCGCCAACCGTTCAGAATAAACACATTCATCAGGATGGATGTGATTATGCTGACATGGATAGTTTTAGCCCGGCTGGCAGTTGTTGCTACGTTGCCTTTACTGTTTATCGCCCGACTTCCCTCTGGCGGTATCATTCTCGGCTTGCTATTAACCGGGATCGTTTTACTGCACAGTCGCCCGCAGAGCCTGCGCATAACCGGGATCGCCCTGATATTTCTGGCATGGGCAACTAATGATGCACGATTAATGGTCAGAGATATTGAACACCATGCCGAGCGGCCAGCGACTTACAGCATCCGTATTAGCGAACTGAGAAAGGAGAGAAAGCAAATCAGGGTTCGTCTGCTGAAAGAGGGCGAAAAGATGCTGTTTCCGCCGCGTTTTGCCTGGCTTTACTTTGATGCCGATCCTGAGCAGTACTGTCCCGGCCAGCGCTGGACCATGAAGCTGCGTTTACGCGCGGTTCATGCCCGACTGAATGAGGGGGGTTTTGATGCGCAGCGTTTTGCGCTGGCGAATAATACACCGCTTCAGGGACGCATTATTCATCAGGTAGCTGACAATCGGGCGTGTAACTGGCGCTGGCGATTTATCCTATGGCACCGCAGGCAGACCACCGCCTTACCGTCGCAGGCTACGTTAGAGGCCCTGGCTTTCGGCATCCGGGATGACCTGAGCCGTGAAACACGACAGCTGTTACGGGATACCGGTACCGCCCACCTGATGGCGATATCAGGCATGCACATTGCGCTGGCGGCCGGTTGCGGCTGGCTACTGGCGCGCGGGATGCAGTACAGGTTGCCGGCACGCTACATCAGCTATGGCTTTCCGCTGATGATAAGCTGGCTGTTCGCTGCGCTCTATAGCTGGCTGTCAGGCGCGCATCCTCCTGCCGAGCGTGCTTTGCTGGCGCTTACGCTCTGGGCGCTCACCCGTTTTGCCAGTGTGCAGCTGAATAGCTGGCAGGTCTGGACATATTGCGTGGCGCTGCTGTTGATTCTCGATCCGCTAACCGTGCTGTCGGAAAGCTTCTGGCTCTCAACGCTGGCCGTCGCCATGCTGTTAATCTGGTATCACTGGTTCCCGCTTCCGTGGCGATTTCATCATCAACGGCGCTGGTTGCCCGTGCAGTTGCTGCATCTTCAGCTGGGAATGCTGATCCTGATGGCACCGCTGCAGGTGGCGATCTTTAACGGACTGAGCCTGACTGCGCTGGTGGCCAATGTGGTGGCCATTCCCGTAGTGTCGTTTATCACCGTGCCACTGATTCTTATCGCAATGCTGCTGCCTGTACCGGCGTTATCGCTGCTATTCTGGCAGGCTGCCGACCTGTCGTTACGGGCGTTACTACAGAGTCTGGCAGCATTGCCACCCGGCTGGTGGCCACTGCACAGCACTGCATTTTTCGCGGTGCTGGTATGGGGTGGGTTGATCGTATGGCGGACCCAGCTGTTCTTTTCTCTGCCTGTGAGCAGCAGCGCAATCGCGCTAGCGATGGTATTGAGTCGCCAGCCGCCGCAGGGGCAGGGATGGCGCATCGATATGCTGGATGTTGGCCACGGTTTAAGTATGGTGATCAGCCAGGGCGATGAGGCGGTACTGTATGATACCGGTCCGCGCTGGCAGACCGACAATGCTGGCAGCCGGGTGATTATTCCGTGGCTGGAGCGAAAACAGCTGCGGTTGCAACAGGTGATTCTCAGCCATAAACATCTCGACCATACTGGCGGCCTGGAATCGATAACAGCACGCTGGCCGGCGGTGAAAGTGCGCAGCGCGCTGGCAAACAACGCCCACTTACCCTGCGTACGCGGTACGCAATGGCGCTGGCAGCAACTCCACTTTGAAGTACTCTGGCCACTGTCGATACCAACGGTGGGCGACAACAACGATTCCTGTGTGATCATCGTTGATGACGGCCAGGTCAGAGTCATGTTAACCGGCGATATTGAGGCGCTGGCGGAACGTCAACTGGTTGCGCTGGAGAAACAACGTCTCAGGGTCGATATTCTGCAGGTGCCGCACCATGGCAGCCGCACCTCCTCAACCCGGCTGCTGTTGCGCAGTACGGCGGGAAAGACCGCTATAGCCTCGCTGGCACGCTACAATGCATGGCGGATGCCCGCCAAAAGCGTACTGGAGAATTATCAGCGGGCCAGCTTTAACTGGTTCGATACCGGGCAATCGGGTCAGATAAGCATCACTATTCAACAGGGTAAAATTGCGGTTTCTGGTCTGCGCGATCAATTAATGCCCCGTTGGTATCATCAGTGGTTTGGCGTCAAACGCGAATCCAGGTAGAATGGCCGGCTATTTCCAACAGCGTGAATAAATAATGCATCTAGATAAAGATCTCTCTACGTGGCAGACATTCCGCCGACTCTGGCCGATGATCGCGCCTAACAAGGCGGGATTAATTGTGGCCTCCATTGCCCTGATTATTAACGCTGCGGGCGACGCCTTAATGCTCTCCCTGTTGAAACCATTACTGGATGATGGATTTGGTAAAGCCGATAAATCGGTGATGCTGTGGATGCCGTTGGTGGTTATTGGCCTGATGCTGATCCGCGGCGTGACCAGTTATATCTCCAGTTACTGCATCTCCTGGGTTTCTGGCAACGTGGTCATGAATATCCGCCGTCGGCTATTCAGCCATATGATGGGCATGCCGGTATCATTCTTTGACCAGCAGTCAACCGGTACCCTGCTGTCACGCATCACCTACGATTCCGAACAGGTAGCCTCTTCCTCTTCTGGTGCGCTGGTGACGGTAGTGCGTGAAGGTGCGTCGATTATTGGCCTGTTCATCATGATGTTCTACTACAGCTGGCAGCTGTCGTTGATTCTGATTGTTCTGGCACCGATCGTTTCTTTTGCTATCCGCACCGTCTCTAAGCGTTTCCGTAATATCAGTAAAACCATGCAAAATACCATGGGGCAGGTGACTACCAGCGCTGAGCAGATGCTGAAGGGCCATAAAGAAGTGCTGATTTTCGGCGGTCAGGAGATTGAATCTGAGCGCTTTGCCCGGGTCAGTAATCGCATGCGTCAGCAGGGAATGAAGCTGGTTTCAGCCTCATCAATTTCCGATCCGGTGATTCAGTTGATCGCATCTCTGGCACTGGCTTTCGTGCTTTACGCCGCCAGCTTCCCCAGCGTAATGGATACCCTGACGGCCGGTACTATCACCGTGGTGTTCTCATCGATGATCGCGCTGATGCGTCCATTGAAATCACTGACTAACGTCAATGCTCAATTCCAGCGCGGTATGGCCGCCTGTCAGACGCTGTTCTCTATTCTGGACAGCAAGCAGGAAGTGGATAACGGCAGCCGTGAAATCACCCGTGCGAAAGGCGATATTGAGTTCCGCAACGTCACCTTTACCTATCCGGGTCGTGATGTGCCGGCACTGCGTAATATCAATCTCTCTCTGCCGGCAGGCAAAACGGTTGCTCTGGTGGGTCGCTCCGGTTCCGGTAAGTCGACCATGGCCAGCTTGCTGACTCGCTTTTACGACATTCAGCAGGGAGAAATCCTGCTGGACGGTTACGATCTGCGCGAGTACACCTTACGTTCGCTGCGTAATCAGGTGGCGCTGGTGTCGCAGAATGTTCATCTGTTCAATGACACCATTGCCAATAACATCGCCTATGCCCGCAGCGAGCAGTACAGCCGCGCGGAGATCGAAAAGGCCGCAACCATGGCGCATGCCATGGACTTCATCAATAAGATGGATCAAGGGCTGGATACGGTGATCGGCGAAAACGGTGTGCTGCTGTCAGGCGGCCAGCGTCAGCGTATTGCGATTGCGCGTGCCCTGTTACGTGATTGTCCTATTTTGATCCTGGATGAAGCAACATCGGCACTGGATACGGAATCCGAGCGGGCCATTCAGTCAGCGCTGGACGAACTGCAGAAGAACCGTACTTCACTGGTGATTGCCCACCGACTCTCTACCATCGAAAAAGCGGATGAAATCGTGGTGATCGAAGATGGTCAGATTGTTGAGCGCGGAACGCATCAGGTGCTGTTAGCAGAGCGCGGAGCCTATGCACAGCTGCACAAGATGCAATTCGGCCAATGATTGAGCGTATCTGGAGTGGTCGTTCACCCTTATGGCTGCTGTTATGGCCACTGAGCCTGCTGTATGGGGCGATCACCACTCTGATTCGATTCAGTTATCAGCGCAGCTGGCGTAAAAGCTGGCGCGCACCGCTGCCGGTGGTGGTGGTGGGCAATCTGACGGCTGGCGGCAATGGCAAAACGCCGGTAGTCATCTGGCTGGTCGAAGCATTGCAACAGCGCGGTCTGCGTGCGGGCGTGGTGTCGCGTGGCTACGGCGGTAAAGCCGAGCAGTATCCGCTGCTGGTCACCGGGCAGACCTCCACCGAACAGGCTGGAGATGAGCCGGTACTGATCGCCCAGCGCACCGGCGCGCCGGTGGCCGTAGCGCCAAAGCGGCGTCTGGCGATTGAAGCGCTGCTGAAACAGGGGCCGTTAGATGTGATCATCACCGATGATGGCCTGCAGCACTATGCGCTCCAGCGCGACCGCGAAATTGTGGTGGTGGATGGGGTACGTCGTTTTGGCAATGGCTGGTGGTTACCGGCCGGGCCGATGCGGGAACGTGCCAGTCGGCTGAGTCAGGTGGATGCGATTGTGGTTAACGGTGGCGAAGCGCAGCACGGTGAGATAGCCATGCAACTTCAGCCAGGGCTGGCGACGCATTTGCTGAGCGGCGAAACCCGGCCGGTTGATCAGCTTGATCCGGTTATCGCCATGGCCGGTATCGGGCATCCGCCGCGCTTCTTTACCACACTGAAACAGCTGGGTATCACCCCGGTGGCAGAAGTCGCCTTTGCCGACCATCATGCATACAGTCAGGATGAGCTGGCGCGTCTGACATCAGACGGACAGCCGTTGCTGATGACCGAAAAAGATGCGGTGAAATGCCGCCAATTTGCCCAGCCCAACTGGTGGTATCTGCCGGTTGATGCCCGTCTGCAGGGCACGGCAGTCACCCCATTGCTGGACGATATCGAACAGCTGTGCCGCAGCGGTCAGGCGCGCAACTAGTCACCAGACCGGATAAGGAAGAGAATGAACCCTCTGCATTCACTTTCATTACAGCAAACACGTCACCTTCATCTCGCCGCGCAGGGCCTGCTGCGTCCACCGCGCCAGCGCGCCCGCTATCAGGATCTGATTGACTGCATCTCCCGTATGTCGCTGCTGCAAATCGATACCATTAATGTTGTGGCCCGTAGCCCCTATCTGGTGCTGTTCAGTCGCCTCGGTGACTATCCTCCGGTGTGGCTGGAACAGGCGCTGGCGCAGGGCGAGGTGTTTGAATACTGGGCACACGAGGCCTGTTTTATTCCGCGAGCCGACTACAGATTGCTGCGTCATCGTATGCTGTCGCCGGAACGGCTGGGCTGGAAGTACAATGCGCAATGGGTCGCTGACCACCAGCAGGAAATCGCTGAATTACTGCAGCAAATCCGCGAAAACGGCCCGGTACGCGCAGCGGACTTTGCGCATGCCGCGAATCATAAGCCGGGATGGTGGGCGTGGAAACCGCACAAGCGGCATCTGGAAAATCTGTTCAGTGCCGGTGAGCTGATGGTCGCTGAACGCCGCAATTTTCAACGGGTATACGATCTGCGCAGCCGGGTGATGTCCGACTGGCAGGATGCTCTGCACAGCATCAGCGAAGCTGAGGCTACCCGTCTGATGTTACTTAACAGCGCCCGCAGTCTCGGCATTTTTCGCGGCAGCTGGCTGGCAGACTATTACCGCCTGAAACGGGTGCCGCTCAGCACCTTTCTGGCAGAAGCGCAGGAAGCGGGCGATCTGATTGCGGTGACGGCCGACGGGCTGGGCGACATGTGGCTGCATCGCGATTTGCTGCCGATGCTTGAGAACCCGCTGCAGGCGACACACAGTGCGCTTTTATCACCGTTTGACCCGGTGGTCTGGGACCGCAAGCGTGCGCTGGAACTGTTCAGCTTTGATTACCGCATCGAGTGTTATACGCCGGCGGCTAAGCGCAAATTTGGTTATTTTGTCCTGCCGATGCTGCATCGTGGTGAGATAAAAGGCCGGCTGGATGCCCGTATGTTGCGTCAGTCAAAGCAGCTGGAGATTAAAAATATCTGGCTTGAGCCGCAGACGCGGGTCACGTTGCGATTTGTGCAGGATATCCGGCGGGCGATTGAGCGCTTTGCGGCATGGCAGGGGGCGGAAACCGTCTCGCTGCTGCAGGCACCGGCCTCGCTGCGACAGCACTGGCCGGCCCAGTGGTCGCTGAATCGCGAAGCGGGTAGCCCGTGATGTGCTGATACGTTTTACGCCCTCCCGCCCGGGCTGGGCTATGGTATGCTTTACCCCTTACGCATTCGGTCCCTGATGGAGGACATATGGATCATCGTTTACTCGAAATCGTTGCCTGCCCGGTGTGCAATGGCAAACTCTACTATAACAATGCGCAGCAGGAGCTGATCTGCAAACCGGACGGCCTGGCGTTTCCGGTGCGTGACGGCATTCCGGTGTTACTGGAAAATGAAGCCCGTACGCTCTCTGTTGAAGAGATTCATCCATGAGTTTTACCGCCATCATTCCTGCGCGTTATGCGTCAACCCGCTTACCGGGTAAGCCGCTGGTCGATATCCACGGCAAGCCAATGGTGGTACATGTGATGGAGCGCGCCCGTGAGTCGGGCGCCAGTCGGGTGATCGTCGCGACCGATCATCCGGCGGTGGCGCAGGCGGTTGAAGCTGCAGGCGGTGAAGTCTGCATGACGCGTGCCGATCATCAGTCCGGCACCGAGCGTCTGGCGGAAGTGATCGAAAAATATCAGTTCGCTGATGATGAGATCATCGTCAATGTGCAGGGTGACGAGCCGATGATTCCGGCGGAGATCGTGCGGCAGGTAGCGACCAATCTGGCCGGTTCTGCGGCAGGAATGGCGACGCTGGCGGTGCCAGTCACCGATGCAGAGGAAGCTTTTAATCCGAATGCGGTGAAAGTGGTGATGGACGTTAACGGCTACGCGCTCTATTTTTCACGGGCGACAATCCCGTGGGATCGTGAACGTTATGCCCGCTCACGCGAGCAGATTGGTGACACTCTGCTGCGTCATATTGGCATCTATGCCTACCGTGCCGGCTTTATTCGCCGCTACGTTGCCTGGGCGCCATGCCCGCTGGAACAGATCGAGCTGCTCGAGCAGTTGCGGGTGTTGTGGTACGGCGAAAAGATTCATGTTGCCGTGGCGCAAACCATCCCCAGCGTCGGAGTGGATACGCCAGAAGATCTGCAGCGCGTTCGCGCCGCCATGCAGGCCTGATCAAACGGGGAGACGCTCCCCGTTACTGCGCAATTTTATTGATCCGCCACTAAACTTCTTATCTGTAGTCCCTTCAGGATAGTGTGAAATTCATCTGAGGAGGATGCCGCATGGAACAGCTTAAATCCGAACTGGCGCTGGTACTCGGTGAGAACATCAGTCGTCTCGAAGTAATCAGCGAACATCCACCCACCCGACTTTATGCGCTGTACGATAGTGAAGGTCAGCCGATGCCGGTGATGGCGAAGTATTTCCGTCATCAGGGCCGTGCTGCGCTGGAAGCAAAAAAACTGGCGCTGCTGGGCCATGCCGGATTGATTGCGGTGCCAGCCGTATTTGGTCTGGTGATGAGCCAGCAACCGCCGGTGCATGAAATGCTGCTGCTGGCGCGGCTCAATGGCGTGCCGGCCGAAGCGCCAGCGCGTGATGCTCAACGCTGGCAACAGTTTTGCGAACAGGTAGTGGAAGGGCTACTTGCCTGGCACCGGCTCGACAGCCACGGTCTGGTGGGCACGGTAGACAGTACCCAGGAAAACCACTGGCCCGCCTGGTATGCGCAACGGGTAGAGGTGCTCTGGTCGACCTTAAGTTATCTGCGACCGCCTGCCTTTACGCTGGACGATCGTCAGATTTTGTTCCGCAGCCGGGCGCGGTTAGCGCATCTGTTTCGCGACTTTAACGATCCCTGCGTGCTGGTTCACGGTAACGTCAGGCTGCAAAGTATGCTGAAAAATCCCCGCAGCGATCAGCTGCTGGCGATGACGCAGCCGGGTACGATTCTCTGGGCACCGCGTGAATACGATCTGATTCAGCTGGATGAGTCACCCGCTGAGACCGCACTGCTGCACGCCTATCTGCAACGCGCGCCAGTTGCTGAAGGCTTTGTCTGGCGGCGCTGGCTCTATCAGTTGTGGGATTGTATCGATCGGCTGGTGCAGACCGGCGAATTTGACCGGCCACGTTTCGACCACGCGCGCGCACAGCTACTCCCCTGGCTCGGATGACCGCGTTTCCTCTCCCTTCAGCCGCTGCAGTACCGTACCCAGCGTTTCATAAACTGCTCGCTCGCTGTGACTCAGCCAGATTGATGATGGAATGGCGCGCTCCCAGCCATTGAGCGGCGAGGTTATCGCTAACTGGTTGGCCGGCGCGGCAATCGGGTTCAGTCCCACTGCATGGAAAAAGCGCATCGCCCGCGGCAGATGATTGGCTGAGCTGATCAGCAGGAACGGGCGTTGACCCACTTCGCTCTTTACCGCCTGAGCTTCATCAGCAGTATCCCGCGGCTGATCGAGAATCTGAATATGATCCGCTGGTACGCCCAGACTTTCAGCCACCTGCGCGGCCACCGAGGCACTGCTGCGCGGGTTAGTGCCGCCTGCGGCACCGGTAAAAATCAACGTGGCATGTGGATAGCGACGCCACTGACGTACTCCTTCCGCCACGCGCGGCAGGCTGTTATTGAGCAGGTTCGAACTGGGCGCCCAGTCAGGATTAAAGGTATAGCCGCCACCGAGTACCACGATGTAATCGACCGGCTGTGTGCCGTTCCAGGTCGGATAGCGGCTATCAAGTGGCAACAGCAGGCGGTCAGCCAGCGGCTGCAGGCTCAGCAGTAGCAAAAACAGCCAGCTGGCGGAGATTAAAATTTTGCCGCTTTTCTGCCAGTCGGTGAACCAAAGCAATAAAATACCGAGCGCCATCAGCAAAAGCAGAAACGGCAGGGGTAACAACAGCCCGCCGATCACTTTTTTCAGGGTAAAAAACATCTAAAAAGACTCCTGTTGTCCGAAAAAACAGCAGCCGGAAGGGAAGATGGGGATGAAAGGTTCATTCTTCTGGTGCCTGTGACAAAATAGCACAAGTCTCACCGCAGCATACCGGAGCGCATGCCATGCAGGATCGTAACTTTGACGATCTCGCGGATAAATTTTCGCAAAATATATACGGCACCACCAAAGGGCGAGTGCGCCAGGCGATCCTGTGGGATGAGCTGGAAACCATTCTGCCCGGACTGTCACCGCATCCGCTGTCGGTTCTCGATGCGGGCGGCGGGGTTGGCCAGGTCTCCAGCGGGCTGGCCGCGCGCGGTCACCAGGTTTTGCTGTGTGATCTCTCCGGTGAGATGTTGCGCCGGGCCGAGGAAAATGCCGCAGCGCAGGGTGTGAGCCACAACATGCAATTCAAACAAATTAGCGCACAGCAGGTGGGCGAACATTTGGATAAGCCGGTGGATCTGGTATTGTTTCACGCTGTGCTTGAATGGGTCGCGGAACCGGAAAAAGTGCTGAAGGCGTTGTTTGATCTGTTGCGTCCGGGCGGCGTGATGTCGCTGATGTTTTATAACCTGCACGGCCTGACGCTTCGCACCTTAACGCTCGGCAACTTCGGTTATCTGCGGACCAATCTGACCAAACGTAAAAAGCGTACGCTGTCGCCTGACTATCCGCGCGATCCCGATCAGGTCTACCGCTGGCTGGAAGCGTGCGGTTTCGTCATTGAGCAACGCGCCGGGATCCGGGTGTTCAGTGATTATATGAAGCCGCCGAAAGGCGAGCCTAAAAGCGACGAAGAAATTATTGAGATGGAGCGGCGTTACTGCCGTCAGGAACCCTTTTTGAGCTTAGGGCGCTATATCCATGTAACTGCGCGCAAACCCGGGCAGAAGGACGAATTATGAGTGAATTTTCCCAGACGGTACCTGAACTGGTATCCTGGGCGCGCAAGAATGACTTCTCTCTTGCGCTGCCAGTAGAACGTCTGGCCTTTTTGCTGGCTATCGCCACCCTCAACGGTGAGCGGATGGATGGCGAAATGAGTGAAGGCGATCTGATTGATGCTTTCCGTCACGTCAGTAAGGCTTTCGAACAAACCCATGAAACCGTGTTGGTTCGCGCCAACAACGCCATCAACGACATGGTGCGACAGCGCCTGCTTAACCGCTTTACCAGCGAACTGACCGAAGGCAATGCCATCTATCGTCTGACCCCGCTGGCGATCGGCATTACCGATTACTACATCCGTCAGCGTGAGTTTTCGACCTTACGCCTGTCGATGCAGCTCTCCATCGTAGCCAATGAGCTTAAGCGGGCAGCCGATGCTGCGCAGGAAAACGGGGATGAGTTTCACTGGCATCGCAATGTCTTCGCGCCGCTGAAATACTCGGTGGCTGAGATATTTGACAGCATCGACATGACCCAGCGTCTGATGGATGAACAGCAGCAGGCGGTGAAAAACGATATCGCTGAACTGCTGAATAAAGACTGGCGCGCGGCGATCTCCAGCTGTGAAATGCTGCTGTCGGAAACCTCCGGTACGCTGCGTGAACTGCAGGATACGCTGGAAGCGGCAGGCGACAAGCTGCAGGAGAACCTGCTGCGGATTCAGGATGCGACGCTGAACAGCCCGGATCTGGGCTTCGTCGATAAGCTGGTGTTTGACCTGCAAAGCAAACTTGACCGCATTACCAGTTGGGGCCAGCAGGCGATCGATCTGTGGATCGGCTACGACCGCCACGTACACAAATTTATTCGTACCGCCATCGACATGGACAAAAACCGCGTCTTTGCCCAGCGTCTGCGGGTTTCGGTGCAGAACTACTTCGATGCGCCGTGGGCGCTGACCTATGCCAACGCCGATCGCCTGTATGACATGCGCGATGAAGAGCTGACGCTGCGTAATGACGAAGTGATGGGCGAACTGCCGGCCGAGATGGAGTACGAAGAGTTCAACGAAATTCGCGAACAGCTGGCAGCGATGATTGAAGAGGCGCTGCAGATCTACAAAACGCAACAAAAACCGCTCAACCTCGCGTCAGTGATGCGTGACTACCTGGCTCAGTACCCCCGCGCCCGTCATTTTGACCTGGCGCGGATTGTGGTCGACCAGGCGGTACGCCTTGGCGTAGCGGAAGCTGATTTAGCCGGTTTGCCTGTGGAATGGCAAGCCATCAATGATTACGGAGCCAAGGTGCAGGCACATGTCATCGACAAATATTGAACAAGTGATGCCGGTTAAGCTGGCACAGGCACTGGCAAATCCGATCTTTCCCGCGCTCGACAGCCAGTTGCGCGCCGGACGACATATCGGTATTGAAGAGCTGGACAATCACGCTTTTCTGATGGATTACCAGGCATTTCTCGAAGAGTTTTACAGCCGCTACAACGTTGAATTGATTCGTGCGCCGGAAGGTTTTTTCTATCTTCGTCCGCGTTCAACCACGCTGATCCCGCGCTCGGTGCTGTCTGAGTTAGACATGATGGTCGGAAAAATTCTCTGCTATCTCTACCTCAGCCCGGAACGGCTGGCGAATGAAGGCATCTTCACCCAGCAGGAGCTGTATGACGAACTGCTGTCGCTGGCCGATGAGAGCAAGTTGCTGAAGCTGGTTAACCAGCGTTCAACCGGCTCGGATCTCGATCGCACCAAACTGCAGGAAAAAGTCCGCGCGTCGCTGAGCCGTCTGCGCCGCCTCGGTATGGTGTGGTTTTTCGGTAACGACAGCAGCAAATTCCGTATCACCGAATCGGTGTTCCGCTTTGGCGCTGATGTGCGTAGCGGTGATGATGCCCGCGAAGCGCAACTGCGGCTGATCCGTGATGGCGAGGCGATGCTGCTGGAGAACGCCACGGCTGCGGTTGACGCCGATGAAGGCGAGGAACAGGAAAGCGATGCGAGTGAGAACGCAGAGGAACAACAGGCATGATTGAGCGCGGAAAATTTCGGTCGCTTACGCTGATCAACTGGAACGGCTTCTTTGCCCGCACGTTTGATCTCGATGAATTAGTCACCACCCTGTCAGGCGGTAACGGTGCGGGGAAATCCACCACCATGGCCGCGTTTGTTACCGCGCTGATCCCCGATTTGACGCTGTTGCACTTCCGGAACACCACCGAAGCGGGAGCGACCTCCGGTTCACGCGATAAGGGCCTGCACGGTAAACTGCGCGCCGGCGTCTGCTACTCGATGCTCGACGTGTTGAACTCCCGCCATCAGCGGGTGGTGGTGGGCGTCCGTCTGCAGCAAATCGCGGGTCGGGATAAAAAGGTCGACATCAAGCCGTTCAGTATTCATGGCCTGCCGACCGACACCAACCCGACGGATATGCTGACGGAGATCCTTAACAGCCGTCAGGCGCGCGTACTGCCGCTTAACGAAGTTAAAGAACGCGTTGAGGCGCAGGAAGGCGTTCAGTTCCGCGCCTACAGCTCGATTACCGATTATCACGCCATGCTGTTTGATCTGGGTGTGGTGCCGCGTCGTCTGCGTTCTGCCAGCGATCGCAGTAAGTTTTACCGCCTGATTGAAGCCTCGCTTTACGGCGGTATCTCCAGCGCGATTACCCGCTCACTGCGTGATTACCTGCTGCCGGAAAACAGCGGCGTGCGTAAAGCCTTCCAGGACATGGAAGCGGCGCTGCGCGAGAACCGCATGACGCTGGAAGCGATTCGCGTTACTCAGTCGGACCGCGACCTGTTTAAGCATCTGATTTCGGAAGCAACCAGCTACGTCTCAGCCGACTATATGCGTCACGCCAACGAGCGCCGGGTGCACCTCGACAGTGCATTACAGCTGCGTAATGAGCTGTTCAGCAGCCGCAGCCAGCTCGCCTCTGAACAGTATCGTCACGTCGAAATGGCGCGCGAACTGGCCGAGCACAGCGGGGCGGAAAACGACCTCGAAGTGGATTATCAGGCGGCCAGCGATCACCTGAATCTGGTGCAGACCGCGATGCGCCAGCAGGAAAAGATTGAGCGCTACGACGCCGATATCGAAGACCTGACGCTGCGGCTGGAAGAGCAGAGCGAAGTGGTGGCGGAAGCCCGCGAGATTCAGGAAGAGAATGAAGCGCGGGCCGAAGCGGCCGAACTGGAAGTGGATGAGCTGAAAAGCCAGCTGGCCGACTTCCAGCAGGCGCTTGACGTTCAGCAAACCCGCGCCATTCAGTATCAGCAGGCGCTGCAGGCACTGGAACGCGCCCGCTCACTCTGTCAGTTGCCTGATTTAACCATCGACAACGCCGCAGAATGGCAGGCCAGCTTCCAGGCCAAAGAGGAGGAGGCGACCGAGCGGTTACTGAACCTCGAGCAAAAGCTGAGCGTGGCCGAGGCGGCGCACAGCCAGTTTGAACAGGCGCTGGCGCTGGTGACCAGCATTGCCGGTGATGTTACCCGTCAGGATGCGTGGCAGACCGGCCGGGCATTGCTGCGCGACGCCAGCAATCAGCGGCATCACGCTGAGCAGCTCTCTTCGCTGCGTCTGCGGCTCAACGAGCTGGAACAGCGTCTGCGCGAGCAGCATGAGGCTGAGCGCTTGCTGGCGGAGTTCTGTAAGCGCCAGGGACAGCACTATGAAGCCGATGCGCTGGAAGGTTTGCAGCGCGAACTTGAAGCACAGATTGAGCAGCTGAACAGCAGCGTCGCGGACGCGGGTGAGCAGCGCATGATGATGCGCCAGGAGCTGGAACAGCTGCGCGAACGGATCGCCACGCTAACGGCCCGGGCACCGCACTGGCTGGCGGCGCAGGAAATCCTGACGCAGCTTAGTGAGCAGACCGGGCAGGCGCTGACCAGCAGTCAGGACGTGACCGAATATATGCAGCAGCTGCTGGAGCGGGAACGTGAAACCACCGTTGAACGTGACGAAGTGGCGGCGCGTAAACGCGATATCGAGCAGCAGATTGAACGTCTCAGCCAGCCTGGCGGTGCCGAAGATGCGCGCCTGAACCAACTGGCCGAACGCTTCGGCGGCGTCTTGCTGTCCGAAATTTATGATGATGTCACGCTGGATGACGCGCCTTACTTCTCGGCGTTGTACGGTCCGTCGCGTCACGCGATTGTGGTACCCGATCTGTCGCTGGTGCGCGAGCAGCTCGACGGACTGGAAGAGTGCCCGGAAGATCTCTACCTGATCGAGGGCGATCCGCAATCTTTCGATGACAGCGTATTCAGCGTCGATGAGCTGCAGAATGCGGTGGTGGTAAAAGTCGCGGAGCGTCAGTGGCGCTATTCGCGTTTCCCGAAAATACCGCTGTTTGGTCGTGCCGCACGTGAGAATCAGCTTGAACTGCTGCACAGCGAACGCGATCGTCTGGCTGAGCGCTATGCCACGTTGTCATTCGACGTACAGAAAACCCAGCGTCTGCATCAGTCCTTCAGCCGGTTTATCGGTAGTCATCTCGCGGTGGCGTTTGATGCCGATCCGGAAGCCCAGATTCGTCAGTTGGGCGCGCGCCGCGGCGAGCTGGAGCGGGCGCTTAATCAGCACGAGAGCAATAATCAGCAGCAGCGTCAGCAATATGAACTGGCGAAAGAGGGCGTAGCGCAGCTCAACCGGCTGCTGCCGCGCGTCAATCTGCTGCTGGATGAGACGCTGGCCGATCGCTGCGAAGAGATCCGCGAGCAGGTTGAGGAAGCGCAGGATGCAGCACGCTTCCTGCATCAGCATGGCGCGAAACTGGCGAAACTCGAACCGATTATCGCCGTACTGCAGAGCGATCCGGAACAGCATGAACAGCTGCAGGCCGATTATCAGCAGGCGCAGCAACAGCAGCGCAACGCCCGCCAGCAGGCTTTTGCCCTGACGGAAGTGGTGCAGCGTCGTGCGCACTTTGGCTATGACGATTCGTCGAGCATGCTTAACGGCAACAACGATCTCAGCGACAAACTGCGTCAGCGGCTGGAGCAGGCGGAGGCGGAGCGGAGTCGCAGCCGTGAACGTCTGCGCGAGCATCAGGCGCAGCTGACACAATACGCCCAGGTGCTGGCCTCGCTGAAAAGTGCCTACGACGCCAAACGCGACATGCTGAAAGAGTTGCATCAGGAGATGCAGGATATCGGCGTTCACGCTGATGCCAACGCCGAAGCACGGGCGCGGGTGCGTCGTGATGAACTCTATACGGCGCTGAGCCATAACCGTGCGCGGCGTAATCAGCTGGAGAAACAGCTGACCTTCTGTGAAGCGGAAATGGAAAACCTGCAGAAGCGACTGCGCCAGCTGGAACGTAACTATCATCAGGTTCGCGAACAGGTGGTCAGCGCCAAGGCGGGCTGGTGTACAGTGCTGCGGCTGGTGAAAGAGAATGGTGTCGAACGTCGCCTGCATCGTCGTGAACTGGCTTACCTGAGCGGCGACGAGCTGCGTTCTATGTCGGATAAGGCATTGGGTGCGCTGCGTCTGGCGGTAGCCGACAACGAACATCTGCGTGACGTGCTGCGTCTGTCGGAAGATCCGAAACGTCCGGAACGGAAGATTCAGTTCTTTATTGCGGTTTACCAGCATCTGCGCGAGCGTATCCGTCAGGATATTATTCGCACCGACGATCCGGTCGAAGCGATTGAGCAGATGGAAATTGAGCTGAATCGCCTGACGGAAGAGCTGACCGCGCGTGAGCAGACGCTGGCTATCAGTTCGCGCAGTGCCGCTAACATTATCCGCAAAACCATTCAGCGTGAGCAGAACCGTATCCGCCAGCTGAACCAGGGCCTGCAAACCGTGAGCTTTGGTCAGGTGCGCAGCGTGCGACTCAACGTCAACGTGCGGGAGACGCATGCGATGCTGCTGGATACGCTGTCGGAAGAGCATGAGCAGCACCAGGATCTGTTTAACAGCAATCGTCTGACCTTCTCAGAGGCGCTGGCGAAGCTTTATCAGCGCCTCAATCCGCACATCGATATGGGACAGCGCACGCCGCAGACCATTGGTGAGGAGCTGCTGGACTACCGCAATTATCTTGAGATGGAAGTCGAAGTTAACCGTGGATCAGACGGCTGGCTGCGTGCAGAAAGTGGCGCACTGTCAACCGGTGAAGCGATCGGTACCGGGATGTCGATTCTGGTGATGGTGGTACAGAGCTGGGAAGAGGAGTCGCGCCGCCTGCGCGGTAAAGACATTTCCCCCTGCCGGTTACTGTTCCTTGATGAAGCGGCGCGTCTCGATGCGCGCTCCATCGCCACGCTGTTTGAGCTGTGTGAACGACTGGAAATGCAGCTGGTGATCGCCGCGCCGGAAAATATCAGTCCGGAGAAAGGCACCACTTACAAGCTGGTGCGTAAGGTGTTTAACAACACTGAGCATGTGCATGTGGTTGGCCTGCGCGGTTTCGCTGCCGATCCTTCACCGACCCGACGTCAGGATGAGAGCGATTCTCTGCCCGATTTAGCCGGTGAAAAATCGCAGGCTGAAACGTAGTCAAAAACAGAACCATTGGTTAATCTGGTAACGGCATTTGTCGCGTGAGGCAAATGCCGTTTTTGTTTGTATACTCAACATTATGAGTAAGCAGCCCGGTCGCAGTAGTTTCAGGGAACGCTGCGCAGTTGAACAGATAAGGGGGCAGGGATGTTGCTGGCAAATACGTTTAAACATCATCGTGTTGTTTCATTGTTAGCGCTGGCGCTAACCGTGGTTCCATTTACACTGCCACAGGCCGCTGTGATTGCCACTATGCCGGGGATCACGCAGGGGGCGACGTCAGTCACCGACAGTCAGCAACGTATCCGGCAGGCCTTCTCCAGCGCCGATCAGCCATTCTATCTGCCTTCACTGGCCACGCTGTATGCGTCACGTCATATGCAACCGATCTGGCAGGACCGCCAGGCGGTGCAAAAATTTCAGCAGCAGCTGGCGGAAGCCGCGCTTTCTGGCGTGCAGCCACAGTTTACCCGCTGGGTTGAACGTCTGACCGATCCGGCGATTTCCGGCTTTGCCCGTGACGTCACGCTGTCTGATGCGATGCTCGGCTATCTGCAGTTTGTCTCCAGCGTGCCTACCCAGGGTGAAACCTGGCTCTACAGCAACGTGCCGTATAAGCTGGCCCAGCCGTCGGTGTCAGTGGTGAATCAGTGGCAGAACGCCGTCAATGCTGGTTCAGACAGCGCATTTATTACCTCACTGGAACCGCAGCACCCGCAATATCGCCCGATGCACGCTGCGCTCAAAACATTGCTCAGCGACAAACGCCCATGGCCGCAGCTGAAGGGGAGCGAAACCCTGCGTCCGGGACAGGTGAGTGATGATGTGCCAGCGTTACGTGAAATCCTGCAGCGTAGCGGGATGCTGACCGCTCAGACCACTGCGCCGGCACCGGATGAGGACGCGGTTCCGGTTTCAACAGTACCGGTCAGCCACAGCGATCAGCCGGTGGTGGTCAGTCCGTCGGCTACGCCGGTCACCGATCTGCCTGTTTCATCGCCGCAGTCGCCGGGTAACGTGCAGAGCCTGACGCTGGATGCGAATAGTAGCGCGAATGTTTACGACAATACGCTGGTGGCAGCGGTGAAGCGTTTTCAGCAGTGGCAGGGGCTGGACGGTGACGGCGCTATCGGCGCCAGAACGCGTCAGTGGCTTAACGTGTCACCGCAGATGCGCGCCTCACTGCTGGCGCTGAATATCCAGCGACTGCGCCTGCTGCCGGATGATATGCACAACGGCATCATGGTGAACATCGCCAACTACTCACTGATTTATTACAACAACGGCAACAAGATTTTGTCATCACGGGTGATTGTCGGGCGTCCCGACCGTAAAACGCCGCTGATGCGCAGCGCACTCAACAACGTGGTGCTGAATCCACCGTGGAACGTGCCGACCACGCTGGTGCGCAAAGATATTATTCCGAAGGTCAAACAGGATCCTGGCTACCTCTACAAACATGGCTATACCCTGCTGTCAGGCTGGAGTGAGGATGCCGAGGTGATTGACCCCAGCATGATTGACTGGAGCATGGTGTCCGCTTCCTCGTTCCCGTATCGCCTGCGTCAGGCCCCAGGTCAGATGAACGCGCTGGGACGCTACAAATTCAACATGCCGAGTTCGGATGCTATCTATCTGCATGACACGCCGAATCATAACCTGTTCCAGCGCGATATCCGTGCGCTTAGCTCAGGCTGTGTGCGGGTGAACAAGGCCTCTGAACTGGCCGGACTGTTGCTACAGGATGCAGGCTGGAATGATTCCCGTATCTCCAGCACGCTGAAAGAGGGCGATACCCGCTATGTGCCGATTCGCCATCGTATTCCGGTCAACCTCTATTATCTTACCGCCTGGGTCGCTGACGACGGCAAACCACAGTTCCGAACAGATATTTACAATTATGATGACACGGCACGTTCAGGCAGCCAGGCGTTAAAGCGGGCTGAGCAATTGCTGCTCTAGTGATTGATTTTCAATCGTTAGCCGTCTGCCGCCGTAAGCAAAATTCTTCATCAAAAGGCGATCCCGCCCGGGATCGCCGCACAAAGCCACCCGGGATGGGTTGACGCCTCTGTGAGAGAAAGTTATGGTTCGGCCTGTGCGCTTTTTGCACATTTCTATGGCTTCACTCTCAGGTAATACGGTTAATGTCTACTATTGATTCTTTTCGTCGCAAGCTACTGCTTTGCGGAAGTGCTGCCGCCGGACTGGCATTATTGCCAGCTTCTGCAAGGGCTTCACTTTCAACTTCTCGCCCGCGGGTATTAACACTTAACAACCTTCACACGGGTGAAACCCTTAAAACTGAATTTTTTAATGGTAAGAGTTACGACAGGGATGAGTTATCACGTTTAAATCATTTTTTCCGTGACTATCGCGCCAATAAAGTGAAAAGCATCGACCCCCATCTGTTCGACCAGATTTTCCGTCTGCAGGCGCTGCTGGAAACCCGTAAGCCAGTACAATTGGTTTCCGGTTATCGCTCACTGGCTACTAATAATATGTTGCGTGAAAGCGGGCCTGGCGTGGCAAAACACAGCTACCACACCAAAGGTCAGGCGATGGATTTTCACATTGAAGGCGTGACCTTAGCCAATGTACGCAAAGCGGTGTTATCTCTGCGCGCGGGTGGTGTAGGATATTATCCTCGCAGCAACTTTGTGCACATTGATACCGGGCCGATCAGGCACTGGTAACGACGCCGGCAACGCTGCGTGAGCCGGTCATGGAGCGTTATGAATTACCATATTATTCCTGTTACAGCCTTTGCTCAGAACTGCTCGGTTATCTGGTGCGATACCACCGGGGAGTCGGCGCTGGTCGATCCGGGCGGTGATGCCGAACGTATCAAACAAACGCTGGAACAACACAAACTGAAACCCGCGCAGATTCTGCTCACCCATGGACATCTCGATCATGTCGGGGCAGCGGTCGAACTCGCGGCGTTTTATCAGGTGCCCATCGTCGGACCGCAGAAACGCGATGCTTTCTGGCTGGAAGCGCTTCCGACGCAGAGCCGAATGTTCGGGCTGGAAGAGTGTGCGCCTTTCACGCCGGATCGCTGGCTGGAAGAGGGTGACAGCGTGCAGGTAGGGTTAGTCTCGCTGGAAGTATTGCACTGTCCGGGCCATTCGCCGGGTCATGTGGTGTTCTTTGATCGTCAGGGACGCTTACTGATCTCAGGTGATGTGATTTTCAACGGCGGTGTTGGTCGCACTGATTTCCCGCAGGGCGATCATCAGCAGCTAATTGATGCCATCCGGACAAAATTACTGCCGCTGGGCGATGATGTGACTTTCGTGCCGGGACACGGTCCGATTTCAACGCTGGGGCGTGAACGGATCAGCAATCCTTTTCTGCAATAAAAAATGGGCCGGCTGGCCCATTTTTTCATCACGATTACAGCACCGCGACAATCGCCTCACACAGCGCCGACATATTGTCTGGCGTCATGCCCGCAACGTTTACCCGTCCTGAATTAACCGCATAGACCGCAAACTCTTCGCGCAGACGAATTACCTGATCTTTAGTCAGGCCGCTAAATGAGAACATCCCGTTCTGCCGGATGATGAAGCTGAAGTCACGTTGCGCACCTTTCTCTGCCAGGGTATTGACGAACAGCTGGCGCATACGCTGAATACGCTGGCGCATGTCTGACAGCTCCTGCTCCCAGATGGTACGCAGTGCATCATTACCGAGGATGGTGGCAACCACGGCCGCACCGTGAGCTGGCGGATTGGAATAGTTGGCGCGGATAGTGTACTTCACCTGACTGAAGGCGGTATCAGCCACGTTGGCATCAGCGGCCACCAGCGTAATGGCCCCGACGCGCTCGTTATACAAACCAAAGTTCTTAGAATAAGAGCTGGCGACAATCAGTTCCTGATGCGACGCGGCAAAAATACGCAGTCCTTCAGCATCTTCCTCAAGGCCACGGGCGAAGCCCTGATAGGCAAAGTCAAACAACGGTAACCAGCCGCCAGCCTGCGACAGCTGCGCCAGTTGCTGCCACTGTTCGGCCGTTGGATCGATACCGGTTGGATTATGGCAGCAGCCGTGGAACAGCACCACGTCGCCCGCCTGTACCTGTTTCAGCGACGCCAGCAGGCCTTCAAAATCGAGCGTGTGATTTTCCGCATCGTAATACTGGTATTCACACACCTCAAGACCGGCAGCATTGAACACATTTTTGTGGTTCGGCCAGCTGGGATTGCTGACCCATACCCGTTTCACGCTGGTCTGAGTGGCAAGGAAATCCGCCGCAACGCGCAGCGCACCAGTACCGCCCGGGGTTTGTGCTGTCCGCGCACGACCGGCGGTAATCAGCGTGCTCTGGTTGCCAAACAACAGCGCCTGGGTACAGCGTGCAAAATCAGCCAGACCATCAATGCTGAGATAGTTTTTGGTGGTTTCGTTTTCCAGCAGGTACTGTTCGGCTTTCTTAACGCTGGTCAGCACCGGGGTCTTGCCGGTTTCGTCTTTATAGACGCCGATACCCAGGTTAATTTTGTTAGGGCGGTCGTCAGCGCGAAACAGATCGGCCAGCCCAAGAATGGGATCGGCGGGTGCAGCAGAGATCGATTCAAACATGAGTCAGGTCCAGTAGCGGGAACGTTAGCAAAATGAGTTCTCAGGTTAGCGTCAGGCCAGGCAAAAGCCAACCGTTTGCGAGACTTATTGATACATTTTGCGCGCCTGCTTCCGCTCTGACCGCAGTCAGTGGAGCATCAATGAGGAAAGGAGCGGAAGAAAGAGGTTATCACCGGATAACAGACATAAAAAAACGGGGCCGATGGCCCCGTCTTTAAACATCTTCTGACAGCGAGATTAGAACTGGTAAACCAGGCCAACCGCTACAGTATCATCAGTGTTCAGACCCAGACGGTTGTCGTCATCCAGCTGGTTGATCTGATAGTCCACATAGGTAGACATGTTTTTGTTGAAGTAGTAGGTTGCGCCGATATCAATGTATTTGATCAGGTCAGCATCGCCCACGCCTTCGATATCTTTGCCTTTAGACTGAACGTAGGCGATAGATGGACGCAGACCGAAGTCGAACTGATACTGTGCAACCAGTTCAATGTTCTGTGCTTTGTTGGCAAAGCCCGCTACAGAGAATTTGTCTCCGTTTGCCAGCGTACCGGTAGCGGTAACTGGGGTTGAGTTACGCGTTTCACCGTACATTGCAGCCAGGTAAACATTGTTTGCATCATACTTGATAGCGGTTGCCCAGTTCTCAGCACGTTTGCCCGCGCCCTGACCTGTGGTAGTGGTGACGCCATCGCCGCCAGCAGCAGGAGTAATAGTGGTACGTGCGCCAGCAGCCTGGTCGTTAGTACGATCGCTGCTGCTATAGGCACCCACGATACCCAGACCAATTGGTGAGGTATAAGAGGTTGATAAGCCCCAGCCGTCGCCGTTAGCACGACGCAGGTCGCTACGCTCGTTTTTGCCCTGGTACTGAGCGGCAAAGTCCCAGCCATCTACCAGGCCAAAGAAGTTGGTGTTGCGGTAGGTCAACAGGCCGGTGCTACGACCGTTCATGAAGTTATCTGAGTAGCCTGAGTCGCCACCGAATTCTGGCAGCATATCGGTCCAGCCGATTGCATCGTAAACCACACCGTAGTTACGGCCGTAGTCGATTGAGCCAGCATCACCGAATTTCAGACCAGCAAAGCCCAGACGGGTTTTGTTGCCATTCTGTGCGTCAGAACCTTCAGAGTTGTTGGCCTGAACGTTGTATTCCCACTGGCCGTAACCGGTCAGCTGGTCGTTAATCTGAGTTTCACCCTTGAAGCCGAAGCGAACGTAAGATTTGTCGCCATTGTTGCCATCGTTATCGGCAGCATCGTTATCAGAGAAGTAGTGCAGGCCAACGGCTTTACCGTACAGGTCCAGTTTGTTGCCGTCTTTATTATAAATTTCGGCTGCGTTTGCTGCGCCTGCGGCTAACAGAGCAGGGATAACCACTGCAAGAATATTGCGCTTCATCATTATTCATTACCCTCGTTGGAGTTATTTGTACACCTGCCACTGCCGTCAAGAAACCTTTACGGGAACCTTGAAAGAAGTTTGGTGTCTTCCTGTGTCTGCACGCATCTTTCCATCCCCCCAGCCTTAATTCTACCTCGAAAATGCTACGAAACTCGTAATCTGGTTTCAAAAGGAAAATATGTATTACAAAATGTAAAAAACACGGAACTTTGTGAGAGAACTCAAAATTTACAAAAATAAAAAAAGGCCGGCAGTGCCGACCTCTTTATATATATGAATTTCTTATAATTAATGCAGGAAGTTAGAAGCTCGCATTACGTGGAGTACGTGGGAAGGGGATAACGTCCCTTACATTTTGTACGCCGGTGACATAGGCGATTAAACGTTCGAAACCTAATCCAAAGCCAGAATGTGGCACGGTACCGTAGCGACGCAGGTCACGATACCACCAGTAATCTTCTTTATTCAGACCCATTTCCTGCAGGCGTGCATCAAGAACATCCAGACGCTCTTCACGCTGCGAACCACCGATAATTTCACCGATGCCCGGTGCCAGTACGTCCATCGCCGCCACGGTTTTACCGTCGTCGTTCAGACGCATATAAAACGCTTTAATGTCTTTCGGGTAGTTTTTCACCACCACCGGCGCTTTAAAATGCTTCTCGGCCAGATAACGTTCATGCTCAGAGGAGAGATCGATACCCCATGACACCGGATTCTCAAAGCTCTGACCGCAGTTGATCAGAATCTCAACCGCGTCGGTGTAGTCGACCTGGGCGAAGTCGGTAGTGATGAAACGCTGCAGGCGCTCAACCGCTTCTTTATCAACGCGCTCAGCAAAGAACGCCATATCATCAGCACGCTCTTCCAGCACCGCGTTGAACACATACTTCAGCATCGCCTCCGCCAGCGCAGCTGCATCATCCAGCGACGCGAAGGCGATTTCCGGCTCCAGCATCCAGAACTCCGCCAGATGGCGGCTGGTGTTAGAGTTTTCTGCGCGGAAGGTCGGGCCAAAGGTATAAATCTTTGACAGGGCGCTGGCATAGGTTTCGCCGTTCAGCTGACCAGAAACGGTCAGGAACGCTTCCTTGCCAAAGAAATCTTCGCTGAAATCGACTTTGCCCTGATCGTTGCGCGGCAGGTTTTCAAGATCCAGCGTTGAGACGCGGAACATCTCACCGGCACCTTCAGTATCCGAGGCGGTAATCAGCGGGGTGGAGACCCAGAAATAACCATTTTCATGGAAAAAGCGATGCAGCGCCTGCGCCAGAGTATGACGAACGCGGGCGACGGCACCGATCAGATTGGTACGTGGACGCAGGTGAGCCACTTCACGCAGATACTCAATGCTATGACGTTTCGCCGCCATCGGGTAGCTGTCAGGATCTTCCACCCAGCCAACAACCTCAAGACGGGTTGCCTGAATCTCAAAAGCCTGGCCCTGGCCGGGCGAGGCCACCACGGTGCCGGTGACAATCACGGAACAGCCGGTGGTCAGACGCAATACTTCATCCTGATAATTATTCAGAGAATTATTGACGACTGCCTGAACGGGATTAAAGCAGGAGCCGTCATATACGGCGATGAAGGAAAGACCGGCTTTTGAATCTCTTCGGGTACGCACCCAACCACGTACGGTGACTTCACTGTCAACCGCGACGCGACCGTGCAGTACGTCCGCTACAGGCACAACGCTCATAAATATCTCTCTATATAGAAGAAGTGAGTAAAAAGGTCCCCGAACCGGGGGTTTTGCTATGTTACTTGTGAGTCTTCAGGAAACAAGCAAAATCCGGCGGAATGGACGATTTATTACAGCAGAAGCGGGGCGCATCAACGCCCCGATAAGAAGTGGCTTAACTTGCTTTTTTCACCAGCGGCAGATCAAAGGCTTTACGCAAAGCCCGGACAAAGGCTTTATCCTGGCAAATGGTTTTGCCCGGACTGTCGGACAGTTTCGCCACCGGTTTGCCGTTGCACTGCACCAGCTTAATCACAATATTTAGTGGCGTGACGCCCGGGATATCACACGTCAGGCGGGTACCAATGCCGAAAATGACCCGGGTACGCTGACCGAAATGGCGATAGAGCGCCAGCGCTTTGTCGAGGTTGAGATTGTCGGAAAAGACCAGCGTTTTGCTTTGCGGGTCGATACCCAGCTTCTGATAGTGGGCGAGGGCTTTCTCGCCCCATTCGACCGGATCGCCGGAGTCGTGGCGCAGCCCCTGATAGCGTCGGGCAAACACCGGACCAAAATCACGCAGGAAGGCATCCATAGCGATACAGTCGGTCAGGGCGATGCCGAGCTGATCATCATATTCATCCAGCCACGCCTGCAGCGCGGCGCGCTGGCTGTTGGCCAGTACCGGGCTGATCTGCTGGAACGCCTGGAACCACTCGTGCGCCTGCGTACCGACCGGCGTCAGCGTCAGGCGCCGCGCCAGATCGTAGTTGCTGGTGCCGATCAGCCACGGGAAATCCTGTTTCAGCGTCGCCACTATCGCCTGCTGTACATCCTGCGAGTAGCGACGGCGGGTGCCGAAATCCATCAGGTGGAAGCGTGACATATCCAGATCGGCCACCTGGTGAGTAAAGTCGGCAAGTTTCTGCTGCAGATGATCGACCGCCTGCTGAGTGGTGACCTCAGGGGTGCGGTGACGATGCACCACTTCACTGATCAGCGCCAGCAGCGGCACCTCCCACAAAATCACTTCGCGCCACGGTCCCTGAATACGCAGTTCAAGTTTGCCATGGTGATTACGTACCTCAACCTGATCGGGGTTGTAGCGAAAATCGCGCAGCCAGTTGAGGTAATCCTGCTGAAAGAAGGGCAGGCGGGATAACCAGTGATATTCGTCATCGGTCAGCGCCAGCGTTTGCATTGCGCGAATCTCGTCACGAATCTCATCAGCGTAGAGGCCCAGCAGTTCGTCGCCGCGGCAGCGAAACTCCGCCGCCACCGTGACATCATGATAGCGGTGGAAGACGGCTTGCTGCATGTGGAGCTTATAAGCGTCCGTATCGAGCAGCGAGGTCAGTATCGGGGAAGCATGTCCTGTCATGGCGCGTTTCAGCATCCTGTTCGGTGGCGCAGAGCCCGGTGTTGTACACAGTCTTAAAGACGCGGAAGTATAATTCAGTCATTAACGCCAATCACAGCATATTTCACTGTAGTGGGTCGAGGCCAATCTGTGCCATTGTTAACAAATTGTAGCCATTTCACGCATTACGTGCATTGTGCGTGGCAAGCTTGTAGTAACAAGCTTAGACTTTGCCAGGTAAACTTATAACAACGCGAGACGGAATATGACGCAACAGCCCCAAATTAAATATCGCCACGATTACCGTGCGCCGGATTACACCATTACTGACATTGACTTAACCTTTGAACTGGATGCGTCGACCACCCGCGTAACGGCTATCAGTCAGGTTAAACGTCTCGGTGACAGCCAGGCTGATTTGCGTCTGGATGGCGAAGATTTAACGCTGATCGCGCTTGAGGTGGATGGACAACCCTGGACGGATTATCGCCAGCAGAACGGTGCGCTGGTGCTCAGCCAGCTGCCAGAAAGTTTCACGCTGAAAATCATCAACGATATTCATCCGGATCAGAACACGGCGCTGGAAGGGTTATACAAATCAGGCGAGGCGCTATGCACTCAATGTGAGGCTGAAGGCTTCCGTCATATTACCTGGTATCTGGATCGCCCGGATGTGCTGGCGCGTTTCACCACCACCATTTTTGCCGACGGCGAACGCTATCCTTACCTGCTGTCAAACGGTAACCGCGTCGACAGTGGACGTGATGAGCAGGGCCGTAGCTGGGTCAAATGGCAGGACCCGTTCCCGAAACCTTGCTACCTGTTTGCGCTGGTGGCGGGAGACTTCGACGTGCTGCGCGACAGTTTCACCACCCGTTCCGGCCGTGATGTGGCGCTGGAGATTTTTGTCGATCGTGGCAATCTCGACCGCGCCGACTGGGCGATGACCTCGCTGAAAAACAGCATGAAGTGGGATGAGGAGCGTTTCGGTCTCGAATACGACCTCGACATCTTTATGATCGTGGCGGTCGACTTCTTCAACATGGGCGCGATGGAAAACAAAGGCCTGAACGTTTTTAACGCCAAATATGTGCTGGCGAAAGCGGAAACCGCCACAGATAAAGATTATCTCGGTATTGAAGCGGTGATCGGCCACGAATATTTTCATAACTGGACCGGCAACCGTGTCACCTGTCGCGACTGGTTCCAGCTCAGCCTGAAAGAGGGGCTGACGGTATTCCGCGATCAGGAGTTCAGTTCTGACCTCGGTTCACGTGCCGTTAATCGCATCGACAACGTGCGTATCGTGCGTGGCGCGCAGTTTGCTGAAGATGCCAGTCCGATGGCTCACCCGATCCGCCCGGATCAGGTGATTGAAATGAATAACTTCTACACCCTTACCGTGTATGAAAAAGGATCGGAAGTGATCCGGATGCTGCACACCCTGTTGGGCGAGGCTAATTTCCAGAAGGGAATGCAGCTCTATTTTGATCGTCACGACGGCAGTGCGGCCACCTGCGATGACTTCGTGCAGGCAATGGAAGATGCCTCCAACGTGGATCTGTCACAGTTCCGCCGCTGGTACAGCCAGTCCGGTACGCCAGTGTTGACGGTACGCGATGATTACAACCCGGAGCTGGAGCAATACACGCTGCACGTCACGCAGCACACGCCAGCGACCGCCGATCAGAAAGAGAAGCTGCCGCTGCATATCCCGCTCGATATCGAGCTATATGATAACGAAGGGCAGGTGATTCCGCTGCAGCACAACGGCCACCCGGTGCATCACGTGCTGAACGTCACCGAGGAGTTCCAGTCCTTCATTTTCGATAATGTCTACTTCCAGCCGGTGCCGTCGCTGCTGCGTGAATTCTCTGCGCCGGTGAAGCTCGATTACAAATGGAGCGATGCGCAGCTCACCTTCCTGATGCGTCATGCGCGTAACGATTTTTCACGCTGGGATGCAGCACAGAGCCTGCTGGCAACCTATATCCGTCTCAACGTGGCGCGCTATCAGCAAGGGCAGCATCTGTCACTGCCGCTGCATGTGGCAGATGCGTTCCGCGCAGTACTGCTCGATACCGACTGCGATCCGGCGCTGACCGCGCTGATTCTGACGTTGCCGACTGAAAATGAGATCGCCGAACTGTTCGATGTCATCGATCCACAGGCGATTGCGCTGGTACGTGACGCACTGCAGCGCACCCTGGCGCGCGAGCTGGCTGACGAGTTCTTTGCGATCTATAACGCCAATCAGCAGAGTGAATACCGGGTTGAGCATGACGCGATTGGTCAGCGCAGCCTGAAAAATATCTGCCTGACCTATCTGGCCTTTGGCGATGCGCAACTGGCGGACAAGCTGGTGCAGGCGCAGTATCACCAGGCGACCAACATGACCGATTCGCTGGCGGCACTCTCCGCAGCGGTAGCGGCGCAGCTGCCGTGCCGCGATGTGCTGCTGGCGGCCTACGATGAGCGCTGGCATCAGGATGGTCTGGTGATGGACAAGTGGTTTGTGCTGCAGGCCACCAGTCCGGCGGCCAATGTGCTGCGTAATGTGCGTCAGTTACTTAACCACCGCTCCTTCAGCATGAGCAACCCTAACCGGGTACGCTCGCTGGTGGGTGCCTTTGCCTCCGCTAACCCGGCTGCGTTCCATGCCAAAGATGGCAGCGGCTATAAATTCCTGGTGGAGATGCTGATCGATCTGAACACCCGTAACCCGCAGGTTGCGGCGCGGATGGTCGAGCCATTGATTCGACTGAAACGCTATGACGACGATCGTCAGGCGATGATGCGCGAGGCGCTGGAACAGCTGAAAGGGCTGGAGAAGTTGTCGGGCGATCTCTACGAGAAGATCACCCGGGCGCTGAACGCCTGATAGCAGAACGGCGGAGTGCCAGTCGGGCTCCGCCGTTTTTTTTAACGCTGTCGCGCGACACGGACCGGTTGCGAGGGTGCGGTGCGTCGCATTACCCGATCCAGCACTTCCGCCTCTAATTCTGCCAGCCGCGGCGATCCGCGCCTTCTGGGACGCGGTAAATCAACCAGCAGATCCAGACCAATCTCGCCTTCTTCAATCAATAGCACCCGATCGGCCATCGCCACCGCTTCACTCACATCATGGGTGACCAGCAGTACCGTGAAATGATGCTGCTGCCACAGCGATTCAATCAGTTCCTGCATTTCGATGCGGGTCAGGGCATCCAGCGCACCCAGTGGCTCATCCAGCAGCAGCAAACCCGGCCGATGAATCAGCGCTCTGGCCAGCGCTACCCGCTGTTTCTGTCCGCCTGAGAGAGTAGCCGGCCACTCACTGGCCCGATCGGCAAGCCCGACCGCCGCCAGCGCCTCCTGTGCCGCACTGCGCCAGGCGTTGCCTTTTAGCCCGAGGCCGACATTATCAATCACCTTTTTCCACGGCAGCAGCCGCGCGTCCTGAAACATCAGGCGGGTATCGTCACGTGCCGACTGTAACGGCGCATTGCCCGCCAGTAGCTGGCCGCTGGAAGTCTGCTCCAGCCCGGCCAGCAGGCGCAGCAGGGTACTTTTGCCGCAGCCGCTGCGGCCAACCACCGCCACGAACTGACCTGACGGAATATGCAGGTCGATCTTCTTCAGAATGGTACGGTTGCCATACTGCTTGCTGACGTTGTTAACGCCAACCGGGGTGCCCGCATTGAGGCGCGCCGGGGAAAGGGTCTGACTCATGCGTTCTCCTCCTTCAGTTGATAAGCCGGATGCCAGCGCAGCCAGACGCGTTCCAGCAACAACGCGGCGACATCAGCCAGTTTACCGAGCAGGGCATACAGAATGATGGCGACCACCACCACATCGGTCTGCAAAAATTCACGCGCATTCATCGCCAGATAGCCGATGCCCGAATTTGCCGAAATGGTTTCTGCCACGATCAACGTCAGCCACATCAGGCCGAGCGCGAAACGAACGCCTACCATGATGTTCGGTAGCGCACCGGGCAGGATCACCTGAATAAACAGGCTCCAGCCGGTGAGGCCATAGCTGCGGGCCATCTCCACCAGTCCGCGATCGATGTTACGAATGCCGTGGTAGGTATTCAGGTAGATCGGAAACAGCGTGCCGAGCGCCACCAGGAAGATTTTGGCCGACTCATCAATACCGAACCACAGAATGACCAGCGGGATCAGCGCCAGATGGGGAACGTTACGTAACATCTGAACCGAGGTATCCAGCAGCCGCTCGCCGGTGCGGGAGGTGCCGGTGATCAGCCCCAGCAGCAGACCAATCGATCCGCCGATGCTGAAACCAATCAGTGCCCGCCAGCTACTGATCGCCAGGTGTTGCCACAGTTCACCGCTGGCGGCCAGCTGCCAGAACGTGGTCACTATTTTTTCAGGCGCCGGCAAAATGCGGGTCGATAACCAGCCGGTTTGCGAGGCGATCTGCCACGCCACCACCAGTAGAGCTGGCAGCACCCACGGCACCAGCGTATCGGCGAGACGTTTACCTGTTCTGGCCATGATGTTCTCCTCAGCCGCGGGCGACTTTTTTCTCAGGGGTAAAATCGTTGGCGACCGCTTCTCCGTGTGCCTGCACTACGCGCGGCTGTGGCACCAGCGGAACCTGCAGATCGAGATGCGGGAACAGCAACTCGCCAACCCGATAAGCTTCTTCCAGGTGTGGATAGCCGGACAAAATGAAGGTTTCAATACCCAGCGCTTCATACTCTTTAATCCGCGCGGCGACCGTGGGGCCATCGCCGACCAGCGCGGTCCCTGCGCCGCTGCGCACCAGGCCGACGCCAGCCCACAGGTTCGGACTGATTTCCAGCTTGTCGCGCCGTCCGCCGTGTAGCGCCGCCATCCGACGCTGCCCGACCGAATCTGCTCGCTGAAACGCCGCCTGCGCTTTGGCGATGGTGGCATCGTCCACGTTGGCGATCAGTTTGTCGGCCGCCTGCCAGGCTTCTTCAGTGGTTTCACGCACGATCACGTGCAGACGAATACCGAAACGTACCGTACGTCCCTGCGCGGCGGCTTTCGCACGGACCTGGTCGATTTTCTCTTTCACCAGAGCCGGTGGTTCACCCCAGGTAAGATAGACATCGACCTGTTCAGCTGCCAGATCCTGAGCCGGTTCAGACGAGCCACCAAACCACAACGGCGGACGCGGTTGCTGTACCGGTTTAAACATCAGGCGGGCACCGCGCACCTTAACGTGCTTGCCTTCATAATCGACCGTTTCGCCCTCCAGCACCCGACGCCATACGCGGGTAAATTCAGCTGACTCGGCGTAGCGCTCACGGTGATCGAGGAACACCCCGTCGCCCGCCAGCTCTTCCGGATCGCCGCCGGTCACCAGATTAAACAGCGCGCGACCGTTGGATAAGCGATCCAGCGTTGCCGCCTGACGCGCCGCCTGGGTCGGCGAAATCACGCCAGGCCGTAAAGCCACCAGAAAACGCAGGCGCTGTGTCACCGGGATCAATGACGCGGCAACCAGCCAGGCATCTTCACAGGATCGGCCGGTCGGGATCAGTACGCCGCCAAAGCCGAGACGGTCGGCTGCCTGCGCCACCTGTTGCAGATAGGCGTGATCCACCGGACGTGCGCCTTCTGCGGTGCCAAGATAGTGGCCGTCGCCATGGGTTGGCAGAAACCAGAATATGGATACCATTTTTTGCTCCTTATTGAGTCACGGTATGCGGTTGCCAGATGCGATCGCGAATCGACACTTTCACTGGCAGCAGATGATTGGCATAGAACAGGTCAGCGGTGTGCTGCTGGGCAACCGCCGTTTTGTCGCTAACCGGCGTAATGGTGGTGGGCGGACGATGGCTGAGATAGCTGGCGATCACCGGCTCGGGTAAGCCTATCGCCTGCGCTAACAGCGTAATACTCTGTGGCCGCTGGCTGACGGTCAGCGCATCGGCTGCACTAAAGGTGTCCAGCACCTGCTGAATGAATGCACCGTGCGCCTCGGCATAACTGCGGGTGGCTAAATAGAACGAGCCGGTCAGATTGAGTTTGCTGCCATCAACCAGCACCCGGGAATTGCCCTGTAACAGCACCGACGAGTAATAGGGATCCCAGATCGCCCAGGCATCAACATTTCCCTGCTGAAACGCGGCGCGTGCATCCGCGGGGGTAAGATAAACCGGGGTGATATCTTTAAAGCTCAGACCAGCCTGCTGCAGGGCTCGCAACAATAAATTGTGCGAGCTGGAGCCTTTCTGAAAGGCGACTTTCTTGCCTTTCAGATCCGCTACCTGTTGCAGCGTGCTGGTTTTCGGTACCAGAATCACTTCAGCCTGCGGCTTGGGCGGTTCGGAGCCGACATAGAGTAAATCTGCGCCCGCCGCCTGGGCGAACAGCGGCGGAAGATCGCCGGTGCTGCCGAGATCGATACTGTTCACATTCAGCGCTTCCAGCATCTGTGGACCGGCCGGAAATTCAATCCACTGAATTTTGGTGTGCGGAAAACGCTTCTCTAATAGCTGGTGCGATTTTGCCAGCACCATACTGACTGACCCTTTTTGATAACCGATACGAATTTGCGCTGGATCGGGCTCAGCAGCCTGCGCCTGCAGGCCAGCCAGTAATAATCCCGCCGTCAGCCACTTAGCGAACCTCTGTTTCATCGAACTGCTCCTTTATACCGCTTGTGCAATGGGATGATGATGACGGGTCAGCGCCAGCCAGAACGCAGCTACCGCGTCGTCAAGGCGCTGTGCCAGCGAGTCCTGTAACTCTGGCTGACGATCATAATGATGAATCTGGTTATCTTCGGCATACACGCCGTGCAGAATCTCCTGTGCTTTCAGCGCGTTAAGCACCGGCTTAAGGGCGTAGTCGAGGGCCAGCATGTGGCCGGCACTGCCGCCGCTGGCTAAAGGCAACACCACCTTGTGCTCCAGTGCGCGTTCCGGCAGCAGATCAAGCAGGGTTTTGAGTGCACCAGAAAAAGAGGCTTTATAGATTGGCGTCGCCACAATCAGACCATCCGCGGCGGCCAGATCTTCGCGTAACGCCAGCAGCGCCGGGGCGTCAAAACGCGCATTGATCAGATCGTCCGGCTGGAAGTTATGAATGTTCCACGGAATGACTTCGATACCCCGTGCTTCCAGTTTGTGCTGACACAGCGTCAATAACGACGTTGAGCGTGAAGGAAACCGTGGGCTGCCTGCCAGCGTAATAACTCGCATCATCACTCCTTATAACTAAAAGTTATTGATTATCTAATGTTGAGAACTTATGCCTTCATACTGTCAGAGCAGGGGAGTGGGCTTAAATGATTTATCTGGCAATCTAAAAGTGAAATCTGCAAATAGGCGGGTTAAGCAATAAGCCGTGATAAAGCGGCTTCCGATAATTCTTAAAATTCGGGCAGTTCGTCCGATCACTCATTAAAGGTGATGATGCGAGATCACAAAATAAGCGAGCCGTCGCCAGTAAATCATCCGCTGGCTGATTGCTTAAACATTCTTATTATGGTGAGCCGCGCAAAAAACGTAGCGGCAGGGGCAGAAATCAGGAAAAGCGATATAAAATCAACCCCTCCCAGGGCGTGGCAGGGAGTGGGGCTCAGATTAATTGCAGAAACGTCACTGAAACGAACAGAATGTAATGTTGAAGATATTAACGCTTTCAGGTATTCGCTTACATTTTCCGGATTCTGGTTACCGCTGCTTTTTGCCGGGAAATTAAATCAATCCTCAACCGTTTTATCGTCGTGCCGGACTATAGATGCAACTTATTTAACAGTGAGAGTCACCTGACCACTGCAGCCTTTTTTTCCCGACTGGTCTTTATCGGCTTAACCGGTTTAAGATAATCAGGCTCAAAGTAAGCAGCCATAATAACGACTATTCCTTTTCCGACGTTTCGCCTCTGGTCTGGACCTGCATCAGGCAGGTGAATCGTATTGTCATTTTCTAACAGCAGAGAATTGCCTATGTCTGACATCCTGTTATCGGTGATTATTCCGACTTACAACGTTGAAAAATATATTGTGGAGTGCGTTGATTCATTATTGCGCCAGGTAAAAGCGCCCAATGAAATAATCATCGTTAATGATGGATCAACCGATGGAACACTGGCCCTGATTGAACAGAATTATGCGCATCTTTCTCAGGTAAAAGTTATCACCATTGAAAACGGCGGGCTCGGCAATGCTCGTGACACCGGTATTGCGCTGGCTCAGGGCGAGTTCCTGTTCTTCTGTGATCCGGATGATGTGGTCGTCGATGGGCTGGTGGCGGAACTGGCCAGCGTCGTAGAGAAACATCCCCGCACCGACCTGTTCTGCTTTAATTCCTGCGTCTACGAAGATGGCCATATCGACGTCACCTCACCCAAAGTTAAGCATGACCAGTTTGGTGTGCAGCCGCCGCAGGAAGTCTTTATGCGCCTGCTGCGTAACGGCAGCTATACCTCGGCGGTCTGGAACTACGTGCTGAGAAAAAGCGTGATAGAGCAGCATAAATTACGCTTCGTTCGCCGGATACATGAAGATCATAATTTCACGCTGTCGGTGTTTATGAAATGTCAGCAGGCATGGGTCAGCCGTCAGGTTTATTATAAGCAGCGTATTCGCAGCGGCTCACTGACAAACAGTACCAAAGGCGATGAGTTTTTCTTTCAGCGCTACGACGCCTTTATGCATGCCTACAATACGCTGAATAGCTCCCAGGCTAAAACAGAGTGGCGCACGACGCTGGAGAAAGCCTATTTAACCCATTCGTTCCGCCTGATGATCTATTTATCACTGTATAATCAGACGCCGGTGCCGGAATATGTGCGTAATGCCATTCGTTTTATGGGGCGTGAGGTGAAAGCGCAGAACTTTAAAGAGTGGTTGCTGTTTAATCAACCGGATCTGTTTATTGCGTTGCAGAGTTATAAGGTCAAAAAAGAAATTAACCGCGCAGCCTGATTCTGAAAAGTGTTTAGCGATATTGTTTATGCCTTAGCGAAATGAGAAGGTGAGACATGCAATGTGTATAAGGTTGTTGCGACATGGCAAAAGTTCTTGATAAAAGTCTGATTATTAATATCTTCTCACTGCTGGCCTACCGCGGCGCTTCGTTTCTGTTTCCGCTGGCGACCTTGCCTTATCTGGCGCGTATTCTCGGCGTCGAGCAGATGGGGACCCTGGCGCTGGCGATTGCCTGCGTGCTCTATTGCAGCACCATCTCCGACTGGGGATTCAATGTCTTTACCACCAAAGATATTGCTCACCATCGTGATGATAAAGCGCGGGTCAGTCAGCTGTTCTGGTCGACCTTCAATGCCAAACTGATGCTGCTGGTGCTGACCAGCGGCACCTTGTTGACGGCCACCTGGTTTAACCCGGCCTGGCATCCGCTGTTCTTTATTATCCTTGCCAACTGCACCACGCTGATCGGCTCGCTGTTTTCGTTTGGCTGGCTGATGCAGGGCTTTGAGAAGCTCGGCAAAACGGCGGTGATTGCCACCTTTGGTAACTTCTGCGCTATCCCGCTGACCTTTTTGCTGGTCAAAACGCCTGAGGATACCTGGCTGGCTGCCCTGATCCCGGGTGCCGTTTCGATTATCAGTGCGGCCATCACCCTGAAGTTTGTACTGGAGATGAAGGTGATTGGCCGTTATCGCTTTGAGCCACGCGAAATCAAACAGCGCATCACTGACAGCATGGATGTGTTTATCGCTATCGCCGGGGCCAATCTGTTTAACAGCGTCAATGTGGTGATCCTCGCGTCGTTTACCTCGCACTATATGGTCGGTATCTACAATGGGGCAGACCGCCTGCGTAAAGCAGCGAACTCGGTGCCGGAACAGATCGGCAGCGCCTTCTTTCCACGCGTCAGCCACCTGTTTGGACGCGATAAGCGCGCAGCGATTGCCGCAACCCGCAAAAGTTTGCTGCTCTCTTTTTCTCTCAGCCTGTCGATTGTGATATTTACCTGGCTGTTTGCCGATCAGGTGGTATCGCTACTGCTGGGTAAAGCGTTTATGCCGTCGGCGGATGTGCTGCGGGTGTTCGTGCTCTGCTTCCTGTTCGGTAATATCTCTTATCCGGCCGGTTTGCAGATCCTGATCCCGCATGGCCTGGCGCGCCAGCGTATGCTGGTGATGATGGCGGCCGGGGTAATTAACGTGCCGCTTTGCTGCCTGCTGGCGTGGCAGTATGGGGCGATAGGTGCCGCCTGGTCGATGGTGCTGGCGGAAGCATTCGTCTGTATCGGCATTTTTGGCATCATGCTGCGTCGCGGTATTCTGCGTGAATACCTGTTTCCTGCACACGCCCGAATCAACCCCGTAAACGATTCCGTGGGGTAAGATCAACTCAGCTTCAGATACTTTTCCCCATCCTCGCCGTTCGATTTACTTTTGCGCCAGAGCACTTTACCATTCTGGCGCACATTTTCCCGTGCACCGACTTTCACGATTGCTTCCGTCCTTCAGGAGAGTGCATGTTTTATCCTATCGTCCGACCGGCGCTGTTCAAACTCGACCCCGAGCGCGCGCACGAACTCACCTTTCAGCAACTGCGTTTTATGAGCGGCACACCGCTGGAAGGGTTATTCCGCCAGAAGCTGCCGTCGCGTCCGGTAACCTGCATGGGATTAACCTTTAATAACGCCCTTGGCCTGGCGGCAGGTCTGGATAAAAATGCCGAATGTATCGATGCCTTTGGCGCGATGGGCTTCGGTTTCGTTGAGGTCGGTACTGTGACGCCACGTGCCCAGCCGGGCAATGACAAACCGCGGATGTTTCGGTTAGTCGAAGCGGGCGGCATTATTAATCGCATGGGGTTCAATAATCTCGGCGTTGATCACCTGGTCGAAAACGTGAAAAAAGCGCGTTTTAAAGGCGTACTGGGGATCAATATTGGTAAAAATAAAGATACGCCGGTCGAGCAGGGCAAAGAGGACTATCTGATCTGCATGGAAAAGGTCTATGCCCATGCCGGTTATATTGCGATCAATATCTCCTCGCCGAACACCCCGGGATTACGTTCACTGCAATATGGCGAAGCGCTGGACGATCTGCTGGTTTCAATCAAACAAAAACAAAAAGAGCTGGAACAACGTCACTTAAAATATGTTCCGGTGGCGGTAAAAATTGCGCCTGATCTCACCGAAGAGGAGTTAATTCAGGTCGCTGACAGTTTAGTCCGGCACCAGATTGATGGCGTCATTGCTACCAATACCACCCTCGATCGTTCACTGGTGAGTGGCCTTAAATATGCTGAAGAAGCCGGTGGGCTGAGTGGGCGTCCGGTCCAGTCGCGCAGCACCGAGGTGATTCGGCGCCTGTCTCTGGAGCTGAAGGGGCAACTGCCAATTATTGGTGTAGGCGGGATCGATTCTCTGACCGCAGCGCGCGAAAAGATCGCAGCGGGTGCCACGCTGGTGCAGATTTATTCCGGCTTTATTTATCAGGGGCCAGGATTAATTAAAGATATCGTCACGTATCTCTAAGACATTTCTCACAATCGTAAGCCGGGGGGTTTATTTATCCTTCCGGCTCGTTTATATTTTGGCCTGTTGCACGAATTTTCAGCTTTTCCTTATGTTTCATTTTTCGCTGAATTTTGCGTGATTTTTGGCGCAGCGGTAAATACAGGGCACACTATGAAAATCAAACCTGATGATAACTGGCGTTGGTATTTTGATGCCAGCCACGACCGAATGATGCTCGACCTGGCTGACGGTATGCTTTTTCGTTCCCGCTTTTCCCGCAAAATGCTCACCCCGGACGCGTTTAATGAAACCGGCTTTTGTGTCGATGATGCCGCGCTCTATTTCACCTTCGAAGAGACCTGTCGTCAGTGTAAGTTAAGCAGCCAGCACCGTGCTGAGCTGGTGTTAAATGCGCTGGTGGCGGCACGATTCCTGAAACCGCTGATGCCGAAAAGCTGGCACTTCTCCTCTTATGCGCCGGCCCTGCGGCCGAATGTCGGTGAGATGGTGCAGGTTACGCTGGCGGAAAATGGCGAGCAGGCACGACTGCTGGTGGTAGAGAAGGGGGATAACGCTGCGCTCTGTTTGCTGGCTCAGCCCGGACTGACGCTGGCGGGCAAAGCGATGGTGCTTGGCGATGCCATCAAAGTGATGAACGACCGCCTGCAACCTTACTGTCAGGATATTATGCCGCGCTACGCCCGCGCGGTGTAATCAGTTCAGTTCCACATCGCCTGCCGGAATACAGCTGCAACTCAACAGAGTGCCATCCTGACCAATGGCGCTTTGCTTCAGGGCCTTTACCTCACCCGTGACCAGCCTGAGCTTACAACTGCCACATAATCCTGCCCGACAGGAGTAAGGTATGCGGAATCCCTGCATCTCCAGCTGTTCCAGCAGCACCTGCTGATTATCACCGGTGAAGGTCTGACCCTGAAAGGTAATATTGACGGCCGACGGCGTCTGCTGCCGGGGTTGCAGCGTCTGAACCACCTCACCTGCTCCGTAAACACGCGGCGAACGTCGTTTAATAACGGTAACCGTATCGCCGGCGCGAACCACGCCCGAATTACGGGCAATTAAATTCAGACCGAAATCGATGTCGCCACTGCCGTCCTGCGCACTGCGAAAGCCCTGCAATGTCGACAGTGGCTGGCCGGCCGGATGTTTATTTCCGGTCTCCGGGCTGACGGTGGTGAACACGCAGCGGCTGCACGGTTTGGTGACCTCGAATAACACCTCGCCAATCTGAATCTCCGCCCAGCCATCTTCTTCCCAGGCTGCGGCACCGCTGATGACCAGGTTCGGCCGAAACTGTTCGACACGCACACTGGCCGGGCAGCGCTGTTGCAGATCGGCTAACGAGGCACTGTTGACCAGCAGGAACGGGAAGCCATCGGCAAAGCTGAGCGGCACCGAGGCGAAATTTTTAACCCGCCGGGTGGGTTGCGGGCCGACCCAGCGCAGCTGCACCTCGCGCGGAAAGAACTGACTGAGCCACTGATTGATCGCATCTGGCGCAATACGAGCGGTGAAATGGTTGCCCCAGACTTCGGTCGGATGATACTGCCCGTTGAAATCGCTGAAGCCAACGCTTGTGTGAGTGCCGTCCGGCGCCAGCAGCAGCAGGCCATCCGGCAGAATCGCCGGCGTGAAACGGACCATCTCCGGGTATTGTCGCGCGGTAATAAAGGTTCCATCAGGTTCAGTCACCATGAACAGGCGATCAAACGCCAGTCCGCTGTCTGAGACCTGCGCATGCGACAGTTGCAATCCCCGCATCGACTTCACAGGATGAATAAACAGGCGGGAAAGCGTAATCATGGTGATCTCCTTGAAACCAGGCGCGCAAGACAAAAGTAGCTAACTTTATGACATAGGTCTCCGATTCGCTATAATGCGCAACAATTTTCTCAAGAGTTAAAAAGTGACGATATGAATTCTCTGTTTGCCAGCACGGCGCGTGGGCTCGAAGAGCTGTTAAAAAGTGAGCTGGACGCGCTGGGCGCGCAGGATTTGCAGGTGGTGCAGGGCGGTGTTCACTACCAGGCCGACGAGCGCGTAATGTATCAAAGCCTGATGTGGAGCCGTTTAGCCTCACGCATCCTGCTGCCGCTGGGAGAGTTTGGCGTCTACAGCGATCTGGATCTTTATCTGGGTGTGCAAAGTGTTGACTGGCCAACGATGTTCGGCAGCGACAAAACCTTTGTGGTGCACTTCAGTGGAACCAATGATTCGATTCGCAACAGCCAGTTCGGCGCCCTGAAAGTTAAAGACGCCATTGTCGACAGCTTTACCCGCCAGAATCTGGAGCGCCCGAATGTGGATCGCGAACAGGCGGATATCCGGATTAACGTCTGGCTGAACGACGATCGCGCCAGTATTGCGCTGGATCTGAGCGGCAGTGCGCTGCATCAGCGCGGCTACCGCCAGCAGACCGGACAGGCACCGCTGAAAGAGAACCTGGCTGCGGCGATCGTGTTGCGTTCAGGCTGGCAGCCAACCACGCCGCTGATCGATCCGATGTGCGGATCGGGCACATTGCTGATCGAAGCAGCACTGATCGCCTGCGATCGCGCGCCGGGCCTGTTGCGTAAGCACTGGGGCTTCACCGCATGGAGTCAGTTTAACGCCGCGCTGTGGCAGGAAGTGAAAACCGAAGCGCAGACCCGCGCCCGTAACGGCACGGCGGCGACTCAGGCACGCTTCTTCGGCTATGACAACAATGGTCGGGTGCTGGAATGGGCGCAGGCCAATGCCCGTCGCGCTGGCGTCTTCGAACTCTTTACCTTCGCCCAGCAGGATCTGCTGAAGCTGACCAATCCGGTCGATCCGCTGATCCACGGCACGGTGCTGAGCAACCCGCCTTACGGTGAACGTCTGGAGAGCGAGCCGGCGCTGATTGCGCTGCACAGCCAGCTCGGACGCCTGATGAAGCTGCACTTTGGCGGCTGGAACCTGTCACTGTTCAGCGCCTCGCCGGAACTGCTGAGCTGTCTGCAACTGCGCGCCGATCGCCAGTTCAAAGCGAAAAACGGTCCGCTGGATTGCGTACAGAAAAATTATCAGTTGTCGGTCAACAGCGGTGAAAGCGCCGGCCAGATTGCGGAAGATTATGCCAACCGCCTGCGTAAAAATCTGAAGAAGCTGGAGAAGTGGGCGCGGCAGGAAGGCATTGAGTGTTACCGCATCTATGATGCCGATCTGCCTGACTACAACGTGGCGGTCGATCGCTACGCTGATTGGGTGATCATTCAGGAATATGCGCCGCCGAAAACCATCGATCCGAACAAAGCGCGCCAGCGCCTGTTCGATGTGATCAGTGCGACGCTCACCGTGCTCGAACTGCCCGCCGACCGCCTGATCCTGAAAACGCGTGAACGCCAGAAAGGCAAAGCGCAGTATCAGAAGCTGAGCGAGAAGGGCGACTATTTTGAGGTCAAAGAGTTTAATGCGCGTTTCTGGGTCAACCTGACTGATTATCTCGACACCGGTCTGTTTCTTGATCACCGAATTGCGCGCAAAATGCTGGGTCAGATGAGTCAGGGGAAAGATTTCCTCAACCTGTTTGCCTATACCGGCACCGCCAGCGTGCATGCCGGCCTTGGCGGGGCGCGTTCAACCACCACGGTGGATATGTCGCGTACCTATCTGGAGTGGGCGGAGCGCAATTTACGTCTGAACGGCCTGACCGGTCGTCAGCATCGCCTGATGCAGGCGGATTGCCTGAGCTGGCTGAACGAAAGCGATGAGAATTTTGATCTGATCTTTATCGATCCGCCGACCTTCTCAAACTCAAAACGTATGGAAGAGAGCTTCGACGTTCAGCGCGATCACATGATGCTGATGCGCAACCTGAAGCGTCTGCTGCGTCGCGGCGGCACCATCATGTTCTCCAACAACAAACGTGGTTTCAAAATGGATATGGATGGTCTAAAGGCGTTGGGCCTGCAGGCGCAGGACATTACCCAAAAAACGCAGTCGCAGGACTTCGCGCGTAACCGTCAAATTCACAACTGCTGGCTGATCACTCACGTCGGTAAGGAATAAGTTTACATGTCATTAATCAGTATCCACGGCGCTTATCTCTCCTTCAGCGATGCGCCGCTGTTAGACAATACCGAACTGCACATCGAAGAGAACGAACGCGTCTGTCTGGTGGGCCGTAACGGTGCCGGTAAATCGACTCTGATGAAGATCATCAACGGTGAACAGCCGCTGGATGATGGCCGCATCGTCTATGAAACCGATTTGGTTGTTGCGCGTCTGCAGCAGGACCCGCCGCGCAATATTACCGGTTCAGTGTATGACTTCGTCGCCGAAGGCGTGGAAGAGCAGGCCGAACATCTCAAGGCTTATCACGCCATTTCCCATGTGGTGATGGAAGATCCCAGCGATAAAAACCTCAATGAGATGGCACGCCTGCAAAGCATTCTTGACCACCAGAATTTGTGGCAGCTGGAAAGCCGTATCAATGATGTGCTGGAGCAGATTGGTCTGCAGCCTGATACCGAACTTTCATCGCTGTCGGGTGGCTGGCTGCGTAAAGCGGCGCTCGGCCGGGCGCTGGTCAGCAATCCGCGCGTACTGATGCTGGATGAGCCGACGAACCACCTCGATATCGAAACCATCGACTGGCTGGAAAATTTCCTGAAGAACTTCAGCGGCAGCATCGTGTTTATCTCGCATGACCGTTCGTTTATTCGCAATATGGCGACGCGAATTGTCGATCTCGACCGCGGTAAGCTGGTCTCCTGGCCGGGCAATTATGACCAGTATCTGGAAGGGAAAGAGGAAGCGCTGCGCGTTGAAGAGATGCAGAACGCGGAATTCGACCGCAAGCTGGCGCAGGAAGAAGTCTGGATCCGTCAGGGTATTAAAGCGCGTCGTACCCGTAATGAAGGCCGTGTGCGTGCACTGAAAGCGCTGCGTCGTGAACGTTCAGAACGTCGCGAAGTCATGGGCAAAGCCAATATGCAGGTGGGCGAAGCCTCGCGCTCAGGCAAAATCGTATTTGAGCTGGAAAACGTCGACTATGCGGTTGACGGCAAAGTGCTGGTGAAGAACTTCTCTTCCCAGGTCCAGCGTGGCGATAAAATTGCGCTGATCGGCCCGAACGGCTGCGGCAAAACCACCTTGCTACGCCTGATGCTGCAGCAGCTGCAAGCCGATCATGGCCGCGTGCACTCTGGCACCAAGCTGGAAGTGGCCTATTTCGACCAGCATCGCGCCGAACTCGATCCGGACCGCACCGTGATGGATAACCTTGCGGAAGGCAAGCAGGAAGTGCTGGTCAACGGCAAGCCACGTCACGTGCTGGGCTACCTGCAGGACTTCCTGTTCCACCCAAAACGCGCCATGACGCCGGTGCGTGCCTTGTCCGGTGGTGAACGTAACCGCCTGCTGCTGGCGCGTCTGTTCCTGCGTCCCAGCAACCTGATGATTCTCGATGAACCGACCAACGACCTCGACGTTGAAACGCTGGAGCTGCTGGAAGAGCTGATTGATGGCTATCAGGGCACCGTGCTGCTGGTGAGCCACGATCGTCAGTTTGTCGACAATACCGTCACCGAATGCTGGATCTTCGAAGGCAACGGTGAGATCGGCACCTTCGTCGGCGGCTATCACGATGCACAACAGCAGCGTGCGGCCTATAAGCAGCAAAAAGCGGGCGCACCGGCGAAAGCAACTGCTGCTGTGGCAAAACCTGCGTCAGAGAAAAGCGATGCTGCCAAACGCAGCGTTAACAAACTAAGCTATAACCTGGCGCGTGAGCTGGAACAGCTGCCGCAAAAGCTGGAACAGCTGGAAGCGCGAATTGGCGAACTGCAGGCGAAAATGAGTCATCCGGACTTCTTCAGCCAGGCGCATGACCAGACTCAACCGGTGCTGGACAGTCTGGCGCAGGCTGAGCAGGAACTGGAAACGGCTTTTGCGCGCTGGGAAGAGCTTGAGTCAATGAAAAACGGCGCGTAGAGCAAGGGATAACGGATGTGTTCAGCAGATAAAAGTGACGCGTGGATGCTCTGTCCACAATGCGATTTAATGAATAAGCTGCCGGACATCCCTGTTGGCAGCCGCGCCTCATGCCCGCGCTGCCAGACTTCCCTGACGGCGAACTGGCACGAGCCGCGCAGACGGCCAACCGGTTATGCGCTGGCGGCCTTGTTTATGCTGCTGCTGGCTAACCTGTTCCCGTTTATCACCATGAAAGTGGCCGGGCTCAGCAGCCAGATCAGCCTGGCGGAGATACCGCAGGTAATGGTGTCGGAGGACTACAGCAGTCTGGCGACGCTGTTCCTGCTGTTTGTTCAGGCGATCCCGGCGTTCTGCATGATCACCATTCTGCTGCTGGTAAATCCGGTGCCGCTGCCCAACAGCCTGAAACTGGGGCTGGCGCGCATTCTGTTTCAGTTACGCAACTGGGGCATGGCGGAAATCTTCATGGCGGGGGTACTGGTCAGTTTCGTCAAGCTGATGGCCTACGGCGATATCGGGTTGGAAACCAGCTTCTGGCCATGGTGTCTGTTCTGCCTGCTGCAACTGCGGGCCTTTCAGTGCATCGATCGGCGTCAGCTGTGGCAGAGCATTGCGCCACTACCGGCTCTGCCGCATCCACCCAAAGTCGGCGTCACCGGCCTGCAGCAGGATTTGCGATCTTGTCCCTGCTGCACCGCCATTCTGCCCGCCGACCAGCGGCATTGTACCCGCTGCGGAGTGGTGGCATCCGTCCGCCGTAAACACAGCCTGCAATGGACGCTGGCGCTGCTGCTGACCTCGGTCATTCTCTATATTCCCGCTAACCTGATGCCCATTATGGTGACAGAAACGCTGGGCAGCGCTTATCCCTCCAATATTATGGCGGGCGTTATCTTACTGTGGAGCGACGGTTCTTATCCGGTGGCGCTGGTGATTTTTATCGCCAGTATTATGGTGCCGACGTTGAAAATGCTGGCGATCGGCTGGCTCTGCTGGGATGCCGGCGGACGTGGAAGGCATGATAGCCACAAGATGCACCTGATTTATGAAGTGGTTGAATTTGTAGGCCGCTGGTCAATGATCGACGTATTTGTGATTGCAGTGCTCTCTGCGCTGGTGCGCATGGGGCAATTAATGAGTGTGTATCCCGCGTGGGGGGCAGTGTTATTTGCGCTGGTGGTCATTCTGACCATGATTGCTGCAATGACCTTTGACCCGCGATTAACCTGGGATCGTGTACACGCAAACAATGTAAAGGAGCCGCGCCTTGACGGAAATTAACCACGGCCACGCAAAGGTGGAGCAGATCAAGCGCTGGTCGCCGGTCTGGATTGTCCCCATCGTCACGCTGTTAATCGGCGGATGGATTCTGTTCTATCACTTCAGCCATCAGGGACCGGTAGTCACCCTGATTACCGAAAATGCCGAGGGCATCGAAGCGGGTAAAACCACCATTAAAAGCCGCAGCGTTGATGTTGGCGTGGTTGAGAGCGCGGTGCTAAGCGACGATCTCCACCACGTTGAAATTAAGGCCCGCCTTAATGCCGGTATGGGAAAACTGTTGCACAAAGACAGCGTTTTCTGGGTAGTTAAACCGCAGATTGGTCGCGAAGGCATTAGCGGATTAGGAACCCTGCTGTCGGGTGCCTACATTGAATTACAGCCAGGCACCAAAAGTGAAGCGCCAGAACAGTTTAACCTGCTGGATGCACCCCCTTTAGCGCCGCCGGATGCTAAAGGCATCCGCATTATCCTCGACAGTAAAAAAGCCGGCCAGCTTAACCCTGGCGATCCGGTGCTGTTCCGTGGCTATCGCGTTGGTACGGTAGAAACCAGCACCTTCGATACCGATAAACGCATGATGACCTATCAGCTGTTTATCGCGGCACCGTATGATCGGCTGGTCACCACCAATGTCCGCTTCTGGAAGGACAGCGGCATCGCCGTTGATATGTCTGCCTCAGGTATGCGGGTAGAAATGGGTTCACTGACCACGCTGTTCAGCGGTGGCGTCAGCTTTGACGTGCCGGATGGCTGGGATCTGGGCCAGGCCGCACAGAATCAGTCTGATTATCATCTGTTTGACGATCAACGCAGCATTCAGGATTCACTGTATACCAACCATATCGATTATCTGCTGTTCTTCACCGATTCGATTCGTGGTCTGCAGGCCGGTGCGCCGGTTGAATTCCGCGGCATTCGCCTCGGTACGGTATCTGAAGCACCGCTGATGAAAGCGGGTCTGGATCAGGCGCTGAACAATGATTACCGCGTGCCGGTGCTGATTCGCATCGAACCGGATCGCTTTATCAGCCGACTGGGCGAGAACTTCGATCTGCAGCAGCATCTGCAGGATGGTAAGAAACGCGGCCTGCGTGCCACGCTGAAAACCGGCAACCTGCTGTCAGGCGCGTTATACGTTGATCTCGACTTCTACGACAATGCACCAGCGTATAAAGGGCCGCAGAAAGTGTCGGGTTATGAAGTAATCCCAACCGTCAGCGGTGGCCTGAGCCAGATTCAGCAGAAGCTGATGGCGGCGCTGGATAAGATCAACGGACTGCCGCTTAACGGTATGATTAACCAGGCGACCGGCACGCTAAAAGAGAGCCAGAAAACGATGCGTGACCTGCAACGCACCATCGATAACATCAATAAAGTGACGGCCAGCCCGGCGATGAAAACGCTGCCGGAAGATATGCAACAGACCTTGCGTGAGCTGAACCGCAGCATGAAAGGACTGCAGCCAGGCTCGCCAGCGTACAGCAAGCTGGTCGGAGATATGCAGCGACTCGACCAGGTGCTGCGTGAACTGCAGCCGGTGCTGAAGACGCTGAATACCAAGAGCAACGCGCTGGTGTTTGAGGCGAAACCGGGACAGGATCCCCAGCCTAAGAGGGCGAAACAGTGAAGAAAGGAATGATACTCTCTGCCGCGCTGCTGCTGAGCGCGTGCAGCAGCACCATCGATAATACCTGGTATCAGCTGCCCTCCGGGGCGGCACCGATGAAGGTCAGCAGTAGCAGCACGACTGAAGCACAACCGATGCTGTGGGTGCAGCAGGTTACGGTGCCTGATTATCTGGCGGGTAACGGGCTGGTCTATCAGACCAGTGACGTAAAATATGTTATCGCCGCCAATAATCTTTGGGCCAGTCCGCTCGATCAGCAATTGCAGCAAACGCTGATTACCAACCTCAGCAAAGCCCTGCCGGGCAGACTGGTTGCCGGTACGCCGATGGGTGCGCAGCACGACACGCTGAACGTGACCATTACTGGCTTCCAGGGGCGCTACGACGGCAAAGCGGTGATCAGTGGAGAGTGGACGCTGGAACATCAGGGCCATCTGACAAAGCAGGCGTTCAATCTGGCGCTGCCGCAGAACGAAGATGGCTACGATGCGCTGGTCAGAACGCTGGCGGTGGGCTGGCAGCAAACTGCGCAGCAGATCGCCAACAGTACGGTTGCGTTAAATTAAGAAGAGTATGAATAAATAAGCTAAGCCCCTGATTTTTCGTTAAGCACTAGCGACGAAAAGCAGGGGCTTTTTTATTAGCTTAATCAGTGGGATAGTGTTGCCATCTGCATCACAAAATAGCGCATTTTTGTCAGACAGAGGTCACATTTATGACACTGGCGTGAAGATTGCGCATTGATCTTTGGGCGCGTAGCGGGTAGAACATTAGGGTGGTTGAACATTAATTCACCACCTTTTTCTTTCCACCAGATTCCACAGACCTTACATGAGGGACACGGAGTATGAAGAGACAGAAACGAGACCGCCTCGAACGCGCCCATTCACGTGGTTATCAGGCAGGCATTACTGGACGCTCAAAAGAGATGTGTCCGTATCAGATGATTGACGCTAAGTCTCACTGGTTGGGAGGGTGGCGACAAGCCATGGAGGACAGGTCGGTAGCTGCCTAGCCGGATGTCACTGAAAAGGGAATATAACCTCCGCTGCGCGCGGAGGTTTTCGTTTCTGCGGGGAAACGCTTAGAAAGCCGCCGTATCTTTGAACAGGCCCACTTTCAAATCGCTGGCGGTATAGATCAGGTTGCCATCGACCAGCACTTCGCCATCGGCAACGCCCATCACCAGTTTACGGTTGATAACGCGTTTGAAGTGAATACGGTAAGTGACTTTCTTCGCTTCAGGCAGAACCTGACCGGTAAATTTCACTTCACCTACGCCCAGCGCACGACCTTTACCTTCGCCACCCAGCCAGCCCAGATAGAAACCGACCAGCTGCCACATGGCATCCAGACCTAAGCAACCGGGCATTACCGGGTCGCCAATAAAGTGGCAACCGAAGAACCAAAGGTCAGGATTGATATCCAGCTCTGCTTCAACAAAGCCTTTATCATATTTGCCGCCGTCTTCGGTCATCTTGACCACGCGGTCCATCATCAACATGTTGCCTGACGGAAGCGGCGGACCATTTTCGCCAAACAGTTCACCACGACCTGACAGAATCAGATCTTCTTTGGTATAGGATTCGCGTTTATCTACCATGTTTACAATAAGCCTTTTTTTAGTGAATCACGAATATTAGCGAACAGTTGTACGCTGAGCAAATCGGATTAACGGTGGTTGAACCAGTTAAGCCAGCGTAGTCCCCATGGACGGTGCGGCACGTCCGACTGGTTCAGTTGGCTAATACGTTCCTGAATGGTGCGCAGCAGGCTGTCGCCTTCACCATCCTCAGTATCCCAGACTTTGCCGGTCAGTAGCGGCAGTGCTTCATCAGCACGTTCAATCGCCCAGATATGGAAGCGACCTTGCTCAACCGCGCTGACCACCGCCTGATTCAGACTCAGGTGGCGTACGTTGCAGGCAGGAATAATGACACCCTGCTGGCCGGTCAGTTCGCGCTGATGGCAAATATCGAAGAAGCCTTCGATTTTTTCGTTCAGCCCGCCGACCGGCTGCACATTACCAAACTGATCGACCGAGCCGGTAACCGCAATTTGTTGATTGACCGGCTGGTTTGCCAGCGCGCTAATCAGCGCACACAGCTCTGCCAGCGAGGCGCTGTCGCCGTCGACTTCAGAATAGGATTGTTCAAACACCAGCGACGCCGAGAAGGGCAACTGCTGTTCCAGTTCCAGCTCGGCAATCAGATAGGCCTGCATAATCATCATGCCTTTCGCATGAATATTGCCGCCCAGTTCTGCTTTGCGTTCAACATCGGTAAATTCACCGTCGCCGGGATGCACTACGCAGGTAATACGTGATGGATCGCCCCAGGCGCGTGGATGACCGGGATACTCCACCACTGACAGGCCGTTAATCTGGCCGACCACTTCGCCTTCGGTCTCAATCAGGATCTGTTTCAGCAGGATCTCATCGCGCATCCGCTCGTTGAGATAATTTTCACGCCACAGGCGCGCTTCCAGCGCATCACGCAGCGCTTCCGCATTAAGCTTTTCGCCCATCAGCGCTGACTCACGCATCTGGCGTTGTAACCAGCGCGGGCAGAGCGGCAACGTTTCCTGATCGCCGCTGAACCGTACGCCTTCTTTAATCAACTCCGGCCAGAAATCCACTTCCGGTAACGGCAGCCCGGCTTGCTGCGCCAGCTCAGCAGTCCAGCGGCACCAGGCGAGCATGTCATCTTCATCCAGAATCTGAATGTTCTCTTCAAATTCGGTGTAGATCGCCATTTCATGTGCTTCAGGATCGAGTTCCTGAAAATCAGCCAGCGCTTCTCGATCGCCGCACAGGACCAGATTTAACTGCAGTGGCAGCGGCGGGATAGCGATCGGCAGCGGGCGGCGTTCATCCTGAGAGGTCCAGTCGACATAACCCTGCTCGATGCATTTCTTCAGGCGTAACCAGAGGATCGGCTGGGTCATAAAACTGCGCAGCGAGAGCACCAGTGTGCCGCCGTTAGCGCGATGGATCAGGCCCGGCTCAAGCTGAATGCGATCTTTATGCTGACGCACGCAGCCAAACAGCTGTTCGGTCTCAATCCAGTCGGCGAAGTGAATACCGCCCTGACTGGTGAAAGGACGTTGCGGGTCAGAAGGGGGCTGCAGCGTGACGTTGTCGGCCATGATATGGTAATCACCACCATACAGCGTAGTGGTTTCCTCCATGACCCGTTGAGCCGCCTGGGCTATCTGCGCCAGGTAGTCGCGATTTTCCTGGCTGCGAACCAGCAGTAACGGGAATCCCTGCGTCTGGTGGTGTAAATGCGCCAGTGCATTCAGCAATCGGGGCTGTACCGTTGCCAGAGCATCGGTTTCTTCATCAGCAATTCGGGAGAAAACGGATTGGTATTGTGCGCTATCCGGCTGTAAGGTTTGCCACGTAAGTTGGGTGCTGGTCAAAATAATCGCATTTGTCTGATTTAAGAAAAGCGAGATTATACAGGATTCACCCTTGTTAAGCACTGCAGACTTCCTGTTGAAGATGTGACGTTGACAGCATGTTTTTCGTTGCTGCATCCGGGAAAAAAGCTGTTATTCTTAGCTCGTTACGTGATCACGATGAGATTCCGATGAAATACCAGCAACTCGAAAATCTTGAAAGTGGATGGAAATGGAAATACCTGGTGAAAAAACATCGGGAAGGTGAACTGATCACGCGTCACCTTGAATTAAGTGCGGCGCAGGCGGCAGTCGATAAGCTGCTGGCGATGGAAAATAATCCGGTTACGGTCAACGAATGGATTGCTGAGCATATTCATGCCGACCTGGATAATCGGCTTAAGCAGACCATTCGTGCGCGGCGCAAACGTCACTTCAATGCTGAGCATCAGCATACGCGGAAGAAGTCGATTGACCTTGAGTATCTGGTCTGGCAACGGCTGGCAGGACTGGCGCAACGGCGTAACAGTACCTTGTCTGAGACGGTAGTGCAGTTGATTGAAGATGCCGAACGCAAAGAGAAGTATGCCAATCAGATGTCGAGTCTCAGAGAAGATCTGCAGGCGATTCTCGGTAAGTCTGGCTCAGAAAAAGAGTAACTACACCCGTATAGTCTGGCAACTTTGCCGACAGACTGGCATAAAAAAACCCCGCCTTAGCGGGGTTTTTTATTACGTGTAAACTTAAGCCTGTGGCTGAGTTACAACGTCTTTGATGCCTTTAACGTCGATTTCTACACGACGGTCCGGCGCCAGGCAGTCGATCAGGGCATTGCGGCCTTTCACGCTGTCACAGGTGTTGCCGGTAACTGGGTTAGATTCACCCATGCCACGTGCAGAGATCTTGTTAGAAGGGATACCTTTAGATACCAGGTAATCTACTACTGACTGAGCACGTTTCTCAGACAGTTTCTGGTTGTACTGCTCTGAACCGATGCGATCGGTGAAGCCCAGTACGACAACGGAACCATCTTTAGGATCCATTGAGCTCAGCTGGCTGTACAGCTGATCCAGAGCCTGCTGACCTTCTGGCTTCAGGGTAGCTTTGTTGAAGGTGAACAGAACGTCAGACTTCAGAGTGAAACGCTTGGTTTCAACAACTGGTGCTGGCGCTGGAGCCGGAGCTGGTGCTGGAGCAGCTTCATCCTGACCGAAGCGGTATGAAACGCCTACGCTCAGCATGCCGTTGTCTGGACGGGTACCAACGGTCTGTGCATCACCAATGTTGTTAACCCACTGGTAATCCAGACGGGTAGCCCAGTTTTTGGTCAGCGCATACTCAACACCAACTGCTGCCAGTGGAGAAACACCGGTGTCGTGGTCGCTGATGCGGCCATTAACAGGATTAGTCTGCGTTGAGTCTGCACGCCATACCATGCCGCCCAGACGAGTATACACGTCCAGATCGTCATAAATTGGGTAGCTCAGTTTAGCAGCCAGCTGAATGCCTTGTGCTTTGAACGCGCCGTTAGTCACGTTGCCTTTATTAGGCATGCGACCCAGCCAGTCATAGCCCAGCTCGAAGCCCAGGTATGGATTTGCCTGGTAACCAACGAATGCACCTGCACCCAGCTGGCTTTCGTGAGTTGGACCGTCATTGTTTTGGTAACCGTTACCGTAGTAACCAGTGTCGTGGTACTGAGACCAGCCCAGTTTAGCACCGGTGTACCAGGTGTCATCTTTCGGAGCGGCCTGCGCTACGGTAGCGAAGCCAGCCAGTGCCACTGCAATTGCGATAGCTGTCTTTTTCATTTTGCGCCTCGTTATCATCCAAATAGGCAATGAGCAAAAAGGTTGCTCTTGGTTTAATCCTTCGCCGGGTCAAAACGCTCGCTTATGACTCTACCGCAAAAAAACGGAGGTTATTGAGCACCCTGGCGAGATAAAGTCTACAACGAGATTGGAAACTTACAAGTATGATGTGAGGCGCTTCTGTAAAAAAACAGAGATTTATACACAAATTCTAACAATTAGCCTGGTATTATCGTCGCGGATCAATAGCCAAAAAACCTGCTAAACCATTGTCAACGCTCGAACTAACAGAATCAGTGGTTTAGCGACGACAGATAAGAAATATAGCTTGAGAAAGTTCCGACTTTTACTTAATGAAACAAATCCGACTGAATTTTTAGCGCATTTTGTGGTCCGAGAGGCGCTTCGGGTGTTCCACTCGACCGCAAAATCAATCCCAGGGCATCGCCTTCGGCCGCTGCATTTTCCAGTTGACGTCGTTCATCTTCATCCAGTTCGTACGGAATCCATGCCAGAACGACACTGTAATTTCCGGTACGCAGCGCTTTTATCATCGCCTCAACTGCGTTCATACGCTCAGAATCGGCAATATGCATGCTCTTATCCAGCGGCAAGCCGGACTGCTGTAACCAGGCACGGTTCAGCTTATGCGCAGGGGTTAACCACAGTTGCCAGCGCGACTGCTGACTCAGCTGCTGCAACAGCGGCAACAGTAACATCTGCATCATTCCGGGCTGCTCACTATAGCGTAACTCAGTAATCCAGCCATGCTGAGAAGCGGATACGGAAGAGGACGCGTAATGATGAGCATAGCGTGCATTGTTCGGATGTTGTGTTCGCATAAGTTAATCACTCAGCAGTGGACTGTATGAATATACAGTACTGGCGTTACGCATAAAGATCAACCCAAATTTCTGATAACGCCTCGCAAAAACGTCACAAGGTTAGCGGAACCGCTATTAATTCATTGAACCGGATAAGGCTTTTTCCTATCTTCTAATTATCTGAAACCAAACATAATTTCAGATATTTCTATAACACGGAGGTGATGTGATGAAAAAGTTAAATCCGATCATTGAACGTTCCAGAGCGCAGCTGGCCCCGCTGGGCTCGATCGAGTCGCGAACCCAGTTTGGTGGCTATGCGCTGGCTGTCGAACGGGTAGTTTTTGCTTTGGTAAATAATGACGCACTCTATCTGCGCGCCAGCGAGCCACTGCGTGAATACATCGCACAGCGTCCACTCGAGCCATTAATCTTTCGTAAGCGTGGCGTACTGGTCAGCCTTAACTACTATCGGGTTGATGACGCTTTATGGCATGCGCCAGCGCATCTGCTGACGTTAACCGCTGCGTCACTGGAGACCGCAAGGGAAGAGCAGCAGCGTAAGCAGTTATCACTGCGCTTAAAAGATCTGCCTAATCTCAGTGTGCGTATGGAGATGATGTTACATGAGGCGGGTATTCTGAACGTGCAGCATCTGTATGAGATCGGCGCTAAGCAATGCTGGCTGAAGCTGAAAGCGGTAAACCAGCATGTCGGGCTACAGACGCTGCTGGCGCTGGAGGGGGCGATATCGGGCCATCACTATGCCGCCCTGCCACAGGCGGTCAGGGCGGAACTCAATGCCTGGTTTCAGCGCACCGTACTGATGACGCTGAATCCCAAAGGCGGCGTAAACTAATCGGCGTTAAGCGTGCGGCGCAGGCGAGCGACTTCAGGCATCAGCGCCACCAGCAAGCCGAGTTGCTGCAATACCAGTGGCGCACGTGTATCCGCATCGGCGGCCAGCTGGCTGATCCGCTGAGCCAGTTGATGACGCATCGTCTCAGCCTGTTGATCGCTGACGACATCCGTTTGCAGCACATCCTCAACATAACAGACCGTATCATCCAGCAGTTTGAGCAGTTCCGGTTCGCTAATTTTATCGCGATGCGCACCCAGTGCAGAGATATAGCTCAGGAAAGAGTGATTTGAGCACAGCAACTGAAAAGCGGAATCACGCATTGTCTGGCTGGTACGGCTTTCACTGCTCATGTTGGAGACCACCGACGCCAGTTCGGCATCGGCATTATGCGCATCCCGCCGGGCGATGCGATAAGCCAGGCGGTTATCTTTGCCCTGATGGTATTGCTCCATAATCGCATCCAGATAGCGGCAGTTGGCCTGTAAGGTGCGTTCTGCTACCGCCGGTAGCTGACGGAAGCGCCAGTCTGGCCAGATAAAGGCGACGGCCAGCCAGGCCAGACCGCAGCCCAAAAGCGTATCGACCACCCGCGGTAAAGCCACCTCAAATCCTTCGCCGAGCAGGTTAAAACAGAGCAGCACCAGCAGCGTGATAAACAGCGTGGCCTGCGCATACTGCACCTGTCGGAAGGCGAAAAACAGCACCCCGCTGATCACGATTAGAATCAGTTGCCCTTCGACCGAGGGCACCAGCCAGAGCACCGGCAGACCAATAGCGATCCCGGCCAGCGTCCCGCCAATACGCAGCGCCAGCCGCCGCTGTGTCGCATTATAGTTGGGCTGGCAGACAAACAGACTGGTCAGCAGTATCCAGTAGCCTCGCTCCAGGCCGGTGATCTGAATGAAGCCGTAACCGATACACAGCACCACCGACATCCGCACCGCGTGGCGGAACAGCGCCGAAGCGGGGGTAAGGTGGCGACTGAAGCGCAGCCTGATATCGCTCCAGCCGCTCAAACCTTCGCGTGACAGCAGATTGTCGCTGTGCTGCGGATCGTCGCCTGCCAGCGTCTGCTCCGATTCGATAGAGGCCAGCTGGGCGTCAATCGCCTGCAGGTTGCGCAGCAGCCAGTAAAGCGCACGGGTATGGGTGGCCTCTGGCTCACGCTGCTCAAGGCGTTCTATGGCTTTTTGCAGCCGTTCAAATGCCCGCTCAAACCGGCTGTCGTGCACCCAGCGTTCACGCATTAAAATAGAGTGCGCCAGCTGCCGACAGGCCTGGGCCTGCATATTGAGTAAACGCTGGAAGCGGAACAGGATCTCGTTATAGCGCCAGTCACCACGCAGCAGGTGATATTGCAGATGAGAAGAGCTGGCACGTTCATGGATATCCTGCGCCACAAAGTAGTAGTGCAGACTGCGCCGGGTACCACGTGAACCGCGATCGCCACGCAACCGGCTCTGCAGAGTGGTCTTGGTCAGATTGAGCTGGGCGACGAGCTGGCTGTTGACCATCGCGGCATCAATAAAGGTCGCATCATCCTGTTCGCCAGCATCCGGATCGAACAGATTGGCTTTGGCATCCAGATAACGCGCCAGCTGGGAAAAACTGCCCGCCAGTTGTTCCTGAACCGGCCGAACCGGAAACATCAGGTGACCGAGCAGGGTCAGCAGGTTGTACCAGAGCGCGCCCACCAGCAACAGAATCGGCTGCATATACCACTGGCTGAACAACCCGATGCCGAGCATGGTATAGACCGCAATCAGCAAGGCACCAAAGGCAATGGTGGCGTAGCGCTGACCGAGCGCCCCCAGCAGAATGAAGCCCCAGGTGGAGATCGCCAGTCCGGCAATAAACGCCAGCGGGTAGGGAAACAGCAGTTCAACCGACACCGAAGCGATACAGAAGCAGAGCAGGGTGATCAGCAGATTCTTTAGCCGCCCGGCTAGCCGATCGTCAAGATCCGCCAGCGCCGCGGCCACCACGCCCAGCGTCAGCGGGATGGTCCACTCAATCTGGTGCAGCCACCAGGGAATGGCGGCACACCCGCTCAGCGCAAACAGAATGCGCAGCAGGTAGCGCCAGGTACTGTTAAACAGATACTGCCGCCAGCCGGGCAGGCTTTTCGACATCATACTAATAGCGACGGGCATTGGCTTCGCGCGCGGCACGCGCCTCTTCCACCGATACGACGCGGCGTCCTACCGGCCACAGCGCAATCGCGGCAATTTTGAAGTTAGCGATACCGACCGGAATGCCGATGATGCTGATGCACTGCACAATGCCGACCGAAATGTGCGACAGGCAGAGCCACCAGCCAAAGAAGATCAGCCAGAAGATATTCAGGAAGGTTCCGCCGGTGTTCATGATGTGACTCCGGTTTTCCGGGCGCAGCACGTCGACATGCACCGCTTCATTGCCAAATGGCAACAGCGACAGTTTGGTAATTTCCCAGCAGGAGCGGGTCAGCGGCAGGGTAAAAATCAGCACAATGCTGATTAAGGTGGCAAACAGCCAGCTCAGGGTGGTGAAAAAGCCACCCAGAACGAAATTAAGAACGTTTAAGACGGTGCGCATGACATTTTTTTCCTTTTGCATTCCGCAAGATGTGACGCCAAGTTTAGCCTGTTTTAAGGCTGGAGCGCCAAGGGTCTGACAGGTAAACTCCCCCTAATCCTATTCTCTGTCGTTGGTGTCGGCGTGGAACTGAAAGCAACCTCCATGGGCAAACGGCTTGCCCAGCATCCTTATAATCGGGTCCGTCTGATGGCGGCTGGCGTGGAAGTCAGCGGCGATAAGCATGAGTACCTGATCCCTTTTAACCAGCTGCTGGATATCACCTGCAAGCGCGGGCTGGTGTGGGGTGAACTGGAATTTTTACTGGCTGACGAAAAAGTGGTCCGGCTGCACGGGACGGAATGGCAGGAAACGCAGCGTTTTCATCACTATCTGCTGCAATCCTGGCAGCAGTGGAGCCTGGAGATGAGCGAGGTGTGCAGTGAGGTTCTGCAAGCGCTGCGTAGCGCGATTGAAGCGTTTAGCACCCAGGATCGCTGGCTCAATCGCAGTGAGCTGCAGGATTTAAAAGCGCAGATCGTGAAACAGTTCGATGCCTTACCCTTGCCGCTGACCCGCCTCAATGAGTTTGCCACCTGTCGTGATGACCTGGAATTTTGCCAGCGCTGGCTGGAGCAGGGCGAGACGGCACTGCGTCAGCGTAACCGTGACTGGACCGCCTCCATGCTGACGCGTTACCACGATTTCTTTGCCAGCGTAGAAACGACGCCGCTGAATACCGCCCAGAGTGAAGCCGTGGTGAACGGTGAGGCTTCGTTGCTGGTGCTGGCGGGTGCCGGTAGCGGTAAGACCTCGGTGCTGGTGGCGCGGGCAGGCTGGCTGATGCAGCGCAGGCTGGCCAGCGCCGATCAAATCCTGCTGCTGGCCTTTGGCCGACAGGCTGCGGAGGAGATGAACGATCGGATCCAGTCCCGACTGGGTGCCAGCGAGATTCAGGCGCGTACCTTTCATTCGCTGGCGCTGCACATTATTCGCGAAGGCAGTAATAAGCAGCCGGCGATCAGTAAACTGGAGAGCGATACCGAGGCTCGCCGCGCCTTACTGATTCAGCACTGGCGTCAGCAGTGCAGTGAGAAGAAAGCGCAGGCCAACGGCTGGCGGCAATGGCTGCGTGATGAGCTGGAGTGGGAGTTGCCGGACGGCGCGTTCTGGCAGGATGACCGGCTGGCTAACCGGCTGGCAACGCGACTGGAGCGCTGGCTGAGCCTGATGCGGATGCACGGCGGCGCCCAGGCGGCGATGATTGCTGAAGTGCCGGACGAAACGCGCGACCTGTTCAGCAAACGCATCCGGCTAATGGCTCCGCTGCTGAAAGCCTGGAAGAGTGCGCTGAAAGAGGAGGGCGCAGTCGATTTTTCCGGCCTGATTCACCAGGCGATTGCAATACTGGAAAAGGGCCGTTTCATCAGCCCGTGGAAACATATTCTGGTCGATGAATTCCAGGATATTTCCCCGCAACGCGCAGCGCTGCTGACCGCATTACGCCAGCAGAATAAGCGTACCTCGCTGTTTGCGGTGGGAGATGACTGGCAGGCGATCTACCGTTTCAGCGGGGCAGAAATGTCGCTGACCACCGCCTTTCATCACTATTTTGGTGAAGGCGATCGCTGTGTGCTGGACACCACCTATCGCTTCAACGATCGCATTGGAGAGATCGCCAATCGCTTTGTGCAGCAAAACCCACAGCAGTTACGCAAACCGCTTAATAGCGTGACCAGGGGGAATAAGAAGTCGATTTCGCTGCTGGCGCAGGATCAGCTTGAAGGGCTGCTGAACAAGCTCAGCGGCTACGCAAAACCGGAGGAACGGATCCTGCTGCTGGCGCGTTACCACTACCTGCGGCCTGAACTGCTGGAGAAAGCGAAGACCCGCTGGCCAAAGCTCAAGCTGGATTTTATGACGATTCACGCCAGTAAAGGACAGCAGGCAGATTACGTGATTCTGCTCGGCTTACAGCAGGGGAAAGAAGGCTTTCCTGCGGCGGCGCGCGAATCGATCATCGAACAGGGATTGTTACCGCAGCCGGAAGCGTTCCCGGATGCAGAAGAGCGACGTCTGGCCTATGTGGCGCTGACGCGGGCGCGTCAGCAGGTCTGGCTGATGTTCGATAAAGCGCAGCCGTCAGTATTTGTCGAACAGTTCCGCGAACTCGGTGTACCGGTGCTGCGCAAAGCCTGAATTACTTCAGGCGTTCTGCCATGTAGCGCTGATAATCGGGGATCATAATATCGACCGCGCCGGCAAACAGCGGCGACTGAATAATGAAGTCGGCGGTTGAGCGGTTGGTGGCGACCGGAATGTTCCACACGGTCGCCAGGCGCAGCAGCGCTTTGACATCCGGATCGTGCGGCACCGCATTCAGCGGGTCCCAGAAAAACATAAGCGCATCAATTTTGCCTTCGGAGATCATTGCGCCAACCTGCTGATCGCCGCCCATCGGGCCACTCAGCATGGCGTTAACGGTTAAACCGGTATGCCGATTGATCAGCGTGCCGGTGGTGCCGGTGGCGTAAAGGGTATGCGGTTCGAGAGCGGCCTGGTTTTGTTTAACCCAGTCGAGTAACGCGGCTTTGCAATGGTCATGGGCGACCAGTGCGATATGTTTTTTTATGCCAAGGGTACGAACGGTTTGTTCCATAAAGGCTTCCTGATAAGTCTCATGCGGAAGAATCGGTGGCATGAGTTTACCCCTGGCCTTTCCTCTCTATCAACTCGTACGCAACATTTTGACCAGCGTCATAAACTGCTGGCGGGTTGCTTCATCGAAACGCTGAAACCAGCGGTGTAGCGAGGGCAATTCCGCCTGGGTGGTCCAGGCAAGATCGGCAGTTAACCGGGCGGAGGGGGCGGAACTCTTTACCTGCCGGGCAAACTGCGGCACGGAGGCTACCTGACCGGTGCGATTATAGTTGAGCATCGCCTTTTCCATATCCGCGGTGGCGCTGGCCGGCAGATGGTCACGCATACTGACAATCTCTTTGCCGTGCTCATCCACCAGCTGGAAATTGAGGCTGCGATCGAAATGGTAACGCTCGCGTTTCGTCTCCAGTGGCGGCAGCTTAATGGTGATGGTTTTGGCGGCGGCGGTAAACGTAACGATCATCGGTACCGACTGGTAGCGCTGAACCATATCCGGCCGATCGTTGCGCTGCTTTTCAACCCGAAACAGAAACTGATGCTGACCGCGATCCAGCTCTAAGCTGTCAGCGCCTTTGAGGAGCGAGCCTGAAATTTTTCGGCCATCCAGCACTAACAGGTCAATCTGCGGATCGAGCTTTAAGGTGATGGCAGAACAAGACGCCGAGACGAGGAGTGTTAACAACCCCGTGACAGCCAGCGACAGCTTCATTTCAACTCCAGTAGCAGTGGGCGCAAGGGAAGGTGTGTAGCAAATTCTTACATTATGGCAGTTAATTTACATTTGAACATATTTATTCGTGCGCCGGTTCAATTAATTTCGCTGCCGGCTTAGCCGTGAACCACCAGGCCAATCTACACTCAACGCAGGCCAGAAAGGAGATAACAATGAACGATCAGACAATTCGAGATGTGCTGACACGCAGCCGGCGAATCGCTTTAGTGGGCGCAAGTGATCGCCCGGAGCGCCCGAGTTACGGGGTGATGAAGTATTTACTCGATCAGGGTTACGAGGTGATCCCGGTCAGCCCGAAACTGGCGGGTAAAACGCTGCTGGGACAGCAGGCTTATGCCACCCTGGCTGAGGTGCCCGGGAAAATCGATATGGTGGATGTGTTTCGCAATTCTGAAGCCGCATGGGGCGTCGCGCAGGAAGCGATCGCGGCGGGCGCGGATACGCTATGGCTTCAGTTGGGGGTGATTAATGAACAGGCGGCGGTGCTGGCACAGGATGCGGGCATGACGGTGATTATGGATCGCTGCCCGAAGATTGAGATTCCGCATCTGGGAATCACGCGTTAACAGAGCAGACGTGGCGGCAAACCGTGCCGCCACAGATTAATGTCGCAGATGGGGGGCCTGCAATTGCTGGCGGACTGACGCAGCCAGTTCATCCATTGACGGCTGTTCCGGATGCTCAACGCTGGTTTCACCGGCAAGCTGAATCTCAGCAACGTAGGTATGCACCTGATCGCCTTCCTCATCTTCCATCACTACATGATACCAGGGCGCGCTGCGCAACTTCTCTTCTGCGCCAACGTCTTCAATTTTAGGCTCATCTAACGAGTATTCCGGATCGACATCGACGATAACGCCCAGCACACCGGACAAACGATGACGAACCTGCTGACCAATACCAAATTTACTGGCAATCATAGTGACCTCCGAAAAAAGTACTCCTGATCCAATATGGGGTCAGGAGCCACTTTTTCAAGTCACATTACCCGGCAGGCGAAACCTTTCAGGTAGAGACCTTCCGGATAGCTGGCAATGACTGGATGGTCAGCCGCCTGACGGAATTGCTCAATGAACTGCACCTCATGTCCGGCATCCAGCGCCGCGTCGGCAATGATCTTCTGGAACAGATCGGTCGCCATCAGGCCGGAGCAGGAGAAGGTCAGCAAAATGCCGCCTGGGTTGAGCAACTGGATCGCCAGCATATTAATATCTTTATAGCCACGACAGGCGCCCATCAACTGGCTTTTATTCTCAACGAATTTCGGCGGATCCATGATGATCAGATCAAACTTTTCGCCCGCGTCACGGTAACGACGCAGCAGTTTGAAAACATCATCCCGTTCGAAACGGGCGCGTGACACGTCCAGTTGGTTGAGTTCAACGTTCTGACGCGCTACATCCAGCGCATCCTGTGAGGTATCAACGCTGATCACTTCTTTACAGCCGCCCATCAGGGCAGAGACGGCAAATCCACCGGTATAGGAAAAGCAGTTCAGCACCCGGGCATCTTTGGCGTAGCGGCGCGTCGCCAGACGGCTGTCGCGCTGATCGAGGTAATAGCCGGTTTTATGGCCGCCCTGAATATCCACCAGCAGCTTCATACCATGTTCGGTAATCGGCAGCAGCGGCGGCGGGATCTCACCGGTGACGGTGCCCTGCGCCAGTTCCAGTCCCTCTTTTTTACGCACCGCAACATCAGAGCGGTCATAGATGGCGCAGCCCGGGAAGCAGTGCTGCAAGGCCGAGATAATCGCCGGACGCTGATATTCCGCCCCGGCAGATAACAGCTGCATCACTAAAAAGTTGCCGAAGCGGTCGATGGTGACGCCGGGTAAACCGTCTGATTCACCGGCAACCAGCCGGTAGCTATCCAGACCATCTCGGGCAGCCAGCCATTCGCGCCACTGTTGCGCCTGTTCAAAACGGCGGACAAAGAAGGCGATGTCGATGGATTCATCAGCTTGCCAGCTCCAGACGCGGGCACGGATCTGCGACTGAGGTGACCAGGCGGCACGGGCCAGCCATTTACCGTTACTGTCACAAACATCAATGGTTTCGCCCAGTTGCGCTTTGCCTTCCATACGGGCAACCGCACCCGAAAAGACCCAGGGGTGGCGACGGAGCAGGGACTTTTCACGTCCCTTCGCGAGAATCAATCTGACTGTCATAGTTTGCTATGCTTACCTGAAAAAATGAGGCGCCATTGTCCGGTGGATAACGGGAAATTGCAACGAACAGCAGCAGGAGTGAAAAATGTCAGTAGCCTGTGTCAAAGCGTGGGTTCACGGTCGCGTACAGGGCGTCGGTTTTCGTTACAGCACTCAGGCCGAGGCAAAAACGCTCGGCGTGCAGGGCTATGCGCGTAATCTGGACGATGGCAGCGTTGAAGTGCTGGCCTGCGGTGAGTCTGAACAGGTTGATGCGTTAATCAGCTGGCTAAAAGCGGGCGGGCCGCGCAGCGCCCGGGTTGACCAGGTGCTGGTGGAACCACATCAGCCCGCTCAGCCACCGCGCGGTTTTACCACCGGCTGACTAAAAGTCCGGGTTACAGGCATTTGGCCGGTTTGGGCAGACCAGCGATTTTGGTCGCCTGTTTGGCCGGCCCTTCAGGAAACAGCCGAAACAGATAGCGACTGTTGCCTTTCTCTTCGCCATATTTCTGTGCCATTGCTTTAACCAGCATCCGCACCGCCGGCGAGGTGTTGTATTCGAGGTAAAACGCCCGCACAAAATTCACCACTTCCCAGTGTGCTTCGGTCATCACAATACCTTCCTGGTCGGCGATTTGGCTGGCCAGTGCCTCACTCCAGTCGTCACGATGCTTCAGATAGCCTTCGGCATCGACGGCGATTTCGTTACCGTTGAAATTCACGTTCGGTCCTCTTGATTAATTACGGCGTATTTTACCAAATTCGCTCACCGGAAAAAGCAAAAACCCCGCCGAAGCGGGGTTGAGCAGATTTCGCGGGCAGTGACCGGTTAGTTACTGCGCGAGAAGCCGAGGATGCTCAGCAGGCTGATAAAGATGTTATACAGCGAGACATAGAGGCTGACCGTTGCACGGATATAGTTCGTTTCGCCGCCGTGAATGATATTGCTGGTTTCCCATAAAATCGCACCGGCTGAGAACAGAATAAACAGTGCGCTGATAGCCAGATGCAGCGCCGGCAGTTGTAGGAACAGGTTAGCGATAACCGCCACCAGCAGCACGACAAAGCCGGCCATCATCATTCCGCCGAGGAACGACATATCGCGGCGGGTGGTCAGCACATATGCCGAACAGCAGAAGAACACCAGCGCAGTACCGCCCAGCGCCAGCGCAATTACATCACCCATGCCGGCAGTCAGGAACGAGCTGAGGATAGGACCAAGGCAATAGCCAAGAAAGCCGGTAAAGGCGAAAGCGGCCAGAATACCCATCGGGCTATTGGCCAGACGGTACGTCAGAAACATCAGACCGTAGAAGCCGACCAGCATCAGGATCAGTCCCGGTGCAGGCAGGGCCAGCAGTGTACTGGCCGTAGCGGTTACCGCCGAGAAGGCGAGCGTCAGGCCGAGCAGAAAATAGGTATTACGCAGGACCTTATGGGTCGTCAGCAGTGACGACTGCGATGAAGTAACAATTCTTTCCATGTTGCGCTCCTTTTAGCAGAACACTAAATATGCGCTGAGAATACGCAGTGCAATAATGAGGGAAAAGGCGTTTTACCCTTCTTTACGCGTTATTCCGCTAATTCTTTGAGCAGAGTGGCGATTTTGACATCGAATAACAGCAATTTGACTGTTTTTCAGGCGAATGAATTGATCGATGCTTTACATCGCTAAACGGGATGTTTATAGTGCGCGTCATTGCGGAGGGGTGGCCGAGCGGCTTAAGGCAGCGGTCTTGAAAACCGCCGATGGGAAACCATCCGAGAGTTCGAATCTCTCCTCCTCCGCCACTTTATCTGCTCAGGCGATAAAGCGGCAAAATGTCTGATGATGATTTTGCTTATGCAGTAATGTTACAAAACGGAGGGGTGGCCGAGCGGCTTAAGGCAGCGGTCTTGAAAACCGCCGATGGGAAACCATCCGAGAGTTCGAATCTCTCCTCCTCCGCCACATTTTACAGAACAGGCCAGCACAATGTGCTGGCCTGTTCTGTTTCTGCGATCCGTCTTCCGCATTTCCGAAATTCTCCCGTTTAGCTTTCTGATGAGGGCGGCAGCGTTCATCTGCCCGGCGCATCTCTGCTATAGTCCACTCACTGTTTTTGTAAACATCTGGCGATTTTCCTGGATGAGCTGGGTTACACTGTTTAGCACTTCGCTCTGAGGCGAGCTAATCGGTTGATAGCCAGAGTGTTTCTCTACTGAATGAATGGAATAGGCACAATGATCAAGAAACTGAGTCTTTGCGCATTATCAGTGCTGGCAGCATTACCTGTCGGAACGGTAGCCTTCGCCGCTGATGGCGATATGCAACTGCAACAGGTGCTGATGTTAAGTCGACATAATTTGCGTGCGCCGCTGGCGGATAATGGCAGCGTGCTGGAGCAGTCGACTAAAAAAAGCTGGCCGCAATGGGATGTGCCCGGTGGACAACTGACCACCAAAGGCGGCGTGCTGGAAATCTACATGGGTAACTACACCCGTCAGTGGCTGGCGCAACAGGGTCTGGTGCAGAATGGCAGCTGCCCTGATAGCAATAACGTCTTCGTTTACGCCAATAGCCTGCAGCGTACCGTCGCCACCGCCCAGTTCTTTGTGAATGGTGCCTTCCCGGGTTGTGATGTTGCCGTCACCCATCAGGACGCGATGGGAACCATGGATCCTATCTTCAATCCGGTCATCACCGATGGCAGCGAAGCGTTCAACAAGCAAGCGCTGGCTGACATGGCTGCCGCTAATGGAAAGCTGGCGCTGAAGCCCGCTTTCCAGCGACTGGAAAAGATCGTTGACTACAAATCCTCTCCGGCCTGTAACAACAAAAAGCAGTGTGATCTGAGCAGCGGCCAGAACAGCTTCAGCGCGGAAAATGGCAAAGAACCAAACGTCAGTGGCCCGTTAAAAGTGGGTAACTCGCTGATAGATGCCTTTACGCTGCAATATTATGAAGGTTTCCCGCTGGATCAGGTTGCCTGGGGCCAGATCAAAACGCCTGAGCAGTGGAAAGAGCTGTCTGCGATTAAAAATGGTTATCAGGATACGCTGTTCACCAGCCCGACGATTGCCCGGGAAGTGGCGGCCCCGCTGGTGGATTACATCCGTAGCCAGTTAGTCGATCAGGACAAGGCCAATGCGCCAAAAGTGACCCTGATGGTTGGCCACGACTCCAACATCGCCTCCTTACTGAGTGCGTTGCAGGTGAAGCCGTATGAGCTGCCTGATACCTATGAAAAAACGCCGATTGGCGGTCAGGTGGTATTTGAGCGCTGGCACGATGCCAAAAATGATAAAGATCTGCTGAAGGTCGAGTACGTTTACCAGACCGCCGATCAGTTGCGTGATGCCGATGTACTGAGCCTGAAAAATCCGCCGAAGCGCGTTACTCTGCAACTGACCGGTTGTCAGACAGATGCGAATGGCTATTGCAGCTGGGATCAGTTCTCGCAGGCGTTAAATAGCGCGCTGCAGGGGACCCCAATGCAACCTGCGGCCGCAGCAAAACCGGCAGCGGCTCAGCCTGACAGCGATGCGGCACCGGCTGCTGCAGCGGCTAACAGCGCAACCGATAAGCCGGCTGACAACGCGAAGGCCGACAAAGCTGACGCCGATAAAGCCAAAGCAGAGAAGGCTGAAGCGGACAAAGCAGCCGCTGAAAAAGCGAAGGCAGAGAAAGCTGACGCCGATAAAGCCAAAGCAGAGAAGGCTGAAGCGGACAAAGCAGCCGCTGAAAAAGCCAAAGCAGATAAGGCAGCGGCTGACAAAGCGGCAGCCGAAAAAGCCAAAGCAGACAAAGCAGCAGCCGATAAAGCAGCGGCCGAGAATGCCAAAGCAGAGAAAGCAGACGCTGAGAAAGCCGCGGCTGAAAAAGCTAAAGCCGACAACGCGACAGCCAGCCAGGCCCCAACCGCCGCGCAAAGCAACGACGCGAAATCAGTGGCAACGGCAGCGCAGTAAGTTTTCCTGCCGCGGTAAAATAAAAAACCCCGTCGAAACGGGGTTTTTTTATGGCTGACGTCCGGTTAGCCGGCGACCACCACCAGCTTCTGATTGGCAAATTCTTTAATGCCGAGGTCTGACAGCTCACGGCCATAGCCGGAACGTTTAACCCCACCAAACGGCAGCTCTGCCGAGGTATCACTTTGCGAGTTGATGAACACCATGCCGGTTTCAATCGCTGACGCCAGCTTGCGACCACGGGCGATATCGCGGGTCCAGACCGAGCCGCCTAAACCGTAGTGTGAATCGTTGGCCAGCGCGATAGCAGCCTGATCGTCACCAACCACGTAGACCTGCGCAACCGGGCCGAAGAACTCCTGATAATAGGCCGGGTTATCCGGCGTAATACCGGTGAGCAGGGTAGGCTGATAGTAACAGCCCACGCCCGCGACCGCTTTGCCGCCGGTGACCAGCTGCGCGCCATGCGCCACGGCTTCGTCCACCTGTTTCACCAGACGGTCACGCGCATCACTGGACGAAAGCGGGCCCAGCGTGGTTTTCTCATCCAGCGGATCGCCCAGCGTGACGGAACTCAGCGCCGCGCTAAACTGACTGATAAAGCGATCGGCAATTTTTTCATGCAGGATAAAGCGCTTGGCAGCGGTACAAACCTGACCACAGTTGCTCAGGCGAGCCTGCACGCCCTGACGCACCGCTTCATCGAGATCGGCATCATCCAGCACGACAAAAACATCGTTGCCGCCCAGTTCGAGAGTCGACTTTTTCAGATGCTTACCGGCCTGCTCTGCGACTGCGCTGCCTGCCCGTTCCGAACCGGTCAGCGCCACGCCCTGAACCCGCTCGTCGGCAATCAAATCCGCAACCTGATCGGTCGAGATAAACAGGTTAGTCCAGGCACCTTCAGGCGCACCGGCTTCGCGGACCAGCTTTTCAAACACGTCGGCACAGTGCGGGACGATATTGGCATGTTTCGCCAGCACCGGATTACCCAGCGCCAGGTTAGGTGCCAGCACCCGCATCAACTGGTAATAAGGGAAGTTCCACGGCTCAACCGCCACCAGCACACCAATCGGATGATACTCAACCCAGGCTTCGCCCAGTTCACTAGGGTAGGGCTGCGGTTTCAGAATACGTTCGGCGTTTTCAGCATAGTAGCGCGCAATCTGCGAACAAATTTTTACTTCGCCGCGGCTTTGACCAATCAGCTTGCCCATCTCTTTACTGGCGATGGTGGCCAGCTCTTCCGCACGGCTATCAATCAGATCAGCCAGTTTGTGCAACACCTGCAGACGCGGCTGAATATCGCCTTTGCTCCAGTCTGAGTGGTAAAGGCGATCGGCGACCTCCAGAGCATGGCTGACGGCCGCCTCATCATGGGAGGGCCAGCTTTTCAGCACCTGGTTGTTCGCGGGATTAATGCTTTGATAGGAAGACATAGCGTGCTCCTTGGTCAGTTAAAAAGTCGAGGCGGGAAATTCCCGCCCCTGAATTACACGTTTTTTCGTTCTACTGTTTTGTCATCCCAGGTCAGGACATCTTTATCGGTTTTTTCAAAGGCGCGAATCAGCACGTCGTCACTGCCTTGCTGGCGCCAGATCTCTTCTGCAAGCCGCTCATCGTAATTTGCCACTTCGAAAATGGCCTCGGCGATTTCAGGCGAGGTATGACGCAGACTGGCCCATTCGCCAACGTGATGTGCTTTTGCTTGTTCAGTAGCCATAATGTTCTCCTTCGATGAAATCATTCCTTCAGTTTTACGGTCAGCCCGGCAACGTGCTCACCCTGATAGCGGGCGATGTTCAGTTCCTCTTCCGTGGGCTGACGTGAACCATCCCCGCCCGCCAGGGTAGAGGCACCATAAGGCGTACCGCCGCGAGTCCGGGAAATATCAAACAACTCCTGCGTGCCGTAGCCGATCGGGACAATCACCATGCCGTGATGCGCCAGGGTGGTCCAGACCGAGGTAATCGTCAGCTCCTGGCCGCCGCCGGTGCCGGTTGAGGTGAAAACGCTGCCGACCTTGCCATGCAGCGCCCCCGATGCCCACAGTCCACCGGTGCGATCCCAGAAGGTGCGCATCTGACCTGACATATTGCCGAAGCGGGTCGGGGTGCCGACGATAATGGCGTCATACTGCGTCAACACCTCAGGGGTTGCTTCTGCAGCCGCCTGATTGGTTTTACCGCCCACCTGCGCAAAGCGCTCGGCATCCATGGTTTCTGGCACCCGCAGGATATCCACTTCCGCACCAGGCACCCGACGAGCGCCTTCTGCAACCGCGTTCGCCATCGTTTCGATATGTCCATACATTGAGTAGTAGAGCACCAGAATCTTAGCCATTGATCTCTCCGGGTCGGTTTGACGTCCTGAAAAGTATAGAAGAGCTTTCGTTTCACGTGGGCGAAGCGCGGGTCAGGCGTTCGGCAGTCGGGTAATAAACCGCCAGGCAATCGGTTGTAAGGCGACAGAATGTGCGTTGTTTAATCAAACTGAGGGTGAATAGTCTGTTGCTAAATGTGACTGTCGCAGGAGCAAAAACAGAAATTGGCTATTCTTTAAGCATGGCTGAAAGCGGTGCTATTGCCGTCAGCCACAGGTTGCTTTCTTTCCTCATTTATCGCGTTACGCGACAGGAGTAGACCATGGCATCATATCGTGGAGGTTCAGGAAATTTCGCCGAAAACCGTGAACGTGCTGCAGAAGCGGGGCGGAAAGGCGGTAAAAACAGCGGCGGGAATTTCAAAAACGATCCGCAACGCGCTGCCCGTGCTGGCGAAAAAGGGGGGCGCAGCAGCAGTAAAAAAACCGATGATGAATAAACCTCAGTTCCGCCGGTAAACACCGGCGGTCAACGCCGTTGCTTTTCCTCTGTTCACTCCGCACAATAAGCCCGAATCCATCATCAGGTGAATTATGTCGGACGCACTCCGCGGTTTATCCCTGCGCCTTACGCGCCAGGAGCTGGTTTTACTGTTTATCACCATGGTCTGGGGCGGCACCTTTCTGGTGGTGCACCGTGCGATGCAACACTCCGGTCCCTTTTTCTTCGTCGGGCTGCGCTTTGCTACGGCGGCGCTGCTGCTGGCACTGTTTTTCCGCCGTTATCTGGCCGCTATCAGCTGGCTGGAAATTAAAGCCGGCACTCTGATTGGCCTGTCGATTGCCGGAGGTTACGGCTTACAAACCTGGGGAATGCAGACCATCTCCAGCAGCCAGTCAGCGTTTCTCACCGCGCTCTATGTGCCGGTGGTACCGCTGCTGCAATGGCTGTTTTTACGCCGTCCGCCGGGGCTGATGTCGTGGATCGGTATCGTGCTGGCATTTACCGGCCTGTTGCTGGTAGCCGGGCCGCAGGATGGCCGCATCAGCCTGAACGCCGGTGAACTGGCGACCCTGCTCAGTACCCTGGCGATCGCGGCCGAGATCATCTTAATCAGCCGCTATGCCGGTCAGGTTGATGTCCGCCGGGTTACTCTGATACAGCTGGCGGTGGCATCACTGTGCGCTTTTGCGTTGATGATCCCCAATGGTGAAACGGTTCCGGTGCTTTCGACGCCGCTACTGCTCAGCGCGCTGGGACTTGGCGCAGCCAGCGCCTTAATTCAGGTCACGATGAACTGGGCGCAGCGCAGCGTTTCACCGACCCGGGCGACGGTGATTTATGCCGGTGAACCGGTCTGGGCGGGTGTGGTCGGGCGGATAGCGGGTGAGCGTTTGCCAGCCCTGGCGTTGCTGGGCGGGGCGCTGATTGTCTGCGGCGTGATTGTCAGTGAGCTGCGGCTGAAACGGAAGAAAGCGGTGCAGCCAGCGACCACACCGCAGGAATCGCAGGAATAGTTAGCCCTCCTGTCGCGCCAGTGGCTTATCCGGTAGGGTCATGCCGCGTCGGCGCAGAATCGCATTAAGGATAATGGCGCCGAAGGTGGCGGTGCCGATACCGCCGAGGGTAAATGAACCTATCTTCAGTGCAAAGTCACCGGCACCCAGCACCAGCGTGGTGGCGACCATAATCAGGTTGCTGTTCTGGCTGAAATCAACGTGATTTTGAACCCAGATGCGAGCCCCTGCCACCGCAATCAGCCCAAACACCACAATCGATGCTCCGCCAATTACCGGCGCCGGAATCGTGTGGATTAGCGCGCCAAACTTCGGCGAGAAACCGGCCAGAATGGCAATGATCGCCGCGGCGACAAACGCCAGCGTTGAGTAGACTTTAGTCACCGCCATCACCCCGATATTTTCTGCATAGGTGGTCACGCCGCTGCCGCCGATCGAGCCGGAGAGCATTGTTGCCAGACCGTCGCCGACAAATGCCCGCCCCATATACGGGTCAAGGTTACGTCCGGTCATGCCCGCCACCGCTTTCAGGTGACCAAGATTCTCCGCCACCAGAATGATCGCTACCGGCACGATCATCACCATCGCCTGCAGATCAAAAGCTGGCGCGGTGGTGTGCGGCAGACCAAACCACGGTGCCTGCGCCAGCAGCGTAAAGTCGACCGGTTTGCCCAGTCCCAGCCCGTTGGTCAGCAGAGCATAGAGCGCCCACGCCACGATCAGCCCAATCAGGATCAGCAGGCGCTGTATCATGCCGTGCGTAAATACCGCCACCACGCCAATACAGAGCACCGTCATTACCGCCACCCAGCTGTCAAACGAGGATCCGGATACGCCATGCACCGCAATCGGGGCCAGATTCAGCCCGATGGCCATCACCACCGCGCCCGTCACCACTGGCGGCATCAGGTTTTCAATCCAGCGAGTACCGGCTTTCATCACCACCAGCCCAATCAGGGTATAAACCAGGCCACAGGCGATCACGCCACCCAGCGCAACGCTGAGATTAGGGTTCAGTCCCTGACCGCTGAAACCGGTCACGGCGATCACCACCCCGACAAACGCGGCGCTGGAGCCAAGGTAACTGGGCACCCGACCGCCGGTAATCAAAAAGAACAGCAGGGTGCCAATCCCCGACACCAGAATCGCCAGGTTAGGGTCCAGGCCCATCAGCAACGGCATCAGTACCGTTGCGCCAAACATCGCGACTGCATGTTGCAAACCAAGAATCAGCGTTTGCCCCATCGGCAGCGTTTCATCCGGGGCAATAATGCCATTTTCACTCAGTGCCGACTTCTTTTGCCATTGCGGGAACCAGGAACGTGCCATCGTATACTCCAGAAAGTGATGAATGCCGGGGCCAGGCCTGCGGAAGGCTGGCGGATTAACAGGCTTCCTGCCGCATAAGCGGATGATAACCGCGGTCAAACCATGCCAGACCGTGGGTATCGTCGTTACGCACCAGCGCCAGCACCTCACAGAACAGAATGTCGTGGGTGCCGACGCTGACAATCTGGCTGATACGACAGTCAAACGAGGCGACTGCGCCGCTCAGCACCGGCGAACCGGTAATCGCTGTTGACCATTCGGCAGCAATAAAGCGTTCGGCCATCGGCGTCTTGCCGCCGAACAGGTTGGACAAGGTTTCGTGGCCTGCCGCCAGGGTATTGACGCACAGCTGACGGTTTTCACAGAACACCGGCCAGACCGAGGCGGAACGATTGAGGCAGACCAGCAGGGTAGGTGGCGAATCGGTAACGCTGCAGACCGCAGAGGCAGTAAAGCCAGCACGACCGGCCGGACCTTCGGTGGTGATGATATTGACGGCGGCACCCAGCCGCGACATGGCGTTACGAAACTCAGTTTTCTCTACCACAGGCGCAAGATGATTCGGATTCATCGCGTTCTCCACAAAAAGGGTTACCCGGCGACGCGTGCCAGTGGCTGCACGTCATCGGTATCATCCAGCCACTGCACCAGCAGGGCATTAAAGTGATCGGCATCGGTTACGCTCATCGCGTGGCCACCCCATGCCATTACCTGCTCCGAGGCGTTCGGCAGCGCCGCCGCCAGCTGAGCGGAACAGCTCCAGGGCACCAGCAGATCGTCCTGACTGCAGATCACCAGCGCCGGCTGGGGAATAGCGGCGGCACGAGTGCTAAAATCAGCGCTCATCAGGGCGTGCAGACGCCGCATCAGGTTCTCCATTCCCTGGAAATGGGCAATGTGATGACTGTCTTCCTGTTCCAGCCGGGTCTGATGCTGCGCCATCCATTCAGCCGGATAGAGAAACAGCGGCTGGGCACGCACAAAGGCTTCAACGCCGACGTTAAGCAACAGATCCTGGCGCACCTGAAAGCAGCGGCGCGTGTGGGGATGCAGCGTCAGCCAGCCATTGATTACCACTATCCGTTCAACCCGCTCCGGATAATCCAGCGCCAGTTGCAAACCCACCAGCCCGCCGAGCGCATGACCGATCAGGCTAAAACGCAGGATTCCCTGCTGCGCCAGCGCGGCGGCCAGCTCTGCCGCCATCATTGCCATGCTGTAACCTTCCGGCAGGGTATCGGCGCTGCGGCCGGTACCGCGCTGATCGTAGAGCACCACCCGGTAACGGGCGGTCAGGGCAGCCAGCTGCGGCTGCCAGAAGCCCGCCACGCCACCCAGACCGGAAGAGAGCACCAGCGTCGGGGCATCCGGCGACTGCAGGCCAAGGATATCCAGCTGCATCAGACCTCCTGTTTGCCGATGTGCGCCACGCTGGCGATTTCAATCAGCGCATCGGGTTTGACCAGCCCGCACTGAATACAGAAGCGGGCCGGTTTATCACCGGGAAAATAATCGGCATAGACCTGATTCACCGCCGCGTAATTGGCCCAGTCGGTAATGAATATCGAGTTGAACGTCACGTCCGCCATACTGCCGCCGGCGGTTTCAATCACCTTCTTGATGGTTTCCAGTACATGGCGGGTTTGTGCCGCAGCGTCGCCAACGTGCACCACGTTATTATCAGCATCGAACGGTAACGTACCCGAAACGTACACCACGCCGTCGGCCAGCGTGCCGGGCACGAAAGGGGCGATGGGGGTGGTGGTTCCCGGCGGAATAATCACGCTTTTTGGCATAACAACTTCTCCTTTTTGAATCGCTCAGCGGGAATCGGCAGGTTTCAGGCTCTCGCAGAAGGTGGCAACATCCGACACCCAGCCAAAAAACGTTTCGATATTAAACAGGGCCGCCTGCTGCGCAAAAGCAGGTCCGGCCTGATAAGTCGCGTCTTCCAGCACCACGCCGAAATACTCAAGGAAGAAACCGTCACGCAGTGTCGATTCGACGCAGACGTTAGTCGCAATGCCGGTGAAGATCAGATGACGGATACCGCGGCTGCGTAACATGCTGTCGAGCGGCGTATTAAAGAAGCCGCTGTAGCGTGGTTTCGGCAACACAATGTCGCCCGGCTGCGGCACCAGCTGATCCACCAGCGCATAATCCCAGCTGCCTTTCGACAGCAGCGTGCCGTGCAGTTCCGGGCGTTTGCGCATGGTTTTCAGCGCATTCGATTTGTGAAAATTGGGTGAACCGGCATCGCCAGCTTCGACGTAATCCGCATCCCAGCCGTTCTGAAACCAGATAATCTGGATGCCTGCTGCCCGGGCAGCGGTCACCGCCTGTGCGATACTGGCGATCACCGGCTGGGTGGCAGAGACATCAAACCCGGCCAGATCCAGATAGCCGCCTTCGGTGGCGTAAGCATTTTGCATATCCACCACAATCAGCGCGCTCTGGCTGGGTGGAAAGGCGATCGGTTCGGGACGCGCCGGCAGCTCAATCTGCGGCACGTCTGGGGTATGGGCGCAATAAACCGTACTCATCAGGCCACCTCCTGTTGGGCTTCCAGCAGGGCACTGCGGCACTGCATCAGCGGTTGAATATGTTGACCAAAGTCTTCGATGCCCTGCAGGAAATCATCAAACGTCAGCAGCACGCCATGGGTGCCGTCCACCTGCGCCACCTCATCCAGCATCCGCGCCACGCTGGCATAAGAGCCGACCAGCGTCCCCATATTGATGTTGACCGCCGAGGTGGGATCGGCCATCTGGCGCACGTTGGTGTCGCTGCCTGATTTGGTGTCCTGCTGGCTTTGGGTGGTCAGCCAGGAGAGTGCCTCTTCATCGGCACCGGCTTTGTAGTGTTCCCATCGGGCGCGGGCTTCTTCATCGGTCGCAGCCGCGATAATCATAAACAGCACATAGGAGCCGACATCGCGTCCGGCTTTTTCCGCGGCCTGCTTCATCCGCATGGAGGTCGCGCTGAATGCGGTAGGGGTATTCACGCCTTTACCAAAGCAGAAGTTGTAATCGGCGTGCTGGGCGGAAAATGCCATACCGGCATCACTCTGACCGGCGCAGATTACCTTCATCGGCCGCTGCGGTTGCGGGCTGACCCGGCAGTCATTCATGGTGAAAAAATCGCCCTTGAAGTCAGACTTGCCGGTGCCCCACAGATCGCGCAGCACGGTAACGTATTCGGTCAGATAGGCATAACGGCTGCCGAAGTACTCATCGCCCGGCCATAATCCCATCTGCTCATATTCGGGCTTCTGCCAGCCGGTCACCAGGTTGACGCCGAATCGGCCATTGGAAATCGAATCGATGGTGGCGGCCATGCGCGCCACAATAGCCGGGGGCAGCGTCAGCGTGGCCGCCGTCGCGTAGATCTCAATGCGAGAGGTCACGGCTGCCAGGCCCGCCATCAGGGTGAAGGACTCGAGGTTGTGATCCCAGAATCCGGTCTTACCGCCGAAGCCGCGCAGTTTGATCATCGACAGCGCAAAGTCGAAATGGTAATGCTCCGCTTTCAGCACGATCGCTTTGTTCAGTTCAAAGGTCGGCTTGTATTGCGGTGCATGGGATGAAATCAGCCAGCCATTGTTACCAATCGGAATAAAGACGCCTATCTTCATGTGAAACCTCTATGCAGTCGGGGGAGGACATTTCACGCGCGGCACTGCTTCCTGCTTCATCCCTGAGGGGCTGCGCTCAGTCACAATTCTGCAAACTGTGTGCCACTTTTTTTAATGCAATAAATAACAACAGGTTAAACTTAACCCGAAAGAGTTAACCAGAGCAGATGGTCCATTTCGGACCGTTTGGTCAAAATTCGCTGCACATTTTCCATGCAGGCTGAGCGAAAAAGGTGCAGGCGGTGGATTGGGCAGGGCGGAAGCACTTTGCTATGATGCGCTGACACAAGAGGGATGAGGTAAACGTGTGAAAACCGATGAAAAAAAGCCAACGCGTCGTTCGCGTGCCGTCGCCGCGAAACGTGCTGCCATTCTGGAGGCGGCATTGACGTTCTTCTCACAGTTTGGCATTCATGGCACCAGCCTCGATAAGGTGGCAGAACGGGCTGACGTCTCTAAAACCAATCTGCTCTACTATTTCCCCTCTAAAGAAGCGCTGTATGTGGCGGTGCTGAAACAGATACTGGATGTCTGGCTGGCTCCGCTGCGGGCGCTGGCGCACGATCAGGATCCGCTGGTGGCGATTCGCCGCTACATCCGCCTTAAGCTGGAAGTATCACGCGATCACCCACAGGCCTCGCGGCTGTTTTGCCTGGAGATGTTGCAGGGCGCACCACTGCTTAAAGGTGAACTGGCGGGCGATCTGAAACAGCTGGTGGATGACAAAGCGGCGATTATTGAGCGCTGGATTGATGAAGGCCGGCTGGCAGGTGTCCAGCCGCAACATCTGATCTTCATGCTGTGGGCCACCACCCAGCACTATGCCGATTTTGCCAGTCAGGTCGAGGCGGTCACCGGTCAGACGCTTAACGATCCCGATTTTTTTGATCAGACGGTCAGCAACGTGCAGCGCATGATTATTGAAGGGATTCGGGTGCGCTGACTGACGCCGGATCGACCGTTCGCCACGGAGTAAAACCATGGATTCTGTTTCGCAGTTGGTGCTGGGTGCCGCGGTCAGCGTGGCGGTAATGGGACGACGCGTGCCGGTCTGGCAGGCTGCAGTGGTCGGTGCCGTCTGCGGCACCCTGCCCGATCTTGATGTGTTTATCGATCATGGCGATGCGATACGCAATATGACGCTGCATCGTACCGAAAGTCATGCGCTGCTCTATCTCACGCTGATATCGCCGCTGATCGCCTGGCTGGTGGCCGGACTGTTCCGCCACCGGGTGAGATGGCCGGCATGGTGGCCCGCCATCTGGCTGGCGCTGATTACCCATCCGCTGCTCGATTTAATGACGGTGTATGGCACCCAGCTTGGCCTGCCGCTGACCGATCATCCCTATGCGATTGGCAGTATTTACATCGTCGATCCGCTTTATACGCTGCCGCTGCTGATTGGCGTGGCGCTGGCGCTGTGGCGGCGCAGTGAGCGCGGGCTACGCTGGAACCGGATTGGCCTGACCCTGAGTACGCTCTACCTGCTGTGGAGCGTGGCGATTCAGGGCGTGGCGGCAGGGCAGATCAAGCAGGCGCTGGTCCGGCAGGGGATCCCAACCGATAAGGTGCTGGTGACCCCGACCGCCTTCAACAGCCTGGTGTGGCGCAGCGTGGTGATGACACCGGACCGCTACGGTGAGGTTTACTGGTCACTGCTGTCGCCACGGCGTCCGCTGCAGGTGGTATGGCGTCCCCGTCATCCTGAACTGTTTGATGCGCTGCGGGGAAACGGGTATGCCGAGCGGGTCGCGTGGTTCAGCCACGGTTTTTATGCGATGGCGGAACGCAACGGGCAGATTACCATTGCCGATCTGCGGATGGGGGAAGGCGATGATTTCACCTTTACCTTTAACCTCGGTAGCCCACAACAGCCCGATCCACAGCCACAGCGGCTGCCGTCGGAGCGGCCTACTTTGCAGGCGGTGTTCTCGACACTGTCTCAGCGGCTATAAAAAAAGCCCGGTCAGAGACCGGGCTTTTTATTGCCAGCAGGCGGTTAGCGTGGTTGACGGCGGCGGCGCACCAGCCAGCCCATCGTCAGCAGCGCAAACCACAGCGGTGTCACCATCAGGGCCTGGCGCGTATCTTCCTGCAGGGTCAACAACACCAGCACGAAAGCGAAGAACGCCATGCAAACCCAGCACATGAACTTGCCCATTGGCATTTTAAAGCCGGACTGGGCATGACGCTGCGGGTACTTTTTACGGTAGGCCAGGTAGCTGCACAGGATGATGGTCCAGACGAACATGAACAGAATGGCGGAAACGGTGGTCACCAGGGTGAATACCGTCATCACGTCCGGGATCAGATAAATCAACGCTACGCCAGTCAGCAGACACAGGCAGGAGAAAAGCAGGCCGGTGGTCGGGACCGCGCGCGCTGACAGGCGGCCAAAGGCACGGCTGGCCACGCCCTGCTGCGACAGGCCATACAGCATACGGCTGGTCGAGAAAATACCGCTGTTAGCGGAGGAGGCTGCCGAGGTCAGGACCACGAAGTTGACGATACTGGCCGCAGCGGGCAGGCCAATCAGCACAAACATTTCAACGAACGGGCTACGGTCGGCCATCACCCGGGTCCAGGGCGTCACCGCCATGATCACCATCAGCGCCAGCACGTAAAACATAATAACCCGCAGCGGAATGGCGTTAATCGCGCGCGGCAGCACTTTATGTGGATCGTGCGTTTCTGCCGCGGCGGTGCCGACCAGTTCAATGCCGACAAAGGCAAACACCGCAATCTGGAAGCCGGCAAAGAAGCCGCTCAGCCCTTTTGGAAACAGCCCACCGTGATCCCAGATATTACTCAGCGAGGCGGTGCCGCCGCCGGGTGAGGGATAATGCATCGATACCAGCACAATGCCGGTAATGATCAGCGCCACAATCGCCACGATTTTGATGATCGCGAACCAGAACTCCATCTCACCAAACAGTTTGACGGTCGCAATGTTGAGCGTCAGGAAAACCACCACGCACAGCAGGGCGCTCATCCAGATCGAGAAGCCGGGAAACCAGAGCTGGAAGTACGCGCTGATAGCAACCACATCAGCAATGCCGGTCACCACCCAACAGAACCAGTAGGTCCAGCCGGTAAAATAGCCCGCCCAGGGGCCGAGCAGGTCAGCCGCAAAATCGCTGAATGATTTGTACTCAAGATTGGACAGCAGCAGCTCGCCCATTGCCCGCATCACGAAGAACAGCATAAAGCCGATGATCATATAAACAAAAATGATCGAGGGTCCCGCCAGGCTAATGGTTTTACCGGAACCCATGAACAGGCCGGTACCGATAGCACCACCGATGGCGATAAGTTGAATATGGCGATTATGCAGGTTGCGCCGCAGTTTATCCGGGCCTTCCTGCGCGAGTGGCGCGTCTTTAGATTGATCAACCATGGAATTGTCTTTCCTTTCTTGATGTTGTGTCAGCTCTGCTGGCTGTTACTGAATGGCGTCGCCCGAAGGCAAGCCGGCATAAGATAGTGGAAGTCACCCTAAAGCCGGTAACGGTTTTTTATCAATTGTGACCATTGCCGCTCAATCAGGTGGCAGCAAAGCGTTACGCGGGTTAATCCTGCGGCAGGCTGGGTAATTTTTCATCACGTTGTGTCAGGTTCAGGGCGTGACGGGGATTGTACTTCTACACTTTTTGTTGGTTATTCATCATGCTGCGAGAGGGACTATGCGCACGCTTATTCTGTTTTTGCTGTTGATTGCGCTGGGATGGGTCAGTTTACCCTGGCTAAAACAGCATCTGCCGCCGCAATTTAATCCTTTTATTCCGCTGTCGGTGACCGACCCGCCGGGCTGGATGACGCAACTCAAAATGAAACGGCTGGCCGGCGATCCTGCCGCCTGTCTGGCGGTGATGCGGCGCGCGCAGCAGGCGGGCTGGGTCAGCTTCAGCGAAAGACCGCCGCTACGGGGCAACTGTCCCCTTGCCGATCCGTTGCGTATCCAGAAATTTGGCCCGGTCAGCCTGAGCAGCAGTTTCCTTGCCAGCTGCCCAATGGCGGTTGCCAGCACCATGTATGCCTTACGCAGCCGTGAACAAACCCTGCAACAGATGCAGAGCCCGCTGGTGCGGATTAGCCACGTCGGCAGTTATGCCTGTCGCAATATTTATCATCGGACCGAAGGGCGATTGAGCGAACATGCGACGGCTGATGCCTGGGATGTGACCGGCTTTCAACTGGCCAATGGTCAGCGGCTTACTGTCAGCCAGCACTGGCAGCAGCCTACGGACAAAGCCGCAATGCTGCATACGCTATGGCGTGGCGGTTGCCAGGTGTTTGGCAATGCGCTGGGACCCGACTATAACGCCGCTCATATCACCCATTTTCATCTGGGCATGCGCGGCGCGGGGTATTGTCGATAAATCATAAAACAGGATTAATACCGCGTTTGATTATGAAATGATTTGCTGGCCACGAAAAAACAAATCCAGTCATCATCGCGAGTTGCAGCATAAACCAGAAGAGCGTCCGCGACGGATTGATCTGCTGATGCAGCACAAATTTCAGGGCCAGCGCCATAAAGAAAAAAATGCCGGCCTGACAGATCAGCAGCGGAAAGGCGCTGCGTTTAAATGCCAGCGACAAGCGCTGCCAGAATGATTTTTTTTCATGTTGAGGCAGGGAGAAAAATTGAAAAAGCAGCAGTAACAGGAAAGAGAGTAACAGCGAAATTGCTGCCTGTTGCCAGATCAACAGCGGTATTTTCAGATAGTTCAGCAGCGTGATAATTGGTAAGGTTAGCGCCTCAGCTAAAATACAGGCGGCGGCTGAGATGGCGGTGGCGATAAATAGCGCTTGCCAGCCACGATAGCGGGACGATTTGGGCGAAATCAGTAACGCTGCTTTTAACTGATGTCGGGGAATCCGGCCGAGATACCACCAGGCCAGCCAGCCGATAAACGGCAGATAAAGCCCGGTGAGTGGCCAGATCAGGTTCATCAGTCTGCCCGGCTGACGGTAAAGGAAAATATCCTTGGTAATCATCAGCGCGGTGCAAACGCCGGACACCAGAAAGAGTAAAGCCCACTGATTTAGCATCGTATGCTCCCGTGGCGGGTTAATCCATGTCGTGTTGAAACGCGCGTCTGACGGCTGTTTTCGTCCCGGATCTTAAGCGGTTAGTCACGGTGACCGTAGATTAAGCGTAGTCTCAGGATTACAAGAGTGAAATGTATGCTTATTACCTGATGAAAAATATGTTGAACATCAACCTTTACCGCTTCGCTTATTCAGCACCTATTTAACCTGCTGTTTAACCATAAATTACTGGCGCTCAGGAAATAACTTTTTATCTGGACTGAGACTTTTGCAACGCTGCTGAAAAAATCGAATGAAACACAATGATTGAAATTCCATCGGAAAAATCTTATTCTCCACTGATGATTGAAAGTTACACCGGACGGCCTCATATTGACGTTGAAAGGCGGTTGTGGGGAGCCTGAGGTTCAGAGAATTAAATGCCATCTTTATTGTGGCGATGCCGGTTTGTACAATAAATTAATTTACTCCTGATAATTTATTTTTTATCTGAATAACCAAAATGAATAATAATGCGCAAATGCGTAAAAATAATGCCGAGGCAATATGAGTAGCGGGGATTATTTCGCCTGGCGGGGTGACGCAGAAGAAAAATTTCGGGCATTAACTTGTTCTTCTGAGCTGAAGACGTTATTGCACTGCTTTACTGAATCATTAGGCTTCGACTATTTTGCCTTCCTGATTCAGCATCCGGTGCCTTTCACCCGACCGCGCATTCATTTACACAGCAGTTATCCCACGCAGTGGGTTAAGCATTATGAAGCGAACAATTATTACGCGGTCGATCCGGTGCTGGAACAGTGCCAGCGGCCCGGCCGGGGAATGGTCTGGACGCGTGAACAGTTTACCGAGGCCGGTAACCTGTGGCAGGAGGCGGCAGAGCACGGCCTGCGTAGCGGTTTTTCTTGCTCGGCAATGGCACCAAATCGCGTCATTGGTATATTATCTATATCATCGCAACAGCCGCTTCCTATTCAGCAGCGCCGCATTGAGCTGGAAGTCAAACTACACTTTTTAGCGGAGCTAAGCTTAGATACGCTGGAACGCTTTAGCGATGATGCAATGATGGTACTAAAAAAAGAGTTTAGTCAGCGCGAGCTGGAAATTTTGAAATGGACTGCAGAGGGAAAAACTGCGGTGGAAATTTCACTTATTTTATCCATCTCTGAACATACCGTTAACTTTCACCAAAAAAATATGCAAAAGCGTTTCAATGTTTCCAATAAAACCCAGATTGCCTGTTATGCAGCAGCAGTCGGGCTGATTTAGACGAAAAGCAACTACCAGTTTTAGTAGTTCCCTCGTCCAGGTCAGTTGTCTACCCTGCGCCGGGGCTTTGCCAGGCTGGCGCAAAGAAATCATTGCAAACATGGGGATGTCAGAGGCGCATGATGAAAATAGTTCAAACGCAATTAAAGGATATGCCATCCTCTTTGCTTGCCGAACTTGGCAGCTACCGGTATAGCGTATTTGCGCGCGGCGAAGGCTGGTCTATTCCGCCACGTCTTAGCACGCCGGGACAGGAATACGATCGCTTCGATCGCTCAGACGTGACCTGGCTGATTGCCTGGAATGCGCGGGAAGGGATCAGCGGCTGCGCCCGGCTTATGCCGTGGTTCGAACCGGAACAGAGTGAAGGCATTGTGTTGCCCTTCAGCCATGAAAAGGTGTGGGAGATGTCGCGCTTCTCGGCCCGGCTGGAGGTGGATCCTGAGTTGCCACTGAACATTCTCTGGCACGCGGTGCAGCTGGCAGAGCTGAATGGCATGGAGTACATCATCAGTTCAGCCACACCGATGCTGGAGAAGATGTTTGAGCAGCATCGGGTGGTGTATGAGCCGCTGACGCCGGGCTTGATCCTGTCGGAAGATAATCTGTTCGCGATTCGCATTCCGGTGGTGCAGCCTGCGCTGGCGGAGAAGTATCGCGGCACCCGGCGTTTCAGTCCGGAAGAAGTACTGCCGTCGCTGGGTGTGTCAGTTAACTGGCAGTCACACAGCTAACTAATTTGCCCCCGCAACCGGGGGCAAAACGTTTACTGGCGGTAGGCCGCTTTGATCTGCTTAATGGTGTTGCTGAACACTTCCGCCTGCGGCTTATCGCCCAGCGTCTGCACGTAGCGTTCCATATTGATAATGACTTTTCCGGCATCCGCCTGACCCATGCCTTTCAGAATCAGCGTGATCATCATTTTCAGACCCGCTATTTCATCCGCTAATTTGCGCGCTTCCTGCGAAGTTGCAAAGTCTTCATCGCTCATGATTTTCTCCTTGGTGAATAACAACGTGTCGGCAATCTCGTCCGTACAGCAGTGCGTGAGTATACCACAGGGCGATTAAGTTGCTGATCGGGCCGGTTCGCTTCTGGCCGAAAAGGTTATCAATCCAGCAGGGCTAATCAATCGCGGAAAGTTATCATAGCGCTTAACGGTGTTCCTGACGGTGTTACACACCCACATAAATTCCGCATCGAATTCTGTTTAAGTAAATGAAAAATAACTTTTTTAATTTTATTTTTCAGGTGGGACAGGTGGCGGTTTCACCGCGACTCAGATAAGCATGATCATCGGTTTTCAATCAGGTATCGCCGCTACAGTTTTACTTTGTTGATGTGCTTTTGAGGTAAAAACGGGTATGATTACCGCCTGAAATCGTTAATTGCTTCCTCTTTTTAGCCTCTGGAGTCTTCCCGTTGATCAGTGTGCTTCTTGTTGATGACCATGAACTGGTCCGTGCTGGTATCCGCCGCATCCTGGAGGATGTCAAAGGTCTGGTGGTAGTCGGAGAAGTTAACTGTGGTGAGGACGCGGCCAAATGGTGTCGTGCCAATCAGGTCGATGTGATTTTGATGGATATGAACATGCCAGGCATTGGCGGGCTTGAGGCGACACGCAAGATCGTGCGCTACAATCCCGACATCAAAATCATCATGCTGACAATCCATACCGAGAATCCATTACCGGCCAAAGTGATGCAGGCCGGTGCCGCTGGCTACCTCAGTAAAGGGGCAGCGCCGCAGGAAGTGATTAACGCGATTCGTTCGGTTAACGCCGGACAACGCTACATCGCCTCGGACATTGCGCAGCAGATGGCGCTGAGCCAGATTGAGCCGCAGAAAGCCGAATCACCTTTCAGCTGTTTGTCGGAAAGGGAATTGCAGATTATGCTGATGATCACCAAAGGACAAAAGGTGACGGAAATTTCCGAGCAGTTGAATCTCAGTCCTAAAACCGTTAACAGCTACCGTTATCGTATGTTCAGTAAGCTGAACATCAGCGGTGACGTAGAGTTAACGCATCTGGCCATTCGACATGGCCTCTATAATGCGGAGCCGTTAATCAGTAGTGAGTGACGTTTTTAATTCCAAAGCCTTTCTGAGTACGGTGACCAGTAAGCCCGGCGTCTACCGCATGTATGACGCCTCAGGCACCGTCATCTATGTTGGCAAAGCCAAAGATCTGAAAAAGCGTTTGACCAGCTATTTTCGCACTCAGGTCGGCAGCCGCAAGACCGAAGCGCTGGTAAGCAATATCCAGCACATCGACGTCACCGTAACCCACACCGAAACCGAAGCGCTGCTGCTTGAGCATAACTACATCAAGCTGTATCAGCCGCGCTACAACGTATTGCTGCGCGATGATAAATCCTATCCCTACATCTTCCTGAGCGCTGACACCCATCCGCGACTGGCGATGCACCGTGGTGCTAAACACGCGAAAGGGGAATACTTTGGGCCGTTCCCCAACGGCTATGCGGTACGCGAAACCCTCGGATTGCTGCAAAAAGTCTTCCCGATCCGTCAGTGCGAAAACAGCGTTTACCGCAACCGATCACGTCCCTGTCTGCAATACCAGATTGGTCGTTGTCTGGGGCCGTGCGTGGCCGGACTGGTGAGTGAAGAGGAGTACGCCCAGCAAACCGATTATGTGCGCCTGTTCCTGGCGGGCAAAGATGATCAGGTCCTCAATCTGCTGGTGAAGCGGATGGAAGAGGCGAGCGTCGGACTTCGATTTGAAGAAGCGGCCCGCCTGCGCGATCAGATTCAGGCGGTGCGGCGGGTCACTGAGAAACAGTTTGTCTCCAATCAGGGCGATGACCTGGATGTGATGGGTGTGGCTTACGAGGCGGGTATGGCCTGTCTGCACGTACTGTTTATTCGTCAGGGCAAAGTGTTAGGCAGCCGCAGCTACTTCCCGAAAGTGCCGGCGGATACCGATCTGGCCGAAGTGGTGCAAACCTTTGTCGGACAGTTCTACCTGCAGGGCAGTGAAGCGCGCACCTTGCCGGGCGACATCCTGCTCGACTTTACCTTGCCAGAACGCGAATTGCTGGCCGACTCGCTGAGCGAGCTGGCTGGTCGACGGGTCTCGATTCAGAGCAAACCGCGCGGCGATCGCGCCCGTTATCTGAAGCTGGCGCGAACCAATGCCGCGACCGCATTAACCACCCGGTTATCGCAACACTCGACGATTCATCAGCGTCTGGCAGCTCTGGCTGAGTTTCTTCAGCTCGACAAGATCACGCGCATGGAGTGTTTCGATATCAGTCACACCATGGGTGAGCAGACGATCGCCTCCTGCGTGGTGTTCGATCAGAACGGTCCGCTGCGTGCCGACTACCGCCGCTACAACATCAGCGGTATTACGCCCGGCGATGACTATGCCGCGATGAATCAGGTGCTGCGCCGTCGCTATGGTAAAGCGATCGAAGAGGACAAGATCCCGGACGTGATCCTGATCGATGGCGGCAAAGGACAGCTTGCCCAGGCGAAACAGGTATTCGCCGAGCTGGATGTGCCGTGGGATAAATCCCGACCGATTTTACTGGGCGTAGCCAAAGGCAGCGATCGTAAAGCGGGACTGGAAACACTGTTCTTTGAAGCGGAAGGCGAGGGCGTTTCTCTGCCGCCGGATGCCCCGGCGCTGCATGTAATTCAGCATATTCGTGACGATGCTCACAATCATGCAATCTCGGGCCACCGTAAAAAACGCGCTAAAGTAAAGAACACCAGCGCACTGGAAAGCATCGAAGGAGTGGGGCCGAAACGGCGTCAGCAACTGCTTAAGTACATGGGGGGCCTGCAACCGCTGATGAATGCATCAGTGGAGGAGATCGCCAATGTACCGGGTATCTCACACGCCCTGGCAGAAAAAATATACTACTCGTTGAAACACTAGCATTGAAACGGGGGGGGCAATGTAGGAACATACGTTAAATTCTACCCATTCCAGACAGTTACCGGCATATGCAATTTAACATCCCGACGTGTCTCACCCTGTTCCGAGTCGTCCTCATCCCGTTCTTCGTGCTGGCTTTCTATCTGCCGTTTCACTGGGCACCGCTGGCTACTGCACTGATCTTCATTTTCGCTGCCGTCACCGACTGGTTTGACGGCTTTCTGGCGCGCCGCTGGAAACAGACCACCCGCTTCGGGGCATTTCTTGACCCGGTGGCCGATAAAGTGATGGTCGCGATGGCGCTGGTGCTGGTGGCAGAATATTTCCATGCCTGGTGGATTACGCTGCCCGCCGCCACCATGATTGCCCGCGAGATTATCATTTCTGCGTTGCGTGAGTGGATGGCTGAGATTGGTAAACGCAGCAGCGTGTCGGTTTCATGGATTGGCAAAGTGAAAACCACCGCCCAGATGCTGTCGCTGTTTGCCCTGCTGTGGCGTCCTGACAGCACGGTAGTCGGAATTGGCGTGGTGGCGTTATACATTGCTGCGGTGCTGACTTTCTGGTCAATGTTTCAGTATTTAAGCGCGGCGCGCGGCGATCTGCTCGAACCGTGATCGATGCGATTTAAAAAGCAGCAAACAGACACACAGTGAGGATAATTTTATTGACTCACTGCGTCAGGTCAGTAGAATGCATCGCATCGAACGGCAGCCAGCCTGCCAGAAGATAAATAAAATCAGCAAGTTCGATGCAGTTGCTGAAATGCGGGAATAGCTCAGTTGGTAGAGCACGACCTTGCCAAGGTCGGGGTCGCGAGTTCGAGTCTCGTTTCCCGCTCCAGATTCGCAGGTCAGGTTAACCTGGCGGCACATCAGTTTAAGGCGCGTTGGCAGAGTGGCTATGCAGCGGATTGCAAATCCGTGTACCTCGGTTCGACTCCGGGACGCGCCTCCAGTTACACCCTGCCCGGGTGGTGAAATCGGTAGACACAAGGGATTTAAAATCCCTCGGCTGTAAGGCTGTGCGGGTTCAAGTCCCGCCCCGGGCACCATATTGAAACCGAATAAAAACAAGCAGTAAGCAATGTCGTAAGCCACCTCAAAAGGTGGTTTTTTTGTTTCTGCAGGGTGGCGAAGACGACGGTTAGACAGACCGTGCCCTCGTGCTCGATTATCCTTCCCCCTTTCTCTGCAAATTCCGGCCTCAGGCGCGCGAGCTGAAAACCAGCTGGTCGTCAGCGTTACTGATCAGATACATTCGCTGCGCTTCACCGCTGGATGAGACAAAGGTCACCTGTTGGCCGATACTGACAGCATCAAATGCCTCGGTAGGTTGCAGCTGTTTCTGGATCTCAAGCACGATTCGTGATTTAAAGGGCTTTTCATTCACCGTATCGATATGGTAACTGGCGGTGAATGTCAGATCCGGATGATCAAGAATATAAAATTGTCCTGAGGGCATAGACATTACCTCTTCGCTTATTTCAGTCTGCTGAACGCCGGAAGCGTTTCCCCCGACAGTCTGGCTTTTAAGGCTAGCTGAAGAATGCGTGATTAAAAGCATTAGCAATCTATTTTTATGGTTTCCGCTATTTTATCAAATATTCACCGCTTGCGCTTGCAGCCTTATTAGCCGGCACTACCCTTACTTAATCCGCCGTTATTACTGCAGTACCCAGGCTGAAATATCCCGCCAGGTGACGGGCAGATCTTCGAAGGGGAAGGCGGTCGATTACGCCGGGCAGGCAGCCTGAATGCTGGTTAAGCAAGGCAACGGGCAGCGCGCTGTGGCAAAGGGTTACGCGAGGCAGGGTGAGGTGCAGGGCGGGGAAACACGGGCATAGTATAACGGTATTATTGCAATTCTTCGGGGATTGCCGATGCAGGTTCAACTCCTGCTGCCCGGTCGTGCTGCTATCTGCCTGATGATAAAAATAACCGTAGCCGGGGTTAGCCTGCTGGAAATAATCCGGCTGAATAGTTAATCAGTTTAGAGATGAGCCGATATTTGAAATTATTATATTAACCAGTCGGCTGGCCACGCTATTCCGCTTTATGTTGACAGAACAATTTCCTGCTGTATCGGCTTACCCGTTTACGGATATTCGTGTGTCTGTTACGCCGCGCAGGGCGATATGTTTAAAAAACGCTTAATGGCTGCTCGTTGTGGTGGAATATATAAGCCTTAATAGTCGACTTATGGTTTTAACCCCGCTGCAGAAATCATCATCAACGTGCAGATCAGCCGCACAGGTACTTATACCCATCCTGCTACTGAGTGCCTACCCACCACTGATACAATGGCAGACTTCTGTTACATCGCTTTTCACTCAATTTTGCGGCCTGAGTCGGTCTTTGTAACCTGTTGAAAGTTATTCATTTACCGTATGGTAAGGTTATCCATTCTCAGCCGCAAAAGAAGTCGGGACCCTTTATAATGACGCTTTCCACTGACCAGCAGCCTGATACCGCATTTCCGCCGATGATTGGCGTAATCTCCAGCCCGTTACTGAATTCCTGGCAGCAGAAAATCCTCCATCAACTGACGCACCAGCTCAACGCGCGTGGCGTGTTGATGCTCCTGTTGAATGCCGCCACTGAACAGGCGCTCGCAGCACAGCTGACTCAGGCGGCCCCGCTCGGGCTGCGTGGTTTACTGCTGTTGCCGGGTGCGTTCAGTGACTCACCGCCTGCAAGCATCCTGACCAAGGTCTCGCTGCCGGTGCTGCAGCTTGATGCAGAGCAGGTAATGCAGAAGGGTGCCAGGCAGGCGGGCGAAGCGATCGGGCGACTGCTGCTGGCAGAAGGTCATCAGCGGCTGGGTTATCTGCAGAGCCAGGCAGGGTCATCGCCACAGAAACAAGGCTACAGCGCCAGCCTGATGGCGGCAGATCAAGCGATCTGCGTCGATCTGGTGGCGGGCGGCAACGATCGTGAACAGGGCTGGCAGGCGATGACCGATTATCTGAAACAGACCCGCGCCGCCGAGCGCATCCAGGCGCTGTTCTGTGAATCTGATCTGCTGGCGTTTGGTGCAATGCAGGCAATCCGGGATTTTGGTCAGGGCGCGCACGTAGCGGTAGTCGGGTTCGGTGATCTTGATGAAGCACAATCCTCAACCTGGCATCTGACCAGCTGGTCAGTCAATATCGAGCGGGCAATTAACGACGCGCTGAACCGCCTGCTGGGACCCTGTGCAGCACAAGGTGAAACGGGCGGCGAAGGGGGGTTAAAGCGTCGTCACTCCCATTTAGGCAAACAGCGACCGGGAGAGATGTCTGAGTGCGGGTGCGCCCATCGGCACTAGTCCGCCCGGCGACGGATGCATCGTGATCCGGGCGGAAGATCCTGAACTCAGGGCTAGAGGTTCAGGATTGTGGCTGACCAACCGGGCCACTGCCGCCAGGCGCACCGACCGGCTGCTGACCACCTGGCGGTGACGGCGGCGGCGGCGCATCTCGGCCCGGCGACTGAGGCGCACAGGCGGAAAGGGTAGTGATAACGGCAAAAGCTGACAGCAATAAGGCGCAACGTTTCATCAAGGTATCCTGAAAGTTAAACGGTGCTTTTAGTATAGAAAAGTCCGGTGGAATCACCTGATACGGCGTCTTGTGCCAGCCAGAGCAGAAATTGCGGCCGATTATTTGAGACGCCTCTCATCTCCGGCGTGCCGGCAATGCGTTTTGTGCTGAACCCCGCTAAGGTAGCGCATCATTGAAGAGGAGTGGTTATGAATGGCATCGTGAAGTTCGTCCGCGGCTGGCTGGTGTTCTCTGTTCTGTGGGGCGTGTTCATGTGGTTTATGTCATGGCAGCAGCAGGGCAAAGAGATAGGGCTGGCGATTCTGACCAGTCTTTACGCCGGTCTGATCTATCAGGCATTAATGACGATGGTGGCCCGCTACAAAGCGCGCCGGCAACAGGCCTGAGCCTGACCGGCAGCGTTGCAGGCCGCCGGTCAGCCAGAATAAATCGCCGGGTTAGCCGAAATTACCGGTTAACCGGCGATGAAAATCAGTACTGCGGTGATCCAGCCCCTCAATCTTCACCTGCGCGCCATAGCGCTGATAGCGATGTTCAATGCCATCCAGCGCCGCCACACTTGATGCGTCCCAGATCTGCGCATGCGTTAAATCGATAATGACGTTTTTCGGATCGTGGGCGTAATCGAAATGTTCAAACAGATCGTTGCTGCTCGCAAAAAACAGCGGCCCGCGCACCGTATAACGTACCGATTCGCCATCCTCGCTCAGCTGACGCTCGGCGTGAATGACGTGGGCAATGCGGCGGGCAAACAGCATCATAGCGACAATCACGCCGGCCAGCACCCCCAGCGCCAGGTTACCCGTCCACACGGTCACCACCACGGTCAGCACCATAATCAGCGTTTCAGACCACGGCATGCGCTTCAGCGTAGCCGGTTGCAGGCTGTGCCAGTTGACGGTTTTCACCGCCACTACCATCATGATCCCTGCCAGAACCACCATCGGGATTTGCGCCATAATCTGGCTCAGACCGGTAACCAATAGCAGCAGCACCAGTCCGGCAGCCACGGTAGAAACCCGACTACGCGCCCGGCCGAGCTCGACGTTAACGATGGTCTGGCCGATCATCGCGCAACCGGCGATACCACCATAAAAACCGGCAAAAATGTTTGCCACGCCCAGTCCCCAGGATTCCCGACGTTTGCTGGACGGCGTATCCGTCAGGTCATCCACCAGTTTGGCGGTCAGCAGCGACTCCATTAGCCCGACAAAGGCGATACTGAGCGCGGTCGGCCAGATAATCTGCAGCGTCTGCAGATTCAGCGGCACCATCAGGCTGTTAAAGCCGGGCAGGCCAGGGCTCATCGGGCCTTCGTCGCCAACATTCGGCATGCGATAGCCCATCAGCAGGGCAACGCCGGTTACCACCACAATCGCCACCAGCGGTGAGGGAACGCTCTTAACCAGCCGCGGCAACAGCAGCACAATCGCCAGCGTCACGGCAAAGAAGAGCCACACCAGCGATGATTGTCCCCAGACGTGCGGAACCTGAGCAAAGAAAATCAGCACGCCCAGCGCATTCACAAATCCCAGCATCACCGAGCGTGGAATGTAGCGCATCATGCGTGCCAGCCCGGCCAGACCAAACAGGATCTGAATCACGCCGCCCATCACCACCGCGGGCAAAATGTAGTTAACGCCATGCAGATGCACCATCGGACCGATCACCAGCGCCACTGAACCGGCGGCAGCGGTCACCATTGCCGGACGGCCACCGAGAATCGACAGCGTCAGACAGAGCACCACCGAGGCAATCAGGCTGACTTTAGGATCAACGCCGGCAATAACCGAAAAAGAGATCACTTCGGGGATCAGCGCCAGCGCGGTAATCACCCCGGCCAGGCATTCGCGGGTCAGCAGCGCCGGAGAGCGTAATACGCGTCCGACACTAATATCACTCGCCACAACCGGCGTTGCAGCGACATCATTCGATTGAGTCATAAAGGATTGCAGGCTCTTTTTTGTTTTGCTCCCGCACGAAGGGCGAGAAAGTCGGGATAAAAGTGAGGGCAGATGTTACCGGGCGCAGGGCGAAGATACCAGAAAAAGGCGGGGTGACTCCCTCCATGGAGTCGGGATTATAACGAGAAATCATCCGGGGTTTTGTGGACGACCAGCTCAAGCAGCTGCCGATAGATTTCCAGCGACTCCCGGTTGCTTTCCAGTTCCAGACGATGAATCAGTTTAGAAATAATCGCCTTATTACTGACCGGCATGCCGGACTGCAGGATCTCCGCGACCACTAAGCCGAGCATCTCCATATCACTGGCCGGTTTATTGGCGGCAGCATTAAAGTAGTCGGCAATTTCCTGATCGGTTCTGGGAACCCTATTCTGATTTTGCATGTGTAAGCCCTTCAAAACAGCCCGATTCCCTTTCGGATGTCAGGACAAAAAGACATTAAAAAAACCTCCGCATGGACAGATGCGAAGGAACCCAACGTCATAAATAAACGGATAAAAAAATAACCTCTGAAGGTGGAAATCCACTGACACCTTCAGAGGCGACGCAAGTGCATCATTCGTTACAGAGTCGCAAAACAACTCGTGGGGATAAAGTTATACAATGAAGTCCAATCTGTACAATCGGATTCCTAAGCAAAATGTGCTATTTGAGCATTAACAGGGGCTTATAAGGAATATTCTGAGAACAAAATTGTACAGAAAATGTGTACAGCCTGGAAAGTTGACTTAAATGATGCGGAAAGCGTGCGACAACTTCCCGCGTTAACCTTAACTGAAAAGTGCGAGTCTGGCGGTCAGCTTGCGCAGGGCTTTTTTCTCACCGACCACCGCCATGCCCAGCAAACGCCACTCCTGACGTGGCTTCTGCCGCATCGCGTCACTCAGCGCCTGATAGTCGGTGGTGGACTGGCCCTCTTCCGGAAACAGCACCATATCGCAGCCAGCCTGTTCGGCGTTTTCCCGCAGCAGGCTGAGCTGATCGGTGGTAGCCGCCAGTACCGGGATACCGACCGGGATCAGGCCGGGGCAGGGATGGGCACTGGCATCTTCCAGCGCCTCGCCGACCAGCGCCGGATGACGCTGGCCGAGGGTTAACGCCATAACGGCAGCGGCATTGGTTGCTTTGCCCGGCGGCAAACTGGCATTCAAAATCATGACACAACGTAAGTCCTGCATTGCGCTTCTCCTGACTAAAAAGCGCATTGTGGCAGGCGGATCAGGCCGGGTCTGGAAGATTTGTGCAGGCACGCTGATAACGTGCCGGACTGAGCTGGCAGGCGCGCTTAAACCAGCGGCCGAGATGGCTCTGATCGGCAAAACCCAGCGCGGCGGCGACATCGGCCACCGGCTGGCCCTGAGCCAGTCGCCGCCGGGCCTGACTCAGCCGCCACTGCACCAGCCAGGCGTGAGGTGGCAATCCCCAGTGGGCCTGGAACAGCCGCGACAGACGAAAGCGATCCAGTTTCAGACTCAGCGCCATCTGCTGCAAACCCGGATTTTCAGCATGATGAGCAATCAGCCAGTCCCGCGCCTGCAGCGCCAGCCGGGCATCCGGGTATACCGGCCCGGACGCGCGCCACAACCGGTGTTGCGTCAGCTGGCCAAACAGTCGGTCGAGTGCCGCGTCTTTGATTAATGTCGGATGATCGTGCCACAACGCGTCGAAGGCGTGCCAGACCGCATAAGCCAGCGGCCGGTCGTCGCGCAGCGTATCCGCGAAGCCTAACTCACGCTGCTCTGGTCCCTCCGCCAGCAGCGGAGCGAGATGCAGCTCAATCTGCTGGGGTGAAAGATAGAGCATGCGGTAGGTGAAGCCCTGCTCATTGATCGCGTCGCCATCATGTAATTCTTCCGGTTCCAGCATAAACACCGTACCGGGTCGGCTTTGATGCTGTTTGCGTCGCGAATGAAACTGCTGTACACCTTGCTCAGTTACACCAATCAGGTAACTGTCGTGCCAGTGCGGATCGTAAGCGTGTCCGGTAAAATGGGCGCGCAGCGACTCAATACCGCTGGCAGCATCACGGCGCAAATCCACCCAGTTTTTCGCAGCTGTTATCATGGTGTTCGACTCCCGGTTGCGGCCTCTGGACATTCTGCCGCGATCCACTAATTTTTAACAGATCGGGCGCTTTCCAATCGCGTTTGGCTTTGCGTATAATAACGCCTTCATTTAATTAGAAGTCTAACAATTAGGTTGCTAACATTTGTTATCGCATACTCGTACATTTACCCATCTCCTGCATCTGACCGCACACGCCTGGCGCCTGGCCGTCGATCGCCATCTGAAAGATAGTGGTCTGAGCATGAGCAGCTGGATGGCGATTGGCCTGATTGCCAGTGAACCTGAAAGAATGACCCAGACCGAGCTGGCGCAGCTGCTGGGACTGGAAGATGCCAGCATGGTGCCGCTGGTCGATCGGCTGGTCAAACAATCGCTGCTGTCGCGGGTCCAGCCGCCGGAAGATCGGCGAAAACGCCATCTGGTGCTGACTGAAAAGGGCAACCAGGCGTTCGCTAAAGTAAAAACCCAGGCCGACGCGCTGCGTAGTGAAATGCTGGCGGACATCGATCCGCAGGACCTGGCCGTGACCGAGCGAGTGTTACAGCAACTACTGACGCGAATGGGAAGCATGTAAAGGTGGCGAAGCGCAATCCCTATGCCGCGCGCGAGTGGTTACCGCATGAAAAACCGATGCTGCCTGGGTCACCCTCGACCCCGCTGCATCCGCTGCCGAAGCGGGTGGCGTTTGGTCTGATCGGCCTGCTGATCTCGCTGACCGGGGCGCTAAGTAATGCGCTGGTCACCGCCAATCTGATCAATCTGCAGGGCACCTTCGGCGCCTATTCGAATGAGATTGCCTGGCTGCCGGCGGTCTACGTGATGGGTAATATCTCCATCAACCTGCTGCTGGTGAAATTTCGTCAGCAGTTTGGCCTGCGTGCCTTCACCGAAGCGTTTCTGGTGCTGTATGTGCTGGTGGCGTTCTTTCATCTGTTCGCCAACGACCTCAGTTCGGCGATCATCGTGCGTACCGCGCACGGCATGGTAGCGGCAGCGCTCAGCTCGCTGGGTATCTACTACCAGGTGCAGGCATGGCCGGCGAAGCATCGTCTGAAAGCGCTGGTGATTGGGCTGACGGTGTCGCAACTGGCGATTCCGCTGGCGCGTCTGTTCTCTTCGGAACTGCTGCAGCTTAACGAGTGGCGCGGTCTCTATCTGTTTGAGCTTGGCCTGGCGATGATTGCGCTGGGCGGGGTACTGCTGGTCAAGTTGCCGCCCGGCGACCGCATCAAGACCTTTGAAAAAATGGATTTCGTCACCTTTATGCTGCTGGCTCCGGGCATGGCGCTGCTGTGCGGCGTGCTGTCATTGGGGCGGATTGAGTGGTGGTTTACTACGCCGTGGCTCGGCATCTGCACCGCCATCGCATTAACGCTGATCGTGACCGCGATTGTGATTGAGCACAACCGGCGCAATCCGTTGATCAATACCCGCTGGCTCAGCAGCGGCATGATGGTCCGGCTGGGGATTGTGATGATCATGATCCGCATCGTACTGGCGGAACAGAACACCGGCGCGGTCGGTTTTTTACAGCAGATTGGCTTACAGAACGATCAGATGCGCGGGCTGGCGCTGGCGATTATTGCCGGCGTGATTGTCGGTATCGCCGCCAGTGCGCTCACCATCAAGCCTAACCACCTCAACTGGCCAATCGTCACCTCACTGGTGGTGATGATTATCGCGTCGCTGATGGATGCGCACTCCAGTCCGCTGACCCGCGCCAACAATATGTACTTCAGCCAGTTTCTGCTGGGCTTCAGCAGCGCCTTCTTTATGGCGCCAGCGATGCTGATGGGGATTGGCAGCGTGGTCACCCAGCCGAAAAATCTGGTGAGTTTTGTGGTGCTGTTTGGCATGAGCCAGAACCTTGGCGGACTGATTGGTTCGGCGATCCTCGGGACTTTTCAGACCTGGCGGGAAAAATATCACTCCAGCCTGCTCAGCGATCAACTCTCGCTGCTTGACCCCAACGTCAACGAACGTCTCAGCCAGTACAATGCGCTGTTCAATAGCCTGGTCGGCGATAACATTCTGCTCGGCGCGCAAAGCAGCAGCCAGCTGCAAACTGTCGCGACATTACAGGCCAACGTACTGGCCTATAACGACACCTATCTGTTAACGGCGGCGCTGGCATTGATCACCCTGATGTGGGTGATCTGGCGATTAACGCGTCGGCGTTATCTCGACTGGCGCCAGGCGCAATTTAACCTGCGTGAGCAGCATCAGCTGGCCGCATTACAGGAAAACACGGAGAAACAATGAGTCAGCAGGACGAACTTCAGGCAGCCGAACGCGACCGTGCGAACCGCCGCCGTATTCTTTCTATTGCCGCCGGCAGCGGCATTGTGGTGATTGGCGTATTAGTCATTCTCTACGCCTGGCAACTCTGGCCCTTTACCAGCTCAGTGCAAACTACTGAAAATGCCTATGTCCGCGGCCAGGTGACCTTTATCAGTCCGCAGGTCAGCGGCTATCTGACCTCGGTTGAAGTCATCGATCTGCAACCGGTAAAAAAGGGTCAGCTGCTGATGACCATCGACGATCGTATCTATCGTCAGCGGGTGCATCAGGCCCAGGCACAACTGGCTATGAAGCAGGCGGCGCTCAGCAATAACCTGCAACAGCGACGCAGTGCCCAGGCGACGATTGAAAGTAATAAAGCGGTGCTGGAAAACGCCAAAGCACAGGCGCTGAAAAGCGGCTTTGACCTGAAACGCGTAGAGAACCTGACCGCTGACGGCTCGCTGTCGGTGCGCGAACGGGATGCCGCCCGCGCGGCTAACGCGCAGGCACAGGCGCAGGTCCGTCAGGCTGCGGCTCAGATCGCGGTCGCAGAGCAAAATCTGCAAACGGTAATCGTCAACCGTGCGTCGCTGGAAGGAGACGTCGCCAGTGCGCAGGCGGCACTGGAACTGGCGGAGATCGATCTGGCCAACACCCGGATTATCGCGCCGGATGATGGTCAGCTCGGCCAGCTGTCTGTGCGAACCGGCGCTTATGTCACGGCCGGAACGCGGCTGACCTCGGTGGTACCTAACCACAAGTGGATCATCGCCAACCTGAAAGAGACGCAGCTGGCGCGGATCCGGCCCGGTCTGCCAGTGACCATCCGGGTCGATGCGCTGGATGGCAAACGCTTTACCGGTCAGGTTGAATTTATCTCGCCAGCTGCCGGGTCGGAATTCAGCGCCATTTCGCCTGACAACGCCACCGGTAACTTCGTCAAAATTGCTCAGCGTATTCCGGTTCGTATCCGCATCGACGAGCAGGATATGCAGCAACTGCGACCCGGCATGTCGGTGGAAGTGAGCATCGATACCGCCGCACAGCCGGCAGGTGAGGGCGCACCATGATCGTCCGCCGTTTACTGATTGGCGCACTGACACTGACGCTGGCCGGTTGCGCGACCCAGGTTGAAAAAGCACCGTCGTCACTGCCGATTCCGCCTGCCTGGCGCGATCGGGTCGGGCCGGCTGCTCCGCCAGAAGCGGGCTGGTGGCGCGCCTTTGGCGATGCGCATCTCAACCGGCTGGTGACGCAGGCGTTACGCAATAATCCCGATATTCTCACCGCGCGTTCACGGGTGGATCAGTATCGCGCTCAGCTGCGTGCGGCGCAGGGCGATAATTTTCCGACTCTGAGCGCCGGCGTGGCGGCAACCCGTGAACGTACGCTCTCCTCGGTCACCGGCCAGCCTTATGAAACCGACGTTTTTCAGGGCCTGCTGCAGGCGAATTACGATGTCGATTTGTGGGGCGCGCGCAGCAGTTCGATTGACGCTGCGCAAGCCTCGCTGGCGGCGCAACAGGCTGCAGCCTCGGCGGCGGAGCTGACCATTGCCAGCTCGGTGGCCTCGGGTTATCTCAACTTATGTGCTCTCGATGAGCAGTTGCGCGTTACCGAAGCGACGCTGATCACCCGCAATAATTCGCTGACCCTTGCGAAGCGCCAGTTTGAAACCGGCTACACCTCACGGCTGGAGTGGATGCAGGCGGCCTCGGAGTACCAGTCAGCCAAAGCACAGATACCGCAGCTTAAGCATCAGATTGCCCGGCAGGAGAATGCGCTGAGTATCCTGGTGGCGATGAATCCACGCGAAATTGCTCGCCGACAGCAGTTCGATCAAATATCGCCGCAGCAGTTACCGTCGTTGCTGCCGTCCCAGTTGCTCAATCGCCGACCGGATATCGTTCAGGCGCAGCGCCAGCTGCTGGCCGCCGATGCCAGTCTGGCTTCGGCCAAAGCGCAGCTGCTGCCCAATCTCAACCTGACTGCGACCGGCACGTTACAGAGTTCGGTGCTGCATCAGCTGGCTGATAATCCGTTCCGCCTGTGGAGCGTCGGCGGCAGTATTCTGGCGCCGTTGCTCAACCGTGAAGCGCTGACCGCAGAAGTGGATGTCTCAATGGCCACCCGTAACCAGGCGCTCTATGGCTATGAGAAAGTGGTGCGTAACGCCTTCTCAGAAGTGAACGATGCGATGGATGCGATCCGGCAGGGTGAGGCACAACTGGAAGAGCTGCAAAAGCAGGAGAACTATGTAGCTGAAGCCTTGCGCATCGCCAGTAACCGCTATCAGAACGGTTACGCCTCCTATCTTGATGAGCTGGATGCCCAGCGTACCCTGTTTACAACTCAGCTAAATCTGGTGACGGTGAAAAATAATCTGCTGCTGGCGCAGATTGATCTCTATCGTGCGCTGGGTGGCGGCTGGTCAGCAAACGCCACGTCATCTTCTGAATAACCCTTTCCCTTCATACGGTTCCGATCCAGCAGCAGTCAGAGATTCTGCTCGCCGGATCGGCGCTGTTGCGTCCCGCGCCGCTGTGTTCCGCCTGACACCCTTATCGGTTAAATAAGCCCCGCATACTTCCGCTTACCTGTCTTTACATTAGGTGGTATCATGCGCGGGTTTTAGACTGGCCAGATGGAAAAGCGCACGGATTGTTTATGCTGCGCCAGGCGAGTTGTGTTTTTAACCGCCTGATAACACAGGGGAATAAAAGGGAATCGTGATGAATAAAAAGTTAATTTTTACACTGGTGGTGACCGCAGCTTTATTAACCGGTTGTGCCCGTACTGCGCCGATTCACAATGTGAATCAGACACTCTCACAGCGTTATAGTGATAATCAGATGAAAACCGCGATCATCGAAGCGGGCATCAGCCGCAAGTGGGTGATGACGCCGGTTTCGCCGGGTGTTATCAACGGTCGACTGGCACAGCGTGGTTTCGCAGCCAACATTCGCATCTCCTACACCAGCCAGAGTTACCGCATCGATTATCTCAGCAGCGAAAACCTGAAAGCGGGAGAGGGCAAGATCCACAATAACTATAACCGCTGGATCACCAACCTCGATCAGGACATTCAGCTACGCCTGTCAGCGCTGGCGGCAAAATAAGCCGCGCGTTGTCGCACTTATCTGTCGGTACTGAACAATAAAATAAAGATCTTTCGCTGCCGGCCGACAAATCAGATGACCTGCTATTGCTGCATCGCCGGCTAAACCACTACCGTGATCGGCAATAGCCGGGTCGGCAGATATTTCAGGGATGAATCTTTGCTAACGCAAGGAAGGCGTTGACGACCTGATGGACGCAACGCCACCCGTTTTGCTAAAAGAAAATTGAAATGAGACTCGCTTACTCTCTGGTCGACTGGCAGGCGCTGGCTCCCGGGCTGGCCGGACACGATGACTGGCAACGCTGGGCGCTACAGGGCGCGGTAATCGACCCCAACCAGTCCATGGCAAAGCCGCAATTTTTACCGATGATGACCGCACGTCGTCTGAGCGGCGGCAGTCGTGCGGCAGTTGAGTGCGGTCTGGCACTGCTGGCACGTCAGACGGTGGATGCAGTGGTGTTCACCAGCCGTCACGGCGAGTTGGAGCGTAATCTGCGTATCCTGACCGCACTGGCCAGTCAGCAGCCACTGTCGCCCACTGATTTTGCGATGTCGGTACACAATTCTGCCGTTGGCAGCCTCACTATCGCAGCGAAAGCACCGCTGGTATCGACCTCCATCGCGGCCGGGATCGACTCTTTTCAGCAAGGGCTGATTGAAGTCAGTGCCTTACATCAGGCGGGCTATCAGCAGGTACTGCTGGTCGATTTCGAGGGTCTGCTGCCCGATTATTATCTGCCGTGGTTAGCCGAAACCCCCCTTAACGCGCCGTATGCGGTGGCGCTGCTGCTGGCCGCTGGCGATGAGTGGCGCTGCCACAGTCAGCCTCAGCCCGGCGAGATGATCCCCGCCGCGTTGCCGCAAAGTCTCTGCTTTTTGCAACAGTCTCTCGCTGGATCGACGCAGTTCAGCCTGCCAGGCGAGCGCCTGCAGTGGCACTGGGAGAAAAATCATGGCTGATTGCTCACAACCGGCGCAGCCGCGCTGCAGCAGCATCAACTATTACTGGCGGCTGGTGATGACGGCGGTCAGTTTTACCCTTTTCAGCCTCGGCGGCCTGCTGCTGTCGCTGATCGGCTTTAATCTGCTGCTGCTGGTGCAGCGCGACACCTTGCGTCGCCGCCAGCTGGCCCGACGCGCGATCGCCTGCAGCTTCCGCTGCTTTCTGCGCTTTTGCCGCGGGGTCGGCGTCTACGACTACCGGATTGAAGGGGCAGAACTGCTGCAGCAGGATCGCGGTTGCCTGATCGTCGCCAATCATCCGTCGCTGATCGACTATGTGATGATCGCCTCGGTGCTGCCGGAGATGGACTGTCTGGTGAAAGCCGATCTGCAAAACAACCTGTTCTTACGGGGTGTGATCCGCGCCGCCGATTATCTGATCAATAGCGAAGCCGAAACCTTACTGCCTGACAGCCAGCAACGGCTGGCGCGCGGCGACAACATCCTGATCTTCCCGGAAGGGACCCGCACCCGCTATGGCGAGGCGCTGAAGTTGCAGCGCGGTGCCGCCAATATCGCGGTCCGTGCCGGGTGCGATCTGCGGGTGGTTCACATCACCTGTAGCCAGCGTATGCTCGATAAACAGAGCCGCTGGTATCAAATTCCGCCGGTTAAACCGTTGTTTACCGTGCGCGTACAAGCGCGAATCGACAGCCAGTCGTTTTGCGAAAGCAACCAAGATGCACAGCCGCTGGCCGCGCGTCGCCTGACCCGCCATTTACAACAGGCGCTGGTTCCCCTGAATAGGTAATACGAAAACCGGTATGGACTCATTAATCAACGATATCAAACAGATGATTATCGACACCCTCAACCTGGAAGATATCCGTCCCGATGATATCGACACCGAGGCCCCGCTGTTTGGCGAGGGGCTGGGGCTGGATTCAATCGATGCGCTTGAACTCGGTCTGGCGGTAAAAAATCGTTACGGTGTGGCCCTCTCCGCCGAGAGTGAAACCCTGCGCGCGCACTTCTTCTCTGTTGCCTCTCTGGCCGCGTTTGTTGATCAACAACGCGCCTGAACGCTGAGACAAAATTATGATGACCCAAGACCAGATATACCAGGAAGTTGCGTCACTGCTGACCAGCCTGTTTGAAATTGATGCGGCTGAGATTCATCCGGAGGCGCGTCTGTATGAAGATCTCGAACTCGACAGCATTGATGCGGTTGATATGGTGGTTCACCTGCAGAAACGTACCGGCCGTAAAATTAAACCGGAAACCTTCCGCGCGGTGCGTACCGTGCAGGATGTGGTGGATGCGGTTGAACAACTGATGCGCGAAGACGCCTGATCCGCCGTGCTTGCCGCCCTCCGACTGCTGAATCTGCTCACTCTGCTGGCCTGGCCGCTGCTGGTCTGGCTGGCGCTGACGCAACCGCGCTGGCAAGGGCTGTTCTGGCTGCTGGCGCTGCTGTTTGGCTTGCGCTGGCAGGTGCTGCGTCGCCAGCACAATGCGCTGAGTCACGTGATGGGCTGGCTGGCGCTGGCTGGCGCGCTGCTGTGTATCAGCAGCCAGTTACTGCGCAGTCAGCATCTGCTGTTGTGGTATCCGCTGGCGGTGAATCTGGCGATGCTGCTGGTGTTTGGCTCCTCGCTGTGGAGTGCCATGCCGCTGGTGGAGCGCATCGCGCGGCTGCGTGAACCGCAGCTGCCGCTCGCGGCGGTGCGCTACACCCGGCGTGTTACCCAACTGTGGTGCCTGTTTTTTATCGGCAACGGCAGCATGGCGCTGGTGACCTGCCTGCTGGGCGATCTGCGGCTGTGGACGCTGTGGAACGGCGCGATCAGCTACCTGTTGATCGGCACCCTGATGGCGGGGGAGTGGCTGGTGCGTCAGCGGGTGAGGCGAAAAGCATGAAGGTAGCCGAATGGCTGAGCGGGCCCGAACGCGAAGTCGCGTGGCGCGGCGATCGGCCGTTAATGCTCAGCACTATGCGTGCGCAGGTGCGGGCGCTGAGTCAGCGTCTGGCCGCCGACCCCGGGATGCGCTGGGCGCTCTGCTTCGATGACAGCTACCGTTTTTGCGTGGCGCTGCTGGCCTGCTGGTACGCCGGCAAAACCCCGGTGTTGCCGGGGCACTGTCGCGCCGCGCTGCTCAATGAGATGCGCGATCGGCTGGATGGCGTTATCGCCGATATGCCGCTGAGCCTCGACCTGCCGCTCTGGCATTGCGACGATGCGGAAGCGCCAGGCATCCTGCCACCGCTGTCGGCGCAGGCCGGGCTGGTGCTTTACACCTCCGGTTCCACCGGTGCGCCACGTCAGGTAGTGAAATCACTAGCGGTAATGGAGCAGGAAACCCGCTGGCTGATCGATCTGTGGGGCACGCCTCTGCAGCAGTGCCGGATTATCGCCTCGGTCAGTCATCAGCATCTGTATGGTTTATCGTTTCGCATTTTTTTGCCGATGGCGCTTGGCTTGCCGTTTGCCGCGCAGCCGGTGTTTTATGGCGAACAGCTGGCGCAACTGACGCGTCAATGGCGCTACGCCTTTATCAGCAGCCCGGCGTTTTTATCCCGGCTGGATGACGGACTCGATGCGCCCGACTGCGCGCTGATCGTCTCGGCCGGTGGCGCACTGCCGTGGTCTGATGCCGCACGCGTCCGGCAACGATTCGGCTGCCCGGTCAGCGAGATTTACGGCAGCACCGAAACCGGGGTAATCGCTGCACGGCAGTTTGACCGGCCCGACGCGGCCTGGCGCTGTATGCCCCAGGTCAGACTCGCAGCCGTCACGCCCGACCGCTGGCAGGTCTGGTCGCCGCTGATCGCCGGATCTGACGGCTGGCGGCTTGACGATCGTCTGCTGATGCAGCCGGACGGCCAGTTTCAGCTGGCGGGACGCCACGATCGGATTGTCAAAATCGGCGATAAGCGCGTCTCGCTGAGTGAGGTTGAACGGCGTCTGTTAAGCCTGCCGGAAATCACTGATGCGGCGGCGCTGGCGGTGACGCGACAGGGACGACAGGCGATTGGCGTGGTGGTGGCGCTCAACGCTGTGCTGGATGACGCCGCGCTGCATCAGCACAAGCAGCAGTGGAAACGACAGCTGCAGCAGTGGCTGGAACCGCTGGCGATACCGCGCTACTGGCGGGTGGTCGCCGCCATTCCGGTGACCAGCCAAAGCAAACGCGCCTGGCTGCAAATTGAGGAGCTTTTCGATGTTGCCGATTGAACGCAATCGCCTGCTGCAGGATAACAGCGTCACGCTGACGCTACAGATTGATGCCAGCCTGTTCTGGTTTCAGGGCCATTTTCCCACTTTACCGATTCTGCCCGGTGTCGCCCAGCTCGACTGGGTTATGCACTACGGCGTCGGCATTCTGGCGCCCGGCAAACAGTTTGCCGCCATTGATAACATCAAATTCCAGCAGCCGGTGCCGCCCGATTCGCTGCTGCAACTGCGTCTTGACTGGGATGCGGAAAAATCACGCCTCAGTTTTCGCTACAGTCTGCTGGGTGAGGGCACGGAGCAGAGCGCCAGCAGCGGGAAAATTACGCTGTGTTAGGGGCGACATTCTCTCCCTGCGTGGTGATCCCGTGTTACAACCACGGGGCGATGATGGCCTCGGTGCTGACGCGGCTGGCACCGTTTAATTTACCGGTGATCGTTGTTGATGACGGCAGCGATGCCACCACTCAGCTCCAGCTGGCGACGCTGCACGCCCCGCAGCTCAGCGTGCTGCGTCTCGACAGCAATCAGGGTAAAGGCGCAGCAGTGATCCACGGCCTGCGTGCCGCCGCCGCACGGGGCTTTACCCACGCGGTACAGATCGACGCTGACGGCCAGCATCAGGCAGAAGACCTGCCGCTGATGCTGGCCGAAGCGCAGCGCTATCCTGACTGGCTGATCTCCGGTCAGCCGCTGTATGACGATTCGATTCCCAAATCACGCCTCTATGGCCGCTACATCACCCATTTCTGGGTCTGGGTTGAGACGCTGTCGCTGTCGATCCGCGACAGCATGTGTGGCTTCCGCGTCTACCCGCTGGCGCCGGCGCTGGCGTTGTGCGATCGCCGCGCGATCGGCCAGCGAATGGATTTCGACACCGAGATCATGGTCCGGCTCTACTGGCAGGGCACCCGCAGCCGCTTTATTTCCACCCGGGTGACCTATCCGGCCAGTGGTTTGTCGCACTTTGATGCGCTCTATGACAACCTGCGCATCTCCTGGATGCATACCCGACTCTTTTTCGGCATGCTGCCGCGAATCCCGCGTCTGCTGGCGATGCGCCGGCAGACAGCTCACTGGTCGGCCGAACCGGAACGCCGCGGGCAGTGGGGATTACGTCTGATGCTGGCGGTCTATCGCTACGGCGGCCGCCTGCCGTTTATGCTGTTGTTATGGCCGGTGGTGGCGGTCTACTGGCTGAGTGGACAGCGTGCCCGTCGCGCCTCGCAGCAGTGGCTAAGCCAGGTTCGTCTGATTGCGCAGCAGCGGCAGATTTCCCTGCCTGCGCCGCTCAACAGCTACCGTCATTTTCTGCGTTTTGCCGGGGCGATGCTGGATAAAGTTGCCAGCTGGCGGGGCGATCTTCACTGGGGGCGCGATATCGATTTTGCACCCGGTGCCGAAGCGGTGATCCGCACGCCGTCGCCGCAGGGCAAGCTGATTCTGGCCTCGCACCTTGGCGACATTGAAGCCTGTCGCGCCATGGCTCAGCAGGTGAGCGGGCTGGTCATCAATGCGCTGGTGTTTACCGACAATGCTCAGCGCTTTCGCGCGGTGCTGGAAACCATTGCACCGCAGGCCGGAGTAAACCTGATGCCGGTTAGCGATATCGGCCCGGATACCGCCATTCTGCTGCAGCAAAAGCTGGATGCTGGCGAATGGGTGGCGATTGTCGGCGATCGCACCGCGGTTAATCGCCAGCGCGGTGGCGAACGCCGGGTGATCTGGAGTGAGTTTCTTGGCCGGGCTGCGCCGTTTCCTCAGGGACCGTTTGTGCTGGCTGCCGCTTTACGCTGCCCGGTACTGCTGATGTTTGCCCTGCGTCAGCAGGGTAAATTGCGCATTCATTGCGAAGCGTTCGCTGACCCGCTGCTGCTGCCGCGAGCACAACGACAGCAGGCGCTGCAGCAGGCGGTCGATCGCTATGCGGAGCGGCTGGCGCACTACGCGCTGCTGGCCCCGCTTGACTGGTTTAACTTTTTCGATTTCTGGACGCTGCCTGATTCGCAGACCTGCCACAAGGAGTCCGACCATGCCTGAACATCGTGCTGAAATAGCGCTGACCGTCTCCTTTCACGACTGCGACCCGATGGGCGTGGTCTGGCACGGTAACTACTTTCGCTATTTTGAGCAGGCACGCGAAGCGTTACTGCGCAGCATCAACTATAGCTACGCCGAGATGGCCGCCAGCGGCTACGTCTGGCCGGTGGTCGATACCCGGGTGAAATACCGTCAGCCGCTGCGCTGTGAAGAGACCATCTCGGTCATCGCGCGCATTACTGAGTATGAAAATCGCCTGCGCATTGACTACGAGGTCCGTAACGCGGCCGGTCAGATCACCACCAAAGCACATACGCTGCAGGTGGCGGTGGAGCAGGCGACCCAGGCGCTCTGCTTTGTCTCACCAGACATTTTACTGGAACGTTTAGGAGTGAAGGGATGCTAAAAGTAATGCTTACCGGCCTGCTGTTGTGGGCCAGCGCTGCCAGCGCGGTGACGCTCGACCAGCTGCAGCAGCGATTTGCCAGCCAGCCGGTGATCCGTGCCGATTTTACCCAGACCCGAAACATTGCCGGGATGCGTCAGCCGCTGGTGTCGCATGGACAGATGCTGATCGCCAGCCAACAGGGGCTGTGGTGGCATCAGCAGACGCCGTTTGTGATGACACTGCTGCTGGATGATAAGCGCATGGTGCAGAGCCTGAGCGGTCAGCCGCCGCAGGTCATCACGGCCGACAGCAATCCGCAGATGTTCCAGTTTAACCATTTGCTGCGCGCGCTGTTTCAGGCCGACCAGAAAGTGCTGAAGGAAAACTTCCGGGTCGATTTCAGCGATGGCGGTAACGGCCACTGGACGCTGAGCCTGACGCCGAAAGCCGCGCCGCTGAACAAAATTTTCAACCGCATCGACCTCGCGGGCAGCGAGTTTCTGGAGCGGATCGACCTTGATGATAAGCAGGGCGATCGGACACAGATCCTGTTAAGCCATACCCGGATTGAGCCGTCGCAGTTAAGCGATGAGGAGCAGGCGCGTTTTGCCGGGCCGTAACGCACGCCGGTTGGCCGCGCTGTGGATTGCGTTCTGCCTGCTGCTGGCGGTGGCGCTGACGCTATTGCTGCCGCGCAGCCAGCTCAACAGCAGCGTGCTGGCCTTGCTGCCACAGCAGAATCTGGGCGCGGCCCCGCCTGCGCTACAGCAGGCTTTTTTACAGCGGCTGGATCGCCAGCTGGTGTGGCTGGTGTCACCGGGTCCGACTGACGATCCGCAGGTGGCGGCATGGTGGCTGTCACAACTGCGCGCCTTGCCGGCACTGAAACAGGTGCAGGGCGATCTCGATGCGCAGCAGCAGCAACAGTGGGGACGCTTTGCCTGGCAACATCGTAACGGCCTGATCGATGACGCGACCCGCAACCGGCTACAGGACGGCGGCAACGCCCAGGCGGACTGGCAGCTGGCGCAGCTCTTCTCTGCCTTTTCCGGCGTCGGCAGCAAAGAGCTGCAGGGCGATCCGCTGATGCTGGTGCGCGGATCGCAGCTGGCGTTGCAGCAGAACGCCGATCGCATGATGCTCCATAACGGCTGGCTGACGGCGCAGGATCGGCAGGGACAGCGCTGGTATTTTCTGCATGGCGAACTGGCTACTAACGCCTTCAGCCTGCAGCAAAGTCACGCGCTGGTCAGCCAGCTCAATGCGCTGGAGCAGCAGCTGAAAAGCCGCTTTCCGCAGGCGAAATTACTGACCCGCGGCACGGTACTGTTCAGCGATGACGCCAGCCAGCGCGCGCAGCACGACGTGAAAACCCTCGGCAGCCTGACGCTGGGCGGGGTATTGCTGCTGGTGCTGCTGGTGTTCCGTTCGCTGCGGCCGCTGCTGCTGTGCATCACCTCCGTCGCGATCGGGGCGATGGCGGGAACGGTCATCACGCTGATCTGTTTCGGTGAACTGCACCTGATGACGCTGGTAATGAGCCTGAGCATCGTCGGTATCTCGGCCGATTACACGCTCTACTATCTGACTGAACGGATGGTTCACGGCGGTGAACAGACGCCGTGGCAGAGCCTGCGCAAAGTGCGCGGCACCTTATTGTTAGCGCTGGCAACCACCGCTATCGCCTGGCTGCTGATGCTGCTGGCCCCGTTTCCGGGCCTGCGTCAGCTGGCGGTGTTTGCCGCCAGCGGCTTAACCGCCTCCTGCCTGACGGTGATCCTGCTCTATCCGTGGCTGGTGCGCGGTTTGCCGGTGCGTCCGGTGCCGTTGATGGTACCGCTGGCCCGCTGGCTGGCGGCGTGGCGACGTCAGCGCGGATTGCGGGTTGGATTACCGCTGGCCGTGGCGCTGTTTGCCGTGACGGGCATCGCGCAGCTGCGGGTTGATGATGATATCGCCCACCTGCAAAGCGCCCCGGCGCGTCTGCTGGAACAGGATCGTCAGCTGGCGGCCTTAACCGGTCAGCGCGCCGACCAGACCTGGTTTGTGGTCTGGGGAGACGACGCGCAGCAGACCCTGCAACGGCTGGCCCGGCTGGCACCGGATCTGCAACAGGCGCAGCAGCAGGGCTGGCTGCAGCGCTATCGGCTGTTACCTTTACGTTCTCTGATGCAGCAGCAACAGGATCTGAAACTGCTGCGTCAGGCGGCGCCGACTATCGCCACACGGCTGCAGCAGGCGGGGATTACGCTGCCTGCGCCGGATCTCAGTGCAATGCCGGTTACGCCACAAGCCTGGCTCGCCAGTCCGTTAAGCGAAGGCTGGCGTCTGTTGTGGCTGACCCTGCCTGACGGACGCAGCGGTGTGCTGATACCGACCAGCGGGGTAAAAAACAGCCCCGCGCTCAATGCGCTGGCACAACGTCACACCGGCGTGAGCTGGATCGACCGTAAAGCCAGTTACGATACGCTGTTCAGCTTCTGGCGCACCCTGCTGAGTGGCTTGCTGATGCTGGCGCTGGCGCTAATCGCCCTGAGTTTTGTGCTGCGTCTTGGGCTCCGGGCAGGACTGCGCAGCGCGCTGCCCTCGCTACTGTCGCTGGCGGCGGCACTGGCGACGCTCGGCTGGATTGGGGCCTCGCTCAATCTGTTTGCGCTACTGGCGCTGATTCTGGTGCTGGGGATTGGAATTAACTACAGCCTGTTTTTCAGCAATCCCCAGGGCACGCCGCTGACCTCCTTACTGGCGGTCTCGCTGGCGATGATCACCACCTTATTAACTCTGGGCATGCTGGTCTTCAGCAGCACCAGTGCGATTGCCAGTTTTGGTACGGTATTGTGCAGCGGCATTTTTACCGCTTTTTTGCTGTCGCCGCTGGCGATGCGACCCACCCGATCGAGGAGCAAACGATGATGCGCGCCGCCCTGATTTTGTTGACCAGCCTGCTGCTGACTGCCTGCGCGCAGCAGGCACCGGACAACAGCCGTCCTACCGCCTGGCTCAAGCCGGGCGTGCAGATCACGCTGCCGCCGCCCGGCATTCAGCCCGCTTTTCAGCAGCAGCAGTTGCTGACCGGTCAGGTAAAGGGCCGGAGCCAGTCGCTGCTGGTACTGCTGAGCGCCGATCAACAACAGATTAAGCTGGCGGGCCTATCGTCGGTCGGGATTCGTCTGTTTAGCCTGCGCTACGATGGCCAGGGTATTCACACCGAGCAGCTGATGCCATTGCCACAGCTGCCGCCCGCCAGTCAGGTGCTGGCGGACATCATGCTCAGCTACTGGCCGATTGAGGCCTGGCGTAAACAGTTGCCGCCAGGCTGGACCCTGCAGGATCAGCCGTTAAAGCGCCAGCTCAGGGATGCCGATAACCAGCTGGTGACCGAAATTGATTATCTGCAACGCGGCAACCAGCGTCAGCCGATCGCTATTCAGCAGCATGCGTTTGGCTATCTGATCCGCATTCAACATCTGGACGCTTCATGATTTACATCTCTGCCATGGGCATGCTTAACGCCCTGGGTAATGACAACCAACAGATTGCCGCCAACCTCAGCAACGGCGTTGCGCCGGGTATGCAGCTGTGTCACGGCTGGCTGAACGGCGACAAAGCCTGCTGGCTCGGCCGGGTCGACGGCGAGCTGCCAGCGGTGCCGTCGGCGTTCAGCGCCCACAACACCCGCAATAATCAACTGCTGCTGGCGGCGCTGGCGCAGATCCGTCCGGCACTGGACCTGGCGATAGCGCGTTACGGCAGCGAGCGGGTTGCGATTGTACTGGGCACCAGCACCTCCGGTGTCGACGAAGGTGATCGTCAGGTGCGTGGTGAACTGGCTGCGTACCATTACCAGATGCAGGAGCTGGGCGATCCGTCGCGCTTTCTGGCGTACTATCTGGCGCTCAACGGGCCGGCCTACACCATTTCAACCGCCTGTTCCTCCAGCGCCCGCGCCATTATCAGCGGACAACGGCTGATTGCCGCCGGTCTGGCTGATGTGGCGCTGGTCGGCGGTGCCGATTCGCTGAGCCGGATGCCGATTAATGGATTCGACAGCCTGGCCTCGCTGTCCGGCCGCCGCTGCGCGCCCTTTAGCCGGGACCGCGATGGGATTTCAATCGGAGAAGGCGCGGCACTGATGCTGCTGACGCGTGAACCTCAGCCGCTGGCGCTACTGGGCGCGGGCGAATCGTCGGATGCCTGGCATATGTCCGCCCCGCATCCTGAGGGGGAAGGGGCGGAACGGGCGATGCGCATGGCGCTGCAACAGGCCGGCCTCACGCCGCAGCAGCTTGGCTACATCAACCTGCACGGCACCGCGACGCCGCTGAACGATCAGATGGAGGCGGCAGTCATCCAGCGTGTCACGGGCAACAGCGTGCCCTGCAGTTCGACCAAGCACCTGACCGGCCATACCCTGGGAGCCGCCGGGGTCTGTGAAGCTGCGCTCAGCGCGCTGATACTGCAGCAAAACCTGCTGCTGCCGGCGCAGGACTTTAGCTGTGCCGCGCGGGATGAGACGCTGCCCGACTGCGGTTTGCTGACTGAGCCGCAGGCGCTGCAGCGGCCGGTGATCGCCTCGAACTCATTCGCCTTTGGCGGCAATAACACCTGTCTGATAGTAGGACGTCATGATGATGATTAATTCACCTGCCGCCGTCTGGCTGCCGCACGGTTCGCCGATGATGCTGCTTGATCAGCTGATTGCGGTAACTGATGAGCAGGTTCACTGTCAGGTATCGACCTGCCGCACCGGCGTACTGGCGCCGTTCCTGACGCCACAGGGTGAATTACCGGCGTGGTTTGGCGTCGAAATCATGGCCCAGACGGTTGGCGTATGGTCGGGCTGGCACGCCAGCCAGCGCGGCGTCACCCTGATCCCACCCGGTATGCTGCTGGGCGGACGCGGCTGGAAAGCGCATCAGCCTCGCTTTCCGGCTGACGCCACGCTGGATATCACCATGACCCTGCTGATGCGCGACGATCGCATGGGCAGTTTTGAGGGCGAAATTTGCCACGGCGCACAGCGATTAGCCAGCGGGCGTCTCAACACATATCAACCCAATGAAGCAGAGTTACAGCAACTGATGTCACAAGGAAAACAGCCATGACAGCTTCCGTTTTGGTGACCGGCGCCAGTAAAGGCATTGGTCGCGCGATTGCGCTGCGCCTCGCCGGGGATGGTTTTCAGATCATCGTACATTTTAACCGCGATCGGGCGGGGGCAGAGCAGACGCTGCAACAGCTGACGGCGGCGGGCGGCAGCGGCCGACTGCTGGGCTTTGATGTGGCTGACCGGAAGGCGGCTCGCGCCGCGCTGGAGAGCGACATCGAACAGCACGGTGCCTATTATGGCGTGGTCAGCAACGCCGGTATCAGCCGTGATGCAGCGTTTCCCGCGCTGACTGATGATGAATGGGACAGCGTCATTCACACCAACCTCGACAGTTTTTATAACGTGATTCAGCCCTGCGTCATGCCGATGATTGGACTGCGGCGCGGCGGGCGGATCATCACGCTTTCGTCGGTGTCGGGGATGATGGGCAATCGCGGTCAGGTCAACTACAGCGCGGCCAAAGCTGGCATTATCGGCGCGACCAAAGCGCTGGCAATCGAACTGGCGAAACGCAAGATTACCGTCAACTGCATCGCCCCAGGCCTGATTGATACCGGGATGGAGGGACTGGAACCGCAGGTGATCGATGAAGCGATGAAGATCATTCCGATGAAGCGGATGGGCGCAGCAGAAGAGGTGGCCGGGCTGGCCAGTTATCTGATGTCTGACATCGCCGGCTACGTGACCCGTCAGGTGATCTCAATTAATGGAGGCATGCTGTGATCCAGCGCGTAGTGGTAACCGGCATGGGCGGCGTGACCGCCTTTGGTGAAAGCTGGTCGCAGGTCTCGGCGCGTATTCGCGCTGGCCGCAATGCGGTGCGCTTTATGCCGGAATGGCAGATTTATCAGGGCCTGCATACATTATTAGGCGCACCGGTGGATGACTTTGTGCTGCCTGCGCACTACACCCGCAAACGCATTCGTGCCATGGGCCGCGTCTCGCTGCTGGCGACGCGCGCCACCGAGCTGGCGCTGACCCAGGCGGGGCTGATCGATCATCCGGTATTAACCAGCGGTGATACCGGCATCGCCTACGGCTCCTCGACCGGCAGCACCGGCCCGGTTAGTGAGTTCGCCACCATGCTGACCGAGAAGCATACCAACAATATTACCGGCACCACCTATGTGCAGATGATGCCGCACACCACCGCCGTCAATGCCGGGCTGTTTTTCGGCCTGCGCGGTCGGGTGATCCCCACCTCCAGCGCCTGCACCTCCGGCAGCCAGGCGATTGGCTATGCGTGGGAGGCCATTCGTCACGGTTACCAGACGGTGATGGTCGCGGGCGGGGCGGAAGAGCTTTGTCCGTCGGAAGCGGCGGTGTTTGACACCCTGTTTGCCACCAGCCAGCGCAATGATGCGCCGCACACCACGCCAGCGCCGTTCGATCAACAGCGTGATGGCCTGGTGATTGGCGAGGGTGCTGGCACGCTGATCCTCGAATCGCTGGAGCATGCCCAGGCGCGTGGTGCCACCATCTACGCTGAGCTGACCGGCTTTCACACCAACTGCGACGCGGCCCACATCACCCAGCCGCAGCGTGAAACCATGCAGATCTGCATCGAGCGGGCGCTGCAAAGCGCCGGGATTGAGCCAGCTCAGATCGGTTATATCAATGCCCACGGCACGGCGACCGAACGCGGCGACATGGCCGAGAGCCTGGCGACCGCCGCGGTGTTTGGCGCGACCACGCCGATCTCATCACTGAAATCCTACTTCGGCCATACGCTGGGAGCCTGTGGCGCGCTGGAGGCGTGGATGAGCATTGAGATGATGCGTGAGGGCTGGTTCGCCCCGACGCTTAATCTTTCGCAACCGGCTGACAGCTGCGGCGCGCTGGATTACATCATGGCTGAGCCACGGCAGATTGAGACTGACTACATCCAGAGCAATAACTTCGCCTTTGGCGGCATCAATACCTCTCTGATCTTCAAACGCTGGCGCGGCGTCTGATCCGCCGCCCATGCCGCTCGGGCATGGGCATTCTGCCTTCGCCATACCGCGGCTGTTCCCGTCTGTTTATTGCCTGGGCTGACTGCTGATTTTGCTTGCAATTGGCAACGCCCTGCGCATAATCGCAAACCGCAATAATAATGATTCTCAGTCTAATTCAAATCAGGGAACAACCATGCGTCAGCGCCTTTTAACCCCAGGATGTAAACCGACACTGCTGGCAATGCTGATCGGTGCCAGCTGTCTGCCCGTGATGGCGGCAACCCCAGCCTCATCTGCCGCTCCGCGTGATGCCGCGCAGGACGCCAGCCAAAGCGGACAAACCATGACGGTAACCGCCAGCGCCGACGATGACTTTACGCCGGGCGGCGATCAACCGGTCCCGGCTTATCTGGAAGGGCAGGTTGCCCACGGCGGCCGGCTGGGCATGCTGGGTGAGCAAAAGGCAATGGATGTGCCGTTCAACGTTATCGGCTTTACCGCAAAAATGATTGAGGACCAGCAGGCCAAAACTATCGCTGATGTGGTGCGGAATGATGCCGGCGTGCAGAACGTCAAAGGCTACGGCAACTTCGCCGAAAGCTATCGTATCCGCGGCTTCCTGCTGGATGGCGATGATATGACCTATGGCGGCTTGCCGGGCGTGGTGCCGCGTCAGGTGATGGATGCCTCGCTGGTGGATCGGGTCGAAATTTTCAAAGGCGCTAACAGCCTGCTGAACGGCGCGGCCAGCAGCGGGGTCGGCGGCATTATCAACCTTGAGCCTAAACATGCCGGCGCTACGCCGCAGGTGCGAGTGGGTGTGGATTACACCTCCGATGCGCAGATCGGCACAACGGTGGATGCGGGACGCCGGTTTGGTGATAACGACCAGTTTGGCGTGCGGGTTAACCTGGTGCATCGTGAGGGTGAAACCGGGGTGGATGATGAGAAAAAGCGTACCACCGCCGCCTCAATCGGTCTCGACTACCACGGTGACCGGTTACGCACTTCGCTGGATGTTGGCTACCAGAAAAAGACCTTCCATGACGGTTTGCAGGGTATCAACATTAGCGGCGTCGATTTTCTTCCCGCCGTGCCGTCCAACTCGCGCAACTACAGCCAGAAATGGGTCTACAGCGACATGGAGTCGGAGTTTGGTATTGCCCGGGCGGAATACGATCTCAGCGATCGCTGGACCGCGTATGCCGGTTTAGGCGCGCAGCATGCCCATGAAACCGGTAACTACGGCACGCCAAAGCTGCTTAACCGTGAAGGCGACGCCACCATCAGTACCTTCAATACCAACCGCGTGCAGGACAACATGAGCGGTATGGCAGGGCTACGCGGCAATTTCGATACCGGCTTTATTTCGCACAAGGTCAACGTTGGTTATTCCGCGCTGACCACCAATGCGAAAAATGCCTACAACATGTCGCTGACCAGTGCGAACACCAACATCTATCATCCGGATGACGTTGCCGCGCCGCCGGCGAACTTTGCCGGCGGAAACTTCTCCGATCCGCTGACCACTGCACGTTCGCGCACCCAGGGCTATCTGCTGAGCGACACGCTGGGCCTGTTTGATGATTCGCTGCTGCTGACGGTCGGCGCGCGCCATCAGAAAGTGTGGGTGCGTAACTACGACTACAACAGCGGTGCAGAGGATACCGCGTCACGCTACACCAATAGCCGCTGGATGCCGACCTATGGCGTGGTCTACAAGCCGTGGCAGTCGATTTCACTGTATGCCAACCATACCGAAGCGCTGCAGCCAGGCGCGGTCGCGCCGCGTAATGGTACGGTAACCAATCCGGGAGCCATCACCGGCATCGCCCATTCAAAACAGAATGAAGTTGGGGTGAAAGGGGATTTCGGTCGAATCGGCGGCACGCTGTCGCTGTTTGAGATTAAAAAACCGTCGGGGATGATTGGCGCGGATGGGGCGTATGGCATGAACGGGGAGCAGCGACATCGCGGCATTGAAACCAACCTGTTTGGCGAGCCGGTATTAGGCTTCCGCCTTAACGCCAGCGCTACCTGGCTGGATCCGGTGATGACCAAAACCTCCGGCGGCACCTATGATGGCAAACAGGCGGTGGGGGTGCCACGTGACAACTACACGCTGGGAGCCGAATATGACATCAAACCGCTGGACGGGTTGACCGCTACCGCGCTGATCACCCATACCGGTTCACAGTGGGCTGATGCGGCGAACAGTAAAAAAATCGACAGCTATACCACGCTGGATCTCGGACTGCGTTACCGCACCCGGCTTAACCAGAATGAGATGGTGTGGCGCGTCGGGGTCGAAAACGTGACCAATGAGAAGTACTGGGCCAACGTTGACGATACCGGCACTTATCTGTCGCAGGGCGATGGCCGCACGCTGAAAGTCGGGGTCACCTACGACTTCTGATCGGCGTGGCTGAAAGGATAACGGAGCGCAGCACGCGCTCCGTTTTTTTTTCGGGCGAAAGAACCGGACGAAAAACAGGCTTTCATCTACACTGTGACGCGCTGCTTAGTTGACCCGTTCACCGAATTTTACAGGAAGCCCATGTCGTTACCTTCGCCACCCGACGATCAGGATGAGCCAATTCGCCAGTCGCTCGACGATGCTCACTTTGCGATTGTGGTGCTTGCGGTGACCTCGGTTACGCTTATAATCTTTGTCCTGATGATTACGCTCTGGATGAGCTGACCCCGGCGTAATTCAAGGGAATGGAAAAGGAGAAGGCGATGGAATCCAGAGATGACAAACTGATCGCAATTATCGGCCTGCTGGCGGCCTGTCTGATTGGCGTCACGTTTCTGTTCACCATGACCTGGTTAACCGATGTGCGCCATCCCACCGATCCTTCCCTTGATGTCCAGTCCTGTTACCCGAAAAAACCACCGTCTCAGCCGGTCTGATCGCGCCGGGTAAATTTGATCTGCTGACTGCGCAACACCAGCGCCAGCGCCTCATGCAGATTACGGTTACCGTTGGGATCGGCCAGGCCGAACAGCGGACCGGGTGAACGCCGATCGTCAGCCCAGGCCGGGTATTCCACCACCGGATAGAGCGACACTCCCTCCACCGCAATGCCCTGATCCAGCGCCACTGCCACATTCTCACTGATCTCCTGCAGCCAGGGCGCACGCGCCTCGCCTTCGGCACCGGTTTCGGCAATCAGCATCGGCCGCTGAAAGCGTTGCCAGCACTGTGCCAGCAAAATATGCAGCGGCACCCGCGCCGGATCGTCGAGTGACATCGGCCGATCGGGGAAGAACCAGTGATTATCGGGATAGTAATTCAGACCGAGGATATCGAGACAATCTTCACTGCCGCCTAACTCTTTGTCGAGGCGGCCAGCCAGCATGTCCCAGGCTTCAAACTGCGCCTGATGCTGGGCGTCGGCGTAGGGTTTACTGTCCGGATTGTCGGCATGATGGGCAATCTGCACCAGCGGATCGGTCAGCACAAAGCGTGCATCCGGGTAGACCTCACGAATGGCATGAATGGCCGCCAGCGAGGCGCGAACCAGTTGACGCTTCAGCTCTTTGCCGCGTCCCGCCGCGTGTGGATTAAACCAGGCGACATCGGCACCGGCCCACGACCAGAAAGAGATTTGATTAACTGGCGTGAAAAACGGCTGTTCGATGCCCTCATCGCGCATCAGCTGCGCCATCGCGCGGGCGAAACGGCTAAAATGGTCAACAAATTCCGCTTTCCAGATATTAAGATGATCGGGATAGCCGAAGTGCGCCAGTTCCCAGATAATCTGTAAATTCTGGCGCTGCGCCGCGGCGATCATCGGCAGAAAGCTCTGCCAGTCATACTGATTGGGAATTTTTTCAATCAGGTGCCAGCGTGCGCCGTCACGCGCGGTGAAAAGATGCTGTTCTGCCAGGGCGGCGTAATCCTTCTCCAGCAGCATATCGTGGCCGCTGCTGATCACCATGTCGAGTCGTTTTCCCGGCGTGCGGCAGGCGGTGGAACAGGGAAAACTGCCCTGGAAAAAACTGCGGAACAGACTGGGATGATGGCGCTGGCGGGCGTCTGTAAGGGGTTGATGTGACATATTCCTCTCCTGCCGGGCCGATGCCGGTCACAGATCGTCCGACTAAGTCTAGACTAAAAAACTGTCGCAGCGTTTTTACGAAGTCGGAAGGATCGTATAGCGTCAGACCGCGGGCCGGGGAATAATAAAAATAACTGCATTTTACAGGGAATGGTCATGACCGAAGCGTTTGAGCTGTCTCAGCAATCCGAACAGCCCAGCTGGCTGGAAGCGCAGCTGGTGCCGCAGTGCCAGCGCCATCCAGGACTCAGCGGGATTTATCCGCTCAGCGACGGGCTGGACGCTTTTGCGGCGCGCTATCTGCTGATGCAAAAAGCGGAGCGTTCGCTCGATATTCAGTACTACATCTGGCAAAACGACCTCTCTGGCCGGCTGCTGTTCAGCGCAATGCTGGAGGCGGCGCGGCGGGGGGTTAAAGTTCGCCTGCTGCTGGATGACAATAATACGCCGGGCCTGGATGAAACGCTGGCTCAGCTCAACCGTCACCCCAATATTGCGGTGCGGCTGTTTAATCCCTTCTCATTTCGCACCCTGCGGGCGCTGGGCTACCTGACCGACTTCGCCCGGCTGAATCGCCGCATGCACAATAAAAGCTTCACCGTTGATGGCGTCACCACGGTGGTCGGCGGGCGCAATGTCGGGGATGAATATTTCGGTACCGGCAATGAGCCGCTGTTTGCCGATCTCGACGTGCTGGCGATTGGCCCGGTGGTCGATGAGGTGGCACAGGATTTTGAGCGCTACTGGAACAGCCGACCGGTCTCGCCGCTGCAGCAGGTGCTGGACGAGCATGAGCTGGAGGAAGACAGCGTCAGCCTGCCGGCCGAGTGGCGTCACAGCGAGGCGGTGCAGCGTTATCTGCAGCGCCTTGAAAGCGCTTCGCTGCTCCAGGAGCTGGAGCAGGGCAGGTTAGCGCTGACCTGGGCAAGAACCCGGTTGCTGAGTGACGATCCGCGTAAAGGGCTGGGCAAAGCGCGTCGGAAAACGCTGTTGCCACAACGGATGCTGGAGGTGATCGGTACGCCGCAGCGGCAGTTTGACATCATCTCCGCCTATTTTGTCCCGACCCGCGCGGGCGTGGCGCAGCTGCTGTCGCTGAAGCGCAAAGGGGTAAAGATTGCCATTCTGACCAACTCGCTGGCCGCCAATGATGTGTCGATTGTGCATGCCGGTTACGCTAAATGGCGCAAGAAGCTGCTGCGGCACGGCATCGCCCTCTATGAACTGAAGCCGCAGGCGGCGCTGCAGGATGCGCCTCACGACCGCGGTTTAACCGGTAATTCCGGCTCAAGCCTGCATGCCAAAACCTTTTCGGTCGATCAGCAAACGCTGTTCATCGGCTCGTTCAACTTTGATCCGCGCTCGGCGGTACTCAATACCGAAATGGGGCTGGTGATTGAGAGCGAGGCGCTGGCGAAGGAAACCCATCAGCGTTTCAGCCTGTCGATGCGCGATCGTGCCTGGACGCTGCGGCTGGATAAGTGGGGACGGGTCAACTGGCTGGAGTATCCGGATGAAGCGCAGCAGGTGGTGCATAAGCACGAGCCCGGCTGCTCGTGGTGGCAGCGGCTGCAGGTGCGGCTGGTGTGGCGCTTGCCGATTGAGTGGCTGCTGTAAGCTGGACGCTGCTCAGGCTCAGGCTCAGGCTCAGGCTCAGGCTCAGGCTCAGGCTCAGGGAGCCTACGCCGTGCGCAAAAACGCGAAACCCGCCACCCCTGGCGGGCTCAGCGCGGACGGTTACGCACCTCATTCCTGAGGTGCGCCCGTCGCCGGGCCAACGCTCTGCGTTGTTCAAAAACGCTCCCGGCGTTTTTGTCCCTGGTCCGCTATGCTTTGCTACTGGCGTATGTCCCCATCGCTTTACGTTTGTCAGCTATCTTTGGCTAACACCATTGGAGGCCTGCTCCCATCAATCGCCTGAACTCGTCAGCAGACGGAAGCCAAACCCATCGATCACCTGACGCCAGGTTATTTGCGCTCAAACTTACCGGAAAACAGGAAGCGTAGCAGCGGTATCCGCAGATGAATCTCATACAGCAGGAAGGCGATTCCGAACACCATCAGCAGGCCCAGGAAGAAGCCCAGCGTGTTGTTTTCGATGCGCGGGGTCACGTAGATGCCGTACAGCAGGGTCAGCGGATGGTGCACCAGATAGATGAACAACGACGCATTGACCAGATACATGATACGCGGCGAATGTGCATTCAGCAGCTTGTGGCCAAAGCAGAAGCAGACGCTCAGCATGCACAATCCCATCAGCGTTGAAATCAGTGCATCCAGCTCATACAGCCAGCCTTCGCCGCTGCTCAGTCGCTGATTAGCGCAGTAGGCAATAAACATTACCACCGCGCCGACCCACATCAGCGGATTGAAACGGACAAACAACTGCTTCAGCGGCGGATGTTTCCACGCCAGCGCGCCCAGCATAAAGAACGGCAGGTAGAAGAGGGTTTGCATCACGATAATGCTGAACAGGCCATCCATCAGCCAGGCTGGCTGGAACAGAAAGATCAGGCGGCGGAACAGACACCACAGCAACGCCCAGGCCGTTACGCCGGCAGCCAGCGAACCCCAGCCGACCCGGCTGTAATCAATGCTGCGGTGCTGATCGCGCAACCAGCGGAACGTCACCATCCCCAGCGTGGTCAGCATCACCAGCACCACCAGAAACCACAGGTGCGAGATCAGCTCCCACATCAGGTTATTAAATTTTTCATACCGGCTGAAGCGCGGCCAGTCGGCCAGCTTGCTGGTCCAGTTTTTCAGCATAAAAAACTGCGGCAGGGTAATCAGCGGAATAGCGGTCAGTAACGGGATGCCAACCCGCTCCAGCCGCACCTTCAGAAAGCGTCGCGGCTGGTAGCGCAGATAGAGCATGTAGGAGAAATAGCCCGAGATGACGAAAAACACCTGCATACGAAACGCATGAATAAAATCATTGAACAGCGTCAGCCACAGCGAGGCTTCCTGGCTGTTGACTGCCCATTTCTGCGTCGAGTAGATCAGGGAGACGTGAAACGGCACCCCCAGTAACATCAGATACGCCCGGATTGAGTCGAGGAAGTATTCACGTTCAGGTTTTGCTGTACTCATAAAGTTCCAGTTCGTTAGTACGTTTAACCGGTTTCGCCCTGAAACCGGATTATGCTCGGGCGGAATTTTACCTGCGATAAACAAGGTATACTATCAGTGGAATCCGTAGTGTTTAATTGTCCTAAAAGCGGCTCTTTGCCTGACGAAATGCGGGAACAAAGTTGCGCATAAGCTGTCGGAAAACCGAATAATCCTTTAAGATAAGCGGGTTTGATTTAAGCACACGAAAGGGGGGGATGTGCTGACTAAAGAAAAAAATAAAGCCGGACTGATGAAGGTACGCTGGATTGGTACTGCGGTTCTGCTGGCGTTATACGCCAATAACAGTTGGGCGTTTAACATCGATGATGTTGCCAGACAAGCCAAAGCGTTGGCAGGGAAAAGCTTCGAAGCGCCAAAAAGCAATTTACCCTCTCAATTTCGTGAAATGAAATTTGCTGATTACCAGCAGATCCAGTTTAACCACGATAAAGCGTATTGGGGCAAGCTGCGCACGCCGTTCAAGCTGGAATTTTACCATCAGGGGATGTATTTCGACACCCCGGTGCAAATCAATGAAGTGACCGCTAACGCGGTGCGTGAGATCAAATATAACCCCGACTATTTTAATTTCGGCAATGTAAAACATGATGCCGACGCGGTGAAAAACCTCGGATTTGCCGGTTTCAAAGTGCTCTACCCGTTAAACAGCAAGGGTAAAGACGATGAGATCGCCAGCTTCCTCGGTGCCAGCTATTTCCGGGTGATCGGTGCCGGCCAGGTGTATGGTCTGTCAGCCCGTGGCCTGGCGATTGATACTGCGCTACCGTCCGGTGAAGAGTTCCCGCGTTTCAAAGAGTTCTGGATTGAGCGTCCGAAGCCGCAGGATAAACAGCTGGTGATCTATGCACTGCTCGATTCGCCGCGTGCGGCGGGTGCCTATCGCTTTGTGCTGCGTCCGGGCCAGGCGTCGACCGTTGATGTGCAGTCAAAAGTCTACCTGCGTGACAACGTTGGTAAGCTGGGCGTTGCGCCGCTGACCAGTATGTTCCTGTTTGGTCAGAACCAGCCGTCCACCGTGAACAACTTCCGTCCGGCATTACATGACTCAGACGGTCTGTCGATTCACAGCGGCAACGGTGAATGGATCTGGCGTCCGCTGAACAATCCGCGTCATCTGGCGGTCAGCACCTACACCATCGAGAGTCCAAAAGGTTTTGGTCTGCTGCAGCGCGGGCGTGACTTCAACAACTATCAGGATCTCGACGACCGCTACGATCTGCGCCCAAGCGGCTGGGTTGAGCCATTAGGCGACTGGGGTAAAGGCCGGGTAGAACTGGTTGAGATCCCAACGGCTGATGAGACCAACGACAACATCGTTGCGTTCTGGACCCCGGAGACGCTGCCGGAGCCGGGCAAAGAGATGAACTTCAAATATCGCCTGCACTTCTCACGTGATGAAAATCAACTGCACTCTGACGACACGGCATGGGTGAAAAACACCCTGCGTTCTGCAGGTGACGTGAAGCAGTCTAATCTGGTGCGTCAGCCAGATGGCACCGTGGCTTTCACCATCGACTTCGTGGGTAAAGACATGAGCAAGATGGCGGAGAACAGTCAGGTGGCACCGCAGGTCAGCGTGGGTAAAAACGCGGACGTGGTTGAGCAGAGCGTACGTTATAACCCGGTCACTAAAGGCTGGCGTCTGGTGTTGCGTCTGCGTGTGAAAGACAACAAGCAGCCCACCGAAATGCGTGCGGCGCTGGTTAGCGGCGACAAGACATTGACGGAAACCTGGAGCTATCAGTTACCTGCCAATGAATAAATCGACTTTTACACCTCAACGTTACGTGGAATCCCTGCCGCTGGATGCGGCGGGGAAGGCGCGCCTTAGCGCCTCGCTGCAGCATGCTGCAGCGTTTCACTTCATTCATGATGCGCTGGGCAAGGATGTGGCCGCCAGCGATCGTCCCGACGATGCACCGTTAAAATCGGTGTCATCGCGGGTCGAAATGGCCTGGCCCGACTCGCTCGCCAATGGTCAGCAGCTGGGTAAAGATGACCTGGATCGTACCACGCTGAAGGCGATGCCGAAGGTCAAACGCTCCCTGATGTTCCCGGAAGCCTGGCGGACCAACCCGGTCGCTCGCGCCTGGGACTCACTGCGTGGCCATAAATCGGTGCCGCGCTACGCTAACGCGGAAGAGCAGCGTGCCGAAGAAAAATGGCGTCATGTCGGATCGATTCGCCGCTATATTCTGCTGATCCTCACCATCATGCAGACCGTGGTTGCCACCTGGTACATGAAGACCATTCTGCCGTATCAGGGCTGGACGCTGCTGGACCCGATGGAGATGATCAATCAGAACTGGCAGCAGTCGGTGATGCAGATCCTGCCGTACGTGTTGCAGACCGGCATCCTGTTCCTGTTCGCCATTCTGTTCTGTTGGGTCTCGGCCGGTTTCTGGACCGCGCTGATGGGCTTCCTGCAGTTGCTGATTGGTCGTGACAAATACAGTATTTCCTACTCTACCGTGGGGGATGAGCCGCTTAACCCTGCGCACCGTACCGCGCTGATCATGCCGATCTGTAACGAAGATGTTGAGCGCGTTTACGCTGGCCTGCGTGCCACCTGGGAATCGGTGGTGCGGACCGGCAACGCTGAGCATTTCGACGTTTATATCCTCAGCGACAGTTACGACGCCGATATCGCCATCGCCGAACAGAAAGCCTGGATGGAGCTGGTGCGTGACGTCGGCGGTGCGGGCAAGATTTTCTATCGTCGTCGTCGTCGTCGTGTGAAGCGTAAAAGCGGCAACATCGATGACTTCTGCCGTCGCTGGGGCAGCAACTACAGCTACATGGTGGTGCTGGACGCCGACAGCGTCATGAGCGGTGAATGTCTGACCGGTCTGGTTCGCATGATGGAAGCCAACCCGAACGCCGGTATTATTCAGTCGTCGCCGAAAGCATCCGGTATGGACACGCTGTATGCGCGCTGTCAGCAGTTTGCCACCCGCGTTTACGGTCCGCTGTTTACCGCTGGCTTGCACTTCTGGCAGCTGGGGGAATCCCACTACTGGGGGCACAACGCGATTATCCGGGTGAAACCGTTTATCGAGCACTGTGCGCTGGCACCGTTACCGGGTGAAGGCTCCTTTGCCGGATCGATTCTGTCGCACGACTTTGTTGAAGCTGCGCTGATGCGCCGTGCCGGCTGGGGCGTCTGGATTGCCTACGATCTGCCGGGCTCGTATGAAGAACTGCCACCGAACCTGCTGGATGAGCTGAAGCGTGACCGTCGCTGGTGCCACGGTAACCTGATGAACTTCCGACTGTTCCTGGTGAAAGGGATGCACCCGGTTCACCGTGCGGTGTTCCTGACCGGTGTGATGTCTTATCTGTCAGCACCGCTGTGGTTCATGTTCCTGGCGCTCTCTACCGCCTTGCAGGTGGTGCATACGCTGATGGAACCGACCTACTTCCTGCAACCGCGGCAGCTGTTCCCGGTGTGGCCGCAGTGGCGTCCTGAACTGGCGATAGCATTGTTCTCCACCACGCTGATATTACTGTTCCTGCCGAAACTGCTGAGCGTGATATTAATCTGGTGCAAGGGGGCGAAATCCTACGGTGGCGCGATCCGTCTGTTCATCTCGCTGATGCTGGAAATGCTGTTCTCCGTGCTGCTGGCACCGGTGCGCATGCTGTTCCACACCGTGTTCGTGGTCAGCGCCTTCCTCGGCTGGGAAGTGGTATGGAATTCGCCACAGCGTGACGATGATGCCACGCCGTGGAGCGAGGCGTTTAAACGTCACGGTTCGCAGATGGCACTGGGACTGGTGTGGGCAATCGGTATGGGACTGTTGGATCTCAACTTCCTGTGGTGGTTGTCACCGATTGTCTTCTCGCTGATTCTGTCGCCGTTTGTGTCGGTGATGTCGAGCCGGGCAACCATCGGTATCAAGAGCAAGAAGGCCCGACTGTTCCTGATCCCGGAAGAGTATGAGCCGCCAAAAGAGCTGGTGGATACCGATCACTACCTGCAGCTTAACCGTGAGCGGGCGCTGGAAAATGGCTTTATGCACGCGCTGTTCCATCCGGCGTTTAACGCGCTGGCGACGGCACTGGCGACGTCACGTCATAAGCAGAGTCAGTTGCTCGACTATGCCCGCGATCGCCGCGTCGATCAGGCGCTGAGCGATTCGCCAGAAAAACTGAATCGTGAACAGCGCTTACAGCTGATCAGCGATCCGGTGGTGCTGGCACGTGTGCATACCCGGCTGTGGGAGAACGCTGAGAAGTATCATCAGTGGGTGGAGAGTTATCAAAAACTCACCCTCAACCCCAATGCGCTGGTCAAAAACGCGTAAAATGAAAAAGCGGCAGCGATGCCGCTTTTTTTTGCCGGTTATTTGCGGTCAGAGCAGCAGGGGAGATCTCTGTTGCGGCAGGCTAAATCGGGCCAACAGAGCGCGTAGCGCAGGATAACGATAATGGTTGTAAAGGGCGGGTATCAGTGGTGAAACGGTGTCTGAAAACAGGTGTGTTAACGCTGGCGGTGATCTGTCTGAGCGGCTGCGGCAGTATTATCAGCCGTACCGTGCCCGGTCAGGGGCACGGTAATCAGTACTATCCGGGCGTACAGTGGGATGTGCGCGACGGCGCCTGGCGGGTATTGACTATCCTTGACCTGCCGCTGTCGCTGGTGGTGGACACCCTGCTGTTACCGGTCGACGCCAGCCACGGTCCTTACGAATAACCGCGATCGGAGTCGCTGTTATCATCTTCCCACTCTTGCGCAGCGGCTTCACCTTCTTCGGTATCCAGCGGCGGCTCCAGCTGGAACTCACCGTCGTCCCATTCGTGCAGGGTGTTTTCCGCTAACCACTCCTGACGCAGTTCTACCTCATCGAAGTCAGCATCGAAAATCGCCTGGGCCGCTTCACCGCTGCGAATCGGCAGGCATTCACCCGCATCACCTTCGTCAGCCAGAAACTCCGCCTGCCACATAATATCACCGTCCTGCATGACATATTTTTGCAGGCCAAACTGGCTTACCGATGCATCGCCTTCCTCAAGTTCCGGGTGGTTAGCGAGAAACTCTTCACGTGCAGCATCAATCGCTTCCTCTAAGGTACTGTACATGCTCATCGCTCTTCTCCTTGCCTGGTTGATTTGATTTCAGTGAAGAATAGACGAAATCTGGCGGAGGGAAAGGGCGGGGCAGTTTGATTGGCGGGAAATAACGCACTTCCCGCCATTCACGGTCAGACTCCTTTTTGCGGGAAGTGCAGGACCGGGCGCACCGATTCATGAATTACCGGTGCGGAGTAGCGAATACAGCATTTTATACAGGGCTTAACTTTTTTGAAGTTAATGCGGGCGATCGATAATGCCTGACTCAGATTATATAAGGTGCCGATAAATATTATGTCTTCTTTATCCGGCATCCGGCGGCATCCTTTCCGGTGAAGCGCATGATAATTGTCCTGATCGGTGCTGATTGTCACATAATAGTAGAGACCGTTATTCATATTATAAGTCCTGCTAAGAAGGTTGCTGTGTGTCATCTTTTTATGTTTTTTGTCTTCGCAGTTAAGCATCTAACTGTCACAGCTGAAATTACCGACAAGCACCCATAACTTCAAATGCAATAACGGTCTATCAGGACGTTAAAATTTTGTAAAAAGGAATATGACCTGCGATGTAGCTACAATTGCTTGTAAATTAAGTTAATTTTACTGGATTAATAAGCAGAGGGAAATGATTAAGCCTGGCTAAATAGGAATTGGCCTGGCTTTTAAATAAATTAGCACCGCCAGTGAATATAATAAAATAATGGGAAATTAATTTATCCGGCCGCTAAAAGGGCGTCAGCGCAGATAATGTCCGGTGGATTGGTTAAGGATGCTAATTATATCGCACGGTTATCAGTAAACTCTGGCGCGCCGTTGATTAATCACTGGACCGGTAATCGGACCGGCGCGGGCTGGCGGGAGGAATGGATTGTTTTAGCAGGGGAGGAAAACAGCGAAAAAAGCGCTAAACGGCATCACTGCCACCGTTTAGCGCCGGTAACTTAATAGCGTGAAGGTTCCCCTTCCGGGCGGGTCTTAAAGCGGCGGTGCAGCCACATATACTGTTCGGGTGCCAGTAAGACGCCTTCCTCGACCACTTTATTCATCCGGGCAGCGGTCTCTTCCTCACTTGCCAGGGTAAAGCTGTCGCTAATATCAGGCAGAATCATCAGTTCATAACCACGGCCTTCTGGCAGACGGCGCGGTACAAACGGAATCACTGCCGGTTTACCCATGCGGATCAACAGATGGGTGCCGACCGTGGTAGCTGCCTTGTCGACGCCAAAAAACGGCACAAACACGCTGCTGCGCGGACCGTAATCGTGGTCAGGCGCGTACCAGATGATATCGCCACGCTTCAGGGCGCGAATCATCCCTTTGAGATCTTTACGATCGAGCATGCTTTTGTTGGAACGCATCCGGCCATGCACCTGCAGCCAGTCAATCAGCTTATTGTCGTTCGGCCGATAGACGCCGATGCCCGGGTTATGGATACCAAACATGCGGGCGCCAATCTCCAGCGTCAGAAAGTGCATACCAATCAACAGCACGCCGCGCTGAGTGTCGCGCGCCTGCTGAATGTGCTCTAAGCCAGAAGGTTTATGCCATTTGTTAATCCGCCAGTCGGGCCAGAACCATGCCATGCCGGTTTCAATCAAGCCCATGCCGACGGATTCGAAGTTGTGCTTAACCATCGCTTCACGATCGTTGGGCGGCATATCCGGAAAGCTTAATTCCAGATTACGGCGTGCGATGTTGACGCGTCGCTTCATAAAGCGCATGCCAATACGGCCAATATTACAGCCAAGCACATAAAGCAGGGGATAAGGAAGTAGCACCAAAAGATAAAGGAAGAACACGCCCAACCAGGTTAACCAATAGCGGGGGTGAAGCAGTTCTCGTGAAAATTGAGGCAACTGGGTCATGTGAAATTGTTTTTTCCTGCGTCGCGCACCGTGCGGTGCTGATATCTCGTTGATTTTCACTATTGTGCCAGTTTTTATCCTGCGCATAAATATTACTGTCGGCGGCAATTCACCCGGTAAGTATTATAAGCGAGCCGGCAGTGCGGGAAAAACAGCCAACCGGCGATCAATTTGGCCGGTGGTCTTTGCATCCCGTTGAAATCAGGTATCATGTGCGCGCTAAATTTCTTCTATTGATGACAGGAACGAACACCATGCCAGTGTTACATAACCTCGTTTCCAATAAAGAGCTGAAGGCGCGCATGCTGGCTGAAACCGAGCCGCGCACCACTGTCTCTTTTTATAAGTACTTCCAGATTGCCGATCCTAAAGCGTTTCGCGATGCGCTCTATCTTGGTCTGACCGCCCTGAAGGTGTTTGGCCGGGTTTACGTTGCGCATGAAGGGATTAACGCCCAGATCAGCGTTCCCGCCAGCCAGTATGAAAAGATGAAAGCCTATCTTTACGGCTTTGATCCGGCGCTGAATAATCTGCGAATGAACGTTGCGCTGGACGACGACGGTAAATCCTTCTGGGTGCTGCGCCTGAAAGTCCGTGACCGGATTGTGGCAGACGGCATTGCTGACGGCACGTTCGATGCCAGCGATGTGGGGCAATACCTCAAAGCCGCAGAAGTGAACGCCATGCTGGACGATCCGGATGCAGTGTTCGTTGATATGCGTAACCATTACGAATATGAAGTCGGACGCTTTGATAACGCGCTGGAAGTGCCGGCCGACACCTTCCGCGACCAGCTGCCGATGGCGGTTGATATGCTGCAGGATAAGAAAGACAAAAAGATCGTGATGTACTGCACCGGGGGAATTCGCTGTGAGAAAGCCAGCGCCTGGATGCGTCATAACGGTTTTGAAGATGTTTACCACGTTGAAGGTGGCATTATCGAGTATGCCCGCCGTGCTCGTGAGCAGGGGTTACCGGTCCGATTCAAAGGTAAAAACTTTGTCTTTGACGAGCGGATGGGCGAGCGGATTTCTGATGATGTGCTGTCGAACTGTCATCAGTGTGGTGAGCCGTGCGACACCCACGTCAACTGCGTCAACGATGGCTGCCATCTGCTGTTTATTCAGTGTAAAAGCTGCGCAGAGAAGTTTGAGAACTGCTGTAGCCCGCTGTGTCAGGAAGAGGCAAAACTGTCGCCGGAAGAGCAGCGTGCCCGTCGCGCCGGGCGTGAAAACGGCAATAAGATCTTTAACAAGTCGCGTGGCCTGTTAAACATGACCATCCCGTCACCGGTTAAAAAATAAGTGATCCCGCCTGAAGCCCGGCTTCAGGCGGTTTAGCCGTTTACTGACGCACACCTTCTACCGAAATCATCAGCTGAACCTTTTGCGAGGCCGGGCCGAGATCTTTGGTAATATTAAAATCTTTCAGCGTAATTTCACCCTCGGCTTCAAAGCCTGCGCGATATCCCCCCCACGGATCTTTGCCTTCACCCAGCAGTTTCGCTTCCAGCGTAACCGGTTTGGTAACGCCATTCAGCGTCAGATCGCCTGTAATTTCCAGCTCATCACCCTCTTTTTTCACTGAGGTTGATTTGAAGCTGGCCTGTGGATTTTTGCCGACGTTCAGGAAATCCGCACTGCGCAGATGCTTGTCACGTTCAGCGTGATTGGTATCAATACTGTTGGTGTTAATGGTGACGTCGACTTTATCGGCTGAAGGGTTACTCTCATCAAAGCTAAAACGGCCGTCAAAATCCTTAAAGGTGCCGTACAGCCAGCTGTAGCCTAAATGCTGAATACGAAACTGAATAAAGGCATGCTGGCCTTCTTTATCAATTTTATACTCAGCGGCGTTAGCGGTCAGTGAACCCAGCAGCAGGCTGGCACCCGTCATGGCCAGTAGCGTCTTCTTTAGCATATTACTTCTCCTTTTCAGCGGGTAAAGGGATGCGCAAACCTGACATCCGTTTTAAGGTGGTATCGCGATCGATAAAGTGATGTTTTAACGCCGCCAGACCGTGCAGCAGCGACAGGATCACCACCGTCCAGGCCAGCCACAGGTGGATATCGCCAGCCAGATCGGCCTGTGCGGCTGCGCCACTCAGAACGGCCGGCAGAGAAAACAGGTTGAATACCGCAATCGGCTTGCCATCGGCGGTGGAGATGAAATAGCCGCTGAGCAGGATGGCCAACAGCAGCGTATAGAGCAGCCAGTGCGCAACCATCGACCCGATCCGCACCGGTGGGGAATAACTGCTTAACGGCTGAGGCGGCGGTGAAATAATTCGCCACAACAGGCGAATCACTAATGTCAGCAACAGGATCACGCCAATACTTTTATGGATTTCCGGCGCATCGTGATACCAGCTATCGTAATAACCGAGTCCGACCATCCATAATCCCAGCGCAAACATGGCATAGATAACCAGCGCCATCGACCAGTGCAGCAGCACGGCGATCAGACCAAACTGATGAGGGGTATTTCGTAACATAGTCTGTTTATTCAGGTGAAATAATCTGAAATAAGCATCTACATTATGAAATATAAAAGCAATCGACCTTACGCTTCTATAACTTTCTGTCGGGATATTGAAAAGGGTGAATTAAAATCGCGACAGATGCGCAATATTACTGAATAAGTTATTTTCACCGCGCGATACGTCAATCAAAAAAGCGCTTAATTCACTTTCAGTGCGAATTAATCAGGCTGTGAATGTCAGTAATATTCAATTTTCTTCAATTTTTGTCAGTCGGGTGCTATCAGACGATACCACCCGCAACAAGAGTCAGAAACGCGAAAGCCGGAAGGGGGAAATATCAAACGAGAACGGTTTTTGCTGAGCAAACTCGGCTGCCAGTTCGCCCAGTACGCTGGCGAATTTGAAGCCGTGGCCGCTTAAACCGGTAATCAGTAACCGATTCGGTTCGTCTGGCAGCGTATCAATAATAAAATCTTCGTCCGGGCTGAAATCGTAACTACAGGCTTCGCCGTGCAGACACACGCCAACACCCGGCAAAAACTGACGCAGGAAACCAAACGCTTCGCTGCCATCTGCCGCAACGGTGCCAAAGGGTTTGCGATCTTCAGGCTGCTGCATCAGCTGGCCGCCATCATGACGTCCCACTTTCAGCGCGTTGTTATCCGCCGGGAAACCGTAAAACTGGCTGCCATCCGCCATTTCAACGGTAAAGCCCGGGAACTTGTTGTTCTCGCTGTAGCGACCATCCGCCTGATACCAGGCAAATACCTTACGGGTCGGCGCAACCGGCAGGTTGGGCACCAGTTTGCCGACCCAGGTGCCGGCACTGATCAGCATCTTGCGGCCACGGTAAATGCCGTCTAGCGTGGTCACCTGTTGCAGATCGCCGTCGCGCCCAATCCCGGACACCGGGCAGTTAAACAGCTGGGCACAGCCTGCCTGTTCTGCCAGCTTGATCCAGCTGCGGACCGCCTGTTCGCATTTGAGGTAGCCCGACTGCGGCTCAAAGACGCCCAGATAGCCTTCGGGTACGTTGATCTGCGGCCAGCGCTTGCGCACCTCATCAGGCTGCATCACCTCAATGTTCAACTGCCATTGCCTGGCGCTGTCGATAACGTTCTGAATAAACGCTGACTGAATCGGTGCCAGGTTCAGCACGCCGCTGCGGTGCATGATACGTTCACCGGCGTGCTGTTCCAGCTCATCCCACAGGGTCTGCGCGCGCAGCACCAGCGGGACATAACGTTCGCCTTCACCGTAAGCGTGGCGAATCAGCCGGCTTTCACCGTGATGCGTACCCTGATTATGCGGCGGATGAGCGCTGTCGATCATCAAAACCGACAGGCCCGCCTGGGTTGCATAGTAGCCCGCCGCCGCGCCCACTGAGCCGCTGCCGACAACGATAAGATCATAAATCATGGTAACCCTGCTCCTGAAAAAGACAGATAATCAAAAGCATAACAGAAACAGAAACGAAAAAGGCACCCCTGAGGGCGCCTCTTTGATGTGGCAGGAATTAGTGCTTCTTAAGGAGTCGTTCTACTTGCTCGGCTGATTCAATCTTAGCGATACCCGCTTCGAGGATCGAGATGAACTGCCTTGCCACATCCGTTGTCAGCCAGTAGGTCGGGCCAACATCCGCTTCTTCTTCTTTTTGATCCTGCGACGATAACGAGTGCAGGCGGATCATCATGGCATCATAACTGTCAACGGTACTGATATCCCAACCCACCAGTGGATGGGTCTGAATCACATCTTTTCTTCTGTCCATTATAACCTCCTTATTACTCGTTAAACGAAGTGCATGATGAGGTTCAATGCGGCTTTTTTATTCCAATAGCGAAACTATTATAACAGTAAAGCGGGCTATTACTGATGAAAAAATGCCTGCACTCAGCTTCTCACAGAATATTTGTGTTTAAAAGGTGGCGGATGAAAAAATAAAATGCCTGACGATCAGGCATTTTAATCAGTGATTCTTCAGGACCAGAAACGCGAGGGAGAGAGCCTGGGGCTGCGGTTAAAGCGCCGGAGTTTCCGGTGCGATGCCGCCACCGCGCTTTTGCAGCGCTTCAGCCAGACGGGCAAAATGCTGTTGCAGTTGCTCATCATGGTTCTGGTTTTGGGCTTCCAGCGACAGATTGTGCACCAGCAACTGACTGGCACGATCGTCAAGACAGAAAATCAGACTGGAAAAGGCATTTTCCAGCACCGTCAGCCGACGTTGCTGATCACCAATCAGTGCTAACAACTCACCAAAGGTCATCGCCTCTTCCGGTTTATCAGTAGTCATGGTATCGCACCTCCTGTTATGCATGACGAGCGCAAGGATAGGGCATTGATCATTCAGAGTCTAGATGCAGGAATAGGGAAGTGCGAGAGGGGAGAAAAGATAAAAAAACCGGGTGGCGAAACCCGGTAAAAACAGCACAGAGGCGGTTAATCGGTAATGAACCAGTCGTCAGCGCTTTCCCACGTTTGCTGCAGGATTTCGCTAATCTGATCGCGAGTCTCTTTGCCCCCGCCCAGCACGCTCAGGTTATTGGCACTGGCGTAGCGCACTTTAACCTGATTGGTGCTGTCCGGGAACTGTTCGTCAATGCGGCGCGACAGCTCGTCGCTCAACGCTTCTATCGCGCCCGCAGGAAGAGGTCGGGTATTCGATACGGTAATTTCAACACGCATGGGAGCCTCCAGATAAGATACTGTATATATTTACAGTATCAACAGGCTGGAGGCAAGCAAAATTATGCGATACGCCAGTTCAGCGTCTCACCGGCGAGGAACGGCACCAGCGAATGCGCGCCGAGTACGATGCTCTCTGGCACCTGCCACGATTCACGTACCAGCGTGATGCGGCTGTCGTTGAGCGGCAGGCCGTAAAAGCGTGGACCGTTTTCAGAGCAGAATGCTTCAAAATGCGACAGCGCATCCAGCTCTTCAAATACCGTGGCGTAGGCCGCTAACGACGTCGGCGCACTGAAGACGCCGGCGCAGCCGCAGCTCGCTTCTTTCAGGTGACGCAGGTGCGGCGCGGTATCGGTGCCGAGGAAGAAGCGGGGATGGCCGCTGGCCACCACCTTGCGTAGCGCCTCCTGATGCACATTGCGCTTGAGGATTGGCAGGCAATAGAGGTGTGGACGGATCCCACCGACCAGCATGTGGTTGCGGTTAAACATCAGATGCTGCGGGGTGATGGTCGCGCCCAGCGTCTCATCGGCCGCGGCAACGTACTCCGCTGCTTCACGGGTGGTGATATGCTCCATCACCACTTTCAGTGCCGGAAACTGCTGGCGAAGCGGCATCATCACCGTCTCAATAAAGCGCGCCTCGCGATCGAAAATATCAATGTGAGCATCGGTAACTTCACCGTGCACCAGCAGCGGCATACCGAGTTGCTGCATCCGCTCCAGTACGCTGGCGATGGCGGCGATGTTGGTAACGCCGTGGCTGGAGTTAGTGGTGGCATGCGCCGGATAAAGTTTGGCGGCGGTAAACAGGCCGGCAGTGAAGCCGCGTTCCAGCTCATCCGGGTCAAGCGAATCGGTGAGATAGCAGGTCATCAGCGGTGTGAAGGCGTGGTCAGCGGGCAGCGCTGCCAGAATCCGATCGCGGTAGGCTTCACCTGCCGCCACGCTGGTCACCGGCGGCACCAGATTGGGCATCACAATGGCACGACCATTCACCGCGCTGGTATACGGCAGCACCGTTTTAAGCATTTCATCGTCACGCAGATGAATATGCCAGTCGTCAGGGCGGCGGATAGTAAGTTGCTGAGGTTGTGCAGTCATTAATGAGGCTCCGGCAGAAAGGAAACGAAAGGCACGTTTAGGCCGGGGTCTAAGCATAAGGATTCAGGCAACCGTTTGCACCTGCTTTTTGCAGCCGGATGAAAATCCGCGCCGTCAGGCGCGGCGGTTGATCAGTCAGTAAACGGGATCACCAGCTCACCCGGTTTCACTTCCAGGCCTTTGGCAAATTTCTTCGCCAGCGACTCACCTTTACTGCGATCGGTACTCAGCACGTAAGCCGGTTTCTGATCGAAATAACTTTTCAGCGACTGATTCAGATAAGGCGTCAGCGTCTTGATGATCGAGGCCATTTTTTCCGGTGTGACCTGCGCATCAACAATCTCCAGATCGCGCAGATAGATGGCGCCCTGCTGCTGATCGAACACCGGCTGAGCGCGCATCTTCAGCTGCATATCGGCCTGCTGTGGCCCAAAGAGGGAGGTAACATTGATCTTCGCGTTACCGGAAAGTGTCACTTTGCCCGGCTCTTCGCGGCCAATCTGGCTGGTGAGATTATTGAGCACGATATGGGCATTAACCAGTCCGGAGAGCCCGATATCTTTTTCATAGTTATTGTGCTTTTGCAGCGCCTGATTCACTTCCTGTTCGCTGATGGTGTACTGCGTCAGTTGATTACAGCCGCTAACCAGCAGCACCAGTAACAGAGCGGCAAGGCCGGAAAAACCCTTTTTCATCGATATTCATCCTAAATGACGAAGCTAATTGAACAGCGCATAGCGTGCCTGAATGCATCTCAGGTGTCATCAGGAAAGGGATGAGAAACGCGTTCGGTTTCTCATCCGTTAGGGGTTACTGGGCGATCGAGGAGAGCAGATTGACCTGGGTTTGCTTAGCCATGTTATCGCGGTATTCTGCGACTCTGGCCGGCCAGTCGATACCGGCAACCAGCGTCAGCGAGCGCAGCAGCGGGAACAGGTTAAAATCATCCTCAGAGAGTTCACCGTTCACCGCATTAGGCTGAACAATTAATTTATCGAGCTGGCGCAGATCGCCGCTGACATTTTTGATCATCCCGGCAGCATGGCTTTTCAGCTCGGTGAAATCTCCAATGCTGGCCTGCTTTTTGTTGCGGAAATAGTCGCGCGCTTCTGGTGTGGCAAATTCTGCAAAAGGGGCCTCGGCGATGCGCGGTAACAGCAGTTTGTTAACATAGCCGTTCATGTGGCGCAGCCAGTCAGCGATGGCCGGATTGAGGGCGCCGGTGATCAGCGGTTCGCCCTCCAGTCGATCGATATAATGCACGATATCCATGCTCTCCGGCATGGCGCTGCCATCCTGTTTTTGCAGGATCGGGGCCATTTTCTGACCGATCAGCCGTTTGGGCGTCTCTTCGTCGTCATTGAGCATCACCACCAGCTCAACCGGCAGATTTTTCAGGCCGAAAATCATCCGCGCCTTAACGCAGAAAGGGCAGTGTTCATAGATATACAGCTTCATCCTGATCTCCTTTGTTGACAGCATGAATCAAATCATCCTGTTTTCGGACTCGCCAAAAAGTATGGAAGAGATTAAGCGGCAGGGCAAACCCACCCGCGCCGGATGCGGAACCGATCGGCGTCAGAGCGGGTCCGGGCCGGTAATCACCGTCAAAATCAATGGCGATATCAGAGCAAAATCAAGGTGTTTGCAGCTTGATCGCGGGTAACGTTTTACCGCAGCCCAGGCGACGGTTATAGTGAAAGCAGGGTAATTACGGCTCATCTTTATCAGCCTTTGATTTCAGGAGTCAGGATGTTTGGCTATCGTTCTGCCGCGCCAAGGGTGCGATTAACCACCGACCGGCTGGTGGTCCGTCTGGTTCACGAGCGTGATGCCTGGCGGCTGGCAGATTATTACGCAGAAAACCGCCTGTTTTTAAAGCCGTGGGAGCCGGTGCGCGATGAAAGCCACTGCTATCCCTCAGGCTGGCAGGCGCGTCTAGGGCTGATTACCGATATGCATAAGCAGGGATCGGCATTCTATTTCATTCTGATGGACAGCGATGAAACCGAGGTGCGCGGCGTGGCTAATTTCAGCAACGTGTTGCGCGGCTCGTTCCACGCCTGTTATCTGGGCTACTCACTCGGCGAGAAATGGCAGGGGCAGGGCATGATGTTTGAAGCGCTGCAGTCGGCTATCCGCTATATGCAGCGTCAGCAGCATATCCACCGCATCATGGCCAACTACATGCCACACAACCAGCGCAGCGGTGATTTGCTGGCGCGGCTCGGATTCGAAAAAGAGGGTTACGCCAAAGATTATCTGTTGATCGACGGCCGCTGGCAGGATCACGTCCTGACGGCATTAACCTGGCGGGAATGGACGTCTGATCGGCGTGGATAATAACAAGGAGTCAGCATGAAATTGACGTTGTCGGCGCAGGCGTTGCGCGTGTTGGGCTGTCTGCTGGAGAAAGAGGTCACGACGCCGGAACAGTATCCGCTCTCCCTGAATGCGGTGGTCAGCGCCTGTAACCAGAAATCGAACCGTGAGCCGGTAATGAACCTGAGCGAGACCGAGGTGCAAAATCAGCTCGATCAGCTGGAAAAATTGCATCTGGTGACCGCCAGCAGCGCATCGGGCCAGCGGGTAGTTAAATATGCTCAGCGCTTCTGCAACTCCGCCTTTGGCACGCTAAAGCTTAACAGCGCGGAAGTGGCGGTGCTGACACTGCTGCTGTTGCGCGGTGCCCAGACGCCGGGTGAACTGCGTACCCGTAGCGGACGTCTGCATGAATTTACCGACGTTAGTGAGGTGGAACAGACGCTCAACGCGCTGCAGCAGCGTGATGACAGCGCCACAGTGATGCGTCTGCCGCGGGAACCGGGTCGGCGCGAACACCGTTTTATCCATCTGCTGAGCGATGAGGCGGAATTGCCACACGAGAGTGACGCCGCAGAGCCGGGCGAGCTGGCTGCACGCGTCACGGCGCTGGAACATCAGGTGGCGCAACTGCAGGCGCAACTCACCCAACTGCTGCAAACGGAGAGCTGAAATGACGTTACGTATTGGCGTGGTGGGACTGGGCGGCATCGCGCAGAAAGCCTGGCTGCCGGTGTTGTCGGCGGCGACTGACTGGACGCTGGTGGGGGCTTTTTCGCCCAATCAGGCCAAAGCCCGGCCAGTCTGCGACAGTTTTCGCATCCGCTGTTTCAGCTCGATTGACGAACTGGCCGCCGCCTGCGATGCGGTGTTCGTCCACAGCAGCACCGCGAGCCACTATCAGGTGGTCAGGACGCTGCTGCTGGCCGGCAAAGATGTCTGCGTCGATAAGCCGCTGGCGGAAACCCTCGATCAGGCGGAAGCGCTGGTTGAGCTTGCCGGCCAGCAGCAGCGCAAATTGATGGTGGGTTTTAATCGTCGCTTTGCTCCACGCTATCAGCAGCTTAAAGCTGAGATGGGCAGCGTCGCCTCGTTGCGGATTGAAAAGCACCGCAGCGACAGCGTCGGACCGCACGATCTGCGTTTTACCCTGCTGGATGACTATCTGCACGTGGTGGATACCGCGCTGTGGCTCGGCGGTCAGCCGTTTAGTGAAGTGCAGGGGCGCATTACCACTACCGCGCAGGGAGAGATGCTTTACGCGGAACACCACTTTAAGGTGGGCGGCGTGCCGATCACCACCAGCATGCACCGGCGTGCCGGCAGCCAGCGTGAGCGGGTCAGCGCGGTGTGTGAGCGCAAATGCATCGATATCAGCGAAATGCGCGACTGGCAGGAGGAAACCGCAGGCGGCCTGCTGATCGCGCCGCCGCCCGCCTGGCAAAGTCATCTGGTGCAGCGCGGTTTCAGCGGCGCGGCACACCATTTTATCCAGTGCGTGCAAAATCAGACGATGCCCGAAACCAGCGGTGAACAGGCCCTGCTGGCGCAGCGCGTGGTGGAAAAACTGTGGCGTGACGCCACTCAACAATAATGCCTTGTAACACTCCGTGCTGGTCATTTCCCGCCGTGGCAGTAGACTATCGCCGGGCATCATCCGGATGCCCGCGCTAAGTCTCTCATTTTGCCGATTCTTTTCAGGATGCGCCGTCAATTATGAATTTGTTGAAATCGCTGGCAGCGGTCAGTTCCATGACCCTGTTTTCCCGCGTACTGGGCTTTGCCCGAGATGCCATTGTGGCCAGGGTGTTTGGCGCCGGAATGGCGACCGATGCATTTTTCGTCGCCTTTAAGTTGCCCAATCTTTTACGGCGTATCTTTGCTGAAGGCGCCTTCTCACAGGCGTTTGTGCCGATTCTGGCGGAATACAAGAGTAAGCAGGGCGATGAAGCGACGCGGCTGTTCCTCGCCTACGTCTCCGGACTGCTGACGCTGGCGCTGGCGCTGGTCACGGTGGCGGGGATGATCGCCGCGCCGTGGGTGATTATGGTCACGGCGCCGGGCTTTGCCGACAGCGCCGATAAGTTCGCGCTGACCAGTTCGCTGCTGCGGGTGACCTTTCCTTATATCATGCTGATTTCGCTCGCCTCGCTGGCGGGTGCAGTGCTGAACACCTGGAACCGCTTCTCGGTTCCGGCGTTTGCCCCGACCCTGCTGAATATCAGCATGATTGGTTTCGCGCTGTTTGCTGCACCGCATTTCCATCCGCCGGTGATGGCGCTGGCGTGGGCGGTGGTGGCAGGCGGCGTGCTGCAGCTCGGTTATCAGCTGCCGCACCTGAAAAAGCTCGGCATGCTGGTGCTGCCGCGCCTGAACCTGCGTGATGCTGGCGTCTGGCGGGTCATGCGTCAGATGGGACCGGCGATTCTCGGTGTCTCGGTCAGCCAGATCTCGCTGATCATCAACACCATTTTCGCCTCCTTTCTGGTATCAGGATCGGTCTCGTGGATGTATTACGCTGACCGGCTGATGGAATTTCCGTCCGGCGTGCTCGGCGTGGCGCTGGGCACCATCCTGCTGCCTTCGCTGGCCAAAAGTTTTGCCAGCGGTAATCACGATGAATATTCCCGGCTGATGGACTGGGGCTTACGCCTCTGCTTTTTGCTGGCGCTGCCGAGTGCGGTGGCGCTGGGGATGCTCTCTGGCCCGCTGACCGTAGCGCTGTTCCAGTACGGTAAGTTTACCGCCTTTGATGCGGCGATGACCCAGCGGGCGCTGATCGCTTATTCCGTCGGGCTGATGGGCTTAATTGTGGTCAAAGTGTTGGCACCGGGCTTTTACTCGCGGCAGGACATCAAAACGCCGGTTAAGATCGCGATTGTTACCCTGATTATGACTCAGCTGATGAACCTGGCGTTTATTGGTCCACTGAAGCATGCCGGTTTGTCGCTGTCGATTGGTCTCGCGGCCTGTCTCAATGCGGCACTGCTCTACTGGCAACTGCGTAAAAAGCAGATCTTTATGCCCCAGCCCGGCTGGACAGGGTTTCTGGTTCGTCTGCTGATTGCGGTGCTGGCGATGGCGGCGGCGCTGTTTGCGATGCTGCAGTGGATGCCAGCCTGGGAACAGGGTTCGATGCTGTGGCGGCTGCTGCGACTGGCGGCGGTGTGTGCGGTCGGGGGCGGCGCTTACTTCGTGACGCTCGGGCTGCTCGGCTTCCGGCTGCGCGATTATGCGCGACGCACAACAGTCTGATAAAAAACAGGCATACAAAAAATCCCGCAAGCTGGCGGGATTTTTTTTGCTCAGTCAGTCGTCAGGCTTTGCGGCTGAGTGTCGCCTGGCCTTTACCCATCCCGTCGGGACCATAAAACGCCTGGGTCTGGTGCGGCTTCAGCACCTCCAGCGCATCCTGGGTGTAACGAATCTGATGTTGCAGCAGCAGGCCATTATGCACGTTGGCATCCTGCAGGCGACGGGTGTGCTGCTGAATACGTTGCCAGCGGCTCGCCATGTCGCTCTGACCACGATAAGGTGCCGACGTTGCCAGGCTTTGCTCGGCGGTACGGCGCATCTCATCCAGATAGTTAAGCGTACTGAGCAGCGCACCTTTATCTTCAGTGATACGCTGCAACAGGTTGCTGTTAATGTTTCCGGCTGCCAACTGCTGCTGCTCTTCTTCCAGCAAGGTTGACAGCGATGCCAGCACATCCTGCATCTTATCTAATGTGGTCAGCAAGTTACTCATGGGGACTAGTTACCCTCTAAATACGCCTTAGTGTCGGCAATCAGCGCGTCGGCGATCTTGCCGGTATCCATTTTAAGTTCGCCATTACGAATGGCGGTTTTCAGTTGTTCAACCCGCTGGACGTTGATGTCCTGGCTGCCTGGCTGCATCAGCTGTGACTGCGCGCTGCTCAGGCTAACCTGGGCGGCGGCTGGCGTGCTGGCCGCCGGCGTGGTGCTTTGACGCACTTTGGTGCTGGCGGGCTCGCTGGTGTCGCGGCTCTGTACGGTGCTGGCGGGTTTCAGCGGTTGCGTTCTGTCGATGCTCATATTCGGGCTCCTGTACGGTCAGGGGAGTCTGCCACCTGAATCAGAATAGCGTAATTGCTTAGTTGATTCTTCTATCGGCAGAACAACTGGCTTCTTTAACGCTTTATAGTGTTATAAGAATATTCCCATCATCCCGCACCCGACCGCTGACAACCTGCCCATTTCCCATCCGCACCCGCACCCACTGAGACTGGGTGGCATTGTTCAGTGCCTTACCCTCTCCGCTGGCGTCAAAACCGTCACCACTGGCAATCACCATCACGCTCTGACCCGCCTTCACCCGCCACGGCTGACGCAGCATCGACGGATTAATCGGCTGTCCCGGCTGGATGTCACGCAGCACCACGGCATCCGCTACCGCCTCATCGTTCAGCAGCGCACGCGCCGGCAGGGTATCGAGCCGGCCCGTCTGCAGGCTGAAATCAGCCGCACTGACGCTGCTGCCGCGCGTTAACAGCCGGTTTGCGACCAGGTAAGGTCCGGTGACCTGCACCTGCACCTGAATGTAGCGGCGATTCTCACCGCAGTTGGCGGCTACGCTCATGTTGCCCCACAGGCGGCTGTTGCCCGGCAGGGTAAATTTCGGCGCGTCGCAATCGGGCCACTGGGCCTGCGGCGTGCGGACCACCACGGTCATGCCGTCGGCATGCTGGGGGTCACGCGCTTTAAAAAATTGGTTCAGTTGTGCACTGAGATCGCCGGCCGCAACCGGCAGGGCGATCAGGACCAGCAGACTGGCCAGCAGGCTTTGATATCCACGCATGGTGCTTTTCCTCACTGATGATGGCAACGAGTGTACGCGCAGCAAAAAATATTCAAGAGCCAAAATAGCGTGGGTTTTTGGCCTTATTCAGACGATCACCTCTTGCTTTTCCAAATTAAGCTGCCAGCTCGAAATTCTCATTCGCGGAGGAACCATGCTCGACAAACTGGATGCGGCGCTGAAATTTGGTACGGAAGCCCTCAACCTGCGTGCTCAACGTCAGGAGATCCTGGCGTCAAACATTGCCAACGCCGATACCCCTGGTTATCAGGCCCGGGATATCGACTTTGCCAGCGAGCTGAGTCGGGTGATGGCCAATGGTCGTGCGGAAGGCAGCAGCATGGCGTTAAAAGTCACGTCAGCTCGCCACATTGAAGCGCAGACCAACTCGGCACCGTCGATGGACATGCTCTATCGCATTCCCGATCAGCCAGCCGCCGACGGCAACACTGTAGATATGGACCGTGAACGCACTCAGTTCGCGGATAACAGCCTGAAATATCAAACCGATCTCACCCTTATCAGTAGCCAGATCAAAGGCATGATGAGCGTGTTACAAGGGCAATAATTATGGCCTTGCTGAACATTTTTGACATTGCCGGCTCAGCGATGACCGCGCAATCACAGCGATTAAACGTCAGTGCCAGTAACCTGGCCAACGCCGACAGCGTAACCGGCCCGGATGGGCAACCTTACGTCGCCAAACAGGTGGTATTCCAGACCGATGCCGCGCCTGGCGCAGCCACCGGCGGCGTGAAAGTGGCGAAGGTGGTGGACGATCCGACCCCCGCCAAACTGGTGTATGACCCGGGTAACCCGATGGCCGATGCCAAAGGCTACGTCAAAATGCCCAACGTGGATGTGGTCTCTGAGACCGTCAACACCATGTCAGCGTCACGCAGTTACCAGGCGAACGTTGAAGTCCTCAACACCGTGAAGTCGATGATGATGAAAACCCTGACGATCGGGCAATAACGGAGAACAATTATGGCTATCGCGGTAGGCGTTAATGAGAAGCTGGACCCCACGGTCCTCAGCTCCTCCAGCACCAGTGGCACCGGCAACAGCGCGCAGGATCTGCAGAATCAGTTCCTGACCATGCTGGTGACCCAGTTACAGAACCAGGATCCCACCAATCCGATGGATAACAGCCAGCTCACCACCCAACTGGCACAGATCAACACCCTGAGCGGGATTGAGAAACTCAATACCACGCTGGGATCGATTTCCGGCCAGATCAGCACCAGCCAGTCGCTGCAAAGCTCGACCCTGATTGGGCACGGCGTGATGGTTAACGGCTCGCAGGTTCTGGTTGGCAGCGGCACGACCACGCCGTTTGGGGTTGAACTGACCTCGGCGTCCACTGCTACCGCCGCCACGATTAAAGATGCGAATGGCACGGTGATCGATACCGTTGACCTCGGCGCACTGAGCGCGGGTGTTCATACCTTCTCGTGGGACGGCAAACTGAGCGACGGTTCAACCGCGCCAGACGGTAAATACAGCGTTGCGATTGCCGCAAGCAATGGCAGCACACAACTGGTGGCACAACCGCTTAACTACGCCTACGTCAATGGGGTGAGTACCGCGAACGACACCACAAAACTGGATCTCGGCACCATGGGCTCCGCTTCCCTTGACGAAGTACGTCAGATTCTCTGATTAACCTGTAGACAGGAGACACACACATGTCATTTTCCCAAGCGGTCAGCGGCCTTGGCGCTGCCTCAAGTAACCTTGATGTCATCGGCAACAACATCGCCAACTCCGCGACAGCGGGTTTTAAATCGAGCACCATTGCCTTTGCTGATATGTTCGCCGGTTCTAACGTCGGCCTCGGTACCAAAGTGGCGGCAGTGATCCAGAACTTTAACGACGGTTCGACCACCACCACCAGCCGCGGCCTCGACGTCGCCCTGAGCGGCAACGGTTTCTTCCGTATGACCGACACCAGCGGCGCGGTTTATTACTCACGTAATGGCCAGTTCACGCTGGATGCTAACCGTAACCTGATCAACACCCAGGGCCTGAACGTGACCGGTTATCCGGCCAGCGGCTCGCCAGCGACTATCCAGGCGGGTGCTAACCCGGTGGCGATCAGCATTCCGACCGAGCAGATGCCGGCTCGCGCAACCACCACCACTGGCCTGGTCGCGAACCTGAACTCAACCGACACCGCACCGACAGTGACGACGTTCTCTACTGCTAACGCCGACAGCTACAACAAGAAGACCACCGCGACCGTCTATGACTCGCAGGGTAACGATCACGCGCTCGATATGTACTTTGTCAAAGACACTGCCAGCAACAGCTGGACCGTGCACGCGATTGATGCCAACACCGGTTCATCTGCGGGTGACTTCAAAATGGCGTTCGACACCAGCGGCAAGCTGACCCGCATGGACAAGCTGGATGCGACCGGCGCTGTTGTCAGCAGCAGTACTGATGGCACCGTCGGGTTAACCCTGAACGTGCCGGCAGCCGGCCAGACTACCGCAGCCAACGGTGCAGTAGCTAACCAGCCGATCACCCTGAGCATGCTGGGCAGCCTGCAGCAGAACACCGGTGCCACCACTTTCGGCAGCCCGACCCAGGACGGTTATGCGCCTGGCGATCTGACCAGCTACGCCATTAACGATGACGGCACCATCACCGGCACCTACTCCAACCAGAAAACCCAGTTGCTGGGTCAGATCGTGCTGGCGAGCTTCTCTAACCCGGAAGGCCTGCAGTCACAGGGCGACAACGTCTGGTCGGCGTCGAATGCCTCCGGTCAGGCAGCAATTGGTCTGGCGAACACCGGCACCTTCGGTTCTCTGACCGCTGGCGCGCTGGAAGCTTCTAACGTCGACATGAGTAAAGAGCTGGTGAACATGATTGTGGCGCAGCGTAACTATCAGGCGAATGCGCAGACCATCAAAACTCAGGACCAGATTCTTAACACGCTGGTTAACTTACGTTAATTCGCTAACAGGATTGCTTTATGGATCACGCGATATATACCGCGATGGGCGCGGCCAGCCAGACGCTGGATCAGCAGGCGGTCACCGCCAGCAACCTCGCCAACGCCTCAACGCCAGGCTTTCGTGCGCAGCTTAATGCGTTGCGCGCAGTGCCGGTCAATGGCTGGTCACTGCCAACCCGCACGCTGGTGACCGCGTCCACGCCGGGCGCCGATATGAGTCAGGGCTCGATGGATTACACCGAGCGCCCACTCGACGTCGCGGTACAGCAGGATGGCTGGCTGGCGGTGCGTACTGCTGACGGCAGCGAAGCTTATACCCGCAACGGCAACATGCAAATCAGCCCGAACGGGACGCTGACGATTCAGGGCAATCCTGTAATGGGCGATGGCGGTCCGATTGTGATCCCACAGGGATCGGAAATCACCATTGCCGCTGACGGTTCAATCACCGGCCTGAATGCCGGCGATGCACCGAATGCCACGGTCCAGCTGGGTAAGCTCAAGCTGGTGCGGGCCACCGGTCAGGAGTTGCAGCGCAGCGATGACGGCATGTTCCGCCCGACGGCAGCCACCCAGAACACCCGCGGCGCGGCGTTGCAGGCTGACGCTACCATGCAGGTGATGCCGGGTGTGCTGGAAGGCAGCAACGTTAAGCCGGTTGAAACCATGGTCGACATGATCGCCAACGCCCGACGTTTTGAGATGCAGATGAAAGTCATCACAAACGTTGATGAAAACGAACAAAAAGCCAACCAGCTGCTGAACATGAGCAGCTAAGGCGCGAGGATAACAACATGATTCGTTCTTTATGGATCGCTAAAACCGGTCTTGATGCGCAGCAGATGAACATGGACGTGATTGCCAACAACCTGGCAAACGTCAGCACCAACGGCTTTAAGCGTTCGCGTGCGGTGTTTGAAGATCTGATGTATCAGACCATGCGTCAGCCCGGCACCCAGTCGTCTGAACAGACCACGCTGCCGTCCGGCCTGCAGATTGGTACCGGTGTTCGTCCGGTCACCACTGAGCGTCTGCATACGCAGGGCAACCTGTCGCAGACCAGCAACTCAAAAGATATCGCCATTAATGGTCAGGGTTATTTCCAGATTCAGATGCCGGATGGCACTTCTGCCTATACCCGTGACGGCGCGTTCCAGGTCGATCAGAACGGTCAGCTGGTGACCAACTCTGGCTTCCCGGTGCAGCCCGGCATCACGATTCCGGCCAACGCCACCAGCATTACCGTGGCGCGTGACGGGGTGGTGAGCGTGACGCAGCAGGGCCAGGCGCAGGCGACCCAGGTCGGCCAGCTGACCCTGAGCACATTTATGAACGATGCCGGTCTCGATAGCGTGGGTGAAAACCTCTATCAGGAAACGCAGGCTTCGGGTGCGCCAACTGACAGCACGCCAGGCCAGAACGGCGCCGGTCTGCTTTATCAGGGCTATACCGAAACCTCGAACGTCAACGTGGCAGAAGAGCTGGTAACGATGATCCAGACTCAGCGCGCTTACGAAATCAACAGCAAAGCGATCAGTACTTCCGATCAGATGCTGGCGAAACTGACTCAGCTTTAATCCCCAACAGGGCCAGTTCCGGCTGGCCTGAAGAACAGACACAGATAAGGTCGTGACTCCGTGGCGAAGCAACAGATTCTCAAGCCTGGACATTGGTTAGTCGCCTCGCTGCTGCTAACCCTTAACGGTTGTGCACTGGTACCGCGTACACCGCTGGTAGAAGGGGCGACGACGGCGCAGCCGATGCCGTCCGCGCCACCGGTGGTTAACGGTTCGATTTTCCAGGGCGTCGCGCCACTCAACTACGGCTATCAGCCGCTGTTTGAAGATCGTCGCCCACGTAACATTGGCGACACCCTGACGATTACGCTGCAGGAAAACGTCAGCGCCAGCAAAAGCTCCTCGGCGAATGCCAGTCGTGATGGCAGCAACAGCTTCGGCTTAAGCGCGGTTCCGACCGGGCTGGCAGGGCTGGTTGGGGCCGGTGGTGAAAAAGCCAACTTTGGCGCCGAAGGCAAAAACGATTTCGCAGGTAAAGGTGGCGCATCCGCTAACAACACCTTTACCGGCACCATTACCGTCACCGTGGATCAGGTGTTGTCGAACGGCAACCTGCACGTGGTGGGCGAGAAACAGATCGCCATTAATCAGGGCACGGAGTTCATTCGCTTCTCGGGCGTGGTTAACCCTCGCACCATCAGCGCCAGCAACGCCGTGTTATCTACTGCCGTCGCCGATGCACGTATTGAGTACGTCGGAAACGGTTATATCAATGAGGCGCAGACCATGGGCTGGTTACAGCGTTTCTTCCTGAACATCTCGCCGATGTAAGAGGTTTCAATGAAAAAGTTAACGCTGTTACGCGTCGGACTGGCGCTGCTGCTGGGCGTCAGCCTGCTGGCAAAAGCCGATCTGATCCGTGATTTAACCACCGTACAGGGCGTGCGGGAAAACCAGTTGCTCGGTTACGGACTGGTGGTGGGACTGGACGGTACCGGTGACCAGACCACTCAGACGCCGTTTACCACCCAGACGGTGAGCAACATGCTGTCACAGCTCGGGATTACCGTGCCGACCGGCACCAACATGCAGCTGAAAAACGTGGCGGCGGTGATGGTGACGGCAAAACTGCCAGCATTTGCCCGTCAGGGACAGACGCTTGACGTGGTGGTGTCGTCACTGGGTAACGCTAAAAGCCTGCGCGGCGGAACGCTGCTGATGACTCCGATGAAAGGGGTGGATAACCAGGTCTATGCGCTGGCTCAGGGGAACATCCTGGTCGGCGGTGCCGGTGCGTCGGCAGGCGGCAGCAGCGTACAGGTTAACCAGCTGAACGGTGGCCGGATTACCGGCGGCGCGACGGTAGAACGTGAACTGCAAAGTAACTTTGGTTCGCAGAACACCATTAACCTGCAGCTCAACAATGAAGATTTCTCGATGGCGCAGCGCATTGCCGATGCGATTAACGCGCGTGGCGGTTACGGTGCCGCCCAACCGCTGGATGCGCGTACCGTTCAGATCCGCGTATCGCCGAATAACGAGGCTCAGGTACGCCTGCTGGCGGATATCCAGAACATCAACGTCTCGATTCCGGTCGAAGATGCGAAAGTGATCATCAACTCCCGTACCGGTTCGGTAGTGATGAACCGCGAGGTAACGCTGAATCAATGTGCCGTGGCGCAGGGCAACCTGTCGGTGACGGTGAATCAGCAGCAGAACGTCAGCCAGCCTGATACGCCACTGGCCGGTGGGCAGACGGTAGCCACCACCCAGACCCAGATCGATCTGCGTCAGAGCGGCGGGGCACTGCAACGTGTGAATGCCAGCGCCAACCTGAACAATGTAGTGCGCGCGCTGAATGCGCTGGGTGCATCGCCAATCGAGCTGATGTCGATCCTGCAATCAATGCAGAGCGCCGGCTGTCTGCGCGCCAAACTGGAAATTATCTGATGACTGATACGCAATCTCTGATGAGTGCGGCTTACGACAGCCGCTCACTGAACGAACTGAAACACCAGGCCAGCAGCGATCCGAAAGGCAAAGCGCTGCAGGTGGCTCGCCAGGTCGAAGGGATGTTTGTACAGATGATGTTGAAAAGCATGCGTGAGGCGTTGCCGCAGGACGGCATGATGAGCAACGAGCAAACCAAACTTTTCACCTCAATGTACGATCAGCAGATTGCGCAGGAGATGGGTAAACGTGGACTCGGGCTGGCGGAAACCATCGTTAAGCAGATGCAGCCCGCCACCGCCCCGGATGAAAAAGCCGGCACGGTGCCGATGAAGCTGGATAACAGCTTTATTCTCAGCACCGTCGGCGCGGTACAACAGCCGGCGCAGCAGCTGGAGCAGCTGGTGCGTAAAGCCATGCCGCGCCTGCCGGTCTCGTCACCGACCGGCCTGCCGTCCGACAGCCGTGAGTTTATCGCCCAGCTGACCCAGCCAGCCCAGGCGGCCAGTCAGCAGAGCGGCATTCCTCACCATCTGATTCTGGCGCAGGCGGCGCTGGAGTCGGGCTGGGGCCAGCGCCAGATCCTGACCCGCGACGGTAAACCGAGCTATAACGTGTTCGGTATCAAGGCCAGCGGCGACTGGAAAGGCGACACCACCGACATCATGACCACCGAATATGAGCAGGGCGAAGCGAAGAAAGTGCGTGCCAGCTTCCGGGTCTACAACTCCTATTTCGAGGCTCTGACCGATTACGTCAAACTGATCAGCAATAACCCACGCTACGCGGCGGTCGCTAACGCGTCGAGTGCCGAGCAGGGTGCACAGGCGCTACAGGCGGCAGGCTATGCTACCGATCCTAAATATGCGCAAAAGCTGGTGGGAATGATTCAGCAATTCAAGAGCATGGGCGACAAAGTCGTAAAAGCCTACAGTCAGGATTTAGGCGACCTGTTCTGATAATTCAGCCTCAAGTTTCACTTAAGCACGCCGATAACACCATCATAAGCCAGATGCGTTTTCGCCTGCTGGCGCCCACTTTGATGACTGCCAGCCCGGTTGACGGGGAATGTAAGGAACCGAGATGTCCAGCATAATTAACTCCGCGATGAGCGGATTGAGTGCCGCGCAGGCCGCCCTGAGTACCACCAGTAATAACATTACTAACTACACCGTGGCGGGCTATACACGCCAGACCACCATCCTTGCCCAGGCAAACAGTACTCTGCAGGGCAATAGCTACTACGGCAACGGGGTTAATGTGACCGGCGTACAGCGCGAATATGATGCTTTTATCGCCGCCCAGCTGCGTGGCTCCAGCGCAAACTACAGCGCGGTGAACACCCAGTACAGCCAGATTTCCAATATCGACGATCTGCTGTCAACCTCGACCACCAGCCTGGCAACCTCCATCCAGAAATTCTTTACCAACCTGCAGAACGTGGTGAGCAACGCCAACGATCCGTCGGCGCGCCAGTCGATGTTGAGTAACGCCCAGGGACTGGTCAGCCAGTTCCAGACCACCTCGCAGTATCTGACCAGCATGCAGAACAGCGTAAACAGCGACATCGGTTCCAGCGTCAATCAGGTCAATACCTATACCACTCAGATTGCCGATCTCAACAAGCAGATCGCCAGGCTGACTACCGGTACCGGCACCGCACCAAACGATCTGCTGGATAAGCGCGATCAACTGGTCAGCGACCTCAACAACGTGGTCGGCGTGACCGTCTCAGAGCAGGATGGTAGCTACAGCGTCTCGATGGCTAACGGCCTGACGCTGGTCAATGGCACCAAATCAAACCAGCTGGTGGCGATGACCTCCAGCAGCGATCCAACCCGGACCACCATCGGCTATGTTGATAAACAGGCGGGTAACGTTGAGATCCCGGAGAAGCTGATTACCACCGGTTCACTGGGTGGTCTGCTGGCGTTCCGTTCTCAGGATCTCGATCTGGCGCAGAATCAGCTCGGCCAGCTGGCCGCCACCTTCACCAGCAGCTTCAACGCCGTGCATAAGCAGGGCTTTGACAGCAACGGCGATCAGGGCGTCGATTTCTTTAATATCGGCACCCCGACCGTGGTCAGCAACAGTAAAAACAGCACTGCCGCTTCGGTCACCGCCGAGTGGACCGATACCAGCGCGCTGAAAGCGTCAAACTATACCCTGAGCTATGACGGCAGCAACTGGACCGCGACCCGCGCGTCTGACAGCATCTCCGTCCCGATTACCCCAGGTACCGATGCGAACGGCAATACCACGCTGAGTTTTGATGGCATGAAGCTGACCGTCGCCGCTACGCCTGCGCCGGCTGCGAAAGACAGTTTTCTGGTGAAACCGGTACAGAACGCCATTAACGATATGTCGGTGGCGATCACCAGTGAATCACAGATTGCCGCTGCCGGTGCGACCGGTGGCGAAAGCGATAACCGTAATGCGCAAAAGCTGCTGGACCTGCAGGATGCCAAACTGGTAGGCGGCAACGCCACGCTGGCGCAGGCTTATGCCAGCATCGTCAGTACCGTCGGCAACAAAACCAGCTCGCTGGAAACTACCAGCACCACGCAGAAAAGCGTGGTCGGTCAGCTGACCGATCGCCAGCAGTCAGTTTCTGGCGTCAACCTCGATGAGGAGTACGCTAACCTGACAAAATATCAGCAATATTACATGGCAAATGCGCAGGTGCTGCAGACTGCCAGCACCATTTTTGATGCATTGATCAATATTCGCTAAGGGTAGGGTAAAGCATGCGAATCAGTACAAATATGATGTTTAACCAGCAGGTGCGCGGGATTACCGACTCGCAAGCCTCCTGGCTGAAAGTGGGCGAGCAACTCTCCAGCGGCCGCCGCGTCACCAATCCATCTGACGATCCGATTGCCGCGTCACGCGCAGTGGTGCTGTCACAGACTCAGGCGCAAAGCAGCCAGTATGCGCTGGCACGTACCTTTGCTAACCAGGGATTATCGCTGGAAGAGAATGCGCTGAAAGGCGTGACCAGCAGTATTCAGGATGCGCAAACCCTGATCGTTAACGGTTCAACCGGTACGCTGAGTGACGATGACCGTGGCTCGATTGCAACCCAGCTTGAAGGCATCCGCGCCCAGTTACTTAACCAGGCCAACAGCCAGGATGCGAACGGTCGCTATATCTTTGCGGGTTACAAAACGGACAGCGCGCCGTTTGTCGATGGCACCGGCACCGGCGTCAGCTATGCGGGCGGAACCGATGCGATCACCCAGAAGGTGGACAGTAGCCGCACCATGACCGTTGGTCATACCGGTGACGACATCTTCATGGCGATCACCGGCAATGCCACTAAAGAGCCGGACGGCAGCGCCAGCGAAACCAACCTGTTCGCCATGCTCGACAGCGCAATTGCAGCGCTGAAAGTGCCGCAGGATGACGCTGATGCTGCCACTAAACAGACTTTCCAGGCTGCGATGGATAAAACCAACCGTGGTCTGGGCAACTCGCTGAATAACGTGTTAACCGTACGCTCCGAGATTGGTACCCAGCTGTCGGAACTCGATACGCTGGATGCGCAGGGCGACGATCGTAATGTGATTTACAGTTCGCAGATGAGCGATCTGGTGGATGTCGATTATACCGCTGCGGTCTCCAGCTACACCATGCAGCAGACGGCGCTGCAGGCGTCGTACAAGACCTTTACCGATATGTCCAAGATGTCACTGTTCCAGCTGAATTCATAATCTGACCTGAAAATTTGAGCGTACTTTAACCGGGTGCGCTTAGTTTCTCCCACCCTCCTGATAAAAGAGGGTGGGATTTTTTTTGCCTGAATTCGGGCTGAATCCCGCACCACAGGCATAAAAAAAACCCGGCTTGCAGGCCGGGGTCAGGTTCAGGTCAGGGTCAGCGTTATGGCTTGGTTGCTGGCGCAGTGGCCTGATGGGTTGCCGCGTGACCGCCAGCAGATCCACGACCGTCGAACTCGTACGCCGAACGTACCCAATCGCTGTGACGTGCAGGTTCTGGCTGCCAGACCGGCGCCGGCGCTTTGGTCATCGGGGCAGAAGCGAAGTGCTTCCAGCGCGTGACGTCCGCGGCGGCCATTGGCTCAGCAGCAGGTGCTGGCGTGGCGGCCGGTTGCGCTACCGCGGCCGGCTCGATATCACGGGCAGCGACAGGTGCATGCGGTTCACTGACCGGTGCCGTTTCTGCTGCGGCAGCGACCGGGGCGTTCAGCACTTCTTCTACCTGTGCTTCCGTTTCGCGGCTGACTTCAACTGGCGCTTGCTGCGCAATCTCTGTCGGCTGTGCGCTGTCATCAGCAGAAGCGGTCGCTGGCGTATCTCTGACCGGCTCAGCAGGCTGTGCCTGAGCAGCAACAGTTTCAGCGGTCGCTTCAGCCGCAGCCGGGATCACCGAAGGCTGATGATCAACCGGCGCGTCGATAGCGCTGGTATCGTCAGTGTTAACCACGGTTACCGGCGTTTCTGCCTGTGGTTCAGCCTGCTGTACTGGCGCGTCCTGTGACGCTGCTGATTCAACCGCAGCAGCAACCGGCAGCGCAATGGCGCCTGCTGTCTCTTCGCGGGTGTAATCTGCCGTTTCCTGAACCGCATCCTGCACAACCTGCTCTTCGCTGGCCTGGCTCACCGGATAACGTACCCACACTTTACCGGATGCCATCTCTGGCGACGCGGCTGCCGCAGCCAGTGGCATAGCGGACTGAGTCGGATAACGCTCATCACGATAACGGCGACGACGCTGACCGCTGACGCGCAGATGACGTGGCGAACGACGTGAACGACGCGGCATATTGGCGTTGTCACGGCTATCGTTATCATCCTGCTCTTCGATCTGCGGCGCTTCCGTCGGCAGCACTTCAGCCGCTGGCTGCTGTACTGCACGCGCTTCGGTCGGCACGGCAATGTCAGTGGCTTCTGCTGGCAGTGGCCGACGGTTATCATCAACGCGGACTTTCTGGCTCAGCTGACGCGGCTTACGACGCGGCATAACCTGCACGCGATCGTCATCCTGCGCTTCGGGTGCTTCCACAACTGCTTCAGCCACAACCGGCTGCTCGGCGGCTTTGGCCGCTTCCTGCTGGGCGCGTTTCTCTTCCTGACGACGACGCTGACGCTCAGCACGCTGCTCACGACGCTGTTGCTGCTGCTCGTCGCGCTGCTGACGGGCTTCTTCGCTCAGTGCCGGACGCTCTTCACGCGCTTCATTAGGCTGAGACTGACGTTTGTTGCGACGGTTATCATTGCCTTCACGCGGCTCACGATTTTCACGTGGTTCGCGACTTTCGCGCGGTTCACGGCTTTCACGTGGCTCACGTGGTTCACGGCTTTCACGCGCCTGACCGTTCTCACCGTTACGCGGCGTACGCTCACGACGGTTATTATTGCGGCGGTTGTTGTTACGACGTTCGCCACGCTGACTGGCGTTCTCTTCTTCGCTTTCCGGCGCTTTCTGTGGTTCCGCTGCTTCAGTGGCGGCTGGCGTCACTGCAGGGGTTTCTTCGCCACCGAACATTTTCTTCAGACCACCAAACAGGCGGCCAAAGAAGCCGGTGCTGACCGTGGCCGGCGCTGCGACGGCAGGGGCCGCTTTCGCTGCCGGTTGCGCTTCGGCGCGTGGCGCTTCAGGCGCGACTTCTACCGGAGCCGGTGGGGCATCTGGCATCACGAATGCCGCCAGTGCCGGCTGTTCAGGACGACGACGTTCGCCATGCTCTTCTTCAGATGGCAGCGCCATTTCTGCTTCATGCAGCTTCGGCAGGTGGTAGCTCAGGGTCTGAGTCTCTTCACCTTTGCGCACGCGCAGCACCGAATAGTGCGGGGTTTGCATCTTGTCATCAGGTACGATGATCGCCTTCACGCCACCCTGACGCTTTTCAATGGCGTTCACGGCTTCACGTTTTTCATTCAGCAGGTAAGAGGCCACCTGAACCGGAACGATCGCGTGGACTTCTTTGGTGTTGTCTTTCAGCGCTTCTTCTTCAATCAGACGCAGAATAGAGAGCGCCAGCGATTCGTTATCACGGATGGTGCCGGTGCCGCTACAGCGTGGGCAGACGTGATGGCTGGATTCGCCTAACGACGGGCTCAGACGCTGACGTGACATCTCGAGCAGGCCGAAGCGGGAAATATGGCTAATCTGGATACGCGCACGATCCTGACGGACCGCTTCACGCAGACGATTTTCTACTGCGCGCTGATGGCGTACCGGCGTCATATCGATAAAGTCGATAACGATCAGTCCGCCGAGGTCACGCAGACGCAGCTGACGGGCAATCTCGTCTGCCGCTTCAAGGTTGGTGTTAAAGGCGGTTTCTTCGATATCGCCGCCGCGCGTAGCGCGTGCTGAGTTGATATCGATCGCGGTTAACGCTTCGGTGCTATCAATCACAATCGAGCCGCCGGAAGGCAGGCGCACTTCACGCTGGAAAGCGGATTCGATTTGCGATTCGATTTGATAATGGCTGAACAGCGGAATTTCACCGGTGTAGAGCTTAATTTTGCTGCTGAAATCCGGACGGCCCAGCGCCGCGATATGCTGACGCGCCAGCTCAAGCACTTTTGGATTATCAATCAGGATCTCACCGATGTCCTGACGCAGGTAGTCGCGGAATGCACGCACGATCACGTTACTTTCCTGATGGATCAGGAACGGAGCAGGGCGGTTTTCAGCGGCTTTTTTAATCGCTTCCCAGTGCTTAAGACGGAAGCTTAAATCCCACTGCAGCGATTCGGCTGATTTGCCGACGCCGGCGGTACGCACGATCAATCCCATGCCTTCCGGCAGTTCCAGCGCAGAAAGGGCTTCTTTCAGTTCGGTACGATCGTCACCCTCAATGCGGCGGGAGATCCCTCCGGCACGTGGGTTGTTCGGCATCAGCACCAGATAGCTGCCCGCCAGAGAGATAAAGGTTGTCAGCGCAGCGCCTTTATTGCCGCGTTCTTCTTTATCAATCTGAACAATGACTTCCTGACCTTCACGCAGGACGTCTTTGATATTTGGACGACCGTGCGCGTTGTAGCTGGAGGGGAAATATTCGCGGGAGATTTCTTTTAAGGGGAGGAAACCGTGACGCTCTGCGCCATAATCGACAAACGCAGCTTCAAGGCTGGGTTCAATACGGGTGATTTTACCTTTGTAGATGTTGGCTTTTTTCTGTTCGTGTCCTGGGCTTTCGATATCCAGATCGTACAGACGCTGACCGTCAACCAGGGCAACGCGCAACTCCTCCTGCTGAGTTGCGTTTATTAACATTCTTTTCATCGTGACTTACTCGTTATTCTTTCATGAGTGATTACAGCTGCGGGCATAGTTACCCTGGACGAGTATCAACCGATGGCCCCGTGACTTAGTGCAATGTCGTCAACCTCACGGCTGTCGACCGCGCGAGGGGCGCAAATAACGTCGGTGGCCTGTTTTTCATAAGGGAAAACAGCACCAGATAGTGGAAATGCCTGAGACAAATAAAAAACCCGTGCACTCCATACTGCTGTCCAGGCCGCAACCCGCAGCCCGCTAAGTGCCTGATTTCGCATTACGTCTTACGCCATTGCTGCGTGTCTGCTCGATCCGGCAAAATGACAATTTCGCTCTTTTTCTGCCCTGAAACCCTTCAGGTAAGAAACTTAAGCATTATTCCATTGCTAACCTTCATATAGCAAGGCGACTTTAGCCAGCTTGTGAAGTTTCTTTACATTTAACGCTATACGGTGTCGGGGAAAACATCCGGTTGCTGAAAAAGCCAGCAGCCGAAGCGCTTATCGCGACACTAACCCCAGAGTTAAGCACAGAAAAAGGGGTGGCGCTATCAGGGGACACTATTTAGAATCGCCGCCATGAAAACAGAGAATCCGGGCGTACAACTTGTCGCCATCACGGCTGAAAATGCCGGACAACGAATTGATAACTTTTTGCGCACCCAACTGAAAGGTGTGCCAAAAAGCATGATTTATCGCATCGTACGTAAAGGCGAGGTGCGGGTGAATAAAAAGCGCGTCAAGCCGGAGTATAAGCTGGAGGCGGGCGATGAGGTCCGTATTCCGCCGGTGCGGGTGGCGGAGCGTGATGAAGATGCGGTGTCGCCGAAGCTGGCCAAAGTCGCCTCGCTGGCTGACGCCATCCTGTATGAAGATGAATCCCTGCTGGTGATGAATAAGCCGTCAGGCACCGCGGTACACGGCGGCAGCGGGCTGAGCTTCGGGGTGATCGAAGGATTACGTGCGTTGCGGCCCGAAGCCCGCTTCCTGGAGCTGGTGCATCGACTGGATCGTGATACCTCCGGCATTTTACTGGTGGCGAAGAAGCGCTCAGCGCTGCGTTCCCTGCACGAACAGCTGCGCGAAAAAGGGATGCAGAAAGATTACCTGGCGCTGGTGCGCGGTAACTGGCCTTCACATCTGAAAGTGGTGCAGGCGCCGTTACTGAAGAATATTCTGCAGAGCGGCGAACGTATCGTGCGCGTCAGTAGTGAAGGGAAGCCTTCTGAAACCCGCTTTAAGGTGGAGGAGCGTTTCGACTTTGCCACGCTGGTGAAAGCCAGCCCGGTAACCGGTCGAACTCACCAGATTCGCGTTCATACCCTGCATGCGGGTCATCCAATCGCCTTCGACGATCGCTACGGCGAACGTGAGTTTGATAGCCAGTTAGCCTCAACCGGCTTAAAGCGGCTGTTCCTGCACGCCGCGGCGCTGACCTTTACCCATCCTGGCACCGGCGAAGTGATGCGGGTGGAAGCGCCGCTGGATGACGGCCTGAAGCAGTGTCTGATCAGGCTACGCCAGCTGAAAGCATAATTATCCCGGCATCAGTCCGACAGCGGATTGATGCCGGCTTGCCGTAACATGCCGTTCAGCGCGATCAGTGGCAGTCCCACCAGCGTGTTGGGATCCCGTCCTTCCAGCCGCTCAAACAGACAAATCCCCAGTCCCTCACTTTTGAAACTGCCGGCGCAGTGCAGCGGCTGTTCCTTCTCTATATAAGCCGCAATCTCCGCGTCGGTTATTTCACGGAAATGCACCACAAACGGTTCGCAGCACTGCATCAGTTGCTGACTGGCAGGATGATAGAGCGCCAGGCCGGTGTAAAAGGTGATGCGGTTACCGCTGGCGGCGCGTAACTGCGCCCGGGCGTTCTCCACGCTGTGCGGTTTACCGGTAATCACCCCATCCAGCACGCAGACCTGATCGGAACCGATGATCCAGTGATCGGGAAAGGCCTGCGCCAGCGCCTGCGCTTTTGCTATCGCAAGGCGTGTCACCAGCGCTGACGCGGTTTCGCCGGGCAACGGGGCTTCATCCACCTCGGGCGCGGCGGTGATAAAGGGCAGGCCCAGCTTTTGCAATAATGCCTGGCGAAAGGGCGAGGTTGAGGCTAAAAGAATCGATGTGGTCATTTTTTTTCAATAGTGATAGCGAATTGGTGACAGTCATTTTAAACTGTGCGCCGCACTGGATGCGAATAGTGGTTGAAAGATGCTGTTTAACGGCCTTTTTCTTTGACTCTATGACATTACAAAGTTAATATGCGCGCCCTATGCAAAAGGTAAAATTACCCCTAACACTGGACCCCGTCCGCACCGCTCAAAAACGCCTTGATTATCAAGGTGTCTACACATCTGCACAGGTGGAGCGCGTGGCCGAGTCAGTGGTTAGTGTGGACAGTGATGTGGATTGTGCCATGTCGTTTGCGGTTGACAGTCAACGTCTGGCGGTACTGACGGGTACAGCTGAAGTACAAGTGACGTTGCGTTGTCAGCGCTGCAACCAGACCTTTCCTCATCACGTACACGTAAGTTATTGCTTCAGTCCTGTCTCTTCTGAAGAGCAGGCCGAGGCATTGCCGGAAGCGTACGAGCCGATCGATGTCAACGAGTTTGGTGAGATCGATCTGATGGCAGTCGTCGAGGACGAAATCATTCTCGCGCTGCCGGTCGTTCCGGTACATGATTCTGAACACTGTGAAGTGTCCGAGGCGGACATGGTCTTTGGCAAACTGCCTGCAGAGGCGGAGAAACCAAATCCATTTGCCGTATTAGCCAGTTTAAAGCGTAAGTAATAGGAGTAAGGTCCATGGCCGTACAACAGAATAAACCCACCCGTTCTAAGCGTGGTATGCGTCGTTCGCACGATGCGCTGACCACTGCTGCTCTGTCAGTAGATAAAGTTTCTGGCGAAACTCATCTGCGTCACCACATTACTGCGGATGGTTACTACCGCGGTCGCAAGGTTATCGTTAAGTAAGTTTCTTGCTTAGCAAGGCGATACCTTGACACGTTTGACCCTGGCTATTGATGCCATGGGCGGGGACTTCGGTCCTTGCGTGACAGTGCCTGCAGCATTGCAGGCACTGGCCTCTCATTCGCAGCTATTCCTTCTTCTGGTCGGAAATCCCGACATTCTCACGCCATTGCTTGCCAAAGCGGATTCCTCCTTACTGGGGCGTTTGCAGGTCATTCCTGCCGAATCGGTTATTGCAAGTGATGCGCGACCCGCTCAGGCTATTCGAAACAGTCGCGGCAGCTCAATGCGTGTGGCGCTGGAGATGGTCAAAGAGGGACGTGCGCAGGCCTGCGTAAGCGCAGGCAATACCGGTGCCCTGATGGGACTGGCCACGCTGATATTAAAGCCGCTGGATGGCATTAAACGTCCGGCGTTAATGTCCGTTTTACCGCATCAGCAGCAGGGTAAAACCGTGGTGCTGGATCTGGGGGCTAACGTCGGCTCAGACAGTGCGATGCTGGTGCAATTTGCGGTGATGGGATCGGTGATGGCGGAACATGTGCTCGGCATTGCCCGGCCGCGTGTCGCGCTGCTCAATATTGGTCATGAAGAGACCAAAGGGCTGGAAACCATTCGCGACGCAGCGGTAATCCTGCGAGAATCACCGCAGATCAACTATATTGGTTACCTTGAAGGTAATGAGCTACTCACCGGTAAAACGGATGTGATGGTCTGTGACGGGTTTGTCGGTAATGTCACGCTGAAGACCATGGAAGGCGTGGTAAGAATGTTCCTTTCCCTGCTGAAGTCGTCGGGGGAAGGCAAAAAACGGTCATGGTGGCTGAGATTGCTGGGACGCTGGATCCAGAAACGACTGGCGAAGCGTTTCGGGCATCTCAACCCTGACCAGTACAATGGCGCTTGTCTGTTAGGATTGCGCGGGACAGTGATCAAAAGTCACGGTGCAGCAAGTCAACATGCTTTCACCGTGGCGATAGAACAGGCAGAGCAGGCGGTGCGGCAGCAGGTTCCCGAACGAATTGCTGCGCGCCTTGATGCTGTATTAGCCAGGAGTGACAAAGCCTAGATGTATACCAAAATTATCGGTACGGGCAGTTATTTGCCTAGCCAGGTTCGCACCAATGCCGATCTGGAAAAAATGGTGGAGACGTCGGACGAGTGGATTGTCACCCGCACCGGCATCCGTGAGCGCCGTATTGCTGCGCCTGATGAAACGGTCGCCACCATGGGATTCAGCGCGGCTCAACGCGCCCTCGAAATGGCCGGCATTGAGGCGAACGATGTTGGGCTGATTATTGTCGCCACAACCTCTTCCAGCCATGCCTTCCCCAGCTCCGCCTGCATGATCCAGCAAATGCTGGAGATCAAAGACTGCGCGGCGTTTGACCTTGCTGCCGCCTGTGCGGGCTTTACTTACGCCCTGAGCGTGGCCGATCAGTACATCAAAAATGGCGCGGTTAAGCATGCGCTGGTGATTGGTGCTGACGTGCTGGCACGTGCGCTGGACCCGGAAGATCGTGGCACCATTATTCTGTTCGGCGATGGCGCCGGCGCGGTAGTACTTGGCCAGAGTGAAGAGCAGGGGATTATTTCGACCCACCTGCACGCCGATGGCCGCTACGCCCAGTTGCTGACCCTGCCTTATCAGGATCGCGCGCATCAGGACCAACCCGCCTACGTCACCATGGCTGGCAACGAAGTCTTCAAAGTTGCGGTCACCGAGCTGGCGCACATCGTTGATGAGACGCTGCAGGCCAATAATCTCGACCGCGAAATGCTGGACTGGCTGGTACCGCATCAGGCCAACCTGCGCATTATCAGCGCGACGGCGAAGAAACTGGGTATGACCATGGATAAAGTAGTGGTTACCCTTGATCGCCACGGCAATACCTCTGCCGCATCGGTGCCAAGCGCACTGGATGAAGCGGTCCGTGATGGCCGCATCAAACCCGGACACCTTATTTTGCTGGAAGCCTTTGGTGGTGGATTCACCTGGGGTTCTGCACTGGTTCGCTTTTGATTGACAGGAACGTAAGATGACGCAATTTGCTTTTGTTTTCCCAGGCCAGGGTTCACAGACGGTCGGTATGCTGGTTGATTTAGCCGCTACCTATCCGCAGGTGGAAGAGACTTTCCGTGAAGCCTCTGCGGTACTGGGATATGACTTATGGCAGTTAGTCAGCCAGGGGCCGGCTGAAGAGTTGAACAAAACGTGGCAGACCCAGCCAGCGCTGTTAGCCGCCTCGGTCGCTATTTACCGTGTCTGGCGGCAGCAGGGCGGTGAGCAGCCGTCAATGATGGCCGGTCATAGCCTGGGTGAATATTCCGCGCTGGTATGTGCTGGCGTGCTGGATTTTGCCGATGCGATCAAGCTGGTTGAGCTGCGTGGCAAACTGATGCAGGAAGCCGTGCCGGAAGGTACTGGCGCAATGCAGGCGATTATTGGCCTGGATGACGCATCAATCCGCAAAGCCTGTGAAGAGAGTGCGCAAGGTCAGGTCGTCTCGCCGGTTAACTTTAACTCGCCAGGCCAGGTGGTCATCGCGGGTAACAAAGAAGCGGTAGAGCGTGCCGGCGCAGCCTGTAAGGCTGCCGGAGCTAAGCGTGCGCTGCCGTTACCGGTCAGCGTGCCGTCTCACTGCGCGCTGATGAAGCCAGCGGCGGACAAACTGGCCGTGGCGCTGGAGTCCATCACCTTCAATACGCCTGCGGTGCCGGTGATCAATAACGTCGATGTCAAAGCCGAAACTGACGCTGGCGCGATTCGCCATGCGCTGGTGCGCCAGCTCTACAGCCCGGTTCGCTGGACCGAAAGCGTGGAAGCGATGGCGGCACAGGGTGTGACCCAACTGCTGGAGATCGGTCCAGGCAAAGTGCTGACCGGTCTGACCAAACGCATTGTGGATAGCCTGACAGCGGCTGCCGTCAACGATAGTGCATCACTGACGGCTGCACTCGGAAAGGAATAAGAGGAAAATCATGAGCTTTGAAGGTAAAGTTGCGCTGGTAACCGGCGCGAGTCGCGGCATTGGTCGTGCGATTGCAGAGACGCTGGCGGCAAAAGGCGCTAAAGTTGTAGGTACCGCGACCAGCCAGAATGGCGCTGACGCCATCAGTGCTTACCTTGGCGACAAGGGTAAAGGCCTGTTACTGAACGTGACTGACGCTGCATCGATCGACAGTGTTTTAGAGAATATTCGCGCAGAATTTGGCGAAGTGGATATTTTAGTCAATAATGCAGGCATTACGCGTGATAATCTCCTCATGCGCATGAAGGACGATGAGTGGCAGGATATCCTCGATACCAACCTCACTTCTGTCTTCCGCCTTTCTAAGGCGGTATTGCGTGCCATGATGAAAAAGCGCGTGGGCCGTATCATCACCATCGGTTCCGTTGTTGGAACCATGGGTAACGCGGGCCAGGCAAACTACGCGGCAGCAAAAGCGGGTTTAATTGGCTTTAGCAAATCACTGGCGCGCGAAATCGCGTCACGTGGCATTACCGTCAACGTCGTGGCTCCAGGTTTTATTGAGACAGACATGACGCGGGCACTGAACGAAGATCAACGTTCTGGTATTTTGGCGGAAGTACCTGCGGGTCGCTTAGGCGAAGCGCAAGAAATCGCCAATGCTGTGGCATTCTTAGCCTCTGACGAAGCAGCCTACATCACAGGTGAAACGCTGCACGTCAATGGCGGCATGTACATGGTCTGATAAATCACGAAAACATTTGCATTATTTGCGGCTAAAACCGCAAAATAGCGTAAAATCGTGGTTCGACCAGCCGGGATTTTGTTGCATCTTTTTCACCATTTTATACACTACGAAAACCATCGCGTAAGCGAGTTTTGATAGGAAATTAAATAGTATGAGCGATATCGAACAACGCGTTAAGAAAATCATCAGTGAGCAGCTGGGTGTGAAAGAGGAAGAAGTGACCAACTCTGCATCTTTCGTAGAAGACCTGGGTGCCGATTCTCTTGATACCGTTGAGCTGGTAATGGCTCTGGAAGAAGAGTTTGATACTGAAATTCCAGACGAAGAAGCTGAGAAAATCACTACCGTTCAGGCAGCGATCGACTACATCAATAGCCACAAAGGCTAATGAATATCTTCAGGCGGTCGCTCGACCGCCTGATTTTTATGTTTGTCCCACATAGTTCCCTATTTCCCCTCCCTGGAGGACGAACGTGTCTAAGCGTCGTGTAGTTGTGACCGGTCTTGGCATGTTGTCTCCTGTCGGCAATACCGTAGAGTCTACCTGGAGTGCTCTCCTTGCCGGTCAGAGCGGCATTAACCTGATCGACCATTTTGATACCAGTGCCTATGCAACCCGTTTTGCAGGTCTGGTAAGAGGTTTTAATTGTGATGACTACATCTCGCGCAAAGATCAGCGCAAGATGGATGACTTCATCCAATACGGCATTGTTGCCGGCATGCAGGCTATGCAGGATAGCGGTCTGGTTGTGACCGAAGAAAATGCAGGTCGTATGGGCGCAGCGATTGGTTCCGGCATCGGTGGTTTAGGTCTGATTGAAGACAATCATACTTCACTGGTAAACGGTGGCCCGCGTAAAATCAGCCCGTTCTTTGTGCCTTCGACTATCGTAAACATGGTGGCGGGTCATCTCACTATCATGTACGGCCTGAAAGGTCCGAGCATCTCTATTGCGACTGCCTGTACCTCTGGCGTGCACAATATCGGCCACGCCGCGCGTATCATCGCCTATAACGATGCTGACGTGATGCTGGCAGGCGGTGCTGAAAAAGCCAGTACGCCATTAGGCGTTGGCGGATTTGGCGCAGCACGTGCACTCTCCACCCGTAACGACAACCCACAGGCAGCAAGCCGCCCATGGGATAAAGATCGTGACGGTTTTGTGCTGGGTGACGGTGCCGGTATTGTAGTACTCGAAGAGTACGAACATGCTAAGCAGCGCGGCGCGAAAATCTATGCGGAAATTGTCGGCTTTGGTATGAGCAGCGATGCTTACCACATGACCTCTCCGCCGGAAGATGGCTCGGGCGCAGCAGCAGCGATGATCAATGCGCTGCGTGATGCTCAGCTTACGCCAGAGCAAATCGGCTATGTCAACGCGCACGGCACCTCGACGCCAGCCGGTGACAAAGCGGAAACACGTGCAGTGAAATCGGTATTCGGGGCAGCAGCCAGTACGGTAATGGTGAGCTCAACCAAATCGATGACCGGGCATTTGCTGGGTGCTGCGGGTGCCGTTGAATCGATCTACTCGATTCTGGCTCTGCGTGACCAGGCGGTACCGCCGACCATTAACCTCGACAACCCGGATGAAGGCTGCGATCTCGATTTCGTGCCGCATACCGCGCGTCAGGTTTCCGGACTGGAGTACACCTTGTGTAACTCCTTCGGCTTCGGTGGCACCAACGGATCATTGATTTTCCGTAAAGTGTAATCGCAGCTGATTGCTAAAAAGGCCCGCAATGCGGGCCTTTTTTTATCCTGATAATTCAAAACAGTCAGCATCGGCGCAGCCGATCGCTGCCCAACCGGAGATAACCATGTGGATTAACGGCATCGAACAATCAACTCTGGCGGCCAGCGATCGCGGACTGCAGTTCGGGGATGGCTGCTTTACCACCGCGGCGGTGCTGCAGGGCAAGATCCTGTTACTTGAACGCCACATTCAGCGTCTCAGAGAGGGCTGTGAGCGGCTGTTAATCAACGGCATCGACTGGCTGCAGCTGGAAAATGAAATGCGTCAGGCAGCCCGGGATCAGAGGCAGGCTGTGCTGAAAGTAATACTCAGCGCCGGCAGCGGCGGACGCGGTTACAGCCGGAAAGGGGGAGGTGAGCCGACGCGTATCGTCTCGCTGGCAGCGTGGCCGCAACATTATGCTGACTTACAGCAGCGCGGTGCGTCGCTGGCTCTCAGCCCGATTCGGCTGGCGCGCAATCCGCAGTTTGCCGGTCTGAAGCATCTCAACCGGCTGGAACAGGTGATGATCCGGGCTCATCTTGACCAGACAGACGCCGACGAAGCGCTGGTGCTTGACACTGAAGGTTGGGTGGTGGAATGCTGTGCGGCCAATTTATTCTGGCGCCGGGGCTCGGAGATTTTTACCCCTGACCTGCGCTGGGCGGGCGTCGATGGCATTATGCGACGCAGTCTGATGGCACAGCTCGCCGCTGCAGGGCAGGCTTGCCGGGTTGTTCAGTGTGAACCTGACGCGTTGCTGGCTGCCGATGAAATCGTGATATGTAACGCCCTGATGCCGGTTTTACCGGTACGACAGCTGGAGGCGGTGAACTTTACTCAACGCACGCTGTTTAATCAGTTGCACGCAAGCTGTAAAAAGATAATGGATGCATCATGAGCCGAAGTAAAAAAATTCTCGCCAGCATTGTGGCGATAGTGGGTGTCGCGGCTGCCTTAAGTTACTGGCAGATAAAACAGTTCGCGTCCACCCCGTTAACCCTGCACCAGGAAACGATCTACACGCTGCCCGCCGGTACTGGCCGGGTGGCGCTTGAAGCGCAGTTAGAAAGTCAGAACATCATTCCGCACAGCATCTGGTTTGGCGCGTTACTGAAGGTAGAACCCGAACTGGCGACTTTCAAAGCCGGGACCTACCGCCTCGAACCGACCATGACGGTGCGTTCGCTGCTGCAGCTGCTGGCCAGCGGCAAAGAGGCACAGTTTCCGTTGCGCCTGGTCGAAGGTCAGCGCCTGACGGAGTGGCTGAGCGAGCTGCGCAAAGCGCCCTATATCCGGCATACGCTGAAAGATGACCAGTTTGCGACGCTGGCCAGCGAGCTGAAGGTTGATCCGCAGCAGCTGGAAGGCAACTTCTTCCCGGATACCTATCTCTATACCGCTAATACCAGCGATCTGGCGATCCTGCAGCGCGCCCATGAGCGGATGAAGAAAACCATCGATCAGGTCTGGCAGGAAAGGGCGGATAATCTGCCGTATAAAACGCCGCAGGATCTGGTGACCATGGCCTCGATCATTGAAAAAGAGACTGCCGTCAGTGAAGAGCGCGCCCGTGTCGCCTCGGTGTTTATTAATCGACTGCGAACCGGCATGCGACTGCAAACCGACCCGACGGTGATTTACGGCATGGGCCCGGCCTATAACGGTACCCTGACGCGTAAAGATCTGGAGACGGCAACCGATTACAATACCTATATCATTAATGGTCTGCCGCCAGGCCCGATTGCCATGCCGGGCAAAGCGTCGCTGCAGGCGGCGGCTCATCCGGAAAAGAGCAACTATCTCTATTTTGTGGCGGATGGAAAGGGCGGACACACCTTTACCACCAATCTTGCCAGCCATAACCGGGCGGTGCAGGTTTACCGGCAAACACTGAAGGAAAAAAATGAACAGTAAGTTTATCGTCATTGAGGGCCTGGAAGGCGCCGGTAAAACCACGGCGCGCGATGCGATTGTCGCCACGCTGCGCGAACGCGGGATTGAAGATATCGTCTTCACCCGCGAGCCTGGTGGAACGCCGCTGGCGGAGCAGTTGCGGCTGCTGGTCAAGCAGGGCATTGAAGGTGAACAGGTGACCGATAAAGCGGAACTGCTGATGCTCTACGCGGCGCGCGTGCAGCTGGTCGAAACGGTGATCAAACCGGCGCTGGCTCGCGGGGCCTGGGTAATTGGCGATCGGCACGATCTCTCTTCACAGGCTTATCAGGGCGGCGGACGCGGACTCGACAGTGAACTAATGCGTACCCTGCGCGATGCAGTACTGGGCGATTTTCGCCCCGATTTGACGCTCTATCTCGACGTAACGCCAGACATCGGCCTGCAACGCGCCCGTGCCCGTGGCGCGCTGGATCGCATTGAGCTGGAGTCGCTGCGCTTTTTTGAGCGCACCCGCGACCGTTATCTGGCGCTGGCGGCAGACGATCCCACTATTCTGACAATTGATGCCACCCAGTCGCTGCAACAAGTGACGGCGTCACTTCAGTCCACCCTGAAGGGCTGGCTGGCGGAGCAGGCGTGATGAACTGGTTCCCGTGGCTCAACCAGCCCTATCGCCAGCTGATCACGCAGCATCAGCAGGGCCGGAGTCATCACGCGCTGCTGATTCAGGCGATGGCCGGAATGGGCGATGATGCGCTGGTGTGGGGAATCAGCCGCTGGCTGATGTGCCAGCAGCCCGATGGCCTGAAAAGCTGCGGGCAATGCCACGGTTGCCAGCTGATGCAGGCCAATACCCATCCGGACTGGTACCGGCTGGAAGCAGAGAAAGGTAAAAATACCCTCGGCATTGATGCGGTTCGTCAGGTGACCGAGAAAATGTATCATTTCGGTCAGCAGGGCGGTGCCAAAATTGTCTGGCTGCCTGATGCGGCTCAGCTCTCTGAAGCTGCGGCCAACGCCCTGCTGAAAACGCTGGAAGAACCGCCGGCCAATAGCTGGTTTTTCCTCAGTAGCCGTGACCCGTCGCGCCTGCTGGCGACCTTGCGCAGCCGATGCATGACGCTGCATCTTTCACCGCCGGAGGAAGGACTCAGCCTGAACTGGCTGAAGAAACAGACGTCGCAGGATGAAGCGATGCTGGTCGCCGCGTTGCGACTCAGCGCCGGCGCGCCGGAAGCGGCGCTCAATCTGCTGGCGGCAGGCCCGTGGCAGGCGCGACAGAAATTGTGCGATGCGCTGCCCGCGGCACTGCAGCAGGACATTCTGCAACTGCTGCCGGTGCTCAATGGCGACGACGCGGCGGTGCGCATTGGCTGGCTGCTCTCGCTGCTGCTGGATGCGATGAAATGGCAGCAGAATGCAGGACAGTGGTTGAGTAACGTCGATCGTCAGGACGTGGTGACGCTGCTGGCAGAACACTTTACCCCGACTGCGCTGAACAGCAGTGCGCAGGGCTGGATGCGCTGTCGCGAGCAGTTGCTGCACGTGGCGGCGGTTAACCGCGAATTATTGCTGACCGATCAGCTCCTGAGCTGGGCTGATAATATGAAGCCTGCGCTGATCGGCTAAACCTTCTGAGAGTAACTATGTTTATTGTTGATTCCCATTGCCACCTTGATGGCCTGGACTATGAGAAAAACCATCGCGACCTGGATGATGTGATCGCCAAAGCGGCCGCGCGTGATGTGAAATTTATGCTGGCCATTGCCACCACGCTGCCCGGTTTTCATACCCTGAAAGCGCTGGTTGGTAACCGCCCCGAAATCGCGCTCTCCTGCGGTGTTCATCCGCTGAATCAGGAGGAGGCGTATGACGTAGAGGAGTTTCGCCGTCTGGCTGCCGATCCACAGGTGGTGGCGCTGGGGGAAACCGGGCTCGATTATTACTATCAGCAGGAGACCAAAGCGCAGCAGCAGGCTTCCTTCCGTGAGCACATCCGTACCGGCATCGCCCTGAACAAACCGATCATTGTGCATACCCGTGATGCGCGGGAAGACACGCTGGCAATTTTACGTGAGGAACAGGTTGAGCGCTGCGGCGGCGTGCTGCACTGCTTCACCGAGGATCAGCCTACCGCGGCTAAACTGCTGGATATGGGATTCTATATTTCGTTCTCCGGCATCGTCACCTTCCGTAATGCGGAGCAGCTGCGTGAAGCGGCGCGTTACGTTCCGCTGGATCGGATGCTGGTTGAAACCGATTCACCTTATCTGGCCCCGGTTCCTTATCGCGGCAAAGAGAATCAGCCCGCCTACACCCGCGATGTCGCCGATTATCTGGCGGTGCTGAAAGGCGTGGATATTGACACGCTAGCCGCCACCACGACCCGCAATTTCTCGGCGCTGTTCCACATCCCAATGAGCCGGCTGGGTGCCTGAGTCGCTCGTTTATTTCATACTCTGTAATTAATCTGTAATCTGCACATATGGCCTTGTTTTTCCAACAAGGCCAGCTTTTTATTGCTGATTATTCGTGCGGGTCAGTAAGAAATTTCGTAAAGTGCACGCTTGCGATTGTCGAAACGTGATAACCGTCAAAGTAACAAATAACGATTTATTTTACCCTTCGTAATAAATCAAAAGGCGGTCACCGCCAACCCGGTAAAGAATCCTCCCTCTTTGCCACGCGCAATGCGCGAAAAAATGCACTCATACTCAGGAGCTTCACGCTATGTTCAAAAATGCTTTTGCCAACCTGCAAAAGGTCGGTAAATCGCTCATGCTACCGGTATCGGTTCTGCCGATTGCCGGGATTTTGTTAGGTGTCGGTTCGGCCAATTTCAGCTGGTTGCCTGCAGTGGTTTCGCATGTGATGGCAGAAGCGGGCGGATCGGTGTTCGCCAATATGCCGCTGATTTTTGCCATCGGTGTGGCGCTGGGCTTTACCAATAACGACGGTGTATCAGCACTGGCCGCGGTGGTCGCTTACGGCATCATGGTGAAAACCATGGCGGTGGTGGCTCCGCTGGTGCTGCATCTGCCAGCGGCAGAAATTGAGGCGAAACACCTGGCGGATACCGGGGTACTGGGCGGTATTATCGCCGGCTCGATTGCCGCGTATATGTTCAATCGCTTTTACCGCATCAAGCTGCCGGAATATCTCGGCTTCTTTGCCGGTAAGCGTTTCGTACCGATTATCTCCGGTCTGGCAGCCATCATTCTCGGCGTACTGCTCTCCTTTATCTGGCCACCGATAGGTTCCGCGATTCAGGAGTTCTCACAGTGGGCCGCCTATCAGAACCCGGTTGTCGCCTTTGGTATCTACGGTGTGGTAGAACGTTCGCTGGTGCCGTTTGGCCTGCATCACATCTGGAACGTTCCTTTCCAGATGCAGATCGGTGAATACACCAATGCGGCAGGTCAGGTGTTCCATGGTGATATCCCGCGCTATATGGCGGGTGACCCGACCGCGGGCAAACTCTCCGGTGGCTTCCTGTTCAAAATGTACGGTCTGCCAGCGGCAGCGATTGCTATCTGGCATTCAGCGAAGCCTGAAAATCGCGCCAAAGTGGGCGGTATCATGATCTCCGCTGCGCTGACTGCGTTCCTGACCGGTATCACCGAACCGATTGAATTCTCATTCATGTTCGTTGCGCCGATCCTGTACGTAATCCATGCGCTGCTGGCCGGTCTGGCTTTCCCAATCTGTATTCTGCTCGGAATGCGTGACGGTACCAGCTTCTCGCACGGTCTGATCGACTTTATCGTGCTGAGCGGTAACAGCAGTAAAATCTGGCTGTTCCCGATTATCGGTATCATCTACGGTCTGGTTTACTACACCATCTTCCGCGTGCTGATCGCTAAACTGGACCTGAAAACACCAGGCCGTGAAGAGACCAGCAGCGAGCAGTCCACTGCGACCGGCACTGAAATGGCGGGCAAACTGGTGGCGGCGTTTGGTGGTAAAGAGAACATCACCAACCTTGATGCCTGTATCACCCGTTTACGTGTCAGCGTGGCTGACGTCGCGAAGGTGGATCAGACTGAACTGAAAAACCTCGGCGCACGTGGCGTGGTAGTGGCAGGTTCAGGTGTTCAGGCGATTTTCGGTACCAAATCCGATAACCTGAAAACCGATATGGATGATTATATCCGCAGCATGTAATGCCAGCGGAATGATAAAAAGCCCCGCTCAGCGGGGCTTTTTTTATGCGCGTGATTTACAGATAGACGCGCAGATACTCGGTCAGGCACAGCAGCGCCATCGCCTGGCCGTACGGCATTGAGGTCAGTGGAATGGTGCGGTAATAGTCCAGATCGCTGCCCATCGCCGTGCCAAACGATACCTGCTTCAGCTCACCGTCGGCATCGATGTTGGCAATCACGCCGCGCAGCGCCTTTTCCGCCATCTCACGATATTCCGCCGGCAGGTAACGCTTGCGCACCGCTTTCAGAATGCCATAGGCGAATCCTGCGGTAGCCGAGGCTTCCGGATAGCTCTGCGGGTCATCGAGCAGGGTATGCCACAGTCCGCTGCTGTGCTGGCACGCCTGCAACGCCTTCACCTGCGACGCCAGCACCTGCTGCAGAAAGCGGCGGGTAGCATGATGCTCAGGCCAGTTCATCATCTCCAGAAAATCGGGAATAACGATGGTCAGCCAGCTGTTGCCGCGTGCCCAGCGAGCATTGGCGAAATTATGCCGACCGTCAAAGTTCCAGCCGTGGAACCACAGCCCGGTTTCACGATCCATCAGATACTGGGTATGCAGCAGGAACTGGTAGCTCGCTTCCTCAACCCACTCGTCACGCTTCAGTAACTGACCAATTTTCGCCAGCGCCATCACGCTCATCATCAGGGTGTCGTCCCAAAGCTGCTGGGTGTTTTCATTGTTATAGACAATGTGTTGCAGCCCGCCCTGTTCCGTGCGCGGCATTTCATACATCACCCATTCTGCCCAGCGCTCCAGCACCGGCAGCCATGCGGCATTGCCGGTCTCCTCATAGCGGTAAGCCAGCGTCAGAAAAGGGCAAACGGTATTCACGTTTTTGGTGGGCGTTCCCTCCGCCAGACGCTGGGCGAACCAGTCATCAATGATCGCCAGCGTCTGCCGATCACCGGTCTGCTGATAGTAGTGCAGCATGCCATACAGGCCGATGCCGTGTGTCCATTCCCAACCCGCCCAGCCTTTAGTATCGATCACCCGGCCATCGTCCAGCCGCAGCAAAAATTCGCCGGTTTCGTCGGTGATGTTGACCAGATTTTGTATCAGCTTGTGGATCAGCTGGACCAGTTCGCTGCGTGGCAGCAGATGTTCAGGTTGGCACAATAGCGCGCTGTGTTTAACGGGAAATACAGTCATGGTTTATTCCTGTCATTTTAAGGTCGGGTTGATAGATGAGAGTAAAGGGCGATGCGTGGGTAACGGTGGCGCGGCGGGCTTCATGCGATTGAGGAAGCCAATGTTATTGTTGCCCCACAGGTTTTCATAGGGCATGCCGGCCAGCGTTTCGACGATCTGTCGCGCTTCAGGCGTGATTTTTTCCGGCACAATGCGTCCCGCTTCGCGCATCTTCAGGGTCTCTTCACGCAGCACGGTATGCGTCTGCAGATTCAGCTTGAAGCGCAGTGAAACCAGGAAACCGCAGGTGAGAACCGCCACGGTGCCAAGGCTGAGGATCGCCAGAATGGTATGACTGACGCCCGGCACCTGGGTCGCCTGACCCGAGACGAAACCAGAGAGCTGCAGCACAATACCTACCAGCATTACCGCACCGGCCTGCGAAGCTTTGCGGGTTAAGGTCATGATGCCAGCAAAAATGCCTTCACGACGCTGACCGGTGATCACCTCATCGACATCGGCGATATAGGTATAGGTGTTCCAGGGGACGTAGTTGATGCCGCCACGGCCCAGACCCGCTACTGCGGAGATCAGTAACAGCAGCGCGAGGTTATCGTTCATCCCGGCATACCACAGCCCGGCATACGAGAGCGCCGCCAGCCCGAACAGCACCGCCACCAGGCGATAGGCGGGAGCCGGTCCCATGCGGATACAAAGCGGAATCATCCCCATCACCGCGATAAACTGTAGAACCGCCATGGTGCCCATCAGGTTTGAGGCAATCTGGGCGCTCTGCATCAGGACAAACACCACGTACCAGGTGAAGACCGCGTTAAACACGTCCTGAGCGATATAGCCGCCGAGATACATGCCCAGATGCTGACGGAAGATACGAACGCGTAAGGTCGAGGAGAGCTCAACATAGAGCCGTTTAAGATTTTGCAGCAGCGTCAGCTGCTGTTTTTCCTGTTCTGCCCGGCGTGACTCGGCGGAGAAATCATCCGGATGACGTTCCCAGGTAAAGAACCACACCAGCGTCAGCACCAGGGCGCAGATGATCGAGAACACCAGGCTGGCATAAAAGAAGGAGTGCGGGTTGTCTTTGCCAAGCGCCCCCAGCAGGATGCCGGGTAAAAAAGCCGCCAGGATCGCCGAAAGCTGAGCCAGGCCGATCCGTGCGCCAGAGAAGCGGGTTTTCTGCCGGAAATCGTCGGTCATCTCAGGGACCAGCGTTTCATAAGGCACCAGAATCATGGTGTAGATAATATCGAACAGCAGATAGGTGCAGAGATACCACCAGAAACTCATGTCGCTGATCCACATCAGGCTGTAACTAAAGACACAGGGGATGCCCAGCAGGATAAAAAAGCGGCGGCGGCCAAAGCGTTTGCCCAGCCAGGTCGAACCAAAGTTATCGGTCAGGAAGCCCATCAGCGGACTGACGACCGCATCCAGTACCCGGGCGGCAGCAAAAATCAGGGTCGCCTCAATCGGGGTCAACCCACAAAAAGTGGTATAGAAATAGAGCAGCCAGGCGGCAGTCAGCGCCGTAGTGCCTGCTCCAAGAAAATCCCCGGACCCGTAGGCCAGATAATGGCCAAGACCAATCTTACGTGAGCGCATGGTGCGTGCTCCTTGATGGTGAATGTCGGTAAATCCCTCATGACGACGCCGGGCATCTCAGCCGGACTGAATAGCAAAGTAGAACTGCGACGCCGGGTTAACCTTCGTAATCTGGCAAAGGTCCGGGATGATGTGGCAATGATACAAAGAAAAGGGCGGCTAAAATCTAATTTATAAAACGGCGTTTCATTTTTGTGCGGTGGCGCGCATCAATATCGACCTGTAAAGGTGAGCGGAAGCGCAGGCAGCAGAGGTTGCTGTAAAGAGAGACGAACAATGCAAGAAAAGTGGACCTGAGGTTGAAAGAAAACAAATTTCTCCCGCATACTGATTGATTACGACCCTGGCTAAAGGAATTGCACCATGGCTGAAGAAACCATTTTTAGTAAAATTATCCGTCGCGAAATCCCCGCTGATGTGGTTTATCAGGATGAACTGGTCACCGCCTTTCGCGATATCTCGCCGAAAGCGCCGACCCACATTTTGATCGTACCGAATGTGCTGATCCCGACGGTCAATGAGGTGGAGGCTGCACATGAACATGCGCTGGGCCGCATGTTTACCATCGCCGCCAAAATTGCCCGTCAGGAAGGCATCGATCAGGATGGCTACCGTTTGATTGTCAACTGCAACAAACACGGCGGTCAGGAGGTTTACCACATTCATATGCATCTGCTGGGCGGCGAACCGCTGGGCCCGATGCTGTCAAACTGAACCTCTAACGGAAACGTGCTATGCGATCCTGGCTGATTGGCCTGCCGTTCCTGCTCAGCCTGACCGGCTGCAGCAGCGATAAACCGATGATCAATACCTCGCAGTCACTGGTGATGGAGTCATCCGTCTTATCGGCGGGCATTATTACCGATGAACCGACGCTGGATGAGAAGGATGGCCAGATGCGTGCCGCCAGCGTGCTCTATAATCAGCGCGAAACGCCGGTGATTGTGCACTATCGTTACTACTGGTACGACGACAAAGGGCTGGAAATTACCCCGCAGGAACCGGCACAAACCGTCAGTGTTCCGGCGCAGGGCAGCATTGTCGTGATGTCGCAACTGGGTAACCTGACTGCCAGCAAGGTTCGCCTTTATCTCTATCTTTAAGGATTGTTTACGTGATACGCAGTGTTAATCGTACTGGAGCGCTACTGATGGCGCTCATTCTGAGCGGTTGTGTGGTGAAACAGCAGCAACCTGCGCCGGTCGAACCGACGCAGCCGACTGAGCCGCCGGTACAGCCGGTCCCGCAACCTGAACCGGTGCCGCAGCCGCAGCCTATCCCGCAGCCGCCGAAGCTGAAAACCATTAACTGGGATGCCAGCGTGCAGCCTTTAGTGGCGCAAATGCTGCGTGCCGCCAGCGCCGAGCCGGGCAGCGTACTGCTGGTGGATCGCATCAAAAACAGCACCAACGGCGCACTGCAAAGTGAGAAAGCCACGGATGCGATCCAGAATGCGCTCAACAACAACGGTAAGTTCACGCTGGTGTCGACTGATCAACTGAATCAGGCCAAGCAGACGCTGGGCTTATCGCCCGATGACAGTCTCAATTCGCGCAGTAAAGCGATCGGCCTGGCGCGCAACGTTAACGCGCAGTATGTGCTTTACAGCAATGCGCAGGGCGATGTGAAAACGCCAACGCTGCAGATGCAGCTGATGCTGGTACAGACTGGCGAGATCATCTGGTCCGGCAACGGCGTTGCACAGAATTAATCCGGCCTTCCAGCGGATTATTCAGCAGGTGATGGGTGAGACCGATTCTCTGTCGGTCACACCGCTGGCTGGCCTGACCGGTCAGAGCCAGAAAATTGTCACGCCGCGCGGCATCTTTATCGCGCGGCCTGCGCCACAGCCGGCCATTCCGTTTGTCGATCGGCAGCGTGAGTTTCGTCTGTTAAGCAAACTGCAGCCGGCTGGTGGGGCGGTGCGACCGATCGCGGGCGATCGTCATGGCGTGCTGCTGGCGTGGTTGACCGGCGAGGCGCTGGATAGCGCGGCGTTCAGCCAGCAGCGTCCGGCAATTATCGCGCTGCTACTGCAGTTACATCAGCAGCCGCTGACCGGTTATCGCCTGTTACTGCAACCGCTGTTGTGGCACTACTGGCAGCAGTGTCAGCAGCGCCATTCCCGCTGGCTGCGTGCGCTGCAGGCATTAACCCGCCACGGCGAACCCCAGCCGCTGAGGCTGGCACCGCTACATATGGATGTCCACGCTGGCAACCTGATTGATGGTGAGCAGGGGCTGCGTTTAATCGACTGGGAGTATGCGGCAGATGGCGATGTGGCGCTGGAACTGGCGGCGGTGTGCGCGGCCGATCCGCATCATCAGGCTGACTGGCTGAGTGAGTATGCCGAGGCAGCACGGCTGCCGTTAAGTACGCTACAGCGGCAGGTGGCACGCTGGCAGCCGTGGCTGCGGCTATTGATGGCCAGCTGGTATCAACTGCGCGCCGAGCAAAGTGGCGATGAAACTTTGCAACAGATGGCTCGACAGAGCTGGGAACAGATTTAATCGTTTTGCGCTGTGACGCAAAGCTACAGGATTCAGGTTATGACATCACATTTACCCGGCCCATTGATGCTCGACGTTGAAGGCTACGAGCTGGACGGCGAAGAACGCGAGATTTTGCAGCATCCGCTGGTGGGCGGATTAATTCTGTTTGCCCGTAATTATCACGATCCGGCGCAGTTGGCGGAGTTAGTGCGGCAAATCCGCGCGGCATCGCACACCCGGCTGGTGGTGGCGGTCGATCAGGAAGGCGGACGGGTACAGCGTTTCCGTGACGGCTTTACCCAGTTACCCGCGATGCAATCTTTTGCCGCGTTACACGATCTCACCAGCGCCGGGGAACTGGCACAGCAGGCGGGGTGGCAGATGGCGGCCGAGATGATCGCCATGGATATCGACATCAGCTTCGCGCCGGTACTCGACATTGGCCACATCAGCGCGGCGATCGGCGATCGGGCGTTTCATGCCGATCCGGCAATTGCGCTGGCGGTTGCCCGTCGCTTTATCGCCGGAATGCAGGAAGCCGGCATGAAAACCACCGGTAAACATTTTCCCGGTCACGGTGCAGTAAGCGCCGATTCGCATAAAGAGACGCCACGCGATCCGCGTGATGAAGCGACGCTGCGTGAGCATGACATGTCGATCTTCAGCACATTGATTAGTGAGCAGGTGCTGGATGCGATTATGCCGGCGCACGTGATCTACAGCGAGATCGACCCGTTGCCCGCCAGCGGGTCGCCTTACTGGCTCAAAACGGTGTTACGTCAGCAGCTGGGCTTTGATGGGGTGATCTTCTCCGACGATCTGTCAATGGAGGGCGCGGCGGTGATGGGAAGCTATCCGGAGCGGGCGCAGCAATCGCTTTCCGCCGGATGTGACATGATTCTGGTCTGCAATCATCGTCAGGGTGCGATCAGTGTGTTAGATAACCTGACCTTGATCGGGGCAGAGCGGGTGACACAGTTGTATCATCGGGGCACTTTTACCCGCGACAGCCTGCAGGCAAGCAGTCGCTGGAAAAGCAATGCACAGCAACTGAGTGCGCTTCAGGAACGCTGGCTGGCTTATAAAGCGTCGCGGTAAGCAGTGACTGCCCGGCGCCATCTTTACCTTGAGGATTATCATGATCATCTATCTGCACGGTTTTGATTCCACGAGTCCGGGCAATCACGAAAAGGTGCTGCAGCTGCAGTTCATCGATTCCGATGTCAGGTTAATCAGTTACAGCACCCGTCATCCTAAACATGACATGCAGTTTCTGCTGAAAGAGACCGATAAAATGCTGAGCCTGTGCGACGACGACCGGCCGCTGATTTGCGGTGTCGGTCTGGGTGGCTACTGGTCAGAGCGCATCGGTTTTCTGTGTGGTATCCGCCAGGCGATTTTTAATCCTAATCTCTATCCGTATGAAAATATGGAAGGGAAGATCGATCGTCCTGAGGAGTATCAGGATATCGCCACTAAGTGCGTCAGTGATTTTCGCGAACGTAACCGCGAGCGCTGCCTGACCTTTCTCTCCCGGCAGGATGAGGCGCTCGACAGTCAGCGTATCGCCGATCAACTGCGTCCCTACTATGAAATTGTCTGGGATGAGGACGAAGGGCATAAATTCAAAAATATATCCCCACATCTTCAGCGGATAAAAGCTTTTAAAACATTGAGTTAAGCGATAAGGCACCGCAAGGTGCCTGTTTTCACTGCGTAATTATCTGAGTTTCATCTGCCTGCTTTGATGTATATCAATTTTCTTATGTTCTCCTCTTCCCGTCATGTTATTCTGCCATCAGATTGCGATTTTAACTTCGCCAACCCTATGTTTATTAAGGTTTATTTTAACCATTGATTAACTTTTGGTTCACAATTTGAGGGGGTCTTTGTTGACTACATCTGTTAAGAAAATTGTTATCGTTGGAGGGGGCGCTGGCGGCCTGGAAATGGCGACGCAGCTGGGTCATAAACTCGGCCGTAAAAAGAAAGCCGAAATCATTCTGGTCGACCGTAACCACAGCCACCTGTGGAAACCGTTGCTGCATGAAGTGGCGACTGGCTCAATGGATGAAGGCATTGACGCGTTAAGCTACCTGGCGCATGCGCGTAATCACGGGTTTGAGTTTCAGCTGGGATCGCTGACCGATATTGACCGCACGCGCAAAGTGATCCAGCTGGCAGAAGTGCTGGATGCGAACGGTGACGTGCTGGTGCCACAACGTGAAGTGGCCTACGACCAGCTGGTGATGGCGCTGGGCAGTACCTCCAATGACTTCGGTACGCCGGGCGTCAAAGATCACTGTATTTTCCTCGACAACCCACATCAGGCCCGTCGTTTCCACAATGAGATGCTTAACCTGTTTCTGAAATTCTCGGCCAGCGAAGGCAAGGTCGAGAAGGTTAACATCGCGATTGTCGGCGGTGGCGCGACCGGCGTTGAGCTATCGGCGGAACTGCACAATGCGGTAAAACAACTGCACAGCTATGGCTTCAAGGGCCTGGGCCGTGAAGCGCTGAACGTCACGCTGGTCGAGGCGGGTGAGCGCATTCTGCCTGCACTGCCGCCACGCATTTCGGCTGCCGCACATCAGGAACTGACCAAGCTGGGCGTGCGGGTGTTGACGCAGACCATGGTCACCAGCGCTAAACGTCACGGCCTGAATACCAAAAGCGGTGAGTTTATTGAGGCCGATTTAATGGTCTGGGCCGCCGGCATCAAGGCACCAGACTTCCTGAAGGAGATTGGCGGGCTGGAAACCAACCGCATCAATCAGCTGGTGGTCAAAGAGACGCTGCAAACCACGCTGGATGATGACATCTATGCGATTGGTGACTGCGCCTCCTGCGCCTTGCCAGGCGGCGGGTTCGTGCCACCGCGAGCCCAGTCTGCGCACCAGATGGCGTCACGCGCCATGGAAAACATTCTGGCGCAACGTCAGGGCAAGCCGCTGAAAGCCTACGTCTATAAAGATCACGGATCGCTGGTCTCGCTGTCACGCTTCAGTACCGTAGGCAGCCTGATGGGGAACCTGATGCGCGGATCGATGATGGTCGAAGGACGTATTGCGCGTTTTGTTTACATCTCGCTGTATCGTATGCACCAGATTGCCCTGCACGGTTATTTTAAGACCGGCCTGATGATGCTGGTTGGCAGTATCAACCGGGTGATCCGCCCGCGGTTAAAACTGCACTGATCTCCGGACGCCGGTGATTCAAATCGCTGTCTGTTGCCTTCTATCAAGCCCCCATACCAGGGGGCTTTTTTTTGCCGTGGGATGACACTTTCTGAAGCGTTTTACGGGCAGGAAACCGATCCACCCTGGCGGCAGTAGCAGAAAACCCGGTTGATTAGCGAATTTTAACCTTTCGTACATGCGCGTGAAGGGCGGAAGGCGGATTTCAGATCCGCCAGTAGATAGGGAATTAGCCGATATTACAGGCAGCGGAGTCAAGGGCGGTTATCGGAATCGGACATATCAAAAAGCACCTGGTGAGAGGGGTTAGTATTGAGGACGCTTTTACGGCGTAATGGGCGATCAACCGCTATTGCTGGTAATTACTGGTACTTTTATCAGTAACGAGTTTCGTTATTTATTGTAAATTTTGTGTAAGTTTTCTGCTTATTTTTCTTGAGATTTTACCGGCTGGCTGCATAATAAACAGCGAATATGCGGACTGACATATTCGGTTATAGCTATTAAATGGACCTATTATGCAGCCAGAAAATAAAGGACGATTTTCAGCGACAGCGCTTCTGCTATGCGGAATGTTCACCGGTATTACCCAGGCTGCGCCAGGCGATGCGCAGTTGCAACATCAGCAGGAACAACAGAAAGCGCGACAGCAACGTTTACAGCCTGAGGCACCGGACATCCGATTGTCTGAGCTGGTTCCGTCGCCTTCTCATCTCCGTTTCCCGCAGGAATCTCCCTGTTTTGTGATCCGCCACGTCACGCTCTCCGGTCAGGAGGCTCTGCCGCACTGGGTGCCGTTGCAGCGCCTTGCCAGTCAGGCGAATGGCCAGTGCCTGGGCGTAAAGGGCATCAGTCAGTTAATGGCTACCCTGCAGAACCGGCTGATAAACCATGGATGGGTGACGTCACGTGTGCTGGCACCGCAGCAGGATCTGCGTCAGGGTGAACTGCATTTTCTGATTGTGCCCGGTAAAGTTCGCCGGATAGAGCTGTCACCGTCCTCTTCGCACTATGTCAGCCTGTGGTCTGCCGTACCGGCGCACTCGGGCGATTTGCTGGACCTGCGAGACATAGAACAAGGGCTGGAGAATCTGCAGCGACTGCCCAGTGTGGAAGCGCACATGGCGCTCCGTCCGGGGGATATTCCAGGTGAAAGCGACATCGTTATCGAGCGCACACAGCGCCGCTTCTGGCGTTTAGGTGCCTGGGTGGACGATTCGGGTACCGAAAGCACCGGACGTTATCAGGGCGGATTGATGCTGGCGCTGGATAATCCCACCTCACTCAGCGATCTCTTTTATCTCACTGCCAGCCGCGATCTCGGCTTTGCTGGCCGAAAAAGCAGCAAAAGCCTGTCGGGACACTATTCGGTGCCGCTGGGCTACTGGCTGCTGGGCGTAACCGCCAGCGATTACGATTATCATCAGACGGTGGCCGGTTACAGCCGCGACTTTCTCTACGCCGGTAAAAGCCGCTCGCTGGATCTCCAGGTCAGCCGGATATTGCACCGCAACGCTGCGTCCAAAACCACCGTCAGCGCAGATGTGCTGGTGAGGGAGTCACGTAATTTCATTGATGACACGGAGATAGTCAGCCAGCAGCGACGCACCAGTGCCTGGCGACTGGGGCTGTCGCACCGTCACTATATCGGTCCGGCGACGCTGGATGCAGGCGTCAGCTATCAGCGCGGTACGCGTTGGTTCGGCGCGCTGCCTGCCTGGGAAGAGTCATGGCAGGATTCAACGTATGCCACTGCGCTATCAAAAATTCTCACCTGGCAGGCCGGGCTGATTACCCCGTTTACGCTGGGTAAACAGTGTTTAAGTTACAACATCCAATATCGGCGGCAGATGAGCAATACCCCGCTGACCGCGCAGGATGAGTTCGCGATTGGCAACCGCTGGACGGTACGGGGATTTGATGGCGAACGCACCCTGAGTGCCAGCCGTGGCTGGACGGTGCAAAACACCCTGGCCTGGCAGACACCGCTCCCTGCCCAGGAACTCTACCTGGGTGTTGACTACGGCGAGGTCGGGGGCAACAGCGTAACCCAGGGCGGGCCAGTAGGACGTCATCTTGCCGGCGGCGTTGTCGGCCTGCGCGGCGCAATCACGCCCGCCAGTCTCAGCTATGACTTTTTTGCCGGTATGCCGTTATCTAAACCCGATGGCTTTAAAACCGATCCGGTCACCTTTGGTTTCAGTGTTAACTGGAACTATTAGGCCTCTTATCTCTCTTGCTGACAATGGACTGTGCGCATTATGAATAAACTTTGCTATCGCATTATCTTCAACCGGGTTCGCGGCATGCTGATGGTGGTGTCTGATATCACCCGCAGCGGTTACTCACCGGTGGCCCGTCGCCGCCAGCGCGCCGCACGTGCAGAAGCGCGACTGCGTATCTCACCGCTGAGCTTCTCACTATGGCTAGCCGCGGGCATGGTCAGCCTGCCGGTGCAGGCGAATATCGTGGCGGACAGTCACGCGCCAGCCAGCCAGCAGCCAACGGTCATGTCTACGGCTAACGGACTGCCGCAGATCAATATCCAGACGCCAAACAGCCAGGGCGTATCGCGCAACCAGTATAGTCAGCTGGATGTGGATGCGCGGGGCGCCATCCTGAACAACAGCCATCAGAATAGCCAGACGCAGATTGGCGGTATGGTCGCGGCTAACCCGTGGCTTTCAAAGCAGGAAGCCAGCGTTATCCTCAACGAAGTCAACAGCCGTAATCCCAGCCAGCTAAATGGTTTTATCGAAGTGGCCGGCAAGCGGGCGGCGGTGGTGATTGCTAACCCGTCAGGGATTACCTGTAATGGTTGCGGATTTATCAACGCCAGCCGCAATACGCTGACCACCGGACAGGCACTGATTGAAAACGGCCAGCTCAAAGGCTTCGATGTTAATGGCGGCCGAATCAATATCGAAGGTCAGGGCCTGAATGACAGCGATGCTGACTACACCCAGATCATTGCGCAGTCGGTAGCGGTTAACGCAAAAGTTCATGCCCGCGAACTCAATGTGGTCACAGGCAGGAACCAGGTTGCGGCTGAAGGTACCGTCACTACGGTGAAAGCGGATAATGGAACGACACGGCCTGAATTTGCGCTCGACGTCGCGGCCATTGGCGGCATGTATGCCCATAAAATCACCCTGACCGGCACTGAAAAGGGCGTTGGCGTGCGTAATGCCGGTGAACTGGGTGCCAGCGCCGGTGAGCTGCACCTGACCGTGGATGGCAGACTGGAAAACAGCGGCACGCTGCAAAGTCAGGCATCAATGCAGATAGCCAACACTGGCGACCAGGAAAACCGCGGGAAAATCGTGTCACAGCAGGATGTCACGCTGACCTCCAGCGGCATGCTGCGCAACAGCGGGCTGGTGAGCGCAGGCCGTAATGCTACGCTCTCCGCCAGTACCATTGAGAGCACCGCTGAAAGTACGCTGGCGGCAGGCGTTGGCGGCAATGAGACGCTGAGCCAGCCCGGTAATCTGCTGCTGACCAGCCAGAGTGAGCTTAAAGCGCGGGGTAAAAACCTGGCGCACGACCAGATTCAGGCGCGGGGCAGCCGGGTCGATCTTGCCGGGAGCCAGACCTCTGCAGATGCCATCGCGCTGACCTCTACGCAGGCGGATATCAGCACTCAGGGCGCCACGGTGGCGGGCCGTACACTCGGGATTCAGGCTGCGACAGCACTTAACAATGATGACGGCAAACTGGCGGCGGGCAGCCTCGCTGTCGCAGCACACAACATCAGTAACAATCGCGGCCTGCTGCGCCAGCAAAACCGCGAAGCCCTGACGATCTCCACGGGTTCGTTGCTTAACAATCAGGGCACGCTCAGCAATGAAGGCGATACCCGGCTGCAGGCAGAGCATATTGAAAACCGCAGCGGACTCATCGCAGGTAACGGTGACTCACTGCAGCTTGATACGCCATGGCTGGATAATCAGGGCGGCACCGTGCAGCTGGCGGGCAATAATGGCGCGCTGACCCTCAATGCTGCCCGGCTGCAGGGCAATCAGGGCAATCTGCTGTCAGCGGGTGCGTTAACGCTCAGCGGCGACAGGCTCGATCTCTCACAGGGACACACCCAGGCAGAGGCGCTGACGCTGACGGCGGCCACGCTGGATCACCATCAGGGTCTGCTGTCGCAGCGTGGCGCAGGCGAGATGGCGATTGCGGTTGCGGGTGACACAGACAACCGTGGTGGACGGATTGAGAGCGGCGGTAATCTGCATCTTGCATCAGGCAGCCTGGATAACAGCGGGGGCACGCTGCTGGCTGCGGGTAGCGGTGATCTGCAACTGCAGGTTCAGGAGACCCTGACGAACACGCAGGGTGCGCTGCAGGCCAGTCGCAATCTGCAGCTCACCAGCGCAAGCCTGAATAATCAGCAGGGCCTGATTGCTTCAACTGGCGGTGAGGCTGCACTGTTAACCCGTGAGGCTATTGATAACACCCAGGGTCGCATCGAAGCGGGTCAGCAGGTCACCCTGCGCAGTCAGGCGCTGGAGAATCAGCGTGGAACCCTGCTCGGCCGCGGCGTGACCATCGACACGCAGCAGGGTGAACTGAACAATACTGGCGGCAACCTGGTCGCCCGTACCGATCTCAGCATTTCCAGCGGGACAACGAACAATCACACCGGTCTGATCCAGTCAGGCGGCGGTCTGACACTTGATACCCACGGCCAGGCGCTGATTAACCGTGACAGCGGTAAAGCAGGGATAATCAGCGGTGGCGCACTTGCCCTTAACAGTGGCGACCTGGATAACCAGAACGGCGTTATCGCCGCTGCCTCGGCGGCCAGTATCAGCAGCGACCTGCTGACCAACATTGACGGCACACTGATGTCTGATGAGGCGCTGACGCTGAAGACCGGCGCGCTCGACAATCAGCGAGGTTTATTACAATCGGGTCAGGCGCTCTCACTGGATACTCACGGCGCACAGCTGAACAACAGCGCCAGCGGCGATCGCGGCGGCATTGTGGCGCGTGGCAATCTGCAACTCTCAACCGGAAAGTTAGCGGGCGATCACGGCGTCATTCAGGGACAAAACCTGGTGATCGATACGCAGGGCCAGTCCGCTGATTTCAGAGCTGCTCTGCTCAGCGCCAGGGGTGAATTATTGCTGAACAGTGGCGCGCTGGATAACAGCGGCGGACGACTGCAGTCCGGCGGTGATATGCAGCTTAATACGCACGGAGAGGTGCTGAATAACACGGCATCAGGCGGCGTTATTGCTGGGGCTAATCTGCATATCAGCAGTGGTGATCTTGATAACAGAACGGGCTCGCTGGTCTCTGCGGGCACTATGCGGCTCACCAGCGGTGGACTGAACAACGTCGATGGGATTATTAATGCCGATCATGGACTAACGCTGGAAAGCAGCAGCGTGGATAACCAGCGCGGCCTGCTTCAGTCGGGTGAGGCGCTGTCAGTCAACACCCAGGGCGGCGAACTGAATAACCGCGACAGCGGCGAACGCGGCGGTATTATTGCAGGCGGCGATCTGCTGCTCTCCAGTGGCCAGATTGATGGCCGTAGCGGGGTGATGCTGGGACAGAATATTCGCATCGATACTCATCAGCAGACCTTCGACCACCAGCAGGGTCAACTGGGTGCTAAAGGCACCCTGCAACTGGATAGCGGACTCCTCAACAACCGGGCAGGCAGGATTGAGTCGGGTGGCGATCTGCATCTGGACACCCACGGCAACAGCCTGATCAACCGTGACAGCGGAGCCGCAGGCGGCCTGTTCAGTGCGGGCATGCTGAAGCTCTACAGCGGCGCATTGGATAATCTGCGCGGCTTCATCACCGGTCATAGCGGCGCGCAGGTTGTGACGGGCGATATCAACAACCAGTCCGGCACGCTGACGGGCGGCAAAGGGCGGCTCGATCTCACCAGCGGGGAGCTGCAAAACCAGGGTGGCCTGTTACAGGCTGGCAGCGACATGACGCTGGACACTCAGGGTCACGCCCTGATCAATCGCGACAGTGGTGACCAGCGCGGTATCGTTGCCCTCAACAGTCTGGATCTGCGCAGCGGGGCAATTGATAACCAGACGGGTTTCATTGCCGCCGGACAGCAGGCATCACTCAGCGCCAGTGAACTGAACAATAGCCAGGGGCAGATCGCAGGCAATGGCGGGCTGACTTTCAACGGTCAGGCGCTGAACAACAATGACGGTAAACTGCAGTCAGCGGGGGATATCACCCTCACTACGGCAGGTCAGACGCTGACTAACCAGCGCGGGCTCATTGCCAGTGTCGGTAACCTCAATATTGAAAGTGGCGCGCTGGATAACCAGCAGGGACAGATTCAGGGTGGGTCGGATCTGACGCTCAATGCGGGACAGAACGCACTGCACAATCAGGCGGGTAAACTCCTTTCAGCAGGCACGCTATCGCTGACGGCGGGTCAGTTGGTCAACAATGACGGCCTGGTGCAAAGCGTCGGCAACGGCACCCTGTCTCTGAGCCAGCAGCTGGATAACCGCAGCGGGCTGATTCAGGGCGGCCAGCAGATGACGATCTCTACGCCATCGCTAATCAACCGCGATACCCGACAGAGCGGCAAAGGGATTGAAGCGGATAGTTTAACCCTCGAAACCGGCACGCTGGACAACAGTCAGGGTGCACTGCGCGCAAAACAGAGGCTGGCACTCACAGTGCAACAGGCGCTGGATAACGTCAGCGGGCTGATCTCGTCAGCGGATACGTTGACTATTCAGAACTCAACCCAGGGGCAGGCGCTCGCCATCAACAATCAGCAGGGTACGCTGATTGCTGATAAAGAGGCACAGATCAACGCAGCTTCCCTGAGTGGCGACGGACAGGTTTTGTCGCAGGGGAATCTTGGCATCACGCTGGCAGGTGATTTTCATAATCTCTCAGAGGTCAAAGCCAACGGCACGCTGCGCCTGACGGCGGGCGGAAACGTGACCAACGATGGCACCCTCGCTGCTCAGCAGGCGCTATTCCTTACCGCGCAAAATATCAGTAATCAGGCGAATGGCGAGATCAGCGGCGGGCAGACTGAAATTACGGCAGCTGACACCCTGAACAATCGCGGTCTGATTGACGGCGGACTGACACACCTGGTAGCGGGCGTCCTGAATAACAGCGGCACCGGCCGTATTTATGGCGATCACATTGCCATTGCAGCCACGCTGCTCAACAACCTCAGCGAAGCGGGCAAATCAGCGGTGATTGCGGCGCGGCAGCGACTGGATATTGCGGCTGGCACGCTGAACAACCGTGACCACGCGCTGATCTACAGTGATGGCGATCTGCATATAGGCGGCCAGCTGGACGCGAACAATCAGGCCACCGGACAGGGGCAGCAGCTCAACAATGACGGGGCAACAATTGAGGCCGGGCAGGATGCCACGATCAGCATGGCGGAAATCAACAATACCAACCGTCATCTGGCCACGCAGGTCGTTACGACCGAAGATAGCCAGCATCATGAAGCGGTACTTAAAGGCCACACCGATCGTTTTGACTGGGCCGACGTGGATACCAGCAAAAAAAACAAATATGGCGTGCACACGGCAAAAATGCCGGACGGCACCAGCGGCAGCGAGTTTTATGAATATGACTACCGGCGGATAGTGAAGGAAACCCAGATCAAAGAGAGCGATCCGGGCAAAATTCTGTCGGGCGGTAACATGACCTTTAGCGCCGGCCGTCTTAACAATCACGACAGCCAGATTGTCGCGGGTGCTATGCTGGGCGGTCAGATAGGCGAGCTGAATAATCAGGCGACAAAAGGAACGCGCGTTACCACGGACGACGGGAAATCGGTTCGCTGGTACGCGAAGAAGAAGAAAAAGAAACTGGGTGGAACCAAAACGTCGCAGGGCAAAGACAAGAAAACGTATCGCCCTGCGCCCGTGACGGAAACCATCGATTTACAGACGCTGAGCTGGCAGGCGAATGCTGCGCCGCAGGGTAATGGCTATCAGACCGGCAACCGCCAGCTGCAGGGCGTCACCGCGCAGGCTGACCGCATCGGCACACCAGCCGTCCAGCAGACGGTTGCGGCGGTTGCGCTGAGTGCCACGGATAGCGGCAGTGCGTTACTGCCAGCCGGATTACGCTATGACAGTGCGCTGACGCTGGATAAGCTCGGCAGCCTTAAAGACCGGCCGCTGCTGTTACCGGCCGGGCAGCAGTTCTCGCTGACGCTGCCAGCAACGGTCGTCGACGGACAGACGATTACGCCGGTGATCCGCGCCGTCTCACCTGATATCCGGCTGCCGGATAACAGCCTGTACCAGCTGCAACCTGGCAGTGACAGCCATTACCTGGTCGAGACCGATCCGCGCTTTGTGAATCAGAAGCAGTGGCTCAGCAGCGACTATATGCAGAACGCTCTGACCACCGACAGCAGCCGGATCCTGAAGCGGCTGGGCGATGGTTATTACGAGCAGCGACTGGTGCGCGATCAGATTATCCAGCTGACCGGCAACCGCTATATCAGCGGGTATGGCAGTGATGAAGATCAGTATCGCGGACTGATGAATAATGGGGTAGTCTTCGGCAAAGCCTACGACCTGGAACTCGGTGTGGCGCTGACCCCGGCGCAGATGGCGCTGCTCACCAGCGATATCGTCTGGCTGGTGAATCAGACCGTGACGCTGCCGGATGGCACACAGCAGACCGTGCTGGTACCGCAGGTTTACGCGAAGGTGAAGCAGGGTGACTTAACCGGCGACGGCGCGTTGATCGGGGGCGGTAGCGTGGCGCTGAATGCCCGCAACGACATCACTAATAGCGGGGCCATTAAGGGCCGCGACGTGACGCAGCTGACGGCGCAGTCGCTGACCAACAGCGGCTACATCAGCGGCAACACGGTCAGTCTCACCGCCCGTCAGGATATCACTAACCTGGGCGGCGTCATCAGCGGTGATAAGCAGGTATCGCTGCTGGCCGGTCGGGATATTATCAGCCAGTCAACGCTGCGCGGCGACGGCACCGGCCGCTGGATAGATCGTCCGGCCGGTATCTACGTGCAGGGCACCGACGGTGCGCTGACGCTGAGCGCGCTGAACAACATCACCCTGGCCGCTAGCGATATCGGCAACGCCGGAGAGAAGAGCACCACGAAGATTCAGGCGGGCAATGACCTGACGCTCGGCACACTCAGCACGCAGCACACTGAAAATGACAGCTGGAACAGCAGCAACTACCGTCGCCTGTCACAGCAGAGCGATGCCGGGACGCGCATCACCGCCGGCGGCGCGCTGCAGCTGAGTGCCGGACAGGATATCCGCGCTACGGCAGCGGACGTGACGGCGGGCGGGGCACTGACCGCCAGTGCCGGACGCGACATCGTGCTCAGCGCGGGCAACAGCCGTACCGATCTCACCGAACACAGCAGGCAGTCCAGCAAAGGGCTGCTGTCGGGCAGCAGTCTGGAAACCCACGACGAACTGCACAGCAGCGAGGCGCTCAGTACCACGCTGAGCGGCGACAGCGTCCGGCTTCAGGCGGGCCGCGACATTGCCGTGACCGGCAGCAACGTCGCCGGTACGCAGGATGTTGCCCTGACCGCGGGTAACGATCTTAATCTCAATAGCGCGACGACCAGCCAGAATGATATGAAGGGTAAACGTGAAACCCATTCAACCGGGCTGGATCGCACGACGCTGACCAGTGGCGGCGACTTAGCACTTCAGGCCGGACGCGATCTCAATAGCCTGGCGGCAGGCATCGCCGCAGACAAAGACGTGACCTTGCAGGCGGGGCGTGATGTCAATCTGCTGGCGGCTGAAACCGGTTCTGGTAATAGCTACAAATCCGGCAAGAAGGTTGAGATTAATGAGTCGGTACGCCAGCAGGGCACTGAAATTGCCAGCGGCGGGAGTACGACGGTTAAAGCGGGTCAGGATGTTAACAGTGAAGCGGCTCAGGTTACGGCCAGCGGTAATATCGCAGTGGGTGCCGGACGCGACATCAACCTGACCACCGCCACTGAAAGCGATTATGCCTACAAAGAAGAGACCAAAACCAAAAAAGGATTTTTGAGTAAAAAGACCACGCATACCATCAGCGAAGACAGTGACACCCGTGAAAATGGCACCTTACTGAGCGGCGATAATGTCACGCTTAATGCGGGCAACAATTTACTTGTCCAGGGTTCACAGGTCGTGGGCGATGGCACCGTAGCGCTCAGGGCCGGTAACAACGTGGATATCGTTGCTGCGACCAACACGGACTCAACCTGGCGTTTTTCGGAAACTAAGAAAAGCGGCCTGATGGGAACCGGTGGCATCGGCATCACGGTAGGCAGCAGTAAATCGGTCCATGACTTACGTGACAAGGGCACCACCCAGAGCCAGAGTGCCAGCACGGTGGGCAGTACGGGCGGTAATGTCAGCATTGTTGCGGGCGGACAGGCTCATGTCAGCGGCTCAGATCTGGTGGCGGGGCGCGATCTCGCCATTACCGGCGACAGCGTGATCATCGATCCGGGCCATGATAAGCGTACACATGATGAACTGTTTGAGCAGAAGAAGAGCGGGCTGACACTGGCGCTCTCCGGCGTCGTGGGTGATGCCATCAACAACGCCGTTGCGGCCGCACAGTCCTCGAAAAAAGAGAGTGATGGTCGCCTGGCAGCCCTGCAGGCAACCAAGGCTGTACTCTCTGGCGTACAGGCGGCCCAGGCCGGACAGCTGGCGGAAGTGAGTGCCGATCCCAGCAATGGAATAGGCGTCAGTCTTTCTCTGAATACGCAGAAATCTAAGTCACAGCAGCATCAGGGCACGGACAGCGTCTTGGGTTCTACGATTAATGCCGGCAATAATCTCGCCATTACTGCCACGGGGAAAAATAACAGTGCGCACAGTGGTGATATTCAGATTGCCGGAAGTCAGTTAAAAGCAGCGGGCGACAGCAGTCTGAATGCGGCTAATGATATTTTACTGACTGGCGCAGCGAATACCCAGGATAGCAGCGGTAAGAACAGCAGCAGCGGTGGCGGGGTGGGCATCAGTATTGGTGCCGGACAGGGCAGTGCAGGCATCAGTATCTTTGCCAGCATTAATGGCGCGAAGGGCAAAGAGAGCGGCAACGGCACGCGATGGACCGAGACCACACTGGACAGTGGCGGCAAACTCAGCCTTATCAGCGGGCGGGACACTACACTGGATGGCGCGCAGGTCAGCGCTGACCAGGTCATCGCAAATACAGGCCGCGATTTAACCCTGACCAGCCAGCAGGACAGCGATCGTTACGATTCAAAACAGACCAGCTACGGCGCGGGCGGCAGCTTTACCTTTGGTTCGATGACGGCTTCAGGTTATGCCAGCATCAATCAGGACAAAATGCACAGCAACTACGACAGTGTGCAGGAGCAAAGCGGTATCTATGCCGGTAAAGGCGGCTTCGATATCACCGTTGGCAATCACACGCAGCTTAACGGTGCAGTGATTGCCAGCCAGGGTGATGCCGCAGACAACCGTCTTGATACCGGCACGCTGGGCTTCAGCGACATCGGTAACTCTGCTGATTATAAAGTCAGTCACAGTGGCGGCAGCGTCGGGCTGTCCAATGGCGCTGGCATGGGTAAACAGATGCTTGCCAATGCAGCCTCCAACAGTGCCAGCACGCTGTTATCGGGTCTGAACAACAAGGGGCACGCTGAAGGCACGACCCAGGCCGCGGTGGCCAATGGCACTCTCATTGTCCGCGATCAGAACAGGCAGACCCAGGACGTATCGGCGCTCAGTCGTGACACCGAACATGCCAATGACAGCATCAGCGCGATCTTTGACAAAGAGAAAGAGCAGAAGCGGCTTCAGACGGCTCAGTTAGCCGGTGAAATCAGCGGTCAGATGACAAATATCGTCACGACCATGGGCGATATCAAAGGGCTTGAGAAGGCGCGGAGTGCGAAGAACGCCGAGACGCTGCCCGCCGGAGCAACGGAAAAACAGCGGAGAGAGTGGCTGGAGAAAATGCGTGATTCGCCAGAGTATCAGGCGGAGATGAAGCAGTGGGGCATCGGCAGCACGTCTCAGAAGGTCGCACAGACGGTCGGCAGCATCCTGACGGGGCTGGTGACCGGCAATGCAGGTCAGGCGGTCGCAGGCGGCCTTAATCCGTGGGCAGCTCAGCTGATTAAGAAGGAAACGACCGACGCTTCCGGCAACGTTGATGTGGCAACCAATGCCATGGCCCATGCCGTGTGGGGTGCAGTATCATCGCAGATGTCGGGCGGCAGTGCGGCAGCGGGCGCGGCAGGTGCCTTCAGCGGCGAACTGGCCACACGCTATATTGCAGAGAAGTACTGGGGCGCGGACACGCCGGAGAAGATAGCGGCGCTGGGGCAGGAAGACCGCGAGCAGCTGAGCCTGCTGGGAACACTGGCGGCAGGACTGGCGGGCGGCATGGCGGGCAACAGCAGTGCAGCGGCGACGAGCGGCGCGATTGCGGGCAAAAATGCAGTTAATAACAACCTGTTTGGCGGAACTGAAGACGGTCAGGAGAAGTTCGTGCGTGAGCAGGGCAAAGATATCCTGTCCTGTGCCGATGATCCGACGTCAGCCAGTTGTCAGCGTGGTCAGGCGATGAAGGATGCGTTGACGGTAGCACTTCCTGTGGGGCTTGGTGGCGGTGTATTGATTGCGGCTACTCCTGAAGTCGCTGCCTTGCTGAAAACAGGTGTTGAGTCCTGCGCTGGTGTGCTGGCGCTGTGTATTAACAATCTTGGTCTTCAGGCTTCAGAGATTATAGTACCAGGCGGCGTTGGTGCTGGCGGTGCTATTGGTGTAGGTAAGACTGCGGCAGAAGCGGTAGCTGCGAAAGCTGAAGCTGCAGCGCTTAGTGCAGCGAAGAATAGCCCGTTTCCAACGGGAACCGTTTTTGATTCCATTAAAGCAACTCAACCTGCGATACCTGGAACGTCCATTCCGAAATCCTTTGAATTAAATGTTAATGGGCAAACGGTATGGGTAAACCCAAATGCGACTAAACATATGGGGGAATATTTAACACGAAATGGATTATCTCATAGTACAACTGAAGGAAGTCAGGCTATGCTAAGCAGTCTTCACAGTGCGATTGGAGATGCATCTTCGCAGGGACTTAAATTTAACGAAAAAATGCAAATTGGACGTTGGGAGCTAATATTTAGTCAGCGCCCAACAGACCCTTATCCAGTATTAAAACATGCGTTGTATAAATAATGAGATTAACAATAGATGGTGTTATTAATGAGTTTGCAAGCGTAGCTGTCACTATAGACGGTTATGTTCCCGTTGATATAAATATTATTAATGATAAGCTACTACCTCCTTTGTATTGGCGGGTTGGCAATGGAAAAAAAAGCCTGCTTGAGCTAGCTGTGCTACCAGATAATGGATTTATATCATCTATTACATTGGTAATGATAGAGCCAGAATCAATCCATAAAGTTGACTCTCAATCAATATTTTTATCAGATAGTGAGCATGGCCTTCCAGTTGTTAATACAGCGATGTGGAAAAATAAAGAAAGTGATGATTTTAATCAGCGTTTCATTGATGATTTTAGTCTTGATATTCAAGTTGATGTATCTTCAGATTCAATGTTGGTGGTGATTGGTGAGAATAAAAAAGTTGCGGGTTGGATAAGGTGTAGTGATAATTTTTATCTGGGAGTGGATGATGAAAGGAATATGGTCAATTTGTTTTTGAACAAGTTAACTCACAAAGAGATAGAAAGATTTTTTGAAGCAGTGGTTTAGTTAAAAACCCCGGCTTTGAATTCGGCATTTTATTTCCAAATTAAAACCACGTCATATGGATGTGGTCATCAGTAATTTTTGGCTCTACCTTATTGTCTTTGGGTTGAAACTTACCGAACTGGTAAAAGCTTCTTTTTTGGGCTTTAAGTACATTTTTAAGGGTGCGGGCAAATTCGCCTTCTATGATGGCGGGGTTTCTCTTTACATATCAACAAGTTATGCTTGTTTCGCCAGCCGGATGATCAACTTTCCTGGCCCGGTAATCACCACGATTTTCTTCCCGATGATAAATCCCCACTGTTCCAGCCATCGTCCTTTGATGTTCAGTTGGGGTGGGTATGGATAAGCTAATTGTTATCGATAAATCCGGTAATGCGATTAGGATAAAGTGAGGGAATATGTCAATAAGTATAAGGTGTTACACTAAATTTTCAGTTTCTGAGCTACAACCTCACTTGGATCGCCTTTTATCAAGCAATCCAAAGGTATTCCCCCAACATTACATTTTGTATAAAGCAAAAAGATTGGGACCTTTTGATAAAGAGATATCTAATGAATTTGGTTTAGACCCTGAATCATTTTTTTACATTGATGTGAACAATAAAGCATTAGAAATATCGACTGATGAAATGGCCGATATGGTTAGAAATGAGCTTGGTAAGGAAAATGTCATTGTATTGTTAAATGGTGAAGATCTGATCTGAGCCTAAATAGCTGCGCATAATACCGCTACACCTTTGCCAGACCCTATTTTCCTCCGGGGAATGGGCTGACTGTTTCCATAAAGTTCCTTACCTTTTTCAGCAGTTGCCTCATTGAACGGCATTGATGGTTGCGGGTTATCGTGTCATGAAGTCCCTGCCATACCGCTCAACGTGATTCACCCACGGCGAGTAAACTGGCTGGTAAATAACCCTGAACTTTGGGTGCGCTTTCAGCCAGCGCTGTGTTTCATGGTTTTTGCCCGTCGATACGTGGCCTTAAGGTGTTTGAGCAGGCTAATGCTCAGCACGCAGCACACTGAAAATGACAGCTGGAACAGCAGCAACTACCGTCGCCTGTCACAGCAGAGCGATGCCGGGACGCGCATCACCGCCGGCGGCGCGCTGCAGCTGAGTGCCGGACAGGATATCCGCGCTACGGCAGCGGACGTGACGGCGGGCGGGGCACTGACCGCCAGTGCCGGACGCGACATCGTGCTCAGCGCGGGCAACAGCCGTACCGATCTCACCGAACACAGCAGGCAGTCCAGCAAAGGGCTGCTGTCGGGCAGCAGTCTGGAAACCCACGACGAACTGCACAGCAGCGAGGCGCTCAGTACCACGCTGAGCGGCGACAGCGTCCGGCTTCAGGCGGGCCGCGACATTGCCGTGACCGGCAGCAACGTCGCCGGTACGCAGGATGTTGCGCTGACCGCCGGCCGCGATCTCAGCATCGCGACCGCCACAGAAACGCGTGATGAAGTGCATCAGCGCGAGGAGAAAAAATCGGGCCTGATGGGCACCGGCGGCATCGGTTTCACCGTGGGTCAGGCGATGCAGAAGAGCAGCACCGATGCCAGCGGCTCACTCAGCCGCGGCAGCACGGTGGGCAGCAGCGACGGCAGCGTTACCCTCAGCGCCGGTAGCCAGCTTACCGTGCACGGCAGCGACGTAATCGCCGGTAAAGATCTCTCCCTGAGCGGCAGCGACGTGACCCTCAGTGCGGCCGAAAACAGCCACACCGCACTGACGAAAACCGAGCAGAAGCAGAGCGGGCTGACGCTGGCGCTGTCCGGCACGGTGGGCGCGGCGCTGAACACGGCAGTGCAGACCGCCCGTACCGCCGATGAGAGCGGCGATGACCGGCTGAAGGCGCTGCAGGGCACCAAAGCGGCGCTGACGGCGGCCCAGGCCGCGCAGGCGTATCAGATGGACGGTGCGCAGACCGGTGCGGCGAACGCCAGAAACACCGCCGCAGGCCTGAAGCCGGGCGACAAAGGTTATGAAGAAGGCTCCACCAACTCGGTCGGCATCAGTCTTTCTTACGGCAGCCAGTCGTCGAAAAGCGAGACCCGCACCGAAAGCCACGAGGCACAGGGCAGTACGCTGGGCGCGCGCGGTAACCTGGCCATCACCGCCACCGGCGCACAGCCGGGCAGCGCGGGCGACATCCTCGTGCAGGGCAGCCAGCTTCAGGCGGGCGGCGACCTCGGGCTGACGGCGAAAAACGACATCAGCCTGCTTTCAGCGCAGAACAGCGAGCGCACCGACAGCACTAACAGCAGTAAGGGTGGCAGCCTGGGTATCGGCCTGACCGCCGGGTCGGGCGGCTACGGCATCAGCGTTTCAGCCAGCGTCAACGCGGGCAAAGGGCGCGAGAACGGCAGCGGGCTGACCCATACCGAGACTACGCTCACGGCGGGCAACGGGCTGAGCCTGAACGCCGGGCGCGACACCACGCTGACCGGCGCACAGGTGCGCGGGGACAGCGTGAAGGTGGATACCGGCCGCAACCTGACGCTGACCTCAGAACAGGACAGCGACCGCTACGACAGCAGGCAGCAGAACGCCAGCGCGGGCGGCAGCTTCACCTTCGGCTCGATGACCGGCTCCGCAAGCGTCAACCTCAGCCAGGACAAGATGCACAGCAACTGGCAGAGCGTGGCCGGGCAGACCGGCATCTTTGCCGGGAAGGGCGGCTTTGACGTGACGGCGGGTGGGCACACCGAGCTGAACGGCGCGGTCATCAGTTCCACCGCCACCGCCGATAAGAACCGTCTCGACACCGGCACGCTGGGCTTCAGCAATATTGAGAACCACGCGGACTATAAAACCGAGCACCAGAGCGTGGGCATGAGCACCGGCGGCAGCATCGGCAGCCAGTTCGAAGGCAACATGGCGAACGGCCTGCTGGCGGGGCTGAACGGCAGCGGCAGCGCGTCGTCGGTGACAAAGGCGGCGGTGAGCGACGGCACCCTCATTATCCGGGATAAGGCGAAGCAGACGCAGGACGTGTCGGCGCTGAGCCGCGACGCGGCGGGTGCGAATCCGGGGCTGGATAAAATCTTCGATAAGGAGAAAGAGCAGCGGCGGATGGAGACGGCGCAGCTGCTGGCGGAAATCGGCAGCCAGGCGGGCGACATCGCGCGGACGCAGGGCGAGATTGCGGCGACCAGAGCGGCCACGGAGAAGATGAAGAACATCTCGCCGGACCAGAAGAAGGACGCTGAAGCGCAGTGGCGCAAAGCGAATCCGGGTCAGGAGCCGACCGCGGCCGACATCACCGGACAGGTCTATCAGACGCTGTACAACCGGGAGATGCTGGCCGGCGGAATGGGAACCGGCGGGCCGGTGCAGCAGGGCATCAGCGCGGCGACGGCGGCGATTCAGGGGCTGGCGGGGGGCGATTTGAAAGCCGCACTGGCTGGCGGTTCGGCCCCTTACCTTGCAGAACTGATTAAGCAGAAAGCGCCGGATGAGGCCAGTCGTATAATGGCACATGCTGCGGTAGCCGGAGTCATCGCTGCGGCACAGGGGAATTCAGCGGCAGCGGGCGCTGCAGGCGCGGCTACCACCGCCGCGATGGGTGAAGCCATCAAAAATGCACTTTATGGTGACGTTCCGGTAAGCCAGATGAGCGAACAGCAGAAGCAGACGCTGGTTGCACTGGGCACGGTTGCGGCGGGCCTTGCGGGCGGCATTGCCGGAGACAGTGCGGGAGGTGCGGTGGCGGGCGCGCAGGCGGGCCAGAATGAAATCAGCAATAACATGGTCGGTATGGGCATGTTGCAGCAGATGCTGGCGCACGAAACGCTGAACTCGGCGGCGATGGCTGAAGCAGGCAAAGGCGGAGCTAATGAGCAGGCGGCCCTGGCACTGACAAAAGCAGTTAAGGAAGGCCTTGATTCGACCTGCCGGGCAAATCCCAGCTGCGTGCTGATGGCAATCGTTTCGGCGCAGAGCCAGCAGCATACAAATGGGGCAGGCAGCAAAACGGAAACCGTGCCGGTTGATGATGACCTGACGGGTGGCAAGCTGGTCAATCCGGCGCAGGATGAGAATAAGGGAACTCCGCTGATCTCGCCGGATCGGTCTGGTGAGCAGGGATCCAGCAATACCGGAAATACGGATGGTATGCCGGATACGGGAGGCAATACCACGGTTACGCCGATTTCTGAACAGAATAAGGATGATCTGGCTTATCTGGCTGAAGGGGACAAGCCTGCAAATCTTTCTCCTGAAGGGGCTGGTCGCTCAGGTGCTTTTAATGAGGCGAAGAGACAGTCTGGTATACCAGTGAGTCAGAGCCCCAATAAGGTATCCCCTAATATAGACAAGCGTGGTAATCCTCAACCAGGTTATATATATGAATTTATAGTTCAAAAACCGGGAGGAGGTACGCAAAAAGTTTGTATAAGAGATGATGCTGGAGGCCATTTCTTTGGAGTCGATGATCCTCAAAATCGAGGCTCACATTTTAACGATCCTGCAGGTAACCACTATGACTACTGATGTTGTTATTAGATATGCTGAAGATATAAATGAAAAAAATGAGATTACAGATTTTAACTTATTTTCAATAAGCGGCAAGGGTATCTCTGCAGTGAGCTGGGAATTACCCAATGCGCCACTAAAAAAATTTGGTGAGGGTTTATTGAAAAAAATGGTAGAGAGTTATTCTGCAGGTGTTAGCGATGAAGATATATACACATTTGTCGTTTTATCAGCGGAGCAACCTGATAGCGCAATTGTTAACCACAGAAAAACCTGGGGTTTACTTAATGTTAGAGGTGTTAAAGTTAATGGGGTTGAGGAAAAAAAAGATGTGATAGTTAAGGGAAGTGAAGGGTTGATTCTTTCCGGCTTAGGTTCTGTTAAATCAAATAGCTTGGGAGTAATTGAAAGCTTAATTAATAGCGGCGAGAAGGTGTTTTTTTCAACCATCCAATCAACTAATGTAAATATGACTGCTTCCATACCGAGGCAGATAACAGAATGGATGAGTAATATCTGGATAAATAATGGTGTTGTTTTTTTTGCATTGGGGCGTTATGACGAACCTGATTGTGAAATTGTTGCTTTAGGCCAAAAAAGAAACCTGCAAAAACTTAAGTACACCTGACGTTAAGGCGGTGGACATCGCCAGGACACAGGGGCAGATTGCGGCGACGAAAACAGCCACTGATAAGCTGAAGATGATAACGCCAGAGCAGAAGAAGGATGCAGAGGTGTAGTGGCAGTACGCTGGGCGCGCGCGGTAACCTGGCCATCACCGCCACCGGCGCACAGCCGGGCAGCGCGGGCGACATCCTCGTGCAGGGCAGCCAGCTTCAGGCGGGCGGCGACCTCGGGCTGACGGCGAAAAACGACATCAGCCTGCTTTCAGCGCAGAACAGCGAGCGCACCGACAGCACTAACAGCAGTAAGGGTGGCAGCCTGGGTATCGGCCTGACCGCCGGGTCGGGCGGCTACGGCATCAGCGTTTCAGCCAGCGTCAACGCGGGCAAAGGGCGCGAGAACGGCAGCGGGCTGACCCATACCGAGACTACGCTCACGGCGGGCAACGGGCTGAGCCTGAACGCCGGGCGCGACACCACGCTGACCGGCGCACAGGTGCGCGGGGACAGCGTGAAGGTGGATACCGGCCGCAACCTGACGCTGACCTCAGAACAGGACAGCGACCGCTACGACAGCAGGCAGCAGAACGCCAGCGCGGGCGGCAGCTTCACCTTCGGCTCGATGACCGGCTCCGCGAGCGTCAACCTCAGCCAGGACAAGATGCACAGCAACTGGCAGAGCGTGGCCGGGCAGACCGGCATCTTTGCCGGGAAGGGCGGCTTTGACGTGACGGCGGGTGAGCACACCCAGCTGAACGGCGCGGTCATCAGTTCCACCGCCACCGCCGATAAGAACCGTCTCGACACCGGCACGCTGGGCTTCAGCAACATAGAGAACCACGCGGACTATAAAACCGAGCACCAGAGCGTGGGCACCAGCGGCAGTATTGGCAGTCAGCTTGAAAGTACCGCTTTTAGGGAAAATACAGGTGTTATCTTTCCGAATACCTTCATTTATTCAGAGGGGTTTAAATAGAACCGTAACTCAGTGTCTTAATGGATTGGGAACATTTCAGGCAAGTTAATAATCTGCGTTAATGGGTTGTATAAGGAAGAATGACTCTCAGGATGCATATGTAGTAATGGTTTGCAGGGATTTTTGCTTTCTTATGGCAATCCGGTCTTGATACCACTAATTATTTTTGGTCTAATAATGCCATTAAGAATGGATTGACAACTAACCGCGAGGATTAATCCTGTAGTTAAATTCTTTACATAACCTAAATTAAATGGCCGAAGTGCCATTTAATAAGGCTGGACTTTAATTTTCACATTGACTCAGGTCGGTCTTTTTTAAAAATCCGGGTATGAATAGATGCTTTCCGACCGATCTGACCATCAGGCGCGGAGCGCTACATGAAATTCCTGTCCGATACAGACGGATAGATAAAAACTCTATTCTGTCCGTCGGGTATTGGTGATTCAGGGAACGAAGCCCTGCGTTAAGCGCAGGGAAATAATGTTAAATTATGAAAAGGAATTAATTACATGACCTCTAAAATGACAATGCTGGCATTACTGTGTGGCGGTCTGCTCGTGGGCAGCAATGCGCTGGCTGATAATCACACCGTCTCGGTTGGATATGCACAAAGCAAAGTTGAAGACATTAAAAACATCCGTGGCGTCAACGTTCAGTATCGCTATGAATGGGATTCTCCTCTCAGTGTGATTGGCTCATTCAGCTACATGAAAGGTGACGAAAGTTTTTCTGAGCGTGAAGATTTTTATGGCGATGTTAGCGGATATGATGGAAAAACCAAAGTAAAATATTACTCACTGATGGCAGGTCCGGCATATCGTATCAATGACTACATCAGCTTCTATGGATTAATTGGTGTTGCCCATACCAAAGTGGATGAGAACGTGAATTATCTCGGAGTCTATTCCGAAGAATATAGCGAAAATAAAACCTCTTTTGCCTATGGCGCTGGTGTTGTCGTGAATCCTATCAGCAACCTCTCTGTGAGTGTTGGCTATGAAGGTACTCGCGTAAAATATAACGAAGATGTTGCCATCAATGGTTTTAACATCGGCATCGGATACCGTTTCTGATTCAACGCTAAAAACCGCAACCCTGGCCATCTGGTCAGGGTTGTTTTTTTGCACTCTGGAAAGGACCGTGTTTTATAAAGGTCGAATCAGGCAGTTCTTCGATACATTTAAAATAGTATCTAATCCTGTCTGACCAGAGACGTCGACCTTCTGAATTAACCGGTTTGAGTTTTGTTAAAACAAAGGAAAACAATGACACCTTCAGGGGGATAAGAATGTTATGCATTAAATGTCAGGAAGCGGAAGGGAATAAAGAATCAGGCTTTTGTGATAATTGTGAAAAAAAGAAGAGGGCAGGATTAATGGTTTATTATATCTGCCAGCTTTAGGCTTGATGACTGGTTTTTTTTCGATGCTGTATAATGATTTTTGTATTGTTTCGTTGATTGCCAACACTTATCAGAAACAAGGTGTGGTTAATAGTTTTAGTCTTTTACTATTAGCGCTGTCCATTATTAATGCCCCCGTAACAGTGCTGGCTTGCTGGTTCTTCCTTAGGAAGAAAGTAAAAACCAGATACGTGATGATAACGTACTATTTTTACGGCCTTATCTTTGCGAGTTTTTGCACGCTTTATCCTGCTTTGGTTTTTCACGTAAACCTTACTCAGCCTGATATCAATATGCTGGCTCGCGCCTTAATCAGTTGTCTGATATGGGTACCGTATTTTATTTTTTCCAGCAGGATTAATAAAGTCTTTGTGCATTAATACGGTCAATGTTCTTTGTCAAAAAATAAACGATGTGTAACGCAACACACGCCTCGTTATAGTATCAATAAAATAACCAATTCCAGTCTGTGTCAGTTAAATTAAGGATAATAAAGAATGGCTGCAAAAATCTTCATCACCGGATTGATAGCACTATTATTGAGCGGTTGCACGGCAGGTTTCAGACCTTCACTGGATGATTATAAAGGGCAGGATGCGGCCCGAATCCGGGTGGGTTCAGAGGGCAATACGGCACTTCAGTTCTATGAAAAACAGAGTTCAGGTTGCTATAAAAAAATGCTGGAACGCCGTATTACTTCTGGTTTTGCCGTTCTGGGCATCCCCGTTACAGGTAATAAACGGGTAGGTATGCCAGCGTCGTCTGAAAACAAGGGTGCTTTCATCAATGAATTTACCCTGAAGCCAGAACAAATGATTCGTGTCATTCACTACTGGACAGAGGCTGGATACTATCAGAACACTCAAAAATCGGCCACTGTTGAATTTATTCCTCAGGCTAACCATGACTACGATATTGTAGTCAGAGGATCCGAATATTCAGGTGATAGCGTTTCCATCAAAGACCTTACCCCAAATGGCACCATTGTGGGCTGGGGCGAGGTAAAGGTATGCCCATCCGAGAGCATTTTTGATTAATTTCCTTTTTCTTCATTCCTGAAGCCTGAGTGCTTCAGGAATGAATGTTCCGATACGGTACATAAAGACGATACTTTTGGGTGACGATGAAAAGACCGTTGCCATAACGGGCATTCAGCCTCTACATAAGGCATATAAAATTATATGCCTTTGATTTAATTGGTTTAATTTTCTTAGCGAAAAAGCATCATTAATAACGCTCCCCACCTCAGAACTCTCCTAAAAACTGGTCCTGTTGCGTAAGTGACCGTTTTCCTCCATTTATCTGATGTTGCAATTTCGGTCCATCTGTAAAACTTCATCCCAACAAACACGGCGAGTCGCGCACGCCGATCTGCCTCAGTTGAAGAGGATGCTTCAGCGGCAGGAATGCGCGGTAACACTTTTCAGGAGGAACTTCCTGTGAATAAATCAATGTTAGCGGGTATCGGTATTGGTGTGGCAGCTGCGTTAGGTGTTGCCGCCGTGGCAGGCATGAATGTGTTTGATCGCGGTCCACAATACGCTCAGGTGCTGGCTGCAACGCCGATTAAAGAGAGCATCAAACAGCCACGTCAGGAATGTCGTAATGTGACACTGACGCACCGTCGTGCGGTCCAGGATGAAAACCGTATTGCTGGCTCAGTATTAGGCGCAGTGGCGGGTGGAGTGTTAGGTCACCAGTTTGGTGGCGGTCGCGGTAAAGACGTGGCGACCGTGGCGGGCGTAGTAGCAGGCGGTTATGCCGGTAATCAGGTCCAGGCAGGCATGCAAAACCGTGATACCTACACCACGACTGAACAGCGCTGCAAAACGGTCTATGACAAACAAGAGAAAATGCTGGGATATGACGTGACCTATAAAATAGGCGACCAGCAGGGCAAAATCCGCATGGAAAGTGACCCTGGCACACGTATTCCACTGGATCGCAATGGTCAGCTGATTCTTAACAGCGACCAGGCGTAATTGGGCAAAGTCTTTTGCCGCGTTAGCGGCCACACAGCACCGACGTAAGAAAAAGGCGCATCTCAGGATGCGCCTTTTTGTTGTTGCGTTCCGCTTCGTCTTCAACTGATGGCGGCAGGTAAGGGGATTACGCGCGGTTTTCCGCCAGCTGGGAGACGAATCCCTGTACCCACTCCATGCGGATTTTTCTTTCCGACAGTTCACGGTTAAAGCGCAGACGCGTCGGACCTTCCAGCTTCCACTGCTTAGGATCTTTCTGCAGCAGACCGATTAACCAGGCTGGATCAACGCTGTTGTTGGGGGCAAAGTCGAAATAGCCGCCTTTGTCGCTGGCTTCAATCTTCCGGACACCCACGGCGCGGGCTTTAAGCCGCAAAATTGCCACGTCCAGCAGGTTACGCGCCGGATCGGGCAACAGGCCAAAGCGGTCGATCATCTCTACCTTCAGCTCCTGCAACTCTTCCTCGCTTTCTGCGCTGGCGATGCGTTTATACAGTGACAGACGGGTACTGACATCCGGAATAAACTCTTCCGGCAACAGAGCTGGCATCCGCAGCTCCACTTCGGTCTGGTTGCTGGTGAGATCTTCCAGCGACGGCTCACGACCCTCTTTCAGCGCATCCACCGCATTTTCCAGCAGCTCCATATAGAGCGAGAAGCCAAGCGTCTCCATCTGGCCGCTCTGTTCTTCACCCAACAGTTCACCGGCACCGCGGATCTCCAGATCGTGGGTAGCCAGGGCAAAACCGGCGCCCAGATCTTCCAGCGAGGCGATCGCTTCGAGGCGCTTTTGCGCATCGGCGGTCATCGCTTTAGGATGCGGGGTCAGCAGCCAGGCGTAAGCCTGATGATGCGAGCGGCCGACGCGGCCACGCAACTGATGCAGCTGCGCCAGACCAAAGTGGTCCGCACGTTCAATAATGATGGTGTTCGCGGTCGGAATATCGATACCGGTTTCAATGATGGTGGTACAGACCAGCACGTTAAACCGCTGATGATGGAAATCGTTCATCACCCGCTCCAGGTCGCGTTCACGCATCTGTCCATGGCCGATGGCGACGCGCGCCTCCGGCACCAGGTCGGTTAAACGCTGAGCCGCTTTCTCGATATTCTCCACGTCGTTGTAGAGGTAGTAGACCTGACCACCGCGTAAAATCTCACGCAGAATCGCTTCCCGGATCACCAGATCGTCAAATTCACGCACAAAGGTTTTTACCGCCAGGCGACGAGCAGGCGGGGTGGCAATGATCGACAGATCGCGCATGCCGCTCATCGCCATATTCAGGGTGCGCGGAATCGGCGTAGCGGTCAGGGTGAGGATATCCACATCGGCCCGCATCGCTTTAATCCGCTCTTTGTGACGCACGCCGAAGCGGTGCTCCTCATCGACGATCAGCAGGCCGAGATCGCGCCATTTGAGATCGCTCATCAGCAGCTTGTGGGTGCCGATCAGGATATCGATCTTGCCCTCGCTGGCCTGCTCCAGCACCTGCGCCTGCTCTTTTGCCGTGCGGAAACGTGACAGCATTTCAATCCGCACCGGCCAGTTAGCGAAGCGATCGCGGAAATTATCGTAATGCTGCTGCGCCAGCAGGGTGGTCGGCACCAGCACCGCCACCTGCTTGTTGTTTTCCACCGCCAGAAACGCGGCGCGCATGGCCACTTCGGTTTTACCAAAGCCCACGTCACCGCACACCAGACGATCCATCGCCAGCGGTTCACACATATCACTGAGCACCGCATTGATCGCCTGCGCCTGATCGGGCGTGGTCTCAAACGGGAAGCTTTCGCAGAACAACTGATACTGCTCACGGTTGTGCTTAAAGGCGAAGCCGGTTTTAGCGGCTCGCTGGGCGTAGATATCCAGCAGTTCTGCCGCCACGTCACGAACTTTTTCGGCCGCTTTCTGCCGGGCGCGTGACCAGGCATCGCTGCCAAGCTTGTGCAGCGGAGCATTATCGTCGGCACCGCCGGCGTAACGGCTGATCAGGTGCAGCGAGGAGACCGGCACATACAGTTTGGCGTCGTTAGCGTAGGAGAGCATCAGGTATTCAGCCTGGATGCCGCCTGCTTCCAGCGTGGTCAGGCCAATATAGCGACCCACACCGTGCTCAAGATGCACCACCGGCTGGCCAGGATGCAGCTCGGCCAGGTTACGAATCAGAATATCCGGGTTGATGGTGCGGCGGGTATCCTGGCGGCGACGACTGACGCGTTCGCCCAGCAGATCGCTCTCACAAATCAACGCCCGGTTACCCTGGGTATCGATAAAACCGCGCTCGCTGGCGCCGATCATCAGGCTGAAACGTTCTTCGCCGGTCTGATCGAAGCGTTTTACCGGTTGAGGACGAAGTTTAATCCGTGCCAGCAGCTCCTGCAGGCTTTCGCGGCGACCTTCACTTTCGACCGAGAAGACCACCGCACCGCTGAAGGTTTCGATGAACTGACGCAGATGATCCAGCGGCGCTTTAGCCTGCGCCTGCACCGTCAGGTCGGGCAGCGGCTGATAACCCAGATTGGTGTTGGCGGCTTTAGCGGGCAACTGCTCATTGGTCATCTGGATTCGCGGCCAGCTTTTCAGCTCACCCATTAACGCATCAGGGCGTAACCACAGGTTGGTGGGTTCCAGCAGCGGACGCATCGGATCAACCCGACGGTTCTCATAGCGAGCTTCAGCGTCCTGCCAGAAGCGGGTCGCGCTGCCTTCCAGATCGCCACAGTTAACAATCAGTGTATTGTCAGGCAGATAGCTGAACAGGCTGGGTAACGGCTGCTCAAAAAACAGCGGCTGCCAGTATTCGATACCGGCGGGCAGGGTGCCTTTGCTGACCTGCTGATAGACATGCTCCGACTCGCGGCGCACATCAAAAATTTCGCGCCAGCGGCTGCGGAACAGTTCAATTGCCGCTTTGTCGCTGGGGAACTCATGCGCGGGCAGCAGGTTGATTTCCGCGACCGCTTCCAGCGTACGCTGGCTGTCGACATCGAACAGGCGCAGGCTGTCGATCTCGTCATCAAAAAAGTCGATGCGATAGGGCTGGTCGCTGCCCATCGGGAACAGGTCGAGCAGCGCGCCGCGCGTGGCGTATTCACCGTGCTCCATCACCTGATCGACATGGCGGTAACCCGCCTGCTCCAGCTGATCGCGCAGGCGATCGCGCGACAGTTTCTGTCCCTGCTTCATCACCAGCGCATGGCCGTGCAGGAAGCTGTGCGGGCAGACGCGCTGCATCAGGGTATTGACCGGCATAATCAGCATGCCGCGCTGCATCACCGGCAGCTGATAAAGCGTCGACAGACGGGCAGAGATAATATCCTGATGCGGTGAAAAGCTGTCGTAGGGCAGCGTCTCCCAGTCGGCGAGATGCGCCACCGGCAGATCGGTAAACTGGCGGATTTCGTCCAGCAGACGCAGGGCGGTTTGGGTATCGGGCGTAATCATTAACACCGGACCGGCATGTCGCTCGGTAATGCTGGCACACTCCACCGCGTGCGCAGCGCCAATGAGCTGGCCGAGCTGACGGTGATCGCCGGATTTAACGGGCAGGGTATAGCGAGTCTGTTCGGACATGGGATCTCGGGGTTGCTCCATTTTTACCATGACGTAATCATTCCATATTACGTCATGGCGATCACCTCTGCGGCACAATTTTCCTGCTGCCCGACGGTCAGCGGTAATGGTCTGCAGAGAAGAGGGAACGGGAAAACCCCCGTCGCGCGCTGGCGACGAGGGTTAAGACCCGGACAGGGGGGATTTTATTTTATAGATTGCTGTGTGTAATACATGCGCGGGCGGTCAATGTTCGCCCAGGTTAATTCCTGCTCAGAATGATAGCTATGATTGCCATCATCCCATTTTATGTAGTAGCCGGCTGGCGCATCTCCCTGCGCAAAGACGTTGATAACTTCGCCTCTGATCTCCCCGGATTTATGTTTTACAATACTGCCTTTGGGAAATTTAAACATGGTCGCTACCTCTACCGCTGTGCGATAACGTCACGCTTTATCGTCTTACTGATTGTAGTCTAGCGCGATGAGTGGCGGATAATCCGCCAATAACCGACTGCTTTAGGCGCTATACCTGCGCTTTGTGGCTCGCCGTGACCTATTCTGATGCAACTTTGCTGCCGACTCAGAGGGTTAGAGGTTTCATAAAGGCAGCGGCTCCTTTATCATCCCACTACCTATTTTCAGGCAACGGCTTACTGGATTCCATGTATCAACCTGTCGCGCTATTTATCGGTCTGCGTTACATGCGCGGACGCGCATCGGATCGCTTCGGTCGCTTTGTCTCCTGGCTTTCTACTATTGGCATTACGCTTGGCGTGCTGGCGATGGTGACGGTTCTGTCAGTCATGAACGGCTTCGAACGTGAACTTGAAGGCAATATTCTTGGGCTGATGCCGCAGGCGCTGATTACCAGCGACAAAGGCAGTCTCAACCCGCAACAACAACCGCCTTCCAGCCTGGCGCTGCAGGGCGTCAGCCGCATTGCGCCGCTGACCACCGCTAACGTGGTGCTGCAAAGTCCGCACAGCGTCTCGGTCGGCGTGATGCTCGGTATTCAGCCGGATGAAAAAGATCCGCTGACGCCTTTCCTGGTCAATACCCAACAGAGCGTGCTGCAACCCGGCCAGTATAATGTGATCCTCGGCGAACAGCTGGCATCACAACTTGGCGTGAAGCGCGGCGATCAGCTGCGTCTGATGGTGCCGTCGGTCAGCCAGTTTACCCCGATGGGGCGGGTCCCGAGTCAGCGTCTGTTCACCGTGGCGGGCACCTATGCCGCCAACAGCGAAGTCGATGGCTACCAGATTCTGGTCAATCAACAGGATGCGTCGCGCGTGATGCGCTATCCGGCCGGGAATATTACCGGCTGGCGCTTATGGCTGGATAAGCCGCTGGAGGTTGATAGTCTCAGTCAGCAAACTTTGCCGGCCGGGCTGGTGTGGAAAGACTGGCGCGAGCGCAAGGGCGATCTGTTCCAGGCGGTGCGGATGGAGAAAAACATGATGGGGCTGCTGCTGAGCCTGATCATTGCGGTCGCCGCCTTTAACATCATTACCTCGTTGGGCCTGCTGATTATGGAGAAGCAGGGTGAAGTAGCGATTCTGCAAACGCAGGGGCTGACACGCCGGCAGATTGTCGCGGTGTTCATGGTACAGGGCGCCAGCGCCGGCATTATCGGCACCTTACTCGGTACGCTGCTGGGCGTACTGCTGGCCAGCCAGCTGAATAACCTGATGCCGGTGATCGGCCTGTTCCTCGATGGCGCAGCGCTGCCGGTCGACATTAATCTGTGGCAAGTGGTGACCATCGCCCTGAGCGCGATGGTAGTGGCGCTGCTTTCTACGCTCTATCCTTCGTGGCGCGCTGCCGCCGTTCAACCCGCTGAGGCTTTACGTTATGAGTAACTCTCCTTTGTTGCAGTGTCGCGACCTGTGCAAACGCTATCAGGAAGGCAGCGTGCAGACCGATGTGCTGCGCAATGTGGCTTTCAGCCTGCAGCCTGGCGAACTGACGGCGATTGTCGGCAGTTCCGGATCGGGTAAAAGTACCCTGTTGCACCTGCTGGGCGGTCTGGATGCCCCGACCTCGGGTGACGTGATCTTTGATGGTCAGTCGCTGAACGCCATGTCCTCCTCCGCTAAAGCGGATCTGCGCAACCGCGAGCTGGGCTTTATCTATCAGTTCCACCATCTGCTGCCCGATTTTAGTGCGCTGGAGAACGTGGCGATGCCGCTGCTGATTGGCAAAGTCGCCAAAGCTGAAGCGCAGGACCGCGCCCGCGAGATGCTGGCTGCCGTCGGGCTGGATCATCGCGCCGCACACCGCCCGTCAGAATTATCGGGTGGCGAGCGTCAGCGCGTGGCGATTGCCCGGGCACTGGTCAACCGTCCTCGTCTGGTGATGGCGGATGAGCCCACCGGTAACCTTGATGCGCGCAACGCCGATGCCATTTTTGCCCTGCTGGGTGAACTCAACGTGCGTCAGGGCACCGCGTTCCTGGTGGTGACCCACGATCTGCAACTGGCGAAACGGATGTCGCGCCAGATGGAGATGCGTGATGGTCAGTTAAGCGAACAGCTGAGCATGGCAGGAGCAGAGTAATGGGATCGTCGTTATCGCTGCTGTTAGGCCTGCGCTTTAGCCGTGGCCGCCGCCGTGGCGGCATGGTATCGCTGATTTCGGTGATCTCAACCATCGGTATTGCGCTGGGTGTGGCGGTATTAATCATTGGCCTGAGCGCGATGAACGGGTTTGAGCGTGAGCTAAATAACCGCATTCTGGCCGTGGTCCCACACGGTGAGATTGAGGCGGTCAATCAGCCGTTTCAGCGCTGGCAATCAATGATTGCGCCGATTGAAAAGGTGCCAGGCATTGCGGCGGCGGCCCCGTATGTCAATTTCACCGGACTGATTGAAAGCGGTGCGCGACTCGAAGCGCTGCAGGTTAAAGGCGTGGATCCGGCGCAGGAGCCGCGACTGAGCGCACTGCCGCAGTTTGTCGCTAACAACGGCTGGTCGACGTTTGCCGCCGGTAAGCAGCAGATCATCCTCGGCGGCGGCATTGCCACTACGCTCAAAGTCAAACAGGGCGACTGGATCACCATCATGATCCCGAATAACGATGGGGATAACAAACTGCTGCAACCGAAGCGCATCCGGCTTCAGGTCAGTGGTATCCTGCAACTGAGTGGCATGCTCGATCACAGCCTGGCGCTGGTGCCGCTGGCCGATGCGCAACAGTATCTTGATATGGGCAACAGCGTAACCGGCATTGCGTTGAAAATGAACGATCCGTTCCAGGCGGTTAAGCTGGTGCGTGACGCTGGTGAAGCGACCCATTCCTATGTCTATATCAAAAGCTGGATCGGCACCTACGGCTACATGTACCGCGACATTCAGATGATTCGCGCCATTATGTATCTGGCGATGGTGCTGGTAATTGGCGTCGCCTGCTTCAACATCGTTTCCACCCTGGTGATGGCGGTCAAAGACAAAAGCAGCGACATTGCGGTGCTCCGGACGCTCGGTGCCAAAGATCGCCTGATCCGCGCCATCTTCATCTGGTACGGTCTGCTGGCGGGCTTGCTCGGCAGCGTCAGCGGCGTGGTGGTGGGCGTGCTGGTATCACTGAACCTGACGCATCTGGTGCGCGGGCTGGAGTCGCTCACCGGCCATCATCTGCTGGCCGGCGATATCTACTTTATCGACTTCCTGCCGTCGGAGCTGCACTGGGTCGATGTGTTCTCGGTCCTGATCACCGCCATCGTGCTGAGCCTGGTGGCCAGCTGGTATCCAGCCAGACGCGCCAGCCGCATCGACCCGGCTCGGGTACTGAGCGGACAGTAATTGACACGCGGCGCGAATTCACTCTTCGCGCCGCGCACATTTTCGGCCTCTGCTGCATGGCGCTGTCATGCGCAACCGTTATTATCGGGTGAATTCAGCCCAGAATTTGTTTATAGCGGCTCGCCGAAGCCGCTGCTCCAGGAGATTTTATGCGTACACCACGTCGCCGCATACGACTTGCCCGCCTTAAAAAGACCCGGAGAAAGGTGCATCAGCGCTTTCGCCAGCGAATTTTCGAGCGTGATCGTCAGGCCGAGCTGGCCGCCCATCCACAGCCGCACGTTGTGGTGCTGACCGGCGCTGGCATTTCAGCCGAGTCCGGTATCCGCACCTTCCGCGCCGCTGATGGTTTGTGGGAAGAACATCATGTCGAAGATGTTGCGACCCCGGAAGGCTTTCAGCGCGATCCTGCGCTGGTGCAACGTTTCTATAACGCCCGTCGTCAGCAACTGCAGCAGGCAGAGATTCAGCCTAATGCCGCCCATCTGGCGCTGGCCGAACTGGAACAGGTGTTAGGCGATAACTTCCTGCTGGTAACCCAGAATATTGATAATCTGCATGAGCGTGCCGGCAATGCCCGGGTACTGCATATGCACGGTGAGCTGCTGAAAGTGCGCTGCGTCAACAGCGGTCAGGTGATTGAGTGGACCGGGGATATTACTCCTGACGACCGCTGTACCTGCTGCCAGTTTCCTTCAGCGCTGCGTCCGCATGTGGTGTGGTTTGGTGAAATGCCGCTGGGCATGGAGCAGATCTATCAGGCACTGGAGCAGGCCGATTACTTTATTGCTATCGGGACCTCTGGCCATGTCTATCCGGCAGCAGGCTTTGTCCATGAAGCCAAACTGCAGGGTGCGCATACCGTTGAGCTGAATCTGGAACCGAGTCAGGTTGGCAATGAGTTTGCCGAGCGGCATTACGGCCTGGCCAGTGAAGTGGTGCCGGAGTTTGTGCATACGCTGCTGCGTGGCCTGTATAAATAAGCCGGGTGACGACGGGCCGCCCGGCTTCTGTGGCTTAGCGGCCCGCTTTCAGCTGCTGGAACAGCGTCTCGTACTGCACGCTAGCATCGCCGACATCATCCTGCCATTCACCGTGCTGAATGACGTCAGCAGACGGATAGAGTGACGGATCGTTTGCCACCGAGGCCGGTAACAGCTTCTTCGCGGCCAGATTCGGCGTCGGGTAACCGATGGTTTCCGCCACTTTTGCCGCCACGTCCGGGCGCAGCAGGAAGTTGATCAGCTTCAGCGCGCCCGCTTTGTTCTTCGCGTTGGCGGGAATGGCAAGATTATCCATCCAGAAAATGCCGCCTTCTGCAGGCCAGACGATCGTCAGTGGGGTGCCCGCCTGCCGGGCCACATAGGCCGATCCGTTCCAGATCATCCCCAGATTCACTTCGCCTTCCATAAACGGGTTGCCCGGATTATCGGAGTTGAACGCCAGCACGTTGGGCATCAGCTTTTTCAGCTCCTGATAGGCAGCCTTGATCTGCGCCGGATCGCGGGTGTTTCCGGAGTAACCCAGCTTACGCAGCGCCATCTGAAACACTTCCCGCGCATCGTCGGTCAGCAACAGGCTCTGCTTATATTCAGGCTTCCACAAATCGGCCCAACGGGTGACGCTCTTTGGATCGATCTCGTCACTGTTCACGCCAATGGCGGTCGCACCCCAGATGTAGGGAATGGAGTAATCGTTATTGGGATCGAACGGCTTGTTCAGCAGATTCGGATCCAGATTGCTGAAGTTGTTCAACTGGCTCTTGTCGATCTTCTGCAACATGCCTTCGTTACGCATTTTGGCGACAAAATAGGTTGAGGGCACCACCAGATCGTAAGCGCCATCTTTCCAGGTTTTGAGCTTGGCGTACATGCTCTCATTGGATTCATAAGTCGAGTAGATCACCTTGATGCCGGTCTCTTTGGTGAACTGTTCCAGCAGACCCGGCGGGACATACTCGGTCCAGTTATAGAAGTAGAGCGTTTTACCGTCGTCCGCCTGAGCAGACTGCATCCCCAGTGCCAGCGCGCCAGCCGCCAGCCAGTGAGACCATTTTTTCATTATCAATCCTCGGTTATTTATTTCTGTCACGCAGTAACCACTGACTGCCCGCCACCAGCAGCAACGACAGCAACATCAGAATCGTGGCGAGCGCATTCACTTCAGGCGAAACGCCCACTTTTACCATTGAGTAAATTTTCAGCGGCAATATTTCAAAGGTGGGGCCGGTCACAAACGAAGAGACCACCACATCATCCATTGACAGGGTAAAGCTCAGCAACCATCCGGCCGCGACGGCTGGCATAGCCAGCGGCAGGATAATTTTGCGCAGAATTGTGGTCTCGCTGGCACCCAGATCTTTTGCCGCTTCCAGCATCCGCACATCAAAGCCTTTCAGCCGCGAGTAAACGGTGATCACCACAAACGGCAGACAGAAGGTGATGTGGGAGAACAGCAGCGACCAGAATCCCAGCGAGATCCCCAGCAGCATAAACAGCACCAGCAGCGAAATCGCCATCACAATATCTGGCGACATCATCACCACAAACAGCATGCCGCTGACAAAAGGCTTGCCGCGAAAGCGATAGCGATAGAGCGCTACCGCAGTGAGCGAGCCTATCAGCGTCGCACAGCTGGCCGACAGCACGCCCATGATCAGCGAATGCTGCGCCGCCTGCAGCAGGCTGTCGTTGTTCAGCAGCAGGTGATACCACCGGGTAGTGAACCCTTGCCAGTTAATGCCAAAGCGGGAAGCGTTGAACGAATTCACGATTAAAATCACAATCGGAATATAGAACCAGGCATAAATGAGCGTCATAAAACTGCCGCGTAACAGGCGTGTCATCATCCTAAATCCACCTTGTTATTCAGCAGCCGCGCAACGCGCCAGTAAATCAGCAGCAGCAGGCCCATTAACAGCGTCATCACAATGCTGGTGGCGGCACCAAACGGCCAGTCACGAATATTGAGGAACTGACTCTTGATCACGTTGCCAATCAGCAGGTTTTTCGCGCCGCCCATCAAATCCGCCACATAGAACAGCCCCATCGCCGGGATCAACACCAGCAGGCATCCGGCGATAATTCCCGGCATGGTGAGCGGCAGGATGATGCGGAAAAAGGTCTGTATTTTTCCGGCACCCAAATCACGCGCCGCTTCGAGCAGCGGTTTATCCAGCTTCTCCAGACTGGAGTAAAGCGGCAGCACCATAAACGGCAGCAGAATGTAGATCAGCCCGAGCACCACCGCTTCCGGGGTATAGATAATACGAAACGGCTTATCGATCAGGCCGATCGACAGCAGAAAATCATTCAGCCAGCCGCGGGTACTGAGGAATATTTTCAGCCCATAGATGCGGATCAGTGAGTTGGTCCAGAACGGAACTATCAACAGAAACAGCATCAGCGGACGCAGTCGCGCCGGTAACATCGTCAGGCACCAGGCGAACGGGTAGCCCAGCAGCAGGCAGCAGAGGGTGGCAATCAGCGCCATATTAAGCGAATGCAGCAGCACTTCGGCATACAGCGGATCAAGCAGGCGCGTGTAGTTGCTAAGGGTAAATACCGCGCTGACAAAGTGTGCATCGTCACGTGTCAGGAAGCTGGTGATAAAAATCATCAGATTGGGCAGAAAGACAAACAGCGCCAGCCAGCCAACAATCAGCGCAATGACGCTTTTCTGGAAACCATTACGCATCAGCTTCATACGGCAATACCACCTCCCAGCTGGGCACCCAGTTCACCGCCATTTTCTGGTTCAGTGAGTGGTCAAAGTCAGGATCGTCTTCATTAAAGAACTCGCTCACCGTTACCAGCTTGCCGTTCTCCAGTTCCACGGTAGATTCCAGCGTCATGCCTTTGTAGTTACGCTCACGGACATAACCGATCAGGCCGTCAGCCGCGCTATCACCATGAATCTCCTCCACCCGCAAATCCTCCGGGCGCAGCATCACGTGCAGCCGATCGCCTGGCCGGACCGGGAAAGCACAGTGGATATCACACTCACGACCTTCCACTCTGGCGCGTATTAATGGTGCGCTGTCGCTGGCGATCACTTCGGCATCAAAGACGTTGATCTCACCGATAAAGCGGGCGACAAACAGATTATCAGGTTCTTCGTAGATCTCACGTGGCGTGCCATCCTGCACAATTTTCCCGTCGCGCATCACCACAATCCGATCGGACATGGTCAGCGCCTCTTCCTGATCGTGGGTGACGAAAACAAAGGTAATACCCAGCTTGCGCTGTAGCGCTTTTAGCTCATTCTGCATCTGCTTACGCAGCTTGTAGTCCAGCGCAGAGAGTGACTCGTCCAGCAGCAGAACTTTTGGCCGGTTAACGACCGCGCGGGCGATAGCGACGCGCTGTTGCTGTCCGCCCGACAGCTGATGGGGACGCCGATCGGCAAAGCTTTCCAGCTGCACCATTGCCAGCGCATCATTAACCCGGGTAGTGATTTGTGCCGCCGGCGTTTTTTGCATCCGCAGACCAAACGCGACGTTCTCAAATACCGTCATATGCGGGAACAGCGCGTAGCTCTGAAACACCGTATTGACGTGGCGGTGTTCGGCCACGGTGTCAGTAATATCCTGATTGTCCAGCAGGATGCGACCGCGATCCGCCTCTTCCAGACCGGCGATCAGTCGCAGAATGGTGGTTTTGCCGCAGCCCGACGGACCGAGCAGGGTAATAAATTCGCCGTGGTGAATGGTCAGATTAAAATCATCAATGATGGTTTTGCCATCGAAAGCTTTACTGATGCCAGAAAGCGTAACCAGCGCCTGCTGTGCGCGTGTTTGCGTCATTTTAGTCTCAGTCTGTCAAAGGTCGAACAGGTTACAGCATAGCCGTCTACTGCGGCCAGCCAGCAAGAAGGGGCGGATGATACCTGAAAAATGTGGCAATGCCATGTTTTGACCCCACCGGGCAGGCGATAATCAGGATTGTTAACAACACATTGCGAGACTTGCCGCAACAATCTCACAATCCGGCTTTTTTTTCGGCGTGATCGCTTCCCCAAATGGGATCGACAGCGCTAACCTGTCTGCTGATGATTTGACGCAACGTTGCGTCCGGCTGGTCTGTGAATAATAACGGACGGCACTTTTAAAGGATGGGATATGGAACAGTTACTTGAGCGTTTTTTGAGTTACGTCGCAGTCGAAACCCAGGCAAAACCGCAGGCGCGTCAGGTGCCAAGCAGTGAAGGGCAGTGGACGCTGGCGCGTCAGCTGCAGGAAGAACTGCTGGCGTTGGGTTTTGTTGACGTCACGTTAAGCGATCACTGTTGCGTCATGGGCACGCTGCCGGCCAATGTAGACTGGCCAACGCCGGTGATTGGTTTTATCTCCCATATGGATACCTCGCCTGACTTTACCGCGAAACATGTTAATCCGCAGATTATTGAGAATTACCGCGGCGGTGACATTGCGCTGGGCAATGGCGATGAGATCCTTTCGCCGGTGATGTTTCCGGTGCTGCACAAGCTGATCGGCCACACGCTGATTACCACCGATGGCAAAACCCTGCTGGGGGCGGACGACAAGGCCGGTATTGCCGAAATTATGACGGCGATGGCGCGGCTGGCGGACAGCGATATTCCGCATGGTGCCATCCGCGTCGCCTTTACGCCCGACGAAGAGATTGGGCGCGGCACCTCGCATTTTGATGTCGAAGGCTTTGCCGCTGACTGGGCCTACACCGTTGACGGCAGCGACCTGGGGGAGTTTGAGTATGAAAACTTTAATGCCGCCTCCGCCACGGTCAAAATCGTGGGCAATAATGTGCATCCGGGCTCAGCCAAAGGGGTGATGGTTAACGCGCTGGATCTGGCCAATCAGTTTCATGCTGCCGTGCCGGCCAATGAAAAACCGCAGTACACCGAAGGCTATGAGGGCTTCTATCATCTGCACCAGATGAAAGGCACGGTTGAACACGCTGAGCTGCACTACATTATTCGCGACTTTGATACCGACAGTTTTGAGCAGCGCAAACAGACGCTACAGCAGATTGCGACGGAGATGACCAAAACCCTGCATAAAGATTGTTCCGTCACCGTAGAGATCACCAACAGCTATCGCAACATGCGTGAAAAGGTGGAACCTTTCCCGCATATCATTGAGTTAGCGCTACAGGCGATGCGTGACTGCGCTATTGAGCCGGTGGTCAAACCGATTCGCGGCGGTACTGACGGATCCGCGCTGTCATGGAAAGGCTTGCCGTGTCCGAACCTGTTTACCGGCGGCTACAACTATCACGGCAAACATGAATTTGCCTCGCTGAATATCATGGCGAAGTCAGTGGAGGTGATTGTGCGGTTGTCGGAACTGGCGGCGCAGAAGAAAGGTTAAGTTGCGAACGGGGTTTTACTGAAGCAGGCTCTCTGCCGCTAATGGCGGAGAGCCTGATGAGGAGACTGGCTTGCGGAGGGCAGGCGGCGGATGCGTCTGCCCTCCAGGTCAGTTATTCTTCGCCAAAATACCAGTATCCGGCATTCACCAGACCGGCAATCTGCGCCAGCACCGCCGGATCGTCCAGCGCATCCCCGAGATCTTCCAGCGTGATGCGATAATGATGCGCCAGCACGGCCATCACTTCAGGATGTGAACATTCAACCCGCTCACCGTTGACGTAGACCGCATCGCCAATTGTCAGGACCCGCAGGCCACCTAACCGGCTCAGCGCATCACCCTGTTGCAGCGCGTCATAAATCTCATCAGGCTGATAAGGCGGCTCTGGCGGCGCGACATCCAGCTCATGACGGGATTGAGAAATAAACTCGCCAAACCACTGAGCAAAGTGTTCCGGTTGGTTGATCACGTCCAGCATCACCTGACGGACGCCTTCAATCTCCTGCGGCAGGATCTGTGAAGGGCACTCGCGCGACGGCACGTCCGGATCGCTAAAGCGCAGGCTGCCCAGCTCGTTGGCCAGCGCGTAATCGGCAAAGCCGCTGATCAGTTCACGTCCGCTTGGCGCACGGAAACCCACCGAATAGTTCAGCGCATTTTCCAGCGAATAGCCTTCGTGCGGGAATCCAGGCGGAATGTAGAGGATATCGCCCGGCTCCATCTCTTCATCAATAATGGCATCGAACGGTTCCACCTGCAGCAGATCCGGATGAGGGCAATGCTGCTTCATCGGCACTTTTTCACCGACGCGCCAGCGGCGACGGCCACTGCCCTGAATAATGAAGACGTCATACTGATCGAAATGCGGACCGACACCGCCTCCCGGCACCGCGAACGACACCATCAGGTCATCGATACGCCAGTCAGGCAAAAAGCGGAAAGGGCGCATCAGGGCGGCAGAAGGTTCATGCCAGTGATTAACCGCCTGCACCAGCAGCGACCAGTTATTCTCACCCAGATGGTCGTAGCTCTCAAACGGGCCGTGACTGACCTGCCATTTGCCATCCTGATGGCTCACCAGGCGGCTATCTACCTCGTTTTCCATCGCCAGTCCGGCCAGTTCATCCGGAGAAAGGGGATCGACAAAGTTTTTGAAGCCACGCTTCAGTACCACCGGGCGTTTTTGCCAGTAGCGTTGAATAAAATCGGGCCAGTTGAGATCGAGCTGATAGTCCATACAAGGGTTCCGCTTAGGGCTGTAAATGCCAGCAAGTATAACAGCCCGGACGGTTTTCTACTCGCGGCGATGTTCGACTTCCTGGCGCTGAAAGACTACTTCCATCCGGGTGCCACCCAGTGCGCTGCCTGAAGCGATAACCTTACCCGCATATTGCTCAAGTATATCCAGCACCACCGCCAGCCCCAGTCCCTGACCGGGGCGCAGGGTGTCGGCGCGCTGACCGCGGACAAACACCAGATCGCGTTTGCTCTCCGGAATACCGGGACCGTCATCGTCTATGTAGAGATGCAGCGCTTTTTCGCTCTGATAAGCGCTGACTTCAATAAACTCGAGGCAATATTTACAGGCGTTATCCAGCACGTTACCCATCACTTCCATAAAATCGTTCTGGTCGCCGACGAAAGTGAGTTCCGGTGAGATATCGAGGGTGATTGCCACCCCTTTACGCTGATAAACCTTGTTCAGCGCCGAACACAGGCTGTCGAGCAGACCGGAGACCGAATGCAGGTCGCGCTGCAGCGGATTGTGATCGGCCTGCATACTGGCGCGATGCAGGTAATAACCGACCTGTTGCGAGATGCGGCTGATCTGCTCCAACATCACCGGTTCAGCCTCTTCTACCGTCAACTCTTTGCCGCTGCGTAGCGACCGCAGGGTGCTTTGCAGTACCGCCAGCGGGGTTTTGAGACTGTGCGTCAGGTCCGACAGAGTGGTGCGATAACGGGTATAGCGCTGCCGTTCGTTCGTCAGCAGCAGGTTGAGGTTGCGCACCAGGCTGCGCAATTCCTGCGGCGGATTATCATCCAGTTTTTCACGCTGGCTGGTCTCCAGTTCCCGCACCTGCTGAGTCAGTGCGCCAATCGGACGCAGGCTCCAGTGCGCCGCCAGCCACAGCAGCGGCACGATCAGGATCAGGTTAGCCGCCAGCACATAGCTGAACCATGACCACACCACATCCGAATGCTGTAACTCCTGCGGGATCGAGTCGACCACCACAATGGTCAGCGCTGGCAGATTGGTGGTAGCGTCATAGCGGTTAACCGCAACGGAGTGGGTGAAGGTATCGTCACTGTCGGTATCCCAGGCATGCAGTCGCCGTTTCGCGCTGAGGTTATCCCCCATCGCCGCCAGGCTGGTGCCGTTGCTGGTATCAATCTCGTAGAAATCCGGTTTGATCAGCCAGTCACGGTGGATTTTCTTGCGGATCTCCGGCACGTCGCGTTGCTGCCACAGCAGCTTGCCGTGCTCGTCGTAAATGAACACCAGCGTCGGGAAGTTAAGCGTCATCCGTTCCGGCTGGGCAATGGTGAGCTGATTGTCATGCCACTGCGCCAGCGTAAAGAACAGATTGCTTTCGCCCCGCATCACCCGATAGGTGTTTTTATCGAAGCTCACCACATAGCCAATAACCGCGACCATGCCATAGGAGAGGGAGAGGAACAGGACAATCGCTGCGGAGGCCAGCAGAAAACGGGCGCGCAGCGAAATCGGGCGATAACGACTAAACCAGGACATGGTCAGAGATCAAAGCGGTAACCCTGGCCACGCACGGTGGCGATGACGTCGGCGGGATGCAACGCCAGAATCTTTTTGCGCAGACGCCCCATCAGCACGTCGATGGTGTGGCTTTCACGCAGTTCTGCGTCGGGATAGAGTTGCAGCATCAGCGAATCCTTGCTCACCACTTTACCGGCGTTGCGAATCAGGGTTTCGACGATGGTATATTCAAAGGCGGTCAGCTTCACCGGCTGCTCATTCACCGTCAGTTCGCGACGGGACAAATCAACCTGAAACGGCGACATATCGATGATCTGCGATGCGTGGCCGCTATTGCGCCGCATCAGCGCCTGCAGCCGTGCCGCCACCTCTTCAATATGAAACGGCTTGGTGACGTAATCATCCGCACCGGCTTCCAGCGCTTCCACTTTTGCCTGCCAGCCTTCACGGGCGGTCAGCACCAGAATCGGCTGACGCACGGCATCACTGCGCCAGCGGCGGATCAGTGACATGCCATCTTCATCCGGCAGGCCTAAATCGACCAGCGCGATGTCCGGCAGGTGCTCGCGAAGAAAATAGTCGGCTTCTTTGGCGTCTTCGGCGGCATCAACCTGATGGCCCATATCACGTAACTGCACGGCGAGATGATGGCGCAGCAGAGCATTGTCTTCCACTACCAGAACACGCATAGGAATTCCTTACTATCTGAATGAGTCAAATTGCAGAAAGTATACGCGAAATGAACTAAACAAGATGTTAACGCAGACCGGCCTGAACCGGTCTGCGGAGGGGATTATTTCAGATCGTCAACCATCTGGATAGCACGGCCGATATAGTTGGCTGGCGTCATCTGCTTCAGACGCACTTTTTCCTCTTCCGGCAGCGCCAGGCTGTCGATAAAGGCCTGCATGCCCGCCGCATCAACCCGTTTGCCGCGCGTCAGCTCTTTCAGCTTCTCGTACGGCTTTTCAATGCCATAACGGCGCATCACCGTCTGGATCGGTTCGGCCAGCACTTCCCAGTTGTGATCCAGTTCATCGAGCAGACGATCGCGGTTCACTTCCAGTTTTGAAATGCCTTTCAGCGTTGCCTGATAGGCGATCAGCGCATAGCCAATGCCGACGCCGAGGTTACGCAGTACGGTGGAGTCGGTCAGGTCGCGCTGCCAGCGGGAGACCGGCAACTTGCTGGCCAGATGCTGCATCACCGCGTTTGCCAGACCCAGATTACCTTCGGAATTTTCGAAATCGATCGGGTTTACTTTGTGCGGCATGGTTGAGGAACCGATTTCGCCAGCGATGGTTTTCTGTTTGAAATGATTCAGCGCCACGTAGCCCCAGATATCACGATCGAAATCGATCAGGATGGTGTTGAAGCGGGCGATGCAGTCGAACATCTCTGCGATGTAGTCATGCGGCTCAATCTGGGTGGTGTAGGGGTTCCAGCTGATCCCCAGCGAAGTGACAAAACGCTCGCTCAGCTGATGCCAGTCAACTTCCGGATACGCGGCGATGTGGGCGTTATAGTTACCGACCGCACCGTTGATTTTGCCCAGCACCTCAATCTGGCTCAGCTGACGCAGCTGGCGCTCCAGACGATAGGCGACATTGGCCATCTCTTTGCCCATGGTGGACGGCGTGGCGGGCTGGCCATGCGTGCGGGAGAGCAGCGGAATATCACGGTATTCTGACGCCAGGCCTTTTACAGCGGCGATCAGCTGCTGCCAGTAAGGCAGGATCACCTCGCGGCGCGCGGTTTCCAGCATCAGCGCATGAGAGAGGTTGTTGATATCTTCGGAAGTGCAGGCGAAGTGAATGAACTCAGATACCGCATGCAGGGCAGGGACGTCCGCCACTTTCTCTTTCAGGAAATATTCGACCGCTTTAACGTCGTGATTGGTGGTGCGCTCAATGGTCTTGATGCGCGCCGCATCGTCTTCCGAAAAGTTGCTGACAATCGCGTCAAGGAAAGCGTTTGCGTCGGCATCAAATGCAGGAACTTCCTTGATCTCTGCGGTCGCGGCCAGTTTTTGTAACCAGCGAACTTCAACCTCAACGCGGAATTTCAGCAAACCAAATTCGCTGAAAATCGCACGCAGCGGGCTGACTTTATCGCCGTAACGACCATCGACAGGTGAGACGGCGGTCAGAGAGGATAATTCCATCAGTGCAACTCCTGAATCATTTAACAGTATTTTGCCGCACCGACTTAGTAAGTCAGTGGCAGCCGGGATAAGAGGGTCTTTGCTTCACGCAGCAAACGCTGGCGCGAAAACATCAGTTGCAGACGGCCACCGCCGACCTGCTGCCACAAAACGGCGGCACGAATGCCGGCTAACAGCGTGGCCCGCACTTTACTCTGCAACTGCGGATTCTGCAGCACGGCGGGCGAACCGGTCACCTGGATACGCGGACCTAACGGGCTGATAACGTCAACGTAGATGCCGGCCATAGCGCTCAGAATGGTATCGGATTCCAGTTCGTAGTGCGCCAGCTGACGGTCGAGCTGGCTGATACGCTGGGCCAGCGTCGCCATCGCTGATTTATTGGCGCTGAGCTTACGTTCCAGCACCATCATGCTAAGGGTATAACGCGTCAGTTCCGCGCCCGCGCCCTGACGACTGCTGCTGTTGAGCACCGCCATCAGGGTTTCGAGGCCGAGGCGCAGGTTGGCTTCATTGTTGCCAAACACCGCCAGCGTCGAGCTGGGATTGAGATCCAGCACGCTGCGCAGCGTCACGGTAAACGCCTCGGGCTGACAGTGACCCTGCTGTGCCAGCTGCTGCACCAGATGGGCCGACTGACAGATGCCTGCCAGCGCCAGTGTGATTTCCTGATAGTTCTTCGCCACGGTTACTCCTGTTTACGCGTCATGAACGCCGGGTTAAGGCGGCTTATTTTGCGACTAACGGCAGACGCTCTTCGATAATGCCGCCACCCAGGCAGACCTCGCCAAGATAGAACACCGCAGATTGTCCGGGCGTGACCGCCGCGACAGGTTCATCAAAACGGACTTCAATCCGGTCTTCGCCATGCGGAATGATCTCACACGGGATGTCGGTCTGGCGATAGCGGGTTTTAACCGTACAGCGCAGCGGAGCCGCGATTGGCTGACGATCGACCCAGTGCAGCTGCTGCGCGATCAGGCCGACCGACATCAGACGCGGATGATCGCCACCCTGTGCGACAATCAGGCGATTGCGCGCCACATCTTTGTCGACCACATACCAGGGATCATCTTTGCTCTCTTTCAGGCCGCCGATACCCAGACCTTTGCGCTGGCCCAGCGTATGGTACATCAGACCCTGATGTTCGCCGACGATCTGACCGTCCACGGTCTCAATCTCACCGGGCTGAGCCGGCAGATAACGCGCCAGGAAGTCACGGAATTTGCGCTCACCGATAAAGCAGATGCCGGTAGAGTCTTTCTTTTTGGCGGTAATTAAATCCAGCTGTTCAGCGATGCGGCGCACCTCGGGCTTTTCCAGCTCGCCGACCGGGAACAGACTCTGAGCAATCTGCTGGTGGCTCAGGGTATACAGGAAGTAACTCTGATCTTTGTTGCCATCCAGGCCGCGCAGCAGCTGGCTCTGACCCTCTACGTCCTGACGACGAACATAGTGGCCGGTGGCAATGAAATCCGCGCCGAGATCTTCAGCCGCGAACTCGAGGAACGCTTTGAATTTGATCTCTTTATTGCACAGGATATCGGGGTTCGGCGTACGACCCGCTTTATACTCTTCGAGGAAGTGCTCAAAGACGTTATCCCAGTATTCAGCGGCAAAGTTGACCTTGTGCAGCTTAATACCCAGTTTGTCGCACACCGCTTGCGCATCCGCCAGATCGTCCGCGGCAGTACAATATTCCTCGCCATCGTCCTCCTCCCAGTTCTTCATGAACAGGCCTTCGACCTGGTAGCCCTGCTGTTGCAGTAACCAGGCGGAAACGGAAGAATCGACGCCGCCGGACATACCGACGATCACTTTTTTCTGGCTGTTGTCAGACATGACACGCTCGCATAACGATAAAAAAACAGGCGGCGCATTCTACCATGCAGAAGACGGGCGCGCACCCTCATGAAACGGCCAGCGGAACGCGCTGACCAGATGTAACGGATAGCGCGCGCCCTGTTGCCACAGCCGTACGCTTTCCGCCACCAACGGTGAACGCAGGTTAGACGCGGTGAGAATCTGCGCTGGCGGCAACCACCAGCAGCAATCGATATCGCTATCCTGCGGCTGGGTTGGCTGCTTTTTGGCCAGATCGAGGCCAAACAGAAAACGCACAAAAGGCGTATTATCAGGCGCTATCCACTGATGAACGGTGATGAAATAGGCCATTTCTGCCGCGATACCGGTCTCTTCATATAATTCACGTTGCGCGGCTTGCTGCAGCGTTTCGTCCGCTTCAAGGTGTCCGGCTGGCTGATTCCAGGTAGGCTGTCCCTTAATGGTCTCTTCTACTACCAGCAGTTCACCTTCCGCCTGCACTAAACAGGCGACCGTGACATGAGGTTTAAACATCGTTCCTCCGGAATTGTTAACCTGACGTTATAAAAAATCGCTCTGTCAGGCTGGACTGTCGTCAGCATCGCGCCATGCGCCGGGCGCCAGATTATCGAGCGTATAGCCGCCCATCGCATAACGGATCAGCCGCAGAGTTGGAAAACCAATATGGGCCGTCATCCGGCGCAGCTGGCGGTTGCGGCCCTCATACAGCGTCACTTTAAGCCACTGGGTCGGGATATTTTTACGCTCGCGAATCGGCGGCTGGCGCGGCCAGAGCCACGCCGGTTCAGCGACTTTCTCGACCTGCGCCGGCAGGGTTGGGCCATCTTTCAGACTAACCCCATCCCGCAACGGTTGCAGGTCGCTCTCCTGCGGCTCGCCTTCGACCTGAACATAGTAGATCTTGCCGGTGCGTTTGCCGGGCTGGGTTAGCGCGGCCTGTAAGGCACCCTCGTTGGTCAGTACCATCAACCCTTCGCTGTCGCGATCGAGACGGCCCGCGGCATAGACCCCGGCCACGCTGATGAAATCTTTCAGGGTACGACGGCCCGCTTCATCGGTGAACTGTGGCAAAACATCGAAGGGTTTGTTAAACAGCACCACGCGGCGCGGCGCGGCACTACGCTCAGGGGCACGTCGCGCATCACGCGTCGGGCGGCTGAATCGTTTATCCTGGTGAATTCGTTGAGATGTTTTTCGCATGGGCTTTGCAGTCAGAAACAATGGGCGCATTATAACGCGAAATTGCGGTGATTGGCGTGACGGAAATATTCAAGTAGTATTGACCCGCATCTTACAAATCATTAACAAAATCGCCTAGGAGAGGTTAATGGAAAGCAAAGTAGTTGTTCCGGCGGAAGGTCAAAAAATCACCCTGAACCAGGGCAAACTGGTTGTCCCGAATAATCCGGTCATTCCTTACATTGAGGGTGACGGTATCGGCGTTGATGTTTCACCAGTGATGCTGAAAGTGGTCGACGCTGCGGTGAAGAAAGCCTACAACGGCGAGCGCAAAATCTCCTGGATGGAGATTTACACCGGTGAGAAATCCGTGGAACTTTACGGCCAGGACGTCTGGCTGCCACAGGAAACCCTCGACTTAATTAAAGAATATCGCGTTGCCATCAAAGGCCCACTGACCACCCCGGTCGGCGGCGGTATTCGTTCACTGAACGTTGCCCTGCGTCAGGAGCTGGACCTCTACGTCTGCCTGCGTCCGGTACGTTACTACAAAGGCACGCCAAGCCCGGTTAAACGTCCTGAAGAGACCGACATGGTGATCTTCCGTGAAAACTCCGAAGATATCTATGCTGGTATCGAGTGGAAAGCGGGTTCTGCCGAAGCGGACAAAGTGATCAAGTTCCTGCGCGAAGAGATGGGCGTGAAGAAAATTCGCTTCCCTGAGCAGTGTGGTATCGGCGTTAAGCCGTGCTCGGAAGAGGGTACCAAGCGTCTGGTACGCGCGGCAGTGGAATACACCATCACCAACGATCGTGATTCCCTGACTCTGGTCCACAAAGGCAACATCATGAAGTTCACCGAAGGCTCGTTCAAAGACTGGGGTTACCAGTTAGTGAAAGAAGAGTTCGGCGGCGAACTGATCGACGGCGGCCCGTGGATGAAGTTCAAAAACCCGAACACCGGTAAAGAGATCATCGTTAAAGATGTGATTGCCGATGCGTTCCTGCAGCAAATCCTGCTGCGTCCGGCTGAATATGACGTTATCGCCTGTATGAACCTGAACGGTGACTACATCTCCGACGCCCTGGCGGCGCAGGTTGGCGGTATCGGTATTGCACCAGGCGCTAACATTGGTGATGAGTGCGCGCTGTTCGAAGCCACGCACGGTACTGCACCTAAGTATGCCGGTCAGGATAAAGTGAACCCAGGTTCAGTGATCCTGTCAGCAGAAATGATGCTGCGTCACATGGAATGGTTCGAAGCGGCAGACCTGATTGTTAAAGGTGTTGAAGGCGCTATCGCTAACAAGACCGTGACTTACGATTTCGAACGCCTGATGGATGGCGCTAAATTGCTGAAATGTTCAGAGTTTGGTGACGCGATCATCGAAAATATGTAATCCCTGACGGGATGACGTGGATTAAAAACGGGAGCGGAAACGTTCCCGTTTTTTTATGGAAAAACTGGCTCGCCAGCCAGAGCGCATCCGGCGTCAGGCTGGAAAAACTAAGGTCATACTAAAACCTGGCAACAGCCGCGCTAACCGTCTCACCTGGCCGCTGACGGCGTTACTGTGAGCTGATCAGTGGCAATTCTCCCGGCTTCAACCCTTCCCGGGCAAGCCTTGTTTAATTCATTTTCAAGCACGCTATCCGCAGCATGTTCGGTCAGCCGTTTGAATCTGAACCTGCGTTTAAGACCATCTTCTGAACAGTCATGCGCCTCAGCAAGCTGAACCGCGGCGCTGTAAGCGTTGTAACACCCATTGGCATCAGAAACGTGCTGCTTACACTCGCTGAACCGATCAAAAGTGATGTCGGGATGCGCGATCAGCCAGGCAATCTGCGGATTGACCTTTATTCCCTTAATCACCGCGGGCAGGGTCAGATAACTCAATACCACCGCCAGTATGGTGGTGAGATACATAAAGCGCTGGTAGGGCACAGGATTTCCTTCTGTCTGGCGCTGGGGTTGCGTAGCGTCGATTGTGACCAGCCCTGACCCAATCGGCCATCAATCAGAGCCAGTAAAGCGCCGATCACCCAGGCAGAACAATCGAATTATCGGCAGACCAGAACGATATCGTCGTTGCGGTCACCCCGACGTTCGCTGTTCTGCCCGCTCGTGACGTTGAAGAGTAACCCGCCGCCAGAAACGGAGTGTGTTATGGGTTGCGCACTTTTACTTCGCAGATTAATAGTAACAACCGCAATTATTGTTAAGCCGGTAACTCCGCACAATGAGATGATTCTTACGCCCCTTCAAGAGCTAAGCCATTGCGAGTGCCGGAGATAAGCGCCGGGTGGGGCATGTTCTCAGGCTGCCAGCAGGGCGGCCTGTTTTATTTGTTGCCTGCTTTATCCCTTCCGCTATTCCCGCTATTGAACCAACCCCGATCTGCGCTGACTAATTGCTGACTTATGCCGTCACGGTTATCCCTTTGCGGACGCCAGTGGCGAGCCTTATTTTTAGCCAGCCAGACGGCCTAGCCGCTGCGCAAAGGATGTCAGAGATGCGGGTTTTGATTATTTGTCGGGATAATATTGGCGATACCTTACTGACTACGCCGCTGATCAGCGCGCTACATCAGTCAGGTGAGCATCAGGTTGATGTGTTAACCAACAATTATGCGGCACCGGTACTGCAGCACAATCCTGATATCCGGCAACTGTTTTACTATACCAAGTCGCATCATCGCGAGGCGGGACAGGGCAGAATCGCCTGCCTGCTGCAGCGTCTGCAACTGATGCTGACGCTGAAAAAGAACCGATACGATACGGTGATTCTGGCGAAAAGCCGCTGGGATCAGCATGGCCTGAAGTGGGTGAAAATGGTGCGTCCGGGGCAGGTGATTGCGCTGGGAGAAGAGCCACATCCGCTGATCACCCACTTGTTAGCGCCGCAGGCATCCGCGCAGGCTCATATCGCTGAGATCCTGTACAGTCTGGCCCGTCCTTTCAACCTTGCCGCCGCTGCGCCGGGCAAGCTGACGCTGATGCCGGATGCAGAGATTGCCGCCGACCTGCGAAAAAGCTACGCCATCGACTCCTCTCAGCCGGTCTATGCATTACAAATCAGCGCCCGTAAGCCGAGCCAGCAGTGGCCAGCTGAGCGCTTTGCTGAACTGGCCGAAACCCTCGCCGCCCGGCATTCATGCCAGATCATGCTGTTGTGGTCGCCTGGTCGTCGCGATAATCCGCGCCATCCTGGCGATGACGAGAAGGCCCACGAGATTATGGCGCTGTGCCCGCAGCTGACGCTGAAAGCGGTGGCGACCACCAGCCTGCCGCAATTGATTGCGGCGATGTCGTTGTGTCAGGGACTGGTCACCAGTGATGGCGGGGCGATGCATATCGGGGCGGCGCTTGGTCTGCCGGTTGTGGCGATGTTTGGCGACAGCGATCCGGCCTGCTGGCATCCGTGGCAGGTGAAGCATCAGGTACTGCAACCGGCATCGCGTGACGTGACCTCGCTCAGCAGCCGCGAGGTATACGACGCGTTTGCGAACACCGTTATTCAGTCATTCCCCTCAGGCCAGCGGCCCAGGCTGGCCGCCTCACACAGTAATGCTACCGTCAGTGGACGGTAGGGTAAGCCTGCACTGAACCCCAACCGCCCTGCCAGCACCAACAGCGCGGAAGGTGACGCCGGAAAATAGCGGGTCTCATCGTAGCGTTTTGAACAGACGTCAAAGGTAATAAAAAAATCACTCATCAGTATCGCGAATTCCACCTCACTCAGCGGCAACTGCTGCAGGTGGAAGTCGTGACGATCAATTTTCCTGAACCGGCCAAACACCGTTGGCTGATTATGGTACTCAATCAAATCGATCACTGCTTGTGGCGAACAGGGCTTGCGGGACGTCTCCATTATCCCACCAGCTGGGTCACGGCCTGATGGACTTCCTCAGCCTTGATTGAGGCCATCGGATGTTGTGAGGCGTGGCGTTCCGGACGATGGATAACGATATGGCGATCGCTGTCCTGACACGGACCGGTATAACGCGGGTTGGCGGTGGAGAACAGGCTGACGGTGGGAACCTGTGCCGCGACAGCGATGTGCAGCGGGCCGGTATCACCGGTGACCAGCAAATCCAGGCTGCGGATCAGCGTAATCAGTCCGCTGAGATTGGTTTTACCCGCCATTGGCGTGACGTTTTTACGGTATTGCAGCGGCAGGCTGTCGATAAATTGCTGCTCAAGCGGCTGCTCTGCTGCGGTGCCGGTGACAATGATTTCACAGTCAGGCCAGCTCTCCAGCAAGTCCGTGGCCAGCTGGCTAAAATGCGCCAGCGGCCAGCGCCGGATATCTTTCGACGCGCCCAGCTGAAACCCAATCCGCCGATGGGCACAGGGTGCAGCGGCCGGGCTGTCCAGCCCCGGCAAATGCATCTCCGTCTGGTGGGTTTCGGCACCCAGCGATTCTACTAATTTTAATTTGCGCTTAATGGTGTGATCGTCGAAATAACCCGAGTAATGGTCAAGGTGTTTATTTAATAGCGTGGATTCGCTGCCATAGTGATCGCGAATTATTGTCTGGCTGCCGGTGATAACCGAACTCAAAATATCGTATGGAAAATGGGCGTGTAATATCACGGACAGGTCGGGTTTTTTACGTCGCAGCTTGAATAGCAAGGGTAAAAAATTCAGCAGTTTATTATCCCAGATATAGATATCGTCAAACCAGTGATAGCGGGTGACTAAATCTTTATTTTTCTTACTGGAGACCAGAATAAATTTACTGGTGGGAAAACGGTTTTTCAGGCTCCAGATTGCCGGCGTATTCATCAGGAAATCTCCCAGCGCGGTGGTGGAGTAGATAACCACCGTCTCTGGTGTCAGACCCTGCAGGCTGTGGGGCTTTTTCCGGCTGGAGAATCGGGAATAAAGCGTTAACAACCGGTCTATCAGATAAATCTTTTTTTTCTTCACGTCTGGATTCTCTTAAACGTATTAATTTTATTGAACAGAAAGCAGTATGAAGAATTAGATAATAAGATACTGGGGAAAGTTCATTGCCAGCGTTTGTTTTTAGAGGCTGTAGAGCAAGCGTTGAAGTTATGAACAGTTATTTTACTGTTTAAGAGCGGGATCTTTACAATAAATATTTAAGATGAATGTATCAGGTGCAAAATAAGTAGGATTATTCTGCAATCAGCGCGCTGCAATAGAAATAAATTTCTTTTATCAGTGATTAATAGCCGGGTAATTATTAGCCCGGATGCTATTTATATGACTGCCCGCTTAACTATCTGCCGGAAAGATGAAACAGCCCCCGGCAACGGTGCCGGGGGAGCGTGTTATGACTGAGGCTGACCGACCGGGCCTGAACCCAGCGTACCGCCTGGTGAAGACTGACCGCTTGGCGCATGAGGACGGCCATCTTCTTTAATCGCGCTGCTCTGGTGTGAACAGCCTGCCAGTGACGTCAGGGTTGCTGCAACCAGCAACAGGGCAGGGAATGCTTTCATGTGACCACCTTTTATTTATTCAGAAAAGTAAAAAGAATCTGTAAGCACGTACCTGACTAAGCCTGGTTGAAAAATAACATTCAGCCTGAAGGGATCTGATTTTTCAGAGATTTCTCAGCACCGGGCGGGACGCGACAGCCAAAAAAAAACGGAAGCCAGCGGCTTCCGTTCTGTCACGTATTCTGCCGAATTACTTGCGGCCCAGCAGGAAGCCGATGAATACGCCCACGCCCGCGGCAACAGCCAGACCGGCAAAAGGATTGGACTGAACCTGATCCTTGATGCAATCCGCTGCATCACGCGCGGCATAACTGGCCTGGTTGGTATAACGACGGGCCGCGCCTTTCGCCTGATGTTCAGATGAACCGGTTGCTGCGCCAAATTGTTCCTGAACTGCGCCAGCGGCTTCTTTAACTTTATCTTCGATTTTTCCTGACATTTAGTGCTCCTTGGTTTTAGTGAGACTCTCCAAGCGTAGCAAAGATGGCGAACTCTGCGCCGTTAAGCGGTAAATGAAGCGGTAAAAATCGTTTCTGGCTGTGAATGGCGTTCTGTTTGCAGGCTAAGCGTTTCCTGTCTAGCCTTTGTAAAACCGGGTCGATGATAAGCGTAATGGGAGGAGAGGCGATGAAACGTGATGTACTCAAAGAAGACGACTATGACGAAGTGTGCCGGGTGATAGGCGACGCGGTCATTATGCTGGTGGAGTGTGGCCATGAAACCAAACGCGATGATATCTATGACGTGCTGAAACGCACCCGCCAGCACCGCGCCCATAGCGAACGGGACGAGCAAAAGATGCTGGAACACGCTATCCGTTTGATCAAACCCTGAGCTTTCTGCGCCAGACCGGAAGCGTAAAACCGGCACTGAGGCCGGTTTATCTTGCCACTCCGCTACTGCAACAGCACACCCTGAATCAGACTGGCATTGACTATGGTTACCTCGTCTATCTTCAGCGCCCGCATGTAGCCTTCAACCAGCAACAGATTACTGACGTCGGTTGCCCGATAATCGCCGGTCAGTTCGCTGTCGCCTTTCCAGACCTGCTGTTTCGCCAGCGCGCTTAAGGTGGCCAGACTGTAATGCTGAGGTTTGCCTGCTAACTGATTACGGATAGAAAAACCGTGCACGCCACCAATGCCAATCACCCGGCGGCGGGCCACATCCTGCATGATTTCGGGGCTGACATCGTTACGGGCAAACAACCCGACAAAGCGCAGCACCGATTGCCGCCACGAACTAATCGGGTTTGGCGACGCGGCGTCCGGGGTGTTTTTCAGCACCGTCAGGATGAAATTCTTCAGCGTCACCGAGGCGAGCTTACCCTGATAAATATCGGCGACCGGCTGGCCCTGCTGCTGTCGCCAGGCGGTCATCTGCATCGAACCACCGCCAATATCCCACACCAGCAGCTGATCATCGCGGAGTGTCGGATCGTTAAGCGCCGCTTTCGCCGAGAGAAAACCGAGCTTTGCTTCCTGCTGCTGTGAGATGACAGTCAGTTGGGTGCGGGTCTGGCTGGCCAGCGCGGCCACCACCGCCGGACCATTGCTGGCGCGACGAAATACCGCCGTTGCCACGCCGCTGATGCGCTGCGGGTGATAACGTTGCGCATTGTTCACTAGCTGCCGCAGCGCCACTTCACCCTGATGGATAATCGCCGGACTCAGCCGGTTATCGCTGGCCGCCGACAGCGCGTCGTTGTACGGCACGGCGCGCTGATCCTGATACAGCATTTTCTCGATGCGATGCTGACAGACATCCACCCGGGCGACGGCGATTTTGGTGCTGCCGGAGCCGATATCAAGGCCGGCCCGGATTTGCTGACACGCCTCGGCCGCGGCCGCGCCAGTGAACAACAGTGAACAGATCAGCGTTACAACAGGCAGCGCAAAAGGGCGCATAGCGGCTCCGGTAGCAGGGGAAAGCGGGATTAACGGGACGCCACGCAAGCCGGATACCAGCTCACCAGGAAATGGCGCAGATGGTCGAAACACCATTCGGCGTCATCAGCCTGCGGGCAATAGAACTGAATGGTGATTTTTTCATATTCGCGCTGCCGCTGACGCAGCGGTGACCAGCTCCAGTCGAGCACCGAGCGGGCATAATTTACCAGCGTGCCGGGCGGCATCTGATGTTGCTTCTCCTGCTCGGCCAGATAGAGATTAAAGCGGGCTTCAAGTTCCAGCGCCTCATCATGGCCGTGATGCGGCAGATCGGGGCGAAACGCCACGTCAACAAAGCCACATACCGCATTGGTCTGCTGCTGCCAGTCGCAGGCCAGCGTCATAAACAGTCCATCCTGCAAATTAATCTCTTCCACCAGCCGACGCAGATTGACCGAATGAGCCAGCACCGCGATCTCCTCCAGCCGGCCGGTTTCCAGCGTAAGATCGAAACCACACGGATTAACCGAGCCATCGGCATTGCGGGTGGCGGGGAAGGGGAAATCGATGTAACCGTTGTTATCCAGACGCTTTTCCATGGGAAAGAGACCTGCTGCTTGACGTTTCGTGACAATAAACCATCTGGCAGCAGGTTTCACCCCTTATGGACATGTCCAGGTAATCTGGGTGTTCTGATACGGATTGATCAGGCGGAACTGTTTATCGGACAGGCGCTGGGCATAGTAACCTTCGCGCGTGACGGCGGAAGGGACATACCTGAAACGATCAAGCGACTGCAGCGGCCCGCTGTCTACCCTGACATCATCGCGGCTGACGCTGAACGAACTCACCAGGTCAAAGATGACACCCTGCGTTTGTCCCATTGATTGGCCATAAATCGTCGATACTTCGCCGGGACATTCAATGCCTTTCGGGCCAGATGAACATCCAGTCATCAGTATGATGAATATGAAAATGCTGAGTCGCAACATGATCCTCTACCTGCTTCAGTCCCTGGGAATCTCGTGGCGCTGATTCTATCTTGTTGCGTCACTAATAGCTTGATCATAGCAGTTTCAACACCGCTTCCCATTTGCAATTTGTTTAATCGGTAAGCAACAGGAATGTAAAAGGGTGACTTTGCTAATTAATTAACGTTATTCTTGGCTTCTTTGCGCACCACTTAGGCAAAACCAGGGATAAATGATGAACGAAGAAGAAGCACATCTAATGATTATTCGTCACGCGATTGAGCAACTTGAGAGCGATAAAAAGCATCAGGTGGTCAGTTGTGCAGCGGATATTCGCGCCGCCATGCAGGCATATGACGGCGAAAATGCGGGACTGGCCCTGATGTTAGTGGCTGCAGAGGTCTCGTCAGCATAACGGCAGACAGGCCAGCGTAACCGATCCGGACGCTGGCCTGATTACTTTAAAAACGCTCAACTTTTCAGATTCTCCTCCGCCCGATTCTACCTTTCACTGGTCTTATTTTACCCGCCGCATGACATTTTCTCTCACCTGTGATGTGTTAAGCTAAAAAATTGCTAATAAAATCATCCATTCAGCGGAGAGATCAGATGAAGACAGCACTGATGACCCTCGGCCTGCTGGCCTGTTATATCGCCCCCGCCTGGAGCGAGAGCGAGTTTCAGATTACCTGTCCTGGCCGTCCGACCATGACCATCTCACGCGCTGAGTACGGCTTAACCACCTTAATGTGGCCGCAGCGACACTTCCAGATTGCTGCCGGCCAGCAGCGCACCCAGTTACAGGCTGGCGATAAGGTGGCGATAACCCGCTTTCGTAACGGCGACCAGTTAATCGTTAACCAGCGCACTCAGGCGACCTTCTTTGTTTACCGCGACAGCGATAAGCTGGTGCCCTGTAGCCGCAGCGAAAAACGTGATGTCGATGCGTTGACCCTGGAGCGCTACGATGATCGTCAGCAGCCCAACTCTTAATCCCTCGTCACAGGAGCCGCTATGCAACTCAGTATCACCGATAAGGTAACACCGCAGGATCTGGATGAAGTCCGTCTGGGGCTGAATGCGTTCAACAGCAAATTTATTAATGTTGATGAGATCAAATCGATTGGGGTGTTTATCTGCGATGAGCAGGGCAGGAAGCAGGCGGGGCTGACCGGCTCAACCGCCGGCAACTGGCTGCGAATCGACATGCTGTGGGTGAGTGATACGTTGCGCGGGCAGGGCGTCGGTAGCCGGTTAATCAGGGCGGCAGAGCAGGAAGCGCGCCAGCGCGGTTGCCGTTTCGCTCAGGTCGATACCGCCAGTTTTCAGGCTCGTCCTTTCTATGAAAAGCTCGGCTTCACCCTGCGTTTCAGCCTTGACCACTATCCCCGCCAGCATCAGCGGCATTATCTGACCAAAGCTTTGTGATCAGAACAGCGGCTGCTGGCGCAAATCCAGCGGCTGCTGTTCTGCTTCATCAATCGCAGCCAGCCAGCTTTGCAGCGTCACTTTTTTCCACGACAGATGACCACGGGTGGTGCTCATCAGCACCACATCGGGTCGCAGCGTGCGGTAAAACTCCAGCGTCTGGCTCAGCTCCGCCGGATTGCTGTCCGGCACCAGCACGGTAACCCACCGGTCATGCGCCCGCGTCACCGTATCGCCGACAAACAGATAGGTCAGGCCGAGTGGCGAATGATAAAGGAAGCTGCTGCTGCCCGGCGTATGGCCCGGCGTGGGCAGCAGCTGGAAATTGCCGAAATGGGTCTCCTGCTGCGAAAACGTATCGTCAGGCTCCACGAAACGGCTGATCGGACCCAGCGAGCGGCTGTGACAGTAAAGCGCACTGCTGAAACGTTGCTGAATCAGCGCGGCACCCGGTGCAGACTCATGCCAGTGCGTCAGATAGTGGCGGATTACTCCGCCGGTATCGGCGATCACTTCATGATCGAGCGGATTTTCCACCCGGCCAATCAGCAGATTACCGCGCGGGTGACGCAGCATAAACCCATGCATCATCAGGTCGTTAACGGTATCTTCCACCGGAAATTCCGGGGTTGAGATCCACAAATCGTCATACAACGGCTTCAATGTCGATCTCCTGAAACGTTTTTTATCCGCGCAGGACGGGATGCCCGGTCGCTTGCAAATGGGCGTGCCCCTGACTGACCTGTAAGCTGGCACTGGCCCCTAAAGGCAGGGTTACGGTGTCAGCCGCATGGCCAAACGCTAACTCGCTGATCACCGGCAAGCCGCAGGTGTCGCGCAGCCGTTGCCAGACGGTGCTGAAATCAAATCCGTTGTCATATTCTGACAGGCCGGTACTGGTAAAGCTGCCGGTGACGATGGCGCGCTGGCGGGCCAGAATACCGCTCTGTTGCAGCTGAATCAGCATCCGTTCAATGCGGAACGGGTGCTCATTCACATCCTCGATCACCAGAATGCCGTTTTCGACCTGTGGCATCCACGGCGTACCGATCAGCGAACAGATCATCGCCAGGTTACCGCCCCACAGCGTACCCTGCCATTCGCCCTGATCCGGCGATTCGCTCTGCCAGTCTACGTTGACTGTAGGTGATGTCAGCGCCTGCCAGAAGTGCTGCAGGGTAAATTCAGATAAAGTCGTTGCGCCAAAATTGCCGGCCAGCATCGGCGCGCTGAAACTGATCAAGCCTACCTGCGCCAGCAGGGCGAGCTGGATCGCCGTGAAATCGCTGTGGCCGCTCAGCGCCAGTGGCTGATTCAGCAGGCGACGCTGCAGTCCCACGTAATCGATCGCGTCCAGTAACCGGCTGGCACCGTAGCCGCCGCGCACCGCCAGCACCACATCGGGCAGGGTGCTGAGCGTAGCCAGCTGGTTGATATCCGCCAGCCGCTCGGCGTCAGTGCCGGCAAAGCGCTGGAAACGGCGGGTAATCACCTGCTGGTTATCAACCTGATGGCCCGCCGCGCGCAGCCGTTCAACGCCAAGCAGGGCTGCAGGCTGATTGTGACAGTAACCGGACGGGGAGATAAGACGGATTGAACGTGAAATCATCATACTTTCCTGCTGTTAGCGCACCTGACTCAGGCCGATGATGACGAAAAGCGCCGCTGAAGTCACGGTACGGAAAGCGAATTACTGCATTTAGGATAAACGGTAATTTTGCTCTGAGTCTGTCTGGGTATGATAGCATTCGCCACTTCTGCAACGAGATGAAAAATTGCTGAAATTCCGACACCTTATCCTGTCAGCGTTATTCCTGACCGGCTGTGCCAGCGAGCCGTCGCATCATGCTGTTAAACAGCGGAATACGCCGTTAACCCAGGCACCGCCCTCCAGCGTCAATGATGCCTGGTCGATGTTTACCGAAGATGCCGCCAATCATTATGGTGTTGATGAGAAGCTGATCAGCGCCATTATTAGTGTCGAGTCGGGTGGGAATCCGGGTGTGGTCAGCCGCTCTAATGCCGTCGGGCTGATGCAAATCAAAGCCTCTACTGCGGGTCGCGAAGTCTACCGAACGCTCGGACGCCGCGGACAGCCTTCCAACGCTGAGCTGCGCGATCCGGCGAAGAATATCGATATCGGCACCGCCTATATCCGCATCCTGCAGGACTCCGCCCTGTCGGGCATCCGCGATCCGCTGACGCTGCGTTATGCCACCATCGTCTCTTATGCCAACGGCGCTGGCGCACTGCTGCGCACCTTCTCGCGCGACCGCGATCGGGCGATTGCGATGATTAATGCGATGTCGCCGGACGAGTTTTATCAGCATGTGCAGAATAAACATCCGGCGGCTCAGGCACCGCGCTATCTGTGGAAAGTGACCACCGCTTATCGCACCATCTGATGATCCGTCCGGCGGAGTTCACTGATGGACCCGCCGGGCGACACGCTGCTTAGCCGCGTCAGCAGGCCAGCAGCTGCCGCGCCGTCGGATAATCGACAATCAGCACATTGATATAACCGCCGCGCAGCGCGCCCCGGATCGCCTGGGCTTTCTCTGTTCCACCCGCCAGCGCCACCACCTGCGGACACCGCTTCACCTGCGCCAGTTCCATACCGATGACTGGATCTTCTTCAGCCTGCAATACCGGCTGCCCACTGGCGTCGAAATAGTGCAGACAGATATCGCCGACCGCGCCGCGCGCTGCCAGGGTCCGGAGCATCTCGCCATCGTAATAGTTGCCGGAATTGCGCAGCAGCGCCGACGGCTCGAGATCGCCAATCCCGACGATGGCCAGATCGACCTGATCAAATTTACCCAACACCTCCGCCACTTCAGCATTGGCCGACAGCCGCTGGCGATCGCTGACCGATCGTTCAATCGACTGCGAGGGCAGCAGCCAGGCCGGGCAGTTGAGCAACGCCGCCAGGTTTTGCGTCAGAATAGTCGCCTGCACATTGCCGTTCGCGCCGACCCCACCCAGCAGCTGGATCACCCCTTTGCAGGAGCTGTTCAGCGGATGCAGCGCATCGACCATCGCCCGGATGGTGCCGCTCCACGATGAAATGCCAATCAGTTCATCATCCCGCAGGCGAGTCTCAAGATAGTGCGCCGCCGCCGATCCAATCGCCTGCTTAATCTGTAAGGTCGAGGCCTGATCCGGCACATCCACCACGATCGCCTGCGGCAGGCCGTAGGTCTGCTCAATCGCTTTCTCCAGTTCAGGAAAAACATTGGCTGGCGGAACCACGCTGATCTTAACCACGCCCTCTTTGACGCTGCGATTAAGAATGCGTGAGACAAACGACTGCGATAACTTCAGTGACTGCGCAATCTCTGACTGCTTGAGCCCTTCAACGTAGTAAAGGGTGGCAATCTTCACCATCAGTCGCTGTTCATCCTGTTTTGCCATCGGTTTTTCCCTCTCTGATTCTGCCCGGTATTGTTAACCAGGATCGCCAAAATCACAACGCAGGTTAATTTGTGATCGTTTTCGCTTTTTAGTGATCGCGCATTGGACGGCGTGTCGCCGCCGGTGCATAGTCATTATGCATATAAAATCGCGTGTGAATATATATTCAAGCGGAGAAAAATAATGACTCGTCCTCTGATCAAACTGACCCTGCTGGCTTCAATCATCGCTTTTTCATCCTCGGTGCTGGCAGCGCAAACCGGGCTGCTGGCGATTATCACCCCGTCACACGACAACCCCTTCTTTAAAGCGGAGGCGGAAGGCGCGTTAGCCAAAGCCAAAGAGCTGGGATACACCACGCTGGTGGCCTCGCATGATGATGACGTCAACAAACAAAACCAGCTGATTGAAACGGCGATCGCCCGCAAAGCCAAAGCGATCATTCTGGATAACGCCGGTGCCGATGCCACGGTCGGGCCGGTGCAAAAAGCCAAAGATGCCGGTATCCCGACCTTCCTGATCGACCGGGAGATCAATAAAACCGGCATTGCGGTGGCGCAGATCGTCTCGAATAACTATCAGGGCGCGCAGCTGGGGGCTGAGAAATTTGCCAAATTGCTGGGCGGTAAAGGGGACTACGTTGAACTGCTCGGCAAAGAGTCCGACACCAACGCTGGCGTGCGTTCGCAGGGTTACCACGACGTGCTGGATGATTACAGCGAGATGAAAATGGTGGCTCAGCAGAGCGCCAACTGGAGCCAGACTGAAGCCTTCAGCCGGATGGAAACCATTCTGCAGAAGCACCCCAATATCGTCGGGGTGATCTCCGGCAACGACACCATGGCGCTGGGAGCTGAAGCCGCGCTGAAAGCCGCCGGCAAAACCGCGGTAATCGTGGTGGGCTTTGACGGCAGCGACTACACCCGCGACTCGATTATCAATAAAGGCAATATCAAAGCCACGGTGCTGCAACCGGGCTGGGATCAGGCGCAGATGGCGGTCAGTCAGGCCGACTACTACCTGAAAAATGGCAAAGCGCAGAAAGAGGAGAAGCAGCTGATGGACTGCGTGCTGATTGACGACAGCAACGCCGCCAGACTGAAAAACTTCAACCTGGCGAAATAATCATGAAACGGATACTGGCGGTATTAACCGGGATGGCGCTGCTCAGCGCCTGTACCGTGGTGGATCTGGATGCAAACGGTCAGCCGATTCTGCCGAAAGATCCGCAGGCGAAACCGGGTTATGCGACCCAGACGCCGCAGCAAATCGCGGAGGAAAGCTGGCAATCACGGGTGATGGACACCGCCAACAGCCATGCGCTGAGCTGGGCTGATATGCAAACCAAAAGTCAGACGGTGAAGGCGGGCGGCCGTGAAAGCGTGTTTGTCCGGGCCAGCGGCACCGTCAGCGCACTGAATGACAGCAATCCGCGTGAGCGTATCCTGACCCTGATACTGAACGGCAAACCGGTTGAAGTCAGCGTCGGGCCGGTGCTGCGCAGTAATGCAATCCGCGATGCCGCCGGTTTTCGTTTTGAAGAGTTTACCAATCAGGTGCAGTACGCCCAGCTGACCCGGGCGCTTAATCGCCATGCGGTGAAGCAGCTGCCGACGCTGGACGCCAGCTGGGTCAACCAGCCGGTACAGGCGCTGCTGGCGGTGAGCATCGGACACGGCAGCGTTGATGAGGTGGTGGCAGTCGAACTGAAGCGGGGGACGCCCTGATGGACGATGAGATCATTCTGCGGGCTGAGCAGATTTCAATGCTGTTTCCCGGCACGCTGGCGCTGGATCGCGTCGACTACCGGGTATGGCGTGGCAAAGTTAACGTCATCATTGGTGAAAACGGTGCCGGTAAATCGACCCTGATGAAAATTCTTGCCGGCGTGCAGCAACCCACCGCCGGTGCGCTGTTTCTCAACGGCGCGCCGCTGACGCTCAGCAGCACCCGCGACGCCGCACGGCACGGCATCGGTATGGTGCATCAGGAACTCAATCTGTTTGAGAACCTGACGGTGGCGGAAAATCTGTTTCTGGGACGCGAACTGCAGCGTGGCTTAGCGCCGATTAATGAGGCGGAGCAGGCACGTCGCACCGCGGCGCTGATGGCGCGTCTCGACCAGCCGATTTCGCCCAATGAACGGGTCGGTAACCTGAAAGTCGGTCAGCAGCAGCTGGTAGAGATCGCCAAAGCGCTGGCCGAAGATGCGGACATTCTGATCCTCGATGAACCGACTTCGGCGCTGAGCAAAACCGAAGTGGAGATCCTGTTCCGGGTGATTCGCGATCTGACGCAGCAAGGGGTTTCAATCATCTACATCTCGCACCGGCTGGAGGAGTTGATGGCGATTGGCGATGTCATCACCATCCTGCGCGATGGCCGTTTCCAGGCCGAAGCGCCGGTCAGCAGCATCGACGTGCCGTGGATTGTGCGGGAAATGCTGGGCAGCGAGCCGGTCACCACTTTTCTGCCGGAATCACGCCAGTTCGGGGCCCCGATGCTGGAAGCGCAACACATCACCTGCGTCAGCCCGAACGGCAATACGCTGGTCGATGATGTCAGCTTCCAGGTGCGGGCCGGTGAAATTGTCGGCATCTATGGCCTGATGGGGGCCGGCCGTACCGAGCTGTTTGAGTGCCTGCTGGGCAGCCAGCGCAACTACCTGGGCAAGCTGTGGCTCGACAGCAAACCGCTGCCAACCCGCCTGCCGACTGCGGATCGCATCCGGATGGGCATGAGTCTGGTGCCGGAAGACCGTAAGCGGTCAGGGATTTTTCCGGTTTCCTCGGTGGCGAGTAACCTCACTATCGCCAGCCTGTGGCGGCGGCTGTCGCACCGGTTTGCCATTGCTGATCAGCAGGAGCAGCAGGCGGTGAGTCAGACGGTGGGCAATCTGGCGATTAAGATCTCCTCGCCGGAGGTGGCAATCAGCGCCCTGAGTGGAGGCAACCAGCAAAAGGTGGTGATTGGCCGCGCGTTGCTGACCAATCCGCGCCTGCTGCTGCTGGATGAACCGAGTCGCGGCATTGATGTCGGGGCAAAAGCGGAAGTGTTTCGCATGATGGTGGCGCTGTCGCAGCAGGGCATTGCGGTGCTGTTTTCCACTTCCGATCTGAAAGAGATCATGGCGGTTGCCGACCGCATCCTGGTGATGTCGGGCGGCAAACTTACGGCTGATCTTCCGCGTGAGCAGGCGGAAGAGGCAGCGCTGGTAAAAGCAAGTGCGCAGGGGTTCTGAGCATGAAAAGCAATAACAGCGTGGCGCTGGCCACACTTCCCGCTAAAGCGTTTAACTCGCGTGAAAATTTTTTGCTGCTGTTACTGAAGCTGCGCACCTTTATTGCGCTGATTCTGATCGTCGGGTTCTTTGCTATTACCGTGCCGGATTTTCTGGCGGTCGGCAGCCTGGTGATTATGGTGAAACACATTGCCATCAACGCTTTTCTGGCGCTCGGCATCACCTTCGTCATTATCACCGCCGGCATTGACCTGTCGATTGGTGCCACGCTGGGGCTGTGCGGCATGATCGCCGGCTGGCTGATCACCAAAGGCATTGTGTTACCGATGTTCGGCATTGCGATCTTCCCCAGCGTCTGGCTGATTGTGCCGTTTGTTCTGCTGGTCGGCGCGCTGATCGGTGCTGGCAACGGCTGGATTATCACCCGCTATAACGTTGCGCCGTTTATCTGCACCCTCGGCACCATGTATATCCTGCGCGGCGCGGCAATGCTGACCTCGGGCGGAGAAACTTTTCCCGGCCTGCAGGGTAATCCGCTGCTCGGCAACACCGGTTTCGATCAGATTGGTGCCGGTCATTTTCTTGGCTTGCCCTACGCCATCTGGATGATGGTGCTGCTGGCGCTGGTGATTGCTTATGTCGCGCGCCGCCTGCCGTTTGGACGCCAGGTTTACGCCATCGGTGATAACGAACGCGCCGCCGAGCTATCGGGGGTGAAAACCCGTCAGGTCAAAATACTGGTCTATACGCTTTCCGGCTTCTGCGCGGCGATTGCCGGCATTGTGGTCTCATCGCAGCTGGTTGCCAGCCACCCGGCCAACGGTACTGCATTCGAGATGAACGCCATTGCCGCGGTGGTGCTGGGCGGCACTTCGCTGGCGGGCGGGCGCGGCACCATTGTCGGCACGCTGATTGGGGCGTTTGTGATTGGCTTCCTGGCGGACGGATTGATCATGATGGGCGTCAGTGAGTTCTGGCAGATGGTGATTAAAGGCATCGTGATCATCATTGCGGTGATCATCGATCAGACCCAAAGCCGGATGCAGCAAAAAGCGGCCGTGGTCGCGCAAAAAGCACTGATAGAGGAGGGCGCGCCACTCAAACCTTAATCGTTCTGTCTGCTTACTGAGCCGGCGATCAGCGGATAACCCGCAGGTGAATCCGATATTCCGTGTCCATCCGCCGCCACAACAGCCAGCAGCCATAAAGCAGGCCTGTTTTGCCGGCCGCTTTGCACGCCATTTTTTTTAACCCTTGTGAATATTTATTCATAAACGATTTAAAATTCAGAGGTAGCGTATGAATCCTTTCACTCTTCCGGTAGACGATCTGAAGCGCAGAGCGCGGGCGATCCGTCGTCGTATTATCCAGCTTAACGCGGGCAGTCCGGCAGGGGGACATACCGGAGCCGATCTGTCGCAGGTAGAGATGCTCACGGCGCTCTATTTCCGCATTCTCAACTGCGCGCCGGATCGCACCGATGACCCGCAGCGTGACATCTACATCCAGTCAAAAGGGCACGCGGTCGGCGGTTACTACTGCGTGCTGGCGGAGGCGGGCTACTTCCCGACCGACTGGCTCGCCACCTATCAGCATGCGGATTCCCATTTGCCCGGGCATCCGGTACGGCAAAAAACCCCTGGAGTTGAACTGAATACCGGCGCACTGGGACACGGGCTGCCGGTGGCGGTCGGGATTGCCATTGCGGCGAAGAAAGACCGCAGCACGCGCCGCATTTTTGTAGTCACCGGCGACGGTGAGCTGGCGGAAGGCAGTAACTGGGAGGCGGCGCTGGTGGCGGCCCATTACGGTCTCGACAACCTGATCATCATCAATGACAAGAACAAGCTGCAACTGGCGGGCGCGACCCGCGAGATCATGAACACCGATCCGCTGCCGGAAAAATGGCGTGCTTTTGGACTGGAAGTCACCGAGTGCAACGGCAATGACATGGCGGCGGTGGTTGAAACCATCGAAAGCCTGCCGCAGAACGGCAAACCGCAGGTGATTGTGGCGCATACCGAGAAGGGATTTGGCGTCTCCTTTATCCAGAGCAAAGCCGAGTGGCATCACCGGGTACCAAAAGGGGCGGAAATTGAGCAGGCGCTGGAGGAGTTAAAAGATGAGTAATGCACAACATTTAGCCAGTGTAATGGTAACGGCCTTTATCGACGCGGTGAATCGCGGCGTGGATCTGGTCCCGGTGGTGGCGGATTCGACCTCAACCGCCAAAATTGCGCCGTTTATCAAGGCATTCCCCGATCGTTTAATCAACGTCGGCATTGCTGAGCAGACGCTGGTCGGCACTGCGGCAGGCCTGGCGCTGGGCGGTAAAATTGCTGTCACCTGCAATGCCGCACCGTTTCTGGTGTCGCGGGCCAATGAGCAGGTGAAAGTCGACGTCTGCTACAACAACACCAACGTCAAACTGTTCGGCCTGAATGCCGGTGCCAGCTATGGCCCGCTCGCCAGTACCCATCACAGTATCGACGACATCGCGGTGATGCGCGGCTTCGGCAATATTGAGATCTACGCGCCCTCCTGTCCGCTGGAGTGCCGCCAGATTATCGACTATGCGCTGGCGCACGTCGGGCCGGTCTATATCCGTCTGGATGGCAAAGATCTGCCGCAGTTGCACGATGAAAGCTACCAGTTCAGGCCGGGGCAGATCGACGTATTGCGCGAAGGTCATGACATTGCGCTGGTGGCGATGGGCTCCACGGTTCACGAGGTGGTTCACGCGGCTGAGCAACTGGCTGAGCAGGGGATTTCAGCCGGTGTGATCGCGGTTCCATCGATTCGACCCTGTGATACCCAACAGCTGCGCAACCTGTTAAATCACTACCCAGCGGTAATCAGCGTTGAAGAGCATAACGTCAATGGCGGTGTCGGCAGCCTGGTGGCTGAGGTGCTGGCGGAAGGCGGCTGTGCGATTCCGCTGCTGCGGCTCGGTATTCCGGATGGCGAATATGCCATTGCCGGCGATCGCGCCTCAACCCGAGCCCACCATGGCATTGATGCCAGCAGCGTGGTTAACAGTGCAGCGCGTATCTGCGCAGGAGCGTAACGATGGTGGGACCCCTGATCCTGGCGATTGATGAAGGCACCACCAATGCCAAAGCGATTGCGGTTGATCGTTCTGGCAGCGTAGTGGCGCGCGGTAGCCAGGCGTTAACGCTGGCGCATCCGCAACCGGGGCTGGCGGAGCAGGATCCGCTGGCGATCTGGCAGGCAGTAAAGCAGGCGATCGCGCAGTGCCTGGCGTCGTGTGGCGGGGCCAGCGTGGCGGCGGTGGCGATCAGTAATCAGCGTGAGTCGGTGCTGATCTGGCAGCGCCACGACGGTCAGCCATTGACGCCGCTGGTGAGCTGGCAGGATCGGCGCTCCGAGCCGTTCTGCCGGGATTTACATCAGGCGGGTAAAGCGCCCCGTATCACCGGCCTGACCGGGCTGGCGGTCGACCCGATGTTCCCGGCTGCCAAGCTGACCGGCATGCTGGCGGCTATCCCTGACGGCGTGGCGCGTGCCGAAGCGGGTGAGCTCTGTATTGGCACCGTGGACAGCTGGCTTAGCTGGCAGCTCAGCGCGGGCGAGACCTTTATTACCGATCATGCCAATGCTTCGCGGACCCAGCTCTACAGCCTGCATCTTAACGACTGGGACGATGAGTTGCTGACGCTGTTCCGGCTGCCGCGCGCCGCGCTGCCGCGTATTGTCGCCTCCGCCAGCGAACAGGGCGTGGTCGCGGTGAATGATATTGCGGGCTTAGCGCCGGGCACGCCGATTCTGGCACGCATCGGCGACTCCCACGCCGCGCTGCAGGCACAACGGCGTGGCACAGCGGAAGTGGTAAAAGCCACTTACGGCACCGGATCGTCGCTGATGATGTCAATGGCGACGCCGCTGCTGACCGAAAACGGCCTCAGCACCACGGTGGCCTGGCATGACGGCACCCTGCGTTTTGCGTTCGAAGGCAACATCACCCACACCGGTTCCGGCGCGGCGTGGCTCGGCAGCATGCTGGGGGTTCAGGACCCGCGTCAGCTCACCGCGCTGGCGCAAACCAGTGAAGATAATCAGGGCATCTATTTTGTGCCGGCGCTCTCCGGGCTGGGCGCGCCCTGGTGGGATTTGCAGGCACGCGGCATGGTGTGCGGCCTGACGGATGCGGCCACCCCGGCGGTACTGGCGCGGGTGGCGCTGGAGTCGATTGTCTGGCAGATCGCCGACGTCTTTTTTGCCATGGAACAGGCCAGCGGCCAGCAGCTGCCAGCGTTGTGTGTTGATGGCAGTGCCACCGAAAACAGCTGGCTGATGCAGCTGCAGGCGGATGTGTTGCAGCGCCCGTTGCTGCGGGTCCCGACCGCCGAAGTCTCGGCGCTGGGAGCCGCGCTGCTGGCGGGTAAAGTACTGGGCTGGTGGCAGCAGGGCAGTGATATGCAGGCGTTGCAGGGCGGCAACGTAATCGCGCCACGTGAGGCGTATGCGCAGCGGATGCAGGAAAACTATAAAGGCTGGATCAACGCCGTCGCTCGCTGTCGTTATCAGCCACATTAACCCTTTCGGAGCAGAGCCATGTCAAAACTACCTCAGCAGTTAACCTTCGGCGTCATTATTGGCAACCGCGGGTTCTTTCCCAGCTATCTGGTGGGTGAGGCGCGCCAGCAGGCGGTCGCGCTGTTTGAAAAAATGAACATCAATACGGTGATGCTGGATGAGAGCCAGACCAATCTCGGCGGGGTGGAGACCCGGCAGGAAGCCAAAATCTGCGCCGAACTGTTTCGCCAGCACCGGGATGCCATTCACGGTGTGGTGGTGTTGTTGCCTAACTTTGGTGACGAAAAAGCGATCGCAGAGGCGTTACGCCTCGCCGGTTTGAATGTGCCGGTACTGGTGCAGGCCGAGGAAGATAACCTCGACAAAATGGGGCTGGCGACCCGCCGTGACAGCTTCTGCGGCAAAATATCGCTGTGCAACAACCTGCGGCAATATGGCATTCCCTTTAGCCTGACCCGTCAGCACGTCTGCGCCCTGAGCAGTGAGATTTTCATGCAGGATCTGCAACGGTTCAGCCAGCTCTGCCGGGTAGTCAATGCGATGCGGCGGGTGCGGGTGGGGGCCATCGGTGCCCGGCCCGCCGGATTCAATACCGTGCGCTACAGCGAAAAGCTGCTGGAGAAGATGGGGATTGCGGTCGAAACACTCGATCTGTCGGAGATTTTCACCCGTACCAACCGGCTGCGTGATGATGATATCCGCGTAGCGGAGAAGCGCGAGATTCTCGAAGCCAACGCCGATGCGCGCGGCATTCCGGGCGAAAAACTGCAAACCATGGCGAAACTGTTCGTGGTGATCAGCGAGTGGGTCAGTGACAACGATATCGACACCACCGCGATTCAGTGCTGGACCTCGCTGCAGGAAAATCTCGGCATTAACGTCTGCTCGATCATGAGCGTCATGTCGGGACAGCTGATGCCAAGTGCCTGCGAAGTGGATGTCATGGGGGCGCTGTCAATGTATGCCCTGGCCAGCTGCTCGCTGAGTCCCGCCTCGCTGGCGGACTGGAATAACAACTTTGGTGACGATCGCGATAAATGCGTGCTGTTTCACTGCGGCAATTTTGCCAGCGCCAGTCTGGAATCGCCCACTATGGGCACGGCCGACATTATTGGCACCACGGTAGGCAAAGAGAACACCTGCGGTGCGGTGCATGGCCGGATGAAAAGCGGCGATCTGACCTATTTCCGTCTCTCGACTGATGATTTCAGCGGCGAAATTAAGGCCTACGTCGGCGAAGGCCTTTCAGTAGAGGATCCGCTGGATACGGTGGGCTGTCGCGCCGTGATTCAGGTGCCGCAGCTGGAGTCATTGCTGGCGTGGATTTGCCGTAACGGTTTCGAACATCATGTGGCAATGAACCACTCCGCCACGGCAGAGGTGTTACAGGAGGCGTTCAGCCAGTATCTGGGCGTCAGCTGTTACCGCCATCAGTAGCTCAGTGCCGGTTCGCGAGGAGAGCGTCAGCAGGACAGAGGTGGCTCGCCTGGCCCACGTTGGACCGCGCGGGCCGGACGAGTACAGGCGCGGATGATCTCCGCCGGCCTTGCCGTTAAGCAGCGGGAAGGCCGGCATCGGCGAGAAAACCGGCTTAGCGCGCCATTCTGCGTACCTCGCCATCCTCATTGTCCACCGCCACCAGATCCACCGGCGGCAGATTACCGCCGCTGAACTCGACCTGACGGATCGGGAAGGCAAAGCGAATGTTGCGCTGTTCCAGCGCTGCCATCAGCTGCAGGTTAATCTCCTGCTGGATATCCATGTACTTGTTGTAATCGGCGTCCAGCACAAAGTAGACCACTTCAAAGGTAAGCTTCGAATCTTCAAACGCCAGGAAATGGGCACGGTCGAAGCGGGTGGTCTCAACGCTCTGGATAATCTCTTTTACCAGCGGACTGATTTCACGCACCTGCTCAGATGGCGTGGCATAGCTGATGCCGAACTTAAACACGATGCGGCGCTGCTGCATGCGCTTGTAGTTATGAATCGTCTGCTGCAACAGAATGGTATTTGAGCAGACAATCTGCTCGCCGCTCAGGCTGCGCAGGCGGGTGGTTTTCAGGCCAATATGCTCAATCGAACCGGCAATATCACCAAACACGATGAAGTCTCCGTGCTCAAACGGTTTATCGAAACCGATGGCCAGTGAAGCGAACACATCACTGAGTACCGTCTGAATCGCCAGCGCAATGGCGATACCCCCGACGCCGAGACTGGCAACCAGCGCGGTAATGTTGATGCCCATATTCGACAGAATGGCGAGGAACATCATGATCCACACCACCACGCGCAGCAAAATACCGAGGATCACCGTGGTGACCGGATTGCGCACGTGCAGCGGATCGCGCAGCAGGCTGTGCAGCCAGAGCCGTATGCCGCAGTCGATCCACAGCGCCAGCTGAACGATCAGCGCCAGGAACCAGCCGTGCGATATCGCCACGCGCCACGAGGCGGGTAAATCGACAAATTTCAGCGCGATAAGCAGCGAAAAGATCAGCAGCAGGGTCTGACTGGTACTGCGCAGAATTTCCACCAGGATACCGGTGGCGCGAATATGGCGATGTTCGCTATAGCGGGCAATACGGTTAGAGATAAACCGGATCAGGGTACGCAGCAGCCAGTAAATGACAAGGGTAGCGACGATGACGATGGCACTGTTGAGCCAGAAAGATTGATTAAACAGAATGGATTGAAAATGACGTGAAGAAAGCCAGTTTTCCATTGGGGAGATACTCCTTGCTGGGTTCCGGTTTAAAAGAAAACAAGCAAGAAGCATAGCCTGGATGCGGCGCAACTGTGCGGCGCATCCGGCAAAAGAACTTATTGAAAACGGGTCGATTTATCGCGCGCCAGGCGCTCAAGGGCAAAAATAACCTGCTGCAGTTGTCGCTCCTGCACCGGATCGAGGGCTGAAAAGCGAAAGCTGAGTCGCGGCGTAATGCGGGTTTCGTTTTTATGGGTGACCACGCTGCGTTCGCCAATGTGCAACAGCTTTACCGGCACTTCAAAATGACCATATTCTCCCAGCTCGACGCGAAATTTTTTGAAGCTGTCGCCGGTTTGTAACCCTTCAGGCAGGGTTTCATCCACCAGCACACCGATTCCGCCCAGCGATAAATCCTGTAGTCGCAGGCGCGCTTTATTGCCGTCGGGCCACTCGGTGTGGCACCAGAACTGCGGTTCCAGCGGCGCATTGACGCGGAAAAATTCGCGACGCTGGATCTGCCACAGCAGTTCAGGCAGCGGCGCGCTGAAGGCAGGCAGTCCCTCGAACTCAACCCGCGTCAGCGAAGCGAGACTGAACTCAACTTTAGCGCCATAGGTTTCCGCCGTAATGCTCAGGTCATCGCAGTTCAGGGCGTAGTCGTTATCCAGGTTGTTACTGCCGAGGTCAAACAGCAACTGGCCTTCATCGGCAGCCAGCATGCGGCTGATAAACTGCCCACGGGAAAAACTCACCAGTAGCGGGGTCTGTAAACGCAGCAGGTCCTTCATTACGCCCAGCACGGCCAGCGTGCCCCGTTTTAAATATTGTTCCTGATCGGCTTCTTTCACTTCCTGGCTCCAAAAGGTTAGTGCTTTATTTGTTCTGTTTTTTTTGCCTCATCTCCGTTATCGGCGTGGCCAAAAAAAGCTTTAGCCTCTGACCGGTCAATAATAACTGTGAGCAAGTAAACATTTTTTGAAAACCTGTCTATACTTACCGCGGTAAACCGCTTGATTAATCAAGCGTTCACGATTTAATCAAAAAAAGGAAGGAGCAACAAATGGGTATTATTTCCTGGATCGTCTTTGGCTTAATCGCAGGTATTCTGGCGAAGTGGATCATGCCGGGTAAAGACGGTGGCGGTTTCATTCTGACTATCGTGCTGGGTATTATCGGTGCCGTAGTGGGTGGCTGGATCAGTACGCTGTTTGGCTTTGGTCGTGTCGATGGGTTTAACTTCGGCAGCTTCGTCGTTGCAGTCATTGGTGCCATCGTGGTGCTGTTTATCTACCGCAAAGTACGCAGTTGATCGTAACAGTTTAATAAAAAAAGGGGACGAAGCGATTCGTCCCCTTTTTTACTTCTGTGTCCCGTCCTGAATAGTGTTGACACTTTCTCCACAGGTTTAAAGGAGAATGCGATGAAACAGTATGTTAAACGTACTCAGCGGGACGACTCTTTGTCCTTTAAACTGACCGTCGTCGGGCAGGTTGAAAAAGGCGAGATGACGTATCGTCAGGTTCAGGAGCGCTACGGTATTCAGGAGTGCTCTACAGTTCTTAAATGGCTGCATAAATATGGCCGGATGGACTGGCAGACTACGGAAAAGCGCGGTCTCCGCGCAGGACACATGACGAAATCCCTTCCCCTTACGCCTGAACAGCGCATCAAAGAGCCTGAGCAGCAGCTGGTTCAATCCGAAATAAAAGCGCAGTTTTTGAAGTCGTCGTGAAGGTCATGAACACCGAATTCGGCGCCTCGCTGACAAAAAAGCAGCTGGCTTCCTTATCGCGCAGGCAAAAATACCCGGACTGAGTGTCGCCAGGGTCTGCCGCTTTCTCAGGATAAGCCGCTGGTCCCGGCAGCTCCTCATCTCCGGCCCGGAGCAGGTGTGGGTGGCGAACATCACCTGGCTTCCGGTCCAGACCGGCACCGCTTACGTGAGCCTGGTGACCGACGCGTTCTCATGGAGAGGCGTTTTAAGGGCTGAAAAGCGTCAACCTATATCAGGTCTGGTCACTGCTGGTATTTTTCTTTAACCCATTCCTGCCTTAAAACTTCTCTCTCTTTACATTTGGTTTCATTTGCAACCAGTTTGCGCGTTTTGTGTAAAGAAACGTATTCCCTTTCGGTTAACCGCATGGTAAAAACACGAACATAAATGATAATCATTCTTTTTATCATTTTAACATCCACCTGATTGCCGCTCACATTGCTGTTACTTTGCACCTGCGTGTTGTGGCCAGCGTGGCAGGACAACCTATAAAAATAATGATGCTTACTTGTGAAAATGGATAAAAATCGCACGTTACCGTTTAACAGTTTTAGTTCTTTAACCTTGTTCACCGGTTTAGCCATGGGGATGGCTCCGGCTGGGGCGGCGCTTGCCGCAGAGGATCGGTCCATGACCCAGGAGGAGACGATGCTGGTGGAGGCGACCACGCCGTCGCTTTATGCACCAGCGGCCTCTGCCGATCCAAAATTTTCCCGTCCGCTGGTGGATACCACCCGCACCATTACCGTGGTGCCTGAACAGGTCATCAAAGACCAGGGCGTAACTAACCTGACTGACGCGCTGAAAAATGTGCCTGGCGTCGGGGCCTTTTTTGCCGGTGAGAATGGCAGTTCCTCCACCGGTGACGCTGTCTATATGCGTGGGGTCGATACCTCAAACAGCATTTATGTCGATGGCATCCGCGACATCGCCAGCGTGACGCGTGATACCTTTAATACCCAGCAGGTCGAAGTGATTAAAGGCCCGGCGGGCACCGACTATGGACGCAGTGCGCCCAGCGGTTCGATTAATATGATCAGTAAACAGCCGCGGCTGGACACCGGTCTTGATGGTTCAGCCAGCATAGGCAGTGCGTGGATGCGCCGCGGTACGCTGGATTACAATCAGCAGATTAACGATAACGCCGCGTTCCGGCTGAATCTGATGGGTGAAAAGACCCATGACGCCGGGCGCGACGCGATTAAGAATGAGCGCTACGGTATTGCACCGTCTATCGCGCTGGGTCTGGACACGCCGACCCGCCTGTTCCTTAACTATGAACATGTGCAGCAGCACAATACCCCGGATGGCGGTATTCCAACCGTCGGGCTGCCGGGTTACTCGGCTCCCAATGCGGCCACGGCGGGGTTAAATAGTTCAGGTAAAGTCGATACCGATAACTATTACGGTACCCGGTCAGACTATGACGACTCTACCCGCGACAGCCTGACGCTGAAGCTCGAACACGATCTGAGCGACAATACCACGCTGCGTAACACCACGCGCTGGTCGCGGGTGAAGCAGGATTACCTGCTGACGGCGGTAATGGGCGGAGCGACTAACGTTATTCGGCCCAACAGCGATGTGAACAGCTGGAGCTGGTCGCGTCTGGCCAACCTGAAAGACGTCAGCAATAAAATCCTGACCAACCAGACCAATATCACCTCGAAATTTCAGACCGGATCGGTCGGGCACGATCTCAGCGCAGGTGTTGAATTCACCCGTGAAAGCCAGACTAACTATGGAGTTAATGGCATTACGCCACCGCCGGTCAATCTGTATCATCCCAAGAGTGACCTATCGATTGGCGGCCTGAATCGTAATGGTGCCAATGCCAACGGCCAGACCGACACTGCCGGCATCTATGCCTTCGATACTCTGCAGATCACTCAGGACGTTGAGCTGAACGGCGGTATCCGCCTCGACAACTACCACACCGAATATGACAGCAAAACCGCCTGCGGTGGCAGCGGTCGCGGTGCGCTGGCTTGTCCGGCCGGTAATGCGCCGGGTACACCAGTCACCACCATTGATACTGCTAAGTCGGGCAATCTGGTGAACTGGAAGGCCGGGGCGCTCTATCATCTGACCGAAAACGGCAATCTCTACATCAACTACGCCGTATCCCAGCAGCCGCCAGGCGGCAGCAATTTCGCGCTGGCACAGAGCGGCAGCGGCAACAGCGCTAACCGTACCGACTTCAAACCGCAGAAGGCGAAAACCACTGAGATCGGTTCGAAGTGGCAGGTGTTTGATGATCGACTGCAACTGAATGCTGCGCTGTTCCGCACTGATATTGAGAATGAAGTGCAGGCCAATGATGATGGCACCTATTCGCAATATGGCACTAAACGGGTTGAAGGCTATGAATTAACGGCGATGGGTAACATCACGCCGGACTGGCAGGTGATTGGCGGTTATACGCTGCAACACGCCTCAGTGCGTGAAGGCAGCAATGTGGCCCAGGATGGCAGTTCCGATCTGCCTTATACCCCTGAGCATGCCTTCACTCTGTGGACGCAATATCAGGCTACCGAGGCAATTTCGGTCGGCGGCGGTGCACGCTATGTTGGCAGTATGCATCGCGGGACCGACGGTGCGGCAGGAACGCCGTCATCAACCGAGAGTTACTGGGTGGCGGATGCCAAACTGGGCTATCGGGTCAACAACAACCTGGATCTGCAACTCAACGTCTATAACGTGTTCGATACTCACTATGCCGCCTCTATCAACAAGAGTGGCTATCGCTACCATCCGGGTGAGCCGAGAACCTTTCTGCTGACCGCCAATCTGCATTTCTGAGTGAACGACGTGGGGCGCTGGTTCCACGTTTTTGATAAGAGAATACCGCTATGATGACCCACGTTCCTGCTGTGCTGACACCCGAAGAGGTCGCCCGCTTTAACCAACATCTGCAACAGGCTGAATGGATCGATGGCCGTGCTACGGTCGGGGATCAGGGGGCCCAGGTTAAGCGCAATCAGCAGATTGACACCCGGACACCGCTTTACGACAGCCTGCAAGCCGCGGTGCTGAATGCGCTGAATAACCACCCGCTGTTTTTTGCCGCCGCGTTGCCGCGTAGTCTCTCCACACCGCTGTTTAATCGCTATGAACTTGACCAGACCTACGGCTTTCATGTTGATGGCGCGGTTCGTCACAATGGCCAGAATGGCTGGATGCGTACCGATCTCTCCGCCACGCTGTTTTTGTCGGACCCCGACAGCTATGAAGGTGGTGAACTGGTGATTCAAGATACCTATGGCCAACACAGCGTCAAACTGCCTGCCGGTGATCTGGTGCTTTATCCCGCCAGCAGCCTGCACTGTGTCACCCCGGTCACGCGCGGTGTCCGCACTGCATCGTTTTTATGGATTCAGTCGATGGTGCGGGATGACAAACAGCGCGCGATGCTGTTTGAGCTGGACCGCACGATTCAAAGCCTGAAGTCACGCACTGGTGAGAGTGAAGAGATTCTGTCGCTGCTGAATCTCTACCACAATCTGTTGCGCAGCTGGACCGAAATCTGAGGAAAGAGGACAAGCGCAGTGCCAAAACAGAGACGCCACGCCTGCCTCTGAGCTATCAGGCCGTGGTATAAATGTTGCGGCCAATTGCCGGATTCGCCGGTAACGCGGGGATGGCCTGGAGAATGCTGGCGGCGGCTGCCTGTTGATTATCCAGCGTCTTCTTCAGTAATACGGTGTTCACCTGACTGTGCAGATCCATGCTGGCGAGACCGCTAGCCAGCGAGGTAATTTGCGATACATCCATCTTGCACTCCTGTTGTGAAAACATGAGGGAACGGGTCACGGCTCATCGACAGAGCCTGACAGCATTATCGGCAACGGCGGAGAAAACCTGAGCCGGAGAGGGGGGGCGGGCCGGGTGAAAGGAGGCAAACGGAAGGGGTTACTTGCTGGCAAGTCGCCGTTATGAAATTGAAGTATCTAAACAACGAGCATAAAGGTTGAATCCGCTGGTTAACTGCAGCGAAGAGGTGTTGAGATGCTGCCACTTCTGCAACTGAACCCGTTCACCCGGCTACCGGTTATTGCTCCCGTTACCCACAGCGGAAAGATTGATGATATCGCGGGTTATACCGTTTCGCCGGAAAGTATATGCATCAAAACAACAGGGTGTTATTCACGGGCACTCACCCAGAGTCATTGTATTAAAGCCCGGAGCGTATCTCTGAAATAATGGTCAATCAGGTTCTGGCCAGGCTAAATGCGATATTGAGCCCTGATGCTTGGGTAGTCGTATCGTGGTATCAGAACGCTGAAGTAAAAAGCCTGCTCGGGAGCAGGCTTTTCTGTTACAGGTGAGGGTGGGTAAGTTTCTGATTTTATTATAGATATCACCCGATCTTTAACCGCTCCCTGAGCTCACACACCAGCGCCGAATCATCCAGCTCCGCGCTGATTTCATGGCGAATAGCGTTACTGAACTGCTCGCTACGCTCACAGCCATCATGATAACCGTGTGAGAGCCAGTTCCAGCTACCCAGCACAATATAGCGGCCGTCGATCATCAGCACTTTTTCGTGGGTTCCTTCAGGCAAGCGTATGACATTGTCCCGGCCAAGCTGTTCCCGGTATTCAGCAACCAGCGTTTCGTCATTATCATCAGGACGTTCGAGGCGCTGGTGATAATAGCCGTAGTAGACTTTCACCTTGACCCCCCGTTGCTGCGTTGCCACCAGCTGTGCCAGCTCTGGTCGCTGATATCGCTTGCCCCCACGACGGATCCACGGGGTTATGATAATCATCTCTTGTTCACTCTGTGCTGCCAGGGCACTAAACGCGGCAATATGTTCACAATCACGATAATAACGATTCAATCGGGGTGTCTGACTCAGGTTGGCAAAATCCGGATGCTGGCTACCCTGTTCAAGCAGAAAATCTTCAGCAACACTGTCGGCAAGCACTTTCAGATAGCCACCGGCCTGCCGTAATCGATGAAAGTTGCCGACCACGATAAATTGTTGCTTCGCGCGGGAAACGACGACATTCAGCATATTTGGTTTGTTGTTCTGAAAACCTGGGTTATCAAGAGGATGGAAAATAACCGGGCTATAAATAATCACTTCAAAACCCACACCCTGAAATTGATGTACGGTACCGATACAGTTTTTTTCCCAGTGGCCCATGCGTTCGGCAAGGCGTTTAATCAGTAATGACTTTTGGTTAGCGTAGGGAGTCACAATACCTATATCGGCAGAGAGATTGTATCCCGCTTCTTCCAGCTTATTCAGCAGTTGCTCAATAGCATCAACTTCATTGAGGTTGGTTTTAACCATGTCCCCTTTTTGCCCTTCGACGCTATAGAACATGAGAGGGTGGCCGCCAGATTTCTCAAAGGCGCTGGCGATGCGTTCAGAAGGAGGGGCGGTTTCCACGCTGACGCCGTGATAGCCCGCCAGCCTGATAAAGAGGTCAGCGATAGGTTTCTGGCAGCGACGATGTTCATCAAGAATGATGCCGTTGCCGGTGTCCTCACCTCTGCCTGACAGCGTACCTGCCGCACGGTGCCAGCCAGTCACGGTCGCAGGGGAGACTCGTTCGTAGAGTGAATTATCACCGGCAAAGTGCTGTTGCCGAAGCTGCAATTGAATGTTCTCTGATAAGTTGCGGATTGGCTCTATTTGTAGCGGATCGCCAACGATCATCGCTTTTTCGCTACGGCTGAGCAAAGGCACCAGCGACTCCAGCGATATCATTCCTGCTTCATCACACAGGGCCAGATGCCAGGGTTTGTGGCCTTTAAGTTCACTGAGTTTGCGATAGCCGGCAACTTTCCAGGCAGAGACCAGCGTGGTGGCCATGACCGGATATACCAGAGAGAGGGCTCGATAGAAGTCATCCAGTTTATCGAGCCAGCGATAATAGCCCGCGCTTTGTTGACCGCTAAGCAGTGCGCGCCGGGGGGCAACACCTCTTCAAGTTCACTTTTCCGCTTGAGTTGCTCCTGCCACAGATAACCGATAGCGGCTTCAAACATTTGCCGATGTTCACGGATAAAACGCTGACGCAAAATGTCACACCAGTTCCCCTCCGGATACTGTCGCTGGTGCTGCGCCATAACCTGTTGCGCGTGAAGGACCTGTTGCCATTGTGCCTGACACCCTGAGATCTCAGCCGCGAGAGTTTCAAGTCTGGTTTCCTGTTCAGCGTCAGGTTCGTCATGCAGTAGTTGTTGCAGAAGGGCCAGATTATCCGTTTGTTGTGCCAGTAACTCACCGGCATCTGCGAGTGCTGCCCGTTGTGGATGAGTGAGAGAAGAAAGTCCAAAAGAGTGAAAGTCTTCCGGGACTGCCTGATTCATTTGCGCTAATCGTGCTGTATATCTGCCCTCAAAGAAGCGGGCGAAGTGCCGCATTAAACCTTTGCGCGGATAGTCGCGGTAATGCTTTTCCAGTGCCGGACGCAGGGGAGAATCTATCCAGCTCAGTATCTGCTCCAGCTCTTGCTGGTGGGGCCACGTGGCTTTTAAGGTCTGATGAAGACGTGTTGCCTGCTGACGCTGCGCTTTTATCTCGCGAATTTCCTGCAGACGTAGCGTAATAAGGTGAGCCAGCTTGTTCAGTGCGTCAGGGCTATGCAGTGAAATTTCAATGCCCAGCCTCTGCGCATCAGCGGCGAGAGGAGGAAGTTTGTCCAGCAAAAGCGGAGTAAGCGCGTCAGCGTTTGTGGTACCCAGCGCGCAGTCGGTGATGGCCTGTAGCGCAGCAGCGTTGCTGCGCAGATAGGCTCGATAGCATGAATCCAGCGTGCTGCGATGGTTAAGCAGAATGGCTAAGTAATTTTTCTGAACCTGCTCATCGTAGCTTTGCTGCCGCCATTGGCTTATAAGGCGTTCTGCACGCGTAAGCTCCCGCTGTACCTGCTCGTTCGAACCGCTATGGAACCAGAGCCAGTCCAGATCCTGGGTTACGGGATCGCCGCGTAGATCATCAATGATGTTTTCTACAGCCTTGATGGCGGTAGAGGTGACCAGCATACCGAGATTCTGATCGTTTCCATCTGCAATCGCCAGCGCCCGGGAAACCAGTTGTTGAGCAATCAGTGATTTAAATAAGGTTGTTTTCCCGGTCCCTGGCGCGCCCTGAACGGCAATAAGACATTCATCCTGATTGATGGCCTGGATTGCCATCATCTGCCCATGGCCAAGTGGGTATTGTGATTCGAATAAACCGCTGGTGACGACATCATAGACATCTGGTGCATTCTCCTCATCGTGAACATGATTAAGGTAGCGCTCCAGTAAAGGAAAATCGTCGCCAGCATGATCGCTAAGCCAGGCAAAATCTTCCTCGTCTCGCTTGAGGTTGTAATCTTCATTATGAAGTGGAGCGACAAGGGCGTTAAAGGCAGTTTCCAGCACGCGTTGCTGGCGGTTTGGTCGCTCGCTGATCCAGACCTGAAGAGCCATAAAAGCGTCAATGAACGTTTCATACTTGCAACCTGTCAGCGCGCTGACAATGCTCATCATGTGTCGGTTTTCGCCTAGTTCATCCAGCTGAATACCAAACAATTCACGAAACGCAAAAGGAAAGGCGCTAACCAGTTGCCCATCTTTAACCGGAATCGATAAAGACGAACTCTCACTTTCAAAAAATGATTTGGGAAGCGGAAACGAGAACAGCGGGAGGTATTTTGCGTTAGTTTTGCCGCGTTCTTTTTCTACACAACGGATCACCGGGAAAAGCAAATTGACGCGTTCAATATGGGTTATCTTGCCCCCCTCGTCATGCTTAACGAAGCGTTTGAGCCAGTTTTGCCTCATCTCTGTGGGGATCGTCAGCATTACACCATTTTGACTTTCTGAGCAGTTCATTTCGCTCAACATGATTTGTTGATATTCGTGCACCTGGCTAGCGGGAATCTTGCTTTTTTCTGCACCGCCAAGTCTTAAATAGTCTTGCCATGCAGAAAGGATGTTTTTAGAGGTGTCGTTCATTATGTTAGCTGCACCGTATCGGTCCGTGACATCGGAATGGGACAGCCAGAATAGCATACGCCTACAGGGATGATACAAACTGCTAACTTGAAAATATCTCTATAAGAAAGGCGCTGTTCAGGCTGCTGGAGGGTAGCTGAAAGATAACATCCCGTTCAGGTTTGCCTGCCCGGGCTGGTCAAATTTCGCATCTCTGACTGAACGTGAACTTTTCCATCGCCTCTCGGCGAGTTTTACCGCTGCATACTCACCCAACGCAAACAGATCTGTTTTACCGTTGAGCTAAAATCGATCACGCCACGTCTTTCTGCTATTGGGTTTTACTTCGGGATAAAGGTTATTGAAATTATTGAGCCATTAAAGATTTTATTCAGGTGTTGCCGCGCGGCGTTGAACATAAGTGCCTTGGTATATTTTTTATACCCTAATCGTAATAAATTTAAATGAAGACAGAAAAGATCCGTTATCATCTTTGCACTCAATTTTAGCTGCACTTTTAGCTGCATTATCACGATGACTGAATGAGCAACTTCCGCTTTTGGCAGTAAACTGCCGTAGACGATCTTACGAGTCTGCAGCGACCGATGCAGCCGTGACTTTGTCTCACCGCATGCTAATCAGGTAATGTGGTGGCGCGCAGTTAATATTTTCTGTTCCTCACCACTTGTTCCTCAAGCCCGGCTTTTGCTAGTCTATGCGGCTGGACTGCTTCCAGCCGCATTAGCGTTGCCGGTTAAGGAGTTTCCATGTCGCTTTTCAACAAACATCGCCCCTTCATTTCCCTTTCTCGTCGTCAGCGCCGTAAAAAAGTCATTGAGCTTAAAAACCGTATCTATCGAGAACGTCATCGTTGTGGCGGGATGTTCTATGATGATTGCGATATCCAACACTACCAGGATAACCCCGACTCTATTTGGGCATGGAGTGATATCTATTTTGTCGGCCGCGATCCTGCCGATCTCTGGAATGCTGAAATCATCACGGCTAAGTTGATGTTTCAGGATGCGGTGCATCATCGCGCATTCAATGAAGCCTGGGCGATGCTCAGTCAGCAGCAACAGGAAGAAGAGGTGCGATATGAAACAACCCCCAATGTGAATAGCAAAGGCAAAATCGTTAGCCATACCTTGGTGCACCAGGAAAAACAGGCCTATGCGATTTTTGGCGGGCTAACGTTTTGGCAGTTTATTGAGAAGCGTGAGCGGGAAATAGCGCAAGATGAACCGCCAGAAGTGTGTTGTGGTTATCAGTTGCTGCCGGGCTTCGCTTATGGGCATGGGTTACGGATGGTTGTTGATGCTGAGGCGCTGAGTGTGCCTGTTATTGAGGCGGCGATTGAGGATTTTTTGAAAAGGATGTGGGACGTGGCTTAGGGGACAGCGATTTATAGGCGGGAGGATTTAAGAAGCGGGTATTAATACATCAGGGAATAGCAGGGAGATAAACTTTACCATCCTCCCTTTCTTATACCTTAATCATAATAAGTTTACTTGAAGACGGAAAAGAGACGTTATCATCTGTGTACTCAATTTCAGCTGCACTTTTAGCTGCATTCTCACGATATTGTTTGATAAGCCATGAAATGAAAAAACCCACGCAATTGCGTGGGTTTTATATGTTATTCAGGTCTCATGAGATTAAGTAAAATCTCATGAGACAAGCAAATCAGACGTTAAACAGGAAGTTCATCACATCGCCATCTTTCACGATGTACTCTTTCCCTTCTGAACGCATCTTGCCGGCTTCTTTCGCACCTTGCTCACCTTTGTAGGCGATAAAGTCTTCAAAGGCGATGGTCTGGGCGCGGATAAAGCCTTTCTCGAAGTCGGTATGAATTTTACCGGCTGCCTGTGGAGCAGTCGCGCCAACCGGGATGGTCCAGGCACGCACTTCTTTTACGCCTGCGGTGAAATAGGTCTGCAGGTTCAGCAGGGAGTAACCGGCACGGATCACCCGGTTCAGGCCCGGCTCTTCCAGCCCCAGTTCCGCCATGAACTCGTCACGATCTTCATCTTCCAGCTCAGCGATATCTGATTCAACGGCGGCGCACACGGGTACCACCACGGAACCTTCTGCTTCGGCAATGGCACGCACCTGATCCAGATATGGGTTGTTCTCAAAACCGTCTTCATTGACGTTGGCGATGTACATGGTCGGCTTCAGCGTCAGGAAGCTCAGATAGCGAATCGCCGCTTTCTCATCAGCATCCAGATCCAGCGAACGCAGCATACCGGCTTCAGACAGATGCGGCAGGCACTTCTCCAGCGCGGCCAGCTCGGCTTTAGCGTCTTTATCGCCGCCTTTGGCTTTCTTCTGCACGCGCTGAATCGCACGCTCACAGGTATCGAGATCGGACAGCGCCAGTTCGGTGTTGATCACGTCAATATCTTCAGCCGGGTTAACTTTGCCCGCAACGTGAATGATGTTGTCGTTCTCAAAGCAGCGCACCACATGGCCGATCGCTTCGGTTTCACGGATGTTGGTCAGGAACTGGTTACCCAGACCTTCACCTTTTGACGCGCCCTTTACCAGACCGGCGATGTCGACAAATTCCATGGTAGTCGGCACCACGCGCTGCGGTTTAACAATCTCAGACAGCTGGTCGAGACGCAGGTCAGGCATCGGCACCACGCCAGTGTTGGGCTCAATGGTGCAGAAGGGGAAGTTAGCCGCTTCGATACCCGCTTTAGTCAGCGCGTTGAACAGAGTGGATTTACCGACGTTCGGCAGGCCCACGATACCGCATTTGAATCCCATGGTTTGATACCCTTTATAACTGGATGGACAGCTCGCCCGGCGGCGGACTGTCGGAGACGAAATGAAAAATTTCGCGCATTATACACAGAATCGCGACGATTCGGGCGATTAAGCAGGCTTGAAAGCGTGCAGCCGGTTCATCGCCTTGATGCGATCCTCTTTCAGCCACAGTTCAGTGCAGCGCGCCGCTTCATCAATGGCATCATCAATCAGCTTCTGCTCGCTGGCGGGCGGTTTACCCAGCACAAAACCGGTCACCTTATTGCGATCGCCAGGATGGCCGATTCCGATGCGCAGACGGTGAAAATTGTTGTTGTTGCCCAGTTTACTGATGATGTCCTTCAGCCCGTTGTGGCCACCGTGTCCGCCGCCTTGCTTAAACTTCGCCACGCCCGGCGGCAAATCGAGTTCATCGTGCGCCACCAGAATCTCTTCCGGCGCAATGCGATAGAAGGTCGCCATTGCGGCCACTGCTTTACCGCTCAGGTTCATAAAGGTGGTCGGCACCAGCAAGCGCACATCTTCTCCGGCGATCGCCAGTCGGGCGGTATAGCCGAAGAATTTGCCTTCTTCTTTCAGTGACTGATTGTGGCGCTCGGCCAGTAAATCCAGATACCAGGCACCGGCATTGTGGCGCGTGGCGGCATATTCAGCGCCTGGATTGGCAAGGCCCACAATCAGTTTAATGCTGCTCACAATGAATATCCTGCTGTTATTGCCAAAGGGCGTTAGTTTACTTCGCCTCAGGCGAGATGACAAAGCGCATAGGGCTAAATTGATTCAGGCCGGTGATTAATCATTTTTCATCTAAATCAACAAGCTGCCCACAGATCCAGCCTGAAGTTTATACCGGTTGTGTGATCCGTCCCGCAACGTCGCCGTCAGCCATTGCCTAAACTTATGGCAACTTAACATTGTGTGCGGTTTTACATTGGCTCATAAGGATGGAGGTGCAGGATGAAACATCAACATTGTCGCGTAGCGGGTAATAGTTTGATGGTACTGGGATTACTCACCATGGTGCTGGGCGTCGGCTATTCCATTATTAATCAGCTGCCTTCGCTTCATCTGCCACAGTTTCTGGCGCACGGCGCGATGTTCAGCATTTTTATTGGCGCGCTGCTGTGGTTAGTGGGTGCACGCGTTAGCGGGCGAGAAAAAGTGGAGGACCGTTATTACTGGCTGCGTCATTACGACAAACGCTGCCGCCGGTCGCATCACACCCACCACTAAATGATCAGCGCCGGTACCGGCTGCTGTTCCGTGCGGTTTCTGCCGCTGGCTTTGGCGCGATAAAGCGCCTCATCTGCCAGCGCCAGTAAATCCTCGAAGTTCTGATGGCGGTGGCTGGCAGTAGCAAATCCAATGCTGACCGTGTAGCCAACAGCACTGGGCTGTGACTGACAGACCGCCATGCGGATCGCTTCACACCACGCTTGCGCCTCCTGCTCACCGAGCGCAACAATCGCGGCAAACTCCTCTCCGCCCAGCCGGGCAAAACGTCCCTCAGGCGGCATCAATCCACTGACCAGGCGGCAAAAGTCGATCAGAACCAGGTCGCCCTGATGATGGCCAAACCGGTCATTAATCGTTTTGAAGTGGTCCAGATCGAACAGCACGGCGCTGAAAGGGCGGTTGTGACGACGGCAATGCACCACCATTTTTTCCGCCTCACTAAACAGTGCCCGCCGGTTCCAGACGCTGGTCAGCGGATCGTGCAGCGATGCGTATTTATAGGCAATCTGGGTACGTTCATTGACCATCGCCAGAATAGTGAAGGTCAGGCCGATGACAAACAGAATCGACTCCAGAATTACGAACACCGAAAAGCCTGAACCGCCAATCGCTCCGTGCAGCCGGGTCGGTATCGCATTGTCCAGCCAGATGCGCACCAGATGAAACAGCAGATGGATCCACAGCAGCAGCTGCGCGGGCCAGAAGGTGACTTTCAGCGCGTCGCGCGCCAGCCATAACAGCTGGATAAGCGCCGCAGTGTAGGCAATACAGGCGATGCACAGCACCAGTACCCGCCTGGGCAAGCTGTGATAGAAGCTCGGGAAACAGCAGAGGATCGCCCACAGTAAAGCGCCGAGTAGCCAGCCAGTGCCGATCTTTTTGCCGCAAAATAATCGAAAAGCATTCAGTAATCCGCCGTAGGCCAGCATCACCAGTACATTGCCGGCAGCAACCGGCAAAAACTGCAGGCCGCTGCTGCGCAGGCTGCTGAAAAATACCGCCACCAGGGTGAAAATCAGCGACAGACAGGTAAAACCCAGCACGCGATCGTATTGCGATCCCATCCAGGCAAATACCATGATGATGCTTAAAAATCCCAACACGTAAAGCTCACAAATAAATAAGGTATAGATATCCAGAGTCATGGTAGTTGGGATTGTTATGAAAAGTGCGCAGCAAATTATCACTTAAGCGTCTGGGGCAGAAGTGCGGAACGCGGCGTTTTACTAAAAGAGTGGGTGGCGTTGAAAATAGTCGATTTTGGGGAAATTTATCGCGGGAATATCAGAAAAGGAAGCGAGTTAATCGGATCATCAGCGGCATGAAAAAAACCGGGCGCGTGGCCCGGTTTGGCGAAGATTAATGCTCGAACATGGCCGAGATTGACTCTTCGTTACTGATGCGGCGAATCGCTTCAGCCAGCATGCCAGACAAGGTCAGGGTGCGCACGTTCGGCAGTGACTTCATCTCTTCAGACAGCGGAATGGTATCGCAGACAATCACCTGATCGATCACTGACTTACGCAGATTTTCAACGGCGTTACCAGAGAAGATCGGATGGGTTGCGTAAGCAAATACGCGCTTGGCGCCCCGTTCTTTCAACGCTTCAGCCGCTTTGCACAGCGTGCCGCCGGTGTCGATCATGTCGTCGACCAGCACGCAGTCGCGGCCAGCAACGTCACCAATAATGTGCATCACCTGAGAAACGTTCGCGCGCGGGCGGCGTTTATCAATGATGGCCATATCGGTGTCGTTCAGCAGTTTAGCGATAGCACGGGCACGTACTACGCCACCAATATCGGGAGAAACAACAATCGGGTTTTCCAGACCGATCTGCAGCATGTCTTCCAGCAGAATCGGGCTGCCAAATACGTTATCAACCGGGACGTCGAAGAAGCCCTGGATCTGCTCGGCGTGCAGGTCAACCGTCAGAACACGGTCAACACCGACGCTGGAAAGGAAGTCTGCCACTACTTTAGCGGTAATCGGTACACGCGCGGAGCGCACGCGGCGATCCTGACGGGCATAACCAAAGTAGGGGATGACTGCGGTAATACGACCAGCAGAAGCACGACGCAGCGCGTCGACCATCACAACCAGTTCCATCAGATTATCGTTGGTGGGAGCACAGGTGGACTGGATGATGAAAATATCACCACCGCGTACATTTTCGTTAATCTGTACGCTCACTTCACCATCACTGAAACGCCCAACGGCGGCGTCTCCCAGACTGGTGTAAAGGCGGTTGGCAATACGTTGTGCTAGTTCCGGGGTGGCGTTACCAGCAAATAGCTTCATATCAGGCACGAGAAGAACCTCAGGCTTTGCGTCCAGAGAATGAACGGCACGACAGTAACCGGCGAATACGGTCATGGGCGTTCACACGGGTGTGTTGATGCGAAACGTGCAGTGTCTGGAACGGGGTGACACTGTCACGCAATCGCTAATCGCCTCGCAGGGCACGCTGTAACGGCGAAACATTTACGCCTCGGGCTACAAATCCGCGCACCCCATTCGGGGCAAGTTCCAGCACCTGACGAGCAGCAGACTCGGTGTCAAATTCAGCAAACACACAAGCGCCAGTGCCAGTCAGGCGCGACGGCGCGTATTCTAGCAGCCAGGAAACAAGCTCATCAACCTCGCGAAAACGTTTTCTTACCACTGCTTCACAATCATTAGCGAAGGGTGAGGATAAAAGCGTCGCTAAAGTGCGCACCGGCGTATCTCGCGTTAGCGCGGGGTCGTTGAAGACTGCCGGGGTGCTGATACTCACGCCGGGATGGGCGACAAGATACCACTTTTCTTCCGGCTCTGCGGGCTGAAGTTGTTCACCTACACCCTGAGCAAAGGCGGCGAAGCCTTTTACGAACACCGGAACGTCAGCACCGAGCTGCACGCCGATCGCCGCCAGCTCGTCCGGCGTCAGGCCGGTTTGCCACAGGTGATTCAGCGCCACCAGCACGGTCGCCGCGTTGGATGAGCCGCCTCCGAGACCGCCACCCATCGGCAGCCGCTTGTCGATGGCAATCTGCGCGCCTGCCTTTGGCGGCAGGGTCTGCTTCGCCAGTGCCGCCTGTTTTAACCGTTCGGCGGCGCGCACAATCAGGTTATCCGCCTCCGCGACGCCCGCCACCGGCGTCAGCAGCTGGATGCGATCGCTGTGATCGGTGCTGATCTGCAACGTATCGCCATAATCCAGAAACTGAAACAGCGTCTGCAGGTTGTGATAGCCGTCAGGACGACGGCCGGTGATGTAGAGAAAGAGGTTCAGTTTTGCCGGAGACGGCCAGTGACTCATCATTGAACGGTCCAGCTGTCCATGCGCAGTTTAATCCGCTGATCGCCTTCTTTCAGCTCCAGGCTGGCAGGCAGCGGCGGCGTGACGTTGCTGTCGTAACCGGCAATCGACACCTGCCAGTTCTGGCCGTCACGACTGTAATTCAGGCTGCGCAGCTGATAGTTCTCATTAAGCTGATAATCGGTGGCATCGCCAGGCAGGCCCATCATCCACTGACGCAGGTTCGCCAGCGGAATGTTCATACCGGTCAGTTGCGAAATCATTTTCTGCGCATCATTGCTGACGTAGCGTTTGCCCTTGTTGTCAACGATCTGCACCACTGAACCCTGCGCATCCAGCTGCAGTTCGGTGCTGCCAAGCGGATTGGTCAGTAACAGGCGATAGCGGTCAGGGGCAGTTTGCTGCCAGTTAAAGCGCGCGTAGACCTTTTGTTTATCAGACAGGTAAGCAAAAGCGCCGCGCGTCTGATAGTGGGTGACGTGTGAGACCGCCTGCTGATGCTGTTGCCACTGTGGCGCGGTCACGCTGGGGCCCGGGCCTTGCGGTTTGTTAACGCTACAGGCGGCCAGCAATACGCTGGCCAGGGGCAAAATGCGCAACAGAGTGCGTGGTGAATAAAGCATCAAGTGGTCATCTCCTCAGACACGTTTATAATTCGTAACGGATAACGCTAACCATCCGTATTTAAGCCGTCAATGCTGTTATGCAGCAAATTGAGCACGATCAGGTTAATCTTATTACAGTCATAGGCTTTGTATGGCTTTTCTTGATCTGCCGCATCTTGTAGAATGCGCCTCACAAAACCCTGACATTATTGGGACATCCCAACCGAAACCACCATGACGCTGCTCGCTCTCGGAATCAATCACAAAACTGCCCCCATTGCTCTGCGCGAACGTGTATCGTTCGGGCCGGAGACGCTTGAGCAGGCGCTGAACAGCCTGTTATCACAGCCAATGGTGCAGAGCGGCGTGGTGCTGTCGACCTGTAACCGGACCGAACTCTACCTCAGTGTAGAGCAGCAGGCCGATTTGCAGGCGCGTCTGGTACGCTGGTTGTGCGACTATCATCAGCTCGATGAAGAGGATGTGCGCAACAGCCTTTACTGGCATCAGGATAATGAGGCGGTCAGCCACCTGATGCGGGTTGCCAGCGGTCTGGATTCGCTGGTGCTGGGTGAACCACAGATTCTTGGACAGGTGAAGAAAGCCTTTGCCGACTCCTCGCGTAGCCAGGCGCTGAGCAGCGAACTGGAACGCATGTTCCAGAAAACCTTCTCCGTCGCCAAACGGGTCCGTACCGAAACTGATATCGGTGCCAATGCCGTTTCGGTGGCGTTTGCTGCCTGTACCCTGGCGCGTCAGATTTTTGAATCGCTCTCTTCCGTCAACGTGCTGCTGGTCGGTGCCGGTGAAACCATTGAGCTGGTGGCGCGCCATCTGCGCGAGCATCAGGTTAAAAAACTCATTATTGCCAACCGCACCCGTGAGCGTGCTGAAGCGCTGGCCACCGAAGTTGGTGCTGAGGTGATCAGCCTGGCGGAGATCGATGCCCGGCTGGCGGAAGCCGACATTATCATCTCTTCTACCGCCAGTCCGCTGCCGATTATTGGCAAAGGCATGATGGAGCGCGCACTGAAAGCGCGTCGTAATAAGCCGATGCTGCTGGTGGATATTGCGGTTCCACGCGATGTCGAGCCGGAAGTCGGCAAACTGCCCAATGCTTATCTCTACAGCGTCGATGACCTGCAGGCGATTATCGAGCAGAACCTGGCGCAGCGCAAAGCGGCGGCAGTGCAGGCCGAGAGCATCGTGGTGCAGGAAAGCGGTGAGTTCATGGCATGGTTGCGTTCTCAGGGCGCAGTTAACACCATCCGTGAATACCGTTCTCAGGCGGATGAAATCCGTGCTGAGCTGGAAGGCCGCGCGCTACAGGCGCTGCAACAGGGTGCCGATCCGCAGAAAGTGATGCAGGAACTGGCGCACAAGCTGACCAACCGTTTAATTCACGCTCCAACCAAATCGCTTCAGCAGGCCGCCCGCGACGGCGATAATGAACGCCTGCAGATTTTACGCGACAGCCTGGGTCTCGAGTAGGCACCAGGCTGCTGCTACCTGTTACGGGAATCCCACATTTAAATGAAAACCTCTATTGTTGCCAAACTGGAAGCCCTGCAGGAGCGCCACGAAGAAGTGGAAGCGATGCTGGGCGATGCCGGCGTGATCGCCGACCAGGAACGCTTCCGTGCGCTGTCGCGCGAATATGCCCAGCTGACCGATGTCACCCGTTGCTTCCGCGACTGGCAGCAGGTTCAGGAAGATATTGAGACGGCGCAGCAGATGCTCGACGACCCTGAGATGCGCGACATGGCGCAGGAAGAGCTGCAGGCGGCACGCGAGCAGAGCGAAGCGCTGGAGCAACAGTTACAGGTGCTGCTGTTACCAAAAGATCCCGATGATGAGCGTGCCTGCTTCATTGAAGTTCGCGCCGGTACCGGCGGTGATGAGGCCGCAATTTTTGCCGGTGATCTGTTCCGCATGTACAGCCGTTATGCCGAAGCGCGCCGCTGGCGGGTTGAGATCGTCAGCGCCAACGAAGGCGAGCATGGCGGTTATAAAGAGGTGATCGCAAGGGTGACCGGTGAGGGTGCCTATGGCCGCCTGAAGTTTGAATCGGGCGGACACCGGGTTCAGCGCGTGCCCGAGACCGAATCTCAGGGACGAATCCACACTTCCGCCTGCACCGTGGCGGTAATGCCGGAAATACCGGAGGCAGAATTGCCGGAAATCAACGCCGGTGATTTGAAAATCGATACTTTCCGTTCATCAGGTGCCGGCGGTCAGCACGTTAACACCACCGACTCCGCGATCCGTATTACCCACCTGCCAACCGGCATTGTGGTGGAGTGTCAGGACGAGCGTTCGCAGCATAAAAACAAAGCCAAAGCGCTGGCGGTGCTGGGCGCGCGTATTCACGCCGCCGAAATGGCCCGTCGTCACGCCGCCGAAGCCAGCACCCGTCGTAACCTGCTAGGCAGCGGCGATCGTTCTGACCGTATCCGTACCTATAACTTCCCGCAGGGCCGCGTCACCGACCATCGCATCAACCTGACGCTTTACCGTCTGGATGAAACGATGGAAGGGAAAATCGACAGCCTGATTGAGCCGATTGTGCAGGAATATCAGGCGGATCAGCTGGCGGCGCTGGCTGGCCAGGATTAATGGATATTCGTCACTGGCTGAAACAGGCCATTGCGATCCTGAATGGCGGCGACAGCCCGAAGCGCGACGCCGAAATCCTGTTGAGCTTCGTGACCGGCAAGTCGCGCAGCTGGTTAATCGCTTTTGATGAAACCCTGCTCAGCGATCAGCAGCTTAGCCAGCTTGATGCTTTACTGAGCCGTCGCACCCGCGGTGAGCCGGTGGCGCATCTGGTCGGCGAACGTGAATTCTGGTCGCTGCCGCTGCGCGTCACGGATGCCACGCTGATCCCGCGACCGGACACCGAACTGCTGGTTGAGCAGGCGCTGGCGCATCTGCCGGTGTCCGCAGCCACCATTCTTGATCTCGGTACCGGCACCGGCGCGATTGCGCTGGCGCTGGCCAGCGAACGGCCCGACTGTCAGGTCATCGGCGTGGATCGTATCGCTGAGGCGGTGGAACTGGCACGCAGCAATGCGCAGCAGCTCAATCTGCCGAATGCCCGTTTTGCGCTCAGCCACTGGTTTCAGCAACTCACTCCGCAACGTTTTGACATTATCGTCAGCAACCCGCCTTATATTGACGCCAGCGATCACCACCTGGAGCAGGGCGACGTGCGGTTTGAGCCGCGCAGCGCGCTGGTGGCAGCAGACGCGGGCCTGGCAGATTTGCGCACGCTGATTGAACAGGCGGCTGACTGGCTGCAGCCCGGCGGCTGGTTGCTGCTGGAGCACGGCTGGCAGCAGGATCAGGCGGTGCGTGACATGATGCGCCAGCACGGCTACCGCGCGGTAGAAACCGTCAATGACTACGGTGGCAATCCCCGCGTTACCCTCGGGCAATCTTCAACCTGAAAGCGGACGAAAAAGGACTCACTATGTACGCCTGGTATCCACTGATCAAAAATCTCCACCTGTTAACGGTCATCGTCACCATTTCGATGTTTGTGCTGCGCTTTTTCTGGCTGCGCACCGGATCGGCGATGCTATCGCGGCGCTGGGTGCGCATTCTGCCGCACGCCAACGACACGCTGTTACTGTTGACCGGTATCTCATTGGTGATGATTACTCACTTCTATCCCTTCACTCCGCAAGGAAGCTGGCTGACTGAGAAGCTATTAGGGGTTATTATCTACATCGCCTTAGGATTTGTGGCATTGAGCCGCCGACCACGCACTGACCGTACCCGCTGGATCGCGTTTCTGGTGGCGTTAATCGCGCTGGTGATGGTCATTAAGCTGGCGCTGAGCAAAATGCCGTTATGGGGATAGTATGACCTCTACCGAACAATTAGATTTTAGCCAGACACCGTTATGTGAAGCGGTGATTGGCGCTACGCTTGCCATCCGCGCCGATTTTCCGGCCGTGTCGGTGGAAGCACAACTTGCGGCCCTGGTGGCCGAAGCGCGTGATTATGTCAGCCAGGCCGGCGATGCCGATCTGAAACTCGAAAAACTGCTGGAGCTGTTCTATCGCCAATGGGGATTTGGCGGTGCCAGCGGGGTATATAATCTTTCTGACGCGCTCTGGCTCGACAACGTTTTGAGAACCCGCCAGGGCACGGCCGTCTCACTGGGCGTGATCCTGCTGCACATTGCTGCCGAGCTGGAGTTGCCGCTGATGCCGGTCATCTTCCCGACTCAGCTGATCCTGCGCGCCGACTGGATTGACGGCGAGAAATGGCTGATTAATCCGTTCAATGGCGAAACGCTCGACATGCATACGCTGGAAGTGTGGCTCAAGGGCAACATCAGCCCGACCGCGCGTCTGTACGATGACGATCTTGATGAAGCCAAAACCGTCACCGTGATGCGTAAAATGCTCGACACGTTAAAAGCGGCGTTGATGGAAGAGAAGAAGATGGAACTGGCGCTGAACGTCAGCCAGGTGCTGTTGCGAATCGATCCTGACGATCCGTACGAAATCCGCGATCGCGGTTTGATCTATGCGCAGCTGGAGTGCGAACATATCGCGCTGAATGATCTCACTTATTTCGTTGAGCAGTGTCCTGAGGACCCGGTCAGCGAGATGATCAAAGTTCAGATTCACGCAATCGAACAAAAACAGGTCACGCTGCACTAAGCGTACCCACTGAAAAGGAAAGGGCATGACACAGAAAGTCGTGAGTATTGGTGACATCAAGGTAGCAAACGATCTGCCGTTTGTACTGTTCGGCGGGATGAACGTGCTGGAGTCGCGCGACCTGGCGATGCGCATCTGCGAACATTACGTCAGAGTGACCGACAAGCTCGGTATCCCTTACGTGTTTAAAGCGTCGTTTGATAAAGCTAACCGTTCATCTATTCACTCCTATCGCGGTCCGGGCCTGGAAGAGGGCATGAAGATTTTCCAGGAGCTGAAGCAGGCTTTCGGCGTGAAAATTATCACTGACGTGCACGAAGCGTCACAGGCGCAGCCGGTGGCGGATGTGGTTGACGTCATCCAGCTGCCAGCCTTCCTGGCTCGTCAGACCGACCTGGTGGAAGCGATGGCGAAAACCGGCGCGGTGATCAACGTCAAGAAGCCACAGTTCGTCAGTCCTGGCCAGATGGGCAACATCGTTGATAAGTTCGCTGAAGGCGGCAACGAGCAGGTGATCCTGTGCGACCGTGGCAGCAACTTCGGTTATGACAACCTGGTGGTCGACATGCTCGGCTTTAACGTGATGAAGAAGGTCACCCACAACAGCCCGGTGATTTTCGACGTCACCCATGCGCTGCAAACCCGCGATCCGTTTGGCGCGGCTTCTGGCGGTCGTCGTGCGCAGGTGGGCGAACTGGCACGTGCCGGTATGGCAGTGGGCATTGCGGGCCTGTTCATTGAAGCGCATCCGGACCCGGATCACGCGCTGTGTGATGGTCCTTCGGCGCTGCCGCTCGACAAGCTGGAGCCGTTCCTGGTGCAGATGAAGGCGATTGACGATCTGGTTAAAAGCTTCCCTGAGCTGGATACCAGCAAGTAATTCTGCTGCAGCAAGGAAAAAAAAAGAGCGAGAAATCGCTCTTTTTTTTCGTCTGCAGGCGGCGGGCCTTACAGCATAATGGTGACCAGATAACCGGCAAACAATGCCAGATGTGCCGCACCGTTCAGCACATTGGTGCGGCCGGTAGAGAAGGAGAGCTGACACAGGATCAGCGACGCCATCATAATCACCATCTGCGGCGGCTCAAGGCCAAAGATCAGCTCCTGACCAGTCAGGGTAGCGATCAGGGTCACGGCCGGTACGGTTAACGAAATCGTCGCCAGCACCGAACCGAAGAACAGGTTCATCGCGCGCTGCACCTGGTTCATCAGCACCGCTTTAATTGCCCCCAATCCTTCCGGCGACAGGATCAGCAGCGCCACCAGGAAGCCGGTGAACTGTACCGGTGCATTCAATTCGGTCAACAAGCTTTCCAGCGTGTTGGCATTCATTTTGGTCACCGCAATCACCGCCACCAGATGCACAATCAACCAGACGGTGTGCCAGACGCTGCTGTGTGCCGAGGGCTTACCGTGATGGGGATCGCCATCATCGCTCTCATCCTCATGCTCATAGACAAACAGGCTCTGGTGGGTTTTGGTCTGGATCAGCAGGAAAACGCCATACATGGCGGCTGAAATCGCGGCAATCAACAGCGCCTGCGCGGTAGAAAAGTTGCCGCCGGGCAGGGCGTTAGGAAACACCAGCACCAGAATCGCCAGCGGAAAGATGGCGATCAGATATTGCTTCACGCCCGCCAGATTAACGTACTGCGTGGCGAACTTATTGCCGCCGAGCAGCAGGGCGAAACCGACCAGCCCGCCAGTGACAATCATCACAATCGAGTAGAGCGTGTCACGCATCAGGCCGGGCGCGGCATCGCCGGTGGCCATCAGCGCCGAGATCAGGCTCACTTCAAGGATCACTACCGATAAACTCAGTATCAGCGATCCGTAGGGCTCGCCCAGCCGATGTGCCAGCACATCGGCATGGCGCACCACGCTGAACGCGCTGCTAAGAATGGCAATCAGCGCCAGTATGTTGATACCGACGACGATCGGAAACGAGGTTTGTGCGCCAAAAAAATAGAGTACACCCAGCGTAACGATGGGAAATATCAGCGAGAATTCCTTGTGACGTGTTTTTTCATGTGAAGGCATTCACCATCCTCTCTGGTTAATGATCATAAGGGCAGCGGCGCTGCTGTTAAAATATAATCAGTTTTAGGGCAGCGCGCAGTTTATCTTTTCAACCGCCTGAGCGGGAAAAATTTACTGCTTTTTACTTAAGCGCTATAAAGTATCGGAAGCTGGTTAACCGGATGTTATCCCGAATATTACATTAATAATCAGGTAATAAAAAATCGTTAATCTCCGCTGACCACGCTATTTGTAACGATAAAATGGTTGGATTAAATGAATTTACAGGGTGATTATAAGGATTATTGTCTAAACTGAGCATAAATCGTTATTTGTATTTTTGCTGTCCTGAGCCAGACTTATTATGACTCTGTAAACCGAGGAGGAAGTATGCCTTACGATAGCCGAGCCGATTTACCTGACAACGTTAAACACGTACTCCCGGCGCACGCGCAGGATATTTACCAGCAGGCGTTTAACAGTGCCTGGTCGCAGTATAAAGAGGCCGAAGATCGCCGCGGCGATGATTCCCGCGAAGAGGTGGCACATAAAGTGGCCTGGGCGGCGGTGAAAAAAGAGTATGAAAAAGGCGATGACGATAAGTGGCATCCTAAGCGCTAATCTATTTACGTAGCCTGCTTTCATCAAAGGGCCAGAAATATCCGGCCCTTTTTTCTGCCTCTGCTATCAGGTTTATCTGGTTTTTTTTATCCTGCGACCCGCCTCACGCTTGAAACCCCACCAGTAAATGGATTAATGTCAATTTTGTGAACGAAACGCGAAGCCGTTTTGGTGATCGTTACAGAGGAGCCATCTGGACAGGACGCCGTGAAAGTCGAGGAGGTCGCATTGCTTACCCGGGAATTTCTTTTAAAAGCGGATTGTAAAACGTCGTTTGGTGATATCGAAGAGACGCTGCTCTGGAGTTGCGAGCAGCGCGCGGCGTCGCTGGCTGCTACGCTGGCCTGCCGTCCCGATCACAGCCCGGTATGGATCTTTGGTTACGGCTCTCTGATGTGGAACCCGATCTTTGAAGCGGATGAGGTAGCGTCCGGCTCGCTGGAAGGCTGGCATCGCGCTTTCTGTCTGCGGCTGATTGCCGGACGGGGTACCGCCACCCATCCTGGCCGGATGCTGGCGCTGAAACAGGGCGGCCGGACCAGCGGTCTGGCTTTTCGTCTGCCCGAGGCGCGGCTGCATGAAGAGCTGGCACTGCTGTGGAAACGCGAGATGATTACCGGCTGCTATCTGCCGACCTGGTGTGAACTGCAACTGGATGATGGTCGCAGCGTAACGGCGCTGACTTTTATCATGGACCCGCGTCATCCGCTGTATGAGTCAGATTCCTGCCCGGAAGCGATCGCCCCGCTGATTGCCGCCGCCAGCGGCCCGCTTGGCTCGAATGCCCAGTATCTTTTTTCACTCGAAGAGGAACTGACTAAACGCGGCATGGAAGAGGAGAGCCTGAGCCGGCTGGCGCATCAGGTGCGGACTTTACAGCAGAGTCACTGCCTGAAGCAGGCCTGATCTCTCTCAGGAACAACAACCCTCACCACCGCCCGGCGGTGAGGTTAGCCACTCGGGCGGCACAGTCGGAGACTGCTCCAGCCCGTTACCTCGCCAGTCAGTTATCCGGATTAATCAGCCAGGTGCCAGGTTTGTCAATCGTCAACGATTGCGCGTGCGTCACGCTGCCGTTGTGGACTTCAATACGATACTGTCCGGCCGCCAGATTCAGTGCAGCGAAACCGCTGCTGCCCGGTTTGACCTCCAGCGGCTGTCCATTGAGCACCACATTCTCACCGCTTTCCAGCTTGAGATAGACCGTTGCCAGCATGGCTGGCGCAGCCGCCACTGGGGTTGTCGGAGCGGGCGCGCTGGCCGCTACCGGTGATTGCGTCACCTGCTCCGGCGCGGCGCTGTGACGATTCGCCAGCCATACCGCAGCAACCACCGCCAGCAGAGCCACGGCGGCGGCACCGATCAGTCCCGGCGACAGCCGACGCACGGTACGCGGTGTAACCGGCTCGGCGGCGGCGGCACCGTGATTCACCGCCATCACGATCGGAGCCGCTGCGTCGACCGGCTCCTCTTCCACTGCGGCGACACTCTCGCCCGGCACCGGAAAACTATTCACCACCGCTTCAACATCGCTCACCGGCAGGTCGATTAACGCAGCAAACGCATCAATCGATTGCGGACGATCGCCGGGTTTCATCGCCAGCGCGCGGTCAATCGCATGCAGCAGCGGCAGGGAATAGCCTGCCGGCTGACGCTCGGCCAGCGGCTGGTAATTATCTTCAATGCAGCGCACCACGCTGACCGGCGGCGGGTTGCCGGTGATCAGGCTATGCAGCACGGCACCCAGGGCGTAGATATCGGTCCACGGACCCTGTTCGACCTCACCCTCTTCGCTGTACTGCTCAATCGGCGCAAAGCCCGGCTTGAGCATGATTTCGGTTTCATCGGAGAGATTGCCGATCTCCTTACGCGCAGAGCCGAAATCCAGCAGCACCGGCAGCTGGTTTTCCTGAATCTGAATATTATCCAGCGAGATATCGCGATGCAGATAACCGGCCTGATGAATGGTACTGATGGCTCCCAGCAGCGGCGGCAGCAGACGACGGATCCAGGCTTCGGAAATCGACTCCGGGCTGGTGATCTGCCACTCTTTCAGCGTCATGCCGCTGTAGTAGAGCGTACCCATATAGGCGGTGCCGTTCTGCTCCCAGAAGCGCAGCACGTGCAGCAGGCCCGGATGGTTAAAGCGGGCCAGCAGCCGCGCTTCCTGAATAAAACTATTCAGGCCGGCGTTAAACAGTTTCTGGAAGCGTTCGCCACGCAGTTCCAGCGTCAAGTCCGCCGCGCGTACCGCCAGCGAAACCGGCATGTACTCTTTGATGGCGATAGTGCGTTCCAGCTGGTGATCCCATGCGCGATAGACAATGCCGAAACCGCCACCGCCAATCACTTCCTTGATCTCAAACTCGTTGAAGCGGTATCCGTCCGGCAGGGCATTCGGAACCGTTTTCTGATTATCATTTGCCGACATAGTGAACTCTCTGAACACGGCCTGCTCGCCAGGCTGCGCGGTAATTAATTGATGTTACGCCAGGCACCAATGGCAGGATCAACCAGATCCGCGTGCAGGGTGTCGATGAGTAACACATTCACTTTTTGCTGTGGCATGAAATGCGGCGCCCATTGGCCGCGCAAAGTATCAACTCGCGATTTCACAGCGTCAGCATCCTGCTGCGCAGCATTCTTATCCATCTTAATCAACAGGGTTCCATTAAAACGCCAGACGTGTTGCTGGCTATCGAACGGCAGAACCAGCCAGCTATCGGCGGTATCAGCGCGGGTCACAATCATGCGCTGATTGTTCGCCGCAATGACTTCCAGTTTGCTGTCCGGGATGGTCAGGTTAGCGATCGGATAGCCCTGATAAAAGGTCACCGCCACCGGCGTCGGATGATCCGGTGTCGCCAGCGTCAGTTCACTTTTGCCTTCGGCCCAGCCGTCGGGTGAGCACTGCTGCTTGCTGACGTCCGGGATAAACATCGTCCGGGCATTCTCATCCCAGGCGGTACGAAAATGGCAGCCGCTCGGCAGATCAAAGTGCTGCAGCGGTGTGCTGTTGGCCGGGCGCGACAGATCCAGCGGCGCGGCGTTACTTTCGCTGGCGCTGGCCGTGGCGTCCGCCATCACAATCGGCCGCCAGTTCTGTAGCTTGCTGGCGCTGCCGCTGGCTAGTACGCCGCCGTCTTTGTCGGTCATCTGCCACGGCATGACATCCAGCAAACCACACTGGTTGGCGAGCAGGGTACCGACGCGCGGTAAAAAGGTGGTCAGCACCGCCGAATCCTTACTTTTTCCAGAGACAATGCGCAGCGGCAACGTCTCTTTGCACCAGTCGTCGGGCGCTTTGCTCACCACGTTATCGATGTAGACCTCCAGCGCCAGGCTGGGGGAATAGACCACACGATAATTTTCGGCCTGGGCGTAAAAGGCTATCAGTAAGGTGGCGATGCCGGGCAACCACAGTTTCATAAGGATCCTTGGAATCAAAAACGAGGCGGAAGAAAGCGCGCCGAATCAGCCAGTGAATAGAGCAATGTCGCTTCTTCCGGCTCACCAATCCAGACCGCCAGTGCGCTGAGATTATCTTTTTTCACGTTGCGGCTCACTGCCTGTTCCATCAGTGCCAGCCACTCTTCGCAGGCGTTCACCATGCGCAGCGCCTGCTCCATTTCACCGGTGGTCAGGTTGAGCCAGAATCCATCGGTACAGACCAGAAACGCGTCGCCATCTTCCAGCGCAATCTGGTGCGAAAAACTGACTGCACGCGGCGGTTCAGCGCCGAGCGCATTATAGAGTAAATTACTGTTAATGCCGGTATTTTCATAGCCCGCTTCTTTCAACTGCTGGGCCAGGCTGTGGTCGCGGGTGACCTCATGCAGCACCCCGCGCCGGAAGTGATAAACCCGGCTATCACCTGCGTGGGCCCACCATGCACGCTGTTTTTGACGGTCAATAAACAGCGCCGCAAGGGTGGTACTCATCCGTGCAAATTTCGGATTCTTTCCCTGTGCCTCATGCAGCGCAAAACGGCACTGTTCGATCGCCTGACGGGTAAAGTCGGGCGTAAAGTGTTCACAGTTCTCCAGCTGGCTCAGCAGACTGTCACGCACCAGCTGCGCCGCCATCTCGCCACCTGGCAGACCGGCGACGCCGTCACAGACCACGAAACAGGCCCGGCGATCGTCCAGCGCGGCACCGGTGCGGTCCTGATTATCATCGCGCAGGCCTTGCTGGCAGCGGCTGGCAAAAACGATTTTCATGCTTCATCTACCCGCGTCTGGGAATCTTTGTACTGATTAACCTCCATGTCATAGGCATGCAGGAACGCTTCGCCAAACAGGGTATGGAAATCATCTTCAATTTCGCCGGCGGTGCGCTGATAGTTGCGGGTAAAGTAATCCCACAGCGCCGCCTTTTTGGTGCTGGAGAACGGCAGCTTCGGCAGCACGCCGTCGGCGCGTGCCTGCTCTTCCAGTCGCGCCGGATTAAACGACTGCAGCATCGCTGCAATGATGGCGCGGATACCGGCAATCATCCCCAGCTGATGCGCCTGCAGATCAACCAGCGCATCGCGTACCGCCTGCTCAGGTGGCATAAAGCCGGGCATCTGGCTCTGATACATCTGCATCAGCACGGTTTTACCGGACGGCAGGATCTTAAAAGGGTTGTTGGCCTCATTCAGGATCATCGTCATGTCCGCTTTCACGCCGCGCTTGAGGATGGAGCGCGACGACAATAGCGCCACCGTACCCTGCGAAAACAGGCTAAGCATCCGACCGGTGATGCGCATCTGCTCTTCATCAATCGGCGTTGCGTGGCCGTTGCTCAGCCCCATCCCGTCCAGCAGCGCGGCGATCAGCTTGTCCTGATCCTGCGGCTGGGACGACAGGGCGCGGCGCGGCTCGTCCGCCTGAGGCTCAATCGCCAGCCGCGCATCATTATGGCGTTCGTGGCGCACCGGAGACGCATCGTTTACCAGCAGGCGGTCTTCAACCTCGTGCTCGTGGTGTTCATGAATGCCTAACGGATTGGCAGGCTGATCGCTGTTGCCGGCAAACAGCGCGAGGGGATCGTTCTGGTCGCTCTGACAGGCGGGATCGCGCACTTCCAGCGCATAATCGCCGATACGCAACGCGTCACCATGCTTTAGCAACACCTGCATGCCGCGACCGAGCGCGATGCCGTTATGCTCAACCGGCGTCACGCTGCCCTGATTGGTCAGGCGGCATTCGCCGTCATGCGACAGATGAACCAGCGCCTGCAGGCGCGAAATCGCGCGCGACTCATCTGGCAGCACCAGATCGTTATCCTGACTACGGCCAATGGTGCCGCCAGGCGGTTGAAACGCAACGGTTTTAACCGGAACATCCGTAGTGCATTGCACAATGGTAAATTGCATGAGTTATCCCAGATTGAACGGCAAACGCAACCGGCCTTACTCAAACATCGGTGGGTAAAGGCCATTACGTCCCGGCTGTGCACCTGCCGCCGGGTTAAACAGTAACGAAAACAGTTGTGCCGTGAGGTTGCCGCTGTGCTTGTGGGTGGCATGGGCAAAACCATCACTGCGGTTACTCCACCAGTAGCTCATATGCTGCTGGGGATCGAAGCGTTCAGCCACTTCACGCCAGCTCAGCGTGCAGGGCAAATCCTGATAACCGATCACCTCCATGATTTCGGAAGGCTGTCGGGCCGGCACCAGCAGCGGCGGCAGCGTCTGAATCTGCTGCTCCAGTTGCGCGCCGTTGAGCGGCGTCTGTACTGCCCGCAGCAGCGTCGCACCGAGATCCTGAAACCAGTCGCCTGAAATGGTCAACTGAGCCGGATGCCACTGGCTGAGCGGAAAACTGTGCAGCGCCAGCAGCGGCCAGGCACGGCCGACGCGGTCACAGGAGGGCAGTAAACAGCCCATCTGCACCTGCTGTCGGGTTGGGGTAATCGGCAGGACAAAATTCCATACCGGTGCGCGTAAAAAGTTCGCGGTTACCGCATCATCCTGCTGATGCCAGTGCATCAAACCCTGCTGGAACCAGTGATTCCAGGGGGTGATCTGTTGCTCGCTCAGCCGGTGATGCAGAAAGTCGCCGGTTGACGGCAGCTTGCCATACCAGCCGGGGGCAGTATAAGCAGCCATGTACACCTCACCATTACTCGCTATGCAGGGTCAATCGTTGTGCAGAGCGGGAGGGCGTCACCGCCAGCATAGGGCCGGACTGCCCTGCAATTTTCAGATTTTCCGCAAGCTTACGCATCATCAGCGCATTATCACGTGCATAGGGCGATGACTGAATTTGCTGATCCAGCAGCTGGCTCAGGTGCCAGTCGAGCTGCTGAAGATCGCGGGTGCTGACCGAGTCGGGCAGCGAGCGCTGCAGGTTTTGCAGCAGCCAGGCACGCAGAAATTCGCCATCGTAATTACGCGGTTGATACAGCATCTGATAGGCGCGCAGGGCATTGCGGCTGTACGCGTTATCATCGCCCGGGTCATTGCGCAGAATATTGGTGATCTGCTGGGCGACGCGCGGCAGCAGTAAAGACTTAAGCGCATTTTGATAAAGCGCCCAGGCCGCATCGCTGACCTGCGTCCCGCGATATAAGCCCACCCGCATAGTAAGCGGCGGATTATCGAGAGAAAAACGATCGGACAGCGGCAATTTCACCAGGCTATTGAGAAAGGGTAGCAGATCAAAAATATTATCAGCAGGCTGATGAATCACCTGCTGACTCTGCTCACGAATAGCCGGTACCCGCGCTTCAACCTGATGCAGATAGTGCTGATTCTGGTAATAACTGAGGCCCCACAGGCTTGACATAATCAGCAGGCCGCCAGCCAGCACGCCGTAACCGATCCAGTGAAACAGCTGATTGCGGTATTCCCAGCGCCGGTTGCTGCCGGCCAGGCCGCTCTCTTTAAAGATCAGATCGTTGAGCAGGTCGCGAATAAAAAAGCTCTGACCTTTGTTACCCGGAATCGGGCTGTTGCGGTTAACGCTGTCCCACGCGGCGATCGAATGATCACCGGCCTGGCGCAGCTGCAGTTTACGGCTCAGCTCGCCCATCACCCGGTCAAAAGGCAGACCTTCCTGGGTGCCGCTGGTGAAGAACAGGCCGCGCGGACTCCAGGCAACCGCATCCTGATGGTCAGAGAAGACGATATCGAGGTATTCATTCAGCAGCGGACGCAGCGAGGCAAACTCCTGCGGGAACAGGAAACATTCGGCGCGCTCATTAAGATCGCGCTCCTGAGTCATCTGGTCAGCCAGCTTCTGCTGTAACTCCAGCTCCAGCCGCTGAAACTGCTGGCCGAAATGGCGATGCCAGTCGCCTTTATGTGGCTTACCGAGGTCCCAGTTAAAGGTAAAGCCCCAGATAGCATCACGCTTCGCTTTGTCGACCGAGCCGAAATAGCTCATAAAACCTTTCAGCAAGTCGGTTTTGGTCACCATGACATAGACCGGAAAATGGATGCCGGTCTGCTGGTGCAGTTCCGCCATACGCTCACGCAGCGCGCTGGCCTGCGCAAACCGCGCCTCGGCGGAGTCACTCAGCAGATCGGCGATGCTAATGGTCATGATCACGCCGTTAATCGGCTGGCGGGTGCGGTAGCGTTTAAGCAGGTTGATGAAGCTGTGCCATTCAGCGGCGTCGCGCGCGCGCTGGCTCTCCTGCAGCGCGTAGCGGCCGGCGGTATCAATCAGCACCGCGCTGTCGGTGAACCACCAGTCGCAGTTGCGGGTGCCGCCCACGCCGCGAATCGCATTTTTGCCCAGCGTATCGGTCAGGGGAAAATTCAGTCCGGCATTCAACAGCGCCGTGGTTTTACCGGCTCCCGGCGCGCCCATCACCAGATACCACGGCAGCTGATAAAGGTAATTGGAATTAAAGCGCGACAGCAGACCACCGGAATGGCGGCGACCAAACTGGGTGCGCCTGAGCTGCATCGCCGCATCGCTGAAGCGCTGGTTGAGCAGTTCTTCGGTCACCTGACGTTCGGCGGGATCGTCGCTGCCTGCGGCCTGTAGCTGATTCAGTAACCGGCTATTAAACCAGGCACGATAGAGCGACGGCATCAGCTGGAACAGGACCCATAAAAAATAGAAGGCGCTGACGGTGAGCTGGCGCGGCAGGATCGGCTCCAGCGGTCGCGATTCGCCCCACGTCCAGAGCGGACCGAGCATCCACACCAGACAGCTCAGCGCCGTAACGCCGATAAAACTCCATAACAATCGATGTGTCAGAAGCAGTCGAACGGAAGCGCGCATTATTATTGTGCTCCTTGATGATTACTGAGCGTTTCGGGCGCGGCAAACAGGGTGATTTCAACGCGGCGGTTGCGGGTACGGTTTTCGCTACTGTCGTTCGGCAGCAGCGGGTCGCTGTCACCGCGGCCTTCAGAACGTACGGTATGGCCGTCGGCCAGCTGGACCTGCAACAACTGCGTCACCGCGCGGGCGCGGGCGAACGAGAATTCGTAGCTGGAGGCGAACCGGCTGTTATCAACCGGGTGATCGTCGGTAAACACCGACACCAGAATCGTGCCTTTGACATTTTTCATGGCGGTCGAGACGCGAGCCAGCAGGGCGCGCCCCACCGGGTTGATGACCGTGCCCTGTTCGGCGAACAGCTTATCCGCCGGGATAATAACTTTGCTGCCGAAGGCACCGTCACTGACTTCAAGCTGGCCTGCGGCAATCACATCATTCAGCCGCTGTCGCAGGTCGAGCAGCGCCTGAGGAGAAGAGGGACGACGACCGGCGGTTATCTGCGGCAGCGGCGTCTGATAGATAGCGCGCAGCAGCGGTTCGGCCGCATTGCCCAGCCGCCAGTTCAGGCCGCTGTAAATCAGGCAGCCGATCAGCGCCACCAGCATCGCGCAGGCCCACAGCGGGACCATCGGCCGCGCCAGGGTGCTGACCAGCGGATGCACTTCCACCAGCGGCGGTTGTGGCGTCTGACGCTGAGCACGCGTCTCTTCAATCAGCTTTTTCAGTCGCTTACGGATACCGTCGCACTGGGCGCGGCCCTGTTCACTACCGCGATAACGGCCTTCATAGCCGAGCAGCAGACAGTAATGCACCACCTCCAGTAACCAGAGGTGCTGTTGCGGGCTCTGTGAAATACGTGACAGCAGCTGAAAGAATTTTTCACCGCCCCAGCTTTCATTGTGAAAGGTCACCAGCATACCGTTGCCAGACCAGACGCCGCGCGTGCCCCAGGGCGTTTGCGCCGCCGCTTCATCCAGCGCGCTACAGACGCAGTAACGCGCGCCGATAATCATCTCAAACGGCAGGCCGGCCTGTTTACAACGCTGTTCGAACTGGCGGATCTCATCAATAAGCGACTGGCGTAAGCCCGCGGGGTCGTCATGGGTGGCTGACTGACGAATTTGCACCACCGCGTTCAGCAGTGGCGCTGCAGCCTGAAGTAATAGATTCTCATTGCCTGAGGGGGTGACCTCACGCGCAGGGGATTCCACAGTCATTAATTCGTGATCTTCCAGCCAATGGCAAATCCCTGAACCCGCAGCCCAGGACGGTGCTGCGGGCAATATGCGCCGGATTTCATGTTTAGTCTAAGATCCAGGTCGCGGTATCGTTAGTGCGGCACGCTTTACTGGCACCGCCAACGGCGACACAGACCTGTTTCGTCTTGCGAGGACGGGGGCGATCGCTCTGGACAGTGGCGTCATAGCGGCTGCTTTCCACACCCGCTTTTAGCGGAACGTAACCAATCATCGGGCCGTCAGCCTGATCGGCAATCGCCAGCCAGTGATTTTCCACATTGCCTAATACTTCAAACGGTTTACCCGTTTCGAGATAGCGAACCACTTTGCCGCCGTAATCGGGCGTCGTCATCACTGACGCGCCATACAACGCTCGCCAGGTCTGATTGACCGGTTCGAATTCGGTCGGCGCCGCAACGGCATGCCGATGAACCAGCTTGACGCCGTTGATTTCGCTGGTCACCAGCGTGTCATCAGTGACGGGCGGCGGCGGGGCCTTACAGCCTGCCAGGGTAAGGACCGCCAGCAGTGTTAACGCAAGACTCTTTTTCACCATGTTCCTCGTGATCTCATCAAAGTATCTGCATATTACCTGGCCCAACGCAGGAGGGCGCCGACAAGGGCGCCGCAGCAGGCCAAAGTTCTGACATTCAAAAAAAGGTCAGATTACATCAGGATAGTACTGCGTTCAGTCTACCTAAGACTTTTGAGAATTCAAACCATTGCACCGGCTGCCGATGCGTGATAGCAGGCGCTTTTCTGGCAAGCCAGGGCGCGGGAAAAGCGCCATGCTTTACGATAGTTAAAGCTAACTGCATTATCGCGACGGCAAACTGGTTGAGAACGTTGTCGCGCATTCTGCCACGCAAAGGATTCAATGGGAAACTATTAAGTTTTTCTAATCACTCATTGTCAGAAATTTTTATCCATTTGCCTTAAGAAACTCATCAAAATCGGAATTTCCGGGCGCGCCGGCCACGCTTTTTACTGTCAAAACGGCACGGCTTTTGCTTAATAATGGTTTTACGCCGATGAGAGGTGAACCATGAGGGACGCCCTGAGCTGGTTGCAGGCATCACGGGAAAGCGATATTGCCAGCCTGCAACGGCTACTGCAGACCGGACAACTGCTAACGGCGGTCAGTGAGCTGGTCCACCAACTGCAGCGGGAGCGCGGTGCCAGCAATATCTGGATCTGTTCCCACGGCCGGCTGTTCAGCGCTGAGCGGGTCGCCCGTCAGCAGGAGGTCAGCGCCTGCCTGCAGCAGGTTTATCAGGCGCTACCGCCAGCGGTAGCGCAACCGGGCTACAGCCGCTTCTGTCACCTGATCGCCGCCGCATTACAGGCGCTGAGTGAACTGCCCGCACTGCGACAGCAGATCGCGGAGGGGACGCTTAATCAGCCAGCGGCGATGGCGGCGTTTAACCAGGTGATACGCACCTTACTCAACCTGGTATTTGAAGCCGCTGACACCGCCAGCCATCCCGATATCTCCCGCGCCCTGATTGCGCTGTTCAGCTTTATGCAGGGCAAAGAGCTGGCCGGACAGGAGCGCGCCATTGGTTCCGCTGGCTTTGCGGCCGGGCAGTTCAGCACCGATCAGCGCAGCCAGATGGTCGCGCTGATTGCGGCCCAGGAGCAGAGTTTCACCACCTTTCACCAGTTTGCCGATGACCAAGCGCGTGCCCGATGGCAGCCGCTGGCGCAGGCCAGCCGGGATATCGAGCGGTTGCGGCGCATCGCCTGCACCGGCGGCAGCGGCGAAGCGTCCGGCGCGCTGCACTGGTTTTCACTGCTTTCCGCACGGCTCGATCAGATGAAACAGGTCGAAGACGGTCTCTCCGCCACGCTGATGCTGCGTTGCCGGACCGCGATTGAACTGGCCGAACAGCAGGCGGCACTGCCGTTGACCCCGGTGCAGGGAGAGAGCAGTTTTGCGCTCTATGTTTCGGGTGCCGACTGGCTGCCCGGCGCGGCCACGCTGGACAGCGACGGCCTGGCGCCGCAGCTTGGGCGCTCAGTACTGTCGCTGATTGGTGAACAGTCGCAGCGCTTGCAGCAACAAGCCGATGAACTGGCCGCCATGCGCGCTTCACTGGATGAGCGCCGGATCATTGAACAGGCCAAGCACTGGCTGATGCAGCAGCACGGTTTCAGCGAGCAGGCGGCCTGGCAGGCACTGCGTAAAAGCGCCATGAACCAGAACAAACGGGTACTGGAGATCGCGCAGGCGGTGCTGGCCGTCGCCGCGACCCTTAACACTTAACCCGAAAGCGTTAGCTGCACAACGCTTGTGCGCAGCCTGCGTCAGAGAAGTGCAAAAACGGTTACTTTTTCACCCGGAGCAGGGCGAAAACCCGGCGTTAAAGCGGTCAGTAATTCTGGCACGCTGCTTGCTTGCTAGTACAGACAGTGCGCATTGTTCCCGCCAACGGCGGTGGGGCCAGTGCTTTGGATAAAGGCGTCCATCCGCATGCTTCGGCATGTCGGAGGACGCCTTTTTTTATTCCTGTTCAGGGGCAATATGATGAGCAAAACGCCATTTTCCCTTTCACGACGTCAGTTACTGCTGTCCGGTGCCGCGCTGGGCGGGGCCTGGGTTATTCCGGGATTACGCAATGCCGTATGGGCGGCGGGCTCGGATGCGCCTGAGAAAAACACCGTGCGGGTCGGCTTTATTCCGCTCACCGACTGCGCACCCGTGGTGATGGCGTCGGTTAAAGGATTTGATAAAAAATATGGCCTGACGCTACAGGTCAGTAAAGAGGCGAGCTGGGCGGCGGTACGCGACAAACTGACCTCTGGCGAGCTGGATGCCGCGCACGTGTTGTACGGCATGATCTACGCCCTGCAACTCGGGGTGGCCGGTCCGCAGCACGACATGGCTAATCTGATGACGCTCAACCATAACGGCCAGGCGATCACTCTGTCGAACCAGCTAAAAGCCAGCGGCGTGACAGATGCGGCCAGCCTGAAAAAGGCGGTCGACAGCCAGGCCAAAGGCCACTTCACCTTCGCCCACACTTTTCCCACCAGCACCCACGCCATGTGGCTCTATTACTGGCTGGCCAATGCCGGCATCAACCCATTTGAGGAGGTACGCACTGTGGTTGTGCCACCGCCGCAGATGGTGATGAACATGAAGATAGGCAACATGAGCGGCTTCTGCGTCGGCGAGCCGTGGAACCAGCGCGCCATCAGCGACAACATCGGCTTTACCGCCGCCACCAGCCAGCAGATCTGGCCTGAGCATCCGGAAAAAATCCTCGGCACCCGCGCGCAGTGGGTCAACGAGAATCCTAATACCGCACGCGCACTCACGGCTGCGGTACTGGAAGCCGCCCGCTGGATTGATGCCTCTGACGATAACCGTCGCGAAACGGCCCAGGTGTTAGCCGGGCGCGCCTGGATCAATACCAAAGTTGAGACGCTACAAGGGCGGATGCTGGGTCAGTACCAGAACGGGCTGGGTCAGTCGTGGCAGGACGCGCATCCGATGCGCTTCTTCGGTGACGGCAAGGTCAGTTTCCCGTGGCTCTCTGACGGCATGTGGTTCCTGACCCAGATGAAACGCTGGGGTCTGCTGACCGACGATCCTGATTATCTGGCGGTAGCACGCCAGATTAACCGCATCGACATCTATAAACAGGCCGCCAGTGCGGTCGGCCAGATCGCGCTGCCCGCCACGGAGATGCGCAGCAGTACCCTCATCGACGGCAAAGTCTGGGACGGCAGCGATCCTGCCGCCTATGCCGCCAGTTTCGCCATCAAACATTAAGAGAGGATGCCATGAAAACTGACGCGCGCGCCCTGGCGCAGCCGGTACAGACCGACAGCAGTGCTACCGTTATCCCGTTGCAGATTACCCCGAAAGCCGCCGCCAGGCCGGCTCGCCTGCGTCCGCTGATCCAGCGGGCTATCCCGGCAGCCGGCGGGATGCTGTTGCTGTTGCTGGTGTGGCAACTTGCCGCGCTGTCGGAGCCGTCTTTTCCGACGCCGTACGCCACCTGGCAGGCGGCGCAGGTGCTGTTTGCCGATCCGTTCTATAGCAACGGTCCCAACGATCAGGGCATCGGCTGGAACGTGCTGGCGTCGCTGCAACGGGTCGCTGTCGGCTTCGGCCTGGCGGCCCTGGTCGGCATTCCGGCCGGTTTTCTGCTCGGCCGCTTTCTGTTTATGGCACGGATGTTCAATCCAATTATCGCCTTGCTGCGCCCGGTTAGTCCGCTGGCCTGGCTGCCGATTGGTCTGCTGCTGTTTCAGCGTGCCGAGCCTGCTGCCAGCTGGACCATTTTCATCTGCTCAATCTGGCCAATGATCATCAACACCGCTGAAGGGGTACAACGCATTCCACAGGATTACCTCAATGTGGCGCGGGTGCTGCAGCTCTCCGAGTGGACGGTAATGCGCCGCATCCTGCTGCCGGCGGTGCTGCCCGCCGTGCTGACCGGGGTTCGCCTGTCGATTGGCATTGCGTGGCTGGTGATTGTCGCTGCCGAAATGCTGACCGGCGGACTGGGTATCGGCTTCTGGATCTGGAACGAGTGGAACAACCTCAATGTGGAAAACATTCTGATCGCCATCCTGATTATCGGCGTTGTCGGCCTGTTGCTGGAGCAGGGCTTGATGCTGCTGGTCCGTCGTTTTAGCTGGGATAAATAAGGAGTTCACCATGTCACACATTATTCGCGTTCAGCAGGTCAGCCAGCGCTTCAATACCGCCAGCGGTGAATTTCTGGCGCTGGATAACGTCAGCTTTGATATTCACCAGGGCGAAACCCTGAGTCTGATCGGCCATTCCGGCTGCGGCAAATCAACCCTGCTGAACCTGATTGCCGGATTAAGCCGGCCCAGCAGCGGCGTATTGCTGTGCGATAACCGCGAGATCGCCGGGCCGGGGCCAGAGCGGGCGGTGGTGTTCCAGAACCATTCGCTGCTGCCCTGGCTGACGGCGTTTCAGAACGTTGAACTGGCGGTGCAGCAGGTGTTTAAAGGCCGGCTCAGTAAAGCGGAAATGCGTGACTGGATTGAGCACAACCTGAATCGCGTGCAGATGAGCCATGCGATGCACAAGCGGCCGGGTGAGATTTCCGGCGGCATGAAGCAGCGCGTCGGCATCGCACGGGCGCTGGCGATGAAGCCGCGGGTGCTGCTGCTGGATGAGCCGTTTGGCGCGCTGGACGCTCTGACCCGCGCGCATCTGCAGGACAGTGTGATGCGCATTCAGCAGGAGCTGAACACCACCATCGTGCTGATCACCCATGACGTCGATGAGGCGGTGTTGTTGTCAGATCGGGTACTGATGATGACCAACGGCCCGGCGGCGCGGGTCGGTGAGATTCTGCCGGTCGATCTGCCGCGTCCGCGTTCACGCGTCGCGCTGGCCGACGATCCACGCTATCACCAGCTACGTCAGCAGGTGCTGCACTTTCTGTATGAAAAACAGACCACGGCGGCGTGAGGATCGCATCATGACGCAACGGCTGCTGGTGATAGGGAATGGAATGGCGGCGATGCAGCTGGTCGAAAGCCTGCTGCAACGCGCGCCGCAGCGCTACGCCATCACGGTGATCGGTCGCGAACCGTACGGCAACTATAACCGCGTGCTGTTATCACCGGTGCTGGCTGGCGAGATGCGCTTCAGCGAGACCCTGCTTCATGCCACCTCATGGTATCAGCAGCACGGCGTGACGCTGCTGGCCGGTGAAACGGTGCAGCAGGTCGATCTGGCGGCCCGCACGGTGCTGACCGACCAGCGTCAGCTGGGCTGGGACCGGCTGGTTTTCGCCACCGGATCGCAGCCGCGTCTGCCGGCCATTGCGGGCATCGATCGGCCGCACGTCAGCGGTTTTCGCAGCATCAATGATGTTGAACGGCTGCTGGCGGGCCACGGCCCGGTGGCGGTGCTGGGGGGCGGTTTCCTCGGCATTGAGGCGGCGGCGGCACTGCGGGCGCAGGGCCGTGAGGTGACGCTGATTCACCACAAAGGCTGGTTACTCGATCGCCAGCTGGATGCCAGAGCGGGTGAACTGCTGCTGACGGCGCTGCGCGGGCGTGGCATCCACTGTTTGCTGAACAGTGGCCTGCAGGCGATCACCACAACCGGCGTCACACTGGCGGATGGCGCTGATTACGCCGCCGCGCAGGTGGTGATCGCCATCGGCGTGGAGCCAGCCGTGGCCGTGGCGCGGGCGGCGGGGCTGCCGTGTCAGCGCGGTATTCTGGTCGATCGCCAGCTACGCAGCGCGGTGCCCGATGTCTATGCCGTCGGCGAGTGCTGTGAAATCGAGGGGGAGACCTTTGGCCTGGTGGCGCCCTGTCTGGCGCAGGCGCAGGTGCTGGCAGCGCAGCTGGCCGGTTCGCCACAGGCCGATTACCGTACCCAGCCTGGCGGCACGCGGCTGAAAGTCAGCGGCATTTCACTGTTCAGCGCCGGGGATATCAGTGAAGCGCCATCGGTCAGCAGTTTTGATCCGCTCTCCGGCGACTATCGTCGTCTCTTTCTGCGACAGGGACGCCTCAACGGCGTGCTGCTGTTTGGTGACAGCCAGCAGGGGGCCGCACTGCTCGGCCGCCTGCAGCGTGCTGAACCCGTCACGCTCGCCACCCTGTTCGATCCCGATCAACCTGAAACGCAGCCGCAGGCTGCAGAGAGTCTTCTGATGAGCAAACCGCTATTAGCCGTGATCGGTCACGGCATGGTCAGCCACTATTTTCTTGAGCAACTGGTCGCCCGTGAACTGCATCAGCACTATCACATTGTGGTGTATGGCGAAGAGTCTCAGCCAGCCTATGACCGGGTGCATCTGTCGGACTATTTCAACGGCAAACAGGCGGCCGATCTCTCGCTGGTGGGCGCGGATTTCTTTGCGCAGCACGGCATTGAGCTGCGCACGGGCTGCCAGGTGGTGTCGGTTGATCGGGCGCAGCGTAGCCTGACTGACAGTGCGGGTAACCAGCTGGCGTGGGATCGGCTGGTGCTGGCGACCGGATCACGCGCCTTTGTGCCGCCGATTCCCGGCCACGATGCGGCACGCTGTTTCGTCTACCGCACGCTCGACGATCTCGATGCGATTGCCGCCTGCGCCCGTCACAGTCAGCGCGGCGTGGTGATTGGCGGTGGGTTGCTGGGTCTGGAGGCGGCCAATGCGCTGCGGCAACTCGGGCTGGAAACCCATGTGGTGGAGTTTGCGCCGCGCCTGATGGCGGTGCAGCTCGATGAGGGCGGCGCGTCAATGCTGCGTCAGAAGATCGAGTCGCTTGGTGTGACGGTACACACCTCAAAACAGACTCAGCAGATTGAGACTCAGGCCGACGGCAGCGTGCTGCTGCACTTTGCCGATGGCAGCAGCCTGCACAGCGATCTGGTGCTGTTCTCCGCCGGCATCCGGCCACGTGATGAGCTGGCGCGTGAGGCCGGGCTGACGCTCGGTCCGCGCGGCGGTATCGAGATTAACGATCGCTGTCAGACCAGCGATGAAGCGATCTACGCCGTCGGCGAATGCGCGCTGTGGAACGGTCAGATTTTTGGGCTGGTGGCGCCCGGCTATCAGATGGCGCGGGTACTGGCGGGCCATCTGGCGGCGGAACCCACTGCGTTCAGCGGTGCGGATATGAGCACAAAGCTCAAACTGCTGGGGGTCGAGGTCGCGTCGTTTGGTGATGCGCAGGGTCGCACCATCGGCAGCGAGAGTTATCACTGGACGGACGGTCCAAAAGGCATTTACAAGAAAATCGTGGTCTCCGGCGACGGCAGCCGATTGCTGGGCGGCGTGCTGGTGGGGGACAGCAGCGATTACGCCACACTGCTGCAGATGATGCTGAATGCGCTGCCGCTGCCGGCCGCGCCCGAGAGTCTGATTCTGCCGCTGCTGGCGGGCGCACCGGCCAGGGCAGCGGGCGTGGCCGCGCTACCTGACAGTGCCCAACTCTGCTCCTGTCATAACGTCAGCAAAGGCGAACTCTGCGCAGCGGTGAAAAGCGGTTGCAGTGAGATGAGCAGCATTAAAAGCTGTACCAAAGCGGCCACCGGCTGCGGCGGCTGTGCGGCACTGGTGAAACAGGTGATGGAATACCAGTTGTCGAACCTCGGCGTGGTGGTGAAGAAGGATATCTGCGAGCACTTCGCCTGGTCGCGGCAGGAGCTTTATCACCTGATCCGGGTGGAGGGGATCAAAACCTTTGACGATCTGCTGGCGGCGCACGGCAAAGGCCACGGCTGTGAAGTGTGTAAACCGCTGGTGGCCTCGCTGCTGGCTTCCTGCTGGAACGACTATCTGCTGCAACCGGCACATCTGCCGCTGCAGGATACCAACGATCGCTACTTTGCCAATATCCAGAAAGATGGCACCTATTCAGTGGTGCCGCGCGTTCCGGCGGGTGAGATCACTCCGCAAGGTCTGATTGCCATTGGCGAAGTGGCGGCGCGCTACGATCTCTATACCAAAATTACCGGCGGACAGCGCATCGATCTGTTCGGTGCGCGGCTCGATCAACTGCCAGCTATCTGGCAGACATTACTGGACGCTGGCTTCGAAACCGGCCACGCCTACGGCAAATCGCTGCGCACCGTGAAGTCCTGTGTCGGATCAACCTGGTGCCGCTATGGCGTGCAGGACTCTACCGCGTTCGCTATCGCGCTGGAGCATCGCTACAAGGGCCTGCGCGCCCCGCACAAGATCAAGATGGCGGTTTCCGGCTGTACCCGTGAATGTGCTGAAGCGCAGAGCAAAGATATCGGGGTGATCGCCACTGACAAGGGCTGGAATCTCTATGTCTGCGGCAATGGCGGTATGAAGCCGCGTCACGCCGATCTGTTCGCCAGCGACCTCGACGACGCTACGCTGCTGCGGTATGTCGATCGTCTGTTGATGTTTTATATCCGTACCGCCGACCGGCTGCAGCGCACCAGCGTCTGGCTGGATAACCTGGAGGGCGGCCTCGACTATCTGCGTCAGGTGGTGATTGACGATAGCCTCGGGCTGGCGGCAACGCTGGAGCAGGAGATGCAGCAGGTGGTCGAGGCGTACCAGTGCGAATGGCAGACCACGCTGGCGGATGCGTCACGCCTGGCGCTGTTCACTCCGACGGTCAACAGCGATCAGCCGGATGAGAGCCTGCACTACAGCCGGGTGCGCGGCCAGCGCCAGCCGGACACGGCCACGTCCCGCCCGTTGCTGCACCTGCCGGCCGAGCGATGGAGCGCAGTCTGCGCACTCGACGCGGTGCCACAGCAGGCCGGCATCGGGGCGCGACTCGGCAGTGAGCGTATCGCGCTGTTCCGCTTTGGTGAGACGCTTTATGCGCTGGAGGATCGCGAGCCAGGCAGCGAAGCCAGCGTGTTGTCGCGCGGTATTCTCGGTGATGTCGGCGGCGAGCCGGTGGTGATTTCGCCGCTTTACAAGCAGCGGGTGCGGCTGCGGGACGGTCAGAGTCTGGATAACCCGCAGCACCAGTTACGCTGCTGGCCGGTGAAGCTGGAAGCGGGGCAGATCTGGCTGGCGAACCGTCCGGCGAATCAACTGGCGCAGGCATCATGAATACCACCTGTCCCTATTGCGGCGTCGGCTGTGGCGTCTGCGTGACGCCGCAGGACAATCATCGGGCGCAGGTGGCAGGCGATCCGCTGCATCCGGCCAACGCCGGGCGGTTGTGCGTTAAGGGAACAGCGTTAGGCGAGACGCTGACGCCAGAGGGACGGTTGCTGAAGGCGCAGGTTAATGGCCAGCCGGTGACGCTTGACGCGGCGCTGGATGCGGCGGCGGCAGGATTACGCGCGGTGATTGAGCGTGACGGCCCGCAGGCAGTGGCGTTTTACGGTTCCGGCCAGTTACTGACCGAGGATTACTACGTCGCCAATAAGCTGATGAAGGGTTATATCGGCACCGCCAATATCGATACCAACTCGCGGCTCTGTATGGCCTCAGCGGTGATCGGCTATAAGCGTGCGTTCGGTGCGGATGCGGTGCCCTGTTGTTATGAGGATCTGGATCAGACCGATCTGGTGGTGCTGGTCGGTTCCAACGCGGCCTGGGCACATCCGGTGATCTGGCAGCGGCTGGCGCAGGCGAAGCAGCAGCGTCCTGAAATGCGGATGGTGGTCATCGATCCGCGGCGTACCGCCAGTTGCGACCTGGCCGATCTGCATCTGCCGCTGCGTCCTGGCAGCGATACACTGCTGTTTTCCGGCCTGCTGCGCTGGCTGGCAAAGCAGGGCGGCATCGATCAGACGATGCTGCCGCACCTGAGCGGCGTGGCGGAAACGCTGGCGGCGGCAGAGCCGTGGCAGGTTGCGCACGTCGCCGCACAGTGCGATCTGACGCCGCAGCAGGTGACCGACTTTTACCGGTTGTTCAGCCAGACCGGGCGGGTAGTGACGCTGTGGTGCATGGGGATTAATCAGTCGCTCACCGGCAGTGATAACAATCAGGCGATCCTCAATGTGCATCTGTTAAGCGGCAGGATCGGGCGGCCGGGCTGCGGTCCGTTTTCGCTGACCGGACAGCCAAATGCGATGGGAGGACGTGAAGTGGGCGGGCTGGCTAATCAGCTGGCGGCGCATATGGGGTTTGATCCGGTTGACTGCGATCGGGTGCAGCGTTTCTGGCGCAGCCCGACTATCGCCCGTCAGCCCGGCCTGACGGTGGTGGATCTGTTTCAGGCTATCGCCACCGGCGAAGTTAAAGCGGTCTGGATTATGGGCACTAATCCGGCTGTCTCTATGCCGGAGGGCAATCGGGTGGCGCAGGCGCTGGCGGCCTGTCCGCTGGTGATTGTGTCGGACGTGATGGCGCAAACCGATACCAGCGCGTTTGCTGACATTCTGCTGCCGGCCCAGGGCTGGGGCGAGAAAAATGGCACGGTGACCAATTCAGAGCGGCGGATTTCGCGTCAGCGTGCCTTTGCCGCCGCGCCCGGTGATGCCCGTCCCGACTGGTGGCTGCTGGCCCAGGTGGCCCGACGTTTAGGCTTTGAAGGATTTAACTGGCAGCATCCGGCAGCGATTTTCCGTGAACATGCGGCGCTATCGGGCTTTGAGAACGGCGGTCAGCGGGCGTTTGATATCAGCGCGCTGGCGCAGTTAAGTGATGCTGACTGGGATGCGCTGCGTCCGGTTCAGTGGCCGGTCAACGCTGAACATCCTGCTGGCTGTGCCCGATTGTTTAGCGATCGCCGGTTTTATCATCCAGATGGCAAAGCCCGGCTATGGGTACCGGCGACGCCCGTGGTGACGCCACGCGAGGTGGCTTATCCGTTGCTGATGAATACCGGTCGGGTGCGCGATCAGTGGCATACCATGACCCGCACCGGGCTGGTGCCACGGCTGATGCAGCACTGTGACGAGCCGTTTGTGGCGCTTCATCCGGCCGATGCGGCCCGCTATGGGCTGACGGCGGGGGCGCTGGCCCGTGTGCAGTCGCTGTCTGGCTGGATCAGCGCGCGGGTGACGCTGGATAGCGGGCTGCGACGCGGAGAGCTGTTTGTGCCGATGCACTGGAACCGGCAGTTCAGTCAGCAGAGCCATGTCGATATGTTGATCGCCGCGCGAGGCTGTCCGTTTTCGCGCCAGCCGGCGCTGAAGCAGACGCCGGTGCGGATTATGCCGTTGCCGGTGAGCTGGCAGGGCTGGTTATGGCAGCCGACGCTGGCATCACCCGTGGGGTTGCGTTACTGGGCGCGGTCACCGTATGCCGGGGTGCAGCGTTATGTGGTTGCTGGCGAGGGCGCGCCACAAGCGTGGCTGGCGGCGCATTACGATCTTAGCGGGTGCCAGTTGCAGGTCGCTGACGGCAGCGGCAGTGATTACCGGGTGCTGGCATGGCGAGACGGCGTGCTGCAGCTGGCATTGTATGCCGGGGCTGGCTTGCCAGCAGTCGACCACGATTTCGTCGCTGCCGCGTTTCAGGCTGCGCCGTCGGATGCGTTTCGGCGGCATCGGCTGCTGGCAGGCCAGGCCGCCCAGGGTCAGGCGGCGGGGCGGATTATCTGCAGTTGCATGGCGGTCGGTGAGTCGGCCATTTTGCAGGCGGTGGCGCAGGGGTGTGATACGACTCAGGCGCTGGGCGAGAAGCTTAAATGCGGCACGCAGTGTGGTTCCTGTATTCCGGAACTGAAGCAGCTGTTGCGTTCCCAATCGATTACGGAGACGTCATGACGCTGTTAATTGAATCGCTGGATAAATTGCTGTCGCCGCAGGGCAGTGTTCCGCAGCAGGGCGCGGTGTGGTTAGTGGGTGCCGGGCCGGGCGACGTTGATCTGCTGACGGTGAAAGCGTTGCGGTTACTGCAGCGTGCCGAGGTAGTGGTGTATGACCGGCTGGTGAGTGAAGCGGTGATGGCGGAAGTGCCGGAGAGCGCGTTGTGCATTGATGTGGGTAAGCGACCTGGGCAGCACGGTCTTAAGCAGGCGCAGATCAATCAGTTGCTGGTGGATCTGGCGCGCAGTGGCCGCCAGGTGATCCGTTTGAAAGGCGGCGACCCGTTTATTTTTGGTCGCGGCGGCGAGGAGATGGTGAGTCTGCAGCTGGCCGGGATTCGATGTGAGGTGGTGCCGGGGATTACCGCCGCGGTGGGCTGCGCGGCGGCCAGTGGCATTCCGTTGACCCACCGTGATTGCGCGCAGTCGTTACGGCTGATCACCGGGCACGGGCGCAGCGGGGAGCCGCAGCTGGATGCGGCTGCGCTGGCGGCGGACAATCAGACGCTGGTGTTTTATATGGGGTTGAGCTGGAGTGCCTCGATCAGCAGGCAGTTGCAGGATCACGGGCGTGATGCGTCGACGCCGGTAGCGATCATTGAGAACGGTACCCGGTCGGATCAGCGGGTGTTGATTACCTCGCTGGGCGGACTGGCGCAGACGGTGGATCAGGAGAAGCCGGTTTCGCCGTCGTTGTTGCTGGTCGGTGAGGTGGTGCGTTATTACCGGCCGGATTTACAGGCCGATGCGAGGGCGCGCGTTGCGGTGTGTTGAGATGGCGAGTGCGGTGGTGCGCCCGGTGCGAAGGTCAGCAAGGGCCTGCCGGGTTGATTGGGGGGCGCGGGTGAGGCGGTTAGCAAGGACCTGCGCGACCGCAAGGGGGACCCGCGTCCCTGCGGACCGGGCTCGCCATCCCTGGCTCGCACACCTTGCTCTTCGGGCAGGCGCTTGCTGCCCGGCTGGCTGGGGTGCGTGTTTTGGGGAAAGGCGGAGAGGAGTTAGTGGTGCGGCGGATGGTCAGGTGCGTCGTTCAGCAAGGGCCTGCCCGACCGCAAGGGAAACCCGCGTCCCTGCGGACCGGGCTCGCCATCCCGAGCTCGCCATCCCTGGCTCGCACACTTTGCTCTTCGGGCAGGCGCTTACTGGCCGGCTGGCTGGTGTGCGTGTTTTGGGTGAAAGGCGTTCAGGCAGGCACTTGCTGCCCGTTTCAGCATGGTTAGCACAGCATAACCCCACCAGATCTCTTTCTGATGATCCCTGCCGCCGGGCAGAACCGCGCCGGTAATGCCGATTACATTGCCCGCTTCAGCGGCAGCGGGGCGACCAGCACTTTAACGCCGAGCGCCTCGAACGCCTTAACCTGTGCTGGGGTGATGCCGCTGTCGGTAATCAGATAGTGGATATTGCTCCAGTCGCACGGCAGCGCAAACATCGACACCTTATCAATCTTGCTGGAGTCGGCCACCACATACACCGTGTTGGCTGAGCGAATCATTGCCAGCTTGACCTTGATGTCGGTTTCGCTCGGGAAGCTCAGGCCGAGGCGAGGTGAGATGCAGGCGGTCGCCAGAAACAGTTTCTCGGCGAGTACGTTTTCGAAAAAGCTGGCTGCCTTTTCACCGGAGGTCGATAGCGTCGGGAATTTGAAGGTGCCGCCGGTCAGCAGAATATTGATGCCGGGTTCGCCACCCAGTTTCAGTGCGATATTCACCGCCGTGGTGACCACCGATAAGCGGCGAATATGGGTAATGGCATCAGTGATGGCGGTGGTGGTGGTGCCGGAATCGAAAATCACCGTGTCACCATTTTCGATGTGCTGTGCCGCCAGTCGGCCAATGGCCTCTTTCTCTTCCAGATGGGTTTGCCGCTCAAGCAGCATCGCGCCGGTATTCTGTTTGCCGGTCATCAGGGTCGCGCCCCCGTGGTAGCGCTGGACAAAACCCTGTTTTTGCAGCATTCGCAGATCGCTGCGCAACGTTGCTTCAGTCAGGCCAAAGGTCTCCGTCAGCGCTTTGACCGTGACCGTGCCATCCTCGCGGATCATCTCCAGAATCTTTTCGCGGCGTTGCTGCATATCAGCTAACTGCTCACTTTTGCTTTTCAATCGAAATGCTCCCTTTTCCAATCGCAGGGTTTTCAGGCGAAGAAGGATCTGTCGCAGAGTTTAACGCGCCATTTTTATGAATGCGAGATGGTCGCAAGGGATGTTCATTTTCGAACGAAAGTTAAAGAGTTGCAGGTTATTGAATCACACCCGCTTTCACGATTTGCTGGTTTCACTTTTATTTGCGCATTGCAAGCCAGATCACGTCTTTTCAATAAGATAATCCCCGAAGAGCAGCAGATGGTCGAAATTTGATCTGCCCCACATATCATTTCTTTTCGATAGCTTATATTTTTGTTCGAAAATGATTGAGTCAACGGCGACAGCAAAAAACTGAGGGGATAAGTGGGATGAGTGGTGAATATGACGTAAACCTGCGATACGGCGTGGATACCGCGCTGAATCTGGCTGACAAAGTCGCGGTGGTGACCGGCGGCCTGGGCGGCATTGCGATGGCGACGAATAGCATGTTGCTGGAAAAGGGTGCGCGTCTGGCGCTGCTTTATCCGCCGTTCGAAGCGGACAGGGTTGCCAGCCTGCAGGCAGAGTTTGCCGCCGATCGGGTGCAGTTTGTCTGTTGTGATGTCACCGATCCCGCCGCCGTTACCCAGGCGTTTGATCAGGTAATTTCCCACTACGGCCACATCGATATTCTGGTGAACTGCGCCGGATATGTGATGTTACAGCCGGTGATTGATACCGATTTTGCCGAGTGGCAGAAGCAAATTGCCGTCAATCTTACCGGTCCTTTCCTCTGCTCGCAGGCGGCAGCACGCCTGATGATCACTGCCGGTAACGGCGGAAAAATTATCAATATCGCTTCGCAGGCAGCCTCGATTGCGATCGATAACCACGTCGCTTACACCTCGGCCAAAGCCGGACTGCTCGGCATGACCAAAGTGATGGCCAAAGAGTTTGCACCACACCGCATCAACGTAAATACCCTTTCGCCCACCGTGGTGCTGACGCCGATGGGCGAAAAAGCCTGGCGCGGTGAGAAGGGTGAGCAGATGAAAAAACTGATTCCGTTAGGCCGCTTTGCTTATACCGATGAGATTGCCGCGGCGGTGCTGTTTTTTGCCAGCAACGGCAGCGACATGATTACCGGCGCGGATTTAATGATCGATGGCGGATTTACCATCTGGTAAGGCTGCTCTGACACCCGGGAAATCACCAACCAGTGATAACGATAAGAGAGAACATCATGAAAAACCGTACCCTGCTGTGCACTGCTGTGGCTGCCTGTCTGGTTTCGCAGGCGGCATTCGCCGTCGAGAAAGGCACCATTATGATTCTGGTTAACTCACTTGATAATCCTTATTACGCCTCTGAAGCCAAAGGCGCCAACCTCAAAGCGCAGGCGCTGGGCTACAAAACCTCGGTGCTGTCGCACGGCGAAGATGTGAAGAAGCAAAGCGAACTGATCGACGCAGCTATCGGCAAAAAAGTGCAGGGTATCGTGCTGGATAACGCTGACTCAACGGCCAGCGTGGCGCCGATCAAAAAGGCCAAAGATGCTGGCATTCCGGTGGTGCTGATTAACCGCGAAATCCCGGTAGACGATGTGGCGCTGGCGCAGATTACCCACAACAACTTCCAGGCGGGGTCTGACGTGGCCAACGTGTTTGTCGAGAAGATGGGCGAGAAGGGCAAGTATGCCGAGCTGACCTGTAACCTGGCCGACAATAACTGCGTTACGCGGTCCAAATCATTCCATCAGGTGCTGGATCAGTACAGCGATATGCAGAGCGTCGCACGTCAGGATGCTAAAGGGACGCTGATCGACGGCAAGCGGATCATGGACAGTATTCTGCAGGCGCACCCGGATGTGAAAGGGGTGATTTGCGGTAATGGCCCGGTCGCGCTGGGAGCGATTGCGGCGCTGAAAGCGGCCGGACGCAACGATGTGATTGTGGTGGGTATTGATGGCAGCAATGACGAGCGGGATGCGGTGAAGGCCGGCACCCTGAAAGCCACGGTGATGCTGCAGGCGCAGGCGATTGCGGCGCAGGGCGTGACCGATCTCGACAATTACATTCAGAAAGGCGCGAAGCCAGAGAAACAGCGCGTGATGTTCCGCGGCATCCTGATTACGCCGGACAATGCCAAAGGCGTGCAGGATTTCAACTTTAAGTCGTAATTAACCGCCGCCGCGCCTGCCAGAGCGGGCGCCAGGGAGAATGAGATGTCCGGAAGAGTCTGGCTGACGCTGGTGGTCCTGCTGCTAAGCGGCTGCCGAATAGTGTCACAGCAACAGCTGGCCGAGCTGAAAAATCCCCCCAATCCGCAGATGGCAAACGTCGATCAGGTCTGGCAGCAGAAACTGGTGCCGCAGCTGACGGCGGAGGCGAAACCGCTGGCGACCTTAATTAAGTCGCTGCAGTCGGCTAAGGACTTTGACAGCGCCTGTCAATCTTACGGCTATCGCAGCCAGGCGGAGAATCCGTGCGTGTTTAGCGTGGCGGTGCGTGGCGAAATCACTGCGCTGAATAGCACCTCACGCAGCGGTAAGATGAAAATCCGCGATGAGTCAGGTGACACTGTCACTATTCAGACCGGGCCAATCATTCGCGGTACCGCACTGCGCGATGCTTACAAGGGCGCAAGCTATCAGGACTTTAACGATCAGGTGCTGTTTGGCGATTACGGCAAGGCGATTAATCAGCAGGCGTCCAGCCTGATGCAGAAATTCAAGCCTGCCGTGGGTGATAAGGTGACGGTCATCGGCGTGTTCAGCAGTTGGGATATCCCGCAGTCGCTGCCGGATATCACCCCGGCGGCGATAAGCCGGCAATAAGGAGCGGCAGATGCAAGATTTTCAACCGCAGCAGAGTAGCGATGTGATCATCGAAACCCGCAATGTGTCGCGTCTCTATCCCGGCGTAACGGCGCTCGATCAGGTTAATTACCGGGTCTATCGCAATAAGGTCAACGTGCTGATTGGCGAAAACGGTGCCGGTAAATCGACCATGATGAAGATGCTGGCGGGGGTGGAAACCCCTTCGTCGGGCGAGATTCTGCTGGATGGAAAAGTGGTGTCACTGAGTTCCACGCATCAGGCAGAAAAGCAGGGCATCAGCATTATCTTTCAGGAGCTGAACCTGTTTCCCAACATGAACGTGATGGACAACATCTTTATCGCCAACGAGTTTTTTCAGCGCGGAGTGATCAACGAGAAATATCAGTATGCGCTGGCGAAGACGCTGCTTGAGCGGCTGGAGCTGGATGTTGATCCCTATGCTCCGCTCGGCGAGCTGGGTATCGGCCATCAGCAACTGGTGGAGATTGCCCGCGCGCTTTCTAAAGATACCCGGGTATTGATCATGGATGAGCCGACCAGCGCGCTGAGTCAGTCTGAAGTGAAAGTGCTGTTTAACGTTATCGCTCAGCTTAAGCGGCGGGGCGTCACCATCATCTATATCTCGCACCGGCTTGAAGAGCTGATGGAGATTGGCGATCACATCACCATTTTCCGCGATGGACGGTTCATCAGCGAACGCGAAGTGCGTGAGGCGAGCGTGCCGTGGATCATCGCTCAGATGGTGGGAGATAAGAAGAAGCAGTTTGATTATCAGGCCGCCCCGCAGGGCGAAACGGTATTACAGGTTGAGGGACTCACCGCCCTGCACCAGAACGGCGGTTACACCCTGAACGACGTCAGCTTTACGCTGCGTAAAGGGGAAGTCATCGGCATTTATGGCCTGCTGGGCGCCGGGCGCACCGAGCTGTTTAAGGGGCTGATTGGCCTGATGCCGTGCCAGTCGGGCCGGGTACAACTGGCGGGGAAAGATCTGGCGAAACGCAGTTTCCAGCAGCGGTTAAAAAGCGGCATTGCGCTGGTGCCCGAAGACCGCAAGGGGGAAGGCGTGATAGAGCTGATGTCGATTACCGCCAACATGACCCTCTCCGATCTCAGCCTGCGCGGTTTTCGCCGCGCGCTGCGGTTGCTCCGTCCGGCCCAGGAGAATCAGCGGGTCAATGAGATGATTGGGCATTTGTCGATCAAGGTCAGCGACGCCGAACTGCCTATCACCTCGTTGAGCGGTGGCAATCAGCAAAAAGTGGTGCTGGGTAAAGCGCTGATGACCGGTCCGCAGGTGGTGTTACTGGATGAACCGACGCGCGGTATCGACGTCGGCGCCAAAACTGACGTTTACCACCTGATTGGCAATCTGGCGCAACAGGGGCTGGCGGTGATGTTCTCCTCATCGGAACTGGATGAGGTGATGGCACTGGCGGACCGTATTTTAGTGATGGCCGATGGCCGGATTACCGCCGATTTACCGCGTGCTGTGGCAACGCGAGAGCAACTGATCGCGGCATCCACCCCGCAAGATTAAGCTGGCCGGAGAACTCCATGAACCAAAAATATCTGCTTTATATGTACCTGCTGAAGGCGCGCACCTTTATTGCGCTGCTGATCGTGGTCAGTTTTTTCAGCGTGATGGTTCCCAACTTCCTGACCCCATCCAATCTGCTGATCATGACCCAGCACGTGGCGATTACCGGACTGCTGGCGATCGGCATGACGCTGGTGATCCTCACCGGTGGCATCGATCTGTCGGTGGGTGCGGTCGCCGGCATCTGCTGCATGGTGGCGGGCGCGCTGCTGACTAATGGCGTGCCGCTGTGGGGTGGCAATACCCTGTTCCTCAACGTGCCCGAAGTGATTCTGGTGGTGGCCATCTTTGGCGTGCTGGTGGGATTAATTAACGGCACGGTAATTACCCGGCTGGGCGTGGCACCGTTTATCTGTACCCTCGGCATGATGTATGTGGCGCGCGGTGCGGCGTTGCTGTTCAACGATGGCAGCACCTACGCCAACCTGGTCGGCCTGCCGGCACTCGGTAACACCGGCTTTGCGCTGCTCGGTTCCGGCTCGGTGCTGGGCGTCTATATTCCGATCTGGCTGATGGTCGGCTTTCTGCTGCTCGGGCTCTATCTGACGCGTAAAACCCCGCTCGGTCGTTACATCTACGCGATTGGCGGTAATGAGTCAGCCGCACGGCTGGCGGGCGTGCCGATCATCAAAGTGAAAGTGTTTGTCTACGCCTTCTCCGGCCTGTGTGCTGGCCTGGTCGGGCTGGTGGTCGCTTCTCAGCTGCAAACGGCGCACCCGATGACCGGCAATATGTTTGAGATGGACGCGATTGGTGCCACGGTGCTGGGTGGTACGGCGCTGGCAGGCGGGCGCGGACGGGTTTCCGGTTCGATTATTGGCGCCTTCGTGATTGTCTTCCTGGCGGACGGCATGGTGATGATGGGCGTCAGCGATTTCTGGCAGATGGTGATTAAAGGGTTGGTAATTGTCACCGCAGTGGTGATTGACCAGTTCCAGCAACGTCTGCAAAGCAAAGTGGTGCTGTTACGTCGTCATGAAAAGAAGCTGCAGGCGGCACCGCTCTCTGACATCCGTCACAGTTAACAGGAGTGTTTATGACCCGCGATTTTAGTGGAAAAACAGTGGTGATCACCGGAGCCTGCCGTGGCATTGGTGCCGGTATTGCGGCCCGCTTTGCCCGCGACGGGGCGAGGCTGGTGATGGTGTCGAATGCCGATCGTGTCTTTGCCACCGCCGAACAGCTCCAGCAGCAGTTCGGCAGTGAAATCCTGGCGCTGCAGGTGGACGTCACCGATGAGGCCGCAGTGCAGCAGCTCTACCAGCAGGCCGCCGATCGCTTTGGTCAGATCGATGTGTCGATCCAGAATGCCGGGGTGATCACCATCGATCGCTTCGACAGCATGCCAAAAAGCGATTTCGACAAGGTGCTGGCGGTGAATACCACCGGCGTCTGGCTCTGCTGCCGTGAAGCGGCGAAGTATATGGTAAAGCAGCGCAGCGGCAGTCTGATTAACACCTCATCGGGTCAGGGACGGCAGGGTTTCATCTATACGCCGCACTACGCCGCCAGCAAAATGGGCGTGATTGGGATTACCCAGAGTCTGGCGCTGGAGCTGGCGCCGTGGCACATCACGGTCAACGCTTTTTGTCCCGGCATCATTGAGAGCGAAATGTGGGATTACAACGACCGAGTCTGGGGCGAAATCCTCAGTAACGATCAGAAAACCTACGGCAAAGGGGAATTGATGGCGGAGTGGGTGAATAACATTCCGTTGAAACGTGCCGGTCAGCCTGAAGACGTCGCCGGGCTGGTGGCCTTTCTGGCATCTGAGGATGCGCGCTACATCACCGGCCAGACTATCAATGTCGATGGCGGGTTAATTTTCTCCTGATACAGGGGTGTGATTCCCGGGCCTGCTGCGGCAGGCTTTTTTGTGTCAGAATTTTCTGTCATATGCACAATTTGTCACGTCTGTCCTGAATCGCTGTCACAATATGTTAAGGTAAAGGCGAGATATTTTTCATTCGCTCACGCTTAACCTTAATCCGAATGCCTGGTGACATGATACGAAAAACAGTGATTCTCTCTTTGATCGCGCCCGTGCTGCTGGTTACGCAGCCCGTCCGCGCGTTACAGACCGAAACACGGGTGTCAGAGACGCCATTCGACGACCCGGCGCGCTACCGTCAGTCGCTGGAGGCGCTTCCGACGCTGGGCAGCAGCGCGGAACAGGATGAAGAGTGGAGCCGGAAGCTGGCATCGGTTGCCAAAAGCATCGGTGAAGCCAGCAACAATGACAGCAACGCTTCCTTTGGTCAGCAGGCCGGGGTCTGGGCCTTTAATCATCTGCGTGACGAGGTCGCCAATCGGGTCGAGAGCGAAGGGCAGTCGCTGCTTTCGCCTTACGGTACGGCACAGCTCGATCTGATGGTGGACATGAACGGTAACTTTACCGGCACCGGCGGCGATCTGTTCAGTGCGCTGGCTGATGAGAACAGTATGCTCACCTTCAGCCAGCTCGGGTTGCACGATACCGGTGACGGCATGGTCGGCAATGCCGGCCTGGGCCAGCGCTGGGATGCCGGTAACTGGCTGCTCGGCTACAACGGTTTTGTCGATCGGGTATTCAGCAGCGGCCTGCAGCGCGCTTCGCTCGGTACCGAAGCCTGGAGTGATAATCTGCGGCTCTCAGCCAACTACTACATGCCGCTGTCAGGCTGGAAAAATCTTGGTGATTCCCAGCAACAGCGCATGGCGCGCGGCTATGACATCACCAGTCAAACCTACCTGCCTTTCTATCGTCAGCTCGGCGTCTCGGTGAGCTACCAGCAATATCTGGGCGAAAACGTCGATCTGTTTAACAGCGGCAACCGCTACCATAATCCTTCGGCGATGTCGTTTGGCCTGTCGTACACCCCGGTGCCGCTGGTGACGCTGTCGGCGACCCATAAAACCAGCAGCGCCGGAGAGACGCAGGATCAGCTCGGGCTGAAGCTCAATTATCGCTTCGGCGTTGCTCTGCGTCGCCAGCTGGATGCCAGTAATGTCGATGAAGCGCGCTCGCTGCGCGGCAGCCGTTACGATATTGTCACCCGCAGCGATACGCCGGTGCTGTCGTTCCGCCAGCGCAAAACCCTGTCAGTCTTCCTGGCGACGCCGCCGTGGCAATTAAATGCCGGTGAGAGTCTGCCGCTGAAGCTTCAGGTCCGCGCCAGCAATCCGATCAAAGCGGTGAGCTGGCAGGGCGATACCCAGGCGCTGAGCCTGACGCCGCCGGCCAATAACGCCGATCCGCAGGGCTGGAGCGTGATTTTACCGCAGTGGGATGACTCACCGGGTGCCAGCAATGAATACCGGCTGTCGGTCACGCTGGAAGACAACAAGCAACAACGGGTAACATCAAACTGGATTACCCTGAAAATTCAGCCGCCGATGGCGATGGACGATCCTTCCGCGGATAATCGCTACGATCTTATGGCACCGATCGGCGCTTCCGGCGTCACGCTGTAGCGCGCAGCCCAATAAAAACGGCCCGACAATCACTGTCGGGCCGTTGCGTAACACAGCGGGATAATCAGAACTGGTAGATCAGGCCCAGCGCGGTAATGTCGTCGGTGGCCAGGCCGAGTGGATTGTTATCTTTCAGCAGGTTAATACGGTACTCACCGTAAACCGACATGTTCTTGTTGAAGTACCAGGTCGCGCCTACCGCGGTGTACTTAATGATGTCGGCGTCACCGATGTTCTCAATCTCTTTGCCTTTCGATGAAACATAGCCCAGCGACGGACGGAACCCATTCAGGAACTGATACTGCGCCACGGCTTCGAAGTTTTGCGCTTTGTTGGCAAAACCACCGCTGATCGGGGTGGCATTCAGGGTCTCACCGTACATCGCCGCCAGGTAGACCTGACTGGCGTCATATTTGACCGAGGTCGCCCAGTGCTGAGCTTTCTCGCCTTCACCGCGTGCGGCGGCATTCTGTCTGTTGGTGCGATCGAGGCTGGCGAAGGCAGCGGCGAAGCTCAGACCAAAATCGAAATCATAGGAGGCGGAGAGGGCAAAGCCGTCGCCGTTAGAGCGCCGTACGCCATCAATGTCGCTGCTGCGCTCATTCTTACCCTGATACTGCGCGGCAAGGTTTAATCCCTCCACCAGACCAAAGAAATCACTGTTGCGCCAGGTCAGCACGCCCGTCGAGCGACCGGAAAGAAAGGCATCGGTGTAACCGGAATCGCCGCCGAAGAACGGCAGCATATCGGTGTAACCGAGTACGTCATACACCAGGCCATAGTTACGGCCATAATCCAGAGAACCTGCCTTGCCAAATTTCAGCCCAGCATAGCCCAGACGGGTACGGTTGCCGGTCTGAGCATCGCTGCCTTCAGAATTGCGCAGGCTGTACTGATACTGCCAGAAACCGTAGCCGGTCAGTTGGTCAGTAATTTTGGTCTCGCCTTTAAAGCCGAAACGGGCATAGGACGAGGTGTCGCCATTGTTGTTGTTGTCGTCCGAAAACAGGTGAGACACGTTAATTTTGCCGACCAGGTCGAGCTTATTTCCGTCCTTGTTATAAATCTCTGCGGCCTGAGCAGAAGACAAGCCGATCAGTAACGGCACAGTAGCCGCCAGAAGCGTGCGCTTTATCATTTAATTATTACCCTGTATTCATTCATTATTATTCCCCTTTTTGGGGTGAAATGAAAATGACATAAAACGATAAAATCACAAAGTGTAATAAAAGTAACAAAATATTAATGATTACATTGGTATTCGAAAAAATGATGGCGATAGAATAATTTCAGCAGCGCTAATACTTTTTTCTTCTGACGGATTAAAATGTATTTTCAACATTAATTTCATTGAAAACAATAGATTGAATATTTTTTATTGTTTTCTGCAGGCTGTTTTTTATACGGCTTATCAGTGGGCGTTTTCCATTATTAAAATAAGGAGTCTTATAAAAGGAATAAGCTGATAAAGGTTTTTGTCTGACCATTAGCCTGCTTAGTAATAGTTGCTTACATGCTGCGGGGTTATATTTTTTTCTGGTTAATATCGTAATTAATAAAGATGTCAATCTGATTAAATAATGTACATGGCGCTTAAAAAATAATCCTTAACTATCGCCGTTACGGTCAGCTTAGTGGTGATAAATGAAGATTAATTGTTAAAACAGACACCGCTGGCGGCAATCCACCCGGTGTGCAGCAGCCGCTTTTTGTGCACCGTGAAAAGGCGTAATGCGCTAAAACAGGGCAACGTCTGAACTTTTTTGGACAGATAATTTATCAGCGATCACAAAAGCGATATTTCCTGCCATAAATGCATAATTCTGCTGATTAAAACCCGGCGCTGGCGCTTCGATCAGACAATTATTCACTATATATGCAAAATAAGTGAATAGCCTCTCTACCTAAGTTATTGATAATCCGTTTGATGGCCGATTTTATGCATTAATCTCCTTGGCTGGCACGCTATCTGCACTCTACAGTAGGGCTGCTTCACAACATCCTTTAACAATTTTAAAACAAAAGCTTTACCCAGTCGGGGAAGCAGGAGAGCGGGTTATGTCACTGCAGGTTTCGCGTCACGATTTTGATCAATGGATGATGCCGGTTTATGCGCCCGCCGCATTTGTGCCGGTTCGCGCTGAAGGATCAACCGTCTGGGATCAAAACGGCAAGGATTACATTGATTTCGCCGGTGGCATTGCCGTCAATGCATTAGGGCATGCTCATCCGGCCTTACAGCAGGCGTTACAGGATCAGGCTGCGCGTTTATGGCATACCGGCAACGGTTATACCAACGAGCCTATTCTGCGTCTGGCTAAGCAGCTGATCGATGCCACCTTCGCTGACCGGGTGTTCTTCTGTAACTCCGGTGCCGAGGCGAATGAAGCCGCACTGAAACTGGCGCGTAAAGTCGCGCACGATCGCTTTGGTCCGGCCAAAAGCGGCATTGTCGCCTTTAATAACGCCTTCCACGGCCGCACCCTGTTTACCGTTTCCGCCGGAGGACAACCGGCCTATTCCAAAGATTTTGCCCCTTTGCCGCCTGACATTCAGCATGCGCCTTTCAACGATCTGGCCGCAGCAGCAGCGCTGATTAACGACAATACCTGTGCAGTGATTGTTGAACCGATTCAGGGTGAAGGGGGCGTGGTGCCTGCTGAACCGGCGTTCCTGCGCGGACTGCGTGAGCTGTGCGATAAGCATCATGCGGTACTGATTTTTGACGAAGTACAAAGCGGGGTCGGCCGCACCGGTTCGCTTTATGCCTATATGCACTATGGCGTGACGCCTGACGTGCTGACCAGCGCCAAAGCGCTCGGCGGCGGCTTCCCGATCGGGGCAATGCTGACGCGTGAAGATCTGGCCTTAGTGATGGGTGTCGGGACACACGGCACCACCTACGGCGGTAACCCGCTGGCCGGAGCCGTCGCCGGTAAAGTGATGGAGCTGATCAATCAACCGGCCCTGATGGCTGGCGTGACCGAGCGCCACCAGTGGATCGTCGCCGCGCTAGACGAGATTAACCAGCGGCTGCACCTGTTTAAACAGGTTCGCGGTCTGGGCCTGCTGATTGGTGCCGTGCTGAACGACGATTTTGCCGGCAAAGCGAAGCAGATCAATCTCGCCGCGGCAGAAATGGGAGTGATGGTGCTGATCGCCGGTGCCAACGTGGTGCGTTTCGCCCCAGCGCTCAATATCAGTGAGCAGGAAGTGAAGCTGGGCATGGCACGCTTCGCCGAGGTATGTGAGCGTCTGGTACGAGGGTCCGCATCATGATGGTAATCCGTCCGGTTGAACGCGATGATCTGAGCCAGCTGCTGGCGCTGGCAGGCAAAACCGGCGGCGGGCTGACCTCGCTGCCGGTTGATAGCGCCACGTTGCAGGCGCGTATCGATCGATCGCTGCAAACCTGGCAGGATACGCTGCCGCGCGCCGAGCAGGGCTATGTGTTTGTGCTGGCCGACAGTGAAGACAACCGCGCAGTCGGGATTTGCGCTATTGAAGTGGCGGTGGGCCTGCAGGACCCCTGGTATAACTTCCGGGTCGGTACTCAGGTGCACGCGTCAAAAGAGTTGAATGTTTATGCCGCGCTGCCCACGCTGTCGTTGAGTAATGACCATACCGGCAGCAGTGAGCTGTGTACGCTGTTCCTTGATCCGGACTACCGCGACGGTAAAAACGGCTATCTGCTGTCTAAGTCGCGCTTTCTGTTTATGGCTAACTTCCGCGAGCGCTTTATGGATCGCGTGGTGGCAGAGATGCGCGGCGTCAGCGATGAGCATGGCCATTCGCCGTTCTGGGACAGCGTTGGCAGCCGTTTTTTCTCGATGGAATTCAGCAAAGCGGACTTCCTGAGCGGTACCGGTCAGAAATCGTTTATCGCCGAGCTGATGCCAAAACACCCGCTCTATATCCACTATCTGTCGCCAGAAGCGCAGGCGGTCATCGGCCAGGTGCATCCTAAAACCGCGCCGGCCCGTGCCGTGCTGGAGGCGGAAGGTTTTCGCTACCTCAACTATGTCGACATCTTTGATGGCGGTCCGACGCTGGAGTGCGACATTGATCGGATCCGTGCGGTACGCAAAAGCCGGCTGCGCTGCGCTGAATCGGGCGAAAACCGCCACGATGCGCCGCTGTGCCTGGTTGCCAACAACAATTATCGCCAGTTCCGCGTGGCGCTGATCCCGGCCGAGGCTGACAGCGACTGTGTGCACCTGACAGATGAACAGATGCGGGCGTTACATTGCCAGTCGGGCGATAGCCTGCGCGTGGTGCCGCTCTGCAGCGAGGAGAAAAAAGCATGACCCACCTGATTAATGGAAACTGGCTGAGCGGCGAGGCTGAATCTCTGGTCAAATCTGACCCGGTAAGCGGTGAAACCCTGTGGCAGGGCCAGGCCGCCTCGCCGGCACAGGTCAGTGCCGCCTGTGAAGCGGCGCGCGCCGCGTTTCCCGGCTGGGCAAAGCGGCCGTTTGCCGAGCGTCAGGCGACGGTAGAAAAATTTGCCGCGCAGCTGGAGGCCCACAAAGCTGAGCTGGCGGAAACCATTGCCCGTGAAACCGGAAAACCGCGCTGGGAAGCGCTGACTGAAGTCGGCGCGATGATTAATAAAATCGCTATCTCGATTAAGGCCTATCACAGCCGGACGGGTGAACAGTCGGAAGGTGAGAGCAGCCTGCGTCACCGTCCTCACGGCGTGCTGGCGGTGTTTGGTCCCTACAATTTCCCCGGACATCTGCCGAACGGTCATATCGTTCCGGCGCTGCTGGCCGGTAACTGCGTGGTGTTCAAACCCAGCGAGCTGACGCCGCTGACGGCTGAGAAAACCGTGCAGCTCTGGCTGGCGGCTGGCCTGCCCACCGGTGTGCTGGCGCTGCTGCAAGGCGGTCGGGAAACCGGTCAGGCGCTGGCTGCGGATAGCCAGATCGATGGCCTGCTGTTTACCGGCAGCGCGCATACCGGTTATCAGCTGCACCGTCAGTTTGCCGGCCAGCCAGAGAAGATGCTGGCGCTGGAGATGGGCGGTAACAATGCGCTGATAGTTGAAGATCCGGCTGATATTGACGCCGCGGTTCACATTGCGCTGCAGTCGGCGTTTATCACTGCCGGTCAGCGCTGCACCTGTGCGCGTCGGCTGCTGGTGAAACGCGGCGCGGCAGGCGATGCTTTTTTACAGCGGCTGGTGGAAGTGGCCGGTCGTTTGCAGCCGGGCCGCTGGAACGCAGAGCCGCAACCGTTTATGGGCAGCGTGATTTCGACCGCAGCGGCAGAAAAAATTTATGGCGAATGGCAGCAGCGGGTCGCGGCGGGCGGCAAAGTGCTGCTGGCGATGCGCTGGCCGGATCGCCACAGCGCACTGCTGACGCCGGGCATTATTGAACTGACCGGCGTCGAAGGCGTAGCGGATGAAGAGGTGTTTGGTCCATTGCTCGGGGTGATTCGCTATGACCATTACGATGATGCGATTGCGCTGGCCAACCAGACGCGCTACGGCCTGTCGTGCGGCTTGATTTCACCGTCGCGTCAGCAGTTTGATCAGCTGTTGCTTGAGGCACGCGCCGGCATCGTAAACTGGAATAAACCGTTGACCGGGGCGGCCAGTACCGCGCCGTTTGGCGGTATTGGAGCATCGGGCAACCACCGGGCCAGCGCCTGGTATGCCGCCGACTACTGTGCCTGGCCGATGGCCTCGCTGGAGACGCCGGATCTGACGCTGCCTGCCACGCTATCGCCGGGGCTTGATTTCGCCTGCGGGGAGACGGCCAAATGAAGGCAACAGAAGCGAACTTTGATGGGCTGGTGGGTTTAACTCACCATTATGCCGGTCTGTCGTTTGGTAATGAGGCCTCGACGCGTAATCAGCTGCAGCCGTCGAATCCCCGTCTGGCGGCGAAGCAGGGCCTGCTGAAGATGAAGGCGCTGGCGGATATGGGCTATCTGCAGGGTGTCATTCCTCCCCATGAGCGACCAAATATTGCGGCACTGCGTCAGTTAGGCTTCAGCGGCAGCGATGAGCAGGTGCTGTCCCGCGCCGGTAAAACCGCACCGGGTTTGCTCTCGGCCGCCAGTTCCGCTTCGGCGATGTGGGTAGCAAATGCTGCCACGGTTTCGCCGTCGGCTGACAGTGGTGATGGCCGGGTCCATCTGACCGTCGCTAACCTCAACAACAAGTTTCATCGGGCGATGGAAGCGCCGGAGACCGCGTTACTGCTGCGCGCCATTTTCCGCGATAGCCACCATTTTACGGTGCATGATGCTTTGCCGCAGGTCGCGATGTTTGGCGATGAAGGCGCGGCCAACCATAACCGGTTTGGCGGAGATTATGGTGAGCGCGGCGTGCAGCTTTTTGTTTATGGTCGCGACAGCAGCCACGAAGGGATGGCGCCGCAGCGTTATCCGGCCCGTCAGACACGCGAAGCCAGTGAAGCGGTGGCGCGATTGCATCAGCTCTCACCCGATCATCTGCTGTTTGCCCAGCAAAACCCGGCGGTTATCGATCAGGGCGTGTTTCATAATGATGTGATTGCCGTCAGCAATCAGCAGATGCTGTTCTGTCATCAGCACGCCTTTGTCGATCAGCCTGCGTTACTGGCCGAGCTACAGGCGCGGGTAGCGGGATTTGTGGCGCTGGAAGTACCGGAAAATCGGGTATCAGTGAAGGATGCGGTTAACACCTATCTGTTCAACAGCCAGCTGCTGAGCCAGCCCGACGGTAGCATGCTGCTGGTGCTGCCAGAAGAGTCACGTCAGCACACGGGCGTCTGGGATTATCTGTGCGAACAGGTGGAAAGCGGCGGTCCGCTGAAGGCATTGAAGGTGTTTGATCTGCGTGAAAGCATGTATAACGGAGGCGGTCCGGCCTGCCTGCGCTTGCGGGTGGTGCTGACGCCACAGGAGCAGCAGGCGGTCAATCCGGCGGTGATGATGAACGATCGGCTATTCGCCACCCTTAACCAGTGGGTTGATCGTCACTATCGCGATCGCCTGACTCAGGCCGATCTGGTCGATCCTCAGCTGCTGCGCGAAGGACGTGACGCGCTGGATGAATTGACGAAGCTGCTAGACTTAGGAAATGTGTACGCATTTCAGCAGTGAAGGGCGCGGCAGCAGAGGCTGCCGCTCGCTTCAGGCCAAAAGGAGGAACGATGCAGGACTTTTTACAGCAAACGCTGTCCGGCGAGGCGCCGCGTAAGCGTAGTGGTGAAACGGCGCATCTTCGCTGGCAATGGTTATATCACGGCATTCTGTTAATGGAACCGACAGTGCCGGTCAAACAGGCGCTGGTGCTGTCCGCGGGCATACATGGCAATGAAACCGCGCCGGTCGAAATACTCAATCAGGTGATCACGCCGCTGTTACGCGGTGAGAAGCCGCTACAGCAGCGGATGCTGGTGATCCTCGGGAATCCCTCTGCGCTGCGTAGCGGCAAGCGTTACATCCGCTATGACATTAACCGGCTATTTGGCGGACGCTGGCAGCAGATTGATGACGGCGATGAAGCCCGTCGCGTGCTGCGGCTCGAACAGACGCTGGAAACCTTCTGGCAGGTCGGTGAGTGTGATGAGACGCGCTGGCACCTCGATATGCACACCGCGATTCGCGGCTCTTATCACCCTCAATTCGGCGTGATGCCGCACAATGAACGTCCGTGGCCACCAGAGTTTCTTCACTGGCTGGCGGCGGCCGGACTGGAGGCACTGGTGTTCCACCGTTCGCCCGGCGGCACCTTTACCCATTTCAGCTGTGAACATTTTGGCGCGGCCAGTTGCACGCTGGAGTTAGGGAAAGCGTTGCCGTTCGGCGCTAACGATCTCAGCCAGTTTAGCGCTACGCAACAGGCGCTGGCGGCGCTGCTGTACGGCGATACGCTGCCGCAGCCGCTGGCACCCCCGCGTCACTATCGGGTGGCGCAGCAGATTACCCGGCTGAGTGAAAACTTTCAGCTACACATGTCACCGGAAACGCTGAACTTCACCGCGTTTCCACAGGGCACGCTGCTGGCGGAGGACGGCGAGACCCGTTATTACGTCCAGCAGGCGCGTGAGTATGTGCTGTTCCCTAACCCCAATGTGGCTGCCGGGCTGCGTGCCGGATTGATGCTGATTGAAGAGGGCGAACAGACCCAGGCGCTGCCGATCTGACGTGGTTCCTCACCATCCAGCAATAAGCGGGAGTTTTGCTTCCGCTTTTTTGACTTAACCCTTACACTCTCCGCACACCTCTCCATGATTTCTGCCAGATTCGCTTTAAATTCATAAACTTTTGCAATTCCTCACGCCTTTCTTCGCATTCTCTTCATGATTGCCGAATTTTTGTCTTTTATGCTTTCACGGCTTTACTCAGCCTCTGAGTAGTTGACGTTCAGCGTCGTATGCTTGTTTCCGAAGACGCGACAGAGTGCTGTCGTCATAATCCCGAATCAATAAGGACACTATTATGCGCAAACTGACTTCCCTGTTACTGGCTTCTTCACTGGCATTTGGCGCGGCCAGCGCTGTTCACGCCGCCGCTGATAACCTGACTCCACCGCCAGCCGGCAGTGAAAAAGCAATGCATAAGCCGCCAATGCGTCACGGCATGGAGATGATGTTTAAAGGGCTGAACCTGACCGACACGCAAAAAACCCAGATGCGCGACATCATGAAAGAGAGCCACAAAGATATGAAGCGTCCGTCGCTGGAAGAGCGCCGTGCGATGCACAGCATCGTTGCCGCTGACAGCTTCGACCAGAGCAAAGCCGAGGCTCAGGCGGAAAAAATGACCGCCAATGCGAAAGAGCATGCGCTGAAGATGCTGGAAACCCAGAACAAACTGTACAACGTGCTGACGCCAGAGCAGAAGAAGCAATATAACGCCAACTTCGAAAAGCGTCTGACGGAGAAACGTCCGCACGATGACAAAATGGCACCGCCAGCCGCACCCGCTGAATAATTTTCGTTAAGCGAACGGTCTGAGACCGCCGGCCTTGTCCACTGACAGTGAGTGGACAGCGTCGGCGGTTTTTTTTGATCAGAGCGGCTGAATAGGGTAATCGCCGGACAGAATAGGGCGGCAGAGGATCTTGTAGCCATCATGATCGAAGCCGCCTTTAGTACGCTGCAACTTCTTCGCCTCCTCCATACTGCTGACCGATCCCAGATAAAACCAGTGATCGATGACGTGGATTTGGGTCATATGTTTACCTTCTTCAACCAGCCCGACCGCACCCTGCCACGGCCAGCAAAACACCCGCACATTTTCCAGTGCTTCCAGTAACCGATCCTGATGATCGCTGACCGGCTCTTTGCCGCAGCAGGCACCGGCACAGCGGCGCAGCGCGGAACGGAAGCAGCCGCGCTGAGCACTGAGCGCTTCCAGTCCCAGCAGGCCGTGGCAGAGTTGATACTCATCGGCCAGCTGTTTCAGCCGTTCCAGCGCGGCAAAGCGGCTGCGATAGAGGCCAAACAGGTTGGGTGACTGGCTGAAGTCGAGATCTTTGGCGTAAACCACCTGCGGTTTACCGTCGGTGATCTGCAACGAGCAGAGCTGACGATTCTTACGCAGGCGCTTGTTAAACAGCGGCTGTTGCGTTTTGATCATCTGCGCTTCCAGCAGCAGCGCGCCGAGATCGCCTGCGGTCGGGATCCAGCTGACGCGCCGCGACTGGCGCAGCATTTTTGCCTCATCCGCCGTGCGGAAATGGGACATCACTCGCGAGCGCAGATTGACGCTTTTGCCAATGTAGAGCGGCAGCGAATCACTTTCGCCGTGGAAGGTGTAAACGCCGGGCTGATTGGGCAGGCCTTCCAGCCACTCACGCAGGTGTTCGGGATATTGATAAATTGCAGCCGCGTCGAACTCGAGGCGGTGCGTTGCAGCACGTCTGACCAAGATGGACTCCATTTACTGGTTGTCCATACAGCATAACAGGCAGGTGAAATGATCGCCAGCCGTCTGCTCAGAGACGCCGCGTCGCCAGCCAGCAGATAAGGGAACCGAGGGTGATCATCGCGACTCCTTGCCAGAATGCCAGCGGCGGCGTCAGGCCCAGCCATAACGAAGCCAGCAGTGCGGACAAAACCGGCGTGAAGTAGGAGGCGGTCGCCAGCAGCGTCAGATTGCCGTGCTGAATGCCGTGGTTCCACGCTGAATAGGCAATGGCGGTCGACGCCCCGATAAATAACACTTGCAGCAGCGGCGCCAGGCTAAACGTCATCGGTGCCGCTGGCGCGCTCAGTAAGTATTTAAGCCACAGTGCCATCGCGGTCAGGATAAAAAACAGCGTGACCCCATTCGCCCCTCTGGCGTAGCGACGGGTGACATTATTGTAGAGTGCCCAGGTGACGGCGGCGATAAAAGCCAGCGAATAGGCGGTGGGGTTACGCAACAGGTTCTGCCACATCAGGCCGGGTGAACCGCCGCCGTTGGCTTTCATCACCCAGAAAATGCCCAGCAGAGAGAGCGCCAGTCCCGGCCACAGCCACAGGCGAAAACGCTGCTGGTTAAATGGGATCGCCAGCACCACGGTGAGACAGGGCCAGAGATAGTTAATCATCCCCAGCTCCAGCGACTGGCTGCGATCGCTGGCCAGCCCAATTGCCAGCGCCAGACAGATTTCATAGCCGACAAACAGCGCGCCCCCGATAGCTAAATAGGCGGCGGGGATCGCACCCGGTTTTGGCAGACCGCGGGTAACACACAGCAGCAGGGCGGTGGTGGTATAGATCAGTGCAGCGCCGCCGGTGGGGCCAAAGGCTTCGCTGACGCTGCGCAGCAGGCCAACGGTGGTACTCCAGAGCAGAATGGCAGTCAGACCGATCAGGGTGGCGCGTGGGACAGGAGCAGGCATGTCACTCTCAACCGGGTAAGGCGCTAAAGCCTCCCTTGCCGCAGCAAGGGAGGAGCGGGATTACTTCCAGAAATCGTCGAAAACGGTAATCGGTGGGCGACGTTTGTGCTCGGTTTTCAGATACCAGCCTTCAATGATTTTTGCGTTATCAGGATCGATGGTTTTGCCTTCCAGATAGTCATCAATCATCTCGTAGGTCACGCCCAGCGCCACTTCATCCTGCAGGCCGGGACGATCGTCTTCGAGGTCGGCCGTCGGTTTCTTCAGGTAGAGATGTTCCGGACAGCCAAGCTGTTTCAGCAGCTGTTTGCCCTGGCGTTTGTTGAGGCGGAACAGCGGATTAATGTCGGTGCCGCCATCGCCATACTTGGTGAAGAAGCCGGTGACCGCTTCAGCCGCATGGTCGGTACCGACCACCACGCCTTTGGTCATGCCTGCGATACTGTACTGCGCTTTCATTCGCTCACGCGCTTTTTCATTGCCGCGCACGAAGTCAGACAGCGTAATGCCGGCCGCCTGCAGCGCCCGCTCACTGGCGAGCACCGACTCTTTGATGTTCACCACCAGCGACCGATCGGGCTGAATGAACGCCAGCGCGTCCTGACAATCCTGCTCATCGGCTTGCACGCCATAAGGCAGGCGCACCGCGATAAAGGTGTAGTCGTTATCGCCGCTCTCCTGGCGCAGTTCGCTGATTGCCAGCTGCGCCAGTTTACCCGCCAGGGTAGAGTCCTGGCCGCCGCTGATCCCCAGCACCAGCGTCTTAAGACCGCTGTGCCGCTTCAGGTAGGACTTAAGAAAATCGACGCTAACGCGCACTTCGTGATCGGCGTCGATAGTGGGCTTAACGCCCAGTGCTTCAATGATTTCCTGCTGCAGTGACATGAACTTCTCCTCAGGTCAGTGGCCCGTCGGCTCGATGCGAACGTTTTATTAAAGCTAACGTGCCTCAGCGAAAACAACAAGCCAAAGCGGCAGCCGATTGCAGTTAACCGTTGCGAAATCAGACAGTTTTCACCTGCGGCAGCGGTTTTTTTGCCAGCAGCAGGAACATCAGGATCGCCAGCATAAAGCAGCCAAAAATGGTGGCGGTCATGCTCAGCACTGAGGTGCCGCCAATACCGGTAATCGGCACGGTGAGGGCGCCCAGGGTGAACATGGTGACGCCAATCACTGCTGAGGCGCTGCCGGCGCGATGGCCCTGGCTCTGCATCGCCAGTGATGAAGCGGTGGTCGCAATGACCCCGTTACTGGCAATGGTAAAGAACAGCGCCACCAGCAGCAGTGGTAAAGGTGCCTGCGTCAGTGCGGCCAGTAGCAGCAGGCTGGAGGCAACAAAGGCCAGTGTCAGCCCGCCTTTCAGTACCCGATATTCTCCCCACAGCGGGCAGAGACGGGCGCTGGTCTGGGACGCGATCACCAGTCCGACACCGTTAGCCGCAAAGCAGAAGCTAAATGCCTGCGGTGACAGACCGTACAGCTGTTGCAACACGAACGGCGATGCGCCGATATAGGCGAACATGCCGGACATCATAAAGCCCTGGGTCAGGCAGAAGCCCATAAAAGGACGATGGGTAATTACCTGGCCCAGCGCGGCGTAGGCGGAGAAAATCGAGCCTTTACTGCGGCGCGCATCGGGCAGGGTTTCATGCAGCTTCCAGCGCGCCAGTAAAATCAGCAGTACCGCAATGCAGGCGAGCACCACAAAAATGCCACGCCAGTTAAGCACCGTCATCAGCACGCCGCCGAGTACCGGAGCGGCAATCGGTGCCAGACCGTTTACCAGCATCAGCAGGGCGAAGAAGCGGGTCAGCTCGTGACCGCTATACATGTCACGAGCGATGGCGCGTGATAACACCGCGCCGCCCGCGCCGGCCAAACCTTCAAACAGGCGAGCCAGCAGCAGCTGATGAATATCCTGCGCCAGCGCACAGCCGATCGAAGCGATAAACAGCAGTACCAGTGACAAAGCCAGCGGTCGCAGACGACCAAATTTGTCGCTCATCGGACCGAAAACTAACTGGCCGGCACCCAGACCGAGTAGTCCGGCGGTCAGGCTAAGCTGCGCCGTGGCGGTTTCGGTGTGCAGGTCCCGGGCCAGCTGAGGCAGCGCGGGCAGGTAAAGGTCGATACAGAGCGGGCCGAGTGCGGCCAGCAGGCCCAGCGTGATGGCATAAACCAGCCGGTTGGAGTGTGCAGGTGTCATTTATCCTCAGTATCTGAAGCGATGGGTGAATGAAAGGCGGACAACGCATTAGCGGGCGGTTACTGATGCCGGCGTCATCCCGTGAGCCGCCGGTGAGGGCAACCCGCGCCCCGGCGACGCTTTTATGCTGGCTAAGGGGACCTGTTTTTTGCCGCAGATTATACGTGCCCGTTGACAGCAAAACAGCCTTCTTTACGAAATCCTGACGGTTGTCAGCGCATTAAAAGTTCGCCATAAACTTGATAAACCTGAATTTATGTTCCAGGCTTGTCTGCACATGGACAATAAATGAGGAACAACAAGATGAATAAAGTGATGGGATGTATCGCTGCGGCGCTGACGCTGGCTGCCCTGTCTGGTTGTACGACTTACGATCGCGCTGAAAGCTATGTGACTAAGCCGGTGGTAAAGGATGTTAAAAAAGGCATGACCCGTGACCAGGTTCGTCAGATCGCTGGCACACCGTCTACTGAAATCACCATGGTTCACGCGCGTGGCACCTGCCAGACGTATGTACTGGGCCAGCGTGACGGCAAAGCGCAGACCTATTTCGTGAGCTATAACGATACCGGTCGCGTAATGAACTACGGCTTCCAGAGCTGTGCGGAATACGATACCGATCCGCAGGTTCAGCAGTAAGTCATTCGCTGCAAAGCCCCGATTGAATAATAAACGGCCCGTCATCTGACGGGCCGTTTTTCGTTTCGGCCGTTATAAGCCTGCCGGACGCGGAACCTCGACGTAATCGCCATCTATCTGCCGCTGGTAGTAATGCCCCTGCTGCACATAAAAGCGTTTACCGTTGAAGTCCAGCACCCGCATGTCATCGCTGACCCGGCGCTCTTCAGGCGGTTCGACCACCACATACTCTTCGCCATGGCGCTGATAATAGTTGCCGTTAAGCAGGTAATAGGTCAGTCCGCCGATCAACACCGCTGTTGCGGCTTCAGGTAAAAAACGCACCGGACCGGGCCCGCCCCAGTGTGGGCCAGGACCACCATGTGGACCCCATCCGCCAGGATGAGCGAAAGCGATAGCCGGGGTTAACAGGGTTAACGCCAGCAGGGAGGCGATAACTTTTTTCATCGGGCATTCTCCTTATAAGACTGCCTGCAGAATTGGCCTTTTAGCGACTAAAGACAAGCGCTAAAGCGGCGAATTTTCGCCTGTTTACCATGCTTAACGTTTTCTTAACGGCGTCGCCATCAAGCGGGGAAATTATGGAGAGAAAGCGGGAGAAGAGCAGAAAACCTGGCGCGGGCGCGCCAGGTTTGATACCGGATTAACGGTGTGCCAGTTCGGCGTGTTCGTCGCTGTCCAGCACGCGCTTATCGGTCAGACCTAACCAGCGGCTGGTGAGGGAACCAGCCGTCATGGAGCCATTGACGTTCAGTGCGGTACGGCCCATGTCGATCAGCGGTTCGATGGAGATCAGCAGCGCCACCAGAGTGACCGGCAGGCCCATGGCGGGCAGCACAATCAGCGCGGCGAAAGTCGCACCGCCACCAACACCGGCTACGCCAGCCGAGCTCAGCGTGACAATCCCGACCAGCGTGGCGATCCACAGTGGGTCAAACGGATTGATGCCAACGGTTGGCGCAACCATCACTGCCAGCATGGTCGGATAGAGACCGGCACAGCCGTTCTGGCCGATTGTGGCACCGAACGAGGCTGAGAAGCTGGCAATCGACTCTGGCACGCCGAGGCGACGGGTTTGCGTCTCAACGCTCAGCGGAATACTGGCGGCGCTGGAGCGGCTGGTAAAGGCAAAGGTAATCACCGGCCACACTTTGCGGAAGAAACGCATCGGGTTAATCCCGTTGACCGACAGCAGCAGCGCATGGACGCCAAACATAATTGCCAGACCGAGGTAAGAGGCAACCACGAAGCTTCCCAGTTTGATGATGTCCTGCAGATTCGAACCGGCTACCACTTTGGTCATCAGGGCCAGCACACCGTACGGCGTCAGCTTCATCACTAAACGAACCAGCTTCATCACCCACGACTGCAGCGTGTCGATCGCCACCAGCACGCGCTGACCTTTTACTTCATCATCTTTCAGCAGCTGCAGCGCGGCCACACCAAGGAAGGCAGCAAAGATGACCACGCTGATGATCGAGGTCGGATTGGCACCGGTCAGATCGGCAAACGGGTTTTTCGGAATAAAGGACAGCACCAGCTGCGGCACACTCAGGTCAGAGACTTTGCCGACGTAGTTGCTCTGAATGGCGCTCAGACGCGCGGTTTCCTGCACACCCTGCACCAGACCTTCAGCGCTCAGACCAAACAGGCCGGTGACGAACACCCCAACCAGCGCCGAGATAGCGGTGGTAAACAGCAGCACGCCGATGGTCAGTACGCTGATTTTACCCAGCGAAGAGGCGTTATGCAGGCGGGCAACCGCACTCAGAATCGAAACAAACACCAGCGGCATTACCACCATCTGCAGCAGCTGCACGTAGCCATTGCCAACGATGTTAAACCAGCTGATGGAGGTTTTAACCACCGCGCTGTTTTCACCGTAAATCAGCTGCAGCACCAGGCCGAACAGTACGCCGATCACCAGACCGGTCAGCACTTTCTTCGACAGGCTCCAGTTGTTGCGGCTGAAACGGGAGAGCAACACCAGCAGCACCACAAAGGCGACGAGGTTAAGCGTAAGAGGAAGGTCCATACTGAAACTCCAGAGTAATGCGGTTTTCCGCGTCGGGAAAACCGCATAATGTTAATCACGAATTAAGACTGCAGGAATGGTATCAGCAGGAGAGGGTGCAGGCCTTATATCCAAATGGCATGCTTTATAACTTAATCGCTTAATTTGTTGATTTAATGCGCAGTCTGACTGGAAATCAACCGACCAACACCATTTTGTAGCGTATCAAATAGCTGAGCGGGCCAGCCGTTTGCACCAAACGAAGGCATACCCACCGGGAACCACAGCGCATAGCCAACCAGTCCAAGGCACAAAGCCCGCTCAAGCTGGTTACCTTTCTGACTTTTCAGAATAGGTAGACGAAAGCGCCAGCGGCAGGGCCATAACAGAGGTACGCCCGCCGGTGTCAGCATGTCAGCAACAATATGGCTGAGATAACCCAGCGTCAGTCCCTGCAATACATCAGGCGGAATCGGCGACTCAGCTGGCAGGTTAAGCTGAAACAGCCACAGCCCGGCAGCCACCGCCAGTAAACTGTGGGTAAAACCGCGATGGCCAAATGCCCGTGCAATCGGATGAGAGAGCCAGCGTAGTCGTTGTCCGAGCAGCGATTTGGGGTGATCGATGTCGGGCAACAGGCAGGTCAGCAGTGCCGACGGAACAAGATGCCACCAGTCTGCCTGCGCCAGCACCGGTGTAAGTTCAGCACGTTTAGCGAAAATGGCACTCGCAATGGCAAAAATGATATGGCCCTCGGCCGTCATGATGGAACCTGGCTGCAAAGAAAACTGTCGATGCATCCAGTATAGGGATTTATCCAGTGAATGAGAACATGTGACGCTGTAACGAAGCGTGAATTTAACTAAAAAAAGCGGACAATCCCGGTGGCGTGTCCGCCCGATAAATCAGCGCGCCAGCCAGCCGCCATCCACCGCCAGCGTAAAGCCGTTAACGTAGTCAGAGGCGGCTGAGGCCAGGAACACCACCGGCCCCATCATATCGTCGGGTACGCCCCAGCGTCCGGCCGGAATACGCCCGAGAATCTCTTCACTGCGCGCTTCATCACTGCGTAACTGTTGGGTGTTATTGGTGGCCATGTAACCGGGGGCAATCGCATTGACATTAATATTGTGCTTCGCCCATTCGTTCGCCATCAGGCGGGTCAGCCCCATTACCGCACTTTTTGACGCAGTATAAGAGGGCACGCGAATCCCACCCTGGAACGAAAGCATCGAAGCAATATTGATAATTTTGCCGCCGTTACCTTGGGCGATAAACTGCCGGGCTACCTGCTGTGACAGAAAAAACAGACTCTTGCTGTTGAGATTCATTACATCATCCCAGTCCTGCTCGCTGAAGTTCAGCGCATCTTCGCGGCGGATAATCCCGGCATTATTCACCAGAATGTCAATTTTACCCGCCGCGGCCAGCGCCTGCTCAACCACCGAGCCGACCACCTCCGTTTTCATCAGGTCAGCCTTTATCGACCAGAAACGGCGGCCCAGCGCTTCCACTTTGCTTTGGGTCTCGTCCGGTCCTTCGCGGTTGACGCCGACGATGTCGCATCCCGCCTGCGCCAGACCCAGCGCCATACCCTGTCCTAAACCGGTATTACAGCCGGTCACCAGCGCCACTTTCCCTTCCAGGCTAAACGCATTCAGTACCATGATATTTCTCCTCTGCTCAGCGTAGTTCGCTGATTTTGACGTGGTCCATGTCATCAAAGACCTGATTTTCGCCCACCATGCCCCAGATGAAGGTGTAGCGCTGCGTGCCGACGCCGGCGTGAATCGACCAGCTGGGTGAAATCACCGCCTGCTCGTTATGCACCAGCAGGTGACGGGTTTGCTGCGGCTCGCCCATCATGTGGAAAACCGCACTCTCCTCGCTCATGTCGAAATAGAAATAGACCTCCATGCGGCGTTCATGGGTGTGGCACGGCATGGTGTTCCACAGGCTGCCTTCCTCCAGTTTGGTTAAGCCCATGGTGAGCTGACAGGTCGGTAGCACGTCCGGCACGATGAACTTATTGATGGTGCGGCGATTGGAGGTGGCAGGATCGCCGAGTGTGGCGGTGGCGGCCTCCTGTAAGGTGATTTTTTTATCCGGGAAGGTCGCATGCGCAGGGGCGCTGTTGTAGTAGAACTTCGCCGGCTGGGCCGGATTCAGACTGCGGAACAGCAGATTTCGCGCACCCTTACCGATATAGAGTGCCTCTTCATGGCCGATTTCCCAGCTTTTGCCATCCACTTCCACCAGTCCGGGGCCACCGATATTGATCATGCCCAGTTCGCGGCGTTCAAGAAAGTAGCTGACGCCTAACTGCTTACCCATTTCGTCGCCAATCGTTACCGGGTTATTCACCGGCATTACGCCGCCGATGATAATGCGATCGATATGGCTGTAGGTCAGGGTGTAGTTATCGGCAGTAAAAATCGTTTCAATCAGAAACTCGCGGCGCAGCGCGTCAGTGTCCAGCTGTCTGGCGTGATCACTGTGAATGCTTTGACGAACGTCCATCTCAGGCCTCTCTGCAGATCAGGTTAAGCATGCCCCGGAACAGGGACTGTCTGGGCATCTTAGGCAGAGCGGGATATGAATTCAATAAAAATGAAACGTTGTTTTAATTATTTGCGGAGTAGATCAACAGTACGCCGAAGCGGGTTAAACAGCCCGCCTGCTGGCGGGCTTGCACTTAACCGTGTAAATCGGCCAGCGTCAGTTGGGTCAGGTCATCCAGCCGGACATCTGCCAGCGCCCAGCGCGGATCGTCCCGGTGCACCGCCGCCGGAACCACAATCGAACGCATCCGCGCCGCTTTGGTGGCGATCATACCGTTGAAGGAATCTTCCAGCGTGACGCAGTTAAGCGGGTCGATCGCCAGGCTGGCGGCCGCGTTGAGATAGACCTGCGGATGGGGTTTGCTGTAAGGCAGCGCTTCCGCCGAGGCGAGCACGTCGAAATAGTGCCGCAGGTTGAAGATCTCCAGTACTCGTTCCAGCATCGCCAGCGGTGAGGCGGAGGCGAGGCCAATTTTCAGGTTTTGCTGCCGGCACAGCTGCAGTGCGGCCTCAACCCCTGGCAACAGCGGACGGGTCTCTTCAATCAGCGTCATCGCCCGGGCAATGATGCGCTGCGTGACCTCCTGCTGACTGGGACCGTTCCACGGCAGCGTTTCGTACCACATACGTACTGTCTGATCGATGCGTAAGCCGAGCGTGTCAGGCAACTCGTTGCGGCGCGACAGGTCGACATCCAGCGTCGAAAAAATATCCAGTTCAGCCTGATCCCACAGCGGCTCGGAATCGATTAATAAGCCATCCATGTCAAACAATGCGGCGAGAACGGGGCGGTGATAGGGCATCTGAGGTCTCCTTATAAAGTCTGACTTACCTTAGCATTGATCGGCCGGCTGCGGGTCGCAGAGCAGCCAGCCACGCTTTATTTGGGAAATTTCGTCATTGGCAGGTAGACTTACAGCAAATTGGATTTTGGGTTCAGGAGATATCATGACCTATCAACAGGCTGGCCGCATCGCCATCCTTAAGCGTGTGGCTGGCTGGGTGATTTTTTTACTGGCGCTACTCTCGACGATTATTTCTGTGCTGAGCTTTATGTTTAAGCACAGCGAAAAGCAGCCAGGCATTGACGCAGTTATGCTCGATTTTGTCCATGTGATCGTCGACATGATCCGCTTTAATACCCCGTTCCTTAACGTGTTCTGGCATAACTCGCCGGTACCGGAATTTAACGGTCAGATGAACCTCGGGTTCTGGCTGATCTATATTCTGATCTTTGTCGGGCTGGCGCTGGAATCATCAGGCGCGCGGATGGGACGTCAGGTGCGTCATGTCAAAGAAGGCATTGAGGATCAGTTAATTCTGGAGCAGGTGAAGGGCAGTGAAGGGCGCACCCGCCAGCAGCTGGAAGAGAAGGTGCGCGTCCCGCGCCACACCATCTTTCTGCAGATTTTTCCGCTTTACGTCCTGCCGATCGTGATTGCCATCGCTGGCTATTTCGCGCTGTCGCTGCTGGGCTTTATCTGATGCAGTCAGGCCGGTTTGGCCTGACTGGCTGACAGTGCATCCTCATCCAGCAACTGACCAATGGCGAACTGTGCGTCGCCGAGCCAGTGACCGCCGAACACGTTCGCCCGGTTTAACAGATAATAAAGCTGATAAACCGGCTGACGCTGCGAAAAGCCATCCGGCAGCGGCCAGACAGCGTGGTAGCCCTCGAAGATTTGCCGCGGCAGGTCAGGAAACCAGCTCAGCATCGCTAAATCACATTCACGATCGCCCCAGTAACAGGCGGGATCGAAGATCCACGGCCCGGTGGCGCTGCCGGCGCAGTTAGCGGGCCAGAGATCGCCATGCAGTAAAGAGGGCTGAGGATGATGCGATGCCAGCACCCGCTGCACGCAGGCAATAATCAGTTCAGTATCGCCATACTGAATGCCTTTTTCCGCTGCCAGCTGTAGCTGCCAGCCGATGCGCTGCTCAGCAAAGAAAACCGACCAGCGTCGCAGCCAGCTGTTGGGTTGGGGAGTGGTGGTGATGTTGTTATCAAAGTCGAGCCCGAACTGAGTCTGCTCGCTCCACTGATGCAGATGCGCCAGCTGCTGGCCCAGCTGAAAGGCGCTCTGGGGATCGAGCGGCTGCGGCTGAATATATTCCAGCAGCAGGAAGCTCTCTTCGCGATGATGACCGACACCATAGACCTTCGGCACCCTGACGGTCTGGGTGCGGGCCAGCAGTGCCAGCTGATCGGCTTCCCAGGTAAATAGCGACAGCATCTCGCGGCTGTTGCATTTTACGAACACGTCGTGGTCACCGTAGCGGATACGCCAGGTGGGATGGACTTCGCCACCGGGCAGGGCGTGACGTTGGGTAATTTCGGCGTTGCCTAACTGCTCGCTTAACAGACGACTAATGGCTGACCACATCGGGCTATCCTCGTTATTCGCTGCGTAAGTTCGATTGTAGCGCGTAAATATTCACCAAAACCAGCGCGGAAGCACCCTTTACTCAGCCGGGGAGGCGGCAGGGCGATGATCGGCGGCGTCGCGCAGGAATTGCTCAAAGGTGGTGACGGTCACTTCTGGCTTTTGTCCCAGTGCGCTTTCGCCAGCGGCAGCGACCTGCTGTCGCAGATCGTCTTCTTCCAGCGTGGTAACAATACCAAAGCTATTGGTCCCCAGCTCATGCGGGTGCCCCTCATCATCCGTCAGGGTGGTGGTAAACCCGGCAGCAGTCATTGCGCCGGTTAGCTCAAGAATGTCACTTAAGCCAGATTCCTGATACTGCAACGTGACGATATAACGGGTTAAGGAATTGCTGCTCATCATGCACCTCTGGGTAGAGAAACTGAACTGAGCGTAGACCATGGTGAAAAAATGAGCGAGTTATTAAGGGGATGGTGAAAGCATACGCTGACGACGGAACGTAAAAACCTATCAACGGCAACGGTTAACGTTCTGAAAAATCTTGTTGCGCAGCGGCTGTATTTTGCTGTGGGGACCACTATAATGCGCCGCGTTAATCAGAAGAGTCCCAATTAACATGCGGTTTCAGAGCAATACCACGCATTTCGAGCGAGTTAATATTTTTTTACAAAACTTACCGTAAATTGCATTGATTGCCCGGCAAAACGCTTCAGACTCTCCGTTTTTTAAACTGTCGCACGGATCACATTTAATGAAAGCCTTAAATAAGCTGTCTGCTGTTCTTTTGCTCTCCGCCGGAGCGTTTTGCCACCAGGCACTGGCCGATAATGCCGTATTTACTTCAATGGATGACCCTTCCACGGCGAAAAAACCGTTCGAAGGTTCTGCATCTGCAGGTTACCTGGCGCAAACCGGTAATACCACCAGTTCATCCATGACCGCTCAGACCAACATGACCTGGTATCAGTCATCGATGGCATACAGCTTATGGGGCAACGCAGCGAATACTTCATCAAATGATGAGCGCTCGTCTGAGACCTATAACATCGGTGGCCGTTCACGTTATAACCTCAACTCCTATGACTACCTGTTTGGTCAGGCAAGCTGGTTAAGCGATCGCTTCAACGGCTACGATTCACGTGATGTGCTGACTGCCGGTTACGGTCGCCAGATTCTGAACGGCCCGGTGCATTCGCTGCGTGCGGAATTTGGTCCGGGTGTACGTTATGATGACTTCCACGATGGCGGTCATGAAACTAAAGCGCTGGGCTACGGCGCCATCAGCTACCAGTGGCAGCTGACTGATACCACCAAATTCGTGCAGGGTGTCTCCGTGCTGAGCAGCTTCGGTGAAGACACCACCCTCAACTCTGAAACCGGCCTGCAGGTTGCCATCAATAGCCACTTCGCGCTGAAGCTGGCTTACAACGTGACCTGGAACAACAATCCACCAGAGTCTGCGCCGGATCGCACTGATACCAAAACCTCTATCATGCTCTCTTACGCCATGTAAGGCGGTTTCCCGCAGCAGCATGCCAGGCGGTCTGACGATGAGTCAGGCCGCTTTTTTTTGATCTCTCCGAGGCTTAGCGAAAACGGCATGGGTTTTTCTCGCCCAGGAAAACTGCTATCATCGCTTTCGCACTGAAATCCTGGCGACATTCCGACACTGTGGGTCTGACATAACGCCAGGTCATTAAATTTACATGATGTTGCATGTAAGCTTTCGTGTGGCTTACCACTGCAATTAAGGATATGAAATGCCTGTAATTACGCTTCCTGATGGCAGCCAGCGTGTATTTGATCGCCCTGTCAGCGTGATGGATATCGCGCTGGACATCGGCCCGGGATTAGCAAAAGCCTGCATCGCGGGTCGCGTTAATGGTGAACTGGTTGATGCTGTCGATCCCATCACTGAAGATGCTTCCGTTGCGATCATTACCGCAAAAGACGAAGCGGGTCTGGAAATCATCCGTCACTCCTGCGCGCACCTGTTAGGGCATGCGATTAAGCAGCTGTGGCCGGATACCAAAATGGCTATCGGTCCGGTGATTGATAACGGCTTCTATTATGATGTCGATATTGATCGTACTCTGACCCAGGAAGATATCGACCTGCTGGAAAAACGCATGCATCAGTTGGCTGAAACCAACTATGACGTGGTGAAGAAAAAAGTCAGCTGGCAGGAAGCGCGCGACGTGTTCGCGGCGCGGGGTGAAGTCTACAAGACCACCATTCTTGATGAAAACATCAGCCACGATGACCATCCTGGCCTTTATCATCACGAAGAATATGTCGACATGTGCCGCGGTCCGCACGTGCCGAACATGCGTTTCTGTCATCATTTCAAGCTGCAGAAAATCTCCGGTGCCTACTGGCGCGGCGACAGCAATAACAAAATGCTACAGCGTATTTATGGCACCGCGTGGGCAGACAAGAAGCAACTGGCCGCCTATCTGCAGCGTCTGGAAGAGGCGGCGAAGCGTGACCATCGTAAGATTGGTAAGCAGCTTGACCTCTACCACATGCAGGAAGAAGCGCCGGGCATGGTATTCTGGCATAATGACGGCTGGACCATCTTCCGCGAGCTGGAAGTGTTTGTCCGCAGCAAGCTAAAAGAGTACCAGTACCAGGAAGTCAAAGGTCCATTCATGATGGATCGCGTGTTGTGGGAAAAAACCGGGCACTGGGAAAACTACAAAGAAGCGATGTTCACCACCTCGTCTGAGAACCGTGAATATTGCATCAAGCCGATGAACTGTCCTGGGCATGTTCAGATCTTTAATCAGGGTCTGAAATCCTACCGTGACCTGCCGCTGCGCATGGCGGAGTTTGGTAGCTGTCACCGTAATGAGCCATCAGGAGCCCTGCACGGTCTGATGCGCGTTCGTGGCTTTACCCAGGACGATGCACACGTCTTCTGTACTGAAGAGCAGGTGCGTGACGAAGTGAATAGCTGTATCCGCATGGTTTATGACATGTACAGCACCTTCGGCTTTGAAAAGATTGTGGTGAAATTGTCCACCCGTCCTGAAAAGCGTATCGGCACTGATGAAATGTGGGACCGTGCTGAGGAAGATCTGGCCGCCGCGCTGAACGAGAACAACATTGAGTTTGAGTTCCAGCCAGGCGAAGGTGCGTTCTACGGTCCTAAAATTGAGTTTACTTTGTACGATTGTCTTGATCGCGCCTGGCAGTGCGGAACAGTTCAGCTAGACTTTTCCCTGCCAAAACGCCTTGAAGCAACCTACGTGGGCGAAAACAACGATCGTCAGACGCCAGTGATGATTCACCGTGCGATTCTGGGGTCGATGGAGCGTTTCATCGGTATACTGACCGAAGAATTCGCTGGTTTCTTCCCAAGCTGGCTGGCACCGCTGCAAGTCGTGGTAATGAATATTACCGATGGACAAGCAGAATATGTTGAGTCTTTGACGCGTAAGCTGCAGAATGCTGGCATTCGTGTGAAGGCAGACTTGAGAAATGAGAAGATAGGCTTTAAAATCCGCGAGCATACATTACGTCGCGTCCCTTATATGTTGGTCTGCGGTGATAAAGAGGTGGAAGCTGGCAAAGTGGCCGTTCGCACCCGCCGTGGTAAAGACCTTGGGTCGATGGATGTCGATGTGTTTGTTGAGAAACTTCAACAAGAGATTCGCAGCCGAAATCTTCACCAATTGGAGGAATAAAGTATTAAAGGCGGAAAACGAGTACTACCGACGCGTCCGAACAAAATCAACAGTGAAATCCGTGCAACTGAAGTGCGCTTAACAGGCATGGATGGCGAGCCGATTGGCATTGTCACATTACGCGAAGCTTTGGAAAAAGCCGAGGAAGCGGGTGTTGATTTAGTAGAAATCAGCCCGAACGCCGAACCGCCGGTCTGCCGCATCATGGATTACGGCAAGTTCCTCTATGAAAAAAGCAAATCTTCTAAGGAACAGAAGAAGAAGCAAAAAGTTATTCAGGTTAAGGAAATCAAATTCCGTCCTGGAACCGATGATGGCGACTATCAGGTCAAACTACGCAACCTGATTCGCTTTCTGGAAGAAGGCGATAAAGCCAAAATCACGCTGCGTTTTCGCGGTCGTGAGATGGCGCACCAGCAGATCGGTATGGAAGTGCTTAACCGCGTCCGTAAAGACCTGTGTGAAGATCTGGATTTGGCCATTGTCGAATCCTTCCCTTCGAAGATCGAAGGCCGCCAGATGATCATGGTGCTCGCTCCTAAGAAGAAACAGTAGGCTTTCAAGTAACATTGGCCGCGCAGCGTTCGCGCTGTGCGGTTAACTGTTCGCCTGTCTGGGTCATGTTATCAACAATGCGAAGTGGATATTTTTTAAAATGCCAAAGATTAAAACTGTACGTGGCGCGGCTAAGCGCTTCAAGAAGACCGCTTCTGGCGGCTTCAAGCGTAAACACGCAAACCTGCGTCATATTCTGACCAAAAAATCTACTAAGCGTAAACGTCACCTGCGCCCTAAAGGCATGGTGTCCAAAGGCGATCTGGGTCTGGTTATTGCCTGCCTGCCGTACGCATAAGTCCATTTTTTTAAACAGAATATAGAACAGGAGAGCTCACATGGCTCGCGTTAAACGTGGTGTAGTTGCTCGCGCACGTCACAAAAAAATCTTAAAACAAGCTAAAGGCTATTACGGTGCACGTTCACGTGTTTACCGCGTTGCCTTCCAGGCTGTTATCAAAGCTGGTCAGTATGCTTACCGTGACCGTCGTCAACGTAAGCGTCAGTTCCGTCAGTTGTGGATCGCGCGTATCAACGCAGCGGCTCGTCAGAACGGCATGTCTTACAGCCGTTTCATCAATGGTCTGAAAAAAGCAGCCATTGAGATTGACCGTAAGATTCTGGCTGACATCGCAGTATTCGATAAAGTGGCATTCTCTGCACTGGTCGAAAAAGCGAAATCAGCACTGGCGTAAGCCGGATGAAAAAGGGAGCTTGCTCCCTTTTTTATTGCCTGTAACTCGCGCAAAAGATTGACATTTTCTTCGCCACGCATTTCAATAGTACCCTCATGATTCATGACAAGGTAACCGCAAGCATGACTGCTGCTATTTTCCGTTTCTTTTTTTACTTTAGCGCCTGACATTCGGGGGCTTTTGCGCATAAGAAGAGAAACGAAAAATCGCGCTGAAAGCCTCCCTCGTGGAGGCTTTTTTGTTTCTGGCGCTAGCATATTGGACCGGCAGGTCCCAACGAGAACTGACCAGCCTGACTGGAAAAAGAGGAAACTATGTCCCAACTCGCAGAACTGGTGGCCAACGCCACGGCGGCCATCGACGGGGCGACAGATATCGCCGCCCTTGACGCGGTGCGCGTCGAATATCTGGGTAAGAAAGGCCATCTGACCCTGCAGATGACCACCTTACGCGAGCTGCCAGCCGAAGAGCGTCCGGCAGCGGGCGCGGTGATCAACGAAGCTAAACAGCAGGTCACCGAGCGTCTGAACGCACGCAAAGACGCGCTGGAGTCGGCGGTACTGAATGCGCGTCTGGCCGCCGAAACGATTGACGTTTCACTGCCTGGCCGCCGCATTGAGAATGGTGGTCTGCATCCGGTAACCCGCACCATCGACCGTATCGAAACCTTTTTCGGCGAATTGGGTTTCGCGGTGGTGACGGGCCCGGAGATCGAAGACGATTACCATAACTTTGATGCGCTGAATATTCCTGGCCATCACCCGGCACGCGCCGATCATGACACCTTCTGGTTCGACGCGACGCGTCTGCTGCGTACCCAGACGTCTGGCGTGCAGATTCGTACCATGAAAAACCAGCAGCCACCGATTCGCATCATCGCGCCAGGCCGCGTCTACCGTAACGATTACGATCAGACTCACACGCCGATGTTCCATCAGATGGAAGGGCTGATTGTCGATAAAAACATCAGCTTTACCAATCTCAAAGGCACGCTGCACGATTTCCTGAACAACTTCTTTGAAGAAGATTTGCAGATTCGTTTCCGTCCCTCCTATTTCCCGTTCACCGAGCCTTCGGCGGAAGTCGATGTGATGGGCAAAAACGGTAAATGGCTGGAAGTGCTGGGCTGCGGCATGGTGCATCCAAACGTGCTGCGCAATGTCGGCATCGATCCGGAAGTTTACTCCGGCTTCGCCTTTGGTATGGGAATGGAGCGTCTGACCATGCTGCGCTATGGCGTGACCGATCTGCGTGCATTCTTCGAAAACGATTTACGTTTCCTCAAACAATTTAAGTAAGGGCAGGTTATCCAATGAAATTCAGTGAACTCTGGTTACGCGAATGGGTAAATCCAGCCCTGGACAGCGCGGCGCTGTCTGAGCAAATTACCATGGCCGGCCTGGAAGTGGATGGCGTGGACCCGGTCGCGGGCGCGTTCCACGGCGTGGTAGTCGGTGAAGTTGTGGAGTGCGGTCAGCACCCGAACGCCGACAAACTGCGCGTCACCAAAATCAACACCGGCGGCGATCGCCTGCTGGATATCGTCTGTGGCGCGCCAAACTGCCGTCAGGGCCTGAAAGTCGCCGTGGCGACCGTGGGTGCCGTACTGCCAGGTGATTTCAAAATCAAAGCCGCAAAACTGCGTGGCGAACCGTCCGAGGGCATGCTCTGCTCGTTCTCCGAACTGGGTATTTCCGACGATCACAACGGCATTATCGAACTGCCTGCGGATGCGCCGATTGGGACTGACATCCGCGACTACCTGCAGTTGGATGACAACACCATCGAAATCAGCGTCACGCCGAACCGCGCCGACTGTCTGGGCATTATCGGTATTGCGCGTGATGTGGCCGTCCTGAATGGCCTGCCGCTCAACATGCCGGAGATCCAGCCGGTAGCGGCGACGCTGAACGAGACCTTCCCGATTCGGGTGGATGCAACCGAAGGCTGTCCGCGCTATCTGGGCCGCGTCGTGAAAGGCGTGAACGTCACGGCGGCGACTCCGCTGTGGATGAAAGAGAAGCTGCGTCGCTGTGGCATTCGTTCTATCGACCCTATCGTTGATATCACCAACTATGTGCTGCTGGAGCTGGGTCAGCCGATGCACGCCTTTGACCTCGACCGTATTGATGGCGGGATTGTGGTGCGGATGGCGAAAGAGGGGGAAACCCTGACGCTGCTGGACGGCACCGAAGCCACTTTACAGAGCGACACCCTGGTGATCGCCGATCACCAGAAAGCGCTGGCGATGGCCGGTATTTTTGGCGGCGAGCATTCCGGTGTGAACAGCGAAACGCAGAATATCCTGTTTGAGTGCGCCTATTTCGACCCGCTCTCGATTACCGGCCGCGCACGTCGTCACGGTTTACACACTGATGCGTCACATCGTTATGAGCGTGGCGTCGATCCGGCTCTGCAGCAGATGGCGCTGGAGCGTGCGACCGCGCTGCTGTTAGACATCTGTGGTGGTGAAGCGGGTCCGATCATCGATCAGACCCATCAGGCCGCGTTACCGCCGCAGGCCACCATTACCCTGCGTCGTGAGAAGCTGGACCGTCTGATTGGTCACGTTATCCCGGATCAGCAGGTGACGGATATTCTGACCCGCCTCGGTTGCCAGGTGAGCGCCGCTGAGGGCCAGTGGCAGGCGGTTGCGCCGAGCTGGCGTTTTGATATGGCGATTGAAGAAGATCTGGTTGAAGAAGTCGCCCGTATCTATGGCTACAACAACATTCCGGACGTGCCGGTACAGGCCGGCCTGGTGATGACCCGCCACCGCGAAGCAAATCTGTCGCTGAAGCGTGCCAAAACTCTGTTGGTCGATAAAGGCTATCAGGAAGCGATTACTTACAGCTTTGTGGACCCGAAAATTCAGCAGCTGCTGCATCCGGGTGAAGAGGCACTGTTGCTGCCCAGCCCGATCTCCAGCGATATGTCGACCATGCGTCTCTCTCTGTGGACCGGCTTACTGAGTGCGGTGGTCTACAACCAGAACCGTCAGCAGAGCCGGGTGCGCCTGTTTGAGAGCGGCCTGCGCTTTGTGCCGGATAGTCAGGCCGATCTTGGCATCCGTCAGGATCTTATGCTGGCTGGCGTACTGAGCGGCAACCGCGCTGAAGAGCACTGGGATCTGGCGCGCCAGACGGTTGACTTCTATGATTTAAAAGGCGATTTAGAATCGCTGCTCGATTTAACTGGCAAACTGGACGACATCAGCTTCCGGGCTGAAGCGAATCCGGCGTTGCATCCAGGACAGAGCGCTGCGATTTATTTGCATGATGAACGAATCGGATTTATCGGAGTGGTTCATCCTGAGCTGGAACGTAAGCTTGATCTCAATGGTCGCACCTTAGTCTTTGAACTGCTTTGGAATAAGGTCGCAGACCGCGTCCTGCCTGACGCGCGCGAGATTTCACGCTTCCCGGCGAACCGTCGTGATATTGCCGTTGTGGTGGCTGAAAACGTCCCTGCAGCAGATATCATCGCGGAGTGTAAGAAAGTTGGCGTAAATCAGGTAGTTGGCGTAAACTTGTTTGACGTGTACCGCGGTAAGGGCGTTTCTGAGGGTTACAAGAGCCTCGCAATCAGCCTGATTTTGCAGGATACCAGCCGGACACTCGAAGAAGAGGAGATTGCCGCGACCGTTGGCAAATGCGTTGCGGCATTAAAAGAGCGATTCCAGGCAACCTTGAGGGATTGAACCTATGGCGCTTACAAAAGCTGAAATGTCAGAGTACCTGTTTGAGAAACTCGGGCTGAGCAAACGCGATGCAAAAGAGTTAGTGGAGCTGTTTTTCGAAGAGGTACGCCGCGCTTTGGAAAATGGAGAACAGGTAAAACTGTCTGGGTTTGGCAATTTCGACCTGCGCGACAAAAACCAGCGTCCTGGCAGAAACCCGAAAACGGGGGAAGATATTCCGATTACTGCGCGTCGCGTAGTGACCTTCCGCCCAGGGCAGAAGCTGAAAAGCCGCGTAGAGAACGCTACACCCAAAGAGACTGACTGATTTCAGCGTTTCAAAAAGGCCGCGCAAGCGGCCTTTTTTCATTTCAGGCATTCCCGGCCTCACGCTTCCCGGCAACCGCGCCGGTGCGCATCACCAGCAGCCTTTCTTTTTTCTGCAATCCCTCTACAATCAAATCTCTGTTTTCTCAGCTAATCCTGCTTATGTCTCTGCTAGACCAGCTTGCTCACCAGGCCGATCGCCGTAGTCAGAAATGGCTGGCGGGGCTGGCTATTGCGCTGCTTGCGCTACTTATTGTCAGCCTGTGCGCTGGCGACAGCTGGATTGCGCCGTCACACTGGCTCAATGACAGCAGCAGGCTGTTTGTCTGGCAGCTGCGTCTGCCGCGCAGCGTGGCTGTGATGCTGGTGGGCGCCTCACTGGCGCTATGCGGCGTGGTGATGCAGGCACTGTTTACCAATCCGCTGGCCGAGCCGGGACTGCTTGGCGTCTCGAATGGTGCCGGGATAGGGCTGGTGCTCGGGGTACTGCTCGGCAGCGGCTCACTGTGGAGCCTGAGCCTGGCGGCGATGGCCGGTGCGCTGATCATCACCTTAATACTGTTGCATTTCGCCCATCGCCAGCTCTCCATGACCCGGCTGCTGCTGACCGGCGTTGCGCTGGGCATCATCTGCAGCGCTATCATGACCTGGGCGGTTTACTTCAGCACCAGTCTTGATTTACGTCAGCTGATGTACTGGATGATGGGCGGCTTCAGCGGTATTGACTGGCGCTACGGCTGGATGATGCTGGCCTTATTGCCGGTGATGCTGGCGCTGAACGGCAGCGGCCGGATACTGAATTTACTGGCACTGGGCGAGACTTCGGCACGCCAGCTTGGCCTGTCGCTGTTCTGCTGGCGCAATCTGCTGGTGCTGGCGATGGGCTGGCTGGTGGGCGTTAGCGTCGCCATGGCCGGGGCCATCGGCTTTGTCGGGCTGGTGATCCCACATCTGCTGCGCCTGAGCGGCATCAGCGATCACCGTTATCTGCTGCCGGCGTCCGCGCTGGCCGGTGCCAGTGTGCTGCTGGGCGCCGACATCGTCGCCCGCCTGGCACTGACCGCAGCTGAATTACCGATTGGCGTGGTGACCGCAACGCTCGGTGCACCGTTGTTTATTGCATTACTGGTGAAATCTTCACGCTAGCCTCGGCTGGTTATTTAACATCCACGATAGGAATCCAGAATGAGCATTTATCAAACTGAACTGGTTACGCTTGATGGGGAAAAAACCACGCTGTCACAGTGGCAGGGCAAGGTACTGCTGGTGGTCAATGTCGCCTCTAAATGCGGTCTGACGCCGCAATATGAAGAGCTGGAGAATCTGCAAAAAGCCTGGCAGGATCAGGGTTTCAGCGTGCTGGGCTTTCCCTGCAACCAGTTTCTTGAGCAAGAGCCGGGCAGCAGTGAGGAGATCAAAACCTTCTGCAGCACCACTTATGGCGTGACGTTTCCGATGTTTGAAAAAACCGAGGTTAATGGCGAACAACGCCATCCGCTCTATGCCCAGCTGGTGGCGGCACGACCTGACGCCGTGCGTCCGGAAGGCAGTGGTTTTTATGAGCGCCAGGTGAGCAAAGGCCGGGGCCCGAAAGCGCCAGGAGATATCCTGTGGAACTTCGAAAAATTCCTGATTGGCCGTGACGGCACGGTTATTCAGCGTTTTGCACCTGATATGACGCCGGAAGATCCGATCATTCTGGAGACCATCAAGCAGGCGCTGGCAAAATAAATGCTGTTGCGGTTGAAACAGGTAGCCGTCTCCGGACGGCTGCTGCCGTTTAGCAGTGCGCTGGATGCCGGTCAGCTGCTGCATCTGGTCGGGCCGAACGGTGCCGGCAAAAGCACCTTACTGAGCGTCATCGCCGGTCTGCAATCCGCTGACGGCAGCGTCGAGCTGGATCAGCGTCCGCTGGGTAACTGGCACGGCAGCGCGCTGGCGCAGGTGCGGAGCTGGTTGCCTCAGCAGCAGTTACCACTGAGCCAGATGCCGGTCTGGCACTATTTGCGCCTGCATCTGCAACCGGCTGATACCGGCGCGGATCGGCGCCTGACTACGCTGCTGCAACGGCTGCAGCTGGATGACAAGTTAACCCGTTTGTTGACCCAGCTCTCTGGCGGTGAGTGGCAACGCGTCCGGCTGGCTGCGGTCTGTGCCCAGATCGATCCGCAGATTAATCCGCGTGGCCGGTTACTGATCCTCGACGAGCCGCTAACCGCGCTGGATCTGGCCCAGCAGAAAGCGGTGGATGATTTAATTGCTGAGCTGTGCGCGGCGGGTATCAGCGTCATCGCCAGCAGCCATGACCTCAATCACAGCCTGCAACAGGCTGATTGCGTCTGGCTGATGCATCAGGGCCAGGTTGTGGCGCAGGGAACGCCTGCGATAGTACTGACGCCGTCGCAACTGACGCCGCTGTATCAGATTGCGTTTCGCCAGCTGGAAATAGAAGGGCGCACGCTGCTGACAGTGCTGCCCTGACACTTGCCACCCGGCGCGCTTTCCCGCTACATTAAGCCGGTCGTAACTTCTGATAAGGACATTTGGCGATGCGCCTGGCTTTGCTGCTTTGGGTTCTGCTACTGACGGGCTGCAGTCATCACGCGCCGCCCATTAACGGCCGTCTTTCCGATTCGATCACCGTGATTGCCCAGTTGAACGATCAGCTTGGCAACTGGCGTGGTACGCCTTATCGCTATGGTGGCATGAGCCGCAACGGCGTCGATTGCTCCGGCTTTGTTTATCTCACCTTCCGCGACAAATTCGCCCTGCAATTACCGCGCACCACTGCGGCGCAGAGCGATATCGGAACGCGGATCAGTAAGGACGATCTGCTGCCGGGTGATTTGGTATTTTTTAAAACCGGCCGCGGAGAAAATGGCTTACACGTCGGGATTTATGACACCGATAACGCCTTTATCCATGCCTCAACCAGCCAGGGCGTGATCCGGTCATCGCTGGATAATGTCTACTGGCGTAAAGTGTTCTGGCAGGCGCGGCGCATTTAACCGTGCGCCCATCCCGCCGACTTAAGTCCAATTTAAATCAGACCTTAACCCGCCAGTGAAAGTTTTATTTTAAATGACATTTATCCCGGCGGGATTTTATTAATCACAATGTCTGCCGGTTTAATTCCACTAATAACCGGGGTTTTATTAGTCCTATTTGGCTTAAGCGAGATTGTCAGACGGCAAACGGCGATGGAAGGCTAATTAAGTCCATCTCTTCAATGATTTGGTCCTATTGCCTGCCTGTATCCATTCATATAGGATATAACCATCGCCGCATATTCTGGCAGTAGAAATGAAAATTCACTTATCGGCCGACTATCAGTCGGAAATTTGGTTCTACCCTGCCTGTGATGTTGACGGGCGGCTGACCGCTGTCGAGCTGGTAACCCAGTTTGTGCATGAAAGTGCACCTATCACCCTGCCGCAGGACCTGCTGCTGCCGCAGCTGGACGAATCGCAGCAGCTGCGCCTGTTACAGAGTCAGATTGGATTACTGGAGCAGTATCGCGCGCTGTTTGAAACCCACACGGTTTCGGCATTAATTCGAATTGATGAGGGAATGGCGCGCACCCTGCTGGAAAGTGAATTGCTGATGCGGAAAATAAAGCAGCTTCCTTATGTGCGGCTGGATATCACTGAAACGTTTCCGCACCTCAGGCAGGGCAGAAATAATCCGTTGCTACAGAGCCTGCGGGCTGAATTTAATTTATCGCTTTCGCATTTTGGTGCCGGAAAATCACCGGCCAATGCAGTCTACGATAATTTATTTAACTGTATCAGTCTCGATAAAGGATTTATTCACTCGCTGGCCAAACGCGCCTCTTTCGTGCCGTTTATACAAAGCATTATCGATAACTTCCGATCCCATTGCGATCAGATCATTATTTGTGGCATTGACGATGAGGCGCTGCTGGACAAAGCCCTTCAGCTGAGCGGTGCGCATTTGCAGGGCGCGCTGTTCCCGGTGGTGAAATCAGATGCGCTATGCTCACTAATCAGTGCCGACAACCGCGTGCCATCCTCCCTGCATCCGTGCTGATGCGACCTGTTTAATCCCCGATATCAGCGTTACACTGAAGGTTTTAGCTGAACGACGTATCGCTGAGCGTCGCATGGGAGAAACAATGTCCACTGGCAAGCTTACCTTTGACAACACCTGGTTTCGCGAACTGACAGGGTGTTACACCGCGCTTACCCCCACGCCGCTGACAGGCGGACGCCTGCTCTATCATAACGCACCGCTGGCCGCCTCAATGGGGCTGGATGAGGCGCTGTTTACCGGTGACGGTCATGATGTCTGGCACGGCGCGGCCTTACTGCCCGGCATGCAGCCGCTGGCGCAGGTTTACAGCGGCCACCAGTTTGGCGTCTGGGCCGGGCAACTGGGCGACGGGCGCGGTATTCTGCTGGGCGAACAGCGGCTGGAAGATGGCAGCAAGCTTGACTGGCATCTGAAAGGCGCGGGTCTGACGCCCTATTCACGGATGGGGGACGGCCGTGCAGTGATCCGTTCCAGCGTGCGCGAATTTCTGGCCTCAGAGGCGCTGCATCATCTGGGTATCCCGACCACCCGGGCGCTGACGTTATCGATTGGCGATGAACCGGTCTATCGTGAAACGCCGGAACGCGGCGCCATGCTGATGCGGATCTCGCCGAGCCATCTGCGCTTTGGCCACTTCGAACATTTCTTCTACAGCCAGCAGCAGGATAAGGTGCAGCAACTGGCCGATTATGCGATCCGCCACCACTGGCCTCACCTGACAGAGGATGCTGAACGCTATCAACTGTGGTTTACCGATGTGGTCCTGCGCACGGCACGCCTGATCGCGCTGTGGCAAAGCGTCGGTTTCGCCCATGGCGTGATGAATACCGACAACATGTCGATTCTGGGCCTGACCATCGATTATGGCCCGTTCGGCTTCCTTGATGACTACCAGCCCGATTACATCTGTAACCACAGCGATTATCAGGGGCGCTATAGCTTCGAAAATCAGCCGATGATCGGCTTATGGAACCTCAACCGGCTGGCACATGCGCTGTCCGGGCTAATGACTACAGAGCAGCTGAAGCAGGCGCTGAGCGTTTACGAGCCGGAACTGATGCGGGTCTGGGGCGAACGGATGCGGGCTAAGCTCGGCTTGCTGACGGCGGAGAGCGGCGACAACGAAATTCTGACCGAACTGCTGGCGCTGATGACCAAAGAGCACAGCGACTATACGCTGACCTTCCGCTTGTTAAGTGAGACGCAGCAGGCTGAATCCCGTTCACCGCTGCGCGATGAGTTTATCGATCGTGAAGCCTTTGATGGTTGGTATCAGCGCTATCGTGCGCGGTTATTGCAGGAAGAGGTGCCCGATGCCAGCCGACAGGCAGTGATGAAATCAGCGAATCCGGCAGTGGTGTTACGTAACTATCTGGCACAGCAGGCGATTGATGAGGCAGAGCGGGGAGAGCAGGGCGCGCTGGCGCGATTGCACCAGGCGCTGCAGCAACCTTTCAGCGATCAGACGGCCGCTGAATATCGTCAACGGCCGCCAGACTGGGGTAAAACCATAGAGGTGAGCTGTTCCAGCTAACTCAGAAACGGCAGGAGACTGCCTCGGCGAGCAGGGCAAGCACGGCTTCACTGTCCTGCCAGCCGAGGCAGGGATCGGTAATCGACTGGCCATAAACCAGCGGTTCACCGCCGACCACCTTCTGATTACCCTCTGCAAGGAAGCTCTCAATCATCACGCCGGCGACCGCACGCGATCCGGCTACGATCTGCTGCGCCACATCGGCCGCCACATCAAGCTGACGGCGATGCTGCTTCAGGCAGTTGCCGTGACTGAAGTCGATCACCAGCTGTTGCGGTAAGTTAAATTCTGTCAGGCTGGCCGCCGCGTCTGCCACATCGCTGGCGTGATAGTTAGGCTGCTTGCCACCGCGCAGGATCACATGGCCATGCGGGTTGCCGCTGGTCTGATAGATGGTCATCTGACCGAGCTTATCCGGTGACAGGAACATATGGCTGGCGCGGGCGGCACGAATCGCATCTACCGCAATGCGGACATTGCCGTCGGTACCATTTTTAAAGCCGACCGGACAGGAGAGTGCAGAAGCCATTTCACGGTGGATCTGGCTTTCGGTGGTACGAGCACCAATTGCGCCCCAGCTGATCAGATCGGCAATAAACTGTCCGATCACCATATCGAGAAACTCTGTCGCGGTCGGTAAGCCAAGGGCGTTGATATCAATCAGCAACTGGCGAGCAATGCCAATCCCGCGGTTCACGTCATAGCTGCCATCCAGATCGGGATCGGAGATCAGCCCTTTCCAGCCCACAACGGTACGCGGCTTCTCGAAGTAGGCGCGCATCACGATCTCCAGTCGATCCTGATAACGGACGCGCAGGGCATTCAGGCGTTCGGCATACTCCAGCGCCGCTTTTGGGTCGTGCAGTGAGCAGGGGCCGATAATCACCAGCAGACGTGGATCTTCACCGGTCAGGATACGGGCAATACGCTGGCGGGCCGCCGTGACGTTATCAGCAATGGCGTCTGAGACAGGATGTCCGGCCGCAAGGCTGGCAGGCGTAATCAGGCTGCCAATGCGCGCGGTACGCAATTCGTCGGTTTTGTTCATGATTTTCTCGGAAACTATTCTTCGCAACGGTGAAATACCGGGAAGTGATGGTGGTCACAATAAACCATTAGCCTGCGAATTCAACCCGGGAATTAATAATGAAATCAAAACCGACGGCAGCGACGCTTTACATCGCGGCCGCGGGGAGACGCTTAGTACATGCGGCGGGTCAGGCCCATGATGTCGAGAATTTTGGTGGCGATCTCCTCCACCGAGTAGTTGGTGCTGTTGAGATAGCGGATCTGATGGGTCCGGAACAGCGCTTCCACTTCTCCCACTTCCAGCCGGCACTGGCGCATTGAGGCGTAACGGGTATTTTCCGCCCGCTCCTGGCGAATGGCGGCCAGCCGTTCCGGATCGATAGTCAGCCCGAACAGTTTATGCTGATGCGCGCGCAGCGCCGGCGGCAGTTTGAGGTTATCCATATCATCCGCGATAAAAGGGTAGTTGGCGGCACGGATACCAAACTGCATCGCCAGATAGAGGCTGGTGGGGGTTTTGCCACAGCGCGACACGCCCAGCAGAATGACCTGAGCGTCTTCCAGACCGCGCAGCGAAATGCCGTCATCATGCGCCAGGGTGTAATCAATCGCGGCGATACGCGCATCATATTTGCCGAGGTTGCTGGCATCCAGCCCGTGGGTGCGGTGAGCTACCGGTGCTGGCGATAATCCCAGCTCCTGCTGCAACGGGGCCACCAGCGCCTGAACGATGTCCTGACAAAAGCCTTCGCTCTGAACAATGATGTCGCGCACTTCCGGCGTAACAATAGAAAAGAACACCAGCGGCCGCACACCGCTCTGCTGATAAAGGGCATTGATCTGCGCTTTGACCGCCTGCGCCCGCTGAACATTTTCAACAAACGGCAGCGTCAGGCTGGTGATATTGACCGGAAACTGTGACAGCACCGCATGGCCCAGCACTTCGGCGGTGATGGCAGTACCATCGGAAATATAGAAAACGCTTCTGTCAGTCGTCATGACGGGTCAGCCTCTGCAAAGAATGAGCGGTCAGAAAGCGCCGCGAGATAAAATAAATAATCCATATTTCCCTGTTATGAATCTTTTAGTTGCATTATTAACGCCCTGTTTTAGCACATCAGTAAAAATGAAAGCGTGTTTCATTCCGCATAATTTGGCGGTCACTCTTTCGGGGACCGTAAATAGTCACCCTGCTTGTTGCGCAACAAAAAACAATTATTAAGTGACTGAAAAGCTGTCATTTACTGTTGCATCAGACAGTTAGCGAAAAATAAACCGCTTGCGCAACGGGTTATTCTGGCGTGCACAATTCCGAATCTGTTGCCAATATTCTGCTTTAACGATTCAACAGATCGTCATTGCCAGGGGCTTATGCCAGGCTGAACGGGTTGATTGCAGAATATTCCATGTGCCCATTCATTGATAAAGGATAAGCTCAATGTCCAATAAAGGCGAACAGCCGCTAGTGCTCTGGTATAACCAGCTTGGCATGCATGATGTTGATCGGGTGGGGGGCAAAAATGCCTCTCTGGGTGAAATGATTACTAATTTGTCGTCGCTTGGGGTCTCGGTTCCCAACGGTTTTGCGACCACCTCGTATGCCTTCAACCTGTTTCTCGATCAAAGCGGACTGAACCAGCGCATTTATGCATTACTGGATAGCACCGATATTGATGATGTTGATGCGCTGGCGAAAGCCGGTAAGCAAATTCGTCAGTGGATTGTTGAAACGCCGTTCCTGCCGGAACTCGAAGCGGCAATCCTTGAAGCCTATCAGCAGCTCTCGACCGACGATGCCGAAGCCTCCTTTGCGGTTCGCTCATCGGCGACGGCTGAAGATATGCCCGATGCCTCTTTTGCCGGTCAGCAGGAAACCTTCCTCAACGTGCAGGGCATCGAGGCAGTGATGGTGGCGGTGAAGCATGTCTATGCTTCGCTGTTTAACGACCGTGCCATCTCTTACCGCGTGCATCAGGGCTATGACCACCGTGGCGTGGCTTTATCAGCGGGCGTCCAGCGAATGGTCCGTTCCGACCTTGCCGCTTCCGGCGTGATGTTTACTATCGATACTGAATCCGGCTTTGATCAGGTGGTATTCATCACCGCAGCGCTGGGCCTGGGTGAGATGGTGGTGCAGGGCGCGGTTAACCCCGATGAGTTCTATGTGCATAAACCGACGCTGGCGGCTGGCCGGTCGTCGATTGTGCGCCGCAATATGGGCTCGAAAAAAGTTCGCATGGTCTATGCCGATTCACTGGAGCATGGCGAACAGGTGCGGATTGAAGATGTGCCGGAAGCGGAGCGCGATCGCTTCTGTCTCTCTGATGACGAAGTGCAGGCGCTGGCGCAGCAGGCGGTGCTGATTGAACAGCACTATAAGCGTCCGATGGATATCGAATGGGCCAAAGATGGTCACACCGGCAAGCTGTTTATCGTGCAGGCGCGTCCTGAAACCGTCCGTTCAAACGGTCAGGTGATGGAGCGTTACACCCTGCAGGGCCAGGGCAGTGTAGTAGTAGAAGGCCGCGCAATTGGTCATCGTATCGGCGCCGGTGAAGTGAAGGTGATTCACGACATCAGCGAAATGAACCGTATAGAAAAAGGCGATGTGCTGGTGACTGACATGACCGACCCGGACTGGGAGCCGATCATGAAGAAGGCCTCGGCGATTGTCACCAACCGTGGCGGCCGTACCTGTCACGCGGCGATCATTGCGCGTGAGCTGGGGATCCCGGCAGTAGTTGGCTGTGGTGATGCCACTGATCGCCTGAAAGAGGGCCACCAGGTCACGGTCTCCTGTGCCGAAGGCGATACCGGTTATGTCTACGATCAGTTGCTCGATTTTGACGTCACCAGTTCGCAGGTTGATTCACTGCCGACGCTGCCGCTGAAAATCATGATGAACGTTGGCAACCCTGACCGCGCATTTGACTTTGCCTGTTTGCCGAATGAAGGCGTTGGCCTGGCGCGTCTGGAATTTATCATCAATCGCATGATTGGCGTCCACCCGAAAGCGCTGCTGGAATTTGATCAGCAGACCCCGGAACTGCAGCAGCAGATTCGTAAAATGATGAAGGGATTTGACGATCCGGTTGAGTTTTACATCGGACGCCTGACTGAAGGGATTGCCACACTTGGGGCCGCTTTTGCACCGAAACGGGTAATTGTGCGACTTTCGGACTTCAAAACCAATGAGTATGCCAACCTGGTCGGCGGTGAGCGTTACGAGCCGGAAGAGGAAAATCCAATGCTCGGCTTCCGGGGTGCCGGTCGCTATGTCGCCGACAGTTTCCGTGACTGCTTTGCGCTGGAGTGTGAAGCTGTGAAGCGGGTACGCAATGAGATGGGGCTGACTAACGTAGAGATCATGATCCCGTTCGTACGCACCGTCGATCAGGCGCAGGCGGTGGTTGAAGAGCTAGCCCGTCAGGGACTGAAGCGCGGAGAGAACGGGCTGAAGGTGATCATGATGTGCGAAATCCCGTCCAATGCCTTACTGGCGGAGCAGTTCCTGCAGCACTTCGATGGCTTCTCGATCGGGTCCAATGACATGACTCAGCTGACGCTGGGACTGGACCGCGACTCAGGGGTGGTTTCAGCACTGTTTGATGAGCGCAATGAGGCCGTCAAAGCCCTGCTGTCAATGGCGATCAAGGCAGCGAAGAAGCAGGGCAAATATGTCGGGATTTGCGGTCAGGGACCGTCGGATCATCAGGACTTTGCTGCCTGGCTGATGGAGGAGGGGATTGACAGTTTATCGCTCAACCCGGACACCGTCGTCGAGACCTGGGTAAGCCTGGCGCAGTTAAACAAATCTGCCTGACGGCAACCCTGATTCACCCGTAAAGGCCAGCTCTGCTGGCCTTTTCTATTTATGGCTGGCCAGTGACAGGCAAAAAAAAAGCCCATCACAGGGGATGGGCAAAGACTACACACAGCAATTCTTTACTTTACTCAGGGGAAAAAGGTTGTTTAGAAATCAGTGAGTTGATTTCGAACATAGGAAACATGTTATTCACCAGACCGGCTGACGTCTTTAAGAATCCTCTTATTAGTTTAAAGCCGATAATCTTTTGTCACCTTTTATGCTGCATTTCCCTTAAGAAACAGTGCAGAAAGTAATCTTTTTTAGCCCTGAATGGTCGATTCAGGGCTAAAGATGGCTTTTTTCTTAAAAACCGCTAATGAAAAATAAACTTTACGTGACGCAAAATAATTGGGGCGGTCAATCATCATTAACCGCCCTAACCATTGCTGATGCAGATTTAATGCGGGGTTTCGTCGTGATCGGTGAGGGCTTCGGCCACGGCCAGCGGGTCATCGTCTGGCGCGGGCGCTTCATGCACCCAGACCGACACCAGGCGATAAGAGACTGCCAGCACCACCGGACCGATAAATAAGCCAATCATGCCGAAGGCGAACAGGCCGCCGATCACCCCGGAAAGGATCAATATCATCGGCAGGTCAGCACCCATCCGAATCAGCACCGGGCGCAGCACGTTATCCAGCGTACCGACCACGCAACTCCAGACCAGCAGTACGGTGCCCCAGGTGGTATCCCCACTCCAGTAGAGATAGATAATGGCCGGCACCAGCACCAGCAGCGGACCAATCTGCACCAGGCAGCAGAGGATCATCAGCACCGTGAGCAGCGTGGCGTAAGGAATGCCGGAGACCGCAAGGCCAATCCCGCCCAGCACGCCCTGCACCAGCGCCGTCACGACCACGCCCAGCGCCACGGCACGGATTGACTGCGCCGCCAGCAACACTGCTGCATCGCCCCGGCGACCCGCCATACGGAAAGCAAAATGGCGAATACCCTGCGCCGCCTGTTCACCACGCCAGTAGAGCAGCACGCTGAACAACAGCATGACCGCCAGATGGATCATAAAGCGGCCAAAATGGCCGGCCTGCGCCACAAAGAAGCCGGTGGTGCGGCCAATATAGGGTTGCACTTTGGCCATGATGCCGGAGCCACCGCCTTCCACCAGCGTGTGATAACTGGCGTAAAGCTTTTCGCCCACCATCGGCATATCGTTGAGCCACAGCAGTTGTGGCATCAGATGGCCTTGCGTCACCCAGGCGACCACTGGTGCGCTGTTATCGATCAGGCTGCTGACCAGCAGAGCGATAGGAATAATAAACAGCAGCAGCAACAGCAAGGTCATGGCAATCACCGCCAGTGAACGGCGTCCCCATAACAGCCGCTGCAGCCGGAGCATCAACGGCCAGGTGGCGATCACCACCATGCTGGCCCAGGCAAAACCCAGAATAAAGGGCTGCACCACCCACAAACAGGCGATGATCAGTAACAAAATGAACATCAGGGTAAAAAGTATCTGTGGTAAATCCATGTCCCGATACAGGCTTTTCATCATCGACTCATAACCTCGTCTAAATCCTTCATTGCCGGGCTCTCGGTGCCCGTTTTTATCATGATCTATTTAGTGCGGATTAAACAGAGCAGCAGGGAAAGGTTTTTCCCTTTCCTGAAAAAACGGCGGTCAGCCAAAAAGTGTGATAAAACGAGGGACCGCAAACGCGCAAACGCAAACGTTTACAACATCTTCGGTTAGACAATAATGATCCCACAGATTTCGCAGGCGCCGGGCCTCGTTCAACTGGTGCTGACATTCCTTGAGTCGCTGAAAGAGCAGGGTTTTACCGGCGACACCGCCACCAGCTATGCTGACCGCCTTTCACTCTCTACCGATAACAGCATCTATCAGCTGCTGCCCGACGCGGCGCTGTTTCCGCGCTCAACCGCTGACGTTGCGCTGATCGCCCGGGTGGCAGGCGAGCCACGCTTTGAAAGCCTGGTCTTCACGCCACGCGGCGGTGGCACCGGCACCAACGGACAGTCGCTGAACCAGGGCATTATTGTTGATATGTCGCGCTACATGAACCGCATCCTCGAGATCAATACGGATGAGGGCTGGGTGCGGGTAGAAGCGGGCGTCATCAAAGATCAGTTGAACGCCTGGCTTAAGCCGTATGGCTTTTTCTTCTCGCCAGAACTGTCGACCAGTAATCGCGCGACGCTGGGCGGGATGATCAATACCGACGCCTCCGGCCAGGGATCGCTGGTGTATGGCAAAACTTCCGATCACGTCAATGGTCTGCGAGCGGTGCTGCTGGGGGGCGATATCCTCGATACCCGGCCGATGGCGACAGCGCTGGCTGAAACGATTGCCCGCACGGCAACCCCGGAAGGGCGCATCTATCAGCAGGTGCTGAGCCGCTGTCGTGAGCAGCGTGAGCTGATCCTCGAAAAATTCCCGCGGCTCAACCGCTTCCTGACCGGTTACGACCTGCGACATGTGTTCAGCGACGATATGCAAACCTTCGACCTGACGCGCCTGCTGTGCGGAGCCGAAGGGACGCTGGCCTTTATCACCGAAGCGCGGCTGGATATTACGCCATTGCCTAAAGTGCGGCGGCTGGTCAACATCAAATATGATTCGTTCGATTCTGCGCTGCGTAATGCGCCATTCATGGTGGAAGCACAGGCGCTGTCGGTCGAAACCGTCGACTCAAAAGTGCTTAACCTGGCGCGTGAAGATATCGTCTGGCATTCAGTGCGGGAACTGATTACCGACGTGCCGGATAAAGAGATGCTGGGGCTGAACATTGTCGAGTTTGCCGGTGATAACGCTGCGTTGATCGACAGTCAAATCAGCCAGCTCTGTGCGCGGCTGGATGCGCTGATGGCGCAACAGCAGGGCGGCGTCATCGGTTATCAGCTCTGCGACGATCTGCAGGGCATTGAGCGTATCTATAACATGCGCAAAAAGGCGGTGGGGCTGCTGGGTAATGCCAAAGGCCGCGCCAAGCCGATCCCGTTCGTCGAAGATACCGCCGTCCCGCCGGAAAGCCTGGCGGATTACATTGTCGAATTCCGCGCCTTGCTCGACAGCCACGGACTGAGTTACGGCATGTTCGGTCACGTTGATGCTGGCGTGCTGCATGTCCGTCCGGCGCTGGATATGTGTGATCCGCAGCAGGAGATGATGATGAAGCAGATCTCCGACGAAGTGGTGGCCCTGACGGCGCGCTACGGCGGATTGCTGTGGGGCGAGCACGGCAAAGGCTTCCGCGCGCAGTACAGTCCGGCGTTCTTTGGCGAAACCCTGTTCAATGAGCTGCGCCGCATTAAATCGGCATTCGATCCGCATAACCGCCTCAATCCCGGCAAAATCTGCACCCCTTTTGACAGCCATGACGAGATGATGCAGGTCGATGCGGAGAAGCGTGGCACCTTCGATCGTCAGATTCCGCTCACGGTGCGTGACGAATGGCGCGGCGCGATGGAGTGTAACGGTAACGGCCTGTGCTTTAACTTTGATGTTCGCAGCCCGATGTGTCCGTCGATGAAGATCACCCGTAACCGTATCCATTCTCCCAAAGGCCGGGCGACCCTGACGCGGGAATGGCTGCGACTGCTGGCTAATCAGGGCGTGGATCCACTGATGCTGGAGAAGCAGTTACCGGAGAGCCGGCTTTCGCTGCGTGGGCTGATCGCCCGTACCCGCAACAGCTGGCACGCCAGTAAAGGGGAATACGATTTCTCGCATGAGGTCAAAGAGGCGATGTCGGGCTGTCTGGCCTGCAAAGCCTGCTCAACGCAGTGCCCGATCAAAATTGACGTGCCCAGCTTCCGCTCGCGCTTCTTACAGCTTTATCACACCCGTTATCTGCGTCCGGTCAGCGATCATCTGGTGGCGGCGGTTGAAAGCTACGCGCCATTAATGGCGAAGGCCCCCAAAACCTTTAACTTCTTTCTGCGCCAGCCGTGGCTGAAAGAGCTGAGCAAAAGCCAGATCGGCATGGTCGATCTGCCACTACTCTCTTCACCGACGCTGAAACAGCAGTTGAGCGGCCATCCCGCCATGAACATGACGCTGGAACAGCTGGAACGGTTACCGGCGGCTGAACAGGCGAAATGCGTGCTGGTGGTGCAGGATCCGTTTACCAGCTTCTATGAGGCGCAGCTGGTGAATGATTTTATCCGGCTGATTGAGAAGCTCGGCTATCGACCGGTTCTGCTGCCGTTCTCACCGAATGGCAAAGCGCAGCACGTGAAAGGCTTCCTGCAGCGCTTCGCCCGGACCGCCAGCCGCACCGCTGATTTCCTTAACCGGGTAGCACGGCTGGGAATGCCGATGGTTGGGGTCGATCCTGCGACCGTGCTCTGCTACCGCGATGAGTATCGTCAGACGCTGGGCGAGGCGCGCGGTGATTTCAGCGTGCTGCTGGTGCATGAGTGGTTGCAGAGTGCGCTGGCGGAACGGGAAGTGCAGAGCACCACGGGCGAGTCGTGGTATCTGTTCGCCCACTGTACCGAAGTGACGGCGTTGCCTTCCGCGCCGAATCAGTGGCAGGAGATTTTTTCCCGTTTTGGCGCAAAGCTGGAGAATATCAACGTGGGCTGCTGTGGCATGGCGGGCACCTACGGCCACGAAACGAAAAACCTCGAAAACTCACTGGGGATCTACGCGCTCTCCTGGCATCCGCAGCTACAGCGCTTACCGCGTCAGCGCTGTCTTGCCACCGGTTACTCCTGCCGCAGTCAGGTCAAGCGGGTGGAAGGTAACGGCATGCGCCATCCGCTGCAGGCGCTCTTAACGCTAATGTAAAAAAATTGTGCGCGACGTCACGACGCGGCTGGATTAGAATATCCAGCCCGCGTGACGCACAAAGTCGCTTTGCAGCGCGGTGGCTTTATCCCATTCACCGATCATCGCCAGCTGATGGCACAGACGGGTCAGGGAGAGTCGCGCCAGTTGGTAGGCCTGAATGCGGAACAGGCGATCGCGATCGCTATTTCCCATCTCCTGCACCAGGCGATGATGCAGTTTGCCCATGGCATGCAGATAGCTCTGGTCATCTCCGTTCAGCTGGCAGACTTCTGCCATATCCAGACAGGTATCATTAAACTGACGTAATTGCTGAATGGTACAGTCGGCCCGGTCGAGTCTGGCCTGCGCCAGGTAGAAGTCGACGGTGATATCGCGTACCGAAAATTTGTATTCATCGATCTTATGCTGCAGCCAGGCAGAGACTGAAAGCGTCATAATGCCACCCTGAACGTGAATGATAATAATTATCATATTCATCCGGGCGAGGAATGCAATTGCTGCAGCAGAAAAATTTAACGATTTATCTGACCTGTCGGTATAATCGGAAATAACAATCTGTTTACATCGTAGAAAGGCGTAACCTATTAATAAGCACTTTTATGAAAAGTCATAATTTAAAAAAGAGTGCGTTATTAACAGGTTACAACAGGACTCTTCGCGTGGTCTGTCTCACCGCAAAGTGAGTTGAAGGGTCTATGCTTAATAAACAGGCGAAAAAAACAGCACAAGATGATTATCCCTGCAAAACAAGAGGTTGAAGTGATCGGTCAGATCACTACCATAGGGGGATAGCCTGAAAAGGTCCGGACTCAAGAGGTATCAACATGGCATCCGTTAATGCAGACTCTTTCTCACCCGACGATTTCGTCTGGAAAGGGCTGACGCTGACTGAAACCGCAGCGCAACAAATTCTCAATCTGGCTGCTCAGGACCCTGATGTCAAGGGGCTACGGTTAGGCGTGAAACAATCCGGCTGCGCCGGGTTTGGTTACGTCATGGATCTGGTGAAAGAGCCAGTCGATGACGATCTGCAGTTCTCGTTCCACGGCGCAACTCTGTTTGTGCCGCTTCAGGCGATGCCATTTGTTGATGGCACCGAAGTGGATTACGTTCGCGAAGGCCTGAATCAGATTTTTAAATTCAATAACCCTAAAGCTCAGCACGCCTGCGGGTGTGGCGAAAGCTTTGGCGTCGAGTAAGTGAAATATGTCACGACACAGCGAAACATCTGACGATGTACAAATCTGGGACGGCAAGCTCAACTATAAAGAGGGCTTCTTTACCCAACTGCAGACCGAAGAATTTGCGAACGGCATCAATGAAGATGTGGTGCGCGCGATCTCGGCCAAGCGTAACGAGCCAGAGTGGATGCTGGAGTTTCGTCTTAAAGCTTTCCGTGCCTGGCTTGAAATGGAAGAGCCTCACTGGCTGAAAGCGCATTACGAGAAACTCGATTACCAGGATTACAGCTACTATTCCGCACCGTCGTGCGGTAACTGCGATGACAGCTGCGCTTCTGAGCCGGGTGCGACCCAGGCATCAGGCAGCGCGCCGGCCAGCGATTACCTGACGCAGGAAGTGGAAAACGCCTTTAACCAGCTGGGTGTCCCGGTGCGTGAAGGTCGTGAAGTGGCCGTTGACGCTATTTTTGACTCCGTCTCGGTGGCTACGACCTATCGCGGCAAGCTGGCGGAGCAGGGCATTATCTTCTGTTCCTTCGGCGAAGCGATTCAGGAACACCCGGAGCTGGTGAAGCAGTATCTCGGCACGGTCGTCCCGGCCAACGATAACTTCTTTGCCGCGCTGAACTCGGCGGTGGCTTCAGACGGAACGTTTGTCTACATCCCGAAAGGCGTCCGTTGCCCGATGGAGCTGTCGACCTATTTCCGCATCAACGCAGCCAAAACCGGTCAGTTCGAACGCACCATCCTGATTGCCGATGAAGACAGTTACGTCAGCTACATCGAAGGTTGTTCAGCGCCGGTGCGTGACAGCTATCAGCTGCACGCGGCCGTGGTGGAAGTGATCATCCATAAAAATGCCGAAGTGAAATATTCGACGGTGCAGAACTGGTTCCCGGGCGGTGAAGGCGAGGGCGGTATCCTTAACTTCGTTACCAAGCGTGCGCTGTGTGAAGGTGACCACAGTAAAATGTCCTGGACGCAGTCTGAGACCGGCTCAGCCATTACCTGGAAATACCCGAGCTGCATTCTGCGCGGTGATTACTCGGTCGGCGAATTCTATTCTGTGGCGCTGACCAGCGGCCGCCAGCAGGCGGATACCGGCACCAAGATGATTCACATTGGTAAAAACACCAAATCGACCATCATCTCGAAAGGGATTTCGGCCGGTAAAAGTGAGAACACCTATCGCGGCCTGGTGAAGATCATGCCGACCGCCACCAACGCGCGTAACTTTACCCAGTGTGACTCAATGCTGATTGGCCCGGACTGCGGCGCACATACCTTCCCGTATGTTGAAACCCGCAATAACACCGCCCAGCTTGAGCACGAAGCCACCACCTCACGTATCGGCGAAGACCAGATGTTCTACTGTCTGCAACGCGGTATCAGTGAAGAAGATGCCATCTCGATGATCGTGAACGGCTTCTGTAAAGACGTATTTTCGGAGCTGCCGCTGGAATTTGCCGTGGAAGCCCAAAAATTGTTAGCCATCAGCCTTGAGCACAGTGTGGGCTGATGCCGTCACACGCGTTGCCGGAAGCAATGTGAAGGAATAAGTATGTTAAGCATTAAAGATTTACAGGTAAGTGTTGAAGATAAAGCCATTCTGCGTGGTCTGAACCTCGAAATTAAACCGGGTGAAGTCCATGCCATTATGGGCCCGAACGGCTCAGGTAAAAGTACGCTTTCTGCCACGCTGGCCGGACGTGAAGACTATGAAGTGACCGGCGGTTCGGTGACCTTCAAAGGCAAAGATCTGCTGGAGCTGGCGCCGGAAGAGCGTGCCGGTGAAGGTATCTTTATGGCCTTCCAGTATCCGGTTGAGATCCCTGGCGTGAGCAACCAGTTCTTCCTGCAAACCTCCGTTAACGCGGTGCGTAAATATCGTCAGCAGGAAGAGCTGGACCGCTTCGATTTCCAGGACTTTATCGAAGATAAAATTCACCTGCTGAAGATGCCGGAAGATCTGCTGACCCGTTCAGTAAACGTGGGCTTCTCCGGTGGTGAGAAGAAGCGTAACGACATTCTGCAGATGGCGGCGCTGGAGCCGGAACTCTGTATCCTCGATGAAACCGATTCCGGACTGGACATCGATGCGCTGAAAATTGTGGCCAATGGCGTTAACAGCCTGCGCGATGAGAAGCGTGCCTTCATCATCGTTACCCACTACCAGCGTATTCTGGATTACATCAAGCCAGACTTCGTACACGTTCTTTATCAGGGCAAAATCGTGAAATCTGGCGACTTCTCGCTGGTGAAACAGCTGGAGGAGCAAGGTTATGGCTGGCTTACCGACGAAGAGTGATTCTGCGCTGCAACAGTGGCATCACCTGTTTGAATCGCGCGGCGACCTGCGTTCGCTGCAGGCACAGCAGCACTGGCAGCAACTGATGCGGATCGGCTTGCCTACCCGCAAGCATGAGAACTGGAAATACACCTCGCTGGATACCTTGCTGGCGCAACAGTTTGTGCTGCCGCAGGCACCGCAAACGCTGAGCGCTGAGCAGGTCGATGCGCTGGCTCTGCCACTGGATGCGGTGCGTCTGGTTTATGTTGATGGCCAGTTCCAGCCTGCACTCAGCAGCCGCGACAGCGATCTGTTTGAGATTCAGCACAGCGTAGCGGCTGAACGTCGCCCACTGCCGGCCGCCGTGCAGCCGGAAGTCTTCCTGCACCTGACCGAGAGTCTGGCGGAAGAGGTGACCTTCCTGCGTCTGGCACGCGGCAAGTCGGCGGCCCGTCCGCTTTATCTGCTGCACATCACCAGCGGCCAGCAGAACGGGATGAACACGGTTCATCATCGTCATCATCTGCAGCTGGATGAGAGCGCTGAAGCAGAAGTGATTGAGCATTACGTTTCGCTGGATGGCAGTGCGCACTTCACCGGTGCCCGCTTTACCTTTGCCGTCGGCGACAATGCAAAACTGACCCACACCAAACTGGCGTTTGAAAGCAGCGAAAGTTATCACTTCGCACATAACGACCTGGTGATCGGCAGCGATGCGCAGGTCAGCAGCACCAGCTTCCTGCTGGGTGCGGGCCTGAGCCGTCATAACACCAGTACTCAGCTGAACGGTGAAAACACCCAACTGGCGGTGAACAGCCTGGTGCTGCCGGTGCGTCAGGAAGTGGCGGATACCCGTACTTACCTTGAGCACAATAAAGGCTACTGCCTGAGCCGCCAGATGCATAAAACCATCGTGCGCGATAAAGGCCGTGCGGTGTTTAATGGTCACATCAAAGTGGCGAAGCATGCGCTGAAAACCGATGGACAGATGACCAACAACAACCTGTTGCTGGGACGTCTGGCCGAAGTGGATACCAAACCGCAGCTGGAAATCTATGCGGATGACGTTAAGTGCAGCCACGGCGCCACCATCGGTCGCATCGATGATGAGCAGATGTTCTATCTGCGCTCGCGCGGTATTGAGCAGGATGCTGCCCAGACGATGATCATTCATGCCTTTGCTGCGGAACTGACCGAAGCACTGGAGAATGAGGTATTGCGTCAGGCAGTGCTGCAGCGTATCGCTGAGCGCTTTCCTGGAGGCGACTCATGATGAACTTCGATCTCGAACGCATCAGGGAAGATTTTCCGATCCTGAAGCGTGAGGTCAACGGTCATCCGCTGGCCTATCTTGATAGTGCGGCCAGCGCACAACGTCCGCTGTCGGTAATCAACGCCGAAAGCCATTTTTACCAGCACGGCTATGCGGCCGTGCATCGTGGTATCCATACGCTCAGCCAGCAGGCGACCAGCGACATGGAGAACGTGCGCGATCAGGCGGCCCGTTTTCTGAATGCGGCCACGCAGGAAGAGATCGTGTTCGTCAAAGGCACCACTGAAGGCATCAATCTGGTGGCCAACAGCTGGGGCGGTGCTAACCTCCAGCCGGGCGATAACCTGATCATCACTGAGATGGAGCATCACGCTAACATCGTGCCGTGGCAGATGGTGGCACAGCGTACCGGTGCTGAAATTCGGGTTCTGCCGCTGAACGATAATGGCGAGCTGGCACTGGAGCAACTGGCGGGACTGATCGACAGCCGTACCCGGTTGCTGGCGGTGACGCACGTTTCTAACGTTCTCGGCACGGTCAACCCGGTGAAAGCGATCGTCGCACAGGCGAAAGCCGCGGGCGTGGTGACGCTGATTGATGGCGCGCAGGCGGTGATGCACGACAAAGTGAACGTGCAGGATATCGGCTGCGACTTCTACGTCTTCTCCAGCCACAAGCTGTACGGCCCGAACGGCGTCGGCATTCTCTATGGGCGTAAAGCGCTGCTTGATGAGATGCCGCCGTGGGAAGGGGGGGGATCGATGATCGACCGCGTACTGCTGCCAACCGGCACCACCTGGAACAGCGCACCCTGGCGTTTTGAAGCCGGTACGCCGAACACCGGCGGGATTATCGGCTTTGGCGCAGCGCTGGCCTACGTCGAGGCGCTGGGACTGGATACCATTCATCAGCGCGAAACGGCACTGATGAATTATGCGCTCGATAAGCTGGCCTCGGTACCGGACATCCGGATTTACGGCCCGCAGTCACGCGCCGGGGTGATCGCCTTCAACCTGGGCAAGCACCACGCATTTGACGTTGGCAGTTTCCTCGATCAGTACGGCATTGCGATCCGCACCGGTCACCACTGTGCGATGCCGCTGATGCACCATTACAATGTGCCTGCCATGTGTCGCGCCTCCTTCACCTTCTACAACAGTGAAGAGGAAGTGGATCGTCTGGCGGCCGGACTGACACGTATTCATCGTCTGCTGGGCGGCTGAACAGTTTTAACGGAGTGACAGATGGCGAACTTGCCAGAAAAAGAGAAACTGGTTCGTAACTTCAACCGTTGCGCCAACTGGGAAGAGAAGTATCTCTACATCATTGAGCTGGGTGCAAAACTTCCGGAATCATCCGAAAGCTTGCACCAGCCAGAGAATGCTATTTCAGGTTGTCAGAGCCAGGTATGGATCAGGATGACGCCGCAGGAAGATGGCACCATCGCGTTTGAAGGCGACAGCGATGCTGCTATTGTTAAGGGCTTGATTGCCATCGTGTTTAGCCTTTATCAGAATCTGCCGCCGGCCGAAATCGTGGCGCTGGATGTGCGCCACTGGTTCGGTGAACTGGCACTGATGCAGCACTTGACGCCGACCCGGTCGCAGGGGCTGGAAGCGATGATTCGGTCTATTCGCCATACCGCTCAGAACCTCAGCTAAGCTACACTCGACAGACGCCATCCGGCGTCTGTTTTTTTATCTGACGAGAAAATTGCATGAAACCTGCTTTACGTTTAGCCGGTGCATTGCTGCTGACCTGTTTTGGGCTCTCTGCACCCGCATTTGCCACGGAATACCCGCTGCCACCACCTGACAGTCGCCTGATTGGCGAAAACGTCCTGACCCAGGTTCCTGACGACAAACGCCCACTGGAAGAGATTGCGGCTCGCTATCAGGTTGGCCTGCTTAGCCTGCTGGAAGCCAATCCAGGCACCGATCCCTGGCTGCCGAAAGCCGGAACACAACTCACCGTCCCGCTGCAGATGCTGCTGCCTGATACCCCGCGAGAAGGCATTGTAGTGAATCTGGCCGAGCTGCGGCTCTACTACTATCCCAAAGGCGAAGACAAGGTCATCGTCTATCCGATCGGTATTGGTCAGCTGGGGGCGGCAACCCCGGTGATGGTGACCCAAATCAGCCAGAAAATTCCTAACCCGACCTGGACGCCAACTCAGAATATTCGCAAGCGCTATGCCAAAGAGGGCATCACGCTGCCCGCGGTAGTGCCTGCCGGGCCGGATAACCCGATGGGGCTGTTTGCAATGCGCCTGGCGCGCGGTAGCGGCCAGTATCTGATTCATGGCACCAATGCGAAGTTCGGTATTGGTATGCGCGTCAGCTCAGGCTGTATTCGTCTGCGTTCAGAGGATATCGAAGCGCTGTTCAATTCGGTGCCGAAAGGTACGCGGGTGCAGATCATCAATCAGCCGGTGAAGTATGCGGTGGAACCGGATGGCAAACGCTACGTCGAGGTGCATCAGCCGTTATCGCACAACGATAAGGACGATCCACAAACCATGCCGTTAGCACTGAGTGGCGGGCTGAAGCAATTTATCAAAAGCGAGAAGAGTGATAGCGCATTGATTAAAGCGAGCCTGACGCGCCGCTCAGGCATGCCGGTGCTGGTAAGCAGTGGTGAGCCGGTCCAGAGTGAAACAACGCCGCCTGCGGGGCTGGAGACGCCTTCATCGGCCTCTGCTGCGCCGGTTGATCGGGCTGAAGCCGAAACGGCCACGCCGTAAAGCCAGTTACGCGGGAAACCGCGTAAACGCAAAGCAAAAAAAATGGCGCCTTAAAGGCGCCATTTTTAAACCAGAACTCTTACTTACGGTAAGAGTGAGCCTGGTTGTCCAGACGCTGGTTAGCGCGAGCTGCGTCATCTTTAGCAGCCTGAACGTCTGAACGCACTGCGTTCACGTCGTTGCTCAGTTGGTCAACTTTAGCGTTCAGAGTCTGAACGTCAGAAGACAGCTGGTCGATTTTAGCGTTGCTTGAGCAACCAGCCAGCAGAGTTGAACCCAGGATTACCGCGCCCAGTACCAGTTTAGTACGATTCATTATTTATACCCTCTAGATTGAGTTAATCTCCATGTAGCGTTACAAGTATTACACAAAGCTTTTTAAGTTGAGAATAAATTTTTGATGAGAAGATGCTTAAATTTGATCGTTCGCTCAAAGAAGCAGCGGATCGCAGAAGATGATAAAAAAATTTAGCGAAAACAGAGAGATTTAATCGGATTAACCTTAATATAAAGTGAAATTGAATAGTTATTTTCGATTGGAATTTTCCGACATTTGTATTAAGTACAAATAAAAAAAGCGCCCGTGAAAGGCGCTTCTAAATAAATGGTGAAAATAGTTTTACAGGACGTGTACTGAGGCGGTGTTGGTAGTTCCGCTTGGTACTAATGCACCTGACACCAGCACCACCACGTCACCTTTCTGACCATAGCCACTTTCCAGTGCCGCTTCTTTACCCAGACGATAGAAATCGTCGGTAGAAGCGATCTCGGTTACCAGACGGGTCTCAATCCCTTTACTCAGGATCAGCTGACGCGCGGTAGTGGCATTGGTGGTCAGCGCCAGGATAGTGGCGTTCGGGAAGTACTTACGTACTGCCTTAGCTGACTTACCGCCTTCAGTCGCGACCACAATCAGTGGGGCTTCCAGTTTCTCAGCGGTTTCAACTGCACCACGGCAGACCGCTTCGGTGATACGCAGCTTGCGGGTGTCGTTCTGGCTATCGATGCGGGACTTCATCACGCGGTCGGTACGCTCACAGATAGTGGCCATGATGGTCACTGACTCAAGCGGGTATTTCCCTTTGGCGCTTTCACCTGACAGCATAACCGCATCAGTACCGTCGAGGATGGCGTTTGCCACGTCGCCCGCTTCAGCACGGGTAGGGCGTGGGTTTTTGATCATCGAGTCAAGCATCTGAGTAGCGGTAATCACCACTTTGCGCGCTTTGTTACACTTCTTGATCATCATCTTCTGCGCGAAGATCACTTCTTCAACCGGGATTTCAACGCCCAGGTCGCCACGCGCAACCATGATGCCGTCTGACGCTTCGAGAATTTCGTCGAAGTTATTCAGGCCTTCCTGGTTCTCAATTTTAGAGATGATCTGGATGTGCTCACCGCCGTGCTGCTTCAGGTGCTCACGAATTTCCAGCACGTCTGAACGCTTACGGATGAACGACGCAGCAACGAAATCGACGCCTTGCTCACAACCGAAGATCAGGTCGCGCTTGTCTTTTTCTGCCAGCGCTGGCAACTGGATAGAAACGCCTGGCAGGTTAACGCCTTTGTTTTCACCGAGGTCGCCATTGTTCAGCACTTTACACACCACGGTGTTTTCGGTGACTTCAGTCACTTCCATACCGATCAGGCCATCGTCGACCAGCACGGTGTTACCGATTTTCAGGTCAGCAGTAAAGCCAGGATAGGTCACCGCAACGCGCTCGCTGTTGCCGATCACGCTCTGGTCGGTGGTGAAGGTAAAAGTCTGACCCGCTTTCAGCGGCGCATCATTTCCGCCTTCCAGTTTCATGGTGCGGATTTCAGGGCCTTTGGTGTCCAGCAGGATAGCCGCCTGACGACCGGTTTTTTCCATCACGGCACGCATGTTGGTGATGCGCTGGCCGTGCTCGGCGTAGTCGCCGTGGGAGAAGTTAAGACGCATAACATTCATGCCGGCTTCAAGCAGCTGAGTCAGCATCTCTTCTGATTCGGTTTTCGGGCCGATAGTACAAACGATCTTAGTCTTTTTCATGACGGGTTATCTGTAAGTTGTGATGGATGATAAAGGGCGAAATCCGATGGCAATGCATCGAAGTGAGAATTCTGTTTGAAATCGAAACGGGCTATACAGAGTAAGAATAGGTGACGAAGGCCAGGCGTGCAGGGAAGTTGTGCGGTTACGGTTGGTAACCACCTTCTGAATGTTGCGCAAATTATCTGAGTTATCGCAATAGGCACGTGATCGCTGAAACCTTTCAAGTGGACAACGCGGCACAGTATAGTCGCTAAGTATGCGAAAACCAATCGAAAAGCAGTTCCGGAAAAGATGTAGATCAATAAAAGGGGGATTTGCGCAAGCGGGAGAAATTCTGAAAGTGGTGCGTTCTAATGGACTCGAACCATCGACCCCCACCATGTCAAGGTGGTGCTCTAACCAACTGAGCTAAGAACGCTTACAGGAAATGGTGCGTCCGAGTGGACTCGAACCACCGACCCCCACCATGTCAAGGTGGTGCTCTAACCAACTGAGCTACGGACGCACTTGGTGCGCTCTAATGGACTCGAACCATCGACCCCCACCATGTCAAGGTGGTGCTCTAACCAACTGAGCTAAGAGCGCAACACGCTGTCTGGGCGACAGCGGGGACGAATATTAACGGCAGCCGATGAGGCTGGCAAGGGGAAAAATGGTTTTTTCACCGTGACTGAACAGCAACTGTGCTATACGTCGTTTTTTTAGGCGTCGCGGGCCTTTTACCGCCCGCTCAACCGGTTAGCGCGCAGCGCGCGTCAGGATCACCTCGGCAGGTGACTGTTGCAGGCGCCTGATCCGCCAAATCATCATTACCGCCGCAGACGTCAGGCCGACAATGAAGCCGCACCAGAAGCCTGCCGGCCCCATCCGCGGCACCAGCCAGTCGGTCAGCGCCAGTAAATAACCGGCCGGCAGCCCCAGCAGCCAGTAGGCGATAAAGGTGATAAAGAAGATCGAGCGGGTATCTTTATAGCCGCGCAAAATACCGCTGCCAATCACCTGTATCGAGTCAGAGAACTGATAGATGGCCGCCAGCAACATCAACTGCGCCGCCAGCGTCACCACTTCCGGGTTGTCGTTATACAGCAGGGCGATCTGATGCCGGAAGGTCACGGTAAACAGCGCGGTCAGCGCGGCCATGCTGATGCCGACGCCCTGGGCAGTCCAGGCGGCGACTTTGGCCTGCTCGGTTGACCCCTGACCCAGCCGATAGCCGACCCGGATAGTGGTTGCCACGCCCAGCGACAGCGGCAGAACGAACATCAGTGAACTGAAGTTCAGCGCGATCTGATGGCCGGCTACGTTAACAATACCCAGCGGCGACACCAGCAGTGCAACCACAGCAAACAGCGTGACTTCAAAGAACAGCGCCAGCGCTACCGGTAAGCCCAGCGTCATCAGACGGGTCAGAATCGGACGCGAAGGCGGTGACCAGCTGCTGGTCAGATGGATATCGCGCATGGTTCTCATCCGGCGTACCCAGAAGCGCATACAGATGAACATCACCCAGTAGACCGAGGCCGTTGCCACGCCACAGCCCACGCCGCCCAGCGCCGGCATGCCGAAATGGCCATAAATAAAGATGTAGTTCAGCGGAATATTGACCATCAGGCCGAGAAAGCCCAGCACCATACCCGGCTTGGTTTTCGACAGGCCTTCACACTGATTACGCAGTACCTGGAAAAACAGATAACCCGGTGCGCCAAACAGCAGGGCATGCAGATAGCCTTCTGCTTTCAGCGCCAGCAGCGGATCGATGTCATGCATCGCCCGGATTAAGTAGCCCGCATGCCATAACAGCACCATAATCAGCAGCGAGACGAACAGGGCCAGCCAGTAACCCTGGCGAATTTGCTCGGCGATGCGTTCGCGGCGGCCAGAGCCGTTGAGTTGCGCAACCGTAGGCGTCAATGCAAGCAGAAGACCATGACCAAACAGGATGGCCGGAAGCCAGATAGAGGTGCCGACAGCGACGGCGGCCATATCCGTGGCGCTGACGGCGCCGGCCATAATGGTATCCACAAATCCCATTGCGGTTTGAGCCACCTGAGCAAGGATGACCGGAATCGCAAGGGCAAGCAATTGACGCGCTTCTGTTAAATACTTCTGCACGTTAACACCTGAATAGTTAAATGAAATAATGGCGGGGCAGGGAAGCCCCAGGAATTGCGTCAGCTAGTGTAACTGGCGATACCGGATTCGCCAATCTTTGTCACTGCATGCGTTTTGCTACGCTGTAAGGCTACGCCGCTGGCTGAAAGCTAACAGCGGACGTGAGCTGTGATAAACTAGCGCAAACTTCGCAGAGGCAAAGACTATGTTTACCGGTATTGTGCAGGGCACCGCAGAAATAGTGTCCATTGAAGAGAAAGAGCTGTTCCGTACTCACACCGTCAGGTTGCCGGAAGAATTATTGCCGGGCCTGGCACTGGGCGCATCGGTGGCACACAACGGCTGCTGCTTAACCGTGACGGCTATTGAGGGCGATCGGGTCAGCTTTGATTTAATAAAAGAGACCCTGCGCGTCACCAACCTGGGCGATTTACGCCAGGGGGATGTGGTCAATATTGAACGCGCCGCGAAATTCAGCGATGAAATAGGTGGACACCTGATGTCCGGTCATATTATGACCACCGCTGAAATCTGCAAAATTATCCAGTCGGAAAATAACCGCGAAGTGTGGTTTAAGATCCAGGATCCGACCCAGATGAAATATATCCTGCACAAAGGCTTCGTCGGCATCGATGGGATAAGCCTGACGGTAGGGGATGTAACCCGTACCAAATTCTGCGTCTATCTGATCCCGGAAACGCTGGAGCGCACTACCCTGGGGGCCAAAACCTTTGGCGACCGGGTTAATATCGAGATTGATCCGCATACTCAGGCGATTGTCGACACTGTTGAGCGGGTATTAGCGCAGCGTGATGCGGCAGCGGCGATGAATATGCTGACCGGGCAACCGACGACAGAAAGCTAAAAAAGAAGGCGCATCAGCGCCTTTTTTAATGGTAAATCCGGTCCACGACTGCCTCAACGCGCCACGCGTAATCCGCCTTCCACGCCCCGACTGAAGACCACCTGCCATAACTGAATGTCACGTGCGCGGAATGCGCCAGCACAGGCATTAAGGTAGTAAGAGAACATACGCTTAAAGCGTTCACCGTAGCTATCCGCCAGCTGCGGCCAGGCCTGAATAAAGCGTTCATACCATGCCATCAGGGTCGTGTCGTAATCTGCGCCAAAGTTATGCCAGTCTTCCAGAATGAAATGCGGCTCACTGGCGTCAGCAATATGTCGTACCGAAGGCAGACAGCCATTCGGGAAAATATATTTATCGATCCACGGATCCACATTCATATCGGTTTTAATCGCACCGATTGTGTGCAGCAGGAAAATACCGTCTGGCTTTAAATTACGATCGACGACATCAAAATAGGTGGCGTAATTTTTAGGACCGACATGTTCAAACATTCCGACCGATACAATACGGTCAAACTGTTCATTCAGATCGCGATAGTCCTGTAATAGAATGGTGACGTCTAATCCTTCACAGCGCTGCTGCGCCAGTTTCTGCTGTTCAGCCGAAATGGTGACACCATGCACTTTAACGCCATAATGACGTGCGGCAAATTCTGCCAGTCCGCCCCAGCCGCAACCAATATCCAGCAGCGACATGCCCGGCTCCAGCGCTAATTTGCGGCAAATCATATCCAGCTTTGCTTCCTGCGCGGCGGCGAGCGTGGTGGCTTCCTTCCAGTAGCCACAGGAGTACTGCATATAAGGATCGAGCATCAGAGAAAACAAATCGTTTCCTAAATCATAATGCTCTTTACCGACAATCCAGGCGCGTTTTTTCGACTGGAGGTTGGTTAAGCGCGCCGCGGCAATACGCAGCGTATCTTTAAAATGATGTGGAAGTTGCTGGTCCAGTTTATGTTTGAGCACGTGGTGGAAGAATATATCCAGCCGATCGCATTCCCACCAGCCGTCCATATAACTTTCGCCCAGACCCAGCGATCCCTCCTGCAAAACACGTTTAAAGAAGTCAGGGTTTTTAACCTGAATATCCCAGCTACGTGAGCCATTAATTTCGATATCTGCTTTATCCAGCAGTTCATGAACGATGCGATACCAATGGTTTTCTTCGAGGCTCACTTCTTCTACATACGATGAACTCATAGCTTCTCCACCACCTGTCCAATCTTAACCTGAAAAAGAATAGTCAATTTCTTCAGGAATTGAGAAAAGTCACGGATGACTCCGTAAACCAGATATCTGGCGTGATACAGAGGATTAAAACGGTGCAAAACGATCCGGCGCGATAACCCTAACCTGCGCGCAGACGCCATCCCGGCAACCCGGTTGCCAATCAATGTGTAACGTTATTATGTTGTTGATTTGTTGCAGAATTATTGACCCGAATGAGTATATTCTCACGCGGGTCAATATTCAATGACTTATTGTTAGTTTGCTAACTAAAAAATCATTGCTTCAGTGATTATCCTGGCAGGCGGTAGAGGGGGTGGCAACATCAGATTGTGCGTTTGCAATACGCTGCATCACGAAGCCGAGCAGGGCAAGCAGGATAGTCAGCGCCATCATCAGGGTAGTGGTCAGCAGCGGCTGCGTCAGTCCGGCCGAGACGGCCAGGCTGGCGGCGAAGCATAATCCCAGTTGCAGAGTATTCTGCAATGCTGCCGCTTTACCGGTGGCGTCAGGGAAAGGCATCAGCGCAGCGGAAACCACGATCGGGTAGATGGCACCATTGGCCAGCGCCATGCCGCAGAACGGCAGCAGCAGGCTGACCAGCGTACTGTGGCCGGAAAGCGCAACCGCAAACAGCGCCAGAATGCTCAGGCTGTAGATCGCCAGCAGCCACGGCAGCAACTGTGCACCAGCAAAACGGTTGAGCAGGGCGCGGCAGCCGAAACCGCCAATCAGGAATGCAAAGGTTTGTGGCAGATAGCTCAGACCGATGTCGGCTGGCGTCAGGCCCAGATCGGCCAGAATAAACGGCGAGCCGGTCAGCCAGGCAAAAAAGCTGGCGGAACAGGCGGAGTAGATCAGCACGTTGCCACTGTAGACCCGCGACTTCAGCAGAGTGAAAAAGCCAGGCTGTGCGCCTTGCTCACCTTTGGCTTTACGGCTGGCCGGCAGACGCAGGGTAGTGAGGATCAAGGCCACGGCAATCAGCGTCAGCACCAGAAAAATAGACCGCCAGTGAAAATGGCTGATCAGCCAGGCGCCCAGCAACGGCGCCAGCGCTGGCGAGAGTGCCACCAGTGGCATAATGGTGGCGAACACCTTGTTGGCGCGCGCCGCCGGATAACGATCTACAACCAGCGCCTGCCAGCTAACGGCTGCGGCACAGACGCCGATCGCCTGAATAAAGCGCAGCGCCAGCATCAGATAGATATTATTGACCCACAGCATACCGGCGCAGCCGACGGCAAACAGCGCCAGACCGGCCAGCAATACCGGCTTGCGGCCGATGCGATCTGACAGCGGTCCCCAGAACAGCTGACCGCAGGCAAAGCCCGCCAGGAACAGGCTCATACTGGCGCTGATCAGGCCGGGTGAGGTGTTAAAAGTTTGCTGCATCGCGCCGAAGGCGGGCAGGTACATATCGGTGGCTAAAAAGCCCAGCATGCTCAGCAGAGCGAGATAAGGCATAAATCCTTTTGACGGTGACATCTGATTCTCATTTTGCAGGTTGAACGCGGCAGAGTGTAAAAGGTGCGTTTGCCGCTGTGAAACGCTAATATTTGCCGGTTGCTGTTAAAAAATTTGAAGGCAGATTATGTGGTCAGAATATGCATTAGAGGTGGTGGATGCGGTGGCGCGCGGTGGCAGCTTCAGCGCCGCGGCGCAGGAGCTGCATCGGGTGCCGTCTGCTATCAGCTATACCGTGCGTCAGCTGGAAACGTGGCTGGCGGTACCGCTGTTTGAGCGCCAGCATCGCGAGGTGGTATTAACCCCCGCTGGCGAGCATTTTGTCCGTGAAGGGCGCAGCGTTATCAAAAAAATGCTCGCCACCCGCCGCCAGTGTCAGCAGCTGGCTAACGGCTGGCGTGGACAGCTGAGTATTGCGGTCGACTGCATCGTCAAGCCGCAGCGCACCCGGCAGTTAGTCAAAGATTTTTACCGCCATTTCCCCGACATGGAGTTGCACATCAGTTATGAAGTGTTTAACGGCGTCTGGGATGCGCTGGCGGATGATCGGGTTGAAGTGGCCATCGGCGCCACTCAGGCGATACCGGTCGGCGGACGCTTTGCCTTTCGCGACATGGGGACGCTCAACTGGCGCTGCGTGGTGGCGAACCACCATCCGCTGACTGGCGTGAGTCAGATTGATGACGACACCCTGCGCAGCTGGCCGTCGCTGGTGCTGGAAGATACCTCACGCGCGCTGCCACGCCGGATGACGTGGACGCTCGACAATCAGCGTCGTCTGGTGGTGCCGGAATGGCAGACCGGCCTGGATTGCGTGCTGGCGGGATTGTGTGTGGCGATGGTGCCGGGGCATCTGGCGCGGCCATTACTGGACAGCGGAGCGCTGGTGGAGCTGACGTTGCCGGTTGCATTTCCGGACAGCCCCTGTTGCGTAAGCTGGGCGGAAGATCGCGCATCACCGGCGACGGGCTGGTTACTCAGCTATCTGGGTGATGCGCAAACGCTTAATCAGGAGTGGTTAAGCGAAGATTAACGGCGATAGTCGCGGAACGGACCGTCAGCCACGGAACGACGTTCAATCAGCGTCGGATGCACTTCGATGGTCTGAGAAACCTCTCGTTTACTGGTGATGCGGTCAAGCAGCATCTCCAGCGCTTTCTCACCCAGTTGTGCTTTTGGCTGATGCACGGTAGTCAGCGCAGGCGCGAAGTAGCGCGCGTTGCGCACATTGTCATATCCGATCACCGAAATGTCCTGCGGCACCCGCAAACCCATCTCATCGGCGGCGCAAATCGCGCCCATCGCCATGATATCACCACCACAGAACACCGCGGTCGGGCGCTGTTTCTGCGACAGGATCTGCTGCATCGCCTGATAGCCTGATTCCGGTTCGAAGTCGCCCTGCACGATCCATTCGGCACGCGGCTGAATGCCGGCTTCTTCCAGCGCCTTGAGGAAACCAGCATGACGTCCACCGCCGGTGTTGCGCTCCATCTGACCGGGAATCGCGCCAATCTCACGGTGACCGCGCTCAATCAGATAACGTCCGGCCAGATAGCCGCCCTGAAACGCATTATCCAGCACCGTGTCGGTGAAGTCGGCGCGTGACTCGCCCCAGTCCATCACCACCATCGGGATATTACGATTTTCTTCCAGCATCTTCAGCAGATCGTCCGGATACTCAGAGCACATCACCAGCAAACCATCGACGCGCTTCTGCGCCATCATGCTGAGATAGGCACGCTGCTTTTGCAGGTCGTTATGCGCATTGCCCAGAATCAGGGTGTAACCTTTGTCGAAGCAGTGATTCTCCACCGCCTCAATAATTTCAGCAAAGTAGGGCGCTTCGCTCGAGGTTGCCAGCAGGCCCAGCGTTTTGGTGTGATTCACTTTCAGGCTGCGCGCTACGGCGCTCGGCGAATAGTGCAGTTCCTGAATCGCCTGCCAGACGGCGTTGCGCGTCTCTTCAGCGACAAAACGCGTTTTGTTGATGACGTGCGAAACGGTGGTCGTTGAGACGCCGGCGCGTTTTGCCACATCTTTAATTGTTGCCATTAAAATCGGACTCCAGGGCTTATCTAACGCAATGATAAGCATAATGTTAAACGTTTGCGTCTGCTCAGGGTTTTCTCCGCAATTATGCAGCTTTTCTGGCCGGTAAACAGGCGTCTGGCGGGTAATGAGCGCCTGAAAAGGAGAGCAAACGGAACCGGGGCTGCGCGCGTTGCGCAACAAAGGCAGGATTCTAACAAGGCTGGACGGATAAAACGAGATTTTTACCGGCCCGTATGGGAAAATGGCTTATCCCTACAAAATGTGTGACTAAGGAGCGGTAAATGAGTACAGATTTGAAACTGGCCCTGATGACTACCGTCGGCTGTCTGCTGATGATTGTCGCCTTTAGCTTTACAGCTGTGCTGCACTAATGAAAAAGCCGGGCATCGCCCGGCTTTTCTCTGTCTGGTTATTCGCGTAGCGAATCCGCTTAACGAATGGTTTTCGGCGTCATCACCCGACGCGCGCCGATGTAGTGGCGCTGCCAGTAATCTTCACCCAGCGCACTGATCTGAATATCTTTGCCGGTGCGTGGCGACTGAATAAATTTGCCGTTGCCGAGATAAACCCCAACGTGATCGGCGGTGCCGCGACCATTAATCCGGAAGAAGACTAAATCGCCTTTCTCCAGCGACTCACGTTTTACCGGCGCGGCGTCGCGCAGGTGGTACATCTCATTGGCGGTACGCGGGATCTTAAATTTAACCAGATCTTTATAGGCGTACCACACCAGACCGCTGCAGTCGAAACCGGTGTGCGGTGAGGTGCCGCCCCACTGATAGGGTTTACCCAGCTGGCCCATCAACTTGGTCATCGCCGTCTCGCGCGCCTTCTGGTAGCGCTGGCGATGTGACTTGCTCATTTTAATGGTGCCGGTGTCACCGCTGTCATTGCTGCTGGCGTCAGCCGTTTTAAGCAGACGCTGATGGCCGTAGCGTTTCTTACTGGCGGTTTTGAGCAGGGTTTTGCTTTTCTTTGCGGGAAGATGACTGGCGGTGAGTTCGCTTTTTTTCTGTTTTTTGAGTTTGAGCTTCTGGACCGGGCTGACGCGTGTTTTCTTCGCCGACGTTTTCAACGGGCGACGCTTGCGGCGCTCATCTTCGCGCGCACTCTTTTTCTCTGCTTTATGCGAACTGACATTCACCGGCGCCTGCGGGGAAGCAGAAGCGATGTTGAAGAACAGTTGCGCAAAGGCAAGGATGAAAAGCGTAATGATTAAACGCATAGTCCGGTTTTAGTTAAGTTGTCAGGGCCACTACGCACCGCGACAAAGTTGGGAAAAATCTGATCCAGGATCAGCGCCGAAGCCATTCTAGTCCAGTTCACCTGAAAACCGTAACGCCTTTTTTTATTAATCTTTCGGCCTCGCCCGTTTGCGCTGAAAATGAGCATTTTCAGCGTCTTATATCTACAAAACTATTGCAAATTATTAATATGTTACTTGTAGTTAATAATCGGGAGTTAACAGGGCCGAAAAGAGGACTTAACAAACATGGCGATTTAATCGGGCAACCCCCAAAATCTCATTTTCAGTCCTGGTGCGAAGTCGCTACAATAAACAAACACGAAGTGACGAATTAAGGAAGGCAATTATGAGTACTGTAGAAAAAATTCAGCGCCAGATCGCAGAAAACCCGATCCTGCTGTACATGAAAGGTTCCCCGAAACTGCCAAGCTGCGGTTTCTCTGCGCAGGCGGTACAGGCGCTGTCAGCCTGCGGTGAGCGTTTTGCTTACGTGGATATTCTGCAGAACCCAGACATTCGTGCAGAGCTGCCGAAATATGCCAACTGGCCAACCTTCCCGCAGCTGTGGATTGATGGCGAACTGGTCGGCGGATGTGACATCATCGTCGAGATGTTCCAGCGCGGTGAACTGCAGTCGCTGATTAAAGAGACCGCAGAGAAGTTTAAAGAAGCGGAATAAAACAAAAAGGCCGACATCGCGTCGGCCTTTTTCATTGCAGATTCTTCAGTCAGCGCTCGCGGCTGCTTCGCCTTCGGCGAAGGGCAGGGGCCAGCCACCCAGCCGTTTCCAGCGATTCACCAGTTCACAGAACAAAATAGCGGTCTGCTGAGTATCATACAGCGCCGAGTGTGCCTGGGTGCTGTCAAACGCCATACCCGCGGCTTTACACGCCTTCGCCAGCACGGTCTGTCCGAGCACCAGTCCGCTCAGCGCCGCGGTATCAAAGGTGGCAAACGGGTGGAAAGGATTGCGCTTCAGACTGGCACGCTCGGCGGCCGCGTTCATGAAGTTCAGATCAAACGTCGCATTATGCGCGACCATAATGGCGCGATTGCAGCCGGTATCCTTAATGCCTTTACGCACCATCTTAAAGATGGCGTGCAGCGCCTCATATTCACTCACTGCGCCGCGCAGCGGATTGCTGGGATCGATACCGGTGAACGCCAGCGCTTCAGGATGCAGTAGCGATCCAACAAACGGTTCAACGTGAAAATGCAGCGTCTGGTCGAGATGGATCCAGCCCTCATCATCCATTTTCAGCGTGGTAGCGGCAATCTCCAGCAGCGCGTCAGTCTGCGCGTTGAAGCCGGCGGTTTCGACGTCGATGACCACCGGATAGAAGCCACGGAAACGTTGATTGAGTGCATTGGGGGAATTCGATTCAGACATCAGGATCTCATTGCAGAAAAAGGGCAGCGCGCATTATGGCAAAAATCTGGCCCGGGTGCAGCAGATGAAGAGGAGCAGAAGAGGTCAGCCCACCCGACAGGGCAGGCTGAAGAGCAGGCTTAGTTGCCCAGGCCGTGACCGGCGTGTTTGTTCTCGATCAGTTCGATTTTATAACCATCGGGATCTTCAACAAAGGCGATGATGGTTGAGCCACCTTTCACCGGACCCGCTTCACGAGTGACGTTGCCGCCATCGTTACGGATACGTTCGCAGGCTGCAGCAACGTCGTCGACGCCCAGCGCGATGTGACCGTAAGCGTTACCGAGGTCATACTTATCAACGCCCCAGTTGTAGGTCAGTTCGATCACTGCGCCTTCGCTCTCTTCGGTATAGCCAACAAACGCCAGCGTATACTTATATTCGGTATTTTCACTCTGACGCAGCACGCGCATGCCCAGCACGCGAGTGTAGAAGTCGATTGAGCGTTGCAGATCGCCAACGCGCAGCATGGTATGAAGTAAACGCATAACATCCTCTTTAATAATCAAAACGCCATCGCCGGATGACACAAGCGCTAAGTATAGCGATCAAAATCGCCAATGAATAATGGCTGCCATCATCCCGGATGGCAGCCCGCTCTCTTACAGCGTTGGGTAATCGATATAGCCTTCAGCACCGCCGCCGTAGAAGCTCTCCGGACGCTGCGGGTTGAGTGGCGCATCCTGCTGCAGGCGCTCCACCAGATCCGGGTTGGCGATGTAATCGCGACCAAACGCGACCGCGTCGATCAGACCACGCGCAATCAGGTCGTCCGCTTTCTCAACGGTGTAGGCACCCGCGCCGATGATTGCGCCAGGGAACAGGTTACGAACTTTCTCACGGAACGCGTCGCTGTATGGCTTACCGCCGGCCCAGTCAGGCTCGGAGAGGTGCAGATAGGCGATATTGCGCTTCGCCAGTTCACCGATATACCACAGCGCCGCTTCTTCTTCATCCGGACCGTTATCCAGATTCTGGAAGCTGCCGATCGGCGATACGCGGATACCAATCCGGTCGGCTGACCAGTTAGCGATTACGGCATCAACCACTTCCAACGCGAAACGGCCACGTTTTTCAATGCTGCCGCCATATTCGTCGGTACGCTGGTTAGAGCCCGGTGCGAGGAACTGATGGATCAGATAACCGTGCGCCGAGTGCAGTTCCAGCAGGTCGAAATCAGCTTCACGGGCATTGGCTGCCGCCTGACCGAAATCGGCCACGATCTGCTGAATTTCGGCCACTGTCAGTTCACGTGGCAACGAGGTGTCTTCGCGATAAACGCTGCCGTCAGCGGCACGCAGCGAGGTGCGGGTGCCAGCGGCGATAGCGGAGGGCGCAACCGGTGCTTTACCGTCTGGCTGCACGCTGTTATGTGAGATGCGGCCGGTGTGCCACAGCTGCACGGCAGTGTGTCCGCCAGCCTGATGAACGCCTTCGTTAATCGCTTTCCACGCCGCAATCTGCGGTTGAGTATGCAAGCCTGGTGCACCGGCATAGCCTTTCGCCTGGAAAGAGACCTGGGTGGCTTCGGTAATGATCAAACCGGCACTGGCGCGCTGGCGGTAATATTCGCCCATCATCGGGGTAGGAATATCGCCTGGCTCAATACTGCGCAGACGGGTCAACGGCGCCATAAAAACGCGGTTTGGCACGGTAATCGCGCCGACTTTCAGCGGACGAAACAGCTGGGTACTCGCCATATTAGCTCCTGATTAGTAGACCAGTCGTCTACAAACACTCTTTTTAAAAATCAGTGGATTTTCAACCACTGTTCGATGGTACGTAATGCCAGACGCAGCGGCTGCGGCTCGCGGGAAATCTTGCTCTGTAAACTGGCACCCAGCCACAGCAGTGACAGCAACTCAGCCATCTGTTCCGGAGGGTGCGGTAACGACAGCGACTCCTGCTGCGCAGCGGCGCTCAGCGTGCGCGCATAGAGGGCAGTAATTTTTGCCGCACCCTGTTGCAGCGCATCGCGCATCGGTTCAGAGAGATCGCAGACCTCAGCGGAAACCTTCACGCCGAGACAACCCACGATGTGCCCCTGCTGAGTGAACAGCTGCTCTGCCGCCCGGAAATGGTTAAGCAGACGCTCGCGCGGCGTACCGTCGGGCTGATTCAGCTGTAACTCAACATCCTGCAGGAATCGCGCAAAATAGCGCTCCAGCAACGCCACGCCAAAGGTCTCTTTGGAACGGAAGTAATAGTAGAAAGAGCCTTTCGGCACTTCCGCCTGGGTCAGCAGTTCGCTGAGGCCCATTCCGGTAAAACCGCGTTGCAGACAGATCTGCTCACCGATGCGGAGCAGGTGTTCGCGGGTTTCATTGCGTTGTTGCGTCTTGTTCATGGCCATCAGGTTAGTAGACCAGTCGGTCTAATGCAATGCCAGTCGCTCCCATTTGGCACAGAGTGTTCAGTGTATTGGGGTTATTAAAGAGAAATTGGGTGAGTTTATGCTTATTTGTTGCACAAACCGGCTAAGATCTCTTCAATAGACTGTTTCACTCTCTCAATCCGGAGTCGTGGTGGCCGAGCAGCTTGAATTTTTCCCGGTTCCCAGTCCCTGTCGTGGCATCTGCCAGAGCGATGCCCGCGGCTATTGTCTGGGATGTTTACGCAGCCGTGATGAGCGGTTCAACTGGATGCGCTTTAGCGATTCGCAAAAGCGTGAGGTGTTGCGTCTCTGTTATCAGCGTCGTCTGCGCCTGCAGCGGCAACAGAATAAAGAGGAGCCGCTTGATCCACATCAGCCGAGCTTGTTCTGACGGTCTCTCGCTTTCCGTTATACTCTCTGACACATTTATTGCAGCCATCGTGCCACAGGGAGATCGTTATGTTACAACCGCAAGCCATCGCGTCGCAGGGTCCGGATTTTTCACCGTTGATTATGGGTTACTGGCGGCTGATGGAGTGGGGCATGTCGCCGCAACAGCGGGTGGCGTTTATTGAACACCATCTGAGCCTCGGCATTACCACCGTCGACCACGCGGATATCTACGGCGATTATCAGTGCGAAGCCGCATTTGGCGAGGCGCTGAAGCTGGCACCGGGCCTGCGTGAGCGCCTCCAGATTGTCACCAAATGCGGCATTGCTACCCGCGCCCGCCCTGAGCATCAGATCGGTCATTACAACACCGGTAAAGCCCATATCCTGCAAAGTGCTGAAAATTCACTGCGCCACTTTGGTACCGATCGCCTCGACCTGCTGCTGATCCACCGTCCCGATCCGCTGATGGATGCTGATGAAGTCGCCGAAGCCTTTATGTCTCTGCACCAGAGCGGAAAAGTGCTGCACGTCGGCGTTTCCAACTTCACCCCGGCACAGTTTGCGCTGCTGCAGTCACGTCTGCCGTTTTCGCTGGTCACTAATCAGCTGGAGATCTCGCCGGTACAACAAAATCTGCTGCTGGATGGCACGCTGGATCAGTGCCAGCAGTTACGTTTCCGACCGATGGCCTGGTCCTGTCTTGGCGGTGGCCGGCTGTTTAACGATCCTCATTATCAGCCGCTGCGTGACGAGCTGGAGGTCATTCGTCAGGAAACCGGTGCCAGCAGCCTCGAGCAGGTGGTGTATGCGTGGATAATGATGCTGCCGAGTAAACCGCTGCCGATTATTGGTTCAGGTAAAACGGCGCGCGTCAGCGAAGCGGCGGCGGCGGTAAACTTATCGCTGACGCGTCAGCAATGGTTCCGCATCCGCAAGGCGGCGTTAGGCTTTGATGTGCCCTGAAGCGTAAAACTGCGTCAATCTTCGGCAGAATAGTGCAACCGGTACCAGGCTTATGCCTTACCCTGGTACCTCAAAGGAGTCACAATGAAACTCAAAGCAGTTGCGCTATCAGCCCTTCTTGCCTGCGGTGCGGCCTCGGCGGCCAGCGAGCAGGTTACCCTCCATCAGGTTACGGCGGAGGGGATTGGCAAATCGCTCGGTAGCGTGACGATTGAAGAGACGCAGTATGGCTTACAGTTCACCCCGGACCTGAAAGGGCTGCAGCCGGGCATTCACGGTTTCCATGTGCATGCGAAGGGAAGCTGTGAGCCGGGTGAATCACAGGGGAAAGTGGTGGCGGCCGGTGCGGCAGGAGGACATTTTGATCCGGCCAACAGCGGCAAACATCTCGGTCCCTATGCCGACGGACATGCTGGCGATCTGCCAGCGCTGTATATCGATGACAAAGGCAACGCCAGCTACCCGGTACTGGCACCGCGCCTCAAATCACTGAGCGAGATTAAGGGGAAAGCGCTGATGGTGCATGTCGGCGGCGATAACCATGCCGATCATCCTCAACCGCTGGGCGGCGGCGGCGCGCGCTTTGGCTGCGGTGTTATCTGAGTTTTGGGGCGGTGAAAGCCTGCCGCCCGCTTTTCTTCCCGCCTGTTTATGAATTGTTGTACCATCCCGCAGATTTCCCCCCTATGATATTGATTCAGGTAAGAAAGCGCGAAGGGTCAAGGAGCAGGAGTATGAAATTCAAGGGCGCATTACTGCTGTGCTTACTGCTGGTGGGGTGCGATAAACCCAACGATACACAGTTGGTGACGGAAACCGGGCGTGAGCTACAGCGCACGATTGATACCAGCCCGATGCGCAGCACCTGTGAAAATATCGCTAAAGGGCGTGAATGGCTGAGCCGCAATACGGTGCGTAAGCTGGAAGCGAAGGGCTGTGAGCAGGTGTTCCGCAGCGCCACCGAGACCAATTTCATTGAAACCACCATATCCCGGCGCACCATGACGATGGTCTGTGGCAGCATTCAGGGTAAAAGTTTTACCGGCACTGAACTGACCCGCCGTTTTATCTTCTCGCCGGATGAAAAAGCGCTGGTGATCGAACCGATGACCGAGGTGGATAAAACCCGCTTTGAGGGCCATAAAACGCTGCAACAGTTACAGGATGACTTTAACCGGCAACAGCAGCAATACTGCCAGTAATCAGCCGGGTACCGCCTGTTGCAACTGGGCCAGCGAACAGCGCAGCCGCCAGATAATACCGGCCAGTTCACTGGCCTCATTACTGCCCAGCGCCAGCAATGTGGCGATCATCCTCTCCAGCTCCGTCAGGATCTGGTCCAGCGAACTGTGCTGCACGCCGCGACTGCTGATAATCCGCTGCAAATTCTGCAGACTGCTGTCGCGCACCTCCATCAGCGTGGCGGAGTCCGCCTGCCACTGCCGTAACTGCCAGACGATATGCGAGCAGTTAAGTAACACCACTCCCCAGCGCAATAACCAGACGCGCGCCTGCTCATCCCGGCTGTGACTGAGCTGGCTGATGCGATGATAAATCTGCGATTCAAACCGGCTTTCACTCAGCCGTGGACGCCGTCTGAGCTGGTCGAGAAACGCCAGCCGCAGCGCCCGGATATGACGCCGGCTGCGACGGGCATCTGAACTGGGACGCAGCACCTGAAACGCCAGCCAGGCCAGCAACACCCCGCATACTTTGGCGATATTATCGTTAAAGAAGTCCTGATAATCCCAGGTCGGCGGGTTAGTGACGGCGATGAACGAGCCCATAAACACGATAAATTGCCCCCACATTCCCGCCCGCTGCTTTTGCTGTAGCTTGAACAGCTGTAGCGTCACCAGCAGCGGGAACAGCAGCAGCAAAAACTGCCACAGCTGACTGATCTGCACCATCAGACCGAACTTCATGACAAAGCTGAATGCAAACAGCCAGAGCAGGGTTTTCAGCAGCAGGGTAACGCTGCCGCCCGGTGAAGGCGAAGAGGCATACAGCACGCAGGCGATGGCGGTTAAGGTCAGCGCCGCTGCGCCGGAGGACCATTGGGTATTGATCCAGAACGCGCAGCCGAGCACGATGACGCTAAAGGTGCGCAGCGCGCTCCAGCCCGCTTCGGCGCTGTCGCTATCGCGCGCCAGTGCGGGAACCGGTGGCGGCTGGAAGCGGGTATCGGCGTCGGCCCGATCCAGCAGCCTGATCCAGCGCAGCACGTTGAGATACATCCAGCAGAAGTAGCGCAGCCGCTGACAGAAGGCGCGTTGGCGGTAGTCGCCATCAGCAGCCGGCGTGACGCTACGCAGGATGCGTGCCAGCTGGTATTTATCACATTCCGGTTTACCCAGCTCCGCCAGCAGCTGTTGCAGCGCAGCAAACAGCGCGTCGGGCGCGTCGGGCCAGTTCAGCAACATGCGGCGCAGACTGGAAAGCACGCTGGTAAGCCGCAACTGCTGGTGCAGCACATAGTTGAGCACGTTGTTTTGCCGGCGAAAGCGGTAGTGACTCCAGAACGCCTGAATCCGCAGCAGGTTCATGGTCAGAATCTGGCTGATAACGTTCTCGTGCGCGGTACGAATGTTGTCGCTGACCGACGGCTGCAGCAGCAAAACCGCATGTTCCAGCAGCCGCGCATGCATCTGCTTCAGCGAGGTGATTAAGGTCTCGCCATCCGAGGTGCTCGGCAGCACCATCATCATAAAGCCGGCACATAAAATACCGGATATCACTTCACAAACCCGCGCCTGGGCAATGGTCCACAAATCGGTGATATCGGTAATGTTAACGCTGCTGAAGGCGATAATGGCGGCGGTATAACCGGCGAGCGAAAAGGCGTAGGCGACGTTGTTCTGATAATGATTGGCGACGCCGGTACACAACCCCAGCCAGCCAGCAATCGCAAAGGTAAACAGCCAGGGTTCATTCAGGGTATGCCCGGCGATCAGCAGGGCGGCGCTGGCCCCAAGCAGGCTGCCAGCAATCCGTCCCAGGCTCTTACTGATGGCACCGCCGACGGTAGGAAAGCTGATCACCGCCGCTGAGGTCATCGCCCAGTAAGGCTCATCCAGATCCAGTCCATAGGCGATGCTGAGCGCCAGACACATAGCAATGGCGTTGCGCAATGCATAGCGCCACTGATTAGCGTTAGCCTTAATCCACGGCAACTGATCCCACGCCAGCCACTGAAAATTCATGGCTGAATAGTGATAGTGCAGGTGGTTCCCGCCACTAGTGGCACATCCGCTGGCAGCGGATCGAGATGAATCCGCACCGGCACCCGTTGCGCCAGCCGTACCCAGGGCACGTTGGGTTTGACGTCCGGCACCAGGCCGCTGTCCGTCTCAATACTCTGGTCGTAGATGGCGCGACCAATACTGTCGACCTGACCCTGGAGCCGTGCGCCATTGCTATACAGCACCACCTGGGCCGCCGCACCCGGACGAATGTGGCGCAGTTTGGTTTCTTCGAAATAGCCCACCACGTAATAAGAGTGGCTATCCACCAGCGCAAACAGCGGGCTGCCCGCGGTGGCATAGTTGCCGGGCCGCAGGGTGAGATTGGTGATCCAGCCGTCAGTCGGCGCGGTGATAGTGGTCTGTTGCAGATTCCAGCGCGCCCGATCCAGCTCTGACTGGGCGGCTTTGGCGCTGGCCGCGGCGGCATTGGCTGCCAGCCGTGCGGCATCGAGATCTTCGGCTGAGATCACATTGCGCGGCAGGCGGCTACGCCGGTTAAATTCGTGCTGCGCCCGGGCCAGATCGGCCTGCGCTTTGCTGAGCTGGGCATCGGCGTTGTCGAGCGCAATCTGCCACGGCACCGGATCGAGCGTCAGCAATAGCTGACCGCGGTGAACGAACTGATTGTCTTTCACCTGCAGTTGCGTAATGCGGCCGGAGACCTGAGGCGTAATATCGACCAGTTCGGCGCGCACTTTGCCGTCGCGGGTCCAGGGCGACTGCATATAGTAGTTCCACATCCAGCCGGCGGCCAGCAGCGCCAGCGCAAACACAATCAGGGTTGAAAAGTATTTTACCGCGTTGAATTTCATACGATTATCCGTGACCGATGAGCCAGAGTGCAGCGGTAACGCACAGCACAAACAGGGAGAGATCAAACAAGGTGGGATGCCAGATATCACCAGAATAGATCCAGCCGCGCACCAGCGGGTGAATCAGCAGCCAGACCAGGAAGCCGAGTATCACCGCTTTGAAGATCGGCGGGAAAAACAGCGAGGCGCCTACCACCAGATCAGTCAGCGGTTTGGCACTGGAGAAGACGTTGGTGAGCACGTTTCAATATCCTTAAGTAACCCGAGCGGCAGTCTGAAGGGGATGCCGCGCAACGGCGCGCTGGCCCGGGATTTGTAATTTGTCCTGTAAACTCGCAGAATAGTGTAAAATCTGGCTTGATAGCTAGCAAGCTAATTATAAGGAGATGAAATGGATACGCCCCTCGGAACGGATTTATCTCGACTGGTGCGCATCTGGCGCGCGTTGATTGATCAGCGATTAAAACCGCTTGAGCTGACTCAGACTCACTGGGTAACGCTGCACAATATTCATCAACTGCCGCCAGAGCAGTCACAGATTCAGTTAGCCAAAGCCATCGGTATCGAACAACCTTCACTGGTGCGTACGCTGGACCAGCTGGAGGAGAAGGGACTGATTACCCGTTCGACCTGCGCCAACGATCGTCGCGCCAAGCGCATCAAGCTGACGCAACAGGCGGAGCCGATTATCGCACAGGTTGAGAGCGTGATTGATGCTACGCGGGATGACATCTTATCTGGCATCAGCCGTGAAGAGATCAATCAGATGGTGACGCTGATTGCCCGGCTTGAAAAAAACATTCTCGAATTACAGCATCGCGAGAAATAAAAAAACCGACGCCCAGGCGTCGGTTTTTTCTGCATCATGCAGATTAGCGAGGTGAAACTGTCACCTGGCTGCCATTCGACGCCATCACGACACGCTGACCCACAGAGTAGCGCGTTGCGGCTTGCTTCTGCACTACCATGATAGTGTTGCCATCATCCTTACGGATTTCCAGCTCGACACCATCAGTTTTGTTCACTGCGCCCTGTACGCCCTGACCGGCAACGCCGCCCAGTACTGCACCGCCGGCTGTTGCCAGGCTCCGGCCGCTGCCACCGCCAATGGTATTACCCAGGAAGCCACCGAGCACGGCACCGCCGATAGCGCCAATCACATTACTCTCATCACCGCCCTGAATTTTCACCGGACGAACCGAGACTAGTGTGCCGTAAGAGACGCTCTGCACCTGTTTAGCTTCACTGGCGCTGTAGGTATCACCCGACAGCGTACTCGTGTTGCTACAACCTGCCAGCATCATACCGGTCAAAGCGACCACAACTACACGCTTAATCATTTGAAACTCCTTTAGTCGAGAAGGCGCCACGTTTATCGCGATATCCTGCACACAGTATAAGACACAAACCTGGCAAATTAATCCTTGTCCGAATAAAACACGGTGGGACGAAGCATAGACTGCGCAAGGTTAACAATAATTCAATCGGCAGAAAAAAAAGTGTCCCATTGCGTTATCTGTGCGCTATCTCTGAGAAAAAAACAAATTAATCATAGAATTAGCCCACGTAATTTGTCAGGCTAATCGCAGATGAATCGCACACCCAGCGGGGAAAAATCAATGGCTATGAAATCAGGACGTTATATTGGTGTGATGTCAGGTACCAGCCTGGATGGGGTGGATGTGGTACTGGCGGCGATTGATGATAATCTGGTGGCGCAGCAGGCCAGCTATTGCCATCCGATGCCACCCGAGTTACGTCAGGCTATTCTGGCGGTTTGCCAGGGCCAGAGCCTGACGCTCTCACAGCTGGGCCAGCTGGATACCCGTCTGGGCCAGCTGTTTGCTGAGGCGGTGCTGACGCTCATGAAACGCGAATCGCTGGAGGCGAGCGACGTGGTAGCGATCGGCTGTCACGGGCAAACCGTCTGGCATGAGCCGCAAAGCGACGCCCCGAACACCCTGCAGATTGGCGATAATAACCAGATTGTCGCGGCGACCGGCATTACCGTGGTCGGGGATTTCCGCCGCCGCGATATGGCGCTCGGCGGGCAGGGTGCACCGCTGGTACCGGCCTTCCACCAGGCGCTCTTGATGGATGCCACGGAGCGCCGCATGGTGCTGAACATCGGCGGCATTGCCAACCTCTCGCTGCTGTTTCCGGGTCAGCCGGTGCGCGGTTTTGACACCGGACCGGGCAACATGCTGCTGGATGCGTGGATCTGGCGCAATCAGGGCAAAGCCTACGACAAAGATGCCCAGTGGGCACGCAGCGGCACGCTGATCCCGGCGCTGCTGGAGGCACTGCTGCGTGAGCCATGGTTTGCGCTGCCGCCGCCGAAAAGCACCGGCCGTGAACATTTTAATCTCGGCTGGCTGGAGCAGCATCTGCGCCATTTCCCGGGACTGGCACCGCAGGACGTGCAGGCGACTCTGGTGGAACTCACCGCCATCACCATCACTCAGCAGGTGCAGCTCAACGATGGCTGCGATCGCCTGCTGGTGTGTGGCGGGGGCAGCCGCAATCCGTTGCTGATGGCGCGTCTGGCGACGCATCTGCCGGGCACGGAAGTGACCACCACCGATGCTGCGGGCATCAGTGGCGATGATATGGAAGCGCTGGCGTTCGCCTGGCTGGCCTTTCGCACGCTTTCCGGCTTGCCGGGCAACCTGCCAGCCGTGACAGGCGCGCGCGAAAAGAGCGTGCTTGGTGCGATTTATCCGGCTAATGCGCTTTACCGCCGCTGAGGCGGGAACGAATGAAACAGGGGCCGGGGGCCCCTGTGATTTTTGACGGGATCGGTCGGTATCAGGCTGCGCCAGAAAGATGGGTCAGATTGCGCACCCCGGTAATCACCGTAGCGACCATGGTTTCACGGCGGGTAATGACTTCAACCTGGTAAAACCGGCTGCGATAGGCGATGGAATAGATGATGGGATGGTATTTGTTGCCTTCACCGTAGCGCGAGTAGTGCGCTTCAAGCGCGCGAGTCGCGGCCAGGATATGGGCGGGTTCTTTATCACCGCGGATGATTTGCTTCATTCAGTTCCTCAAATGCTGTCCCTGGGAGTCACGTCGCAAGCATGGCGCGCTGCGTCGGCCTAAACACTGAACATCTGACTGCTAAACATCGATGATAATAACGAAATAATAATAGCTGACTGTGCAGCGGTGAGATGACAGTGAGATGAAGATCATCACCCGGTGCTGCTTATTTTTTAGCAGCACCAGGGCGATCCGGCAAGGCGGGGGAGATCAGATTCGTCTAAATCGCAGGGCGCGAGACTCTGTTTAGCGCTGGCTTTGGTTGTGGTTTCAGCTCTGGCTCAGTTCGGGCCAGGCAACCGGCGCGATGCCATTGAGTTTAGGTTTCGCGAACAGAAAGCCCTGGAACTGCGAAACACCCGCCGCTTCCAGCCACATCCACTCTTCTGGCTGTTCAATCCCTTCCGCAATAACCGAGATTTCCAGTGAGGAGCAGCATTTCAGAATGGCGTGAATGATCGCCTGTTTCGGGCCGCTCTTATGTACGCCACTGATGATGTTGCGGTCGATCTTAATCTTATCGGGCTGGATCCGGGTCAGTAGCGACAGGCCGGCAAAACCGGCACCGAAATCATCAAGCGCCAGGCTGATACCGGCTGCTTTTAACTGCTTGATCGCGGCTTCGAACTCATCAAGCCGTGAGATTACTTCGTTTTCCGTAAATTCTACCATGATCTGCTCAGGTACCAGCCCCTGCGCTGCAATCTCATTCAGCAGGAACGGCACCGCGTCAGGCACCTCGACCAGCGACATCGGCAACAGATTAATCGACAGCGTCAGGCCTTCAATGCCCAGCTGCTTTGCCTGAGCAAAGGCGATCTTTTTAGATCGGATATCGGTGAGATAAACCTCGTCGCGTGACAGTCGGGAGAAATAGTCGAGCGGCAGTTCACCCTGTGGGCCGCGCAGCAACGCTTCCAGCGACACAATCTCACAGGCGAAGGGATCGACAATCGGCTGAAAGGCAAAACTGACCTCATCAGAGACCAGCAGCGCCGCTTCACCGTCGCGCCCGGCGGATTCATCGTGGATAAAGGTCCAGCTGCTGGCGTCAGGGATCTCGAAATAGTTCTCTTTTTCGCGGGCTTCGACAAAGGTCCGCAGGAACTGCAGGCCGCGATCGGCATAGGTGAGCTGGAATTTGGTGGTGCATTTTGCCAGCACTGCCTCCAGCACCGTCTCTTTGTCATGTTGTCGCAGGTCGAACAGCTCCATGCCGACATTGCCGAACCGGCGTAATGGCGCATAATCGCGCATTAGTTCCACCAGATTATGATGACGCGGGTCCTGACAAATCCGGCTATATATCGCCTTTACCGCCTGTTCCGGGCCTTCCAGCACCTGAAAAAAGTGGGTGCCATTAAACAGCAGGATGCCGGTAATGCTGGATGATTCATTGATCTTGTTAGCTTTTACCGCCAAATCAAACAGTGATTTAACCGGAACATGCCCGGCGATATGGCTGCGGTAAATGATTGTCGACAACATAAAGGCTTCCGGATTTTTTGCTTTTGTCCGCACACATTACCAGAAGCTTTATCAGCGGTGAACGAGGCCTGGCTGCCTTTATTATTCCCGCCGTGATTTAGCCGTCGGCGGGCAGCACCGAATCAGCCACGCCGAGTGTGCGCTGCAGGAAAACGGTATCAAGCCAGCGGCCATGTTTGAAGCCGACCGACCTGAGTGTGCCGACCATTTCAAAGCCTGCCGCACAGTGCAGTGCGACCGACGCGCGGTTATCGCTATCACCGACGTTGGCAATCAGCTGTCGGTATCCCGCCTGTTCTGCCCAGCTAATGGCATGGCGCAGCAAACGCGAGCCGACGCCGCGCTGACGAAACTGCGGATCGATATAAATTGAGTCTTCGAGGGTATAACGGTAGGCGTGGCGCGGACGATAGGGCGCCAGATAGCAAAAGCCGAGAACTGCGCCGTCACCGACGGCAATAAACCACGGCAGGCCCGCCTGTTTAATCTTGTTCAGACGCTCACCGATCTCCGCCTCATCCGGCGGCACGGTTTCAAAGGAACCGGTACCGTTAAGCACATGCCAGGCATAAATCTGCTGAATCGCCGCAATATGACGCTCATCCGCCTCAAAAATTTCCATCTCCTGCCTCTTCGCTATTCTTTCCCAGGTGCGCTCAGTGAAAACCACCATAAGGCGCGCGCTTTCCCGGCGCAATATGCGCAGACCGAAGCATAAGTATTTCCTCTGATGGCCCCGCCAGCACTGTTAAGCGGGCAGGACTGAGATTATTTGCTCTGTTCAGTCCGGCTGATTATTCGCCATTAAGCCTATTCTGAAAACCGCGCGACTTTAATGATCCGCGCTGCGCTTACGGCTATTATCCTTCGCCGGGTCTCTGTTTAATAAAAAAGCAGAGCGGATGAAATTCGCCAGGGGAGACGCAGCGTGATGCGATTTGTTGATTTTCTTAATAGTAAGCAGGGGCTTCGTGAAGCAAGAAAACACTGCTTTGAATTAAATGGTGTGGTATTAGGCTATTTCACTGCGCTGTTTCTGCATGACAATCAGGTTATTTTCACCAAAGATGGCAAGCAGTGCGCCGTGCCTTATTATCTTGGGCCGGAACAGGAGCTGTTAAACCAGACGATAAATCCGAGAATTAAAAATATTCGTGTTATCTGACCTGTCAGCCTGCCCAGCCGTAATAGTCCTTCCGACGCAGAGCGAGTTTATTTGCCGCTGATACTGCCAGCGGCATAAATAGCCGGCTGGTTTAAAAGAGTCGGCTGAGAAAAAATGAACTTCGCCCCAGACGTGCTGCCGAAACAGAACAGAGTTTCTCTGTAACGAACTTTTACCCGCAGCGTGCGGGTTTTTTTTTGCTCTCACTTCGTGTGGCTTCTTGCGGGGCAAAAAACAGCAGCAGTAACGCGCTGGCGGCAAACAGCAGCAGGGCAATAACGGCACCCGCCGCGGCGTAGAGTTGACCAAACAGCAGCGATCCAATCACCTGACCGACAGCCAGCATGAAAAACAGGATACCGACGCCGGTAGCCGGCGTTTCTTCGGTCGCCTGCGCGCCCCATACCAGCAGCACGCCTGACAGCGTGACATAACCTGCACCGCAGCAGGCCACCGCAATCAGCAAGCCTGCTGAATAACCGTGGCTGAAGGCGATCATCAGCAGCGGCAGCGCCATGCCCAACAGTGACAGCCGGTAAACGGCGTTCATGCCGATGCGGGCCGCGACCGGTCCGGTCGCCGCGCCGGCAATCCCCGCACCGCCTGCCACCAGCCACAGCAGGCTGGTGGCAGCGGGATCGAGGCCGACATGCTGCCGCAGCAGGGCGGAGCCAAAGCTCCACCAGGCGGCGCTCGTCAGGCCTGAAACGAAGGCGATGGCGATCAGGCGCGCCATTGAACGGCGAAACAGTTGCTGATGCCACGGCTGGCGGCAACGGTGATCGACTTCAGTGTCACCGGGTAAAACCCGCATCACCGGCACGATACAGCTCAGCGCCAGCAGCGCGAACAGCAGGCAGGCGGCCCGCCAGCCACCCGGTAAAATGTTCAATATGGGCACCGTCAGGATAATTCCGGCGCTGGTGCCCGCATTAATCAGGGTATTAACCGGCGACTGCCGGGCGGCGCTCAGCCGCTGACTGACGGCGGCGGCCAGCGCCGGAGACGCCAGGCCGGAACTCAGGCCGGCGATAAACAGGCCCGCCGCCAGCCACAGCGGCGAAGTGGCACAGGCGAGCAGTACCAGACCGCTCGCCGCGCAGAGTGACGCCAGCAGCGCGACGCGACGCGCGCCAAACCGCTGCGCCAGCGAGGCGGCGGCCAGAATAGTCAGGCAGTAAGCGACAAAGCTGCAGGCGGAGAGCAGACCCGCCAGCTGCGGGCTGAACGGAATATCAGCCGAAATAGCCGGCAGCATCAGCCCCCATGAAAATCTCGCCATGCCATAGGTCACCGCAATCAGGCTAAATCCGGTCAGCGCCAGCGCGCCCGGCGATCTCATTGCGCTGCACCGTGCTGTTGCAGCAGCTGACTGGCGACCGTACCGGCCTGCTGAGCCGCGGCGGGACCGATCACCAGCGCCGAGGTAATTGCACCTTCAAACAGCATCCAGATGGCGTCGCTCAACAGCGGCTGTTCTTCTCCCCGCGCGACGGTGACGCAGTCGCTAATGTAACGACGCAGCGTGGCGCGAAAGGCCAGCGCCTGGGCAGCCAGCGCCGCATCCCGCTCGGCATACTCGCCCCAGGCTTTAAGAAAAAAGCAGCCTTTTGCCCCGTTCGCCTGTGTCCACTCGCCCAGAACCTGAAACAGACGGGCAATCGCTTCAGGCTGTTGTGGCATCCACAGGTCCGCCATAAAACGCTGCTCACGGGCATCCATCACCGCAGCGGTCAGCGCTTCCCGCGAACTAAAGTGATGATAAAGCGTGCGCGTCGAGACACCTGCCGCGCGGCATATCTGGTCGGTACTGGTGGCGTGAAAGCCGCTGGCATAGAACAAGCGCTCGGCCGCCTGAATAATATCGTTTCTTTTTTTCATAGTTTAAAAGTAAACCGATCTTTTTACTTTTTCAAGGCGAGAACGGATTTATCGCGTCCGCCTTAACTGATTAACCGCTAAGCCAGACGGCACTGCCGCTGAGTCTGATTAAGGCCAGCAGTTGAATGACTGGATAATTTTGCTTCAGTTCATCAATGCTCATAATTACCAGCCAGAGGCACGCTTTTTACCACAGCTGATTTAATCAAATTGATCTCTTCCACTGCATTGCTGAACAAGTCGTTGTTTTTAATATTTTGATTTTAAAAGATTATTTTATCAGTGGCTATCGATTGAAATCATTAGCATGCTGAATGAAACTGGCGACGGTGGGGCATAGAGGGAATTAACTCTTACTGGAGGACTAAAGCGACTCAGGCGTCTGAAAACGGCTAAATCCCAAAGTCAGTTTAACCGGTACAATAAAGTGGTTTTAAGCATAACTCTCAGTTAGTTTAATAAAGCTTCAGATAAAAACATAAGCCCTTACGAATTTTGTCGGTTTTTTTAAGATACATACAGCAACTATTAGGATGAATACCATGCTCAAAGCCAGTTATTATTATCTGTGCCCACGTCCCATGGGTGGATGGATTTTACACAAAGAAGGTTGCGTTAATCTGTTAAAAAGCGATAAGCGCGTGTTTATAGGCTCGCTTTATACCCGTCAGCAGGCATTAACCGTTGCGAAAATACATCACGCTAATGCCACCATGTGTAGTGTTTGCCTGAATAATTTTATCTGCCCGACCACCAGCAGTACGGCAATTAAGCCGGCGCGTGCCGCTACGCCAACCCGTCATACACCCAGACATTAATCCCGCTGTCGCTGATTATTGACGGCCTGGACCCTGCAGATAATAAAAAGCGCGGTGAAGCGCGGCAGTGATAAAAGAAAAAGGGCAGCGTATTTACGCTGCCCTTTTGATTATCTCCGTCAGGATATCTGTCAGCTCATTAAGCCTGTTTTGGCTGACCGTTTGACGCGGTAATACCGCCATCTACCGGCAGGTTGACCCCGGTAATATAAGCAGCATCCTCGCTGGCAATAAAGACAATCGCGCGGGCAATATCGTCCGCTTCCCCGGCGCGCCGTAACGGAATACGGTCGTAAAAGCGCTCCAGCAGTTCGGGGTTATCTTTCATATCTTCAGTCAAATCGGTAAAGGTGAAGCCCGGACAGATGGCGTTCACCCGCACGCCGTCAGCACCGTAATCCATCGCCAGCGCACGGGTGAAGTTAGTGATGGCGCCTTTAGCGGCGTTATAGATGCTCATGCCCCAGTCGCCGCCTAAGCCGGAAACGGAAGAGATGTTCACCACGTTACCTTTGCTGCGCAGCAGGGCGGGCATGAAGTAGTGTACGCCATGGAAAACCCCATCCAGGTCGGTTTTCATCAGCGTTTTCCAGTCATCAAGCTCGACCTCATGGATCCGGCCCTGCACGATCACTCCGGCGTTGTTGACCAGCACGTCAACCCGGCCATATTTATCCTGTACCGTTTCTGACAGTTGCTTCACCTGGTCAGCGTCAGAGACGTCACAGGCAGCGACCAGATGATCGCCCGCAGCCAGCCCGGCCAGGGTTTTTTCCAGTTTTTCGCGGGTTCTTCCCACCAGCACCACCGATGCGCCTTCTTCAGCAAAGCGTTTAGCCGCCGCTTCACCAATACCAGAACCGGCACCTGTCACAACCACAACCTTCTGCGTAAATCTTGACATTATGCCTCCTTGTCAGCATCAATATTGCGTGTTAATAACCGGTCAAGCCTGGCAGCCATGGTCAGAAACTCAAGCGCAGCGCGAAATGCGCTGCGCCTGGCTGCCTTGCTTAACGGCTAGGGACGTCTGAACAGGGCGAAGCTGCGCCCCTCCAGCTCGAAATCTTTCTCTTTGGTGATCACCAGACCGCGCTTCGCCGTGTCGCTGGTGGTCAGCTCCAGCACCCAGCCACCTTCACCAAACTGCGGAATACGGAACGGCACGTTGCCTTCAAATGGATTGAACAGCATCAGCACGTCGTGCCAGATGCCTTCCTCAGTCTGCAGATCCGGTCGCCCGATATAGACACCCAGCGTCGAACCTTCATCCCACTGTTCCGCCTGCTGGAAACCGCCACCGGCGTTGAACCACTTGATATCCATGCCGTCGCGCCAGTTTTCGCGCCGCAGCAGCGGCTGGTCAGCACGCAGCTTGAGGATCTGACGGGTAAATTCGCGCAGCGCCTCGGCGGATTCCGGCAGGTTATCCCAGTGCACCCAGGAGATCTCACTGTCCTGACAGTAGCCGTTGTTGTTGCCCAACTGGCTCCGGCCAAACTCGTCACCCGCCAGCAGCATCGGGGTGCCATGTGAGAAGATCATCGTCGCGAGGAAGTTGCGTTTCTGACGCTCGCGCACCGCGTTAATGTTCTCATCATCGGTCGGGCCTTCCGCTCCGTAATTGTAAGAACGGTTATCGTTGTGCCCGTCGTTGTTATCCTCGCCATTGTCATCGTTGTGCTTGTCGTTATACGACACCAGATCGTTGAGGGTGAAGCCATCGTGGGCAGTGATGAAGTTGACGCTGGCCCACGGACGACGGCCGCGCTGATCGTAAAGATCGCCCGAACCCAGCAGGCGAGCCGCAAAGTCGGTTGAGACGTTGTTGCCTTTCCAGTAATCGCGCACCGTGTCGCGGTACTGGTCGTTCCACTCCGCCCAGCCCGGCGGGAAGCCGCCAACCTGATAGCCGCCCGGACCAATATCCCACGGCTCACCAATCAGTTTTTTCTGCGACAGGACCGGGTCCTGCATCACTGCGTCAAAGAAGCCGCCGCGCGGATCGAACCCTTCAGGCTCACGGCCGAGAATGGTGCCGAGATCGAAGCGGAAACCGTCGATATGCATCGATTCAGACCAGTAACGCAGCGAATCCATTACCATCTGCAGCACCCGCGGATGCGAGGTATTAACCGTGTTGCCGGTACCGGTATCGTTGATGTAGTAACGATGCTGATCGGGCAGGGTACGGTAATAAGAGAAGTTATCGATGCCTTTAAACGACAGCGTTGGGCCCAGCTCGTTGCCCTCGGCGGTGTGGTTATACACCACGTCAAGGATCACCTCGATACCGGCATCGTGAAACGCCCGCACCATGTCACGGAAGCCCTGAATACCGCGCGGACCAAAGTAGCGCGTGGCGGGCGCAAAGAAGCCCAGCGTGTTGTAACCCCAGAAGTTTTTCAACCCTTTGTCCAGCAGATGCTGGTCATCCGGGAACCAGTGCACCGGCAACAGCTCAACCGAGGTAATCCCCAGACTTTTGATGTAGTCGACGGTAGATTTGTGGCTCATGCCGTCAAAGGTGCCGCGCAGTTCTGGTGGCAGCGCCGTATTGAGCTGGGTGAAACCCTTAACGTGGGTTTCATAAATCACCGTCTTCGGCCACGGCACGTTGGGACGGTTCTTGTCCTGCCAGTCGAACTCATCCGGATCGATGACCCGGCATTTTGGGGTAAACGGCGCGCTGTCACGGCTGTCAAAGGTCAGGTCTTTGTCTTCGTGATAAAGGTCATAGGCAAAGTGCGCCTCATTCCACTCAATATCGCCAGCCAGTTCACGGGCGTAGGGATCGAGCAGTAATTTATTCGGGTTAAAACGATGGCCATTTTCCGGGTCGTAAGGACCGTAGACGCGATAGCCATACAGCGCGCCCGGTTGTAGTCCTGGCACGTAGCCGTGCCACACTTCATGGGTAAACTCCGGCAGTTCCAGCCGGGCGATTTCAGTCTTGCCACTCGGATCATAAAGGCACAGCTCCACCCGCTCGGCATGCGCACTGAACAGAGCGAAGTTAACGCCCTGACCATCAAAATTAGCCCCAAGCAGATGGCTGTAGCCCGCCGTGATTTCAAAACGCTTACTGTTTGACATTTATGCCTCGTTATTCAATGACCAGATTGACGCGTTAAAAAAAACGTCCTGAAAGCGGACGATCACTGTGCCAGCAGCACTGCACACCAACCTGATGCGATGCTATCCAGTTGCAGCTGTTCGCCAGGCGCAATCTCTTTCCCGCTCAGTACATCACGGTAGCGGCGCTGGCTGAGTGAAGGCGGCAGGGCGATCGCGGTAGCGGCCCAGCGGTCTGCCGGTGGCTGATCGAGCGTCGCCGGCAGGTTGCTCAACACCAGCCGCGGAACCACCACAATCAATGCCTGATCCGGTTCGCAACGGGCAAATGCCAGCAGCCGATCCTGATGCTCACCGTGCACCGGCAGCGGCAGATAGTCACCGTGGCGGAACAGCGACGGATGTTGCTGACGCACCGCCAGCAGGCGGGCAATGGCCTGCTGATTCACCTGACCGCGCAGCCAGTGGCCGTCGCCCTCGTCATGCTGCGGCTGGTCCAGCATTGCGGCCAGTGCAGCAAAGTCAGGCTCGCGCCGGTTATCCGGATCGACCAGGCTGAAGTCCAGCGCTTCACTGCCCTGGTAAATGTCCGGCACGCCTGGCGCGGTGAGTTTCACCACCGTCTGGGTCAGGCTGTTAACCAGTCCGGCACGCACAAACGGGCGCAGGGCGGAGCAGAAATCGCGCAGGAAGGTGATATTGGCCGGTGCCAGCAGATGACGGGCATAGTCGAGTACCGCCTGTTCGTAGGCATCGTTATTGTCTGCCCAGTCGGTGCGTAATTTGGCTTCGCGCAGCGCTTTCTCGACGTAAACCACAAAGCGCGCTTCCAGTGCCGCCAGACCGTCGGCGTCCTCTGGCTGCAGGGAAGGCGGCCAGACACCGGCCAGCGCTTCATACAGCATCCACTCCACCGCCGGTTCCGGTGCCGGACCATCTTTCAGCGCGATCACCTGCCCGTGGTTCATCTCCCGCCAGCGTGCGACACATTCTGCCCAGCGGTCTGGCGCTTCGGTCAGGGTATACAAGCGGGCGCGGGCGTCTTCGCCGCGCTTGGTATCGTGGGTTGAGGTACCCGACAGCGCATCCGGCTGATGCTCACGTCGTGCCTGCATTTCGGCGTGGAACTGATCCGGCGAAAAGTGGCGCGCCAGCGGCTCGGCACCGACTTCGTTTAACGCCAGCGCCATGTGCTGACGGAAAAACAGCGTGTCTTCAACGGATTTCGCCATCAGTGGCCCGGTCAGCTGCTGAAAGCGGGTGCGGAACTGGCTGGCATCTTCAGCGGCAGCGGCTGCGACGTCGCCGCGCAGAATCCGGACCAGCAGGTCAAGTGCCTGCTCATCCGGTGCACTGGTGCTGGCTTTTACCTGGCTCACCACCTGTTGCAGCAGGGCGGTATCGGCCGGCGTCAGGCCCTGCGGCGTGCCGTAGGTGCGGTAGACCGGAAACGCCACCAGCAGCTCGCGCAGCGCATTTTTCAGTTTGGCTTCCGGCTGTGGCGCGCCATCGTGGCTGGCGATACCGAGAGCCAGTTGCAGCAGGCGGTTAAACTCGCCCGCGAAGTTGCGATTGGCCATCAGGAGTTTGGCGGCGCGCAGTTCGGCCTTCATGTCGACCGTTTTGCCAATCACCGCCTGATAAGCCTTACGCAGCGCACCAAGGTGATTACCGTCCACCAGCACGTTCGACAGCGCGGCCATAAATTCGTAACCGGTGGTGCCGGAGACCGGCCACGCATCCGGTAACTGCTCGTTCTCACCGAGGATCTTCTCGACCGTGAGGTAGCAATCAGGGCCTGCGGCCTGGCGTAACTGCTCAAGATAGCCACGCGGATCGGCCAGACCATCGACGTGGTCGACACGCAATCCCTGCACTGCACCGCTGTGCACCAGTTCGAGGATCAGCTGGTGTGCAGCGTCGAACACCGCTTTATCTTCGACCCGCACGCCCACCAGCCCGGTCACTTCAAAGAAGCGGCGATAGGAGAGGTCGTTGGGTGCATCACGCCACGACATCAGGCGCCACGGCTGCTGATCATGCAGCGCGGCAATCTGGTCCGGCTCGCGCAGGCCGAGCACCTCTTCCTCACGGCCCTGCCAGGTGTGCGGCGCCAGCGGGTAATAGTTATCGAAGTAGGCCAGCGCCGGTTTGCCGCTTTGCGGATCGCATTGCACGCTGATCTCGCCGTTGGCCAGCACTGTCTCAAAGCTGTCGCCAAGGAACGGCAGCGTCAGGCGACGTGACCAGTCAATGTCAAAGTAGTGGGCATAACGGCTCTGCTCACCGTTCTCGATGACGTCGCGCCACCACGGATTCTCCAGCGAGGCCGCCATATGGTTGGGGACGATATCGAGGATCAGCCCGAGTCCGGCCGCTTTCAGCGCCGCAGCCATGCGGTCAAAACCTGCACGACCACCAATCGACGGTTCGATCTGGTTAACGTCGGTGACGTCATAACCGTGGGTCGATTCCGCAGTAGCACTGAAGATCGGCGAAGCGTAAAGGTGGCTGATACCGAGTTGCTTCAGGTAAGGCACCAGCGCCGCAGCACGATCAAAGGTCATGCCGTTGCGGAACTGAATACGGTAGGTGGCGGTTGGGATGTTCATTGTGCGGCTCCTTTATCCAGACGAACCACGATCGCCTCCGGTGCCAGTTCGGGGGTCTGCTGCGGCCAGGCAAACAGGGTCTCGCCCGGCAGATCGGCGATCGGTTGCGGCTGGTCGCCGACGTTCAGCGCCAGTGACAGCGTGCCCTGCGGGAAGTCCCAGCGCACTGCCAGGAAACCGGGCGCGGTATTCACCACCCGACCACAGTGGCCGCCGGCGGTGTGCAGCAGCGGCACAATGTGTTGCTGGCGCAGCTGTAGCAGTCTGCGCGTCAGCGCCAGCCACTGCTGGCCTTCCGGCGTTTGCGGCTTATCCCAGTTCAGCTTCGAACGTTCAAAGGTCTGTGGATCGTTCGGGTCCGGCACGCTTTCACCTTCGTGACCGGCATGGCCTTCAAACTCTCGGGCGCGGCCTTCACGCACCGCTTTGGCCAGGTCGCCATGGAAATCGGTGAAGAACAGGAACGGCTGGGTTTCGCCATACTCTTCGCCCATAAACAGCAGCGGGATGTGCGGCGACAGCAGTAAGGTAGCCAGCAACAGCTGGGTACGTTCCACGCCGGCCAGGCTCACCAGCCTTTCGCCCTGGGCCCGGTTACCCACCTGGTCATGGTTCTGGATGAAATCGACAAAGGCCACCGGCGGCTGACCGCGGCTGTCAACACCGCGCGGCTCGCCAGACTGCTGCGACACCTCACCCTGATAAACGAAGCCTTCCGCCAGCGCCCGGGCAACCCGTTGTTCCGGTCGATCGGCGAAGTCCTGGTAATAGGCATGGTTTTCGCCGGTCGCCAGCACGTGGACCGCGTTGTGGAAGTCATCATTCCATTCGCCGGTAAACAGCGTTGCCTGACCTTTTTCATCGCGCGGATGCAGAAAGGTGACGTTACGGCAATCTTCGGTGGTGAGATGAATAGGTCGATCGGTAATTTCAGCCCGGATGCGCTCCGCAATCTCAATCAGCACATGTTTATCGGCCGGGTCTTCAATCTGATCAATGGCATCAAAGCGCAGGCCATCGAGATTAAACTCCTGCAGCCAGTAGAGCGGCGCTTCGGTGATGTAACGGCGCACCGCGTCAACGTCATAAGCGATACCCGCGCCCCACGGCGTCTGCCGTTCTTTATGGAAGAAGTCCGGCGACAGCAGCGGCAGATAGTTACCTTCCGGGCCAAAGTGGTTTAGCACGATATCCAGCACTACCGACAGGCCATGGCCGTGCGCCGCGTCGACAAACGCTTTGAAATCATCGGGCGTGCCGTAGGCGGAATGCGGTGCATACAACAGTACGCCGTCGTAGCCCCAGCCGCGATTGCCACCAAACTGCGAAACCGGTAACACTTCAATCATGGTGATACCGTTTTCCGCCAGCCACGGCAGCTTTTCAATCGCGGCCTGAAAGGTGCCCTGTGGGGTAAAGGTGCCGATGTGCAATTCATACACCACCGATTCCTGCCATGGGCGGCCTTGCCAGTCGGTGTTTTGCCAGACGTAAGCCTCAGGATCGATCACCAGTGACGGACCGTTGACTTCACCTTTCTGGCCGCGGGAGGCGGGATCGGGCACTGCGGTGCCGTCCGCCAGCACAAAATCGTATTCGGCGCCGGGGGCGACGCCGCTCAGCTGGGTTTCGAACCAGCCGTCAGGCTGGCGGGTCATCTCGATATCTTTGCCGGATAACCGCAGGGTGACGCGTTGCTGGCCCGTTGCCCAGAGACGGAAACGGACCTCATCGCTGGACACCCGTTCGGCGCCCCAGCTTTTAAAAAATGATTTGGATTCCATTCAGTTGCCTCGTTTAAGCTGGAAATGCGCAATGATCGCCATCGCGCGGAAATGATGCCGATGATGCGAGCTTCAAAAACATAAACATGTCAGCGAGACCAGGATGCCAAATGGGTTGGCGCGTCTCTTCAGCCAGGATCCTGGACTGGTAAACAGTGTGATGCGGCGAAAAGCCGGTGATGAGACCGTTTCCACGCGGCATACGAAGAATAATCATAGACTAAGATGTCGCAATCGCGGGGCAGCGGACCATAGAGAGGCGGGAATTTGACTTAGTGGCGCGGATTCGCATCCTCGCCGCGGTCAGTCCGGGCGGAACGGCGGCAGAAAATCCTGCCGACGGCGGTCGATTGCGTATAAGCTGGATGACCTGCCAACGCAGGCGTGCCGGGCAATCCAGCAGCGCGAAATTATTTTTTCAAAAGGATGTTACGTGAGTAAGAAAGCCCTGTTTGTGGCGCTGATGATGCTGTTATCCGGCTGCTCTAATCGCGTCGGACATAATCTGGATACCGCGCGGTTGCAGCATATCCATCCCGGCCAGACTACGCAGGCACAGCTGATTTCGCTGTTTGGTCAGCCCGACAGCGAGACGCCGTATCCGGATGGACAGCGTCTGCTGAAGTGGACCTACAGTGAGGCGCGCACCCTTAACACCACCGAAGGGCAGACGCTGACGGTGCAGATGAAGAATGACAGGGTGCTGAACTTTGCCCTGAGCAAAAGCTGACGCCGCCGCGCCATTGCAGGGGGCGTGCGGCGGCGATCGGCTTACTGCGGGCCGTTCTGCTGCGCATCAGCGCTCGCAGCACGTGGCTGGGCCAGTCGGGCGAAATCCGAACCCGCCGGATGCTGATAAATCTGCAGATCAAAATAGCGGGCCATCGCGTAAATGTATTCAAAAATGGCTGACTGGGTATTCTCATAATCGGCCCAGAAAATAGAGGAGGTGAAGCAGTAGATCTCCACCGGCAAGCCATCCGGCGACGGCTTCAGCGGACGCACCACGATATACATCTCTTTCTTAATGTCCTCGCGCTGCGTCAGCCAGGCGGTCAGGAATTTACGGAACACCATCAGGTTGGTGATACCGTTCTCCATAAACCAGCGGTCGCCGACCGCGCTGATATCACGTCCATCCAGCAGTTCCGTAATCGATTCGCTGGCGATGCGGATCTGACTCATCGCCTGCAGCATCTCCTGATTCACAAAGGTGATCGACTTCTGATCAAGATAAAAGCTGCGCATGATCCGCCGTGCGCCTGAAGAGAACATCGCCTGCCAGTTGGTGTAGGTCTCGGTGAGGAAATTCTTGGTCGGAATGCGCGAGATGGTGTTATCCCAGTTGCGGATGGTGATGGTATGCAGCGCAATATCGATCACCTCGCCGCTGATATTTCTATCCGGCATCTCAATCCAGTCGCCCAGTTGCAGCACATCGTTGGAAGAGAGCTGAATATTCGCCACCAGCGACAGCAGCGTGTGCTGAAAGATCAGCATCAGTACCGCGGCAACCGCACCCAGCGAGGAGATAATAATCGCCGGTGACTTATTGGACATAATCGCCAGAATCATGATCGCGGCGATAATATGCACCAGAATTTTGCCAATCTGGATATAGCCCTTGATCGAGTGATTCTTACGCTTCGATTTGCGCGAATAGGAGTTGTTAACAATCTCCAGCACTTCATTGAAGAAGATCGACAGATAGACAAAAAACAGAATGCCGCAGATGGTCTGAATCGCCACTTTCAGATTATCAGGCAGGCCCGGCATAAACTGCAGGAAATTGTAGACCACAATCACCGGCACAAAATTCGACAGCTTCTGAGACAGGCGGACATCTTTATCCAGCGGCACGCCCTGTTTATGGCTGCTGAAAAAGACCTTTCTGATCACTTTGACCACGAAAAACTTACAGATTAAGTGAGCCACCATCCCGGCCATGATCAACAGGATCACGCTGAAGCTGGCCGACAGCACCGCATTTCCCTCAATAAAATCCATTAAACTATGAATGTAATGCATGTTAACCACGTGCTGAGCTAGATAAGGGGCGAATTCAACCACACTGCGGCGCGGGTTGTTGAGCGACGAATGCGTTTAGCGCGGCTGAGGCCCGGTTTTGCCGCCGCTTCGGCTGCGTCAACCCCGACCGACAGGCGACTAAAACCAGGCCCATTTGCCCGGTTATTTATCTTATCGCGAGCCCATCGCCTGCCGGCACTCAGATAAAGTCCAGGCTGGCCGATAACAGCACTATCTCCTCTGACATGAGTTTGCTGACATGCTTAAAAACCTCAAAATAACCCACAGTATTCTCGCCGTACTTTTTATCTTTACCGCACTGCTGAGTCTGACCGGCTTTCTGTTGTATAACGCCGTCTCCAAAGCAGACCAGAACTTCGTTGCGGCGGAGCAGTTAACCCTGCAGCAACAGCACCTGAGCGATGCGGTGAAAACCCTGATTAAAACCCGCGTCACTATCAATCGGGTGGCGATCCGCTTCCTTAAAAATCAGCAGGATCCGGCTTCACTGGCTGCGATGGCGTCGCTGCTGGATAAGGCTGAGCAGTCAGCCGCCGCCGCCGATGTTGAATTCCGCGCCTGGCAGGCGTTGCCGCGTAAAGCGGGGCAGGATGAAGCCCAGGCCGGTGAGGTGCAGGCTGCCTATCAGCAAATGCACGACACCATGCTGGCCTCGGTGACTTTCCTGAAACAGCGCAACTATCAGGGCTACGGCAATCTGGAAGCGCAGGCGGCGCAGGATCGGCTCGACAGCGCTTATGAGGCCTGGCGCGCGGTCAACATTCAGCTAATGAAAAACACCTCTGAGCAGAACCAGCGCAGCCTGACCGATGCGCTCTGGACCTTGCTGGTGCTTGGCCTGGTGACCGTGGTGATCATTTTCGCGGTCTGGGTCGGGTTACAAAAACGGCTTATCGGCCCGCTTAGCCGACTGACCGGCTATATCCGCGCGATTTCTGCCGGCGATCTGACCTCAGACATTCAGCATGAAGGCCGTAATGAGATGGGGCTGCTGATTACCGAACTACAGCAGATGCGCGATGCGCTGGTGGTCACCATTACTTCGGTTGATGACGCCACCCGCTCTATCTTTACCGGCGCTGCCGAAATTTCAGCCGGCAGCACCGATCTTTCATCACGCACCGAACAGCAGGCCGCGGCGCTGGAACAAACGGCGGCCAGCATGGAGCAGCTGACCTCAACCGTTAAGCTCAATGCCGACAATGCGCAGCAGGCAACGGCCGTATCGAAACAGGCGTCAACCACCGCCACCCAGGGCGGCGAGACGGTGGCCCGGGTCATCGCCAACATGGAGCAGATCAGTGAAAGCTCCGGGCAAATCGCCGGCATTATTGCGATTATCGACAGCATCGCCTTCCAGACCAATATTCTGGCGCTCAACGCTGCGGTAGAAGCCGCGCGTGCCGGTGAACAGGGACGTGGATTTGCGGTGGTCGCGGGCGAGGTACGTTCGCTGGCAGGCCGCAGCGCCAGTGCCGCTCAGGAAATCCGCGGCCTGATCGATCGCTCCGCCGAACGGATCAGAACCGGGGCCGGCCATGCCTCTGAAGCCGGTAAGGCGATGGAAAGTATCGTAACGTCGGTCAGTCGGGTAACCCAGTTGATCGAAGAGATCGCCTCATCATCAGTTGAGCAGACGCGTGGCATTGAGCAGGTTTGCATCGCGGTTTCTGAAATGGATGGCGTGACGCAGCAGAACGCCGCCCTGGTTGAAGAGTCGGCCAGCGCGGCGGCTTCGCTGGAAGAGCAGGCCAGCTATCTGCGTAAAACGGTGGCGGTATTTAAAACCGGCAGCCTGCAGGCGGCGTTTTCCGCAGCTCCGGCCCAGCCGGTCGTGAGTCAACTGCGTCCTGCTGCGGTCAGCCCGCAGGCGGATAACCAGAACTGGCAGGCCTTCTGAGTGGCTGGCCGTCAGCCAGGCAAAAGCTGACCGCCATCGCGTGATAACCCGGTTGAGCTCGCTGCATTTGAGCTCAACCGGGAAGGTGTTTGATTGCGGTGCAGCGGTGGTGAACGTTTCTAACAGTGAAGGGCGGACGTTAATGACTATCACTCATTTTTACAGTCGGCAGAACAGAAGATAGCGGCCGATACGTTGGCGAATAACGTTGGTGAATCACTACAGCGAATCACTACAGCCAGCTTAATTTACCGGTAGATAAATTCATATTTCACGATGTAAGAGCCAATATTATTCACACGAGCGGTTACCCATACGCCTGTCATTCCTTGCTTACGGTGGCTGTGCAGATACTCTTTATTGATACAAAGCTGCTTCCATCTGCTGGTGTTCGGGTCTTTTAGCCAGATACCCGCTTCACACTGCCCGTGCTTGCCTCTTGACGGGCCTGGAAAGACAACTTCATATTCCGATTCATAGCCAATAACTTTGTCCGGGAAGAGATAAACATAGACATCATAACAATTTAAGGACAACACAAAGCCTAGAATAAAACCGCCACTGAATGCATTAAACAGAGATTTTACGTTTTTATTAAAAGTGCCCCGGCAGCAAGCCAGCGCCAGAATAATGACGCCCATAAACAGGCCAGATAAAATATAGGTTTTCCATTCAGGAACCGATTTTTTTAACACTGTATTGTGGGAAATGCTTGATGCCCACAACATATACCAGCACCAACCACCTAACAGAATGTATACCGCTGCGGCAGTAAACCATTTCCTGAAATTATCTTTGAAATAAGTACTGTTGCTCACACTTATATTCCCTTATTTATCAGTGAGTAATGCTGCCGCTTTTCTGACATGCTCGCTCAACTTTAGCGTCTGACGCAGCTTCCTGTTTCGGCTGGATTTTCACTTTGGGGGCCAGCTCAGATTGTAGTTTAAGCTTTTTAGAAATTATCAGCCGAGATAACGGTTTGATCGTAATTCTCGCGCCGGCGAGTGAGGCAGACACCGGCCATAAATGATGGAAGAATAATCACCCCCCCTATCATCAGTTATCTGACAAACGCACTTAAAAGGATCACCTGATGTATGACACTCAGCTGACTGAGCAGCGTTATCATTTGTATAAAAATCGATGACAATAGCGGCATTTTTAACCCATGAGTCAGGCAGTTGCTGTTTCAGTATAAGATCTGCCAGCATTACCGTATAACGCTGCTCTATATCATTTATCAGATCAAAATTTGCACCGCTTGCAGGCATGGGAAAGGTAAACGTCACGGATTTAAGTCCCTGGTTAATAGCAAAGCGTTTTAACCGGCCTATAGCCCAGAAACCATTGTAATCGTTGTTTCGACTGACAAAACTACTATTCAGAGAATGGCTAATTCCTTTGAGCTCTCTTCTTCGTGCCATCGACCCTTCCTGGCTGTTTTCACGCGTTCTAATCAGTTATTGAAACAGTATCGGTACGGTTGGTCCATCCTTTAACGTTTGTCATCCAGCCTCATCTGCCGTTGCTGACTCATGACACGGAAGAGGTAAAGAGCCGCGCCACAAACCCGACCCGCATTCGACCCGGCTCCCGTGCGAGGCAGCCGTCCGCGAGGCACATTCGTTGTCCGTGAGCCTGAATCCATCTCGCTGGCGCAACCGCCTGTTTTTCTCGCTATTGCGCTTTAGTGCATTTACCAGGACGACCCGTTGCCACCGATAACAGAATACAAGCAGGCGACGGCCAGCGCGGATAAGCCGGCGTCTGATCAATGTCGCTTTGCCTGGCTGCCCAGGCCTGAGTTTCCGCTGGGCGCAGCGTCCGATTGCGGTTATGTTGAAGCTTCAAATCGTGACTGCAAAGGAACTCAGCATGCCCGAATTTTTCTTTTTCAGGAAAGGCCGTCAGCTGGTGGCTGCCGACCGGAAGGACAGCGCGGCAGCCGAACGGCTTAAGGCTGACGGCTATCAGAAACAGTTTGAGGGAATTATTGCGCCAGATGCGGAAAGGGCGCTGATCAGGCTGCAGGATATCCGTAAGGATGCCGCCGATCTCGAATATGGTTTTCTGACCGGCGGGATATTCGGTGTCGTCACCTTACTGTTCCGTGAAAACCGGGTCAAAAAGACGAAATGATCGGCGCATCTCTGGCTGCAGCAGCGCCGCTTGCCAACCGGGTCGAGCAGTAAAAAAACCGCCCCGGGAGGCGGTTTTTTACTGCAGATCTGACGCGCAATAGCACGTCGCGATCGTCAGGCCGGTACTGACAGCGCTTTCTGGCTGCGTGACCAGACGCGGTGTGCTTTCATCGCCTGGATGAAGTCCGCCATCAGGGCGTTTTCTGCTTTGTCACCCTCAACAATGCCTTCTTCCTGTTCGGTTTCGCCCAGACTGAACTGCGCCTTGAAGCGACGTGCATCGCCTGACAGACCAATAACTTTCAGATGCTTGTAGGCTTCCAGCAGGAAGTAACGCGCATCACCGCTCAGCAGCAGGGCGTCGATGTTGCCATCCGGCACGATAACGGCGTCAAAGGTCAGTGACGGCAGACCGGCGAAGGTGGCATCAATCGGCAGCACCGAACCATCATCGGCGCGTACCTGGCCCATGTGTGCGGCCAGCAGTTTGGTGTGAACACCGACCGCTTTCAGTTCCTGCAGAATTGACAGCACATCTGCCGCCTTCACGCCATCGCTGACCAGTAACGCTACCTGACGGCCCTTGATCTCGCCATCCGGGATGGCGTAGAGACTCAGGCTGTCATCTTTGGTCAGGCCGTTAACCGCTTTTGGCGGCTGGATATTCAGCTGATCGGCGGTCAGGGCGATACCGAGATTATCCGCCACGCCTTTCGCCAGACCGAGGTCAATCCGCGCCAGATGATCGACCACCCGCTCACGAATATAGGCCCGCGCCACTTTACTCAGCTCGAACGAGTAAGCGCCGATAATATGCTGCTGTTCGACCGGCGTCTGGCTCATCCAGAACAGGCGCGGCTGAGCATAATACTCACCGAATGATGGGCTGCGCTCGCGCACTTTGTGGCCCTCAACGCGCTCCTGGTAGCTTTCAAAACCGCCACCTTCAGCGGCTGGCGGGGTTTCACGTGGCCAGTTATCGTTGATCGAGTTCGGCTCGTAGTTGGCCGGGTTAGTGTCGATATCCTGACGGTGCATCCCCTGACGCTGGAAGTTATGGTACGGACAGGTTGGACGGTTGATCGGGATCTCATGGAAGTTCGGACCACCGAGGCGGCTGATCTGGGTATCGGTATAGGAGAACAGACGGCCCTGCAGCAGCGGATCGTTGGAAAAATCGAGGCCCGGCACGATGTGGCCTGGGTGGAATGCTACCTGCTCGGTTTCTGCGAAGAAGTTATCCGGGTTGCGGTTAAGCACCATCTTACCCACGATTTCAACCGGTACCAGCTCTTCCGGGATCAGTTTGGTGGCGTCCAGAATATCGAAATCGAATTTGAATTCATCCTCTTCCGGGATCAGCTGCAGGCCCAGTTCATATTCCGGGAAGTCACCCGCTTCAATCGCTTCCCACAGGTCGCGACGATGGAAATCGGGATCGCGGCCGGTCAGTTTCTGCGACTCATCCCACAGCAGCGAGGCTTTGCCTGCCACCGGCTTCCAGTGGAAGCGGACAAAGGTCGCTTTGCCTGCAGCATTAATCAGGCGGAAGGTGTGAATACCAAACCCTTCCATGGTGCGATAGCTGCGCGGAATGCCGCGATCGGACATCGCCCAGATGACGTTGTGCATGGTTTCCGGCTGGAGAGAGACGTAATCCCAGAAGGTATCGTGGGCGCTCTGGCCCTGCGGGATTTCGTTGTGGGGTTCAGGCTTCACCGCGTGCACGAAGTCAGGGAATTTATGCGCATCCTGAATAAAGAACACCGGGGTGTTGTTGCCGACCAGGTCGAAGACGCCCTCTTCGGTATAAAACTTGGTGGCGAAACCGCGAATATCACGCACCGTATCAGCGGAACCGGCGCCGCCCTGTACCGTGGAGAAACGCACGAAAACCGGCGTCACCTGATTCGGATCGCTGAGGAACTGCGCTTTAGTCAGATCTTTTAACGAGCGGTAGGGCTGAAAATAGCCGTGCGCCGCTGAGCCGCGCGCATGCACGATGCGCTCCGGGATACGTTCATGGTCAAAATGCGTGATCTTCTCACGCATAATAAAGTCTTCCAGCAGGGTTGGCCCACGCGAACCGGCACGCAGCGAATTCTGATCGTTCGCAATACGGGTTCCCTGGTTGGTGGTAAGCGGGCTGTTGGTGCCGTTTTTACGGCTGGCATTGAGCTGGTCGAGTTTAGCGTTATGGGTCTGCGGGGCTTTCAGGCTACCTGGCGCGGTCGGTTGTTTGCCGGGAGGCGTCGGTTCGGCTGGCGGCTGATGTGATCCATCCTGAGGTGCCAGCGAACCGAGTCCGGGTTCTGACGACTCCGGCCCGGTGGTGGGGGCGCGGTGGCTCAGTTCTTTCTTCTCTGTTTCTTTCGACATTAATCCATGCTCCAGCGGTTATTTTACTTTCGACGACACTAAATATAGAACAACCTGACCAATGCTGGGGGTAAACCGCGACTTTAACTCACCTCGCCGGGTTTCTTTTTGGCGGGCTAAAATAACACCTTCACCCGGTGCGGCAGCCTGTCGTTTCGCTTATTGCCGGCCAACTGCAACTATTCGGAGGTCTGTATGCTCAGCTATCTGTTTATTGGTGCGAATGATGTGGCGCTGTCCGGTCACTTTTATCGGGCAGTTCTGCTGCCGCTCGGGTATCTGGTTGAGCCCGATGGCGAACAGCTGATTTTTTCGCTGCCGGAGGTGCCCGATCGGCAAAACGGACCCGGTGCCGTCTACATTGCGAAGCCGTGGGATGGCGCAGACGCGCAGCCGGGTAACGGCAACATGGCCGGATTCCGCGCGCCGACGCGGCAAAGGGTTGACGAGCTTTACGCGGCGGGCCTACGGGCAGGGGGCACAGATGAGGGCGCGCCAGGCATTCGTGAACGCTATAACCCGAATTTTTACGTGGCTTACCTGCGCGATCCGGCAGGCAATAAGCTGGCGCTGTTCTGTAACGACGATCCGGCCTACGCGTCGGTTTAATTGCAGCCGGCGTGCATTTCCTGATTGAAGTTAGAAATGTTATATCATAACATTTCATTTTGTAACTTCTATTGAGGATCGCGACGTTGGCAAATCATACAGGTAAGTGGGCGATGGCGCTGGGCGCGCTGTTGATCAGCAATCAGGTGGCGGCGCATGGCGATCATGCGCACGGCAAACCGTTGTCAGCCATGGAACAGAAAGCGGCGGAAGGGGACTTTGCCGATGCGGATGTTAAAGATCGCCCGCTGTCGGACTGGGATGGCCTGTGGCAGTCGGTCTATCCGCTATTAGAAAGTGGCGAGCTGGACCCGGTATGGCACAAAAAAGCGCAGCAGGATGGCAGCAAAACGGCGCAGCAGGTTAAAGCTTATTACCGTAAAGGCTACGCGACCAACGTCGACACTATCGGCATCGAAAACGGCGTGATGGAATTTCATATTGGCGATCGGGTCAGCGCCTGCCGCTACCATTATGCCGGCCACCGGATCCTGACCTATACCTCGGGCAAGAAAGGGGTGCGCTACCTGTTCGAATGCCAGGAGGCGAACAGCGATGCGCCGAAATATGTGCAGTTCAGCGATCACACCATCGCACCGCGCAAATCAGCCCACTTCCATATTTTTATGGGTAATCGTTCGCAGCAAGCTTTACTGGCGGAGATGGATAACTGGCCGACCTACTATCCCTGGCAGATGATGAATGCGCAGGTGGTGGATGAGATGCTGCATCATTAAGGATTTGCTTCGGCTTTTGACACACCCGCCCGTAACGGCGGGTTTTCAGGCGACAAACGCGGCCGGCTTATGCAGATAAATCGCCAATCCGTGGCGTACAAAATCCTAAAGCGCTTCACTCAGATCTACTTAGAGGTGCGCCGACTGACTTTACCGCCCTTGCGGCCAGCTTCCCTGGCTCTTTCAGGATCGTTCTTGAAATTGCCTCCGCTGGCTTTGCCACCGGCACTTCCAGCTTCACTGGCACGGTCCGGGTCATTGGCAAAGTTGCCTGCGCCACCCCGGTATTTCTGTTGTGTCATAGATAGGCCTCGTATCAGGTTCCTTAGATAAGTAGGACTAGCTAGTCACAGCATTAAGTTTAGTTTGCCGGCTGGATTATGCCAGCAAAACGGCAAAATCGAGGCGGCTGTCGCCTCGCTAATCTGTTGATTATCTGCATAAATTGGCGGGACTTCAGCCAACCCATACCGGCCGGCGCGAGGCCGGTATTCCCTTCACCACCTGTTGATACGAATCGTCGACCAGCTGCTGGATCAACCCTTCTGACAGTGCGTCGCCCGGGTAGACGGTGATCCAGTGCTGCTTATTCATATGGTAACCGGCGGTAATAGAGGGATAGATGGCGCGATGCAGTTCCGCCTGCTGCGGCTGGCATTTCAGGGTGATGATCGGCACCCCCCGCAGCACGGTCAGCAGTAGAAACACCTTACCGCACACTTTATAGACCTGATGTGCCGGTCCAAACGGATAGCTGGACTCGGCGGCAGGCAGCCGCTCGGCCGCCTCAATAGCGATGCGCTGGATATCAGCACCCTGCATAGCGAATCTCCTTGTTACCGGGTTGGTCAATCACTGCCCACTGGCTGAGTGACTGAGGCCTGTTACACTTCTGATAAGCATAAATCAGGAGCAGACATGAAATTAGGCTTTGCATGTAAGTATCTCAACCACGATGGCAAACAGTTTTTCCCGTTCCGCGCCACCACGCGTAAACGGTTTCTGAGTTTACCGCACGATCAACGTAATCAACTGATTTATGAGATATCCGTTACCAACCTTAACCAGCTCTACCTGACGCTGGAGCAGCTAGCGACCTTACCGGAGCCGTTAAGAATGATGCGTATTGGCAGCGATCTGCTGCCGCTTTATACCGTTCCGGAGGCCACGTCGCTGTTTGCCGCGTTTTTACCCGAGCTTCATCCACTGTTCGCCCGCTGCGGTGAACTGGCACGCGCGCACCAGATCCGACTCTCCTTTCATCCGGGGCAATATACGGTGCTGGCGTCAGATAATCCGGATGTGGTGAGCCGCGCGCTGGAGGATGTCGAATATCACACCCTATGCGCCTGCCTGATGGGCTACGGCCAACGCTTCCAGGATTTTAAAATCAATATTCATATGAACGGTAAGGCGGGATTCGACGGTTTTAAACGTTCGTTTGGTCAGCTGAGCGAGGAAGCGCGCCGGATGCTGACGGTAGAGAATGATGAAATATCCTGTTCGCTGGATGACGTACTGCAGGCCGCCGCGCTCTGTCCGGTGGTGCTGGATATTCACCATCACTGGGTGAAAGAGAATCAGTTTATCCAGCCTGACGATGCGCGGATTGCCGCGATAATCGCTTCGTGGCGCGGCGTCCGGCCGGTACTGCATTATTCGATTTCACAGGAGGGGATTATTCCGCCGCAGGGCTGGCCGGATCAGCAACAGCTGGGCGTGTCGAAAAGCAAACTGCGGGCGCACTCCGATTACTACTTCAACGACACGCTCAATGACTGGGCATTGTCGTTTCAGGATTTCGACATCATGTGCGAAGTGAAAATGAAGAATCTGGCGCGGGAACAGCTCTACCAGTGGGCGAAACAGCAACAGCGGATAGCGTAACAGCCGACAGCTTTCCCCTTGCTGGTCGGGCAGCAAGGGGAAGCGACCTCAAATAATCGCCACGCCGCCGGTGACGGCGACCGTAGCGCCCGAAATATAGCTGGCCTCATCGCTGGCCAGCATCACATAGGTCGGGGCCAGTTCAGCCGGCTGACCGGCGCGCTGCAACGGCACTTCGCTGCCAAAGTTTTTCACCTGCTCAACCGGCATGGTCGACGGGATCAGCGGTGTCCAGATTGGGCCCGGTGCTACCGCGTTGGCGCGAATGCCTTTTTCCGCCAGCATGGCGGCGAGGCTGCCGGAAAAGTTGACGATAGCCGCTTTAGTCGCCGAGTAGGGCAGCAGCTTCGGCTTTGGCTGGTCGGCGTTGATCGACGCGGTATTAATGATCGATCCACCCGCTGGCATATGCGGCACTGCCGCTTTGGTGATGCGGAACAGGGCGTAAAGATTGGTTTTCATCGTCCGGTCAAACTCGTCATCGCTGATTTCATCCAGCGATTCACGCGTCATCTGATAAGCCGCGTTGTTCACCAGAATGTTGATCTCACCAAACGCTTCTACCGCTTTCTCAACGATGGCGGAACAGTGTGCTGCCTCGGTAATGTCGCCTGGCACCAGAATCGCTTTCTGGCCTGCGGCTTCGACCAGCCGGGCGGTATCCTGCGCATCTTCATGTTCATCAAGATAAGAGATCAGGACATCAGCCCCTTCGCGGGCAAACGCGATAGCGACCGCCCGACCGATGCCGGAATCGCCGCCGGTAATAATGGCTTTTTTGCCCGCCAGCCGGCCTGAGCCCTGATAACTTTGTTCACCATGATCGGGCTGCGGCTGCATGGCCGAGGTCGTACCGGGCCAGTTCTGTTGCTGTTCGGCAAAAGGGGGTTGGGGGCGTTGAGTCGATGACATGAATATTCCTCCATAAAAATCCGTTAGCGTAAAACAGTCAGTCAGGACCGCCGGAACGGCTGTGGCCCTGACTGACACGCTGGCGTCAATTAAGGTTTCGGTGACGCGACACCGTCAATCTGCTCCTGCTGTGCGCCTGAGCCTGGACGGGCGTTACCAAGCAGCGGCTCATCACCGAGGATCTCCGGCTGCTGTTTTGCACTGAACTGGCCGTGACCGTCGTAGGCCGGGCCATTGCTCCAGCGGCCTTCCGGCAGCGGTTTATCCAGCGAGGTGTTCAGGCAGTAGTAAGAGTGCTCCTGCGCTTCATTTTCCTGCGGGAAGCTGTTTGGAATAGGCAGCGAAGCATTCAGGCCGCCCATCTCTTCAATCACCGCCAGCCACTGCTGCTGGTGCATGGTGTCACGAGCGATCAGGAACGACAGGAAGTCCTTCATCCCTTTATCTTCCGTCATATTGTACAGGCGGGTCGCCAGCACGCGGCCGGTGGCTTCAGCCGTGACGTTAGCCAGCATATCGGCCGCCACGTTGCCGGAAGCATAGATATGGCTCATGTCGAACGGCATACCGTTGGCGTTCACCGGCATCGCTGACAGACCCGATGAAAGGATATGACGCGGGTTCATGCCGCCCAGAATGGCGTTAACCACCGGATCTTTGGCTGAGGCTTCCTGGTAGGAGAGCGGTGCGCCCTCAAGGTTGAGTGCCACTGCATAGCCCAGCATTTCGATATGGCCGAGTTCTTCGGTTGCGGTGGAGATCAGCAGATCCCGAATCCGGGCATCGCCACGCGCGCCCATCGCCTGGAAAAAGTATTGCATCGCCACACGAATTTCACCCTCTACGCCACCGATGGCTTGCTGTAACAGCATGGCGAATTCTGGATCTGGTTTCTCGACGCGAACCGGGAACTGGAGTTTTGATGAATGAAGAAACATGATTTTTTTCCTCGTCAGTGTTTGCACTCGATGCAGAAAAAAGCCTGGACAGGGATAGCGAAAAAAGAAAGCGTAACGAGAGCAATTAGTGGATGAGTAAGAGGGGATAAGCGGCAAAAAACCGCGAAAAATGGATAAACGGTTGGTCCGCCGATGAGGGCTGATTACAGTAGAATGATGACGCTGACCACCGGAAGAAAAGGCATAAAAAAGCCCCGCAGGCGGGGCAAATTCTGGGAAGCAAAAGCATCCGTGCTAATCAGTGATCCCTCACAACAGACACAGGATGTCAGCTGTTACTGGTCGACGACGCATTCTGCAGAACGTGTTCCAGTGCCTGACGATAAATATCCTGTTTAGCCACGTCACGCTCACTCTCCAGGCGATGAATCAGGCCCAGCACAATGTCTTTATCGGAAACGTGGGTTTTGTAATGCGCGAGTTCAGCATGGACGGCTGCAATAACTTCTTTCTCGCTGGTAACCGGAGTGCCAGAGTTCATGAAGTATTCAGAAATCTGAGACTCTGTATTGATTGTCGTTTGCATATCAGGCCTCATCAAAAAGGGGGGTAAATGCGCCATTTCAGGTCCGGTCAGCGGACGACGCAAAAAAAGAGCATCTGAAGGTGGAAATCCACGACACCTTCAGATGCGGTGCAATGCACCTTTCGTTACAAGTGACTTAACATCACGGCGCAAAGTTATACAATAACGACAAACTTGTACAACGAAATTCGATAAAATTTTACTGGTCGGTGGTGTATTTCACATGCATGTTTAAAATAATTAACGGTTAATTTTTATTAAATATATTTAAATACAAGTGGTTATCTTGTTGTCGCTGCGCTTTTCGCTTTTTCTTTATCAAATTCGCTGAAAAAAATATTTCCGCTCAAGGCTGTACGTCTGGGTGATTTTCCGCAAAAACCTGTACAGGTTCAGACAGTAAAACCGCGCTGACGGGACAGGGGCGGGCGGTACAACGGTGGCAATCTTATTCACCTGACCGTGAAGCCAGCACAATTCACTTCACACCTGCGCCTCAGAAGGCTAAGGTTTAGCGCTTACTTATCAGAAGGAGATGATCATGATTAACGACTATTTCGCGCTTCCGCCTGCCGGCATCACGCAGGAACAGCACAAGCGCACGGTGGCGGTGGCAGCGGCGCTGGCGGTAGCTAAAGAGTCAGTCAGTGCGTCAACCTCGGCGACCGGTTCAAAAACGGCGTGGGATCTGCAGGCGGTGGCCAATGAAATTGCTAATCTGGCGGATGCGATTCAGGATGCGCTGGAAAGCGATAGCGAAGTGTAAACCTGCGGCCTGAGGCGGCGAGGTGTGGATAGCAGACCGGGCCTCAGCACCGGGTCGCCGCTGAAGCCCGGCAACGCTCTGGCTGCCGGGTAACGCTTATTCTACTGACGGCGGCTCATATTTAATGTACTGCCGTAATGTGTCATGGATCGCCCGGTTATCGCCCTCATCCAGACCGCGTCCGGCATATTCTTTCGCCAGCGCCGCCAGCACATCATCAAACTTACCTTTGTAGTTGAGATTATTCAGCGCAATTTGCTGGCCGAGGATCTCTTTTAATACCGTGGTCTCTACTTTTAGCTGACGGACTTCATCTTCAAGATGTTTGATTCGCGCATCGTCTGACATAACACCTCCATGATTAAACACCGCAGAATAACCATGCCACGCCGGATATTCAAACAACGCAGGCAGCAGACAAACTTTGTCAGATTTTCCTTAAGTCAGAATAATGCATTAGCCGGGCGATTATACCGCCATTCCCGATCAACAAGTCGCGCCGCTCAGCTTGTGCGGTGATAGTGATCGCTTTCTGCTGAATATTACGCCAGCGCAAAAAAACGCCACAAAAAAAAGTGCATTGTCATCAACCCCTTCGCTTAAACCTTTTCCGTTGCGCTTGATTAAAAGGGTAATTCGATATTACTGTGTTTATATACAGTTATCTGGAAAAGGAGTGTTATTATGGAGTTCATCAAACCTGCGGACCTGCACGCCGTTATGCCGTTGCCGTTGTACATCGAACGGGTACCCTGCGGATTTCCCTCACCGGCGCAGGATTATGTCGAACAAAGAATTGATTTAAACGCGCTGATGGTTCAGCGACCCAGCGCCACCTATTTTGTCCGGGTGAGCGGTGAATCGATGACAGACGCGGGTATTAACGACGGTGACATGCTGGTGGTCGACAGTTCGCTGACCGCTGCCCATGGCGATATTGTGGTCGCCGCCGTTGACGGTGAATTCACGGTTAAACGCCTCCAGCTCCATCCCTGCCTGCAACTGATGCCGATGAATACCCAGTTCAAGCCGATCGCCATTAAAACGGAAGATGCGCTTGAAGTGTTCGGTGTGGTGACCTTCGTTATTAAATCGACCCATTAATCATGTTCGCGCTGGTCGACGTGAACAGTTTTTATGCCTCATGTGAAACGGTGTTCCGGCCCGATCTGCGCGGCAAGCCGGTGGTGGTGCTGTCGAATAACGACGGCTGTGTCATTGCGCGCAGCGCTGAGGCGAAAAGGGTGGGCATCAAAATGGGCGCACCCTATTTTAAAATGCGTGAAGAGCTGACGCGTCATGGGGTGCAGGTCTTCAGCTCGAACTATGCGCTCTACGCCGATATGAGCCAACGGGTGATGACCATCCTGGAAGAGATGGCACCTTCGGTTGAGATCTACTCGATCGACGAAGCGTTTCTGAATCTGACCGGCGTGCAGAACTGTACGGCGCTGGAAACCTTTGCCCGCCAGGTCCGCCAACGGGTGCTGAAAGAGACGCATCTGACCGTCGGCGTCGGCATTGCCCAGACCAAAACCCTGGCGAAGCTGGCTAATTTTGCCGCCAAGAAGTGGAGCAAAACCGGCGGCATCGTCGATCTGTCCGATCCTGAGCGGCAGAAAAAGCTGCTGGCGTTGATTGATGTCGCCGAGGTGTGGGGCGTAGGTCGCCGCATCGCGAAACGGCTGAATGCGATGGGGATCGAGACCGCGCAGGATCTGGCTGCCCAGAGTACTCCGACCATTCGCAAGCATTTTAATGTGGTGCTGGAGCGTACGGTCAGGGAGCTGCGCGGCGAGCCTTGCCTGGAAATGGAAGAGTTCACTCCGGTGAAGCAGCAGATCATCTGTTCGCGATCGTTTGGCAGCCGTATCTCCGATTACAATCAGATGCGGCAGGCCATCTGCGCCTATGCCGAACGGGCGGCAGAAAAACTGCGGCGGGAGAAACAATATTGCCGTCAGGTCGGGGTGTTTGTGCGAACCAGTCCGCATGCGGTCAACGAAACTTTCTATGGCAATCAGTCTACCGGTCAGCTGCTGACCCCAACCCATGACACGCGTGACATTATCCGCGTCGCCATGGCGTGCCTGGATAATATCTGGATAGAGGGCCACCGCTATATGAAAGCCGGTGTCCTGCTGGGCGATTTTTTCAGTCAGGGCGTAGCCCAGCTTAATCTGTTCGATGAGATGCCACCGCGCGCTGACAGCGAGGTGCTGATGCAGCTGGTTGACCGCATCAACCAGAAAGGCCGGGGAAAGCTGTGGTTTGCCGGGCAGGGCATCCATAAAGAGTGGGCGATGAAACGCGAGATGCTGTCGCCCGCTTACACTACCCGTCTGACCGATTTACCGGTCGCGAGAGTGAAATAAGCGCCCGCTGTTTTTACTGCCGCCGTAGCATAATGATTTCCGGATAAAAGCTTTTTTTATCACGCAGTGAAATTATCGGGCCGTTATCCTTTACCTGGCCCGACCAGTTGTTAGCTGGTCGGGTGTATTGATAAAATATTTAGGTAAATGTGATGAATTTTAGACAATTTGAAAACAGAATTAATCAGTGGCCGGCCATACATTTCACCGCGATAGTAAAAAACCGTCGCGAAGAGGAATATGAAATTTATGCAGTCGATGAGAGCAATAATATAAAATCTCAGCTATTTATCTGCTTTGCGGATAATGAAAGCCATGCCAGCTTGCTTATTAAACAATTTACGCTGTGGCTGATCAAAATAAATAGCGAGAAACGCCGCCAGCAAAAGGCCGAACGTCACGCCGAGGCAGCATTATTGCCGGATAAATAAGCGGCGGGATTGTTCTGATGCCGGGAAAATAGGTTCTCACTAAAAAGCATAAATTGAGTAGCATCGTTAACCATTAAGGCGATTAAATTGTCACGCAGCCGAACCCGTGCCTGAAGATAAAGTATCAGCGCGGTATACTTATTATCAGCGGCTGGGATACAATCCCCTGTTGATTTTTACGGGAGCACCTTTCCCCCTGGCCGGTAATGATGATCACGATAGCCACAGCGCATAAAAACAAAGAACGGGGCCGCCCCAGAGAGTTTGATATTGAACAGGCTCTGGACCACGCCATGATTGTTTTTCGGCAAAAAGGGTATCACGCGGCATCACTGAGCGAGCTGGGCGAGGCGATGGACCTCTCTGCTGGCAGCATCTACAAGGCGTTTAAAGATAAACGCTCCCTGTTTCTGCAGGTGTTTGAACGTTATCTGCTGCTGCGTAATGCCGAGCTGCGCCGCCGGCTGCTGCCCTGTACCAGCGGACGGGCAAAAATAGCGGAACTGCTGCAGTTTTATCTCGATTCCGCGCGTGCCGTTGAAGGGCGACGCGGCTGTCTGGTGGTCGCCAGCGCGATTGAATTGCAGACGCTGGATGAGGCGCTGGCGCTCCGCATCAATCAGGTGGTGGTGCGTAATCAGTGCTTTCTGGTTTCGCTGCTGGAGCAGGGACAGCAGGATGGCTCTGTCTCCGCCACGCTGGATGTTGAGTCGGCTGCCGGACTGATCCTCTGCATTGCCTATGGGATGCGGGTGGCGGGCAAGGTCAGCGATGTGGCAGACGAACAACAGACCCTTGCCCTGGCATTAAAAGTGCTGGGTTAAAATTTAGCTAATTAGGAGGCGAGCGCTTCCTAAATTTATCGGTAAACGGACAGAGGTAACCCACAGCGAACAAGAGAAACGCGATGGCAACGATCATAACCCGCGGCGGGACAATCGCCGCCCGCCAGATGCCCGGGAGCGAGCAGTGACAGACGACGACCTGACGATTAATGATGAAATTCGCGCCCTGATAGGAAAAGTGGTCTCACGCCTGATCAGGCCCGATGAAGTGCTGAGTGTTCATGAGATCATCACTGCGCTGCACAGTTTGCGCGTCCGTTCACCTGACCGTAATACGCGCTTATCCTGTCGGAAAGCGATTCGCATTCTGGCGCGTAAACTCCATTAGCCCCGCGCTTTTCAGTCAGAGAAATTCTGCGGTGCGCTTTCCGAACCGCTTATTGTGTGCCAGGCTTTTCTGCTCCATTATCCTGCGTAGAAAATTAAGGCCTGTTTCGTGAAAACCTCAATCTTACTGACCCTGGTGGCCGCTATCGGCTGTTCCGTTTTTGCCGCCCGTGGCGGGTTCGAAACCCATGCGACACAACATCCGTCGCATCAGAGCGTAACCGAAAACGGCGAGCCACTGACTGAATAGGCGAACTGGATAGCGCCACAGTCGGCCCGGACAGGTCAGCCTGCCGTTGCCCGGCACGCCGCAGAGCACAGGATTCGCTTTTCAGCTGGCTTGTCTGAAGCAGCATGACGCGGTAATAAAAGGCGGGCAGCGGGGCGATACGGGCACCGGAGAAGGTGCCCTCGGCAGAACTGTCAGCCGGAGAGGAAGGATTAACGATAGTTTTTAAGTTCAACCGGTTCCTGTCCGGTCACCACCAGCCAGTTCAGCTCGGCCCGATCGCGGGTTGAAGCATTGATAAAACTTTTCAGCCAGTTGCGCGCATCAGCAATTTGCGCCACGCGATCGTCGTTACGCTCATTTTCAGCCATCTCACCCAACTGTCGAATCAGTGATACCAGCGTAATATCCTGTTGTTCAAACGCCAGGTTAATGGCGGCTTCACCAAGAATCATATGACCGGTTGATTTATCGTGAAATACCATGGGTAACCTCCTGAGTGAAAATGTAAATAACACAATAATTATTCTAGTTAAAGGCAGCTTAAACGAAAGTGGAATCCCCTAAGGCAGACGCTATTAAAGTCATCAGCAAATAAAATGAACTTTTTCCTATCCGGTTAACTTACTGATATCGCGATAAAACGTTACGCATTACTATTTTTGACGCCACTCGGGGTACACATAATAGCGGTAACAAAAGCTGGATGAGCCTGAAATTCAGATAAGCGAAGGGGCGGAATAAAGCGCGGCAGTAGCACCGGACAGCCCGACACAGCTGAAGGGCGGCGGTGTTAAGGGCGCACTGCAGCACAGGCCGCGATTAACGTTTCAGCTAAAAAAAAGCAAAAATAAAGCCGCCATGCGGCGGCTTTATAACGGAATATCCGTAATTATTTATTTGGCACTTCAGAAACTGCTTTAACGTCAGCTTTATTAATTTGCTGCTTAACGCCGTTGGCATCTTTATATGCCAGCAGACCAGCATCTGACTCAGAAGGTTTGCCATCACTAATAATGGTGCGTCCATCATTGGTGTGGATTGCGTAGCTGGTACGGGTGCAACCGGTTAATACGGTCATACCAATCAATGCAGCAAGAGGTAAAATCAGCGCTTTTTTCATCGTATTCACCTTATAATTAGTTGTCGAGTTCACTCATGTTACTAATTTCATTGCGATTGATTTGCTCGGTTTTACCGGTCTGAGCATCGCGATATGAGACCAGTCCGGTATCATCATCAATTTGTGGCTTGCCATCGGTAACAATAGTGCGGCCATCGGTAGTCTTAATCGATTGATTAGATGCGCAGCCCGCCAGGGTGCCTAAACAAAGGGCCACCAAAGCGACAGCCGAGAGGGATTTCATTTTCATTTTTTCATCTCCTTGAAGTAAATCCAGACGTATACAGCATAGACGCCTTTATAAATTTTGCTGGCTCTGTAGCGCTTCGTTGGCTAATTTTTGGCCAGAAAGGCGCGTGCAGGGGAATAATCGTCCACCTGTGCGCCGGATATAGCATTTATTGCCAATGAAAGCAGTCGGGCAGGTTATTTGTCCGCCTGGTTAAAGGGTACGCAAATAATCCGCAGTAAAAAGGTCAGACCAGTAAAATTAATCTCACTGCCACCGTCCTGGTGGTGCCGTCGGCGTCAGCTATGCTTAAGCATGGAGGTGCTTATGTGTGGACGCTTTGCGCAGTACAGCAGCCGGAATGACTATTTCGATGCGCTGGGGATCCCGGAAGATGAAATTATTTACGACCCGCAACCGATCGGCCGCTACAACGTGGCGCCCGGTACCCGGGTGCTGTTGCTTAACCAGCACGATAACCAGCTGCATCTTGATCCGGTGCTGTGGGGTTACGGTCCCGACTGGTGGCACAAGGCCCCGTTGATCAATGCGCGCAGCGAAACCGCGGCGCAGGGACGGATGTTTAAACCGTTGTGGGCACAGGGTCGCGCTATCGTGCCAGCCGATGGCTGGTACGAATGGAAAAAACAGGGCAAGCAGAAGCAGCCGTGGTTTATCTACCATCGTCACCAGCAACCGCTGTTCTTCGCCGCTATCGGCAAAGCGCCTTATGACCGCGAGCACGGCAAAGAGGGATTTGTGATTGTGACTGCCGCCAGCGATAAGGGGATGGTTGATATTCACGATCGGCGGCCGCTGGTGCTGGAAGCCAGCGCAGTAACTGAGTGGCTAAGTGCGGAGACGACGCCAGAACGGGCGGTTGAGATTGCGCAGCAGGCGGCGTTACCGGAGCAGGCGTTTGCCTGGCACCCGGTGAGCCAGGCGGTGGGGAATATTCATCATCAGGATGCCAGCCTGATCGCGGAGATTGATGACCCGGCAGAGTGAGCCGCTACCGGGTCGGACAGGGCTGATAACCGTGCTGATCAACTGGGTGCGCCGATCGGCAGGGCCGATCAGAGGAGCGAGTCTTCCCCGGCTTTGGCGGCCGCTTTCTCGGCTTTCATCGCATTGATCGGATCGGAGGCGCTCAGCCAGCGATCGAATTTCTGGTAGGTGTCGATAAAGGTTTTAAAGTAGCTACTGGCTATGGTGGCGTTCTCTTTGTGGTTCATAAACGCGACTGCCAGTTTGAACGCATCTTCGTTATCAAATTTCATTTTTGTCTCCCTCGCTTCAGATCTATAGAGCGTAGCCTGATTAAGCCGCGCGTGCATTCAGACAACCGGCTGATAAACCGCAATAAAGCACCTCAATCTCAGCTGTCGGCCAGATTGGCGTTGATTCCCACTTACTTCACGTCAAATCCTTCTTATAATGCCAGCTTCACTCGTGAAGGAGACCCGCTTATGTTGAAAGGATTAACCGTTGCCGCTGCGCTGCTGCTGTCGGGCTGTAGCCTGATGCATAAACAGCCACCGGCGCCCCAGACCCTGCACTACCGCTGCGGTACCTTGCCGCTGACCGTCACCCTTGATGAAGCACAGCAGCAGGTCAGCTTTATTATGGATGGTCAGCCGCTGACGCTAAAACAGACGGTATCCGCCTCGGGTGCCCGCTACAGCGACGGCAACTATGTCTTCTGGTCCAAAGGAAACGGCGCGTTTATCGAACGTAACGATAAAATTGTCGTTAATGATTGTGAGCTGCAACCCGCCAGCTGACTGTTTATCTGAATGAGCGAACATTATGAGCGACAGCGATACGCTACACACCATTGCCCACCTGCGGCGTGAATATACCCGCGGCGGGCTACGCCGTAAGGATCTGCCGGACGATCCTATCGTGCTGTTTGAACAGTGGCTGAGCCAGGCCTGCGAAGCGAAGCTGCCCGATCCGACGGCGATGACCGTGGCGACGGTGGATGAAGAGGGGCAGCCGTGGCAACGCATCGTTCTGCTGAAGCATTTTGATGCGCAGGGCATGGTGTTCTATACCAATCTGGGCAGCCGTAAGGCCTTGCAGTTGGCGCACAACCCGCGTATTTCGCTGCATTTCCCGTGGCACTTTCTGGAGCGTCAGGTGCTGGTGCTGGGTGAGATCGAGAAGCTGTCGCCGCTGGAGGTGCTGAAGTACTTCCACAGCCGTCCGCGTGACAGCCAGATTGGTGCCTGGGTGTCGAAGCAGTCGAGTCGCATCTCCGCGCGCGGCATACTGGAAGGCAAGTTCCTTGAGCTTAAGCAGAAGTTCCAGCAGGGCGAGATCCCGCTGCCCAGTTTCTGGGGCGGCTACCGGGTGAAATTTCATACGGTGGAGTTCTGGCAGGGGGGCGAACATCGCCTGCACGATCGTTTCCTCTATCAGCGCGATCACGACGGCTGGAAAATCGACCGACTGGCACCCTGAATCGGTAAGATTCCCGCCTTTCAGCGCTGGCACAGAAGGCGTCAGCGCTTTATGCTATAGCCCTCATTTTTTTCGATTCCGCAACTCAGCGGAAAGCTGTGTACCAGCATAGGTGCAGTCTGATCAATTTGGAGTCAGTGATGACCAGCAGTAACCTGATACAACAATTGCAAGAGAGGGGCCTGATCGCCCAGGTGACGGATGAAGACGCGTTAACAGAGAAACTGGCGCAGGGGCCAATTTCGCTCTATTGCGGCTTTGATCCCACTGCTGACAGCTTGCATTTGGGCCATCTGGTACCGCTGCTCTGCCTGAAGCGTTTTCAGGATGCCGGACACAAGCCGGTCGCGCTGGTTGGCGGTGCTACCGGCCTGATTGGCGACCCCAGCTTTAAAGCAGCAGAGCGTAAACTCAATACCAGCGAAACCGTCAACGAATGGGTTGAAAAGATCCGCCAGCAGGTGGCGCCATTCCTTGATTTCGATTGCGGTAGCAACAGCGCTATCGCCGCCAATAACTATGACTGGTTTGGCAGCATGAATGTGCTGACCTTCCTGCGTGATATTGGTAAGCACTTCTCAGTGAACCAGATGATCAATAAAGAAGCGGTGAAGCAGCGTCTGAACCGTGACGATCAGGGCATCTCCTTCACTGAGTTTTCCTATAATCTGCTGCAGGGCTACGATTTCGCCTGCCTCAATGAGCGTCACGGCGTCTCGCTGCAGATTGGCGGCTCCGATCAGTGGGGCAACATCACCTCCGGTATCGATCTGACCCGTCGTCTGCATCAGAATCAGGTGTTTGGCCTGACGGTTCCGCTGATCACCAAGTCTGACGGCACTAAATTCGGTAAAACCGAAGGCGGCGCGGTCTGGCTGGATGCGAAGAAAACCAGTCCTTATAAGTTCTACCAGTTCTGGATCAACACCGCAGATGCCGATGTTTACCGGTTCCTGAAGTTCTTTACCTTCATGAGCATTGAAGAGATCAATGCGCTGGAAGAAGAAGACAAAAACAGCGGTACCGCGCCACGTGCGCAGTATGTACTGGCCGAGCAGGTCACCCGCCTGGTGCACGGTGAGGAAGGTCTGGCCGCCGCGAAACGGATTACCGCCAGCCTGTTCTCCGGTTCGATCAGCGAAATGACCGAAGCCGATTTCGAACAGCTGGCGCAGGATGGCATGCCGACCATCACCCTGAGCGCGGAGGACGATCTGCAGCAGGCGCTGGTGAAAGCGGAGCTGGTGCCGTCACGCGGTCAGGCTCGCACCATGATCGGCTCAAACGCCGTCTCACTCAACGGTGAGAAGCAGTCGGACGCGGAGTACCGCTTCAGCGACAGCGATAAGCTGTTTAATCGCTACACGCTGCTGCGTCGCGGCAAGAAACATTACTGCCTGATTAACTGGCAGTAAGATTTCAGGGCCGGTTTCCGGCCCTTTTTTATGGCAAGGCAGGACAGGGCAAACAAGTGAAAAATATTTTAGCGATTCAGTCGCACGTTGTTTTTGGTCATGCCGGTAACGCGGCTGCCGAGTTTCCGATGCGCCGCATGGGCGCGAACGTCTGGCCGCTGAACACCGTACAGTTTTCCAACCATACGCAATATGGTCACTGGACCGGCACGGTGATGCCAGCCACCCATCTGACCGATATCGTGAAAGGTATCGCCGACATCGACCGCCTGAAGACCTGTGATGCGGTGCTGAGCGGCTATCTGGGATCGGCGGAACAGGGCGAACAGATTTTAGAGATTGTCCGCCAGGTCAAAGCGGCTAATCCCGACGCCTGGTATTTCTGCGATCCGGTGATGGGCCATCCTGAAAAGGGCTGTATCGTAGCGCCGGGCGTGGCGGAATTTCACTGTAAAATGGCGATGCCGGCCAGCGATATTATCGCCCCGAATCTGCTGGAACTGGAAATGCTGAGCGAGCGCAGCATTACCGACGTTGATGCCGCGGTAGACGCCGCGCGGGCGCTGATCGCCCAGGGACCAAAAGTGGTGCTGGTAAAACATCTGGCGCGGGCGGGCCGTCGCAGCGATCGCTTTGAGATGCTGCTGGTCACCGCCGAAGATGCCTGGCACATCAGTCGTCCGCTGGTTGATTTTGGCGTACGGCAGCCGGTTGGCGTGGGCGATCTGACCAGCGGCCTGCTGCTGGTGAATCTGCTGCACGGCAAAAGCTTACAGGATGCGCTGGAGCACGTGACGGCGGCAGTGTATGAAGTGATGCTGAAAACCCATCAGATGGGCGAGTATGAACTGCAACTGGTGGCCGCGCAGGATGCGATTGCCGCGCCGACCCAGCACTTCGCGGCTGAAAAGCTGTAAAACAGAGCAGGGCCGGATCATCGGCCCTGTTCACGTAGCGGCTCATTTTTTGCTGAGGTAGCACCAGACTCAGTGTAAGCCTTCCGCCGTTAACGCCGCCTGCACCGCCGGCCGCGCCGTCACCCGACTGAACCAGCTCTCCAGCGCCGTACAGGCCGATAAATCGAGCCTGAGCGCCCTGGCCCAGCGCGTCACCACATACAGATAGGCATCGGCCACGCTAAAGCGCAGCCCCATCAGCCACTGCTTGTCACGCAGCGCCTCATCCACAAAGCGGAACTTAGCCGTCAGCAGGGTCCGCGCCCGGCTTTTTTCCTCTTCCGTGCTATCCGGACGAAACAGCGGGGTAAAACTTTTGTGCAGTTCGCTGCTGATGTAGCTCAGCCATTCCACGGTGTGATAGCGCGTCAGGCTGCCGACCGGAGCCAGCAGATGGCGGTCAGGCTTGAGGTCCGCCAGATACTGCACAATCGCCACGCCTTCGGTCAGTACCGTGCCGTCGCTGAGCTGCAGCGCCGGTACCTGTCCTTTGGGATTGATTTGCCAATAATCGTCGCCACGTTCCGTGATTTTTTTTGCCAGATCAACATTCACCTGCGTGAAGTCGAGCCCGCATTCGCGCATGACAATGTGGGGTGAGAGAGAACAGGCACCCGCTTTGCAAAACAGTTTCATGACCAGCCTCCTTGATGCGATGGGATCATTGCATCATAAGGGCCTGGCCCGGAATTGCCAGTGACGACGATCAGGGAACGGAGAGAGGGCGACTGGGAGAGGAATAAAAAAAAGCCGGGCAGTGCCCGGCGGGTAAAGGGTCAGACGGTTTACGCCTCGACCTCTTTGGTTTTTGCGTCGTTATCCTGGGTCATCCGGTTAAGCAACGGCGCTGTAATCAGCATCAGCAGGGCAATGACCGCGGTCACGATACCAATCTGCTGGAACACGCGGCTATAGGTGGCCAGCGAAATCAGCGGATCGGTCACGTTTTCCGGCACTGCCATCAGGTTAGCCACTTTACCGGCAATCACTGCCGCGCCTGCGGTGGTCAGGAACCATGAGCCCATGATAAAGCCCATCAGACGCTGTGGCACCAGCTGTGCGACCATCGCCAGGCCGAGACCGGAGATCATCAGCTCACCGATACTCTGCAGCGCATAGCTCAGAATCAGCCAGTTAACCGAGACGATACCCGCATCGCTGGCAAACTTCGCGCCCACCGGCAGCACCAGAAACGCACCTGAGCAGAGCACCATGCCGAAAGCAAACTTATGCGGCATCGGCAGTTTATCGCCCAGCTTGTTGTAGAGCGCCGCCAGCAGCGGACTGGCCAGCATAATCCAGAACGGGTTCAGCGCCTGGAACTGTTCCGGCGCAAAGGTGATGCCAAGAATGCTGTGCTCAACGTTGCGGATGGCAAAGAAGTTCAGCGAAGTCGGCATCTGCATGTAGAGCACAAAGAACAGAATCGCTTCGACCATCAGCAGGAAGGCGACAATCATCTTACGACGCGCGGCACCCTGCAGGGCAAAGGCCTCTTTGGCAAACACCAGCACGATACCCAGCGCAATCACCGCCAGCACCAGACGGGCGATAGACTGGTGATGCAGCATCCAGTTAGCCAGTGCCACCAGCACCACAACGCCTACCAGCGTCATCAGCAGCTTACCGATTTGCAGCGGGGCGAAATCCGGTTTAGAACCGTAATCTTTGACCATGCGCTTGCAGAACAGGAAGTTGAACAGGGTGATCACCAGACCAATGACCGACAGCGAGAACGCCACGTTGTAGCCATATTTCTCGGCTAACCACGGGGTCAGCATCATCGAGAACAGCGAGCCGATGTTGATCGACATATAGAACATGGTGAAAGCACCGTCGATACGCGGGTCATCTTTGTCGTAGCAGGTTGACAGCAGCGAAGACGGGTTCGCTTTAAACAGGCCGCTACCGACGGCGATGGTCGCCATACCGATATAGACAATGCTGACGTTGTGACCGGAGAAGGCCACCAGCGCATAACCCAGCGCCAGCACCAGCACGCCCAGCACAATCACGCGTTTGGTACCCAGCACCTTATCGCCGAGCCAGCCACCAATCGCCACCAGTCCGTAGACCAGTGCGCTGAACGAGGAGAACAGCGTGATGGAGTCTGATTCGGACATCCCCAGCTGTTTCACCAGGTAAACCGCCATGATGGCCTGCAGGCCATAGAAACCAAAACGTTCCCACAGCTCAATCGAGAAGATTAAGTAGAACGCCTTTGGCTGTTTAAACGCATTGAGACTGACTGTCTCATCAGTGTGTTTGTTTGCAGTTGACACATGTACCTCAGTTTTATCACACCCTGTTTCGGGACAGGAATTAAGTCCGCGTCATGTGAGTTGTCCATGCGCAAGATTGTTATTAGAAGGGAAAAGCGGCGACTAATTTGGCTGATTAAGCGCGACAGGGCAAGAATTTTCTGACCACTGGTTTAGCCTGATATTGTCGGGTTAAAAAACTTATAACAAACTGTTAATCGGATTTAAATATGGCAAGTGTCGATTATAGCAGTATAAATGCTGTGGATGCGAGCCAGTGGCTGGATAATATTGATATTAACTGCTAATAGAGGATTATGCAGATTAATAGTTTGTTGAATAATAACTATCCAGCACTATTCGTCAGTCAGCGACTATATTCCAGGCGAAGCGGCGAAATATCCGTCATTTATCTGCCCGCTTTGCACTAAAAGTGAACAAATGACGATCCTGCGCACAAATAGATGATTTAATTCAGGAAGAAAAAGAAGAAACCGTTTGCGTGCTGAAAATCTGCGCAGCAAAAAACGGCAGCAGACGACAATCGAAGCATAAAAATTGCCTGCGCGGTCTGACAGTCCGGAATCAGATGCCCGGTTCGGTAGGGTGCAGAGGGCACAAATTCACGGCGCGTCCGGCCTCGCTCGACAGCAAATTAACATTCCTGTAACCTCATTCTTTCCCCTCATGAGGATGGTTTATGTCTTCCCCTTTACGTTTATCTCTGGTCGGCGATTACCGTGCTGACGCCGTCGCCCATCAGGCGATTCCGCTGGCAATAGAACGTGCCGCCGCTGAGCTGAATATCACCGTTGACGCAGAGTGGATTGCCACTGAACAACTGGGCGATCTCAGCCAGCTGCAACAGCGTGAGGCGATCTGGGTGGTGCCAGGCAGCCCTTATCGCCATGATGCCGGTGTGTTTGCCACCATTCGTATGGCGCGGGAACAGGGCAAACCTTTTCTCGGCTCCTGCGGCGGGTTTCAGTATGCGGTGATTGAGTATGCCCGCAACGTGCTCGACTGGCAGGATGCGGCACATGCGGAGACCGACCAGAGCGGACGGATGGTGATAGCGCCACTGAGCTGTTCGCTGGTGGAGCAGCGCGGCGCGGTCAGATTTGCCGCCGGTTCGCGTATTGCCAGGGCCTACGGCACGCTGAACAGCGATGAGGGTTACCATTGTAACTTTGGCGTTAACCCGGACTTCAGCGCAGCGCTGGCCGGCAGGACGCTGGCTATCACCGCCTGGGACTCAGACGGTGATGTACGCGGTGTTGAGCTGGACGATCACCCGTTTTTTGTCGCCACGCTGTTTCAGTCAGAGCGGGCCGCGCTGCAACAGAAGACCTCACCGCTGGTGGTCGCCTGGATGCAGGCCGCGCTGGCGCAGCGCTGACCGCCAGCAGCCGGTGACAGTGTCACCGGCTGCGCGATTAATCGCGTAACAGCGCCGGGCGTCTGGCATCAAAGCGCCAGTTATTAATCAGGAACTGCATGCCGATTGCATCGTTACGGTTCTTATCCGGCAGTGCATTGTAGAGAGCATGTGCCGCTTCAACCTTCGACATATCTAACGTAATACCCAGTCCTGGCCCCTCAGGCAGTTCCAGATAGCCGTCGCGAATCTGGGGTGCCTGCTGCGTCAGCTGCTGTCCATCCTGCCAGATCCAGTGCGTATCGAAGGCGGTCAGCCGATCGCCAGGCGCAGCCGCTCCCAGGTGCGCCACCATCGCCAGCGACACATCAAAATGGTTATTCGAGTGACAGCCGGTGGTCAGGCCCCATTCGTGGCACAGCTGCGCCACGGTATGCGCATTCCGCATCGTCCAGAAGTGCGGATCGGCCAGCGGAATATCGATGGCATTAAGCTGTAAGGCATGCTGCAACTGACGCCAGTCATTGGCAATCATGTTGGTGGCGACCGGAATGCCGGTGGCGCGCTTAAATTCTGCCAGCGTCTCGCGGCCGGAATAGCCGTTCTCCGCGCCGCAGGGATCTTCCAGATAAGGAATGCGACCCGCCAGCTGGCGTCCATAGTAAATCGCGTCATCCAGTGACCAACTGGCGTTGGGGTCCACCGTGACCCGCGCATCGGGAAAGCGTGCCAGCAGGGCATTAACGGTTTCAACTTCCACCTCTGCGTGGTGCACGCCGCCCTTAAGCTTGAAATCACGGAAACCGTAACGATCCGTCGCAGCCTCCGCCAGTCGCACCACGGCAGCAGCATCCATCGCTTTTTCATGGCGCAGTTGCAGCCAGCCATCGCTACCAGCCGGACCCGCCTGATAATTCATGGTGGTCAGTTTACGGTCGGCAATATAAAACAGGTAGCCCAGCACCGGCACCCGATCGCGCTGTTTGCCGCTGGCCAGCAGCTCGGCGACCGGCAAATCGAGATGCTGTCCCAGCAGGTCAAGCAGCGCTGCTTCAATCGCCGCAGCGGCATTGTAGAACTTCTCCGGGTTCATCTGCGGAATGTGAATGTCATTGGTATGTGCGCTCTGCTGGTGTCGCGCATCGCTGGCAAACAGCGTCGAAATCGTTGCGTTGAGCCGCAGCAGATCGCTGCCCTCAATCTGTGGCCGGAAGCGCTCCAGCAGCGCCAGCGTCGAGGCGTGGCAGGGGCTTTCGCCGACGCCGGTGCGGCCGGCGGAGTCGGTCATAATCACCAGAATGCGGGTGAAATAGCAGTTATGCGCGCCGCCAATATTCAGCAGCATGCTGTCATAGCCGGCGACCGGCACCACCCGCATAGTTTTAATCACTGGACTGGCTGACATGTTGATTCTCCATAGGTACAAGGGAAGACGGGGTGGGTTTACGGCGCAGCAGCAGCCACAGACCGGTCAGCAGCGACACGCTGGTCAGTGCATAAAGGCCGCCGGTGGTCGAGCCGGTCTTCATTTCCAGATAGCCGAACACCGTCGGCGCGAAAAAACCGCCAAGATTGCCGATGGAGTTCACCAGCGCAATTCCCGGGGCGACAATCGATGCGGGCAGTTCACCCTGTGGCATGAGCCAGAAGAAGGTGGCGCTGACTTTCGAGCCGATGCAGGCGACGATCATCGCCAGAAAACCAAACCACGGCGATCCCAGCGTCGCCATAAAGGTACCGCAGGCGGCCACCAGCATCGCGACACCCAGCGCTTTATCCAGCTTATCGCGATGGCGGTCTGAAAAACGGCTCAGCAGATTGATGGCGACAATCGCGCACAGCCAGGGAACGGCGGTCAGAATGCCGATGCCAAAGCTGCTGAAGCCCTGAATACGCTGAATAATTTGCGGTAGCCAGAACACCAGCGTGTAGCCGGTCATGGTCATGGTGAAGAAAATGGCGCAGAAGAACAGCAGGCTACGGTTACGCAGCAGTGACATCCGGCCCGGCTGCTGGTTAAGCCGATCACGATGGGCTTCTTCATTGTGCAGCTGCTGTGCCAGCGCCTGCTTTTCCGGCTCGCTCAGCCAGCGGGCATCGGCGGGCCGCGAAACCAGCACCCAGGCGGCCACGATCCCCACCAGCACCGAGGCACCACCTTCGAGGAACATCACCCATTTCCAGCCGGCGATACCGAGAAAATTATGCAGCATCAGGATTGCGCCGGTGATCGGGCCGGAAAACAGAAATGCCCCGGCGGTTGCGCTCAGTACCATCGCAGTGGCCCGGCCGCGCCAGGCATTGGGCACCCACTGGCGAAAATAGAACAGCACGCCAGGGAAAAAGCCCGCTTCGGCAACGCCCAGTAAAAAGCGCAACAGGTAGAAATGCAGCGGAGAAGTGATAAAGCCGGTCAGCACCACCACCATACCCCAGGTGATCATGATGCGGGTCAGCCAGACCCGGGCACCATAACGCTTCATCATCAGGTTACTCGGCACCTCAAACAGCGCGTAACCGATAAAAAATAGCCCGGCACCCAGGCCGAAGGCGGCCGCGCTGATCCCGGCGTCGGTGTGAAGCTCTGCCTTGATAAAGCCAATGTTGGCACGGTCAATCTGGTTAATGATCAGCATAACGGCCAGCATCGGAATGATGCGGGTAAAAAACTTTTTGATGGCGGAGGCGATCAGCTCATCGTGATGCGGTGACAGGGCGCTATCCATCGGTCTTCCTCGCGGCTGCGTAGAGAAGAGCAAAGTGTAGGGCGCTGAAAAGGCGGGCTCTATGGGCAATCGCCCAGGGGACACTGGGCGTCCGGCCTGGGCATCATTGTTATCAATATGTTATTGGACCGGCGCTTCGCTTTGGCTGAGCAAAACTGTGGGTCGGATCATATTCAGGGTCTGGCCGTCAGCATTACCGGCCGCGGCGTCTCACGCTTTGGCGGTCTGACGACGCTGGGCAATCTGTTCGGCACGCTGCAACAGCGCCTGCAGATCGTCCTCGTCGATATCCAGCAGTTCGCCGCCTTCCAGCGCCTGATGCAGATCCGCGCGCGTCAGCGGCACCGGTATCTCAACCGGAGACGGTTTCACCTCTTCCGGTGCCAGCGGATGGGGATAGCGCCGCCCGGCAAGGTTGTTGAACAGGATAGCCAGCAGCGCCAGGGTCAGGGAGTTGAGCAGCACCGGCGTCAGGACAAAATGATAGCCGAGTTGATTCACTGTGGGTCCGCCCAGAATGGCGGTCAGGGCGACAGCGCCGCCCGGCGGATGCAGGCAGCGTAGCTGAAACATCAGCAGGATCGCCATGCAGGCGGCGACGCCACAGGCAATCGCCGGATTGGGGATCAGCTGACCGATCGTCACGCCAGCCAGCGCCGACAGCGTATTGCCGCCGACGATTGCCCACGGCTGCGCCAGCGGACTGGCCGGTACGCCAAACAGCAATACCGCCGATGCACCCACCGGCGCGACAAACCACAGGTTCAGCTCGCCCAGCACCCAGTGACTCAGCAGACTGGTCAGGATCAATCCGATACCAGCACCGAGGCTAGCGATCATCACATGCTTTTTACTCACCGCCAGCGGATGGGGCCAGAATCGGGCCAGAAACAGGCGCATCGCCTGCCTCCCGCTGGAAGGGCTTTTGCTCATTACTTTACGCACCGTGTCATAACTTTTTCTTATCGTCGGGGTCGGCGATTTTCCATCATCAACATCAATGTAACAACCCGACAAATTGTGCAGGTATCTTCGGGGCGATATTTACCCCGGAAAAAAGGGGAAATCATGGGGCAGCAACGATGTTTAACTGTCGTCATTGGCGCTGGCAGGTGGGGCGCTAAATAAAAAGACCCGCCGTAGCGGGTCAGAATGAAAATTAATCAACCTTATCGGGATACTCACACAGGTCTTCAATCAGACAGGCACCACAGCGCGGTTTTCGCGCCACGCAGGTATAGCGGCCATGCAGGATCAGCCAGTGGTGGCAATCAACTTTATAGGCCGCCGGCACCACCTTCAGCAGTTTCTGCTCCACCTGCTCGACATTTTTACCCGGCGCAAAGTGGGTGCGATTGCAGACGCGGAAGATATGGGTATCGACCGCGATAGTCGGCCAGCCAAACGCGGTGTTCAGCACCACATTGGCGGTTTTACGGCCCACGCCGGGCAGTGCTTCCAGCGCCGCACGATCTTCCGGCACCTCGCCGTTATGCTGTTCCAGCAGGATGCGGCAGGTCTTAATCACATTTTCCGCTTTGCTGTTAAACAGCCCGATAGTTTTGATGTACTCCTTAACGCCCTCAACGCCCAGCGCCAGCATCGCGGCCGGGGTATTCGCCACCGGATAGAGCCGGGCGGTGGCTTTGTTAACGCTGACGTCAGTGGCCTGCGCCGACAGCAGAACCGCAATCAGCAGCTCAAACGGCGAGCTGAAGTTTAGCTCGGTGGTCGGATGCGGATTATTCTGCTGCAGCCGACGGAGGATCTCATTACGTTTGGTCTGGTTCACACCGCTTTCCCGGTCGCGCCCTGTGGAGCGGCAGAGGCAGCGGCTTCTGCGCGCTGTGCAGCCCGTTGTTTCATTTTCTGGTCGATCAGATATTTACCCGCCAGCATCATGCCGAGACCGATAAAGGCTCCGGGCGGCAGCATCGCCAGCAGCATCGGCGAGTCAAAATGCACCACCTCAATCCGCAACGATTTAGCCCACGGACCCAGCAGCTGATCGGCACCGTTAAACAGCGTGCCGCTGCCGATGATTTCACGCATCGATCCCAGCACCACCATGGCACAGGTGGCACCCATACCGATGGCGAAACCATCCAGCGCCGCCAGCGGGATGCTGCTTTTCGAGGCGACCGCCTCGGCCCGGCCAACCACGATGCAGTTAGTCACAATCAGCGGGATGAAGATGCCCAGCGACTGATACAGACCATAGGCGTAGGCGTTGATCAGCATCTGCACACAGCTCACCACCGAAGCGATGATCATCACGTAAATCGGGATGCGGATCTCCGACGGCACCCAGCGGCGTGAGGCGGAGATAAAACTGTTGGTCAGAGTCAGCACCAGGGTGGTCGCCAGACCTAATCCCAGGGCGTTGGTGGCGGTGGCGGTCACGGCCAGCAGCGGGCAGAGACCCAGCAGCTGCACCAGGGCGGAGTTATTTTTCCACAACCCGCCGACCAGCAGGCTTTTAGCTTCACTCATTTGCGTCTCCACATGCCGGTAACGAAGAGAGTTTCTCCGGAAGGGTTGCTATTAACAGTGCGGTGCGTTTGGTGGCGTTGACCACCGCGCGTGGGGTAATGGTGGCACCGGTAAACTGGTCGAACTCACCGCCATCCTTTTTCACCGCAAAGGCTTTATCTGTCGGACCCTGAACCACTTTGCCGTTAAAGCTGTTGATCCAGTCCGAAATACGCAACTCGATTTTATCGCCCAGACCCGGCGTTTCATGATGTTCCACCACCCGCACACCCAGCACTTTACCGTGAAAATCGGCCCCGACCAGCATCTGAATGGCACCGGAATAGCCATCCGGCGCGGTCGTTTCCAGCGCGGCCGCCACTGGCTGACCGTTGTTACGCGCCAGATAAAGATGGTGGGGCGCGGCATTGCCTAACGCCGGGTCCGTGACAACGTAACAATCCTGCTGGATGTTGTTGTCGTAGAGCGAGGTCGGCACCACCTGGTCAAGCAGGTTTTTCTGCTGTAGCTGAGTCTGATGTTCCACCGTGGGTTTGGTCACGGTATTAACCACTGCGGTCGCCGCAGTAGTGATCGCGGCAAAGATCGCCAGCGTCACGCCATTTTTACGAATCGTCTCCAGCATCGCTTAATCCTTTAAATGGCCGTAAACGCGCGGCTGGGTGTAGTAGTCAATCAGCGGCACGCAGATGTTGGCCAGCAACACCGCGAAGGCCACGCCATCCGGGTAACCGCCGAAACTTCTGATCAGCCAGACCAGCAGGCCGATCAGCGCGCCGTAAATCAGACGACCGCGGTTAGTGGTGGAGGCGGTAACCGGATCGGTGGCGATGAAAAATGCACCCAACATAGTCGCGCCGGAGAACAGGTGAATCAGCGGACTGTTGAGCGAGTCTGGTGAAAATACCCAGCCAAGCGTAGCGCAGAACGCCAGCGACAGCAGCATAGCGGCAGGAATATGCCAGCGGATCGCATTTTTCCACAGCAGAAACAGACCGCCAGCCAGGTAACCCAGATTGACCCATTGCCAGCCGAGACCCGCCAGCACGCCGCTGTAGATTGGCTGCGCCAGTAACTGATCGGCGCTGTGACCGGCGCGCAGCCCGGTTTTAAAGGTATCCAGCGGCGTCGCCTGGCTGATGCCGTCAACGCCAATCTGCAACTGCTGCATGGTCTCGCCCGCCAGCGTATGGCCGCGGAATATCATGCTCAGACTGTCCATCAGCGTCGGTTTAATCGCCTGTAGCGTGTCGGGCGGCAACCAGCTGGTCATCTGGACCGGGAAGGAGATCAGCAGCACCACATAACCGACCATCGCCGGATTGAAGGGGTTCTGGCCCAACCCGCCATACAGCTGTTTGGCAATGACGATGGCGAACACCGTGCCGATCACCACCAGCCACCACGGTGCCAGCGGGGGCAGACTGATACCGATCAGCACCGCCGTCAGCAGCGCTGAGTTGTCTGCCAGGTTGCTGCCAACCGGCGCTTTACGCAGCCGTAAAATAGCAGCTTCAGTCAGCCAGGCGGTCAGCGTAGCCAGTAAAACCTGTAAAAGCGTGCCGTAGCCAAAGAAATAACACTGTGCGGCAAAACCCGGCACCGCCGCCAGCACCACCAGCAACATGATATTGCCGGTACTGCGGCGGTTATGGGTATAAGGGGAACTTGCGATACGAAAAGCCATTTAATCCTCAAGCGTCGTAGACGACTGCGCTTTACGCGCTTTGGCACGTGCGATGGCGGCCGCTATGGCGGCTTTACGCGCATCATCGGGTTGATTCAATTCAGGTGCCTGTTCCGGTTCAGCATTGGCGTTGTTCGCTTGCTCCTGCGCCTGTTCAGCTTTTTCGACGGCGTAATGGGCCTGCGTGGCCACTACCGCAGCATCACGTGAGGCTGCATCGGCCGCCGCTGCCTGAGCCTGCGCTTTCTTCGCCTTCGCGCGGGCGATAGCGGCCTGCACCGCGGCTTTACCCGGATCGTCAGTTTCAGCGGCAGGCTGTGCGTCAGCGTCCGTTACCGGCTGCGCGCTTTCCGCCTGGGCGGCTTTCTTCGCCTTCGCACGGGCAATCGCGGCCTGCACTGCGGCTTTGCGCGGATCGTCAGTTTCAGCAGCAGGCTGGGCGTCAGCGTCCGTTACCGGCTGCGCGCTGTCTGCCTGGGCGGCTTTCTTCGCCTTCGCACGGGCAATCGCGGCCTGCACTGCGGCTTTGCGCGGATCGTCAGTTTCAGCGGCAGGCTGTGACTCAGCGTCCGTTCCCGGCTGCGCGCTGTCTGCCTGGGCGGCTTTCTTCGCCTTCGCGCGGGCGATAGCGGCCTGCACTGCGGCTTTGCGCGGATCGTCAGTTTCTTCAGCAGGCTGGGCGTCAGCTCCCGTTACCGGCTGTGCGCTTTCCGCCTGGGCGGCTTTCTTCGCTTTCGCGCGGGCAATCGCGGCATGCACCGCGGCTTTACGCGGATCGTCAGTTTCAGCGGCAGGCTGTGACTCAGCGTCCGTTCCCGGCTGCGCGCTGTCTGCCTGGGCGGCTTTCTTCGCCTTCGCGCGGGCAATGGCGGCCTGCACCGCGGCTTTACGCGGATCGTCAGTTTCAGCGGCAGGCTGGGCGTCAGCGTCCGTTACCGGCTGCGCGCTTTCCGCCTGGGCGGCTTTCTTCGCCTTCGCGCGGGCAATGGCGGCCTGCACCGCGGCTTTGCGCGGATCGTCAGTTTCAGCGGCAGGCTGGGCGTCAGCGTCCGTTACCGGCTGCGCGCTTTCCGCCTGGGCGGCTTTCTTCGCCTTCGCACGGGCAACAGCCGCTTCAACCGCCGCTTTACGCGGATCGACTGCCGCCTCTTCACTGGCCTCGCTCCCGGCCCCGGCTGGCGTCATTTTCTTCGCTTTGGCGCGGGCAATCGCCGCCTCAACCGCCGCTTTACGCGGATCGGTAGTCTGACGACTCAGCGCCTGAGTTTCTGCCTGAGCCTCGGCCTGACGCAGACGCGCCTGCGCATGACGGGCTTCACGCTGCGCTTCAGCAGCGGCTTCATCAGGTTCGGCACGACGGGCGGTGGCCCGCGCTTTCGCTGCCGCCAGCTCGCCGTTGTCACTGCGGGCAACGCGCTGTTTCGCCTCTTCATGTCGCGCTTCACGCGCCTGCTTCTCACGTTCCAGCCGGGCCTGGCGCGCTTCAAAGCGCGCTTTGGCTTCGAGGGTACGTTTCGCTTCCAGATCGATGGCGCGCAGCTCAGCTTTTTCCTGCCGGTAATACTGCACCAGCGGAATATTGCTCGGGCAGACATAGGCGCAGGCACCGCACTCAATGCAATCATCAATGTGATGCGCGCGCGCCTTATCGTGGTCGCCGCCCTGGCTGTACCAGTAAAGCTGCTGTGGCAGCAGTTTAGCCGGGCAGGCATCAGCGCAGGCAGAACAGCGAATGCAGGACTGCTCTTCGTCGTTGTTACCCATTTCGCTGCTGGACGGGGCCAGAATACAGTTGGTGATCTTCACCACCGGCACGTCCAGCGACGGCAGGGTAAAGCCCATCAGGGGACCGCCCATGATCACCATCTGGCGCGGGCCAGGACGGAACCCGACCTGATGCAGCAGATGGCTGATAGGCGTGCCGAGACGGCTCCAGACGTTGCGCGGCTGGGCGATCGCCTCGCCGGTCAGCGTCACGACGCGTTCTGTAATCGGTTCACCATTGATAATCGCGCGCTTAACTGCCCAGGCGGTACCGACGTTCTGCATCAGCACACCAATATCGGTCGAGCGTCCGCCGTGCGGAACCTCCATCCCGGTCAGGATGCGGGTCAGCTGTTTAGCACCGCCAGAGGGGTATTTGGTCGGGATCACCCGTATTTGCAGATCGCGCTCGCCGCCTAACGCCTGCTTCAGTGCCGCAATGGCTTCAGGTTTATTATCTTCGATGCCAATCAGCACCCGTTCTGCCTGTAATACCCAGGCGAGAATCCGGCTGCCTTCCAGCACTTCAGCCGCGTAGTCCTGCATCAGACGGTCATCCGCAGTGATGTAAGGCTCGCACTCTGCCGCATTGATGATCAGGGTTTTGACACCGCGCAGACCGCCTTTAAGCTTGGTGGCGGTCGGGAAGCCCGCGCCGCCCAGACCGGCAATCCCGGCATCGTGAATACGCTGCACGATGTCGGCGCGCGGATGCTGGCGGTAATCGGGCAGGGGATCAAGCGGCATCCAGCGGTCTTCGCCATCGGGCGTCAGGAAAATGCACAGCTCTGACAGGCCAGACGGATGGGCGGTCATGTGCTGACCGATATCCTCGATGGTGCCGGAGGTCGGGGCATGCACCGGTAACATCCGGCCGGTGCCAAAGGTCAGGGGCTGACCGCGCAGCACCTTATCGCCCGGTGCCACGCAGATTTCACCTTCGTGACCGATGTGCTGTTTCAGCGGGATGATAAAACGGTGCGGCAACGGCAGTTCGCTCAGCGGGGTACCGTTGGACTGGGTTTTCATTTCCGGCGGATGAATGCCGCCCTGAAAATCCCAGATCTTATCTTTTTTGAAAAAATTCAACAAATTAAGCATGAGTTTCTACCGGAATCACCCGCACCGGAATGCTGTTCAGATCCCACTTCCAGTTGGCAGGCGTGGTCTCAACCGGCCGCATCTCGATGCAGTCAGTCGGGCAGGGCGCAACACAGAGATCGCAGCCGGTGCAGACATCGCTCAGCACGGTGTGCATGGCGCGGGTCGCCCCGACAATCGCATCTACCGGGCAGGCCTGAATACACTTGGTGCAGCCAATGCAGTTCGCTTCATCGATAAAGGCCACGGTGCGGACCGGCGCTTTGGCGGTTTCATCGCCATCAATCGGCTGCGGCTCAACGTTCAGCAGCTCTGCCAGCTTGAGCATGGTCTGCTCACCGCCTGGCGCGCACTTGTTGATGGCTTCACCGTTGTTGCCCACCGCATCGGCATACGGGCGGCAACCGGGATAGCCACACTGCCCGCACTGACTCTGCGGCAGAATGGCATCAATTTGCTCAACGATTGGGTCTTCTTCGACCTCAAAGCGGCGTGAAGCGTAGCCCAGCAGCGCACCGAACACCAGGCTCAGCGCACTTAATACAGCAACTGCTATCCAGATCGCGGTCATCAGAATTTCACCAGACCGGTAAAGCCCATAAACGCCAGCGCCATCAGGCCAGCGGTGATCAGGGCAATGGAGTTACCTTTGAACGGGGCCGGGACGTTGGCCAGCACCAGACGTTCACGCATGCCGGCGAACAGCACCATCACCAGCGAGAAGCCGAGTGAGGCGCTAAAGCCGTACAGGGCTGCCTGCAGAAAGGTGTGATTCAGATTGACGCTCAGCAATGGCACGCCCAGCACCGCGCAGTTGGTGGTGATCAGCGGCAGGAAAATGCCCAGCAGGCGATAGAGCGACGGGCTGGTTTTACGCACCACCATCTCGGTGAACTGCACCACCACCGCGATCACCAGGATATAGGCCATGGTGCGCAGGTAGACCAGATCGAGCGGCAGCAGAATCAGGTGATTCACCAGCCAGGCACAGATTGAGGCCAGCGTAATCACGAAAGTGGTGGCCAGGCCCATGCCGATTGCCGTCTCCAGTTTTTTGGAAACGCCCATAAACGGGCACAGGCCAAGGAACTTCACCAGCACGAAGTTATTTACCAGCACAGTACCAACAAAGAGAAGCAGATAATCGGTCATTTTTTCGCCTGAAATCCAGAAAGCGGCTTATTATCATTGATAGTGCGGCGTATCTCAACCGCTACGCCGCAACCGGCCGGGCAGACCGCACTCAGAATTAAATTCCTGACACAACTCACAGCGTTAGGGTTCAATAAAGGTGCTTTTTACCCGCTTTGAGCGTTTGAAGTAGGGGGCAAACACCGCTGCGGCCGCCAGTGAAAGCAACAGCGTCTGTAAGGCGCGGCTGTCGGTTACCGGGGTAAAGGCAAAGGTTTTCAGCGCCAACAGCACGGTAATCAGCAACCACAGCAGATAATGGCGCGGTAAACGGCGTGAGCGCTTAAAGAACAGCCAGCTAATCCACAGGCTGTAAGCCCAGACCGCCGCGGCGGTCAGCAGGGAGATGGCCCAGTAAGAGAAAAGGGTGCTGCCATGGGAGAAGAGTGTCGCGCGCCATTCCGGATTAAACAGCGGTGTAAGGTACATCGCCATTACCAGCGCAGTGGTTAACAGGGTCATAATCAGCCAGGCCAGCGGCAGCAAAAGCCAGCCACCGATGCGCGGCGCAGCAACCTGTTCATTCATAGCGGTAATTCCTGTCTTGGGAAGTCGAAGCGCAGCAGAATAGCATGTCCAGATGGGGCGCGCCCGCCTGGACAACGTAACCAAAAAATCAGGCAGCAGGAAGTTATACCACGTAGCGCCACACCGTCTTAGGCACACAGCCAAGATCATATAACCGTCCGCCCGACGCCAGTTCGGCGCGCCGATGATCGGCAGCACGGTACATATTGATGATATCCATCTCATCGGTGAGCGAGTAATTGAGGTGATCGAAGAGCTTTTCCAGACTGTCTGAGTTATTCACTTTACGAAATTTAAGCAGGTAGTCGTACGCAGTCATCATTGCCATAACAGTAGAAGGAACTAAGGAGTGCTCAGTATAGGGGGCAAGCTAAACCTGTCCAGATCCTGTGATCAAAAAAAGGTGAAAATCAGATAAACGACCGGAATACGCCGCTAAAAGTCCATTTTTGCAGGTTTATTCGCGGATAGGGCCACCTGCCCGCGGTGCTGAACCGGGAATTCTGCAACATCGCCCGTGTCAGAAAATAATCCCTCCGCGCTGACGTGCCAGGCGTGTCACACCGCGTCCGGACGGTTTTTGCCTGGCCTGCGTGGTGAAGGCCAGCATCAGGCCTGCCGGCAGCAGCGTGGAAGGTGGCTGACCGGCGCGGCAGATAGAGTGAATGCGCAGATTTTAATAACGCAATGTTGACTAAAAATGCCACTCTGCAGCCGCGCTCAGGGTAACAAACGGACCGGCCAGGGTCAGATTATGGTGAGCAATGATTTTTTCTGCGGTCAGATGGGGATTATCCACCGTGGTGTGGGCATCAGAAACCAGCACCACTGAAAAACCGCAATCTGCGGCTGCCCGACAGCTGGTATCGACGCAAAACTCGGTTTTCATCCCGGTCACCACCAGCTGTTTAATCCCTTGTTCTCGTAACTGGCTCAGCAGCGGCGTATCTCTGAAACAGCTGGGGAATTTTTTGATAAAAACACCCTCCTGCGCGTCATCAATGCCCAGTTCCGGCAACAGACGGGTTAACGGGCTCCAGGCGCTGAAGGGGGAATCATCGGGTCCGGTATGGCGTGCAAAAAAGATCGGGACCTTAGCCTGACGCGCTTTTTCAATCAGCAGGCAAATATTCGCTAACACCCTATCGGCGTGATAAGGCGTGACAGCTCCCCTGAACAGGCCCTGTTGCATATCGATGACTAATAATGCGCTTTCAGATGAACTCATGTTGTTTCTCCATTCAGAGGGTTAAGAACGGAGAACAGGTCCCCGTCCGGTTGGGCGGGGAGCGAAGATCTGTTTGTCAGGTACCGGTCACAGATACGCTCACGCCGCCGCTCAAAGCGGTGCGGGTGGTGGTAGTGGTGGTGATCGAACCTGAGATAAACATGATGTTGCCTTCAGTGGTGACTGCTGAACGAGTGGTGACTAATGAACAACACGCTAACACAGATGGTGCAGTAAATACGCCGCAGCGGAGTAAAAAAACGCTTGGTCAGGGTCGCCCTTAACCCGGCAGTGCGCATTGCCTGCCGTCGTCTCAGGCCGCCCGTCGTGGTCAGCCGGCGTCGCGCTGTCAACCGATCGCCCGCAGAAGTCGCCAGAGAAACGTTTCGCCCGCCAGTCACCTGAAAAATGCACTATGTGGGCACTATGCGAGCGCTACGCTAGCACTATGCAAGCAATGTGCGGGCAATCACAAATCCCATTTTTTGTTCATCCCGCAGGCGGATAACCCATTTTGTACGCCTGGCTGTAATCGCTTTCAGTGGGGCTGCGCATAAGCGATTCTGTTTATTACAATTATTTAACCCGTCCTGATTTCACTTTCAGTTGTTTTATCCATAACAGCCTGCACTATAAAACGGTTGATGTTGACGTAACTCCTTTAAATTGCTCAATTTTGTGAAGCATGTCGCCATTATGCACCCTTTTTTAGTCCAGGCTAAGCGGGCTCTCTACCCTAAACAGCAAATGCCCTTCAGAGGAATAAAAACTATGTGGAAACGTTTACTTCTGACCACGCTGGTCAGCGCCGCGTTGACCGGACCAGTGCTGGCTGCGGACATGACGGTCGGCTTCTCGCAGGTGGGTTCGGAATCTGGCTGGCGCTCCGCCGAAACCAACGTGGCGAAAAGCGAAGCTAAAAAACGCGGTATCACCCTGAAAATCGCTGATGGTCAGCAAAAACAAGAGAACCAGATTAAAGCGGTTCGCTCGTTTATCGCTCAGGGCGTTGACGCCATCTTTATCGCGCCGGTGGTGCAGACCGGTTGGGAACCGGTGCTGGAAGAAGCCAAAGACGCCAAAATCCCGGTCTATCTGCTGGACCGCGCCATCGTAGTCAAAGACAAATCGCTGTATCAGGCGGTTGTCACTGCGGATAACGTGCTGGAAGGCAAGCTGATTGGCGACTGGCTGGTGAAAACCGTCGGCGACAAGCAGTGTAACGTGGTGGAACTGCAGGGCACGGTCGGGGCCAGCGTGGCGATCGATCGTAAGAAAGGCTTTGCTGAAGCGATCAGCGGTCATCCGAACATCAAAGTGATCCGCTCTCAGTCCGGCGACTTTACCCGCAGCAAAGGTAAAGAGGTGATGGAAAGCTTCATCAAGGCGGAAAACAACGGCAAGAACATCTGCATGGTTTACGCACACAACGATGACATGGCGATCGGTGCCATCCAGGCGATTAAAGAAGCCGGTCTGAAGCCCGGCAAAGATATTCTGACCGGCTCGATTGACGGCGTACCGGATATCTATAAAGCGATGCTGGCAGGCGAAGCCAATGCCAACGTGGAGCTGACGCCAAACATGGCCGGCCCGGCCTTTGATGCGCTGGAGAAATTTAAGAAAGAGGGCACGCTGCCGCCAAAAGTGATCAAAACCGAATCGAAACTGTTCCTGCCTGCTGACGCTCAGCGGGAACTGGAACGCAAAAAAGGCATGGGTTACTAAGCCGCAGACCGCCCTGCGGGGCGGTTTTTCATGACGTGAGGCGGAGTTAGCAGAATGACCACACACAATGAAACATCGCTGTTAACCATCAGCGGCGTCAGCAAAGGATTTCCTGGCGTTAAAGCGCTGAACAACGTCTCGTTTGATATTCGCAAGGGCGAGATCATGGCGCTGCTGGGCGAGAACGGCGCGGGGAAGTCAACCCTGATCAAAGTGCTGACCGGGGTCTACAGCCGCGATGCCGGCACCATCACCCTGAACGGTAAGCCGATTACGCCGCACAACACTGCCCAGGCGCAGGAGATGGGCATTGGTACCGTTTATCAGGAAGTGAACATGCTGCCGAATATGTCGGTAGCCGATAACCTCTATATAGGCCGCGAGCCACGACGCTTCGGCATGCTCGATCGGCGGCGCATGGTGCGGGATGCCGATGCGCTGATGCGCAACTACGGTTTTTCACTCGACGTGACGCGCCCGCTGGGACACTACTCGGTGGCGATGCAGCAGATTATCGCTATCTGCCGCGCAGTCGATCTCTCCGCCCAGGTGCTGATTCTGGATGAACCAACCGCCAGCCTCGACGCCAGTGAAGTGGAGATGCTGTTTACCCTGATGGCGCAGTTAAAAGCCAAAGGGATGAGCCTGATTTTCGTTACCCACTTTCTCGACCAGGTTTACCGCATCACCGATCGCATCACGGTATTACGCAACGGGCAATTTATCGCTACCCGCGACACCGCCTCGCTGCCGCAAATTGAACTGATCAAACTGATGCTGGGGCGCGAACTGCTGGAGACGGCGCTGCAGCGGCAGGGCAGCACCCTGCGCAGTAATCAGCCGGTGGTATCGTTTGAAGATTACGGCAAAAAAGGCACCATCGAGCCGTTTAATCTGGAGGTCCGGCCGGGTGAAGTGGTCGGTCTGGCAGGACTGCTGGGCTCGGGCCGTACCGAAACCGCAGAAGTGCTGTTTGGTATTCGCCGCGCCGATCGCGGCACGGCAAAAATCAAAGGCAAGGTGCAGCGAATCACTAACCCGGCTCGCGCCTCGCAGCTGGGGATGGGGTTCTGTCCGGAAGATCGCAAAACCGACGGGATTATTGGCGCGGCATCGGTGCGCGAAAATATCATTCTGGCATTGCAGGCGCAGCGCGGCTGGCTACGACCGATTAAAAAACGTGAGCAGCAGGCGATCGCCGAACGCTTTATCAAGAGCCTGGGCATTCGAACGCCACACGCCGATCAACCGGTGGAGCTGCTGTCGGGTGGCAACCAGCAAAAGGTGCTGCTGTCGCGCTGGCTGGTGACTAAACCGCAGTTTCTGATCCTCGACGAGCCGACGCGCGGCATTGACGTGGGCGCGCACGCCGAGATTATTCGTTTAATTGAATCCTTATGTGCTGATGGACTGGCGCTGCTGGTCATCTCCTCTGAGCTTGAAGAACTGGTGGGTTATGCCGATCGGGTGTTGATCATGCGCGATCTGAAGCAGGTGGCAGAAATTCCGCTGGAGCAACTTTCGGTAGCGTCGATCGTCAACGCTATCGCTGACGGAGGGGCACAACATGCTTGAGACCCCTATGACACCTGAAAAACCGCAACGCCGTAAGCTGAAACTGCCACCGGGCATGCCGCAAATCGCGGCGCTGCTGCTGGTGCTGCTGATCGATAGCCTGGTGGCAAATAACTTTTTTGCTGTCCATCTGCAGGATGGCCGACTGTTCGGCAGTCCGATTGATATCCTCAACCGCGCTGCGCCGGTGGCGCTGCTGGCAATTGGCATGACGCTGGTGATCGCCACCGGCGGTATCGATCTGTCGGTTGGGGCGGTGATGGCGATTGCCGGCGCGACGGCAGCGACCCTGACCGTGGCCGGACACAGCGTGCCGTTTATCATTGCCGTGACGCTGGCTACCGGTCTGGCCTGCGGTATCTGGAATGGGGTGCTGGTGGCGCTGCTGCGTATACAACCGTTCGTCGCCACGCTGATTCTGATGGTGGCGGGGCGCGGTATTGCCCAGCTGATTACCCAGGGCCAGATCGTTACCTTCGACAGTGACAGTCTTGGCTGGTTTGGCAACGGTTCGCTGCTGATGTTGCCGGTACCGGTGTGGATCACTCTGCTGGTGGCGCTGGCGGTCTGGCTGCTGACTCGCAAAACCGCGCTCGGCCTGTTTATTGAAGCGGTAGGGATCAACCTGCGTGCCGCGCGCAATGCGGGCGTCACCGGCTGGCTGGTGGTGATGTCGACCTACGCCATCAGCGGCGTTTGCGCTGCGGTAGCCGGGCTGATTGTTGCTGCCGACATTCGCGGTGCGGATGCCAATAACGCCGGATTATGGCTGGAGCTGGATGCGATTCTGGCGGTGGTAATCGGTGGCGCTTCGCTGATGGGCGGACGCTTCAATCTGGTGCTGTCTTTGATCGGTGCGTTGATTATTCAGTCGATGAACACCGGTATTTTGCTCTCCGGCTTCCCGCCAGAGCTGAATCAGGTGGTCAAAGCGGTGGTAGTGATGTGCGTGCTGTTACTGCAATCACCCCGGTTTATTGCGATGTTAAAACGGAGACGCCCGACATGATCAAACGCCATCTGCCGTTGATGATCACCTTGCTGGTGTTCGTCGCGGGTTACCTGTTCTGCCTGAGCCAGTTTCCGGGCTTCGCCTCAACCCGGGTCATCTGCAATATCCTGACTGATAATGCCTTTCTGGGCATTATAGCGGTCGGTATGACTTTTGTGATTTTATCCGGCGGTATCGATCTGTCGGTCGGCGCGGTGATCGCCTTTACCGGGGTGTTCCTGGCGCGGGCGATTGGCGATTTCCACCTCGATCCGCTGCTGGCTTTTGCGGTAATTCTGGCGCTGGGTGCCTTGTTCGGCGCGATGATGGGCTGGTTGATCGATGCGCTGAAGATCCCGGCATTTATTATCACCCTGGCCGGCATGTTCTTTCTGCGCGGCTGCAGCTATCTGGTGTCGGAGAACTCGATTCCGATCGATCATCCGTTCTATACCATGCTCTCCAGCCTGGCGTGGAAAGTGCCAGGCGGCGGACGTCTCAGCCTGCTGGCGGTGATTATGCTGGTGGTGGTGCTGGGTGGGATTATTCTGGCGCACCGTACCCGCTTTGGTAATCAGGTCTACGCGATTGGCGGTAACCTGACCTCGGCGCAGCTGATGGGGGTCTCGACTCGTGCCACCACCATCAAAATCTATATGCTCTCTACCACCTTAGCCACGCTAGCCGGTATCGTCTTCTCTATCTACACCTCGGCCGGTTATGCGCTGGCGGGACTGGGCGTGGAGCTGGATGCGATTGCTTCGGTAGTCATCGGCGGCACGCTGCTGTCGGGCGGGGTCGGAACGGTGCTGGGTACGCTGTTCGGCGTGCTGATTCAGGGGCTGATCCAGACCTGGATTAACTTCGACGGCACCCTCAGCTCGTGGTGGACCAAAATCGCCATTGGTATCCTGCTGTTTGCCTTTATCGCGTTACAACGTTTGCTGACGGTGATCTGGGATCGCCAGCAGAATGCACCGGTAAAACGATTGAGTTCCTGACTACCTGAGTATCCCGCTAGAGGGCGGCTCGCCCGAGCCGTCCTTTACTGCGCCAGACGCAACTTCATCACCGTGACCTCTTCACCCGCTATGTGCCGCTGTTCCACCGCCTGCCATCCTGAGCGCTGATAGTACCCTTGCTGATCGGGCGTATAGAGCCACAGTTCACTGATTTGTTGTTTGATTGCTGTCGCAATCGCCTGTTGGATCAACGCTTTTGCCACGCCCTGACCCCGGAATCTCTTATCTGTGACCACCTCACCAATCCAGTATTCCCGCGCGGCAATGTCATCCAGTTCATAGCGAATGACGCTACAGGTCGCGATCACCGTTTCGCCATCCGGCGTGGCAATAAGGGTAAATTCTGCCGAAGGTTTCTGATTGCGCTGTTTTAAACGCGCAACAATGGCAGGCGGGTGAGACCATGCAGGAAAATGTGACCATTCAGTGTGCAGCAGCTGTGCGGTTTGTTCGGCGTAGCGGGGATGTTGATTCAGCTCGGCAATAAGCATGTGCGGGGCACCTTTATTTTGTCAGGCATCAAGCAATACAGGCTGGTGGGTTAAAGAGCAAGATCATGAAGAGGTTACATTGCAGTAAAGGATGTTTGTATATCCGGCTAAAACAGTCGCTGTTAGATGAAGGTGCAGGGTCAGGAAAGGCATGCCCGATCGCAAAGGATTCCCGCATCCCTGCGGATCGGCCGCGCCATCCCGGGCGCGGACGCTTTGCTCTTCAGGCATGTCTTCCTTCCCGGCTGGGCTGATGTATCGCTTTAAGAAGCAGGAAGCGGATAGTTATTATTGGGAATGGCATAAAACAGTCGCTGTTGGCTGAGAGTACAGGATCAGGAAAGGCATGCCCGATCGCAAAGGATTCCCGCATCCCTGCGGATCGGCCACGCCATCCCGGGCGCGGACGCTTTGCTCTTCAGGCATGTCTTCCTTCCCGGCTGGGCTGATGTATCGCTTTAAGAAGCAGGAAGCGGATAGTTTTTATTGGGGATAGCATAAAACAGTCGCTGTTGGCTGAGGGTGCAGGGTCAGGAAAGGCATGCCCGATCGCAAAGGATTCCCGCATCCCTGCGGATCGGCCGCGCCATCCCCGGCGCGGACGCTTTGCTCTTCAGGCATGTCTTCCTTCCCGGCTGGGCTGATGCATCGCTTTAAGAAGCAGGAAGCGGACAGTGTGAGGCGAGTATCCCGGCAGCCGGAGCTACAGGGATCTGTTGACGGCGATGTTACGGAACGCCCGCCATCCCGACTAAATAGCACCGTTTTTATAAAAAAAAACCGATGCCGCATAAGCCTGCATCGGTGGTTTGATTGATTCTGGCGCGCTGCTAATCATTAAAATGAACAGCGCTGCCGCAGTGCGTAATTAACGTTTCAGCCGGTAGTACGCTTCGTTCCAGCGCAGCGCATCTTTGAAAGCGGGTAAACGTGTATGCTCGTCAATCACCAGCACTTCGATGTCGTTCATCTCACCGTACAGATACATATCATCCAAAGTCAGCGCCTGGCTGAACACCGTATGGTGCGCGCCGCCGCCCAGAATCCACGCTTCGGACGCGGTCGCCAATGACGGCTGGGCTTTCCACAGTGCGCGCGCAACCGGCAACTTCGGCAGCGGTTTCGGCTGTTCAATCGCATCTACCACGTTAACCAGCAGACGGAAACGATCGCCCATATCAATTACGCTGGCATTAATCGCACGCCCGGCTGGCGTTGAGAAAATCATGCGGGCCGGATCGGCTTTATCACCAATGCCGAGGAACTGCACATCGATTAATGGCTTCTCTTCAATGGCAATCGACGGGCAGACTTCCAGCATGTGGGAGCCGAGCACCAGATCGTTACCCGGTGAGAAGTGATAGGTGTAATCCTCCATAAATGAGGTACCACCTTTACGATCGCCCGCCAGCACTTTGAAAATGCGTAACAGCGCCGCGGTTTTCCAGTCACCTTCACCGGCAAAGCCATAACCCTGGCCCATCAGACGTTGCACCGCCAGTCCCGGCAACTGCGTCATACCGTGCAGCGTCTGGAAGTTGGTGGTAAATGCCTGACAGCCTTCTGCTTCCAGGAAACGCTTCAGGCCCAGCTCGATACGCGCTGCATCCAGCACGTTCTGCCGTTTTTCGCCGCCCGAGGCCGCCACATCGGTAAAGCGATAGAGGCTTTCGTACTCATCGATCAACGCATTGACGTCGCCATCACTGACCTGATTGATCACCTCAACCAGATCGCCGACGCCCCAGCCGTTGACGGCATAACCGAACTGAATCTGCGCCGCGACTTTATCGCCTTCGGTAACCGCCACTTCGCGCATGTTATCGCCAAAGCGCGCCACTTTTAGCTGCTGGCTGGCCTGTTTCGTCAGCGCCGCACGCATCCAGTTACCCAGACGCTGCTGGCTGGCACCGTCCTGCCAGTGACCGGTGACCACGCTGTGCTGCAGACCCATCCGTGCGCCGATAAAACCAAACTCACGGCCGCCGTGTGCGGTCTGGTTCAGGTTCATAAAGTCCATGTCCATGCTGTCCCACGGAATTTCAGCATTGAACTGGGTATGGAACTGCAGCAGTGGTTTATTCAGCACGCTCAGGCCGCCGATCCACATTTTAGCCGGCGAAAAGGTGTGCAGCCAGGTAATGATGCCAACGCAGCGGGTGTCATGATTCGCGTCGCGGCACAGCGTCAGCGCTTCATCCGGTGATTTCACCAGCGGTTTCAGCTCCAGCTGCAGCGGCAGGCCAGCCTGATTTAATCCCTCGACTACCTGACGCGCATGCTGTTCTACCTGGCGTAACGTCTCCGCACCGTAGAGGTGCTGCGTGCCAATCACAAACCACACGCTGTAGCTGTTTAACTGTTCCATAAAATCACTCCTTTACTTTGAGCCTACCCCAATAGGCTATTTTATTTGTCAGTCTGAACCTGGGTAGTGCTCACAATCCTCACGTACTCCGTGTACGCTCCGGTTGTTCCGCGCTGTCCGTGTCCAGACTGCCTGCAACAATTACGCCTACTGGGATAGGCTCTTAGCGGAAGCGGGGCGAGCGGCGTATTGCGGTTCAGCCGTCACGCACCATTGTTGATAGCGTTGATAGAGTTGTTGATAGCGTGCCACGCGCGCCGGATCGGGCTGCAGGGTGACGGCAATCGGACTGGCCATCACCTGCTGTGCCTCGGGCACGCTGGAGTAGACGCCGGCCGCGACGGCGGCGAAAATCGCCGCGCCCAGCGCACAGCATTCATCAGAGGCGACGATATCCAGTGGCCGGTTCATCACGTCGCAGCAGGCCTGCATAATCGCTGGCGATTTACGCGCGATGCCGCCGAGGGTCAGGATGTTTTCTACCGGGATCTGCTGCTGCTCGAAGCACTCCATAATGGCGCGCGCACCAAACGCGGTGGCGGCAACCAGCCCGCCAAACAGCGCCGGTGCGTCAGTGCCGAGGTTGAGATCGGTTATGACCCCTTTCAGGCGCTGGTTGGCATTCGGGGTGCGGCGGCCGTTGAACCAGTCGAGTACCACCGGCAGGTGGTCGAGCTGCGGATTGGCAGCCCACGCCTCGGTCAGATCTTTAATCAGCGTTTTCTGCATTTCTGCCAGTTGCGGTTTCAGCGCCGGATGACGCTCAGCGGCCAGTTGCAATGGCCAGCCCAGCAGGCGGCTGAACCAGGCATAGATATCGCCAAAAGCAGACTGTCCCGCTTCCAGCCCGACAGCACCGGGCATCACGCTGCCATCAACCTGACCGCAGATACCTTTAATTGCGCGATCGCCAACCTGGTCAGCATCGGCAATCAGGATGTCGCAGGTGGAGGTGCCAATTACTTTGACCAGGGTATACGGCTTCGCGCCGCCGCCGACTGCGCCCATGTGGCAGTCAAACGCACCGCCGGACAGGGTGACCGTCTGCGGCAGACCGAGCCGCTGCGCCCATTCCGGGCTGAGGGTGCCGACCGGCAGGTCAGCGGTCCAGGTGTCGCTGAACAGCGGCGAATCGAGCTGCTGAGTGAGCAGCGGGTCCAGCGCATTGAGGAAGTCCGCTTCGGGCAGGCCGTTCCAGTCGCCGTGCCACAGCGCTTTATGTCCGGCGGCGCAACGGCCACGCCGCAGCCGGTCGGGTGCCGTGGTGCCGCTCAGTAACGCCGGTACCCAGTCGCACAGTTCGACCCACGAGACTGCCGCGTCACGCACCGCCGCGTCTTCGCGTGATACGTGCAGAATCTTGGCCCAGAACCATTCTGAGGAGTAAATGCCGCCGATATAGCGGCTGTAATCCTGAAAGCGGCCGCTGTGGCACAGCTGATTGATCTCTTCCGCTTCTTCAATTGCAGTGTGATCTTTCCATAACACAAACATGGCGTTGGGGTTGTCGGCAAATTCGGGGCGCAGCGCCAGCACGTTACCGTCGCGATCGATGGGGGCCGGGGTCGAGCCGGTTGTGTCGACGCCAATGCCGACTACGGCGGCGCGCTGCGTTTCGCTGAGCGCATTCAGAACGCCGAGCATCGCCTGTTCCATCGCATCGATGTAATCCTGTGGATGGTGACGAAAACGGTTGGTGTGTGGATCGCTGTATAAGCCCTGTTGCCAGCGCGGGTAGCTGACCACCGCACTCTGCAGCTCTTTGCCGCTGTGACAATCAACGGCCAGCGCACGCACCGAATCACTACCAAAGTCCAGCCCAAGGGTGATGGCTCCAGCACGCATCGGAATCTCCTGTAGTTAATGAACTCCTACATCCTGTGACCGGCGCGCCAGAACGGTTAGTCATGGCTGGCTGACAATATGCACTTTTCTGTCATCGACAGTGATTTTGTGATCCATTGCAAAAGTTAACCTCCGGTTAAATTTGCTGAATATATGGACCATTCTGCCGTGATTTTAAGATGTGATACCGCTCTACATTTTTCTTCGCTAATCCCGCTAAAACTAGCCCAGCGTCTGAACAGGCTTTCAGCACATAGCACTCTAACGCACTGATTTATGGCTGTACCTACAAATGAAAAAAGACTGGTAGCGTTTACACCGATTCGTTATTAGCAGTGAAAAACAACCTGGCACCGGAGAGCATCATGCATAAATTCACTAAAGCGTTCGCGGCCATCGGCCTGGCAGCGGTTATGTCACAATCCGCTATCGCCGAGACCATGAAGCTCGGTTTCTTAGTCAAGCAACCGGAGGAACCCTGGTTCCAGACCGAGTGGAAGTTCGCCGATAAAGCCGGCAAGGATTTGGGCTTTGACGTGATTAAGATTGCCGTTCCCGATGGTGAGAAAACCCTCAACGCCATCGACAGCCTGGCCGCTAACGGCGCCAAAGGCTTCGTCATCTGTACGCCCGATCCTAAGCTCGGCTCAGCGATCATGGCCAAAGCACGTGGCTATGGTCTGAAGGTGATTGCGGTGGACGATCAGTTCGTGACCGCCAAAGGCAAGCCGATGGATACCGTTCCGCTGGTGATGATGGCGGCCACCAAAATTGGTGAGCGTCAGGGTCAGGAACTCTACAAAGAGATGCAGAAACGCGGCTGGGATGCGAAAACCACCGGCGTAATGGCCATTACAGCGAATGAGCTGGACACCGCGCGTCGTCGCACCGGCGGCTCGATGGACGCGATCAAAGCAGCCGGCTTCCCGGCCGCGCAGATTTATCAGGTGCCGACCAAATCAAATGATATTCCGGGCGCGTTTGATGCCGGTAACTCACTGCTGGTCCAGCACCCTGAAATTAAACACTGGCTGATTGTCGGCATGAACGACAACACCGTGCTGGGCGGCGTGCGTGCCACAGAAGGACAGGGCTTTAAAGCGGCTGACGTCATCGGTATCGGCATCAACGGCGTCGATGCGATCAGCGAATTGTCGAAAGATAAAGCCACCGGCTTCTACGGTTCTCTGCTGCCGAGCCCGGATGTTCACGGCTATAAAAGCAGCCAGATGCTCTACAACTGGGTCAGCAAAGGCGAAGAGCCACCAAAATTCACCGAAGTCACCGACGTGGTGTTAATCACCCGCGACAACTTCAAAACCGAACTGGCGAAGAAAGGGCTGATGTAAAGCCTGCCCCTGCCGGTGTCTGAACACAACGGCGTCACGATATAGTCAGCCCGTGTATTTCGCGCCGCCACACTGCCGCCGGGCATTAACACCCGGTGCGGGTAAGCGGCGCGAAATAGTGAGGATAATCATGAACACTGATTCAGCATTTCTGTCGTTTCATGGCATCAGTAAAACCTTTCCTGGCGTGAAAGCGCTGCAGGATATCTCTTTCGACTGCCGCAGCGGTGAAGTCCACGCCTTAATGGGCGAGAACGGCGCAGGCAAATCGACGCTGCTGAAAATTCTCAGCGGCAGCTACCAGCCGAGCGGCGGCGAGATTCGGATCAAAGGCCAGCCGGTAAACTTCCAGCACACCACCGATGCGCTGGATGCCGGGGTGGCGATTATTTACCAGGAACTGCACCTGGTGCCGGAAATGAGCGTGGCGGAGAACATCTATCTCGGCCAGATTCCGCACAAGCATGGCCTGGTCAATCGTAAGCTGATGCGCTACGAGGCCGGTCTGCAACTGAAAAATCTCGGCATGGATATCGACCCGGATATGCCGCTGAAGTACCTGTCGCTCGGTCAGTGGCAGATGGTGGAGATTGCCAAAGCGCTGGCGCGTAACGCGCGCATTATCGCCTTTGATGAACCGACCAGTTCGCTGTCGGCGCGTGAAATCGACAACCTGTTCCGCGTCATCCGTCAGCTCCGTGAGGAGGGCCGGGTGGTGCTGTACGTGTCACACCGGATGGAAGAGATTTTTGCCCTCAGCGACGCCATCACGGTGTTCAAAGATGGCCGCTATGTCCGCACCTTTACCGACATGGCTAACACCCATCATGACGATCTGGTGCAGGCGATGGTGGGCCGCAACCTCGGTGATATCTACGGTTATTCGCCGCGTGAAAAAGGCGCGGTGCGCCTTGAGCTGGACCAGGTGGAAGCGAAGGGGGTGCGAACGCCGATTTCGCTCAAGGTCCACGCTGGCGAGATCGTTGGGTTGTTTGGCCTGGTCGGCGCCGGACGCAGCGAACTGCTGAAAGGGCTGTTCGGCGGCACGCGCCTGCGCGGCGGCCGGGTGTTGCTGGATGGCGAACCGCTGACGCTGCGCGAACCGATCGACGCTATCCGCGCCGGCATTATGCTGTGTCCGGAAGATCGTAAAGCTGAAGGCATCATTCCGGTGCACTCGGTGCGCGATAACATCAACATCAGCGCCCGGCGTCACAACCTTACCGCGGGTTGCCTGATCAAAAACGACTGGGAAAGCCGCAACGCCGACAGCCATATCCGCTCGCTTAACATCAAAACGCCTGGGGCAGAACAGCTGATCATGAACCTCTCCGGCGGTAACCAGCAGAAGGCGATTCTCGGCCGCTGGTTATCCGAAGAGATGAAGGTGATCCTGCTGGATGAGCCGACGCGCGGCATTGATGTCGGGGCGAAACACGAAATCTATAACCTGATTTACCAGCTGGCCAACGACGGTATCGCGGTACTGTTCGCCTCCAGCGACCTGCCGGAAGTGATGGGCCTTGCCGATCGCATCGTGGTGATGCGTGAAGGGGCGATTGCCGGTGAAGTGCTGCACGACGACGCCACGGAGCAGCAAACGCTGAGCCTGGCAATGCCAAAAACCACACAAGCGGCCGCCGTGGCCTGACAGGAGATCAACATGGCTTCATCCACGACCTCAAATACGCCGCCGCCAGCGTCACGCAGCGGCCTGCAGTTTGGTCGCATCTGGGACAATTTCGGCATGCTGGTGGTGTTTGCGCTGCTGTTTATTGCCTGTGCGGTATTTGTGCCGAACTTCGGCTCATTTATCAATATGAAAGGCCTCGGGCTGGCGATGTCGATGTCCGGCATGGTCGCCTGCGGCATGCTGTTCTGCCTGGCGTCCGGTGATTTTGACCTGTCGGTCGCCTCGGTCATCGCCTGTGCCGGCGTGGTCACGGCGGTAGTGATCAACATGACCGAAAGCCTGTGGATTGGCGTGGCAGCCGGTCTGGTGCTCGGTATGCTCACCGGCTTTATCAACGGCTTTGTCATCGCCCGGCTGAAGATCAATGCGTTGATCACCACCCTGGCGACCATGCAGATCGTGCGCGGTCTGGCCTACATCTTCTCCGACGGTAAAGCCGTTGGTATCGAAGATGAACGCTTCTTCGCGCTCGGGTTTGCCAACTGGCTGGGCGTCCCTGCGCCCATCTGGCTGACCATCGCCACCATGCTGATCTTCGGCTTTCTGCTGAACAAAACCACCTTTGGCCGTAATACGCTGGCGATTGGCGGTAATGAAGAAGCGGCACGACTGGCCGGGGTGCCGGTGGTGCGGACCCGGATCATTATCTTTATTCTGTCCGGCCTGGTCTCGGCCGCTGCGGGCATCATTCTGGCTTCACGCATGACCAGTGGTCAGCCGATGACCTCGCTGGGTTATGAGCTGGTGGTGATCTCCGCCTGCGTGCTGGGCGGCGTCTCACTGAAGGGCGGTATCGGTAAAATCTCCTATGTAGTTGCCGGGGTGCTGATTCTGGGAACCGTTGAGAATGCGATGAATTTATTGAATATCTCGCCATTCTCACAGTATGTGGTGCGCGGTCTGATACTGTTAGCAGCGGTGATATTTGACCGCTACAAACAAAAGCATAAAGCCTGATTTGGCGAGCAGTTAACCCGCGGACGCATCAGGCGTCCGCGGGTGATCCGATCAATGACAGACTGAGTGAGGACGCTATGTATCACCGTGAATTACCGGCCGAGCAGCAAAATCCCTTACTGCCGGGCTATTCGTTCAATGCCTGGCTGGTGGCGGGGCTGACGCCGATTACCGCCGACGGTCCGCTGGACTTTTTTATCGATCGTCCGCACGGCATGAAGGGTTACATTCTCAATCTCACCATTAAAGGCAAAGGGCGGGTATTCGATGGCGAGCGGGCCTTTGACTGCGAGCCGGGCGAAATGCTGCTGTTTCAGCCTAAAACCGCCCACTACTATGGCCGCGCGCCTGACAGCCCACAGTGGTTTCATCGCTGGGTCTATTTCCGGCCGCGCGCCTACTGGCACGACTGGCTGCGCTGGCAGGATGAGCAGGAGGGCGTCGGCCGTCTGCTGTTGCCGGAATCGCTGCGCGGCGAATTTGATCGGCTGTTTGCCAGTATCGAACAGACCCATAACTCCGGCCGCCGCTTTGCGGAAGAGCTGGCGATGAACCTGCTGGAGCGCTTGCTGCTGCGGGCAGTGGAAGAGGATCCGCGCAGTCATCAGCTGATCCGCGATCCGCGGGTGATTGAAGCCTGTCAGTACGTCACCAATCATCTGGCCAGCGAAGTGAAAATTGAAGAGGTGGCGCGTCATGTCTGCCTGTCACCGTCGCGGCTGGCACACCTGTTCCGCGAACAGATGGGCGTTAACCTGCTGCGCTGGCGCGAAGATCAGCGGGTGATTCGCGCTAAACTGCTGCTGCAAACCACTCAGGAACCGATTGCTACCGTCGGGCGCGAAGTCGGCTACGACGACCAGCTCTACTTTTCCCGGGTGTTCCGTAAGCGGGTCGGCGTCAGCCCGAGTGACTTCCGTCGCCGCAATCAGGACGCGCACGACAACCTGGCGGCACAAACCGCCTGGCCGATGACACAGAGTGCTATCTCTTAGTTTTTTCGGGAAATTCCTCCTTGTCCTGGCCTGGTTAATAGTCTTAAATCAATCAGGTTAGCAACTAAGAGCCTATCCCGGTAGGCTATTTTATTTGTCAGTCTGTACCTGAACAGGGCTCACAATCCTGACGAACCCGCTGTACGCTCCGGTTACTCCGCGCTGTCCGGGTCCAGACTGTCTGCAATAATTACGCCTAGCGGGATAGGCTCTAAGAGGGATTAAAATGAGCGATAAACTGCGTGTTGGCCTGATCGGTTACGGTTTTGCCAGCAAAACGTTTCACGCCCCGCTGATTGCGGGCACCCCGGACGTTGAACTGGCCGCTATTTCCAGTAGCGATGCCAGCAAAGTCCACGCCGACTGGCCTGCGGTTCAGGTAGTGGCTGATCCTCAGGCACTGCTGGACGACCCGTCTCTGCAATTGATTGTTATTCCTACCCCCAACGATACCCACTTTCCGCTGGCGAAAGCGGCGCTGAACGCCGGTAAACATGTGGTAGTCGATAAGCCGTTTACCGTGACGTTGTCACAGGCGCGCGAGCTGGATGCCTTAGCCAAAGCGAAAGGGCTGCTGTTATCGGTGTTCCATAACCGTCGCTGGGACAGTGATTTCCTGACGCTGAAATCGCTGATCGACGCCGGTACGCTGGGAGAAGTCCGCTACTTCGAGTCGCATTTCGACCGCTTCCGGCTGGAAGTGCGTCAGCGCTGGCGTGAAATGAAAGGCGCCGGCAGCGGTATCTGGTATGACCTGGGACCGCATCTGCTGGATCAGGCCCTGCAGCTGTTTGGCCCGCCGGTGGCGATTAACGTCGATCTGGCCGAGATGCGGCCTGGCGCGCAAACCACCGACTACTTCCACGCGACCCTGACCTATCCACAGCGCCGCGTGGTGCTGCACGCCAGCATGCTGGTGGCCGCCGAGTCGCCGCGTTACACCGTGCACGGCACCCGCGGCAGCTACGTTAAATATGGTCTCGATCCGCAGGAAGATCGCCTGAAGTCCGGTGATTTCCCGCCGCAGGAAGACTGGGGTTACGACATGCGTGACGGCACCCTGACGCTGGTCGACGGCGATTCACTGACCGAAACCAGCCAGCTGACGCAGCCAGGTAACTATCCGGCTTACTATGCGGGCATTCGTGATGCGATTGCCGGTCGCGGCAGTAACCCGGTGACGGCAGAAGAGGCGATTCAGGTGATGGAGCTGATTGAGCTCGGACTGCAATCGGCTGAGAAACGGCAGACGCTGTCGCTGAAGCGCGTCTGATCGGTGAGAGCAATATTGGCTGCTTAATATTGCTGTAAGAGAGCTGACAAGTTCAAGAACGGGTAAGTCCGGCAGCAATAAATTTGCTCAACGCTCAGGGAACAGGGGTCAGAAGAGGAAAGCGTCCCAGCCATGGACAACAACACCGGGAGCGTTTTTGAACAACGCAAAGCGTTGGCCTGCTACGGGCGCACCTCAGGGTTGAGGTGCGTAATGGCGTGAGCCGAGCGTGCCAGGGATGGCGGCTTTTGCGTCTTTCCGATCTGACCCTGTTCCCTGCGCAGGCTCGGTCTTAAAGCCACTTGTCCTTTCGCGCGTCACCATAAAAACGGGCCGGATAACCGGCCCGTTTTTTTGCTTTAAAGCTACCGTCTTACTGCACGCGGGCGCGGACCGCGGCTTTCTCGGCGTCGCTAAGAAACGCGATGGTCAGACCATTTTGCTGCGCCTGACGAATTTGCGCCGGGCTCAGGCCGGCTGCCGGTGCGGCATGGTGATACTCATGCGCCAGTTCAATGCCCTGAACCGCCGGGTCATCAGTATTCAGTGTTGCCAGAATGCCGTGCTCAAGGAAGGCCTTCAGCGGATGCTGCGCGAGTGACGCCACGGTGCTGGTCTGAATGTTGGAGGTCAGGCAGGATTCAATCCCGATGTGGTGCTCTGCGAGGAAATCCATCAGCGCCCGATCTTCAATCGCCTTGACGCCGTGGCCGATACGCTCGGCACCCAGCTCACGAATCGCCTGCCAGATGCTCTCCGGCCCGGCGGCTTCACCGGCATGCACCGTCACCCGGAAACCGGCATCGCGTGCCTGGGTAAAGTGGCTGAGGAACTCGCTGCCGGGGAAGCCCAGCTCATCGCCGGCCAGATCGACGGCGGTGATGTGATCGCGATGCGCCAGCAGGCCATCCAGCTCGGCCAGGCAGGCCTCTTCACCGAAGGTCCGGCTCATGATGCCAATCAGGCGCACGTCGATATTGTGCTGCTGGCAACCGGCTCTGACGCCATCAATCACCGCTTCGACCACGCCGGCAATCGGCAGATGATGGGTCATCGCCATATAGCCAGGTGAGAAGCGCAGTTCCGCATAGTGAATGCCAGCGCGGGCCGCATCTTCAACGTTTTCCAGCGCAATACGGCGGCAGGCATCGAGGTCGCCCAGCACCTTCACGCCCCAGTCGAGTTTTTGCAGGAAGCTCACCAGGTCAGGCTCATTGTCGCCGACCTGCACATGCGGACGCAGGGCCTCCAGCGTGGTGGCGGGCAGGGCAAGATTAAACTGGCGACCTAAATCAAGAATGGTTTGTGCACGGATGTTGCCGTCGAGATGGCGATGAATATCGGTAAGAGGAATGGTGGTATCGATCATGGTGCACTCGCTCAGTGGTGACTAAAGTGCATAACATTATAAAAATATCTTGCGCAACAGCGCCAGCTATTTGCGCAACAACCGGCCCGGATGCTGTTTAATTACCCATAACCGGCCGGTGATCGCCGACAAATGGCCTGGCTTCAGGCGGACGAGGCGTGAATCGCGGCAATCAGCCGGCTGACGCCATCTTCGACCTTACTGCGCGGACAGCCTACGTTGAGGCGCAGGAAACCCTGGCCAGCACTGCCGTAGGTTGAGCCGGGCATGATCGCCACGCGTTGCTGGATCAGCGCCTGCTGCAGCGTCTGTTCGGCGATGCCGAGCGGATTAAGATCGATCCAGGCGAGATAGGTCGCCTGAGGCGGCTGCCAGTTAAGCGACGGAAAGGCGGCGTTAAGGCGGTCGGCCACCAGGATCAGGTTACCTCTCAGATAGTCACGCAGCGCGTCAAGCCACGGCGCACCGTGCCGGTAAGCGGCAATGTGTGCGGCAACCGCGAGCACCGCCGGTGAGGAGAGTCCGTCGGCGTTTTTAAGCGCCTGAAACCAGGCCGCCCGATCGTCTGGCTGCGGAATAATGCCCCAGGCGCCGGTCAGCCCCGGCAGGTTGAAGCTTTTCGATGCTGAGGTAAACAGCGCCCAGTCGCCACGCGCCACGCGGGCCCACGGCGTATGTGGCCGATCGCCGACCATCATATCCATATGGATCTCATCACTGATCACCCTAACGTGGTGACGCTCGCAGAGTTCAGCCATCTGCTGCAGTTCGGCTGCCGTCCAGACTTTACCAGTGGGATTGTGCGGGCTGCACAGCAGCAGGATTTTGCAGCGCGGACGCGCCAGCTTCGCCGCCAGCGCCGTCATATCACAGTGCCACTCCGGGCCCACCCGCTGCAACGGCATTTCCAGCACCTGCCGCTGGTTGCCGTACACGGTTTTGTAAAACGCATCGTAGGCCGGCGTGTGGATCAGCACTTCATCGCCCACCTCGCTCCAGTGCCGGATCATCTGCGCCACCATGTAGATCACCGACGGCCCATATACCAGCGTATCGGGCGACGGCTGATAGCCGAACCGGCTGTCCATCCAGTGGCAGCAGGCCGACAGAAACGCATCATGCTGCCAGCGGCTGTAGCCGAATACGCCGTGATCGAGGCGCTGACGCAGCGCTTCAAGCACTACCGGCGCGGTTTTGAAATCCATATCGGAGATAGTGAACGGCAGCAGATCGGGCACGCCAAAGCGATCGGCCACAAAATCCCACTGGGTAGACCAGCTGCCACGGCGATCGATAACCTCATCAAAATTAAACATTGCGGCTCCCGGTTCGTTAAGCGGTGACGTTCATCAGCGTCGACAGTTCGTCTTTCACCGACTGCACCTGTGGCCCGATCACCACCTGCAGGCTGCTCTTATTAAGGTGCACCACGCCAATCGCGCCGTTGGCTTTCAGCGCCGCATCGTTGACCTTGCTCATATCGGCGATGGTCAGACGCAGACGCGTCAGGCAGTTATCCAGTGAGGTGATATTTTCCACCCCGCCCAGCGCCGCCAGAATGGCCGGTGAGTTGTAGCCCGACTTGCCTTTACCGGCATTGCTGACCTGCTGTGCCAGCGCGCTGGCACTTTCGACTTCACGGCCCGGCGTTTTGATATTGAAGTGCAGGATGGCAAAACGAAAGATCAGGTAGTAACCGGCAAACCAGATCGCAGCCACCACCGGTACCCAATACCATTTGGTCGACAGGCCGTGCAGCACGCCAAACACCACGAAGTCGATAACGTTACCGTCGGTGTTGCCGATGGTCACGCCCAGTATCGCCATCAGGCTAAAGCCGACGCCGGTTAACAGCGCATGGATCAGATAGAGGAACGGCGCGACGAATAAAAACAGGAACTCAATCGGTTCGGTGGTGCCGCCAACCACACAGGCCACCACACCGGAAATCAGTAATCCTTTAATTTTATGGCGGTTTTCCGGGCGGGCGCAGTGATAGATAGCCAGCGCAGCGCCAGGCAGGCCACCCAGGAAGGCCGGCATTTTGCCCTGCGACAGGAAGCGGGTGGCGCTTTCGGCAAAACCATGAGTCTCCGGACAGGCCAGCTGTGCCTGGAAGATGGTCAGGGCGCCGCTGACGCTTTTGCCGCACACCTCAAGCGTGCCGCCGGCATCGGTAAAGCGCATGATCGCCACCAGAATATGCTGCAGGCCAAACGGCAGCAGTAAACGCTCACCGGTGCCAAAGATCATCGGACCGAAATCGCCCGCGCTGTTGATCATCCAGCCGAGTCCGGTAATGCCGCGAGCAAAGAAAGGCCAGATCAACGGGACCACCAGTCCCAGCACGCCGATCACCAGCGTGGTAATGATCGGCACAAAGCGGGTACCACCAAAGAAAGCCAGCGCATCGGGCAGCCGGATGTTATGAAAGCGCTCATGCAGCCAGAACACCACAATGCCGACAATCACCGCACCCAGAATGCCGGTATCAATCGACGGGATACCGAGTATCGACTGGACGTTGTTGGCTTTCAGCACTGCGGCATCGGTGGTAGGCAGAATGCCATTGATATTGAGCCAGAAGTTGATGCTGAGGTTGAGCACTGCATAGCCAACAAAGCCGGCAAATGCCGCCACGCCTTTGTTTTCACGCGCCATGCCGAGCGGGATCGCCACGGCAAACATCACCGGTAAATAACTAAAGGCGAAGGAGCCGAGTTTCGCCATCCACAAAAACAGATACTGCAGCCACGGCTGATCCAGCATCGGTAACAGCGTCAGGACATCATGGCTGCTCAGCGAACTGCCGATACCCAGCATGATGCCGCAGAATGAGAGCAGGGCAACCGGCAGCATAAAGGTTTTCCCCAGGCTCTGGAAAAACTCCCAGACAGACATTTTTTGTTGAGGTGCGGGCATGATGGCTCCGGCGGCAGTTAGTCACAGTGATAAAGTGAGCAGATGATAAAACGTTTTATCAGATTGATGTGCGCGCTGAATCACACTCTTCCGGCCAGGGCTGATATTATTTTTCGGCTTTAAGGTGTAACGTTTTATCCTCTTCCGGCGTTTTTATTCGGGCAAGTAACGGCATGAGCAGAATTACCATCCATGATGTGGCCGCCGCTGCAGGCGTTTCGGTCACCACCGTCTCTCTGGTGCTCTCCGGCAAAGGGCGGATTTCTGCTGAAACCATGGCGCGGGTTAACCAGACCATTGAGCAACTGGGCTTTGTGCGCAACCGCTCGGCGACCATGCTGCGCGGCGGTGAAAGCGGAGTGATAGGACTGATCGTCCGCGATCTCAGCCAGCCGTTTTACGCGGAAATGACCGCCGGACTCAGTGACGCGCTGGAAAAGCAGGGCAAATTGTTGTTTCTCACCCAGAGCGGCCGCCAGGGCCAGCAGCTGGAGCGCTGCTTCGAGTCGCTGGTGGCGCAGGGGGTTGATGGCGTGGTGCTGGGCGGCGGGGCGGATAAGGCCGACAAAATAGTGGCCCGCGCCCGTGAGCTGAACATTGCGCTGGTCTGCGCCGCACGTGCCAGCAGCCTGGAAGAGGTGGATGCGATCCGACCGGATAACGCCCAGGCCGCGCGTCTAGCCACCGAATATCTGATCCGCCAGGGTCATCAGCGCATCGCCTGGCTGGGCGGCCATAGCGCATCGTTAACCCGGGCAGAACGTCTTGGCGGCTATTGCGCCACGCTGCTGCAATATGGTTTGCCGTTCCGGCCCGAGTGGATTATTGAGTGCGGCAATACGCAAAAAGAAGCAGCCGAGGCGGCGGTCCAGCTGCTGCAACAGCATCCCCGGCTGACGGCGATACTGGCCTACAATGCCAGCACGGCGCTGGGCTGCTATTTTGGTCTGCTGCGCACCGGCCGGACGTTCGCCCGCGGCGCGGTCGACAGCTACTATGGACAACAGCTGGCGCTGATGGGGTTTGGCGATGAACCGCAGGCTGAGCTGACCGATCCGCCGCTGACGGTTGTCACCAGTTCGGCGCGCGAGATTGGCCGCGTGGCGGCAGAACGCATCCTGCAACGTCTGGCGCAACCGGATGCCGCACGGCAGAATGTGATTATGCCGCCGCAGCTGATTATTCGCGGCTCAGCATAAAAAAAGGCGACGCCAGCATTAACCCTGGCGTCGCCTTGTTATCACCGCTCAGCCGTTACTGCGGCATGCCTTCGCTGGTCGGCATACCCAGCATGTAGCGTGACATAAACTGCTCCAGCGTCATCTTGTCGCCGTTCATATTCACCTGGCCGTTAGCGTACTGCAGGCTGGTGACGATGTTGTTATCCTGCTGCTGGGTCAGACGGAACATCTGTCCCATCGCCGCCAGACCTTTAACCTGCTGATCGGCCAGCTTCTGTGCATCATCTGCCTGATAACCTTCCGCCAGACCCACTTTGTGCATGGTTTCGGTCGCCATCGGCATGTTGATGATCAGTTTCGCATCCAGCGTTTTCAGCACCCGGTCAACCATGGCGTTCAGCGTTTGCGGTTCGCCGGTCACGGTAGCGGGATCGTTAAAATTCGCCGTCAGATTAAAGGTGCTTTCACCTTTATCATTCTTCCAGCTCAGCGGGGCGATGCTGATCGACGGCGATCCTTTCAGCAGAACCGGCAGGTTGCTCATCAGGATAGCGTTGACGCCCGCCTGGTAGCGAATCGGATCGTCCGCCAGGCCTTTCTGGCTGGTGAGATCCTGCATCTGGGCGTTGTAGCGATCGGAGAAGGCTTTTACCGCCTGCGCATCGAACTGCGACAGCTTCATCTTCAGTGCCGCCTGACCAAAGTCCTGTTTCTGCAGCTGAACGCTGTCGACTTTGTAATCAATGTTGCCGCCGATCTTACCGGCACTGTTATCGAACGAAGAGGAGCCCTTCATCTTGTGCAGCGTCAGGGCATCCTGACCGTTAATGCTGGCGTTGACCTTCTCAACATCGATCGACTGATCGCCGACCCGCACGCCTTCCGGACTCAGATGGGTATTGCCGTTGAGCTTCAGGCCATTGACGGTGAACAGCACCGGCTGACCCATCTCATTTTTGCTGGTTAGCGCCAGGCTATCAACGTCACTTTCCAGCGAGACTTTATCGCCTTTATTGTCGGCGCTGACGTTAAGCGTGCCGCCATTGGTCGCCAGACGCTCGCCGGTTTGTGCATTCTGATAGTCGATCGGCAGAATACGCAGCGCGGTATCGGTTGCGCCGCTGTAGCCAATGCGGGTATCGGCATTGATCAGCGATTTATTTTGCGTCAGTTCAAACAGCTTCTTCACCGCATCGGTGTTGGCCAGTTCGCTGTGCACCGAGGCCATGCTCGGGATCAGATTGAAGTGCTTCAGCTGCGCAAACGGGAACGGGCCGTGATCGATGGTTTCGTTCAGGATCACGCTCTGACCCGGCTTCAGCAGGGCGTTATCTTCCGTCTGCGAGCTGGCCTGAATCACCAGGTTGGCTTTGCTGCTGAAGACGCCGCGCTGATAGTCCTGGTAGCTGATCTTCAGTCGGCTGTTCGGGGCGTAAGCATTCAGCTGGGTATTGGCGTTCTGCACCAGCTGGTCCATGTGTTTTTCGAGCTGCTTGCCGGTGAACCATGCCGCGCCGGTCCAGATTACGCCCAGCGCGATAATCACGCCCACGGCAACGTTGGTCTTTTTCATTGCTGATTCGTCCTTATCCTTGAGTCCGCTTACGCCGCAGGTTTGACCCGACGACTGAAGAAAAAACGCCCGCAGGCGTTTTAAAAGCTAATAGGTTGAAATAATAGCAGTTAACCGCAGGTCCGTCAGCCGCATCACCCTAACTCGTTAAATACCCGCGCCAGCCGGCCGGTTCCGGCCACCGTAACCGGGGCTTCGCTGGCGGCAACAAAACAGGATTCGCCCGGTTGCAGCGTCAGCTGCTGCTGGTCTTTTGCCACCACCGCCTGTCCTTCGATGCAGAACAACAGCGCCGCGCTCTGCTGATCCAGCGCCTGCGGTTGCGCACTCAGGGTATGGATCGCAAAGGCGAAATCGTCGACCGGAATCGGAAAACGCAGGGTGCTGCCATGCTGCTCCGGCTGCGTCAGCAGCGCGCTGGCGGGCTTCTCGTCAAATTTGAGGTTGGCCATCAGTTCCGGGATATCGATATATTTCGGCGTTAAGCCGGCCCGCAGCACGTTATCGGAGTTCGCCATCACTTCCAGCGCCACGCCTTTCAGGTAGGCGTGCGGCGTTTCAGCATAGAGGAACATCGCTTCGCCCGGCTGCAGGGTAATCACGTTGAGCAGCAGCGGTGAAAACAGGCCGCTGTCGTCCGGGTAGTCGGCAGCGATTACGCTAATGGTCTGCCAGGGTTCGCCCTGCTGGTGACCGAGCACCGATTTCAGTACCCCAAGCGCCAGCGATTTGGCCTCGCCGTCGAGCGACAGCAGGGTAGAAAACAGGGTCGCCAGATTATCCCGATCGGGATGCTGCAGGAAATGGGCAATCTGCGGATGCGCACCGGCAACCGGCTCAAGCAGCGAAACCATTTCGGTCAGGGGGCGGAAACCGTTCATCGCCTGGAAGGGCGTCAGGGCATAGACCAGCTCGGGTTTATGGTTGGCATCTTTATAGTTGCGTTCGGCGGCGCCCAGCGGAATGCCGGCGGCATTCTCACGCGCAAAACCGGCTTCAGCGGCGCTTTTGCTGGGATGAACCTGAATCGACAGCGGCTGATCGGCGCACAGCACTTTGAACAGGAAAGGCAGTTCACCGAAGCGTTGTGCCACCGCATCGCCCAGGGTGGCGGTCGGGTTGGCGTCAATCACCTCGCGCAGCGAGCGCGAACTCCCCTGGTCGTCAACGGTAGACGGACTCTTCGGGTGCGCCCCCATCCACAGCTCGGCCATCGGTAACCCTTGCGGATTCGCAATGCCATACAGTTCGGTTAAGGCTGTTTTGCTACCCCACGCGTAATTCTGCAGCGAATTGTTCATTTTTTGCATTATATAACCCTTCATCACGGGATGTTATTGGCGCTATTAAAGCAGAAAGTGCCAGGGAAAATACATATCAAGTGCAAAAGGACGCTAAGCTCTCATAATGTTAAATTATTGTATGTCATTATCTTGCCCGCCCGAATGTCGCCCACAGGACGATGCGTTGGGCGGGCATTCACTTCAAACAGAGCGAAGGAGACGTATTCATGGCAGCCAACCGCATTGAGAAAGATTCAATGGGCCCCATTGATGTACCGGCTGATAAACTGTGGGGCGCGCAAACGCAGCGCTCGCTGGAACACTTCCGCATCTCAACCGAAAAAATGCCGACCGCGCTGGTTCACGCGCTGGCGCTGACCAAACGCGCCGCTGCCGCCGTTAACCGCGACCTGGGGCTGCTGCCGGCCGAGCGCGCCGAAGCGATCATTAACGCGGCGGACGAGGTGCTGGCCGATAAGCACAGCGACGAGTTCCCGTTAGCCATCTGGCAGACCGGGTCCGGCACCCAGACCAACATGAACATGAATGAAGTGCTGGCCAACCGCGCCAGCGAGATTCTGGGCGGAGAGCGTGGCATGTCGCGCCTGGTCCATCCGAATGATGATGTTAACAAGAGTCAGAGTTCGAATGACGTCTTCCCGACCGCGATGCACGTGGCCGCGGTCATCGCCCTGCGTGAGCAGCTGATCCCGCAGATTCAGGTATTAAAAAAGACCCTGAGCGAGAAGTCAGAGGCGTTCAAAGATATCGTCAAAATTGGCCGTACTCACCTGCAGGACGCCACGCCGCTGACGCTCGGCCAGGAGATTTCCGGCTGGGTGGCGATGCTCGAACATAACCTGAAGCACATCGAGCAGAGCATTCCGCACGTGGCGGAACTGGCGCTGGGCGGCACTGCCGTCGGCACCGGCCTGAACACCCATCCGGAGTATGCTGTCCGGGTGGCGAAAGCGCTGGCCGATCTGACTCAGCAACCGTTTGTCACCGCGCCGAATAAGTTTGAAGCGCTGGCAACCTGTGATGCGCTGGTTCATGCCCACGGTGCGCTGAAAGGGCTGGCGGCCTCGCTGATGAAAATCGCTAATGACGTGCGCTGGCTCTCCTCCGGTCCGCGCTGCGGCATTGGTGAAATCGCCATTCCGGAAAACGAACCAGGCAGCTCGATCATGCCAGGTAAAGTCAACCCGACCCAGTGCGAAGCGATGACCATGCTCTGCTGTCAGGTGATGGGCAATGACGTGGCAATCAATATGGGCGGCGCGTCCGGCAACTTTGAGCTGAACGTGTTCCGTCCGATGGTGATCCATAACTTCCTGCAGTCGATTCGTCTGCTGGCGGACGGTATGGATAGCTTCAATCATCACTGCGCGATTGGCATTGAGCCGGTTCGCGAGCGTATCGAACAGCTGCTGAATGAGTCACTGATGCTGGTGACGGCGCTGAATACCCATATCGGTTATGACAAAGCGGCCGAAATCGCCAAGAAAGCCCATAAAGAGGGGCTGACGCTGAAAGGCGCGGCGCTGAAGCTGGGCTATCTGACCGAAGAGCAGTTTGATGCCTGGGTGCGTCCGGAAGAGATGGTTGGCAGCATGAAGTCGTAAGCCGTCTGCTGTACATCTGCTGTAAAAAGGCCAGCGCGTGCTGGCCTTTTTTATGGCTTAAATCGGGCAGTCGACCCACAGATGCAGCCGCGGGATCAGCAGGTTAAGCGGCTCGGCGGCTGGCTTATGGCGATAGGTAATGTTATCGGCATCGTAATTCAGCAGTTCACCCAGCACCGGCACCTGGCTGCGATCGCGGCAGATCACCAGAATCGGCGATGGACAGGCCAGCTGCGTCTGCTTTTTCTGTTCGGCACGCCAGACCCGCGCCACCGGCTGGACTTTCACCGGTCGCTTAATTTTCAGCCGGGCCGAGGCGGGCAGGGCGCGCACGCTGGCTAACTCCTCCTGCACTTTTTCTGCCCACTGTTCGCGTGACCACGGCGCCTGCGCCCGTCCGGCCTTCAGGCTTTTTTCCAGCTGAGCGATCACCTCTTCACGCTGCATATTTTTGATGATGTGCTTATTCGCCCAGCCAAAACGCAGGCTGTCCGGTGCGCTGAGCAGGGTGATAGTGCGATAGGCATTCAGGGTGATCAGCCCGCGCAGATGCTGGTGGACAAATTCGAAGCGTGCCTCGCTTGGCAAGCCGGACTCAACCGTAATCAGCTGCTCCAGTCGCGCTTTAAGCTGATTGATGCTGTCGACCAGCGCGCTGATTTCCGCCTCACGCTGCTCATCGCATTCAATGCACAGCGCACCCGGCAGACGGACCGCCGCCTTGGTGCTGAGCTGCTCCGACTGATGCTGCATGAACAGACGGCAGTAGTGGTTCAGCGCCAGCGTTAAGGCATGCTGCCCCAGATGCTGCTCCACCGCGATTTGAGTAATCGCCTCATGCTCACGGCCTTTCACTATCGGCGGCAGGCTGAATACCCGGGCAATCAGCAACGGCTGGGCCTCAATCTGCTGGCGCAGCTCGCCCAGCGCCTGTTCTAAATCGTTTACGCATTGATGCATATCTGACACTAAGTCGTAGCGCGCCATGTTGAGCCTCCATAGTTACAACGTACATAATGTGGCAGAAGCGGTGACTGGGCGCAATAGCGACACTAGTTACAACATACTGTTAGTAATACCGTTAACAACCGTGCCGCCATCCGGGCGTAAGCAGGCGCAAAAGGCGGCATGCATTTTTCCTTATCTCAGAACATGTTATAAAAATGGTTTGCCCGCTAACGGATAGCTGATGTGAACCAGACCAACAAACCCGGCGTCGCCGCCATTATTACGCTCGGCGCGATACAGATACTGTCGTGGGGTGGATCGTTCTATCTGATGGCGGTGATGGCGAACCCGATCGCCATGGAAACCGGCTGGTCGCAGCAGTGGATTTATGGCGCACTGTCGACCGGCATTCTGGTGTCAGGACTGCTGGCGCCGCTCAGCGGCCGGATTATTGCCCGCACCGGTGGCCGCCTGCTGCTGGCGATGAGTGGGGCGGTGATGGCGCTGGGGCTGGTGATCATGGCTTTCAGCTATCATCTGCCGCTGTTGCTGTTCGCCTGGGTGATTATCGGCGTCGGGATGGCGATGGGGCTGTATGATGCGCTGTTTGCTACCCTCGGCACCTGTTATGGCGCTCAGGCGCGTGCAGCGATTACCGGCATTACCCTGATTTCCGGCTTCTGTACCACCCTGGTATGGCCGGGCACGGCGCTGTTGATTCACGTCCTCGGCTGGCGGGGCGCTTGTCTGGCGATTGCCGGGCTGTTAACGCTCTGCGTGCTGCCAGCGTATCTGTATGCTTTACCGGCAACGCGGGCGGTAAGGCCGGTTAACACCCGTAGCCCGCAATCGTCCTCCGCTGACATTGCCCCGGGCTTGTTCTGGCTGCTGTGCGCCATCTTCACCCTGGCATCGGTAATCATGACCGCCATTTCCGTGCAGCTGATTACCCTGTTGCAGGCCAGTGGCCACACGCTGACCTCGGCGCTGGCGATCAGCGCGGTGCTGGGTCCGTGTCAGGTGGGGGCGCGGATTGTCGATGTCGCCTTTAAGCGCAGCCATCCGATTCGCACCACTTTTTTCTCGGTCGGCCTGGTGGCGCTTGGCTTGCTGTTGCTGGCACTGGCACCGCAGATGGCGCTGCTGAGCATGGTGCTTTACGGCGCAGGGAATGGTTTACGTGCCATTGTGCGCGGAACTTTACCGCTGGCGATGGTCAAACCAGAGTCTTATGCGATTGTGGTGGGCCGGATGGCCCGCCCGGCGTTGATGGGACAGGCGCTGACGCCGTTGATCGGCGGCTATGTATTTGAAAGGATGGGGGGTTCAGCAACACTGTGGTTGCTTTGCGCGTTAGCAATCTTTAACGTGGTGTTGGTGATGATACTGAAACACCGGTTACCCGCCGCGCCAGCCGACATCGCGTAGCATGCTGACTGCGCGGAACGCCGATGACGCGGGCTGTTAGCAGGCTAAGCACCTTGTGCTATCAGGCTGCCGGCTTTGGTGAATACGTGCCTTGTCACCGCTGGCTTGCTTCTAAAAAGCAACAGTGTTTGTTATATTTATTGCTCATTGATTGTTCACTTATGCGGCAATAAAACAATAAGATGCACCGCAACTCAGGATAAAGAAATGCTTGATTACCGCTTCCCGACAGCTTTGCAAATGGTTCTGAGCGTAGCGATGGCGGAGCAAATGGGAAAACGCTCTACCAGCGCGATTCTGGCCTACGGGTTGGAAGCGAATCCCAGTTTCATTCGAAAATTAATGGTCCCGCTGACCCGTGACGGCATTATCGTCTCGACGCTGGGCCGTACCGGTTCGATCCATCTGGGTCGCCCCGCAGCAGAGATTACCCTGCGGGACATCTACGTCTCGGTCATTGAAGACAAAAAAATCTGGGCGGCGCGGCCCGATGTCGCGCCACGTTGCCTGGTCAGCGCCAATCTCTGCTGGTACTTCAAATCGATTGCCGATGAAGCCGAGCAGGCGTCGCTGGACGTGCTGGCGAAACGCACCGTCGCAGATGCGCTTAATGAGCTGAAGAAACGCGACACCAGCAACTGTACGGCGGTTCCGGAACCGGAGCCCGATGAGATTGATGATCTGTGTAAAAAAGGCCGCTGATGCGGCTTTTTTTATGCCTGCAAAATCATTTATTCCGGTCAGTTATGATTGAAAAACAGGCAAAATAAACATAAGTGTTGTGTAAGGCATCACTGTTGTTATGATGAGTGACGGCTGAACTGAAGCGAGGGATCGCGATGAAATACAGTGAATTTCGGCGCTGGCTGTTACAACAGGGCGCCATTTTAATAAAGCACCGCAGCGGAAGCAGCCATTTCAAAGTGTTTTTGGGCGCGAGGCAGTCTGTTTTTCCCGATCACGGTGCAAAGGAAATGCCCGAGGGAACCCGCAAAAAAATTTTAAAGGATCTGGGGCTGTAATCCTGAGATTGATGAGGTAAGGGTATGTTTAATTACGCAGTCAGATTAAACCATGATGCACAAAGTGGCTGTTATGAAGTGTCATGCCGGGATTTACCGTTAATGCATTCGGTAGGCGACACGATTGATGGCGCGCTGTTAGAAGCGGAAGATGGAATTGTCACCGCAATCTCGCTTGAAATGGATATGCGCCGTCCCATCCCGTCAGCCAGCGAACCGCAGCCGGGCGAATATGTGGTTTATCTGCCGGTGTTGGTGGCGATGAAAGCCGCCTTATATAACGCCATGATCGAAACAGGAACCCGAAAAGCCGATCTGGCACGTCGACTGGGCGTGAATGGCCCTCAGGTTGATCGCCTGCTGGATGTTGAACACTCGTCAAAAGTCGAAAAAGTGGAACTGGCGCTGGCCCAACTGGGACGCAAAGCGCAAATCGAAATCCATACTTAACGCCGTTGTTGCCCGCAAAGCGCATGGCAGTGAACCGGTGTCTGAAGCCCGCCCTGGCGGGCTTTTTAGTGTCAATCTCCGGCTCAACGCGGCGATGAATAACGGCGAATTATCTTGCCTGCCATCTTCAGCAGCCGCGAGAGCAGATTCAGTGGCTCGCAACGACAGCCAAAAAAAGGGCGACCCCGCGGTCGCCCTTTTGCAGTTTATACCGTCTGTAACGCGGTTTTGCTCGCTTTCCGCGTCACCAGCTTACGTAAGGTGACGTAGAACACCGGCGTCAGGAACAGCCCGAACAGCGTAACGCCGAGCATGCCGGAGAACACCGTAATACCGGTCACGCCGCGGACTTCCGCACCTGCACCTTCGCCAAGAATCAGCGGAATTGTTCCGGCGATAAAGGCAATGGAGGTCATCACGATCGGACGCAGACGCAGGCGACAGGCTTCCAGCGCCGCCTCGACAATCCCTTTGCCCTGCATTTCCAGCTCGCGGGCGAACTCAACGATCAGAATCGCGTTCTTACAGGCCAGCCCCATCAGCACCACCAGTCCGACCTGCACAAACACATTGTTATCGCCGCCGGTCAGCCAGACGCCTACCAGCGCAGAGAGCATGGTCATTGGCACAATCAGGATCACCGCCAGCGGCAGGGTCCAGCTCTCATACAGCGCGGCCAGCACCAGGAAAGCCAGCAACACCGCCATCGGGAACACAATCAGCGCTGTATTGCCCTGGGTCGATTGCTGATAACTCAGATCGGTCCATTCGATGTTCATGCCGTTGGGTAACAGCTGACCGGACATCGTTTCCAGCTGAGCCATCGCCTGGGCTGATGAGAGCACCCGGGGATCGGCATCGCCAATCAGGTCGGCGGCCGGATAGCCATTGTAGCGAATCACCGGGTCGGGACCGTAGGTGGTCGAAATGGTCACCATGCTGCCAATCGGCACCATCTCGCCGCGATCGTTACGGGTCCGCAGGTTGGCGATATCTTCCACGCTGTCGCGGAAATCACCGTCAGCCTGGGCCATTACGCGCCAGGTGCGGCCAAAACGGTTGAAGTCATTGACGTAAGACGAACCGAGATAGGTCTGCAAAGTGCTGAACAGATCGGTCAGCGACACGCCCTGGGCTTTGGCTTTATCCCGGTCAACCTGCACATCCAGCTGCGGAACGTTCGCCTGATACGAGGAGATAGGGAAGTGCATACCCGGCGTCTGCATAATGGCACCCGACATGGTGTTGATGGCGGTCTGCAGCGCACCATAACCGAGGCCCGCGCGGTCCTGCACATAGAGCGAATAGCCCGAACCCTGGCCCAGCCCCAGAATCGGCGGCGGCATAATCGAGAAGCCGAAGCCCTGCTGAATCCGGGCGATTTTGGCGTTAATCTCGGCGTTGATCTCCGCCGCGGTGTGGGTGCGTTGATTGAACGGTTTCAGGCCGAAGAACACCGTGCCGCTATTCGGGGTATTGGTAAACTGCAACGCATTCAGGCCAGGAAACGCCACCGCATACGCCACGCCTTCGGTCTGCATGCCGATTTCGCTCATCTTACGAATCACTTCATCGGTGCGCGCCAGTGACGAGCCTTCCGGCATCTTAACGCCGCCGATCAGGTAGAGCTTATCCTGGGTCGGAATAAAGCCGCCCGGCACGCTGTGGAACATGAAACCGGCACCCGCCAGCAGCAGCACATAGACGCCAAATACCGCACCACGCCGACGCAGAGTTTTACCAACCATGGTTTCATAGCCGTGGGCGCTGCGCTGGAAGAAGCGGTTAAACGGCCGGAACAGCCAGCCAAACAGCCGGTCGATAATCCGGGTCGGCATATCTTTGGCCGCATGATGATCTTTCAGCAGCATCGCCGCCAGCGCCGGAGAGAGCGTCAGCGAGTTAATCGCTGAGATCACCGTTGAAATGGCGATGGTCGTGGCGAACTGCTTGTAGAACTGACCGGTCACGCCTGACAAAAACGCCATCGGCACAAACACCGCACACAGCACCAGCGCGATGGCGATGATCGGTCCGGAGACCTCTCGCATCGCCTGATGCGCCGCCGCCCGCGGCGTCAGCCCCATCTCAATGTTACGCTCGACGTTTTCCACCACCACGATGGCGTCATCCACCACAATCCCGATGGCCAGCACCAGGCCAAACAGGCTCAGGGTATTCAGCGAGAAGCCGAGCAGATAGAGCACGCTAAAGGTGCCAACCACCGAAACCGGCACTGCCAGCAACGGGATAATCGAGGCGCGCCAGGTTTGCAGGAACAGGATCACCACCAGTACGACCAGCACCACCGCTTCCAGCAGGGTCTGCACCACCGCTTTAATCGAATCACGCACGAAGACGGTCGGATCGTAAGGCGCGGCCCATTTCACGTCATTGGGGAAGCGGGTCGCCAGCTCATCCATTTTGGCGCGCACCGCATTGGAGAGGTCAATGGCGTTAGCGCCGGGCGCCTGGAAGATGCCGATACCGACCGCATCTTTGTTATTCAGCTGCGAGCGCAGGGCATAGCTGCCGGAGCCCATTTCGATACGTGCCACGTCGCGCAGCCGCACCAGCGAACCATCTTCAGAAGTCTTTAAGATGATGTCGCCAAACTGCTGTTCGCTCTCCAGCCGCCCCTGCGTATTGATCGACAGCAGAAAATCGCTCTGCTTTTTCAGCGGCTCGGCACCCAGCTGACCGGCAGAAACCTGCACGTTCTGCTCCTGCATCGCGGTGACGACATCAGAGGCGGTCAGGCCACGCGCCGCCACTTTATTCGGATCGAGCCAGACGCGCATCGCATACTCACCGGCACCGAAAATCTGAATCTGGCCGACACCCGGCAGACGCGCCAGCTCATCTTTCACCTTCAACGTGGCGTAGTTACGCAGATAGAGCGAATCGTAAGTGTTGTTGGGCGAGAACATGTGCACCACCAGCGTCAGGGTCGGTGACATCTTCTGGGTAGTGATACCCAGCCGACGCACATCTTCCGGCAGCCGCGCTTCCGCCTGCGCCACGCGGTTCTGCACCTGAACCTGAGCCTGGTCGGGATCGGTGCCAGGACGGAAGGTGACGGTGGTCACCAGCACGCCGTCAGAACCGGCCACCGATTTCATGTACATCATGTTTTCGACCCCGTTGATCGCCTCTTCCAGTGGCGTCGCCACCGAATCAGCAATCACTTTCGGGTTCGCGCCCGGATATTCGGCACGCACCTGCACGCTGGGCGGCACCACATCGGGATATTCACTGATCGGCAGCAGCGGAATAGAGATTAGCCCGGTGACAAAGATCAGTATCGATAACACCGCCGCAAAGATCGGCCGGTCGATAAAAAAGCGGGAAAAGTCCATAACGGCCTCAGATTATTGAGCGGTTGCCGCACGCATGGCGACCTGCTGAGCAGTGACCGGCATGCCGGGCATAAACACTTTTTGCAGACCGGCGATGATCACCCGATCGCCCGATTTCAGGCCCGACTTGACGATGCGCAGACCGTCCACCATCGCGCCAGGATCGATATCACGGCGCTGAGCTTTGCCTGCGCTGTCTACCACGTAGACATACTTACGGTCCTGGTCGGTTAACACCGCTTTGTCATCAATCAGCACCGCCTCAAACTGCGCGCTGCCGGGCAGACGGACCCGGGCGAACAGGCCTGGCGTAAACTGACGCTGCTGATTGTCGAGCAGGGCGCGCATACGAATGGTGCCGGTGCTGGCGGTCAGCTGGTTATCCAGGAAGTCCACTTTGCCCTGATGCGGATAGCCCTGTTCGCCGACCAGCGCGATTTCAACCGGCAACGCATGGCGCTGCTGGCCCTGACGCGCCATCGCCTGATAGTGCAGGAAGGTGTTTTCATCGATGTCGAAATAGACATACATGCTCTGCTGCGAGACCAGCGTGGTCAGTACGCTGGCGCTATCGCCGGCGGTCACCAGATTGCCGGCGGTGATCATCGCCCGGCTGGCGCGGCCATCAATCGGCGCGGTAACGCGGGTAAAATCGAGATTCAGCTGCGCCATATCGACGGCGGCTTCAGCGGCCAGTACATCCGCCTGCGCCTGGCTGGCGGCCGAACGGCGCTGCTCCCACGCTTCACGCGAAATCGCCTGGCTGCCAATCAGCTTTTCGCTGCGTCCCGACTCGCTGCGGGCCAGGCTTGCCTGGCTGCGGGCGCGGGCTAATTCCGCTTTGGCCTGCTCCAGCGCCGCGCGATAGCTGCGGTCGTCGATGGTAAACAGCACCTGACCTTTCTTCACCTCATCGCCTTCGCGATAATTAACCGACTCAATGTAGCCTGAGACGCGCGGACGCAGTTGCACGCTCTGCACCGCCTCAACCCGGCCATTGAAACTGTCCCACTGGCTGACCGGCTTGATCAGCACCGGTGCGGCACTGACCTCGGGCGGCGGCGGCGGGGCGTTTTGTGCCACACCGTCATCGCAACCGCTTAGCTGGCTGATGAGCAGTACCATCCCTAAAAGGGTAAAACCCTGACGAACCCAGTTGGTAATCATTGTTGTTATTCCGCGATAAGTGAAAACGACCCGCAGGCCAATATTTGCAACTTTTAAGATTGCAATTAATCGCGAGGAGTGTAGGCTTGCGTCGCTGGCAACTGCAAGAATAACAGATACACTTTATGTGCGGTTTGTTGTCGCCAGGTTAAAAGCTAAGCGGCTGGCAAAAGACCCTAAGAAATGTGCGGCATTTAATGTACTAATAAAACTTGCATTAAATGACATAGTCAGTCACCCTTTAAGTGTAACTGCAACTGATACTAATACTAATACTGTTCGCCACGGCGACGGGAGAGACTGGAATGATGAGTGACGCCTTTATTCACGATTTAATCGACTGGATTGATAACAACATCGAAGCACGGCTGGATCTGGACACCGTCTCAGAGCGCGCGGGCTATTCTAAATGGCACCTGCAACGGATGTTCAAAGAGCACACCGGCTATCCATTGGGTGAATATATCCGGGTGAAGAAGCTGAAAAAATCAGCCGATCGCCTGACCAGTACCGATGAACCGATCCTTAACGTGGCGATTTCATTAGGTTTCGATTCGCAGCAGTCGTTTAATCGCAGCTTCAAACGTCAGTACGGCGTCGCACCGGGTGCATGGCGTCGACACAGCGGTGACTCGCACGCTGCATAACCTCGCCAGGGCCAGCCTGTCTGGCCCGCGCTTTTTTCGGCGCGCAAAACTGGTATCATCTGCATCCTGTCGTCACGGATGCCATCATGTCAAAAAAACTCTGGATTGGACTTTTCCTGGTCCTCGCGGCCGCTTTCTACGGCCTTAAACCTTATCTGAACTCCTCTGTGGCACCTGCTCAGGCAGACATCGCCACGCTGACCGACGCCCATACGGTGGCGCGCTGGGTGCTGCAACATCAGCAGCTGCCGGACTACTACCTGACCAAAAGCGAAGCCCGCAAGCGCGGCTGGAATCCGGCCAAAGGCAATCTGTGCGAGGTGCTGCCCGGCAAAGCCATCGGCGGCGATCGCTTCGCCAACCGTGAGAAACGCCTGCCACAACGGGCGGGCCGCCAGTGGTATGAAGCGGACGTCAACTATCGCTGCGGACGCCGCGACGCCGACCGGCTGGTCTACTCTTCCGACGGGCTGGTGCTGCTCTCCACCGATCACTATCGCAGCTTCCGACAGGTACCCTGATAATGCTGATCCTGCAATTTGATCTGCGCCAGCTGACCAGCCGCGCGGCATTCTACCAGCAGTTTGCCGCACAGAGCGGCGGTACGCCTGCTTATTTTGGCAACAACCTGGATGCGCTGTGGGACTGGCTGACCGGCGGTATTGCCTTGCCGGCGGAAGTGCGGCTGCAGCATTACGCCGAACATCATGCCGATCTGGCTCCGGTGCTGGCGTTACTGGAAGAGGCGGCGCAGTCGCTGAACGGCGAACTGCGCCTGGTGAAGGATTAAACGCGCAGCGGTTTAAGCAGGGCGATCAGCGCCTCGCGCGCCGCCAGCGGTAAATCGCCGCCGCCGGTATAGCCGTTGTTTTCGATAATCACCTGATTCAGGCCCACCAGCCAGTCGTAGATGTAATAGGCGGTGTGGTTGGCCGGGGCCGCTGACAGTTTAGTCAGCCGCTGACCGGCGCTGAAGTTGACGCTCGGGGCCGGCGGACGGGTAAAGATCGCCTGACCGCGATTAACGCGGCTGGCCGGACGCTCCGCCTCCGGACGCTGCAAAAACCCGAGCCAGGCAACAAAGTCACCCAGCACCGTCATGGCCCGGGTTACCTGACGATCGGCACGCGACTCATGTGTGATGCTGTGGCTGTCAGGCTCATGCAGCGCCTGCTGCAGTTTTTGCGTCATGTCGGTGCGGAAACTGGCGGTAATCAGCTCTTCCACCAGCCACTCCATGGTCGCCTTATCAATATTCAGCAACGCCAGCAGGCTGCGATTTTCCGGCAGCTGACGCAGGTGGTCGAGCCACAACAGCAGCACCTGGCGCGGAAAATGTTGTGCGCCGTGCCCGCTCTGACGTGGCTGAACCGGCACCTCCGGCTCTGACTGGCTGAACAGATCAAATTCAAAACCAATGCCGAACTGATTTTCCGGTGCCTGCGGATGCGGCGTGCTGCTGCTCAGGCTCGACTGATTGAGCCACAGCTGGCGCAGCGCTTCACGCGGCGGCTGCAGACGTTCCAGCAGTTCGCCATGCAGGCCGGTACGGTGCTGTAAACATTTCAGCAGGATATCGGCGATATTCTGTTTGCGCGCTGCCTGCTCCGGGCTGGCACCCGCCTCGGTCCACGGCAGTAAACGCCGCTCAACCACGGTGTGCTGAATCTGTACCAGCTGGCTCAGCAACAGATCGCGACGGGCTTCCGGCTGCATCTCATCCTGTAACCAGCTCGCCATGCGATCGACGCCCGCCCGATCCAGCGCCAGCATCGATCCCCAGTGTCGTCCCGGTTGTCCCATCTGACGTTGCACCGCTTCATCGACGTTAATCTGCTGATGACGGGCGTCATGCGGCGTGATAGCCCAGATCAGCCGGGGTTTTTCCACCGCTTCCAGCGTCGGTTGCAGACGCTGCCATTCACGCAGCGACTGGCTGACGCGATCGGCATCCTGACGCTGGCTGGCGGCGGTACAGACCAGCAGCAGGTCGATGGCCTGACGCGCGGCATACAGGCCGGGCAGCAGGGCGCGTTTCTGTTCCAGCAGCGCTGCGCGCAGCGGATCGCGCTGTTGCAGGCGCAGGCGATCTTCCGCAGCGGCCTCATCATTCGGCTGGCCCGGTGCGGGCAGCTCCAGCATATCGGCCTCATCATACAGCGCGGTGCGCGGCGTCGAGCTCAGCGGGATCACCACCTCCAGCGTCAGCAACGCCAGTAACCCCAGCGCCACGCTTTGCGGCTTGCCGATGCGGTTGCCGTTGGTCGGGCAGACGTCGATTGGCTGCTGCAGATCCTGCTCGCTGGCTGGCACAATCAGCTGCTCGGCCGGCAGCAGAGCGGCGTCAGTCAGCAGGCTGAGCGGAGCCAGCACCCGGCTGCTGTTGCGCAGCTGGTGGCGTAAATGCAGCAGGCTGCGCAGGGTATCGTTGAGCGCCGGTTGATTCGGCCACAGCAGCGAAAACAGCTGTACCCGATCGTCGACGCTCAGCCACGGTGCCAGTTCAACCGCCTGCGGCCAGAAGTGACGATCGAGGCGCGCGTCATAGTGCTGACGGCGGCGGCACCATGACCACAGCGTCACCAGCGCATCGCTCTCCAGACCGGGCAGCGGGCTGGTCAGGCAGTGGCGTTGCAAACGCTGTAAGCCACTGTCTATCAGCGCCACATCCGGCGGCACGCTATCGGGTGCGCTGGCGATCACCAGCCGGATGATTTCCGCTTCCGTCAGCAGCGTCAGTTCGACCGGCCATTCGCCCGACAGCGGCTCACGCTGATGACAGAAGCGGGTCGCGGTCGCAAAATCGAGGTTGCCGGGGTTAATGTGCTGAAAATAGTTGAGCGATTTGTCGCCCAGCCGGGTTACCAGCTGGCCCTGCGCATCGGCCACCATCTCGTTCAGCAGCCAGGCTTTACCGGCCTGCGACTGACCAAACAGCGCCAGCGTCACCGGCCGCACCACCTGCTGTGCCAGCGCCTGGGTCTGCACCCGCGCCTGACGCAGTTGCAGGGACAGGGTTTCCGCTTCCAGCGCCAGTCGTGGCGACTGTTCGCGGGTGGTTTCAATCCAGGCCAGACTGTTGCTCAGGGCGTCCTGCAGCAGGTTAAGGCGTTTAGCCAGCGTCTGCGGCTGGCGGGGTTTCAGGACTTTCATCGTTTACATACGCTCCCGCTGTCAATCCAGTACTGCGCATTAGCGTTGCCGGTGGCTGACAGGGTATTCAGTTTCAGACTCAGCTGCTCCAGCGGCACGCGGGTGCCATCATCCAGCCGCGCATCGCTCAGCACCAGCGTTTCCGGACCGGGCGCATCCGGGCCATCTTTCACCGCCAGCTTGATGCGCAACACGCTTTCACCGGCCACTTTACGCGCCAGAGTCGCATCGTTCAGCGTCAGGCTGTAGAGCGGTGAGGCAGGCCAGCGATCGTTATCCAGCTGGCGGAAGCCGAGACAGACGTTGCCGCGAATACGGAAGCTGCTTTTCTTATCCAGCGCAAAGCCGGCGTCGTCGAGGTCGATCTCGCTGTAACAGATGTTTTCGTCGGTCAGGGCCTGGTTTTCATCCAGCATACCGAGGTAGCGGATGGTGGAATAGGGTTCAAAATCACCGGCGCGGAACCAGAAACTGCTGAGGCGCAGGTCCAGTGCCAGCAGGCAGAGCATCGCGCCAACGGCGGCGGTCGATTTCGGATTATCAATGCGGCCATGCTTGTTAAACGGATACCAGTCGCTGGTGTGATAGCCTTCCAGCGACAGAATACGGCTGCCCGGCAGCGGTTGTAGATGGCGGACCAGCGCCTGAATGCCGGGGAAGCGCGACGGCCGGCCGGTCAGCAGCAGCACATCGCACTGATAGAGCGACACCACTTCGCACATTGAGCGCAGCGCCGGAATAATCGCCATCCGGTGCTGCATGAACTCGCCGTGCAGCTGCGTCAGGCTGACCACCAGCGGCACCTGCAACAGGTCGAAGCGGCTGTTGACGCCCAGTTCACGCTGAATTTCACCGTTAACGAACGCCAGCACCGCCTCGCCAGGGGACTGCTCTACCAGTTCGCCAAACAGCGCGTTGATCTCGGCGTGACTCTCCAGCGGATCCCAGTTTTCGTAGCGCTCCAGCACCGCCTGCGCCAGGGGAATAAACAGCTGCAGCGTAACCTGCTGGCGTAAGGTGGCCTGACCGTCCATCCGGCTGTCGTGACCGAAAAGCTTGTTCATCAGCGGCTCAGCCAGCGTTAGTCCGGCTTTATGCAGATGCTGTTGCAGCGCTGGCAGGATCCACAGCTGGATCACATCCAGCAGGATATCGTCACCGGCCACTTTGAAGCCTTCACGGAACAGCAGACGCGGGGTGATTTTCACGTTATTGCCGAGCCCATCATCCAGCCGGTACTGGGTGATAGCCAGATCGGTGGTGCCGCCACCGATATCAATTGAGGCGATACGCAGACTTTTACCCGGCAGCTCATCCACTTCACGCGGGCGATCCGGTCGGGCCATGCTGCTGAAAAAGTCTTCGGCGCGACCGGCAAAGTTCACCTGGGTTTCATTAAACAGCCAGACCATCTGACCACAGGTTGCCTCATCCCACTCCATCTGCACATCCGGCAGCGGTTTCGGGCTGTGGCGCGGGCCTGCCGGGGCGACATCTTCGTCGTCGCTCAGCCAGCCTTCGGCTTTCCACACCAGCGCAATCGCCTCCTGCATCCGGCGGCGGAAAATTTCACGTTCCGGTTTTGGCATCGCTGAAGGCAGCGTCAGGATCACATGCCGCAGCTGACGCGGCGCGTGGCTTTGCGGCATCCGCTGACGCTGGGCAGCGCTGTTCATCTGCATCAGGGCCTGGGCCAGCAGCTCGCACAGCATAAAGGTCATCAGTGAACTGCGGCTGTAGTGCGGTGAAAACACCGGCAGACGATCGTCCAGCGGCAGCGTATAGAGCGGCTGGCCTTCATCGTTCAGCAGGGTGGTAAAGGGCGCGGCACAGGCCAGCGGTTCAGACTGCGCACCAGGATTATTAAAGCGCCAGCCTGGCTGGTAGCGCGCTTCGTCCCATAAATAGCGGCGTGGGCTGGAGAGGCCGGTACTGCCTTCCAGGCCGACGCGCTGCAGGGCCAGACGGCTCGCTTCGCGACCAACGCGGGTCAGCGACGGCCACATAAAGGCCTGTTCGCGGCCGCTTTCCAGCGAGAAGTTCTCTTTGCCGAAACGGGTTTCGGCAAACTCCAGCCGGCTGTCAAACAGTTCGTTATAGACCTGATGCGGCTGAGATAAATCACGCAGCTGCAGCTCATAGGTCTGCTTCAGTCCGTTGCTCTCTTCCGGATGATCTTCCACCAGAATGCCGCAGGTATGCGAATTTCCGACGTCCAGAATGATATCGACGTTAACCGCGGGGGTTTGCAGCGTGGCGGCCTGAATGTGGATCTCGCTGAGGTTCAGCTGTTCGCCCAGCAGCTCCAGCAGATTGAGGTAGTGTGCCTGATATTCAAACTCACGCAGCGCCTGGTTTATCGCCTGCTCACGGCGGTCAGAGACCCGATCGGTAAAGGTTTCACGCAGCCAGCCATCGACCCAGGTGTGGTCGAGAAACTCACCCAGCTCGTAGTTGTGCCAGGCCAGCGTAAAGGTCACGCCATTCTGCGCATCGGCTGCCGACAGGCCCAGCTTCTCTCCGCCATCCTGTTCCGCCACGCAGCGGGTATCAAAGGCCAGGCTGACGCGATGGGTATTGCCCGCCGCGTCAGGCGTCTCCAGCGCCACCAGACGCATCCGCGCCCAGTTTTCCGGTCCGCCAATAAACCGCCGTCCGCTGGCGCAACGCAGCATCGGCAGCGGCAGCCAGCAGGCGGAGAGCAGGGTCAGCGAATCAGCCAGCGCGATGTCCGACTCCGGACGCACCACTTCCGGTGCGCCACCATCTTCCGGGTAGAGCAGAAACTTACCGCTGTTGCCATCAACATTCAGCCGCAGCAGCGGGCCGTTGGCAGTCTGGCGCACGAACTGACGGCGCGCCTGGGTCGCAGAGAGTTGCAGACCAAAATCCAGAAATTGCACACCGCTGTTTTCAATCAGCGAGATTTTTTGTTTGTCATCGATCAGGGGAGCCAGCATGTTTATTTACTCTCACGCTTAATCGTCATCGGGAAGACCCGGTCGTCAGCATATTGCGCTTCGCACACCGCCGCACCGATGCTGGCATGGCAAATCAGCAGCGGCATGCGATAGCGGGATTTATTCTCGCATTTAGCGGTGTAGCGGCTTTCGATCACCAGATTGCCGGCGCTGGTCATCGCCGCGCTGACGTCCGCCTTACAGCGGGTATGGTCCTGGGCGATCTGTACGCTGCCTTTGCCATTTTTAAACTGAAAATGCATCACTGCCGGCTTGCCGGTTGCGGTCGGCATTGAACCGAGCGTGACGCGCCAGCGGCCATCAATCACCTCAACCTGGCCGTCGCGCACCGCATCCGGGGTAACAATCAGATCGTCTGGCCGGGCCGGCACTGCCGGGGTCACCACACTGGCAAGGGTAGCAGACGCGGCGGCAGGTGCAGCGGCGGCGGCGTTAACCGTGGCCGGTTTTTGCGGCAGTGTGGCCGCCAGTTTCTCAGCGGCGTTGACCACGGCTGGCGGTCTGACGGCCGGCACGGCAGCCAGCGTCGCCGACGGCGCGGCCGGAATGCTGACGGGTTGCGGACGGTGCAGCAGTACCGCCACTACCACGGCGGCGGCAATCGCCAGCGGCGGCACAATCATCCAGACGCGAAAACGACCAGCCGCAGCGGGCGCGGCGGGCGTAACGGCAGCCGGTGCAGCAGGCACGATAACCGGTTCGGCTTCCGGTTCCGGCTCGACCGGCAGCGGCTCGGCCGGCACCGGTTCGATGCTGACCGGCTCGGCGACCGGCGCAGGCGGTGGCTCGACCAGCAGGGGCGGCAGGCTCTCTTCCAGCGTATCGCGCAGGCAGGCCAGGGCGTCATCGCGGCTGCGTGCCTGCGCATCGACAAAGCCCCAGAAGGTAATCACCGGTTTGCCATCGACCAGGTAAACATACTGCTGATCGGGAAACTGCAGGCTTTTGCTGAGCAGCGCGCCGAACAGGCGCATGGACGGATTCTCTGCCGCGCGCGCGCGCGTACTGAGCGCCTGCATATCCTGCTGGCAGGCGGTGAGATGTTGCAGCGCGGCACGACGCTCATGATCGCTGGCCGCCAGCCAGGATTTCATCCGGCCGCTGAAGGGCGCATACCAGTCGAGGCGATCGCCCCGGTCATTGGCCTGCGGAATGGCCAGACAATCTGCCAGTGCGCCCTGACGGCGCAGACGCAGGGTCTCGCGAATTTGTAACGCTGAGGCATAGACCGGCTGGCCATTTTCACCTAACGCCAGAACCGCATCTAAATTACCGCTGCGCAGAAAAGTTTTTGCCACCTGTTGGGCCCTTATCGGTCGTTGTCTGAGGCAGAAAATCGCGTGTTATCGACGATTGGGTTGATTTTACGCGGGACAATGACAAATCAAACGGCGGAAAAGGGGGCAAATGCAGCGGTTTTTTCACCGGCTGCTGCAAAAACAACCGCACTGAGTGCTAACTGGCGCGCTTACGCACCAGCAGCAGGTGGGCGATAACGCCGCCGACCAGTCCCCAGAAGGCCGGTCCGATGCCGAGCAGCGAGACGCCGGAGGCGGTCATCAGAAAGGTGATTAACGCACTGTCGCGCTCGGCCGGCTGCTCCAGCGCACGCTGCAGGCTGCCGCCCAGCGTGGCCAGCAACGCCAGCCCGGCCAGCGCCTGGATCAGTACCGCAGGCAGCGCACTGAATAACACCGCGATCAGCGCGCCAGACGCGCCCGCCAGCAGATAAAACAGGCCGGCCAGCGCCGCCGCCCGCCAGCGTCGCTGCGGATCGGCATCCACCTCGTCACTCATGCAGATCGCTGCGGTTATCGCGGCGACACAGACCGAAAAACCGCCAAAAGGCGCCAGTAACAGCGCGATAAAACCGGTCCAGCCAATCAGCGCTGAAACCGGCGGACGATAACCGTGCGCCTGCAGCGTGGCGATGCCGGGCGCATTCTGCGACGCCATGGTGACCAGAAAATAGGGCAGCCCGATGCCGATCAGCGTGGTCAGGGTAAAGTGCGGCATCACCGGCTGCGGCAGCACCAGCATAATCGGCTGCGGCGGAAAGTGGATCGCCCGCTGTGCCAGCGCCACCGCCACGCCGATCAGCAGGGTCAGCAGGATGGCGTAACGCGCCAGCCAGCGACGGGCCAGCAGCCAGGTCAGACACATGCTGCCGCACAGAACAAAGTTGGTCTGTAAATCGGCAAAGGTCTGCAGGCCAAAGCGCAGCAAAATACCGGCCAGCATTGCCGCCGCCAGCGAGGCGGGAATGTAATTCATCAGGCGGGCAAACAGGCCGGTCACGCCAGAGAGCACAATCAGCAGGTTAGCGAAAACGAATACCCCGACCGCTTCATTGATGGAGATGCCATGAAAGCTGGTCGCCAGCAGCGCCGCGCCCGGCGTTGACCATGCGGCCAGCACCGGCATGCGATAGCGCAGCGACAGCCCCAGCGAGGCAATGCCCAGCGCAATTCCCAGTACCGCCAGCCAGCCGCCAATTTGACCGGGCGACGCGCCAGCTGCCTGAAAAGCCTGGTAAACAATTGCACCGGTGCTGCTGTATCCCACCAGCACGGCGACAAAGCCCGACACCAGCATCGGCAGGGTAAACCGGGGTTGTACGGCGACTTCAGACATCTGATTATCCACAATTGTGCGTTATAACGCACATGGTCGCATGATGCGCTATAACGCACAAGTGCTACACTGCCGCCATCAGGTCAGCGAACAGGCTGACGACAGCATCGGGAGTAGCAATGGGGAATCTTCAACACCATCTGAGCAGCGCACTCAGACAGTTACGTCAGGCCAACGGCTGGAGCCTGACGCTGACCGCCGAACGCACCGGCGTCAGTAAAGCGATGCTCGGCCAGATCGAGCGCGGCGAATCCAGCCCGACGGTGGCGACACTGTGGAAAATCGCCACCGGCTTTAACGTGCCGTTTTCGTTTTTCATTGAGGGCGGGCCCGCACCAGGCAGTCCCGCCGCCTTCAGCCAGCCCAACGCCGAGATGTCGGTCCAGCCGCTGTTACCCTACGATCCGCAGCTGCGCTTCGACCTGCTGGCGGTTGAGCTGGCCGCCGGTGCGCAGAGCATCTCTTCGCCGCATGAGGCGGGCTGCATCGAGCAGGTGGTGGTGATTGAGGGGGAGTTGCTGCTCGGGGTCGGCGATCTGTGGCGGCGTCTGCCGCGCGGCGCGGCGTTTCAGTTTCGCGCCGATGTCACGCACAGCTACCGCAACCCGCTCAGCACGCCGCTGCGCTTTCACAGCCTGATCCACTATCTGCAACGGCCGGAAATTACAAATTGATACCAGGACAAACTACACAGTTTACCTTCGTATCTCTATACTGACCGTCAAACCTGAGGAGAGGGCGATGTGCGATTTAAGCGAACCTGCTGCCAAGCTGCGTATGCTGGTGGGCAAGCTGGGCCGCAAACTGCGTGAGTCTGCGCCACCGGGTGAACTTACCTGGTCGCAGGTGGCGGTGCTGGGCTACCTGGTGCGCGACGGAGCGATGACGGTAACCGAACTGGCGGCGGCGGAAGGTGTGCGCAGCCAGTCGATGGGGGCCACCGTGGCGACCCTGCTGGAGGCTGGCATGGTGACCGGTGAACCCGATCCGCATGACGGACGCAAAACCCGTTACCGTCCCACGGACGCTTGCCTGGCGGTGATCGCCGCCAGCCGTGCCCGGCGTGACGACTGGCTGATTGAGGCATTTGAGGCGCGACTTACCCCGGCCGAGCGACAGCAGCTGATTGACGCCATCCCTTTACTTCAACGACTGACTGAACATGAACCCTGAGAGGACTAAAGATGGCTGTAACCACACTTGATGCGAAAACGGCGCTGATTGTCATCGACCTGCAGCATGGCATCGTTGCGCTGCCGCTGGTCCATCAGCCGCAGCCGGTGATTGAGCAGTGCGCGCGCCTGGCACAGGCGTTTCGTGCCAGCGATCTGCCAGTGGTACTGGTTAACGTGGCGGGCGGTGCGCCGGGACGTACTGAACAGGCACGGCATGGCGGCGAACTGCCGGCCGACTGGGCCACCCTGGTGCCGGAAATGACGCCGCAGCAGGACGACCTGACCATCACTAAAAAGACCTGGGGTGCTTTTCACGCTACGCCACTGCACCAGCAGCTGCAGCAGCGCGGCATTACTCAGGTGGTGATTTGCGGCATCGCCACCAGCATTGGGGTCGAATCGACCGCACGCCAGGCGTATGAATTAGGTTACAATGTCACGCTGGCCACTGACGCAATGACCGATTTAGACATCAATACTCACCACAACAGCGTCAACCTGATCTTCCCACGGTTAGGCGAAACCGGCAGCAGTGAGGATATTCTGGCGCAGCTGAGTTCACGCGCCTGATTAGCGTGTGATCTTAACAGTCGGGCCACCGCGATGGTGGCCCGACTTGTTTTAGCGGAAGGCATAGCCGAGGGTTAACCCGACGCTGTAATTGCGGCCGGGTGCTGATTCAAAGTAGCGACCACTGCTCTCATTGACGATCACCGATCCGACGTACTCGCGGTCAAACAGGTTGTCGACCCGCCCAAACAGATCCAGCGTCCAGTCGCTGACCTGCCACTTATAACCACTGTTCAGGCCAACCACGGTGTAGGACGGCGTTTTGACATCATTCTGATCGTCAGCGGCGATCTGACTCAGATAACGCATTTCAGCCCCGGCATAGAATCCCTGTTCCGGCACATAGCCCAGTCCGGCGTACAGCATATTGCGGGCGATGCCCGGAATGCGGTTGCCGTCACAGCTGTCGCTGCCACAGGCGTTGCTGCGATAGCGCGCATCCAGCAGGGTGTAGGCCATTTTAAGCTGCCAGTCCCAGCCAAACTGCTGATCTAACGCCAGCTCCAGTCCGCGGCGGCGGGTCTCCCCGGCATTTTTATAGGAGGCGCGTCCGTAATTGTTGGTATCAGAGACAATTTCATCCTGGGTATCGGTCTGGAACAGCGCCGCACTGACCAGCCCATTGCCAATTCGTTTTTTGCTGCCGATCTCCAGCGTGTCGCTGGTGGCCGGTTTCAGGCCGAGATTCAGGCCGAAATTTTGCTGGCCAGACGGACCATCAGAACGGTAAGAAAGCTCATTGATGGTCGGGGTTTCAAAGCCGCGACCGGCCGAAAGATAGGCGTTCCAGCTCGGATCAAACGCATATTTCAGCGACGCCGCTGGCAGCCATTTGTGATAACGGGCATTGCCGCTGTCGTCACCGTTGCCGTTGACAACGTAGAAGTCATTGGAGTCGAAGTTGACGGTGCTGAAGCGCACGCCCGCATCCAGCGACAGCTTATCGGTCAGCTGCCAGGCCGTCTGCAGATAGGGGTCGAGGTTCCACATCAGATTACGCTCATTGCGGCGCAGGTTGCCCTGATCGCCGTAATGCGGCACGCCGTTGCTGACGGTGAAGTTCTCATAGCCTTTACGCCGTTCGGTCATGGTCTCGTAGTCGAGACCGCCGGTCAGGGTCACCGGAATCGACAGCAGCGTGTCGCGGTGCGTCCAGCGGGTATCGATCCCCTGATAATGGCGGGTCAGGTCGATCACCCCGCCGGGATGGCTGGGATTGGTCTGTACGCTGGCGGGAATCGACTGAAACTGGGTGGTTTCCCGTACCCCGGCGTAGACCATCACGCTGAGATCGTCGTTGTCGCTCATCTGGCGCTGGTAGTGCAGGCCGCCCTGGGTCTGATCGACAGTTTTACGGGTATTGTAGAGCGAAACGTTGCTTACTACCTGACGCGGATTGTCGCGCCACTGGGACGGCGTCAGCCCGCCCGGGTCCTGCGCATCAATATGCACGCTGTTAAACAGCAGGGTTAAGGTACTGACATCATCAATGCGCACCCCGAGCCGCGCATTGCCGAGGTTTTTCTGCGCCGAACTGTGATCACGATAGCCGTGAGTGGTAAAGCGTGAGGCGGAAACGGTGTAGTTCACATCCCCGGCGTGGCTGCCATCACCGGTCGCGCCGCTGGCTTTGACGCTGTTGCGCCAGCTACCATAGCTGCCGTACCAGCTGCTGGCCTCCAGCGTGGGCGGCTGTTGCCCGGCCTGAGTAGTGACATTCACCACCCCGCCAGAGGAATTGCCGTACAGCGCGGAAAACGGCCCGCGCAGGACTTCAACGTGATCGATTGAACCGATATCGATATTTGAGGTTTGCGCCTGGCCGTCCGGCATGGTGGCCGGAATGCCGTCGACGTAGATGCGTAAACCGCGCACGCCATAGGTCGAGCGTGAGCCAAAGCCACGGATCGACAGCTGCAGGTCCTGAGCGTAGTTTTGCCGGTTCTGGATTTGTAAGCCCGGCACGCTGCTGAGATTTTCCGACAGATTGACGCGTGGTGCGGCCTGACGCATCTCATCACCGCTGACCACACTGACCGCGGCGGGCGTGTCGAGCACATTCAGGCCGCTCTCGGACGGGGTCGCGCTGACCACCAGGGTGTTGTCATTCTCTTCTGCCAGCAGCGACAGCGGAAACAGGGTGGGCAGGATCAACAGCGGCAGCGTCGCCTGACGCAGTAACGTTATTTTCATTTTTAGCGGCCTGAAAAAGATGAATAATGAACCAGCTGGAACAATTGGCGCGTATGGTAATGCTTTGCCGGGTTCTGGTATAGATCTTTACGTGTCGTCAGGCTTATTCCTTTCACCCGACGCCGCGCAGTCGCAGTCTCTGTTTTATCGGTTCTGCGGCCGACAGCGGTTATTTTATTTTCTGTTCGTCTGCCGTGCGCAAATAACCACCGTCAGCAGGCTGCGGAATTAATCGCCGGCTGCGGCTTTATTCGCGGCACGCTTACGCGCTTTTTTGCCGCGCCAGTACTCTTCCAGATAGGGCAGCATCTCCAGCAGGAAAATAGCCGACAGAACAAAAATGATATAACCGGTCGGCAGGGGATCGGCGCGCCACATCAGCTCAAAACGGGGCGGCTCATCGCCGAAACCAAATAACGCCTGGAACTGCGGCCAGTGCCGTGAAATAACCAGCAGCAGCGCCATCAGCGGCACCATCTCAAGAAAACTGTGAACATGCTGCTCGATCGGCTTGACCTCACGCGCCGTCACCGCGTAGCTGACATCCCACAGTGCGGTGGCTTCGTGACAGAAAAAAAGCACAATCATAAAGGCGATCACCAGCGCATTCACCTCTAAAAACAGGGCCGACAATAACGGCAGTCCCATCTCTAAAAACATCAGAATATGAATCCAGGTTTCTTTCAGGCCGGTGGTGTTTTCAATATCGGTCGCCCGATGACAGATCCAGTCAGCGAAACCAGCAATAAGCCAGACCGGTAAAACGAAATAAAGTAACAGCAGCATTTGCGGATCAAATTGATGCATTACACAGCCTCTGGGGAATGAAAGTGAATAAAGCATAGACCTGGCAGGAAGAGACGCAAAATGCGGCAGCGGCAGGCGTACTGTTTATTGTTGGATCAGGCAGAGAGGCGATTAGCGCCGCAGGATCGCTAACAGGCGCGGGCGGCCGGAATATTAGCGCGCCGACAGCGAGCGCGCCGGGACAGGACATTGCCGGCTGCCTCATCGCGTTGGGCTGGATTTTTTGGCCGTTTGCCGTCAGGCTGAAGAGAGCCTTTTTTAAGCCTTATGCGTCGGGGCCAGTCGGGTCGCGGCGCATCATTTCCACATTGATCAAAGGGAGTCAGCATGAGTCAACAACCTGAAGTGGCGGTTCTGGGATTGGGTGCAATGGGCCACGCGTTTGCCGCTAACCTGCTGAAGAAAGGCTTTAAGGTCCACGGCTGGAACCGGACCCGCGCACGCGGCGAGGATCTGCTGGATGCCGGTTTGCAACTGGCCGATTCGCCCGCCGAGGCGGTGCGTCAGGCAGATGTGGTGATTGCGATGCTGTCGGACGGCGAGACCACTGAGCAGGTGCTGCAGCAGAGTCAGGAGGCATTTAAACCGGGCGCCATTTTATGTCAGATGGGCACCATCGGCGTGGAAAAAACCGACACGCTGATCGCCCTGTTCGCCGGCGCGCGCAGCGACGTGCTGTTTATTGACGCGCCGGTCTCCGGCACCAAAGCGCCAGCAGAAAATGGCCAGATTCTGGTATTAGCCAGCGGCGATCGCAGCCGCGCCGCCGCGGCCGAAACGGTATTTGCCGCGATTGGCAAGGGCACGCAGTGGCTGGGCGAGGCGGGCAAAAGTTCACGCATGAAGCTGGTGATCAACAGCTGGCTGATTGGCATGATGCAGAGCCTGGCGGAGAGCACCCAGCTGGCGGCGCAGTTTGGTTTTTCGACCGACGATCTCTGGCAGGTGCTGGAGGGCGGCCCACTGGCGGCCCCGTACGCAAAAATGAAGCTGGGGATGATCGCCAGCGACGACTACACCCCGCAGATGAATCTGGTCTGGGCGCTGAAAGATGCCCGACTGGCCCTTGAGGCGTCTGATATTCCGCTGCCGGCGCTGGCAAATATTGCTGATTTCTGGCAGCAGGCGGTTGATGACGGCCTGGGTGAACAGGATCTGGCAGTGGTCTACCGCTATCTGAACGCGCAATGAGTTGTCCGGCCGGCTTTGACTTCAGCCAACGGCCGCTGGTGCCGCTGGCGCATGATTACGCCCACGGTGCCAGCGAGCCGTGGCATCAGCATGACTGCGCGCAGCTGATCCACACGCTGAGTGGCGTGGTGCGGGTGGAGACCGAATTTGGCAGCTGGACGGTGCCGCCGAGTCGCGGTGTCTGGTTACCGGCGTTTACCCGGCATGCGCTACAGATCACCGGCACGGTGGCGGCACGAACGCTGTTTATCCATCCGCTGGCGCGCGCCGATCTGCCAGCCAGTTGTCAGGTGGTGCAGATTACGCCGCTGCTGCGTGAGCTGATTGTCAGCGCGCTGACGTTGCCGGCCGCCTATCTGGCTGACAGCCGTGCCGAACGGATCGTGGAACTGATTCTGGATGAAATCCGCGGCATGGACGTGTTGCCGTTTGCGCTGCCCGCACCGCACAGCGCCCGGTTACAGGCGCTGTGCCAGCGTATTCAGCAGACGCCGGGCGAAAGCTGGACCCTGCTGCGTGCCAGCGCCAGCCTCAACGTCTCGGGGCGCACGCTGGCGCGTCACTTCAGCCGTGAAACCGGCTTACAATTCAGCGACTGGGTCCGTCGCGCCCGCCTCGCCATCGCCCTGACGCGACTGGCGCAGGGCGATTCGGTGCTGCGGGTAGCGCTGGATCTCGGCTATGAAAGTCCCAGCGCCTTCAGCGCGATGTTTCGTCGTCTGCTGGGCGTGGCGCCGACGGACTATTTTCCCGCGCAGGAAAGCGACTCGCCGCGTTAAACAGCGCCTGCAGCGCGGCGCGCGCCGTATCATTATCGATGCTCACGCCCCAGTAGCGGTTGCCACTGGCATCCAGACAGCTGATATAGGCGACCGAGCGACTCTCACTGCGTTTCCCCAGCGTGTGTTCATGGTAATCCTCAATGGTCAGCGCCAGGTCGAACGCGTGGCGCAGGGCATTTACCCCGGCCGACAACCAGCCGTTGCCGCTGCCCTGTAAGCTGAGGGTGCACGACTGATAGCTGACGCTGGCGTTAAGCGTGGTCTGGCCGTGGTTATCGCTCTGGCTGCTGGCCGTCAGCAACTGCAGCGTTGGCTGGTCCACGCCATACTGACGACAAAACAGCTGCCACAGCGCGTAATGGGTCATCTCGCCGCCATGATGGTCAGTGTGCTGCTGTACGCAGCGGCTGAAATCCTGCTGCAGCGCGCGCGGCAGCTGCAAGCCGTGGTTTTGCTCCAGCAGCCATGCGGCACCGCTTTTGCCTGACTGGCTGTTCACCCGAATCACCGCTTCATAGCTGCAGCCAATATCGGCCGGATCGAGCGGCAGATAGGGCATCTGCCAGAGCGTTTCCTGCTGGCTGGCGCGCCAGGCAAAACCCTTGCGAATCGCATCCTGATGCGAGCCGGAGAAGGCGGTAAACACCAGCTCACCGGCATAAGGATGGCGCGGGTGGACCGGCAGTTGATTACAACGGGTCACCACCTCAAGCACTTCGCTCATCTGGCTGAAATCCAGCTGCGGGGCGACGCCCTGAGTGTAGAGATTCAGCGCCAGGGTCACCAGGTCGACATTGCCGGTGCGCTCGCCGTTGCCAAACAGACAGCCTTCGACCCGATCCGCCCCCGCCAGCAGCGCCAGTTCAGCGCAGGCGACACCGGTGCCGCGATCGTTATGTGGATGGACGCTGATGCAGACTGCCTGCCGGCGGCTGAACTGGCGGCAGAACAGCTCAATCTGATCGGCATAGACGTTGGGCGTGTTGACCTCCACCGTGGCGGGCAGGTTGATGATCATCGGACGGCTGGCGTCAGGCTGCCAGACGTCGGCGACCGCTTCACAAATCTCCAGCACAAACGCCATTTCGGTAAAACAGAAGGTTTCCGGCGAGTACTCAAAGGTCCACGCCGTTTCGGGCTGCGCCTCACAGGCGGTGCGGATCTGCTGCGCAGCGGCCGTTGCCAGCGCCACGATCTCCGCTTTGCTCTGTTTGAAAACCCGCTCGCGGAACAGCGGGGCGGTGGCGTTATACAGATGCACAATCGCCCGCGGTGCGCCCTGCAAGGCGACGAAGGTGCGCTCAATCAGATCGTGGCGCGCCTGGGTCAGCACCTGCAGCGTCACGTCATCAGGAATGCGGTGCTGCTCTATCAGATCGCGCACAAAGTCGAAGTCGGTCTGCGAGGCGGAGGGAAAGGCGACCTCAATTTCTTTAAAGCCGCAGCGCAGCAACAGCGCCCAGAATTCCATTTTGCGATCGCGATCCATCGGTTCGGCCAGCGCCTGATTACCGTCACGCAGATCGGTTGACAGCCAGCGCGGGGCGTGGCTGATCTGGCGCGCAGGCCACTGGCGATCGGGCAGGGTAATCAGCGGGGATGGGCGGTATTTCTCAGCGGGATCGGTCAGCATCATCATTCTCTCCAGGTGGTTTTTTTCCAGTCTGGCGGCAGCGGGCCAGCGGCGCGCGCGCAATGCTGACAACCTGATGCGCAAAAGTGACAACCGGCGGGCTGACGGGCGTTGAGCCGCGCCGCGCACTGAACCCTGGGTGCGCTGCGGTTTGATGAATCCGCCGGGCAGGGGTAGCATGGTCGCCTGTTTATTCGGGTGGACGCTTATGTTGATTTTTGATGGTCACAACGATCTGCTGCTTAATCTGTGGCTGCATCATCGCGATGCGCCCGCGCAGGCGTTTTATCAGGGTATTGAACGAGGCCACCTCGATTTTCCTCGCATTCAGCAGGGCGGACTCGGCGGCGGGTTGTTTGCGATCTTTGTGCCCCCACAGGAGTACATTGCCCGCACCGTTCCGGCACGCGCCGAGGAGCCATATGAGCCACTGCAGATTATGTGGCAACAGCTCGAAATTCTGCAGCAGTTGGCCGATGCGTCAGGTGGACGGGCGCGCATCTGCCGCAGCCATGACGAGATTGCGGCCTGCCGCGCCGCAAGCGTGCTGGCGATGGTGGCACATATCGAGGGCGCCGATGCGCTGGACGGCGACGGCGAGGCATTACAGGCGTTCTGGCAGGCCGGGGTGCGCAGCATCGGGCCCTTCTGGAATCTGCCTAACCGGTTTGGTCAGGGGGTCAGCGGCAGCTTTCCCGGCTCGCCCGATACCGGTCCGGGGCTGACGGCGGCGGGCGAGGCGCTGATTAAGCAGGCTAATGCGCTGCGAATGATGATCGACGTATCGCACATGAATGAAAAAGCGTTCCGGGATACCGCGCGACTCTCTGATGCGCCGCTGGTCGCCAGCCATTCCAATGCGCATGCGCTCTGTCCCCAGCCGCGTAACCTGACCGATGCCCAACTGGTGGCGATCCGCGACAGCGGCGGACTGGTCGGGATTAATTTCGGCAACGCCTTTTTGCGCGCCGATGGTCAGCGCGACAGTAACACTCCGTTGACAGAAATTGTTAAGCATTGTGATCATCTGTTGAGGATAATGGGCAGCGACCATGTGGCGTTTGGCTCCGATTTCGACGGTATAACCCCGCCGGAGGCGCTGGGCGATGTCAGCGGATTACCGCGTCTGCTCGCCGCTTTGCGGGAAGCGGGCTATGATCAAACACTGACAGAGAAGCTGGCGTGGGGAAACTGGCAGCGGGTTTTAGCGCAAACCGGTCTGTGATAACAATTTCCTTACTTCTTTCGGGTTGATCTCGACGCGCCATTGGCGCAACATCTGTCGGCAAATTTGTGACTGGGATCGCGTTTCACACCCGGTCGCCAGATTTTCTGGCCGCTAATTTACTGTTACTCAAGAGGAAATAAATCATGTGGAAAAAGCCAACTTTCGTTGATCTGCGTCTCGGCCTGGAAGTGACTCTGTACATCTCCAACCGTTAATAATTCTGCCCGCCATCTGCGCGGGCATTTTGTTTCAACTTCTGGTTTTCCTTCATGTTTATTAAAGTCCTCGGCTCAGCCGCTGGTGGCGGATTTCCGCAGTGGAACTGTAACTGCGCTAACTGTCATGGCGTGCGTACCGGCACCATTCAGGCCAGTGCACGTACCCAATCGTCGATCATCCTCAGCGATAATGGCGAAGACTGGGTGTTATGTAACGCCTCGCCCGACATCAGTCAGCAGATTCTGCATACGCCTGAATTAACCCGTCACGGGGTGCTGCGCGGCACGGCGATCGGCGCGATTATTCTGACCGACAGCCAGATCGACCACACCACCGGGCTGCTCAGCCTGCGTGAAGGCTGCCCACATCAGGTGTGGTGTACGCCGGAAGTGCATCACGACCTCAGCAGCGGCTTCCCGATCTTTCCGATGCTGACCCACTGGAACGGCGGTTTGCAGCACCGGCCGATCGCTCCGCTGACGCCGTTCAGCGTCGATGTCTGCCGCGATCTGCAGTTCACCGCGATTCCGATTCTCAGCAACGCGCCGCCCTATTCGCCTTACCGCGATCGGCCACTGCCGGGCCACAACGTGGCGCTGTTTATCGAAAATCGCACCAGCGGCAAGACGCTGCTGTATGCGCCGGGCCTCGGCGAACCGGATGCGGTGATCCTGCCGTGGCTGCAAAAAGCCGACTGCCTGCTGATCGACGGCACGGTCTGGCAGGATGATGAACTGCTGACCACCGGCGTCGGTAAAAATACCGGCAAAGCGATGGGTCACCTGGCGCTGGCCGAAGAGCAGGGGCTGATGGCGCTGCTGGCCTCGCTGCCGGCAAAACGCAAAATTCTGATTCACATTAACAACACCAATCCGATTCTCAACGAGCAGTCCCCTCAGCGTCAGTTCCTGACGCAGCAAGGGATTGAGGTGAGCTGGGACGGAATGGCGATCCACCTTCAGGACTAAATCATGCAGATCACTGACACGCTGTCGCCGCAGGCTTTTGAACAGGCCCTGCGCGACAAAGGCGCTTACTACCATATTCATCATCCGTATCACATCGCGATGCATAACGGTCAGGCGACGCGCGAGCAGATTCAGGGATGGGTGGCGAATCGCTTTTACTACCAGACCACCATTCCGCTGAAAGATGCTGCCATTATGGCTAACTGTCCCGATCCGGCGACCCGGCGTAAATGGGTGCAGCGAATCCTCGATCACGACGGCAGCAATGGCGCAGAAGGCGGAATTGAAGCCTGGCTGCAGCTCGGCGAAGCGGTCGGGCTAACGCGTGAAGAACTGATCTCCGAGCGGCACGTGCTGCCAGGCGTGCGTTTTGCGGTTGACGCCTACGTCAACTTTGCCCGTCGCGCCAACTGGCAGGAAGCAGCCTGCAGCTCGCTGACCGAGCTGTTTGCGCCGCAGATCCATCAGTCGCGCCTCGACAGCTGGCCACAGCACTATCCGTGGATCAAAGAAGAGGGCTATTTCTACTTCCGCAGCCGCCTGAGCCAGGCGAACCGCGATGTGGAACATGGCCTGGCGCTGGCGCTGGAATTCTGCACCACCGCTGAAAAGCAGAACCGGATGCTGGAAATTTTGCAGTTTAAGCTCGATATTTTGTGGAGCATGCTCGACGCGATGACCATGGCCTATGAGCTTAAGCGTCCGCCTTACCACACCGTCACCGACAAGGCGGCGTGGCACACCACCCGACTGGTATAACAGATGAATGAAAACTTGATTGCCGCGTTCCGTCGCGGCTACCGCATGCAGTGGGAAGCCGCGCAGGATAGCCACGTGGTGCTCTATCCGGAAGGGATGGCGAAGCTCAACGAAACCGCCGCGGCCATCCTTGCGCTGGTGGACGGCAAACAGGATATCGCCGCCATTATTGCCACGCTCGACAGCCGCTTCCCGGAAGCCGGCGGCGTCGGCGACGATGTGAAAGAGTTCCTGCAATCAGCCTATGAACAGAAGTGGATACAGTTCCGTGACCCCGAGTAAACCTGGCGTAAATCCGCCGCTCTGGCTGCTGGCGGAGCTGACCTATCGCTGCCCGCTGCAGTGCCCGTACTGCTCAAATCCGCTCGATTTTGCCCAGCAGGAAAAAGAGCTGACCACTGAGCAGTGGATCGAGGTGTTTCGCCAGGCGCGCGCCATGGGCAGCGTACAGCTCGGTTTTTCCGGCGGTGAGCCGCTGGTGCGTAAGGATCTGCCGGAGCTGATCAAAGCGGCGCGTGACCTCGGCTTCTACACCAATCTGATCACCTCCGGCATTGGCCTGACCGAGAAAAAGCTGGATGCGTTCAGCGAAGCCGGGCTGGATCATATTCAGATCAGTTTTCAGGCCAGTGATGAAACCCTGAACGCCGCGCTGGCCGGATCGAAAAAAGCCTTCCAGCAGAAGCTGGAAATGGCGAAGGCGGTTAAGGCGCACGGCTATCCGATGGTGCTGAACTTCGTGCTGCACCGCCATAACATCGACCAGATCGATAAAATCATCGATCTCTGCATCGAGCTGGAAGCGGATGATGTGGAGCTGGCGACCTGCCAGTTTTATGGCTGGGCGCAGCTCAACCGTGAAGGGCTGCTGCCGACCCGCGAACAGATTGCCCGCGCCGAAGCGGTGGTCAGCCGTTACCGTGAGCGGATGAGCGCCAGCGGTAACCTGACCAACCTGCTGTTCGTCACGCCTGACTATTATGAAGAGCGTCCGAAAGGCTGCATGGGCGGCTGGGGCGCGATTTTCCTCAGCGTCACGCCGGAAGGCACCGCGCTGCCGTGCCACAGTGCGCGCCAGCTGCCGGTGGAGTTTCCATCGGTGCTGGATCAGCGGCTGGATGACATCTGGTATCACTCGTTTGGTTTTAACCGTTATCGCGGTTACGACTGGATGCCGGAGCCGTGCCGCTCCTGCGACGAGAAAGAGAAGGACTTTGGCGGCTGTCGCTGTCAGGCTTACATGCTGACCGGCAATGCCGACAACGCCGATCCGGTCTGCAGCAAATCGCCGCATCACGACACGATCCTCGCCGCACGCCGCGAAGCCGATTGCAGCGACATCAAAATTGGACAGCTGCAGTTCCGCAATCGCAGCAATTCTCAGCTGATCTACAAGACCCGGAACCTGTAACCGTGCGCCGCCTGGAGATTAACGGCTTGCGGGTGGAACTGGTGCATCAGCCTGATGCGCGCCAGGCCGCAGCGTTAATTCAGGTCGGCGCCGGCAGCCATGATGAGCCGGACCGCTGGCCGGGGCTGGCGCACCTGCTGGAGCATCTGCTGTTCACCGGCAGCGCTGGCTGGCCGGACGACGGGCGACTGATGAGCTGGATTGCCGCGCAGGGTGGTCGGGTCAACGCCACCACGCTGGCCCGGCGCAGCGCCTGGTTTTTTGAGGTTGCGCCGCCGCAGCTGGCTGACGGACTGGCGCGCCTGCAGGATATGCTGTGCCATCCGCTGCTCGACCATCAGGCAATCCGTCAGGAAATCGCGGTGATTGAGGCTGAATATCAGCTGATCCAGCAGCATCAACCCTCCCGTACCGAAGCCGCGCTACTGCATGCCGCCACCTCACCACCGGCGTTTCGGCGCTTTCAGATTGGCAGTCGCGCCAGCTTTGGCGAAGAGATGACCGCGCTGCAACAGGCGCTGCGTCAGTTCCATCAGCGCCATTTTTATGCCGCTAATATGCAGCTCTGGCTACAGGGACCGCAGTCGCTGGACCAGCTGGAGCAGCTGGCGCGCACCTTTGCCGCCGCGCTGCCGGACGGGCAGTGGCAGCAGGAGACGCCGCGGCCCACGCTGTCGGTCAGTGCCGGATTGCGGCTTGCCAACAGCACACCGGCTGCGCTGTGGCGCAGCTGGCTGCTGGACAGCAGTGACGGCGTCACGTTATGGCGCGAATTTCTGCTGGATGAAGCGCCGGGCTCGCTGCTGGCCACACTGCGCCAGCAGCGACTGGCCGATCGGCTGAGCCTGAAGTGGCTCTACCAGGCGGATAATGCGGTGTGGCTGGCGCTGAGCATCGACACCGATCAGCCTGAAGCGGTTAACGCACTGTTCGGGCGCTGGTTAGCCGCACTGAAGCAGACCCGTCAGCCGCAGCAACAGCATTATCTTCAGCTGGCGCAACAGCGTTTTGCGGCGCTGACGCCGCTCGACCAGCTGCGTGAGCGCGCCTTTGGCTTTGCCCCGCAAGCCGGGGTCGGCGCGTTTGCGTCATGGCTGGCCACGCTGGCAGATGCGCCCGGCACCACGCTGGTGTGCAGCCCGCAGGCGGCTGAGGAAAATTGCCACACCCAGGGCTTCAGTCTGGCATTGCACCCGTGGCAGCCGGTGCTGCCTGCCGCCAGCAGTGCGGCAGAATTCGCTTTCTATCCGCTGGCGGCACCGCTGACCCATCAGCCGCTGCCGTCGCAGGCGGTGCCGTTGCCGCATTATTCTGCTGCGGAACCGACCGGCCACGGCGAGGCTGACAGTCCGACCGCTGAGGCGGGCCCCGACGCCGACCCGGCCAGCAATAAAACCGCCACGCTCCTGCTGCGGCCGGAGTTTTTTTCAACCTTCAGCGCGGCCGTGGGTCACGCTTATGGTCGCCGGCTGCGTCCGTTGTTCGCCGCCTTGCGTCACTCAGGTGGCCAGGGCGAATGGCAGGAAGTGGAGGGCGTGTGGCAACTGACGCTGCAACTGCCCCACGACCTGGCGGTGGCGGACTGGGCGCTGCATCAGCTGGTGCAGGCGCTGACGCCGCCGGTCGACGACGAACCGCTACCGCCGCCCGACACAATTGCCATCCGCGCACTGTTGCAGCAGTTGCCTTATCAGCTGACATCAACCTTTTCACCAGCCTGCTGGCGGGCGCTGCTCACCGGCGGCAGCCCGGCGCTGCAGACGCTGATTGCCCGCCGACTGAGCGCGCTGCCGCTGCCGGTCAATCCGGCAGCACCGCCGATGCGGATGACCGCACCGAGCGGCATGATCGCGCTACCGCACGCCAGCCGCGATAACGCCTTGCTGCTGTTTATTCCGCTGCACCAGGCGTCACGCGCTTCGCCCCAGCAGGCGCAACAACTGGCTGCGCTGCGGGCGCTGGCGCTGCTGTATGAGCCGCGTTTCTTCCAGCGTTACCGGGTAGAACAGCAGATAGGGTATGTGGTCAGCAGCCGCTATCTGCGCTGCGCCGATCAGGATGGCGTGCTGTTCGTGCTGCAGTCGCCCGATTACAGCGCGCTGTCGCTGCTGCGCTACTGCCGTAATTTTCTGCGTTCACTGAATGAGGCGCTGGCAGGCTGCGATCTGGTGGCACTGAAGGCCAGTCTGCATCGCGAACGGCTTGATACACCGCTGGCCCGGTTACGCCAGTTAAATGGCCTGACCGACCCGGATGCGGCGGCGATAGAGGCGCTGGACGTTGTCAGCTTGCAGCAACTGCACCACGACCTGATTCAGGCGCGGCGTCGCTGGCGGGTATTATTTACCACCGGTGGTGCGACCTGAGTTGCAGCAGCAAGGTTGCTGAATTTATTTGAAAATTACCGACAAATCTCTTCACTGTTTATTCCGGTCGAATTGCACCACACTCAGTTTACATTTTTGAGTTGTACAAGGAATTTATCGTGAAGAACCTCAAGCGTATTGCGCTGCCCCTGTTAGCCGTTGCCAGCCTGTATGTTCCTGTCTCTCAGGCAGAAGCGATGCACTACCAGCTCAATCCTGAGCACACCTCGGTGGTGGTCAGCTGGAATCATTTCGGTTTCTCACACCCGACCGCCGATATCCCGGATGCCAGCGGCACGCTGGTGTTCGATAAAGATCATCCTGAGCAGTCACGTGTTGATGTAACGCTGCCGGTCAGCAAAATCGACAGCCACGTTGCGGCGCTGACCAAAGAATTTAACGGTGCAGACTATTTCGTCACCGCAAAATACCCGACCGCGACCTTCCACAGCACCAAAGTGGTGGCGAAGGGCGATAACCGTTTTGACGTTGAAGGTAACCTGACGCTAAAAGGCATCACCAAACCGGTGACGCTGCACGCCACGCTGAACAAGCAGGGTGAGCATCCGATGGTGAAGAAGCAGGCGATTGGTTTTGATGCCACCGGCACCATCAAGCGCTCCGACTTTAAGCTGGATAAATATGTTCCGGCGGTAGGTGATGAGGTTGCGCTGACCCTGTCGACTGAAGCCTACGCTAAATAACTGCGGGCCACGCAATAAGGGCCGCCGCCCTTATTGCGTATCGCTTACTGCGCCCAGAATTTCTTCTTACTGGTTTTACCGATCCCCGGATTAAAACTGTTGCTCGGGTCCAGCATCCGCCAGTGCGCTGCGTGTTCGTCTGACGCGCGATAGAGATGGCCGACATTGTGTTCCGCCGGATACTTCGCACCGCGCTGCTCCAGCACCGCAATCACCGCCTGCTTAAACGCCTTCGCATCCACGCCCGGTTTCAGCACATAATCCTGATGATTGACGTAACAGAAAAAATGGCCACAGCAGGAGTCGACCTGCACCTGTTCCGCCAGCTCGGGCGGCAGTTCAATGCGCCACGCCCGATCGTTACGCCGTAACGCCACGTCAAATGCCACCAGCCGCTGATCGGGGTCGTAGCCGAGATAATCACAGTAAGAGATGGTGCAGCCGCCAACGCCGAAGCGCACCAGAAACGCATCGCGCGCTTCCCGCTGGTTACACAGGAAAAAATCGCCCTGACCCTGACTGAAGAAGCGGGTCAGCAGGCCCTCCAGCTCTGCGGTCTGCTGTGCTTCCACTTTGATCATCAGATGATGCTCAAACCGGTCGCGGTAGGCCATAATGCGCGGCGCCACTCCGCGCGGAGTGATCTGATTAAAGAACTGCAGCAGTCGATCGACACTGTTACGCGGTAAAAACGGCAGATGGCTAACCCGCACATCCCAGCGGGCTTTCTTCGCCATCAGTCCAGGCAGCGCCTGCGGACCGAGTTTGCCAATCGCCAGCATCATATGTTTGCTGTAGCGCACCGTGAGATCAAAGGCGTTACGATGGATATATTCAGCCTGAATCGGCAGCGCCTGCATCTCTGCCAGCAGCACCCGCCGCAGCGCCACCAGCTGCTGCTCATCGTCGCTGCCAATATAGAAGGTCCGGGTCTGCGGACTGGCTTCAAAAGTCGGCAGACGCACCGCAAACACCACCACCTTACCGGCGCTGCCAGCGCTTTCATGCAGATAACGCCGATCGCCATTAAAGCGCGACGGGCTGTCCGCCGCCGTGTCCCGCAGCTGGCTGGCGTAGTCGTCAGCCCAGATCTTCCCCGCCCAGTCAGGCCGGTCGCCGGTGGTGTAGTTCTGTTGCTCCAGCCGCTGTAACATCTCTTCCGGGCTCTCTCCCAGATCGATACCCAGATGATTCACCATCTCCAGCCGCCCATCGTCATGCAAACGGGCAAACAGCGACTTTTCGGTAAAGGCCGGACCGCGCCGGATCAGCGATCCGCCGGAGTTATTACAGATACCGCCAATCACCGATGCGCCGATACAGGAGGAGCCGATCACCGAATGGGGTTCCCGGCCCAGCGGGGCGAGAATGTTCTCCAGCTCGGTCAGGGTGGCACCCGGAAAGGCGATCACCTGACGCGCCTGGTCGATCACCTGTACGCCTTTCAACCGACGGGTACTGACAATCACCACCTCGCGATCGTAATCATTGCCATCCGGCGTCGAGCCACCGGTCACTCCGGTATTGGCTGCCTGCATCAGCACAATGGCGTTGCTGGCGCAGCAGATTTGCAGGACCTGCCACAGCTGCAGCAGCGTCTGCGGCAGCACCACGGCCAGCGCTTCACCCCGACCGACCCGAAATCCTTTGGTGTACCAGGCTTTATCATCCCGTTCGGTGAGCAGATTTTTCACACCGACCCGTTCGCCAAGCTGGCGGAGCATGAGCTGCGAGGAGGTCATTTCATCTCATTATTTTGGTTAACAAGGGGCCTCATTGGACAGCTAGCGACATTCCACTGTCAATCATTGATCGCCATCGAAATAACAAAAATAGCGGCGGTTGCGGCGTTTTTAATCGGTTATTCACCCCGTAGACCCGACGGAAATAGCCGCCGAACCGTAAAAAATGAGGTGAAAATCACAGATTTGTTATGACAGATCGCCAGTCGATCGGCAGATCGATTGCCGACCACAATATTCCCCGGCTCCGTTAGCTAACCCGCTGATATATCAGGATTCACGTCGAGCCTGCCAGCGATGTTAATTGTGATAACGATCACAAATAAGCTCAGTAATAAAGCGCTGTCAATCATCACACCTGGAAAATACCGCTCGTAACTGTGATCTCCGTTGCAAATAACAACGCCTTATCCCGGAACAATGAAATCCGGCACCAATTAAGCCAGCGGGGGGAATTAATGCGAATCGGAATAGTGATCAGCGGTGGCGATGTCAGCGGCATTAATAATTTTGTTTTTCAGGTCGGCCGACTGACCCAGGCAGAGATCGTGATATTTGACGGCGGCATACCCGGTTTATTAAACCATTGCCATCGGGATATTAGTCAGCGTGATCTGCTCGACTTTTCTATCGCCCCGATCCCGGTGATGCAATCGGGACGGACGCAAAAAAAATTGCTGCGCAGTGAATATGAAATGATTGCCCGCCAGCTAAAGAGCGCACGGATTGAAGTATTAATCATGGCGGGCGGTGACGGGTCGCTGCAATTTCTGCATACCCTGTCGGAATCTGGCGTCAATTGTTTTGGCGTCGGCATGACGATTGATAACGATGTATTTGGCAGTGATTATACGCTCGGTTTTTCCACCGCCTGCGAGCAGGTATTAAAAGAGGTGGCGAAGCTGCGTAATACCGGCCGGGCATTACCCGGACGGGTCTTTATGCTGGAGTTGCTCGGTGGCTATTGCGGCGAGTTAACCCTGCAGTCGGCGTTAAAATCCAATGCCGATTTTGCGCTGATCCCGGAGTGTCAGATCCCACTGCCGCAGCTGGCACAACGCATCACTCAGCGGCTGGCGCAGCAGAACAGCGTGGTGATCCTCTGCTCAGAGGGCTACACCCGTGAATATTCACCCGGTTTTCAGGGGGCGATCGATACCTTAATTAAACAGCTTGAACCGTTAATTGGCGTCCGCATCCGCAAAACCATTCTCGGTTACGGGCTGCGTAATGGTGAACCCACCTGCGAGGAAATTTATCAGGGCACCATTATGGCCAGTGAAGTGGTGCGTTGTATTCAGTCAGGAATGCGCAATAAAGCGGTGATTATTAATGGCAGTAATAAACCGATTCCGATTGATTTAATAAGCATGCAAAAACGCCTGGTCGATACCGACGGGCATCATTACAAGCTCGCTAAACAACTGCAAATTCTGTGAGGAGAGAACCATGCTGAAAATTTTATGTGTCTGTGGCTGCGGATTAGGATCCAGTTTTGCGATTGAGATGAGCGCAAAAGCGGTATTAAAGAAACTGGAAATTGACGCGGATATTGACCACACCACCATTTCTGAAGCCAACGCGTTTAAATCAGACATGATCCTGACGCAAAAAGCGTTTGCCGATGTATTAAATGCCGATGCCAGTCCGGAACAGATTAAACGGGTCATTATTCTCAACAAGCTTACCGATAAAGCGGAAATTGAGCAAAAGATCGTGGCCTTTTTAAAAGAACGCAACATGAAGGTCGCTGCCCATGAATAGTGTGATCGACTTCCTGGTAAAAGACTTATTAGGGCAGGCGTCGATTCTGATCGCCTTTATTGCCCTGATTGGTCTGCTGCTGCAGAAAAAATCGGCCGGCAAGGTGGTGGAAGGCACCTTTAAAACCCTGCTGGGCTTTTTAATTATGATGGCCGGTATCAATATTATTGTCGGCACGCTGACCTTCCTTAACACCATATTTACCCACGGCTTCGGGATGCAGGGCTATATCACCGATGTGGCGGCGATTGCCGGGCTGGCCAATCGTGAACTGGGATCGGAGGTGGCGTTGACCCTGCTGGTGATTTTTATCGTCAACATCATCATCGCTCGCCTGACGCCGTTTAAGTACATCTTCCTCACCGGCCAGGCGCTGCTGTGGATGGCAACGATTGGTGCGGTGATTGGCTACAAGGCGGGGCTGAGCGGTCTGCCGCTGATCCTGACCGGCGGCATTTTCGGCGGGATCATGGCGGTGGTGATGCCTGCACTGGCGCAGCCGGTGGTGCGGCGGATTACCGACTCTGATGACGTCGCGCTGGGCCACTTCTGCACCATCGGGTATCTGGTGACGGCAGCGGTGGCGAAGGTGGTCGGTAAAGGGTCGCGCTCAACCGAAGACCTGAAGCTGCCGGATAACTTCAAGTTCCTGCAGGACACCTATCTGTCGATGGCGCTGGTGATGGTACCGATGTACCTGATCCCGGCGCTGGCGGCCGGCCCGGCGTTTATTGCCCAGTACAGCAACGGCATGAACTACCTGATGTACGCCTTTATGCAGGCGATTCAGTTCGTCGCCGGGGTGTTCGTGCTCTACAGCGGGGTGCGTCTGCTGCTTAACGAGCTGGTGCCGGCTTTCCGTGGGATTGCGATGCGGGTGGTACCGGACGCTAAACCGGCGCTCGACTGCCCGGTGATGTTTCCCTACGCGCCAAACGCGGTGATTGTCGGCTTCCTTGCCACCACGCTCGGCTCCATCGTCGGCATGCTGGTCTTCCCGATGTTTGGCCTGGCGATGATCCTGCCCGGGCTGCTGACCAACTTCTTCGCGGGCGGCACCGCCGGGGTGTTTGGTAACGCCATCGGCGGACGGCGCGGGGCGATGATTGGCGGCTTTGTCCACGGCCTGTTCATCACGCTGCTGCCGGCAATTCTGGTTCCGATGCTGGAGAGCTACGGCTTCACTGGCGTGACCTTCAGCGATTCCGACGTGATCAGCACCGGTCTGGTACTCGGCCACGCCTTCCAGAACAACTGGCTGTTTGTCGCCCTGTTTATCGCTTTCGTTACTGCACTCGCCTGGTTTGTTAACGGGAAATCCACTAAGCCACAAGAGGAAAAAATCCATGAAACTTTATAATTTCGCCGATCTGTTACAGCTGGCTAAGCAACGCGATTTTAAAGCGGTCGGCTCGTTTAACCTGCACTGCCTGGAGATGCTGCCGGCCTATTTTAAAGCGGCGGAAAAAACCAACAGCCCGTTAATGATTCAGATCTCCACCGGTACGGCGAAATACCTGGGTCATAAACTGCTGGTCGATGCGATTAAATCATTGTCAGAAAGCACCGGCGTCCCGACCTGTCTGCACCTTGATCACTGTTCCGACCTGGCGGCGATTCAGACCGCCATCGACGCCGGTTTTAGCTCGGTGATGTATGACGGATCGCATCTGCCGATTGAGGAGAATATCGCCAACACCCGTCGGGTCATCGACATGGCGCGGCCGCACAACGTCTCGGTAGAGGCGGAGCTTGGGGCGATTGGCGGTTCAGAAGATGGCAAATGCGTCGAAATGGAGGCAATTGCCTTCACCCCGGTAGAGGATGCCAGACGCTTCGTGGAGGAGACCGGCGTCGATATGCTGGCGATTTCGATCGGCACGGTGCATGGCCTGTATACCGGTAAAGCGCATATTCAGCATCAGCGGCTGGCGGACATTACCGCCGCCACCCACACGCCGCTGGTACTGCACGGCGGGACCGGCGTCAGTGACGAAGATATGCGTTTAGCGGTGCGCAGCGGCATTGAAAAGGTCAACGTCGGCACGGAAATGAATGTGCAGTGGGTCGCACAATGCAAAACCAGCTTTGAAAAAGGCAAGGTCAACGACAGCGTGCGTAATTTTCTGGTACCGGCCAATGATGCGGTGACCAGCGTGCTGGTTGAGAAGATGCAGTTGTTCCGTTAATCGCCCGGTCTGAGGGCGCGGCCGACCTGAATCAGCGGTCAGTCGATCTGTTGAATCTGGTTCTTTATTAAGTATTAACCTGAGGTGCCCCGGCGCCGGTCGGGGCAGGAGACGCTATGTTTGGATTCTTAAAAAAGTCGCCGCCAGCTGAACAGCCGGATGCGGAACAGCAGGACCAGCAGGCGCAAGCCAGCCGCGAGAAAATTACCGAACTGGAAAATAAACTGGCTGCCAATCCGCGTGATGGCGAGACGCAGAAGCAATTAATGCTGGAATATAACCGGGCATTAAGCTTATTTGCCAAAAGCCGTCGCTACCGAAATGAAATTGATGCGCTGTTTGTCAAAATCGATGAATTACGCAATGTGGTTCGCCAGTCGATTTAAGGAGAGTGGATGAGCATTAAGCAGCTATTGCAACAAGCTAACGCGATTCAGGTCGGAATTGATGCCACGGACTGGCGTCAGGTGATCGCGCTGGCCGCCGAACCGCTGGTCAGCGGCGGCTACCTTGAGGCGCGCTATCCGGCAGAGGTGATCGCCAATACGCTAACCCACGGCGCGTATTACGTGTTTGACGAAGGCATCGCCATGCCGCATGCCCGGCCGGAAGCCGGTGTGATCCGCGACTGCTTCAGCCTGATTGTACTGGCGCAGCCGATCTCGTTTGCCGGCAGTGAAAAAGCGGACATCGTGATTATGTTCGGCGCGCGCGACAGTAATGCGCATATCGAAGAGGGCATCCGCGCCATTGTCTCGCTGCTGGAAGATGAAGAGACGCTGGTCAGATTACGTCAGGCCCGCAGCGCCGCGGAGGTCATTGATATCTTATGACGACAACAACCCCGTTAAAACGCGTGGTGCTGGTGAACGGAATCCCGGCCTCGGGAAAAAGTACCCTGACACGTGCGCTGTCGCACCGCTTCGGCTGGCCGGTGCTGACGCTCGACAGCCTGAAGGAACCCTTTATGGCCTGCTTTGCGCCGGTCGACCGGCAGCGTAACCGGCAGCTCGGCTGCGCTGCCTATCAGGCGATCTGGAACATTGTCGGTCAGGCACCGGCCAGTCAGATCTGGCTGATTGACGCCTGGTTTGGCTTTCAGTCACGCGCGGTGCTGGAACAGGGCCTGCAGCAGGCTGGCGTCGGCGCGGTGCTGGAGCTGTGGATGCAGATCGCCCCGGAGGCGGCAGTGGCGCGTTATCAGGCACGGCTATCGCAGCGGCTGCCCGGCCATCCCGGCGCGGAATATCTGCCCGAACTGCGCCAGCTGGCGCAACAGGCAGAGCCAATGGCGCTGGGGCCGGTGCTGCGGGTCAACGCCAGCGCGCAGGATGAGCTGGCGGTGGCCCGCTGGTTACAGCAACAGCTGGAGAGAAACAGCTACACTTCACCTCAATGTCCGACGAGTGAGGAGTTGCAGCATGTCATCACCCCCTTATCTGCAAACCGGTGAGAGCGCCGTGCTGTATGACGGCGTCTGTAAGCTGTGCAATGGCTGGGTCCGGTTCCTGCTGCGCCATCGACTGGCGCGGCAGGTTCGTTTTGCGGCGGTACAGAGCGAGCAGGGCAAGGCGCTGCTGCGCTGGGCCGGATTACCGCAGGAGAACGTCAGCACCATTGTCTATATCGCCGATAATCAGCACTGGCTGCGGGCGCAGGCGGTATTCCGCGTGATGCAGCATATGCCGGCACCGTGGCGCGGCCTCAGCGTGTTGCGCCATTTTCCGGATGCCATCAGTAATTTTGCCTACGATCGTATCGCCCTGAATCGCTACAAGCTGTTTGGCCGTTACGACAGTCAGCAGGCAATTACCCCCGATTATCCAGAGCGCTTTTTGCATCCGCTGGACCCGTCGCGCTGAAGCGGCCAGGCACATTACAGGGTAAACACCGTCCGGCAGCGGCTGTCGTCTTCATCCCACGCCTGCGCAACCTCGCTTAACGGACGCGCCCGGAAGGGCACCGAAAAGTGGTGAGGCCCGGCGGCCTGCAGCATTTCGCCGATTGAGGCGATCAGCTCGCTGTCGGCGACGCTGCCAAGGCCGCTGCCCATCAGCGTCAGCCCGGAGGCGCGCAGCAATTTGCTGTGCAGCGGAATCTCCTGACCGCTCAGCGACCCAATCTGCACAAAACGCACCACCTTGTCGCCGCCGCTGACTGCGGCCGTCATGATCGCCAGCGCGCTCTCTCCCCACAGGTAATCCAGCACCACATCAATGCCTTCTGCCATCAGGGCGGGCAGGTCGGTCGCCAGCGCCGCCAGCGTCAGGGTGATATCGGCTCCTTCCTGCTGCAGCTGTTGCAGCGTTTCACTGTTGCGGCCGGTGGCAATGATTTTTCCCGCGCCCAGACTGCGGGCAATGCGGATCGCCAGCCGGCCAGAGGTGCCGGTCGCGCCGTTAATCAGCACCGTTTCACCGGGCCGCAGCGCCGCCCGACGGGTCAGTGCGGTCCAGGATGACATCCCCGGATTGGCGATAGCCGCAGCGACCACCGGATCAAGCGTTGGCGGCAGCGCAATCAGGCACTCGCTTCGCACCAGGGTGCGCTGCGCCATGCTGCCCCAGCCTGGGTCGAACGCCAGAAAATAGACCGCATCGCCGTTATCGAGGTAGCCGGTGCCATCAATACCGGGAATCAACGGATAGCCTGCCGCGCCACTGTAATGGGTGCCAGCCGCGCGTGATTTTGCCAGCTGGCTGATGGCGGCGGCTTTCACCGTCACCCGCTGCTGGCCTGCTGCTGCCTGCGGTTCGGGAAAATCACCGTAGTAGGGTGTTGCGCCTGCCCGATCGATTATTGCTGCTTTCATGGATTGCGGCCTTCTGTCTGCGGTTAAATAGGTGTAGAGTACACACATTATTCCTGCCTCTGGATGGCGTCAATGAAAAAAGTGCAAAATACACATAATTCATCGTTCGATGCGCTGCATAACAGCTTACTCACTATTGTGGCTGCCTTTAACCGGCCACAGCGCGATCTGGCGATGATCAGAGGCGCGGGTATTGAGCTTGATCGCGCCCTGTTCCCGCTGCTGGTGCAGGTTGGCCGGTTCGGACCGATCGGGGTCGGGGAGCTCGCCGATCGGGTCGGGCGTGATTACACCACCGTCAGCCGACAGGTGGCGAAGCTGGAAGAGACTGGCCTGGTGCAGCGACAAAAAAATGCCGCGGATAAGCGGATCAACGAGGCGGCAATTACCCAGGCCGGTAAAGCGATGACCGATAAAATCGATGCGCAACGGGCGCAGATCTACCAGCGGGTGTTCGACCACTGGCCGCAGAGCGACCGTGCCACACTGGAACAGTTGTTGCAGCAATTTGTGAGCGACTTTAGCGCTTTGCAGGGCGATGAGAGGGACGACGCGTGATGCAGGTGACAGGAGGACGCAACCATGCCGGTTAATATCGATCTCAACGATCTCTATGCGTTTCGCGCGCTGGTGGAGTATGGCAATTTTCGTCTCGCGGCGGACTCAATCTGCCTGTCACAGTCGGCGCTGAGCCGCAGAATAGACAAGCTGGAGACGGCGCTGGGGATCCGTTTGTTTGAGCGCACCACCCGCCGGGTCACCCTGACGCTAAAAGGCCACGCCTTTGCCGAACGGTCAGACAAGCTGCTGGTAGATTTTGAAGAGGTGATGGCCGATCTGAGTGAGGTCAGTCTGGCGCGGACCGGGCTGATCACCGTCGCCTGTGTGCCCTCCGCCGCCTATTATTTTATGCCCAACATCATCCGGCTGTTTCAGGCGCGCTATCCACGGGTGCGGGTCAAGTTAATCGACAGCAGCGCCGCCAATGTCTATGACGCGGTGATTGGCGGTCAGGCCGATTTCGGCCTTAGCTTTTCCGGCCGGGCGCAGCCCGATGTCCATTTTCTGCCGCTGATCGACGATCCCTACGTGGCGGCCTGTCGGCATGAACATCCGATCGCGGCAAAACAGAGCCTGAGCTGGCGGGAGTTTTATCAGCAGGAGTGGGTGGGGCTGGACAAGACCTCCGGCAACCGCAATCTGCTCGATCAGGCGCTGGAGCATATCGTGCCGGAGAAAGCCTGCATCTGTGAAACCCGGCATGTCACCACGATGCTCGGCATGGTTGAAGCGGGCCTCGGCATTGCTGCCGTGCCCGCTATGTCGATGCCGACCGCCGGTCACTCCGCGCTGACGGCAGTGCCGCTGACCGACCCGGCGGTGAAACGCACGGTGGGTCTGCTGCGAAAAAACGGCCGCACGCTGTCACACGTCGCCGGTGAGCTGGAAGCGCTGATTATTGAACAGTATCAGGCTGTCTGATTGGCTGTGACGCGCCAGCCGGTTGAGGCTGGCCGATCGGGTGCAGCCCGGTTTGACGTACCACCTGTTGGACCTCGGACGAGGCGAGCCAGCGCAGTAGCCGGCGCGCTTCATCGGGCTGCGCTGACTGCCGTACCACCGCGCCGGCAAAGCGGGTGGTGTATTGCAGGCTGTCAGGTAACTCGCCAACAAAGGTAACGCCGGGCACCGGCAACAGTTCACTGACCTGCTGGAACCCGATCGCATATTTGCCGGCCGCGACTTGTGAGGCGACCGGAATCCGCTCTACTTTAAACGCCTTTGCGTTGACCCGATCCGCGATGCCCAGCCGGGTGAACAACTGGCTGCTGATGTACTGACCGCTGGCACTGTCGGAGTAGGCTATCGAGCGGGCGCTGAGCAGGGTGGCGCGCAGGGCACTTTCGCTGTCGATGGCGACCGGCGTTGCGCCTTGTTTGATCACCGCTCCGATGCGTGAATCGGCCAGTTCAACCCGCGAACCCGGCAGCGTGCGGCCCTGTTGTTCCAGATTGCCCAGCGCATCGCCCACCATAATCAGCAGATCGGCGCGTTCGCCCCGCGCCAGCCGGGCCGGGATCGCCTGCGGCGTTTTGCCCATCGACGGACCGGCCACCGTATTGATGCGGATCCCTTCCCGCGCCGCATAGCGAGGAGATAACTGGTCCCACGCCGCTTTAAAGCCGCCCGAGATCATCACGGTCAGCTCCCGGGTCTGGGCGCTGGCACTGCCCGCCACGCTGATAAGCAGAGCGACCAACAGAGAATAGCGTTTCATATCAATCTCCTTAGCTCACGGCATTATTGGCGACAGGCAACGGATTGCCGATCCGGCGGTAGAGGTAGAGCGTCGCCAGCAGGGCGCAGACGGCAGCAAAACTCATCCAGTAACCGGGCGACGCTTTATCGCCGGTCAGTTCAATCAGTCCGGTCGACATCACCGGCGTGAAACCGCCGAACAGCGCGGTGGCCAGGCTGTAGGCCAGCGAGAAGCCGGCAACCCGCACTTCACCCGGCATAATTTCGGTCAGCGCCGGGATCATCGCGCCGTTATACAGGCCGTAAATCAGTGACAGCCACAGCAGGACCCCGAGCATCATCGAAAAGCTGGGGGCCGCCGCCAGCAGGCTCAGCGCCGGGTAGCTGGTGGTCAGCGCCAGCAGCGTCATGGCGATCAGCAGCGGCTTGCGGCCGAAGCGATCCGACAGTGCGCCGCCAATCGGCAGCCAGATGAAATTCGACACCGCCACCAGCAGGGTCACCAGCAGGCTGTCAGAGGCGCTGAGCATCAGCACTTTTTTGCCAAAGGTCGGGGCATAAACGGTGATCAGGTAGAAGGCGGTCGTGGTCATCGCCACCATCAGCATTCCGGCTATCACCACCTGCCAGTTAGCCAGCAAAATTTTAAATACCTGTTTCAGCGCGGGTGGGTTGCGTCGGGCGCTGAATTCCGCCGTCTCTTCCAGTTTGCGGCGCAGCACGAAGATAAACGGCACGATCATGCAGCCGAACAGGAACGGAATCCGCCAGCCCCATTCGCGGATAGCGCTCTCGGCCAGCAGCGCATTCAGGATAAAGCCCATCGCTGCGGCCACCATGATCGCCACCTGTTGGCTACCTGACTGCCAGCTGGTATAAAAACCTTTGCGGCCTGGGGTGGCGATTTCGGCCAGATAAACCGACACGCCGCCCAGTTCGGCTCCCGCCGAAAAGCCCTGCAGCAAGCGTCCGGTCAGCACCAGCAGCGGTGCCCACAGGCCAATGCTCTGATAAGAAGGGATCAGCACAATCATGAAGGTGCCTGCCGCCATGATCGACAGCGTCACAATTAAGCCTTTGCGGCGGCCCACTTTGTCAATGTAAGCGCCGAGCACCACCGCGCCGATCGGGCGCATCAGGAAACCGGCACCGAATACCGCAAAGGTCATCATCAGCGAGGCAAACTCGCTGCTGGCCGGAAAGAAGGTGTGAGCGATGTAGGTGGCATAAAATCCAAACAGGAAAAAATCAAACTGCTCGAGAAAATTGCCTGAGGTCACACGGAATATCGCGCCGATCCGGGCGCGGGTGGAAAGCGTAGTAGGTGAGGGGGTCTGCATCAGTGAGCTCCAGTCGGTGATTGACGCTTTTTGCCGCGCCTGTGACTGAAGAGTGGATCAGCGACCGGCGGTTAATAAGTGCAAAAAGGGCATGGATTGATGCGTGGCCTGCATGACTCGGCGAAGCTTGTGGGTTAAGTCGATTAATATCAGCGCGTTAGCGTAAAGGTGCGGGCGGCGGCGTTGCGGCTAACCCGCGCCACGAGTTTGCGGAAATGTGACAGAATTCATAACTGTGTAACAGCGCCGCTGCGGCGCTGGCCGGCAGGTCAGGAGCGCGTCACGCCAAACGTCTGTTGCAGCCGCTGTAAACCGGCCGCGCTGAACTGCACTTCACGGTAGCCGGGGTTGCGCGTAAGCCAGCCCTGCTGTTCGAAGGCGCTCAGCAGCGCCGCACCGGCATACCCGCCGAGGTGAAAGCGGCGCTCGCTCCAGTCCAGACAGCCGCAGCAGGCTTTGCGCCGTCCCGGCTGAGAGAGATCGATCTGTAACGCCGCAAACTGCTGCTGGCCAGAACGGGTGATGGCGCTGCCGTCCGCCGTTAACCATCCCTGCAGCTGCATTGCGGCATAGATCTGCACTGCAATTTCGCCCGCCAGATGATCGTAACAGGTGCGGGCGGTACGCAGCGCTGCCGGCGTGCGACTGTCCGGGGCAGCAACCCGCCGCCACGACACGCCCATCATGCTTTCAATCAGATCGGCGATGTCACTGCCGGTCAGCCGGTAATAACGGTGGCGGCCCTGCGCCAGGCAGACGATCAGCCCGCTGTTAATTAAACGATTGAGGTGCGCGCTGGCAGTCGAAGGCGCAACGTCGGTGACGGCGCTGAGTTCCGTGGCGGTCCAGGCGCGGCCATCCATCAGCGCTGACAGCATCCTCACGCGCGAGGTGTCGGCCATGGCGGCGGCGACCGCGACAATCGCCGCCTCAAGGGCGACGCTGTCGTCGGGGCATTCATGCGGTTGTGATTTTGCCATCTGCCGGGACTGCCCATGCGGTTGTCAGCCTCGCGGCTGAGTGATTGTCGTCGGTGATCAGGATCAGCTGGTTAGCGTGGTCGCTGTATTGCACCAGAATATTAATGCCGGCGCTGGCCAGCCGCGCCGTTATCTCAGCCAGTTCACCGGGGCGCTGCTGGGGTAATTTGCGGATCAGCGGAGCGGTCACCGCCTGTACTGCGATTCCTTCCGCCTCCAGCACGGCCCGCGCCCGCTCGCCCTCCACCACCAGAAAATGCGCGTGGCTCTGCGCGCCAGCCGAGAACAGGCCGCCGCCTTCCAGTCCAATGCCGTGCTGGCCCAGCAGGCCGGTGAGACGGGAAAGGGTGCCAGCACTATTTTGCAGGATCACATGAATATCGAACATCTTAATTTGTCTCCGGTTTCGATGCATACTCTCTGACCAGCGTCGCAATGCGCAGCGAGTAACCGGCGAAAAGGGTCTCACGGCCTTCGCGTTGGGCAGCCTGATGCTGTGGATTGTTTTTCCAGGCCAGCACTGCCGCTTCATCGCGCCACCAGGACAGCGAGAGGATCTTTTTCTCATCGGTCAGGCTTTGAAAGCGCTCAATCGCGATAAAACCGTCGACCTGCGCCAGCAGCGGTTTGAGTTCTGCGGCCAGATGCAGGTAGCGAGCCTGGTGTTCGGGTCGGGCCTGGGCTTCAAACAGTACAGCGATCATCGGTTGTCTCCTTAGGGTGTCAGCAGCACAGTAGCGGGCGGGGCGGCGTGATGCTTCGGCCTGCTACGAAATATGCCTGTACGGCTAATCAACCAGACCATCATTTCACTATCATGGAGCAGGTAATATGTTCACCGGACTGAGTGCGTTTCCCCTTACCCCGTTTACGGCTGACAAGCCGGATGAAGCGGCATTTTTACGGCTGTTGCAGCGGCTGACTGAGGCCGGAGTGGACTCGCTTGGCGTGCTGGGCTCTACCGGCAGTTACGCTTACCTGACCCGCACGCAGCGCAGGCGTATCGCCGAACTGGCGGTCGCCCATGCTGGCGCTGTCCCGATGATGATCGGTATCGGTGCGGTCAGCAGTGCTGAGGTGCTGCATCTGGCGGAAGATGCCCAGCAGGCGGGCGCATCGGCGCTGCTATTGCCGCCGCTTGGCTATCAGGCGCTGCGGGATGAAGAGGTGTTCACCCTCTACCAGACGGTTGCGCGTCACGCTTCGGTGCCGATCTGCGTCTACGACAATCCGGGCACCACCCATTTTACCTTTTCAGATGCGCTGATCGGCCGCATCGCCGCGCTGCCTGGCATCGCCTCAATAAAAATTCCCGGTGTACCGGCAGAATTGCCGGCGGCTGTTCAGCGCATCGCCCAACTGCGGGCCTTGCTGCCTGAAACTGTCTCAATCGGCGTCAGCGGCGATGCGTTTGCCGCAACCGGCCTGCTGGCGGGCTGTGATGGCTGGTACTCGGTCTGTGGCGGGCTGTTTCCGCGGGTAGCGAAGGCGATCGCTGAGGCGGCGCAGGCGGGCGATGATCGGCGCGTCACGATGCTGGATGCGCAACTGCAACCCTTGTGGGCGCTGTTCCGTCAGCATGGCGGCAGCCTGCGGGTGATGGCGGCGGCGGCCGCCATCCTGGGCCTGACAGCAGCAGACAATCTGCCGCGCCCGCTGTTATCGCTCTCCGGGGCCGATTATCAGCAGATCGCTGAGGTTGTGACCGCGCTGGAGCTAGCGTAGCCGGCGCGGGCAGGCGGGTCATAACCTGCCTGCTGCAACGCCGGTGGCCTGCTGCGGTGGCCATCGGCTCCGCCCGGCATTGACCCCCGTGCCGTGCCGGCGTTTCTCTGCCGTCAACAGCCTCAGCGGTGGTAGACCAGGTTAAAGCCTTCGCTTGCCTGCGGTGGCTCAAAGTAGCGGGTAATTAAATCGAACTGTTGTTCGGTGGCGGCGAAGAGGTGTTCACCCGACTGATTGCGGGCATGCAGGCGGGCTTTACAGCAATCATCCGGCAGGTCGAGATAATGCAGCTGATGCTGTGCCGCCGAGCGTGTGATCAACGACATCATCCAGCCGCGATTCGCCTGGGTATTGGCAGGAAAATCGAGCACCACCGAAACGCCCGCCGTGAGCAGCGCCAGCAGGTGCGGAGTGACGGCATTTTTCAGCAGCGCGGCACAGCGCACATAGTCGGCGACCGAGTGCAGCTGATCCGGATAGAGTGCCGCCAGCCACTGATCTTCACTCAGGATGATGCAGCCCGGTTCGGCGCCCAGCCGGGCAGCAAGGGTGGATTTGCCGGAGGCGATTTTACCGCACAGCAGATGCAGGGTAGCAGGGGTAACGGTGTGATGATGCATAGGCGTCCTTAACGATTTAACACCGGTAAGGCCCGCCTTACCGGCGGGAAAAGAGACAGCTTATCCCACCGCGAAACAGAAGGTGTTAATAATCATCTCTGGCTGGCAAGCTGCGTATCGGTTCATCCGGTGAGACTAGCAAAGTGGGCGGGATTATCCAGCAGAATATTGTCGTGCTATCCGCCAATCTGTGGCTGGGCTGGCGGCGAAATAAGCCCGGGTGCAGCACAATGCGGGATGTGCGGGCGCGGTGGTGTCAGTTGTCAGTAAGCTGCCAGCTCACCGGACCACCACCTCGCCGCAGGGTGTCGCCATTATGCCTGTTTCGCCATCAGTAACGTCAGCAGTTCCCGGCAGCACGCCTCTTCTTCAGCACTGTCTGCGGCCGCCAGATGACGCAGCAACGCCATGCAACTGTGCTCTTTGCCCGCTTCCATCAGCTCCTCAACCAGAAAATTCATTTTTTCCCGCTCGGTGGCGTGAAACGCCGGATTGATCAGGTGGACATTTTCCTTCACGGCCAGGGTGGCGCTCTCTGAGTGATTCATAGAATTATCCTGTGTTGGGTTAAAAAATGACCTGGTAGATGGTTTAAACTTATACAAGAAAGTGGATTTTGTACAGTTTTGGCGGGCTTCTTTTTTCGCTGAGTCGGGCGTAAGGGGATGAGTGAACAAATTAAGAATAGTTGAGCCAGGCCCGGTTGGCGCGGGTTGCAGCGCGGTGCCAGCCAGTTAACAGGTAGCCGCTATTGACTAAAAGCCTGCTAATCATTTGGTTAGCGAACTACCGGCAGGTGAAAATTTTTTGAAAAAATAGCCGGCCTGCCAGCCAGCGATAGCCAGAGTGGTGCTGAGGTCGGCTATTTCTGGCTGACGTGCGCGGCGATCGAACGGCCGCCGTGCTGATCGGCAACACGGCGGCGTCAGGATCGGGGGTTAGCGGGCAGGCAGGAAATCTTCGCGCTGCGGGGTGAAGGTATCCAGCAGCATACCGGCTTCAAGGCAGACGCAGCCGTGTACCACATCGGGCGCTTTATAGAGGGTATCGCCAGCGCCGACCTCACGCGTCTCGTCTCCGATGGTGAAGGCGAAACGGCCGCTTAGCACGTAGGTTAACTGTTCATGTGGATGGTGATGTAACGGGCCGATGGCGCCTTTTTCGAAGCTGACTTCGACCGCCATCATCGTGCCGCCGTAAGCCAGAACCCGACGGGTGACACCCTGACCTAAATCCTCCAGTGGACGCTCTTTTTTATAGATAAACATCTCATCTCCGGTGTGTGGTTGGACGCCAGGGTAGTCGTTTTGTGACGCTACTCACAGCGTAAAGGTGAATTAGTCCATGCACTTTAGTGGTTTTTCATTAAAATGAAACGGTGTTTCAATTAAATTCTAAGGGCAGATCATGAAAATCGCGTTAATGATGGAAAACAGCCAGGCGGCTAAAAACGCTATCGTATTGAAAGAACTGGAAGGCGTGGCGCAGCCGCTGGGCCATCAGGTCTTCAACGTCGGAATGAGCGACGAACAGGATCACCATCTGACCTATATTCACCTCGGTATTCAGGCCAGCCTGCTGCTGAACAGCAAGGCGGTTGATTTCGTGGTGGCCGGTTGTGGCACCGGGCAGGGCGCGCTGATGTCGCTCAACATTCATCCCGGCGTCAACTGCGGTTACTGTATCGATCCCGCCGATGCTTACCTGTTCGCCCAGATCAACAACGGTAATGCCCTGGCGCTGCCGTTTGCTAAAGGCTTCGGCTGGGGTGCTGAACTCAACCTGCGCTTTATCTTTGAAAAAGCCTTTACCGGCGAAAAAGGCATGGGCTATCCGCCAGAGCGTAAAGAGCCGCAGGTGCGTAATGCCGGCCTGCTGAATCAGGTTAAAGCCGCCGTGATTAAAGAGAACTATCTCGACACGCTGCGCGCCATCGATCCTGAGCTGGTGCAGACCGCGGTCAGCGGCCCGCGCTTCCAGCAATGTTTGTTTGAGCACGGGCAGAATCAGGAGATCGTCTCTTTTGTACGTCAGCTGACGCAGTAATCACGCAAGCGTGACGCGAGGCCGGGGAAACCTGGCCTTTATATTGCCCGTGCTACGCAGAATTACTTCCCCGAAATAACAGCCCCGAAAATAACAACCCCGAAAATAACAACCCGCTGCGCGGGTAATGCCGGACTCACGATCCTCTTTACATCGCGTAGGTGAGGAGAATTAATAACCCCGCGCAAATTATCCCCGGCTTAGCGTTAGCCTTGCCTATGTTGCCTCTGTTGCCTCTGTTGCCTCTGTTGCCTCTGTCTGGCCCTGACTGCGCCCGTTATCCCACCAATGCTTCACTGCCTGTTTCCCCGCTGATCGCGGCTTTTTACCGCAACCGATATAAAAAAATCTCAAAAGAGTGTTAACCGGTTTCGGCTAACGGTGATTGCGGCGTTATGGCTGTGATGCCCGCCAGCACCGGGCTGAGAGTTTTTAGTGAGCAGTAACTGATTGATAAATGGGAAAAGCTCTCATGTGGCATACCTCTTTAGAGGTATTAAGCGATCGCGGTTCCGACCGATTATATTATTTAATATACTAAACAAAGGGATAACCCATATGTGCTTGTTATATCGGACCTCGCTTAAACAGAAGTTGCTGCTGTTATTATTACCGCTGGTCGTCACGACAATATGGCTGAGTTACAGCAGTGTTTATGGGAAATATCAACTAAAAAAGCAGATGTGGGCGGTTGAACAACAGGTACAGCTAGCACAGGCGGTCGGCGGATTAATTAATGAATTGCAAAAAGAGCGGGGATTAACCTCGGGATTTCTGGTGAGTAAAGGAAAAGAGTTTTCCGCCGACCTGGAGGAGCAAAAAAAGCGCACGGACCTGGCCCGGCAAAAACTTGCGTTACTTGATTATAATGAGCAACGATCGCAGCAGCTGAAAACGGTGCGTGAGGATGTGCTTAATTTCCGCGTCTCCGCTGCCGCCGGCATAAAATTTTACAATGAGTCTATCAGCACGCTGCTTGACGTTATTGGTAAAAGCGACAGGCTGGTTCAGAACGGCGGAATTGCCCGCCAGCTTGGCGCTTATTACGCTCTGCTGAATTTAAAAAATCTGATGGGCAGCGAGCGGGCTTTTATGTCCGGCGTCTTTGTGCTGAACCGCTTTCAGCCCGGGGAATTAGCCGCGCTGAACGCGCTGGTAGCGGGCCAGGCGGTCTGGCAGCACTATTTTCTGATGAAAGCCACCCCGGAACAGGCAGCACTGTTTAACCAGACCTCGCTTTCCCCGAATTTCACCCAGGCGTTATCGCTGCGCAACACCGCGCTGAATCAGGCGGAGAGTGGCGATTGGCAGATTAGCCCAAGAGAGTGGTACGAGGCGCAATCACAGCGTATTGAAGCACTGCACGATATTGAAAAAAGCATTAACAGGGATATTAAATACGCGGCGCGCGACAACTATAAACAGGCCAGTCGTGAGGAGATGGTATTTTTATTTATCTGCCTGACGGCTTTTATCACGTCGGCGCTGGTGGCATGGCTGGTTATTCGGACCATCAACTCACAACTGCGCTCTGCCATTAATATTATTGAGAATATGGACGGCGATTTGACCCAGCGTCTGGCAGTCCGGGGAACCGATGAAATATCGCTATTAAATAAGTTTTATAATCATTCGATTGAAAATATCCAGTCGATGGTGCTGGAAATTAAAAACAATGCAGCGGTTGTGCGCCAGGTCAGTTCAGAAATAGCCTCAGGAAATGATGAGCTGGCCAAGCGAACCGAAGAGCAGGCGGCTTCTCTGACAGAGACGGCGGCCAGCATCGAGCAGATTTCTACCGCCATAGAGCAAAAGTCGGATAACGCCCGACGTGTAGAAACGTTAGCCAGGAATATGGTCGACCATGTTGAGTCGGCCAGTAAGAGTGTAGGCGAGGCTAACCTTTCTATGCAGGAGATTCGGACCTTCAGTGAGCAGATTGCCGGGATTGTATCGTCCATCAACAACATCTCTTCCCAGACCAACCTGCTGGCGTTAAACGCCGCCGTCGAAGCAGCCCGGGCGGGTGACTTAGGGAAGGGGTTTACCGTGGTTGCCGCCGAAGTCCGCAACTTATCGCGGCTGTGCGCAAATGAAGCCGATATGATTCAGAAACTGATCGCTCAGAATATCAATAAGATTGAAGAGGGCGCGGAAAGGGTACTTTCCTCTGAGCAGATTCTGCGTAGCGTGGTGGGAAATGCGGAGCAGATGAAGCAATTTATTGATGATATTGCGAATGCCTCGGCTGAACAGTCGTCTGGCATTGCGCAAATTCATCTGGCGCTAAACCAGATGGGCCAGGTGACCGATCAGAATGTGAGTATGGTTGCCGAGGCAGCGACCAGCAGTCATCGGCTGCATGACCAATCCGAAGCGATGAGCAGTCTGGTGGACAAGTTTATCGTTGAATAAGCGGCGGAATAGCGTCTGGCCCGGATAAATGTCCCGGCCTCTGTCCGGGCAAGGCGCGTTAAGTGGTGCAGGCATAATTACTGCCCGCGATCGTCCCGGCAACGCGCCTCAGGCGCAGGGACTGCCCGCCACATCGTCCGCTTAACGCAACGCGGCGCATCGTGTTAATTTTGCCGCGCTAGCGTTTAGGTCGTGATCGGTTGTGCGATCTGGAAACGCTGCGGCGTATCCGGCGTTAACCCCCATTTAGTGCGTCTGCACCCGCGCTGGCGCTGCGTGTCGGCTGGCCTCCACCAGCATCCGGGTATAGGCCACGCTCGCCTGATTGCCCACCAGCGTTGGCACATCCAGCGTCTCCAGCACTTTTCCCTGTTGCATCACCGCAACGCGATGGCATAGATGTGCCACCACGCCCAGGTCGTGCGTCACCATCAGATAGGTCAGGTTGTCCTGCTGCTGCAGATCGCTCAGCAGGTTGAGGATCTCCGCCTGCACCGAAACGTCGAGCGCCGAGGTCGGTTCATCCAGCAGCAGCACCGTCGGCTGCAGTATCAGCGCCCTGGCGATCGCCACCCGCTGACGCTGTCCGCCCGACAGCTGGTGGGGATAGCGGGTCAGCCAGGCACGGTTCAGGCCAACCTTTTCCAGCATGGCAATCACCCGCTGCTGGCGCTGACCGATGCCCTGAATCTGTAACGGTTCTTCCAGGATGTCGCCGATGGTGTGACGCGGATGCAGCGAACCGTAAGGGTCCTGAAAGACCATCTGCACCCGTCGGCAGCGCGCCCGGTTGATGCGATGCGCCAGCGGCTCGCCATCAATCGACAGCGTACCCTGCCAGTGATTAAACAGGCCGGCCAGGCACTTCAGCACCGTGGTTTTACCCGAACCTGACTCGCCGACCAGGCCAAAAATTTCGCCCGGGTTGACCCGCAGATTAACGTCGAACAGCACCTGATTACGGGCGTTCTCGTCGCCAAAACTGAGGTTAAGGTTGTTCACTTCAATCATCGTCACTCCTTATTCGGTTAACCAGCTTGCGTGACGTTGTAACACCGGCAGGCGACTGCGACGGTGATCGATGTCGGGCAGCGCGGCCATCAGGCCCTGGGTGTAGGGATGCTGCGCACGATCCAGTTCACTGGCGGCCAGCGACTCCACCACCCGACCGGCATACATCACCAGCACCCGGTCGCAAAAACTGCGCACCAGGTTGATATCGTGGCTGATAAAAATCAGCCCCAGCCCGCGCGCCTTCACCAGCTCATCCAGCAGCGTCAGCACCTGCAGCCGCACCGAAACATCCAGTGCCGAGGTCGGTTCATCGGCTATCACCAGTTCCGGCTCGGTAATCAGCATCATGGCAATCATCACGCGCTGCCCCTGACCACCGGAAATTTCATGCGGATAGAGCTGATAAATCCGCTCAGGATCGCGGATCTGCACCTCCTCCAGCATCGCCAGCGTCCGCTGACGGGCGGCGGCATGCTGGCCGCGATGGTGGCTGCGCCACGCCTCGGCGATCTGTTCACCGACCCGCACCACCGGATTAAGCGAATATTTCGGGTCCTGCATGATCATCGAGATCCGTTTGCCGCGGATTTCACGCATCCGGGCCGGGCTGGCGTGTAACAAATCGACAGTGCCAAACTGCATCCGGCTGGCTTCAACCCGCGCCTTCGACGGCAGTAACTGCAGCAGCGCCCGACCGACGGTAGATTTACCGGAGCCGGATTCACCGACTATCGCCAGCTTCTCCTGACCAAGCTGAAACGAGACGCCGCGTACCGCCGGGGTGCTCTGGCGTCCGTTAACAAAATTTACGTGCAAATCGCGCACGTCGAGCAACGGCGTGGCGTTACTCACTGCGGGGATCGAGCAGGTCACGTAGGCCATCTCCTAAAAAGTTGAATGCCAGACTGTTAATCAGAATCGCCAGACCAGGTACGGTAACCACCCACCAGCACTCCAGCATGTAGGTGCGGCCGCTGGCGATCATCGCGCCCCATTCCGGATCGGGCGGCTGCGCGCCCAGCCCGAGAAAGCCGAGTCCGGCGGCGGTGAGGATAATGCCCGCCATGTTCATGGTGATGCGGATAATCACCGACGGCAGGCAGAGCGGGATGATGTGCTTCCACAGCACCCGCAACGGCGAGGCACCCTGTAAACGCACCGCAGAGATAAAGTCAGCCTGACGCAGCGACAGGGTTTCTGCCCGCGCCAGACGGGCAATCGGCGGCCAGGCGGTGAGGGTAATGGCGATCACCACATGTTCCAGTCCCGGCCCCAGCGCGGCGACAAACGCCAGCGCCAGTACCAGGCTGGGAAACGAGATAAAAATGTCGGTGACCCGCATCAGCACGCTGTCGACCCAGCCGCCAAAATAGCCGGCGGTGACGCCGAGCAGCAGGCCGAGCGGTCCGACGGTCACCGACACCAGCAGCACGATATACAGAGTGATGCGAGCGCCCCACACCAGACGGCTGAAGATGTCGCGGCCAAACTCATCGGTACCGAACCAGTGGGCGGCACCCGGCGGCGAGAGCGCATTATTCAGATCCTGAATCAGCGGATGATACGGTGCGATCCACGGGGCAAACAGCGCCACAATGCAGAGCAGCAACACAATGCCGCCGCCGATGGCGGTCAGCGGATTACGGGCCATGCGCCAGATAAAGTGACCGCTGCGGGCAGCGAAACGGCGACAGCGCGCCAGTCGCTCACGGGTGGGGCTGGCAGCCGGTGCATCAAAGGAAAGGGTCATACTTTGGTCCTCGGATCGAACACCTGATAGAGCAGGTCGGAGAGCAGGTTAAGCAGCACGAAAATCAGGCCAACCACCAGTACGCAGCCCATCACCGCGTTCATATCGCCCAGCATCAGGCTGCCGGTCAGATAGGAACCAAAGCCCGGCCACGAGAAGACGGTTTCAATCAGCACCGCGCCCTCCAGCAGCGAACCGTAGGCCAGCGCCACCACGGTCAGTAGCTGCACCAGAATATTGCGGAAGGCGTGCTGCCAGATCACCTGCCACTCGGTTAAACCTTTTACCCGGGCGGTGAGGATGAACTCCTGTGACAGCTGCGCCAGCATAAAGCTGCGCGTCATGCGGCTGATGTAGGCCAGCGAATGAAAGCCCAGCAGGGAAGCGGGCAACACCAGGTGATTCAGCGCATTCCAGAACACCTGACTGTTACCGGCCAGCAGCGCGTCGATCAGCATAAAGCCGCTGCGGCGTGGCACGATGCCATCAAGGCTGAAATCCACCCGGCCCGCGCCGCCGACCCAGCCGAGATGGGCATAAAACAGCAGCAGACCCATCATCCCGACCCAGAAAATCGGCGTTGAATAACCGGCCAGGCTGATCATCCGCACCAGATAATCGATCACGCTGTTGCGGCGGGCAGCAGCCAGCACCCCGAGCGGCACGCCGAGACCGGCTCCGATCACAATTGCCAGCGTTGCCAGTTCCACCGTCGCCGGGAAGACGCGCAGGATATCGTTGACCACCGGCTGGCCGGTCAGCAGTGCATGGCCGAGATCGCCGTGCAGCAGCGCATTAAGGTAGAGGCCAAACTGCACCCACAGCGGCTTATCAAAACCGAGCTGGTGGTAAACCTGCTGATAGGTGGCCTGATCGGCATCTGGCCCGACAATCGCCAGCACCGGATCGAGCGGCATAACCCGCCCGATAAAGAAGGTCAGCATCAGCAGACCTGCGAGGGTGATCAGCACCTGCAGACCGCGTTTGCTGATGCGGCGACAGTGGCTGCGGGTAAACGTCAGGGTCATTGGGGTCCTCCTGCCAGGCTATCCGGCGTTTTCCAGACGTCGCGCAGAAAGGTGGTTGCCGAAGGGTGTGGCTGATAATCCTGCACCCGGTTGTTAACCACCACCGAATCAAGCATCTGGGAGATCGGCATCAGCGCCGGTACCAGCTGGTCGTAGCGTTGCTGAATAGCGAAGTAAGCCTGCTGTTGTCTGGCGCTGTCGCGTTCCACCAGCGCGCGATCGATCATGCTGTTGAGCTGCGCATCGTAAAAACCGGTGCGCCAGCCCTGGAAATTAGTCAGACGGGCGCTGTCGGCATTGTTCGGGTTATAGACCAGCGAGCGCAGGCTGGAATGAGGATGGGGCTCCACGCCGCTACCGCCGCGTCCGACCAGCAGGCTGAACTGACGGTCACGCATCGCACCGTAGATCTGGTTACCGGTGCCGGTGATGATGCGGGCGCGAATGCCGGCCTGCAGCAGCGTCGACTGAATGGCGATGGCGATATTCAGGAACGGCTGATCGGCCAGCACCCGCAGCGAGGTGTCGAAGCCGTCCGGATAGCCCGCCTCGGCCAGCAGCGCCCGGGCGCGTGGCACGTCCAGCCGGTAACCGGGATCAGGCAGCGTGGCGGGCATCCCCGCCTGAATTGGCCGCTGATGCAGTTCGCCATAGCCGGTCATCAGGCTCTTATTGATCCCCTGATAATCGACCAGATAGCGCACCGCTTCACGTACCCGGCTGTCGTTAAAATGCGGGTCCTTCATGCTCATCGCCAGGTAGTAGATCGTGCCTCGCCGCACTGCATCAATGGTGAGGTCGGGATCGTGGCGCAGCGCGCGCACGTCGGGAATCGACATGTTGCTGGCGATATCGAGGTCGCCTTTCTCCATCATCAGGCGCAGGGTCTGCGACTCCTGCAGATGGCGGAACACCACCCGCGACATTTTCGCTTCACCGCGCCAGTAGCCGGCCGAGCGGCTCATGCGCAGCACATCTTTGGCCTGCCAGATATCCAGCCGGAACGGGCCGGAACCGGCTTCGTGGGTGCTGAGCCAGCGGTTGCCCCAGTCACCGTTGACCTCATGCTGCTGCACCGTTTTGCGATCCAGCACCACCATGCTGCCAAGCGCCGCCAGCGAGTAGATCACCAGCTGTGGATCGTTGGGTTTTGGCAGAGTGATCACGACAGTGCGGGCGTCGGGAGCGGTGATCATCCGGTCAACGTTGTCGCGGCTGAAACCGTAGGATTTCCACACCGAGGCCTGCGCCAGGTTGAGGTGCAGCACCCGCCGCATTGACCAGATCACATCCTCGCTGGTCAGCGGATTGCCGGAATGGAAGGTGACATTGTCACGCAGATGAAAGGTCAGGGTGCTGTTATCCGCACTGACTGCCCAGCGTTCAGCCAGCGCCGGACGTACCTCGGTCAGCTTTTTCGGGTTGAGTTCAACCAGTCCGTCATACAGGTTGACCACGATGCCCACTACCTCATTGCCGGTCATGGCGGCCGGATCAAGGGTGAGCAGATTATTCATGTTCATACCGACGATCAGCTGATCGTCAGGGGTTTGTGCCTGCAGCGCGGGGCTGCCCGTCAGCAGCAGCAGCGCGATCAGCCAGCTGCCACACGATTGAAACAGTTTCATAAGTCGGGTCCGGCAGGTCAGAGGTTGCCCGATCGTCTTTCAGCCTGTCTGCCCGCTGACCGCAGGGCGGTCAGGGTGGCGTTAAGCCGGTGGCGATTCGGAATTATTATCGTTTGCTGTAGGGGACGATCGCGACTTACCAGCGATTCAGCGTATGGGTCTCGATCCAGCTAAAGTTAATGTCCTCGCCAAGTCCGGCGCGGGTCGGCAGGGTGACAAAACCCTGTGGGTCCATTGGGTCGACCAGGCTGTTGAGATAGGCTGGCGGCGTGTCGTAATCGAGGAACGGATGCAGCAGACCGCGCTCATACCAGCGGCAGTTACGGATCGCCCCGACCACCGCCAGGCTGGCAGCGCCGTTGCCGTGAACTTCACAGTCCATGCCGAACGCCTCGGCGAGGTTAGCCACTTTGAGGGTGGCTGAGATGCCGCCGACGCCGTTGGCCCCGGCACGCAGAATGTCGCAGGCTCCGGCTCGCACCCAGTCAGCGCGGCTGTGATGCTTGCCGCCGAGACTCTCCGGGCCGAGCACGTCAATCGACAGGTTGTCCGCCAGCCAGGCGTAAGAGGCCATGCTTTCCTCCTCCATCGGCTCTTCAAACCAGGCGAAGTTGAGCTTCTCCAGCGCCTTGCCAATGGTCAGCGCATCGCTGCGGCTGTACCAGTGATAGCCATCCAGCATCAGCGCGATATCCGGACCCACCGCTTCGCGCACTGCGGCGCAGGCTTTGATATCCATCGCCGGGCTGGGCGCAAACGACACGGGCGGCATCCAGGTGTGCAGCTTTATCGCCTGATAACCGCGCGCCACCAGTTTTTCAGCGAACTGCGCATATTCATCCGGGGTTGAGAGTCCGCCATGCAGCTCATCGCCGCACATGGTGCTGCCGTAGGCCGGGATCTTTTCGCGATAGCCGCCCAGCAGCTTATGTACCGGCTGGTTAAGTTTGCGGCCAATCAGGTCCCACAGCGCCTGTTCCACCGCTGAGAGCGCCCGTTCGGTAAGCTGATGGGCGCTGCCGCGCTGCCAGTGCACCAGATCCTGCCATAAACGCTCACGATCAAAGGCGTTCTGGCCGATCAGCACTTTACGGAAGAAGGCATTAACCACGTGCGAACGGATGACTTCGGGCGGGGCAAAGGCGTAACCGCAGTCACCGTCCTCGCTGGTCAGGGTGAGCAGCGCCATCTGCGCCTCATTTTCCGGACCGGGATGGGAATGCCCGGCGCTGTCGCTACAGCGTTGGGTCGGATAGGTAAAGAGAGTGACATCAATCGCGCTAATCTTCACGGCTAAGCTCCTGTGGCTGACTATCCTGACAAAATATTAAAACGTCGTTTCATTTTTCAATCTAGCCGTAACATTTTATTAACGCATTAGCCAAAGGGCGCATCTTGCTGGCTAATATGTGTGCAATCGCCCAGGGCGTTGTGAGCATATTCACGAATGTTGACCATTTTGTGAGCAGTAACACAGCCGCTTGCCGCAGGTCGTAGCGTGCTTGTCGATAGCTCTGTGCGAAGCTCAAATCCCAAACCCAAACCTCAAACCCAAACCCAAACCTCAAACCCAAACCCAAACCCAAACCCAAACCCAAACCTCAAACCCAAACCCCAAACCCAAACCCAAACCCCAAACTTCAAACCCAAACCCAAACCCAAACCCAAACCCAAACCCCAAACTTCAAACCCCGGCGATTGCGCAGGCTCTGCTGCGCTGCGACCCAGCGCAAAAACATTTCGTGCCATCACTTCCCCCGATTCTGTTTTTAGGTGATAGTAACGCCGCTTTATATTAATAATTCTCATTATCATTACTGTGGACTCTGACTATGAAAAAATGGCTTTTAGCGCTGGGGCTAATCACGCTGACAGGGATGGCTTCGGCCAAAACCATTACCGATGTGGCCGGACGCCAGGTCGAGGTGCCGCAGGAGGCAAAACGCATCATTCTGGGTGAGGGACGGCAGATTTACCTGCTGGCAGCGTTTGATACCGATGCGCCGTTTAAGCGGGTGATCGGCTGGCGCGATGATTTTCCTAAAGCGGACTGGGACGGTTACCAGGCTTATGAGCAGCGCTATCCGCAGATTAAACAGCTGCCGACTTTTGGCGGCGCAAAAGATGGCACTTTCAACGTTGAGCAGGCGCTCACCCTGAAGCCCGATCTGGTGCTGATGAACCTCGAATCGAAAGCGGCAACTGACGAAGGCAAGCTGATCGAGAAGCTTCAGGCTGTTGGCGTCCCGGTGGTGTTTATCGATTTCCGTGAATCGCCGTTTGTTAACGCAGAGAAAAGCATCCACATCATGGGCGAACTGCTGAACAAGCCGGAGCGGGCGCAGGCGATTATTCGTTTTCGTCAGCAGCAGATTGACCGGGTGACCTCGAAGCTGGCGAACTTTAGCGGCTACCGGCCAAAAGTGATGATTGATCGGGCCGGCGGCTACAGCGATGAGTGCTGCATGTCCTTTGGTAATGAAAACTTTGGTCAGATGGTGGAGATGGCCGGCGGACGCAACATCGCGAAGGATCTGATCCCCGGCACGTTTGGCACGGTTAACCCGGAGCAGATCATTGCCAGCCAGCCGGATGTGGTGGTGGTGACCGGTGCCAACTGGAAGAACTACAACACCGTCGGTAAGTGGGTCGGCGTCGGTCCGGGTGCCAACCTGACAGACGCCAGCGCACGGCTGAAAGCCCTGATGATGCGGGACGCGTTCAAAACCCTGCCGGTGGCGCACAACGGCAACGCGCACGCCATCTGGCATCAGTTCTATGACAGCCCGTATCAGTTTGTTGCGATTCAGGCGCTGGCCAAATGGCTGCATCCCGATCTGTTTGCCGATCTCGATCCGGACGCGACCTTCCGTGAGTTTCATCAGCAGTTCCTGCCGCTGCCGTATCAGCCCGGCTACTGGGTGACGCTGCCCGCCGATAAGTCCTGATCCCCAGGCGGTGACCCGGCGGTCACCGCCCTGATTTTCACTTCATGCCGAATTAACCCTTCGCTTTTCTTCATGTTTACTAATCTTTTACAGGCGCGAGATCGGTTGCTACTGGCAGCCTGACGTCTGGCCTGATCCACATTCATCGTTGAAATGGAGAGAAACATGCGCAATACCTCGGGAAGATCGGCATTCGCCGTGACGCTGTACGCTCTGCTGGAGCCGGTGCCGCTGGGCTTTTTTGTCGCGGCCTGGCTGTTCGATATCCTCTATAGCCAGACCTTTGTCCAGTTCTGGACCGACGCCGCCGGCTGGCTGATCGCGCTGGGGCTGGTGCTGGCTATTGTGCCGCGACTCATCGCGCTGGTTTATCTGTTCCGCGGCAGCGACAGTGCAGAAAAGAGCCATTTCTGGCTGTGGCTGGTGGCGATTGTCATCGCTATCGTCAATGCGTTTATCCACAGTCGCGACGCTGCCGCTGTGATCCCGCTTGGCGTAACGCTTTCCACGCTGGTGGTGGCGCTGCTGCTGCTGGCGAATGTGCAACTTGCGTTACGTCAGCGTAGCGCTTAAGGAGGAGCCACCATGAAAATGCAGCATAAATCTATCCTGGCGCTCACCCTGACAGCCCTGCTGGTGGGCTGTGATGATGGCGCGCTGGTCGATCCGCAGAAGCAGATTGGACCCAACCCGGAACTGCCGCAGGCGCAGAACTTCTTTATGCCGCCAATGCAGGTGCCGGAAGGCACGCCGTGGAAAGCGGGCGAAATGCCAAAAGTGGCGCAGGGGCTGAAAATCGAGAAAATCGCCGAGAATCTGCAGCATCCGCGCCAGGTCTATGTGTTACCGAATAACGATGTGCTGGTAGCGGAATCAAACGGGCCGGCAAAGCCAACCACCCGACCTAAACAGCTGATTATGGGCATCGTGCAGAAAGCCTCAGGCAAAGGCGGTGCCGGTGGCAACCGCATCACGCTGCTGCGTAACGTCAACGGTAAATGGGAGCAGCATCGCTTTATCGAAAACCTGCATTCGCCGTTTGGTATGCAGCTGATTGGTAACACGCTCTACGTCGCCAATGCTGATAGCCTGGTGAAATTCCCGTATCGCGAAGGGGAAACCGAAATCCGCACCGCGCCGGAAGAGGTGACCGAACTGCCGGGCGGGCCGATTAACCACCACTGGACTAAATCGCTGTTAGCCAGCCCGGACGGCAGCAAACTGTACGTCGGCGTCGGCTCCAACAGTAACGTTACTGAAAACGGCATCGGGGCCGAATACCGGCGGGCAGCGGTGCTGGAAGTGGACGCTGCCAGCGGTGCCAGTCGTATCTACGCCAGCGGGCTGCGCAATCCGACCGGCTTACAGTGGGAGCCGCAAAGCGGCAAACTGTGGGCCATTGTCAACGAACGTGACGAAATCGGTTCCGATCTGGTGCCGGACTATCTGACCTCGGTGCAGGACAAAGGCTTCTACGGCTGGCCCTACAGCTACTATGGTCAGCATGTCGATACCCGTGCCGAACCGCAGCGTCCTGACCTGGTTGAGCAGGCGATAAAACCGGATTACGCGCTCAGCTCGCACGTCGCGCCGCTCGGACTGCTGTTTTACAGCGCCGATAACATGCCGCAGTACCGCGGGGGTGCCTTTATCAGTGAGCACGGCAGCTGGAACCGCACGCCGCTCAACGGCTACAAAGTGGTGTGGGTGAAGTTTGAAAACGGCAAGCCGGTCGGGCAGCCGCAGACGGTGGTATCAGGTTTTCTGACGGAGGATGAGAAGCAGGTGCGGGGTCTGCCGGTTGGCCTGGCCAGCGATCAGCAGGGCGGCGTATTAATCGCCGATGATGCCGGCAATACCGTCTGGCGGATCAGCGCCGCCAACTAACCGGTTTATGACGGGCATAAAAAAAGGATTTGGCGTAATGCCAAATCCTTTATTTTTTTGTTCGCTACCCGGCTGGTAACCGCGCTGCGAACGAGGTGCTCAGCACTCTCCACACAGCAGATTGTAAAATGTGCGGCTAAGGATTTCAAGTTTCGCCAAAATACTGTATGTTTATACATGTGTTGGGTGTTGAGCGAAGCCTCATTGTCGACTGGCCGCTCCCAGGGGCACGGTTTCCAAAATCCCGGCAGGCATCAGGTGGTGCTGGCCTGTGGCTTTAACCATGAGTGCCGCTCAGCCCTCTCCACAAAGATGTGCTTAGGCGCCCGGCGGGTAGAGTCAAAGCCTCGGTTGCCGAACAGCGCGCTCCTGTTAAAGGAGAAGGAAAGTGATGGAACTGACTAAGCTGATTCTGGATCTCATCCGGGTCATCTTGCAGATCATCGTTGCCCTTATGCAACTGACCGGTCACGCAGGTTAACCGGAACTTGAATCAAGGCGGAGCTAACCACTCCGCCTTTTTTCGCTGTCAATTGCCTGTCATGCTGGCCGGGTAGAGTGGCGCGACAGCGTGACGCCAGCCTGGCGTTACCTTTCGCGATTGGGAGTGTTATGTCAGTTGCCACCCTTATGCCCGCCAGACTCCAGCACACCCGGATTGATGAGAGTGTGCGCCTGCGTGAAACCCGCATCGGCCAGCAGTGTGAAATTCTGGCCCACAGCACGCTGGAATATTGCGAGCTGGGGGACTTCTCATACGTCGGAGAACATTGCAGCATCGCCGATAGCCAGATTGGCCGCTTCTGCGCCATCGCTAATCAGGTGCGCATCGGCGCGCCCAATCATCCGATGGATCGCGCTTCTCAGCATCGCTTCACCTACTGCCCGGAGTATTACCACCCTGACGCCCAGCGCGATGGCGGTTTCTTTGCCGCGCGGCGTGCCGATCGGGTGACCATCGGTCACGATGTCTGGATTGGCCACGGGGTTATCGTGCTGCCCGGTGTCACCATTGGCGATGGGGCGGTATTGGCGGCAGGTGCGGTGGTGACCAGGGATGTGGCGGCTTACAGCGTGGTCGGCGGCGTACCGGCCAGGCCGCTGCGGCTGCGGTTTACCCCGGCGATTGCCGCCCGGCTGCAGCGTATTGCCTGGTGGAACTGGCCACTGGAGAAACTGCTGGCTAACCTGGCGGATTTTCAGCAGGGCGATATTGAACTGTTCTGCGATCGTCACGATTTGCGGAGCGCATAACGATCGCCCCGGCGCGAACCGGGGCGACGACGATCACGCCACCGACGTCTCCGCCACCTCAGACGACGCGGTATCAGCGACCAGCGGTTTTTCCGGTTGCAGCAGAGTCATCGCCAGCATACTGCCAAACGCAATCAGCGCGGTGACGGTAAACATCGCGTTGTAGCCGTAATATTCCGCCAGCCAGCCGCATAACATCGGCGAGATAATCGCGGCCAGATTGGCAATCGCCAGCGTCATGCCGCTGTAGGTGCCGACCGAGGCTTTCGGGGTGACGTCAATCACCACTGACCAGTAGACGTTATTCACCAGCGCGTTGAGCGCATTACCCAGCGTCATCAGGGCAATAATCCCGGCGGCTGATGACACGTAAGGGATCGCCATAAAGCAACAGGCGGTGCCGCACAGCGTGACCGCGGCGAACAGGTTGCGCGCCAGCCGCAGGTTATTGAAACGGGCCAGCAGGGTATCGGCGATGCGCCCGCCCAGCAGCACGGTCAGGCAGGCACCACTCCACGGGATCATCGCCACGTACCACAGCGAATGCAGGTCGTAATGGAAATTATCCTGCAGGTATTTTGGCATCCACGTCACCAGGGTAAAGGTGATGTAGAGGAAGGAGAAGTAGCCCAGCGCGTTGCATACCAGAGTGCGGCTGGTGAAGAAGCGCCACCACGGCAGCGCCACGCCATCGGCCGCACGCTGACGCTGGCCGTCAAGGATCAGCTTGCGTTCTGCGGCGCTGGTGGCGGGACTGCTCTCCGGACCGTCGCTGAAGGTGCGGGCAAACAGCGCCATCGCCAGCAGCGAAAACACGCCCAGCAGAATAAACATCATCCGCCAGTCACCGGTCAGCAGCAGCAGCCCGACCGCAATTGGCGCGGTCAGCAGCGCGCCAACCTGGGTAGAGAGCAGGCCAATGCCGAGCGCAAAGCCGCGTTCGTTATCCGGCGCCCAGTGCGCAATCGCCTTGTTCATCAGCGCGTAGGCGGGACCTTCCGAGAAGCCAAACAGGATGCGCAGGGCGGCAAAGCCCATAATGGCGGAACCGCCAAACAGCGCCATACCCAGTTCACCGGCCCAGGCGGTAGCGATTTCCAGCAGCGACCAGAGTACGCCCGCCAGTAACCAGACCTTTTTGGTGCCGATACGATCGGCAAGAAAGCCGCCGCACAGTGAACCAAACAGATAGCCGAAGCCAAAGTAGCCCAGCACAGCACCCAGCTGAACTTTACTGAAGTGGTACTCGGTGGCAATCGCGTTGGCGGCAAACGACAGCGCGCCGCGGTCGATGTAGTTGATCAGGGCGATCAGGAACAACAGTGAAAATATGGTGTAACGGTAACGGCTGGCCTTCATCTCACTTCTCCTGAATGGGGTTAACAGGATCGATGAAGCAAAATGAGTGCCGGAAACGCGGACAGGGCTGAAAAGGCGGAGGGAGCCGCGGGAGCAGGCGCTGCGGCCCGCCTGACTGGCGAGCCGTGATGAAGAATTACCCGGCTAATTATTCGCCTGCGCATCAATCCGGTGCAGTGAATGCCTGATAACAGGGAGCGCTCTGGCTCAGGCCGCGTTGTGCTGCGCCCGACTGGCGTGAGGCAGCGGCATTTGCGGCGGCTCGGCCAGTTCGCCGACATGTTGCAGTACCTGTAGCTGATAACCGGCATCGGCCACCGCACTCTGTTCGCTCAACAGCACGCCAGCTTCATTAACGTTTTTGCCCGCCACTTTAATTTTATCGGTGGCACTGGCCAGCATCCATTCATATTCAATATCAACGTGACCACTATCAATACAGCGAATGCCCTGCTGGCTGAGATCGTAAGCCAGTACCGTTGCGGTTGGACCGAGTGAAATTAAGACCAGATCAAAATCAGCCGCATGGGATAAAACGGCGGCATACAGGCGGTCATAAATTGAAAAGGCGTTACGGTTTAACGTGGTGATCCGTTTAACCTCACGCGCGCCCGCCAGTAAATCATTGCCTAATCCCAGCCGCGTTCCGCTGCCCTCGACAATTAATACCCGCCGGTCTTTATACAGCAGTTTAAATTTATCAAAAATGGTGCGGGATAACTGCTTGGTTTTATAATCGTGATAAGGTCGGGTTACCGAGGTATTACCGTACTGGTACTGCTTATTCAGCAGAGAGTGATAATATTTAAAATAAAACGACTTGTGAAAGAACCAGAACAGGGCCGATCCATTGCGCATATTTCGCGTAGTGCGAAAGGCGTCCGGCAGGCAGAGCAGGCAGTGCGGATTGGCCTGCGGGCCCTGCTGCAATAGCGCCTTAAGCCTGGCCGAGAGGCGCGGATCAAAGGGCTGAAAACCGATGTTCTTATAATAGGTCATCTCCAGCTCACCATCGCCGTAGCGGGCCAGCGATAACTGCGGATCGCTTAATAGCCGATCAATAGTCTCTTCTATCGACATGACTGAATAAGATTTAACTCTGGCCTGGGCGGCCGGATAGCGAAGCGCTGCATTGATAAATTTAAAGGGAAAACGAATCTTACGATAAATCGCATTTACTGCCGACATGGTTAGCCTGCCTGTTTTATTTTGCCGGCGATAAATGAGCTGCGCCCGCATTAACGGAATTAAAGCTGTGCCTGATCTATATCACATCGCCTAAAAGTTGCCAGGATGAGGAATATCTTAAAGCTATTTAGCGCGATGAGTTAACAGCATTGTTAATATTTAATCAGGTTTATCGGGTGCGGGATAAACAAACGTTTTAAACAGAAAAATGGCGTTCAATTAAAGGTTGGCGGGTCGGGCAGCGTTAACCTGTTGTTCAGAGGCTCTATTTCAGACCGTGTGAGCTAAATATGAAAATAAGCGCTGCTTATTCTGTGGCTGGGTTAAGATTTATTGCAGTCAGCCCCGTGATTTCTGATTACGATATTTTGTCAGTTGAAAAAGGCTTAAGCGACTTTGCCGCGCCGTATTGCTGAAGCGTAACTTGTCTATTAAATCCACAGCTTTGAACAAAAGGTGCGATTCATTCAGCCGATTGGTTAATTTTTTGTGATGAATGTCGCGGTTTTACCGCTTCGGAAAGTAAAAAAACCGGCGATTAGGCTATTGAGGGGAGGGATATTAATAAGTCCGACTAATGTCTTACCTTTCGACATGTTTTTACATATTTCTTACGTTAGTTAAAATCCCGTTGATTTTATGTTTTCTAATTTGATTTTCTACCGCCGCTAATGACCCGAGGATGGATCATGATTAACAAAATTACCAGTGTAATCATGGCGATATTTGCTATCGCCCTGATTTACATGGGAGGACAACTCCTGCTGGTGGGAGGCAGTGCATTCTATGCGCTAATCGGCGTGGGCGTTCTGCTCAGCGCTATCCTGCTGTTTATGAACAAGCGCAGCGCGCTGACGCTCTATGCGCTGCTGATGTGGATCACCCTGTTCTGGATTATCTGGGAAGTGGGCTTCGATAAGTGGCAGTGGATCCCGCGCGGCGACCTGTTTGGCGTGCTGGGCGTCTGGCTGGCACTGCCGTGGGTGGTCCGTTCGCTCTATCAGGGACAGCGTCGTTTCCATCCGTTTTTGGGTGGTACGGTTATCCTGATGGTGCTGCTGGTGATCGGTCTGTGCTTCTACGATCCGGTTCCGCAGCACGGCACTATCAGCAACGCACGCACGCCATCAGCCATTAACGGTGCTGCCGATGAGTGGAGTGCCTACGGCGGGACCACTGACGGCCAGCGCTTCTCGGCGCTGAATCAGATCACCAAAGACAACGTGAAAGATCTGGAAGTCGCGTGGACCTATCATACCGGCGATCTGCGTCAGGGTGATGATGCCACCGAGTACACTTTTGAAGCGACGCCGCTGAAAGCCAACGGCATGCTTTACTTCTGTACGCCGCATAACGAAGTCCATGCGCTCGACCCGGAAACCGGTGCGGTGAAGTGGAAGACTGCGCCGGATAAAAACCGCTCTTATCTGCAGCAGCACCAGACCTGTCGCGGCGTCAGCTACTTCGACGCGGGCCAGTCAGCGCAGTCGCAGAGCAGCGCACAGCCGGCCCTGTGCCGCAAGCGTATCTTCAACGCCACCACCGATGCCCGCCTGATTGCGCTGGATGCCGATACCGGTAAAGCCTGCGCCGACTTCGGTGATAACGGTGTGGTGAACCTGCGCGCTAACATGGGCGATGTACGTCCTCATGCGCTGATGCAGACCGCTGCGCCACTGGTTGCTGGCAATCTGGTGATTGTCGGTGGCTCCGTGATGGATAACGGTTTCAACACCGGTAACCCGTCTGGCGTGATCCGTGCTTACGATGCGATCACCGGTCGTCTGGTGTGGAACTTCGATCCGGCCAATCCGGAGAAGACCGCGCCGGTAGAAGCCGCCGCCACCTATCCGCAGGATACCCCGGTTGCCTGGGCGACCCTGAGCGCTGACCTGAAAAATGGCCTGGTGTACGTGCCGTTTGGCAACGCCTCGCCGGATGAAGTTGGCATTGAGCGTGACCCAAACAGCAACACCGAGAAGTTCCGCGATGCGCTGGTGGCACTGGATCTGAAAACCGGTGCCTTCAAATGGCGTTATCAGAGTTCAAACCACGATCTGTGGGACCGTGACAATCCGTCACAGCCTTCGCTGATTGATATCGACTATCAGGGCAAGTCACAACCGGCGGTGATCCTGCCGACCAAAACCGGCAACCTGTTTGTGCTGAACCGTCTGACCGGCGAACCGGTGTATCCGGTGGAGCAGGTTAAGGTCTCGACTGATGGCATCAAAGGCGAACAGTATGCCGCCACTCAGCCGGTTTCCAGCCTTAACTTCATTCCACAGCCGCTGACTGAAAAGTCGATGTGGGGCATCACGCCGTTTGACCAGATGAGCTGCCGGGCCGATTTCCGTGAGCTGCGTTACGACGGTAACCCGTGGACGCCGCCAACCGAGAAAGGCTCGCTGATCTTCCCGGGCAACATCGGGGTGTTCAACTGGGGCTCGGTGGCCGTTGACCCGCAGCGTCAGATGCTGATTGCTGCGCCAGTCCGTCTGGCCTACAAATACAATCTAATCAAGCGCACGCCGGAAACCGAAACCCAGCGTACCTTCACCAAAGATGGTGCGCCGTACTGGAATGAAAACTTCCACGGCGACTATGCGATTCACATCCAGCAGCTGGCCTCTGGCCTCGGCATTCCGTGCATCGCGCCACCGTGGGGACGTATGGTCGGTGTCGATCTGAAAACCGGCAAAACCGAATGGCTGCGTCGGGTTGGTAACACCAAAAACCTGAAAACCAGCTTCCTGCCGGGCCGTTTCCCAATCGGCTTCCCGATGGGGATGGTGGCACACGGTGGTCCGTTACTGACCGCTGGCGATCTGGTGTTCCACGGTGCGACGGCGGATAACTTCTTCCGTGCCTATGACAGCACCACCGGCGAGCTGCTGTGGCAGACCGAACTGAGCGCTGGCGCGCAGGCCACGCCATCCACCTTTATGGGTAAAGATGGTAAGCAGTACGTGGTCATTGCAGCCGGCGGACACGGTTCGCTCGGCACCACGGCGGGCGACAGCGTCGTCGCTTTCCGCCTGAAGTAACCTGACAGGCTGGGCGCCGCTGGCTGGCGCTCAGCTTTTTTCCTTCCTGATCCCGCACCGTTTTTTTCATCTTCATCCCGTCAGCCCCTTTCCAGATGTAAGCCCTTGTTGTGGCTGTTTTTTCCGCTACCTGTTCCGGCGCGTTATCTAATCACCCTGTGAAACTATTTCGTGATGGCTCTCTCAGTTCAGAGATTCAGCACCGCAGTGACGCTTGCGCAGCCGGGCACAGAGAGTAGATTAATGCATAACTTCACAAATAACCGTGAATATGGAAAGTACATCACAAGTCGCTATCTGAAGGATTGATCCCCATGTCCGAACTGAAATTCGCCACCCGTCTTAACTCCTTCGCCTCGGGCGCTCATCTCTACTGGCCCGATTTACCGGGCAAGCCGTCGGTGCTGCAGATGATTGCCCGTGCGGGTAAGGTGAAGGGCTTAACCCATCTCGATCTCAATTACCCACAGCACCTCACCAGTGACATCCCGACGCTGCGTCAGGCGATTGCCGACGCCGGTCTGGCCGTTAACGGCATGCAGATGCGCTGGGATGCGCCGCAGTTCAAAATCGGCGCCTTTACCCATCCGGATGCGAAGATACGCCGTGAAGCGATTGAGCTGACCAAGCGCGGCATTGATACCGGGCGGGAATTTGGCTCACGGCTGATGACGCTGTGGATGGGGCAGGATGGTTTCGATTACTGCTTCCAGGCGGATTACAAGAAGATCTGGGAAGACGCGGTCAGCGCGGTACGTGAAGTGGCGGAATATGCGCCGGACGTTGACGTCAGCATTGAATACAAACCCAACGAGCCTCGGGCGTACAGCATTTTCCCTAACGCCACCACCTGCCTGCTGGCGGTGGAAGAGGCGGGCTGCCCGAACCTTGGCATTACGCTCGATTTCGCCCACGTGCTGTTTGCCAATGAGATCCCGGCTTACGCTGCGGCAATGGTGGCACGCCGTTCCCGCCTGCTGGGGCTCGACCTGAACGACGGCTGGGGCAAACGCGATGACGGACTGATGGTGGGTTCGGTCAATCCACGCGCCACGCTGGAATTTCTCTGGCAGATGCAGCGTGACGGATACAGCGGAGCCTACTACTTCGATACCTTCCCGGATGCCAGCGGCCTTGACCCGATTCGTGAAGCGGAAAGCAATATCGCCACCGTCACCCGCTTACTGAGATTGTGTCAGCAGCTGGATGATAACGCGGCATTACAGGCGGCAATCGATCGCCAGGATGCAGTCGCGTCACAGCAGATCGTCAATGACATCATGCTGGCGCGCTAACGGCTTCAGCGCCGATAAAACAAAAAACCTCTACCCAACACCCGAGAAGAAAAGGCCATTGTATGAAGAAACTCCTGCTCGCCGTCATCGCTTCCTCACTGATGTGCAGCACCGTCTATGCGGCGGAACTGGCTCCGCTGCAGTCCGACACTGAACCGGATCGCACTGACTGGACCCAGCTCGATACCAAATATGGCGCTCTGCCCAAAGCGGACAAATCGCTGAAAATTGGTGGGGTATCGAAAACCCTGACCAATGAATACTGGCGCTCGCTCGGCCAGGGTTATCAGAACGTAGCGAAAAAATATGGCTTCACCGTTGCCTATCAGGCGGCAGCTAATGAAGACGATCAGCTCGGCCAGCTGTCGATCGCCGAAACCCTGATCTCGCAGGGTTTTAACGGCCTGCTGGTCTCGCCGCAGACCGACATCAACCTCGAACCGGCACTGGAGACCGCCAACAGCAAACATATCCCGGTGGTTAACGTTAACGATGCGGTGATGCCCAATGCGCAGTATTACGTGGGTAACGTGCAGAAAGACAACGGCGTGCGGGTAGCCAAATGGTTTATTGAGCATCATCCGCAGGGCGGCAAAGTGGCGGTGATTGAAGGGCAGCCGGGCGTCTACGCCGCCGGACAGCGTACCCGTGGTTTCAAGGAGACGTTGCAGGCCAACGGCAAATTCACCCTTGCCGCCAGCGTACCGGCCAACTGGAGTCGCGAGCAGGCGTTTAACGCCGCCTCGACCATTCTGCAACAGCACCCGGATCTGATCGGGTTCTACGCCAACAACGACACCATGGCGCTTGGCGTGGTGGAAGCGGTACGGGCGCAGAACAAAGCGGCGCAGGTAGCGATTTTTGGTACCGACGGTATCTCTGACGCCTACGCCTCGATCAAGCGCGGCGAACTGACCGGCACGGTGGACAGTTTCCCGGTGCTGACCGGCGAAGTGGCGATGGATGTGATGATTCGCCTGATCAACGGCCAGAAACTTTCACGGGTGATTTCAACTCCGCAGGCGCTGATCACTAAAGAGAACGTCGAGGCCTTTTCGACCAAAGACAACACCCGGTTACGTCAGCTGCTGACTCAGCAGTAAGCCAGGCGGAGCGCCCATGGAACAGAATCGTTTAATGATGCGTGGCATCAGTAAAACCTACGGCAACGCCGCCGCACTGCAGAACGTTGATTTTTCAGTGCGGCCCGGCGAAGTGCATGCCCTGATTGGTGAGAACGGGGCCGGCAAATCAACGCTGCTCAACATTCTCTCCGGCGTGCGGGCGGCGGACAGTGGCGAAATCAGCGTCAACGGGCAGGCGGTGCAGATGAAGAATCCGCTCAGCGCCCGCCACGCCGGTATCGCGATGATTCATCAGGAGCTGCAGCACGTTCCGGAACTTTCGGTGGCGCAGAATATGTTTCTCGGTCGTCCGCTGACCCGAGCCGGCGGCTGCTGGGTGGATAAAAGCGCCCAGCTGGCACGAGCGACGCTGATCCTGAAAACGCTGGACCCGAGCATCGATCCCAGCACGCCGATTAAGAATCTCAAGGTGTCGCAGCAGCAGATCGTTGAAATTGCCCGCGCGCTGCTCGATGACGCCAAAATCATCGCCATGGATGAGCCGACCTCCAGCCTGACGCCGACCGAGTTTGACCGGCTGGCCGAGCTGATTGCCGACCTCAAGTCGACCGGCGTCTCCCTGATCTACGTGTCACACAAGATGAATGAGATTTTCCGGGTCTGCGATCGGGCCACCATCATGCGTGATGGCAGGCAGGTTGGGGTGGTCAATATCTGTGATGAGGATGAAGAGAGCATCGTTGCCAAAATGGTCGGGCGTAAGATCGACAAGCTCGATCACCAGGCGTTCGTCAGCGACCGCGAAGTGCTGCGGGTGGAGAACCTCGGACGCGGCAATCAGGTGGTGGCGGCGAACTTCAGCGTGCGGGCCGGTGAAGTACTGGGCATTGCCGGGCTGGTCGGCGCTGGCCGTACTGAGCTGCTGAAGCTGATTGCCGGCATCGACAAACGCACCAGCGGTACGGTGAGCGTGAACGGCAATCCGGTAAAGAACCATAACGTGCGTGCCGCCATCAAAGCCGGCATCGGTCTGGTGCCGGAAGACCGCAAAAAAGAGGGCATCATTAAAGAGCGGGCGGTGAAGATGAATATGGCGCTGCCCTCGATGCACCATTTCACCGTCGGCGGCTTGCTCAGCCAGGCGCGGCTGAACCGCAAAGCGCAGACGGTGATGGGCGATCTGAAACTGCGACCGCTGGATATCGGGAAAAGCATCGGCACGCTGAGCGGCGGTAATCAGCAAAAAGTGATTATTGGTCGCTGGGTGGCGGCGGATGCCAGCGTGTTTTTATTTGATGAACCGACCCGCGGTATTGATATCGGTGCCAAGTCCGAAATTTACCATTTAATTGAAAAACTGGCTCAGGCGGGCAAAGCCATTGTGGTGGTCTCGTCTGAAATGACCGAAATCATGCGGATCGCCGACCGGGTGCTGGTGATGCGTGAAGGGCGGATTACCCAGCAATTAACCGGCAGCGCGATCACCGAAGAGAATATTGCCCGCTTTGCCATTAAACAGATTTAACCGACTGCCTGACCTCTTATCGGACCCTATTGAAGGTTATAACTATGATGACTCAGACGACCCCCCAGGCGGGTGTGCGCATGCCCGCACTGCTGAAATTTAATCTGCGTGACGCCGGTACCTTAATTGGATTATTAATTATCGTGGTGACATTTTCCTTTCTGTCGCCGGTATTTTTTACCCTGCCTAACCTGCTGAATATTTTGCAGCAGTCCTCGATTAACGCCTTAATCGCGCTGGGGATGACGCTGGTGATTATCTCCGGCGGTATCGACCTCTCGGTCGGTCCGACCGCGGCGCTGTCGGCGGTGCTGGGCGCGACCCTGATGGTGGCGGGTGTGCCGGTGCCGCTGGCGATCCTCGCTACGCTGGGCGTCGGGGCGCTGTGTGGCCTGTTCAGCGGCACGCTGATTGCCTATGCCGGTCTGCAACCCTTTATCGTCACGCTTGGCGGACTGTCGCTGTTCCGGGCCATCGCGCTGATTTACACCGGCGGCAATCCGATCTTCGGGATTCCACTGTCGTTTCGCAGCGTGGTTAACAGCACCCTGTTCGGGGTTCCGATGCCGATTGTGGTGGTGGCGGTGATTGCGCTGCTGCTGTGGACGGTGATGAACAAAACTCCGCTGGGCGAATACATTCTGGCCATCGGTGGCAACGAAGAGGCGGCGCGGGTCGCCGGGGTACCGGTGAAGCGCACCAAAGTCACGGTCTATATCTTCTCTGGTCTGCTGGCCTCACTGGCTTCGCTGATCCTGATTGGCCGACTGGGCGCGGCGGAGCCCACCATCGGTAACCTGTGGGAGCTGGATGCTATCGCGGCGGCGGCGATTGGCGGTGCCTCGCTAATGGGCGGTAAAGGCAGCGTGTTTGGTACCCTGATTGGCGTGATTATCCTCGGCGTGTTACGTAATGGCTTGACCTTACTGAACATTCAGGCCTTTTATCAATTGCTCGCTACCGGCCTTATTATTATCATAGCGATGTTGATTGACCGGGCGACCCGAGGCAAGTAATGAAGCAAGATCCGCGAGCCATTGGTGCTCAGATTCGTATGCGTTTGCCCCAGCTGACGCCGTTAGAACGCCGTGTTGCTGAAGCGATTATCGCCAGAACTGATATTACCGAGCAGTCGTCATTAAAAGAGATTGCCGGTGAGAATAATGTCTCTGAGGCGATGATCGTTAAGATCACTAAAAAGCTTAACTTCACCGGCTTCCGGCATTTCAGAAGCAGCCTGATTTATTACAATCAGTCTGAGGTGGCGGGACTGCATGCGGAAATTGAGCCGGATGACTCGTCGGAACAATTGCTGGCAAAAGTATTCAGAACCTCTATTCAGGCAATCGAAGAAACGCTGTCGATTCTGGATGTCTCTGAATTTAATCGCGCGGCAGACATTATCTTTAAAGCGCGTCATATCGATCTGTATGCGGTGGGAGGATCGGCGGCGGTTGCGCGCGATCTCTCACACAAGATGCTGAAGATAGGCATTAAGTCGACCGCCTATGATGACGCCCACATTATGCTGATGTCCGCCGCGGTGTTATCTGATGACGATGTGGTTATCGCCATCAGTCATTCGGGTGCCACGCGTGCCGTGAACGATCCGGTGAAACTGGCGGGACGGAATGGCGCGAAGGTGATCGCCATTACCAATTATGCCGAATCACCGATTGCCCGCAGCGCGCACGTGGTCCTCAATTCAACGTCTCAGGGATCGCATCTGTTAGGTGAAAACGCCGCGTCACGCATCGCCCAGCTGAATATTCTGGATGCGCTGTTTGTCGCTATCGCGAAAAAAGATTTAAAACGGGCGGAGAAAAACCTGATGAAAACCCAGCATGCGGTTCAGGATCTGCGGGAATTCTAGCTATGAGCAAAATTGCAGTCACCGGCAGTCTTCATTACGACATTATGCTGGACGCGCCACATCGTCCGGAGAAAGGCGAAACGGTGATGGGCAGCGCCTGTCACTATAAGTTTGGCGGCAAGGGCGGGAATCAGGCGGTAGCGGCAGCCCGCGCTGGCGCCGCGGTGCGCTTTGCCGGAGCGGTAGGCAGCGATCCGCAGGGCCGCTTTCTGCTTGAGCAGCTGCTTCAGGCGGGCGTGGATTGCGCCGCGGTTACCATCCTCGATCATCTGCCGTCGGGCATGAGCGTGGCGATTACCGATGCCGAAGGTGACTATGGCGCGGTGGTGGTCTCTAACGCCAATCAGCACATTGCGCTGTCGGCGTTTGACCAGCCGGACTTCTGGCAGGATGTGACGATGCTGGTGCTGCAAAATGAAGTGCCGGAGTCGGTCAATCTGCGGGCGGCGCAGGCGGCCCGATCGCGTGGCATTGCGGTGTGCGTCAATGCTGCGCCGGCCAGAACGCTGTCGGCGGAGTTTGAACGCTGTATCGATCTGCTGGTGGTGAATGCGATTGAAGCGCGCGATATGTGTCAGATCGGCGTGCAGGATCTGGCTTCGGCGCGGGCCGCAGCCGAGGCGCTGGGCAGACGTTTTGCGCGGGTGGTGGTCACCGCTGGTGAACATGGCGTGGCGTATAGCGAGGCGGGCCACAGCGCGAGTCTGGCGGCGCAGAAAGTGACGCTGGTCAGCACGCATGGCGCGGGCGATTGCTTTGTCGGGGTGTTGTGTCAGCGCTTAAGCGACGGGGCAACGCTGTCGGCGGCGGTTCATGAGGCGAACCAGGCGGCGGCAGAGCACGTTTCGCGACTGCCGCACTGATTAGCCAGCGTGCAACGTCAGTGACGCTGCACGCTTTACCTTACGACGCGACTTTTACCACCGTTTTACCGAAGTTTTTGCCGTTCAGCATATCGATAAACGCCTGTGGCGCCTTCTCCAGTCCCTCAATCAGATGCTCGCGATAGTGGATTTTTTTGCTTTCCACCAGCGGACGCATCGCCTCAAGGAATTCCGGATAACGATCGCCGTAATCCTGGAAGATGATAAAGCCCTGCATGCGGATCCGGCGTTTAAGAATGCCCGCCATGATCAGCGAAGTGCGGTCCGGGCCGGGCGGCAGCTCACGCTGGCTGTAGGCAGAGACCAGACCACAGACCGGCACGCGCGCCGCCGTATTCAGCAGCGGGAACACCGCATCGAACACTTTGCCACCCACGTTCTCAAAGTAGATATCAATGCCGTCCGGACAGGCATTTTTCAGCTGCTGTTCAAAATCGGCGCTGTGGTGATCGAGACAGGCGTCAAAGCCCAGCGTTTCCACGGCGTAACGGCACTTCTCTTCGCCACCGGCAACCCCAACTACCCGGCAGCCTTGCTGTTTGCCTAACTGGCCAACCGTCGCCCCGACCGGTCCGGTCGCCGCTGCGACGACCAGGGTTTCACCGGCTTTTGGCTGACCGATATCCATCAGGCCCATGTAGGCGGTGAAGCCTGGCATCCCGAGAATGCCCAGCGCCCATGACGGGTGCGGCAGATCGTTGCCCAGCTTCGCAATCTCTTTGCCATCCGAGACCGCATATTCCTGCCAGCCGCTTTGTGCCAGCACCCAGTCACCGGTCTGGAAATCACTGTTTTTTGATTCGGCGACCTGACAAACGGTCCCGCCAACCATCGGCTGATCCAGCTCGGCCGGCGCGGCGTAGGATTTACCGTCATCCATGCGGCCACGCATGTAAGGGTCGAGCGACAGGTAAACGGTGCGCAGCAGCACTTCACCGTCTTTCAGCTGCGGGATTGGCTGCGTCACATAGCGGAAATTCTCTTTGGTCGGCTCGCCGTGGGGGCGAGAAGCCAGTAACCAGGCGTGATTCTGATTCGCGTGTTCAGTCATGCTGTCATCCTTTTATGGCTGGGCAATGCGCGTTGCATTGCCGGGTGAACGTCGACCAAGTGTAGATGACATCTGACGGGCTGCGTTTAGCGCTGTGGGCGGTAAGGGCGCTGGCTTCGGCAGCAGAATGCCCGCTGATGCTTGCCCGGCGCGGCGCGAACGGCGGCGGACCGATTGCATTAGCGACGGCAAAATGGTGTGATGAATCATCGTGACAGAGACAGCCGCTGGCAAAAAAGGGACGGCAGAATGGCGCTACATTCCTCAGCGTGGTTCAGTTTTAACGGCATTGAATGCTCGCAGGTCAGCGCCCGCGACGCGGTTTTTCCACGTCATCTGCATGATGAGTATGTGATCAGCGCCAACCTGACCGGCGTTGAACAGATCTGGCTGGCAGGCAAAACCGCCGAGGTGAAGGCCGGGCAGGTCACCGTATACAATCCGGCCACGCTGCAGGCCTCGCGCTTTGATCGCCACGGAGTGAGCTTCATCAGTGTGCATCTGCCACAGTCGCTGCTTCAGAGCCTTGCCCGCGCGCACAACCTCAACAGTCACCAGCAGGCTCCGGCGTTACGTGAAGGGGTGCTGGATGAACCGCGTCTGTTTAACGCCTTATGTGCCTTCGCCGGGGCGAGCCGGGAAGATGACCTGGCGGATCAGCAACAGCGGCTGCTGTCGCTGTGTGGTGAACTGCTGCAACCCGAACAGCCCGCTGATCCGGCGGAGCATCGGCTGGTGGCCGCGGTCAAAGCGCAACTGAATGCGGCGCTTGATAGCAAACCTTCGCTCGACCATCTGGCCCGCCAGGCGGGTGTGAGCAAGTATCACCTGGTACGCTGCTTTAGCCGCCATACCGGTCTGCCGCCGTTGCAATATCATATGCAGCTACGTCTGCACCGGGCCCGTCAGCTGCTGCGTAACCGGGTCCATCCGCTGGAGGCGGCGCTGGCGCTGGGCTTTTACGATCAGAGCCATTTCATCAATGCCTTCCGGAAAGTGATGGGCGTGACGCCGCACGACTACGCCCGGCACACCGCTTACGGCAGCATAAATTCCCGATAGCCAGAGACGATCACGTAGACAGCGAAATAGCTGAAGATGATGGCCGAGGCGATGGCGCAATATTTCAGTAAGCGCTGACCCAGTGCCCGGCCGCCCAGATGCCCGACCAGGCACAACGCGCAGGTCCAGAGTACGCCAGCGATGAAGAAGCCGCCGAGAAAAGCGGATGAGGTGGCCGCGCTCTGCTGACCGATGCGGGAAATCAGCGCACCGCCAACGGTGGCGAACCACAGAATTGCACTCGGCGAGGAGAGCGCCAGCAGCACGCCACGGGAAAATTCACGCTTCAGCGGACGCGGCGGCGCGGCTGTCTCCAGACCGACTGGCGCTGCGGGACGTGCGGCGGCAATCGCCATTTTGACCGCGAACCACAGCAGCATAGCGCTGCCGCCAATCCACAACACCCAGCGTACCGCACTGAACTGCAACAGCACCGCCATGCCGGAGAGCGCCAGCAGCGCGTACACCAGATCGCCGACGCAGGTCCCGATGCCCAGCCAGAAACCCTGGAAATAGCCGCGCTGCATCGCCAGGGTAATCATCGCGATGTTCGCGATACCGATATCGAGGCACAGCGACAGGCTCAGCAGAAAGCCATTAGAAAACGGCATCATGCGGCACCGCCCGGCAGGGTGAATAGGGTGAGGAGTAAGGCTGGCATCAGGCTTCCTGTTAGCAGTAAAAAGGAAACCCGATTTCATCACCGGCGGGCGAGAGGCATATTGGAAAAAATTGCGGAAAAAATGGCGGATTCACTCCGGCCGGGCCAGCCACGCTGCGCGCGACAGCGCATAAAGCTGGCTCGGTGCAGCATTGGCGACGTCCTGAATCTCACTGATATAGCGCAGTCCGGCTTTCTCCAGCACCTTAATCGACGCCTGATGGTGTTTTCTGACCCGCGCTTCAATGGTACTTAACGCCAGCGCCGTAAAGCCATAACCGACGGTGAAGCAGGCGAATTCCGTGGCGTATCCCTGGCCCCAGGCGGCGGTTTCAAAGCGGTATCCGAGATTATTCATCCGCCGTTCATCCTGCAGGTGCACGCTCAGGCCGCCAAAACCAATCGGCTTATCGGGATGCGCCTGACGGGCAATCGCCCAGCGGCCGAAGCCGTCATCCTGCCAGCCCTGTAGCCATGCCTGTAGTACGTCATGGGCCTGCTGGCGATCGCGCAACGGACCGGCCGGATTAAAGGTGTTGGTGGCCGGATCGCCATAGATTCGCCACAGGTCGGCTTCATCTTCTGGCCGGACCGGCCGTAGCAGTAAACGTTCAGTGTGCAGCATGTTATCAGCCTCGGCGGGATGCGGTTGCGCACCCGGCGTAACGGGGAGATCAGGATGCTGTGATAAATAACAGTAAACCCGAAGGAGAGAAAGCGATGAATATTCAACAACTGCGTATCGCGCGGCCGGTGGCCGATCTGAACCGAAGCAGCAGGATGTATTGTCACGGCCTGGCGCTCAGCCCGATTGGCGCGTTTGAACAGCATCAGGGATTCAGCGGCGTGATGCTGGGTCGGGTCGATTTAAACTGGCATCTGGAATTTACCCGCTGTTATGCGCATCCGCTGACGCCGCAGGTTTCCGACGACGACCTGCTGGTGCTCTATATTCCGGCCCGAGAACAGTGGCTGACCCACTGTCAGCGGATGGATCAGGCGGGATTCCAGCGGCGGCCGGCCTTTAATCCGTACTGGGATCGGCAGGGAGTAACCTTCCTGGATGCCGATGGCTATCGGGTGGTGTTGCAGCACGCCGCCTGGCAACCCTGACTACTCTGGCTGGCGCGTCTCGTGCAGGTGCCGCCACAGCAGCCGCTCACCCTGGAGCGTAAACAGCACGCTGGACCAGCGGACAATGGGCGTCTGGCCCGGCTGGTGGTGATGCTCACGGTATAACACCACCGCGCCCTGCGGCCATTCCGCCAGTAAGGTCAGCCGATCGAGCGTAATCTGCAAGCCTGGCCGGGCGCCGCGCTGGCTGCTGAACATCGCGCTCAGCGCGGCGTAATCAATGGCGGTGCCGCCGAGGGTAATCATAGAGAATTCAGCATCAAAACGGCTCAGCAACGCGTCGCCGCTGCCTTCACTCAGCCAGGCTTCAATCGCCTGATGCGCGTCGATGACTTCACGAAAATAACGGTTCATACAGACTCCTTGTGGGGGGATAAACGCCGGACGATGGCACGGTTATCAAGGCCAAAGCTGGCTAGAATTGGCAACAGGCTGATCAGCGCGGCGCTGTAAAAGGTCAGCTGGTAAGCCAGAGATAACGCCAGATGGGCGGAGAGCAAATCAAGCAACAGGCTCAGCAGCGCCACGCCAAAGCAAAAGCTCAGCTGGCGGTTAACCGTCCACAGGGCGCTGGCGTGCGGCAGCGCGTCGTCGTCGGTCTCAAGAAATGCGCTGCTCTGAGCGGTGCTGCTGCACAGGCTGCCGCCAGCCCCCATCAGGGCAAAGGCCAGCATCAGTCCGGGCAGCGGAACCGGGGCGGTGACCTGCGCCAGTACGCCTATTCCCAGCGCCTGAAGCAGACAGCCGGTGACGATCAGCGGGCGCGGGCCGATGTGATTGAATCGTTTACCGGTCAGCACGATCGCCAGTCCCGACGCCAGTGACCACGGTAGCATCAGCATGCCGCACGCCACCGGCGTCAACCCGAGCTGCGCCTGCAGATAGAACATGGCGATCAGGCTGATACCGATAAACATGCCCGGAACGCACTGATAGACCGTCATGGCGAAGCGCATCAGCTGACCGGGATGCATCGGCAGCAGCGGATGGGCATGGCGACGGCTACTGCGGATAAACAGGGCAGCCAGCAGCCCGCCGGTCAGCAGCAGCGCCACTGCCTGCGGCCGTCGGGCCGGCTCGCTGATCCAGGTTAATCCCAGTAACAGTGCGGCCAGCGCGCCACAGCCGCTGAGCAGGCCAGTCACATGCAGCGGCGGCCGGATGGCGGGCAGTGGCTCGCGTTTGATCCAGCAGGCGGCCAGTAACAGCGTCAGCAGTGAGACGGGCAGGCTGACCATGAAGATGCCGCGCCAGCTAAGCGTTGTCACCAGCAGGCCGCCCAGCGAGGGTGATAACGCCGGCGCTAACAGGCCGACCAGCATCACCGCCGCTGACAGTCTGGCGCGTTGCTGTGGCGGATAGAGACGCCAGGTCAGCGCCTGGCCGACCGGGATAATCAGGCCGCCGCCGATGCCCTGAACGACCCGCCAGCCGATCAATGTCGCCAGGCTGGGTGCCAGTCCTGCGCCAGCGGTTGCTACGCTGAACAACAGTAAGGAGATCAGAAATACCCGTCGCGCGCCGATACACTGGCTTAACCAGGCGCTAACAGGGATGACTAAGGTCAGGCCAAGAATATAGCCGTTGCTCACCCAGGCCAGCTCTGCCACCGAGGCATGCAGGCTGTGACCGATAGTCGGATAGGCGACGCTGCCGATAAACAGGGTGATCAGGTCGATAAAAAAGCCGAGCAGGAATACCGTGGCGACTTTACTGCGATAGGTCATAAGTGGGCTCTCCGGAACGATGAGCACACTTTAGGCGCGGCAGAATGTCAGATAAACCCCGGATTCAGCGATATACTGTCAACGCTTTTTTGACAATAAGGATGATGCCGATGCTCAATTTACAGCGGGTGGCGATGTTTGTGGCGGTGGTGGAGAGCGGCAGTTTTACCGCCGCCGCGGCCTCGCTTGGCCAGACTAAAGCGGCAGTAAGTTTTAGCCTGCGGCAGCTTGAAGCAGAACTGGGCGTGAGCCTGCTGCTGCGTACCACCCGGCGGCTGGCGCTGACCGCGGCAGGCGACACCTTTTACCGGCGCAGCGTAACGCTGTTGCAGGATGCGCAGGGAATGCTTGACGACGTGCAGCGCGATCACCGTGGATTAACCGGCGAGCTGCATATCACCAGTACGCCGGAATATGGGGTGCAGATGATTATTCCGGCGCTCACTGCCTTTCAGCGGCGACATCCCGATTTGCGTATCCGGCACGTCGCTTCGACCGCGACCGACGATCTGATTTCCGGCCGTTTTGATGTGGCTATCCGGTTGGGCCGGTTAGCGGATTCCACTCATCGGGCGGCGCTGCTGGATCGATTTGCGATACTGCCGGTGGCCTCACCTGAATGGCTGAACCACCATCCGGTTGACTCGCTGAGCGCGCTGGCGCAGGCCGACTGGATTGTGCATAACCGGCTTACCGACCCGCTGCGCTGGCAGCTTAGCGGTCCGGACGGTCAGCGGGTACCGTTTGAGATAACCCGGCCGGTCAGGTTTTCAGCGGACAGCGCGGCGGCACTGATGGCATTTGCGCTGCAGGGTAATGGGGTCGCGCTGCTGCCGGCGTGGCTGGTGAGTGAGGCGATTGAACGCGGCAGTCTGTGTCATCTGCTGCCGGATTACGCTTTTCCGATGCAGGGCATTTATGCCGTCTATCCGGATACCCGACACGTTGCGGAAAAGGTGCGCGGCTTTATCGACTTTTTACGTCAGCGGATCGCCTTAAGCGCTGGACAGGGCAGCTAAACGGGTAAAGTCTGTTAGCTGCTCACTCATCTCACATCACCCAGCCCGGAGAGAACCATGAATCTGCTCTGCCTTCATACTGCGGCCAGTAATATCGCCATTTTTGACGACGCTGCCGCCTCGCTGTCTACCACTACACCGCCGCTTAACCACCTGGTGATGCCCGACTGGCTGGCAGAGGCGGAGCGCAGTGGCGGCATGACGGCGGAATTACGCGCCCGGATCGCCCGGCTGATTGATGCCTTGCTGCCGCAGATGGATGCGATTGTGATTACCTGCTCAACCCTGGCTCCGGTCGCCGATGATTTTGTCGCTGCCGGTCAGCATGGCTGGGTGCTGCGTAGCGATAAAATGCTGGCCGAAGCGCTGCAGCGTCATCAGGGACCCTCGGTCGCGCTTTGTGCTGCGGAATCAACGCTGGAAGCGACCCGATCATTGTTTTGCCGGGCAGGGAGCGAGGTTGAGGTCCGGCTGGTGGAGGACGCCTGGGCAGCCTTTAAAGCCGGTGATAGTGCGGGTTATTTTGCCCTGATTGCAGAAGCGGCACAGCAGGCTTATCAGCAGGGCGCAGGTCAGGTGGCACTGGCGCAAAGCTCGATGACGCCGGTGGCGCAGCAGTTTGCTGTCAGCCAGCGGCCGCTGACCGCGCCGCATCTGGCTTTACAGGCCTGTTACGCCCTCAGATAAGGGTGACGCCGTGGGCGGTCAGAGCCTGACGCAGCGGCTCGCCCGGCGGCGTATCGATCACCAGCGTACTGGCCAGCGAGAGATCGCCAATCGCAAAGGCTGAAGCGGAATTGAGTTTCTCGGCTGAGGCCATAACCACGGTTTCCGCCGCCCGACCGGCCAGCGCGCGTTTTACCGTAGCCTCTTCAAAATTACCGGTGGTAAAGCCTGCGGCCGGATGCACACCGGTAACCCCCATGAAAAACAGATCGGCATTGATGCGGTTGATCGATTCCAGCATCGCCGCGCCGACCGCCACTACTGAGTGTTTATAAAGCTGGCCGCCAATCAGGATCACCTCGACGCGCGGATGCTCGGCCAGCGCCAGCGCCACGCTCGGACTGTGAGTTACTGCGGTAAAATCCAGCGTCGCGGGCAGCAGTCGCACCAGTTCAGCGCTGGTGGTCCCGCCATCGATCAGAACGATCTGTCCGGGCTGAATCAGCGCAACGGCTTTTTGCGCAATTGCCCGTTTTGAGTCGGTTTGCACGCTTTTGCGTGTTTCAAATCCCGCCAGCGCAGCGGAAACCGGCAGGGCACCCCCATGGACCCGCTGCAACAGTCCTTCGGCCGCCATCTCACGCAAATCCCGTCGTACAGAGTCCTCTGAGACACCAAATCGCTGGCTCAGGTCGCGCGACTGCACCTGCTTTTCGCTGGCGAGCAGGGCGAGGATCGCCTGTTTACGTTGTCCTGATAACATCAGTTTTTCTGCCTGTTTTTTCTTGATATTGCGCGATTGTGCATGATAGCGTGACCGCTGTCCACTCATTGAGGAGATCACTATGCAGCAGAACCGTGACCGTGTGCGCATCATCAGCGAGCAGTTGCTGTCGGATAACTGGTACACCCTGAAGAAATACACCTTTTCGCTGTTACGGCGTGATGGGCAATGGCAGGAGCAGAGCCGGGAAGCCTATGACCGCGGCAACGGTGCGGTGGTCCTGCTGTATAACCGTGACAAAAAAAGCGTGGTGCTGACGCGCCAGTTCCGTTTTCCAATCTACCTTAACGGGCACGACGGCTTCCTGATTGAAGCGGCGGCGGGACTACTGGATAACGCCTCGCCGGAGACGCGCATTGTTGCCGAAGCCGAAGAGGAGACCGGTTTTCGCGTCACGCGGGTCGAGAAGGTGTTTGAAGCCTTTATGAGTCCCGGATCGGTTACCGAAAAGCTCTACTTCTTTATCGCTGAATATGCCGATCAGCAGCGCAACGGTGAGGGCGGCGGTATCGCTGAGGAGGGGGAAGATATCGAGGTACTGGAGATGGATTTTGACCAGGCGCTGCAGGCGATTACGGACGGTGACATCATGGATGCGAAAACCATCATGCTGCTGCAACATCTGCGTCTGAAGGGCATTCTTTAGTAATCTGGCTGGCAGGCCGCCTCACGACGGCCTGCCAGTGTGCTTATTCGTCGCGGGTCAGGATGCCTTTGACGTCGTGCGGTTCTGATCGCAGATACTGCGGCGGAACCCGGACTTTACCGTCCAGCGCGGCCGCTGCGTGCCACGGCCAGCGCGGATCGTAGAGAATACCGCGTGCCAGTGCCACCAGATCGGCTTCACCCTGCTGCAACAGATCTTCTGCCTGCTGTGGCTCGGTGATCAGACCAACCGCAATCACCGGAATGGATACCTGCTCACGAATATCGCGGGCAAACGGTACCTGGTAATTCGGGCCGACGCTGATTTTTTGCTTGTCAGACAAACCACCGCTGGAGACGTGAATATAGGCGCAGTTGCGCGCTTCCAGCTCGCGGGAGAAGGCGATCGACTGATTCACTTCCCAGCCACCCTCAACCCAATCCGTTGCCGAAATGCGCACGCCAACCGGTACTGACGCTGGCACCGCATCACGCACCGCCTGGAACACCTCCAGCGGGAAGCGCATCCGGTTTTCCAGCGAGCCACCGTACTCATCGCTGCGCTGGTTCGACAGCGGCGAGAGGAACTGGTGCAGCAGATAGCCGTGTGCGGCGTGCACCTCAATCAGCTCAATGCCAAGCTTTACTGCCCGGCGGGCGCTGTCGACAAACGCCTGTTTTACCCGCGCCAGCGCGTCGGCGTCCATCGCCAGCGGTTTGGCTTCATCTTCGCTGTAGCTCAGTGCCGAAGGTGCCACGGTTTGCCAGCCCTCTGCTGCATCAGGCGCAATCTGTTTGCCGCCTTCCCACGGCACTGCGCATGACGCTTTGCGTCCGGCGTGTCCCAGCTGAATGCCAATCGGAATCGACGAGTAGCGACGGACATCCTCCAGCACTGACTTCAGCGCTGCTTCATTGTCATCATTCCACAGCCCTAAATCACCGGGAGAGATACGGCCGATATCTTCGACGGCGGTGGCTTCAATAATCAGCAAACCGGCGCCGGAAAAAGCCAGCTGGCCAAGGTGGATTCGGTGCCAGGCGGAGGCATTGCCGGCTTCGGCTGAATACTGGCACATCGGCGCAATCACAATGCGGTTTTCCAGCGCAAGTTCGCCCAGTGAGACAGGTGAAAAAAGTTGGCTCATGTTATCTCCATGGTTTTATGACTAACGTGACAGGGAATAACTATAGCGGGGGATTAGGCGGATTGGGGGCGGCGCAACGTGACATTTTATGACAGCGGGCAGGGTTGCTGCGGATTGCCGCCGCGCTTAAGGGGCTTGCCAGGGAGTCAGACGCTGAGTGTATCTATCCGGTGTGGCGATGATTTTCCGCACCGGTTATCCGCAAAGAGAACGGCCTGACTGCACCGTTCTTGCTGATCTGTCGCGGGATGAAAGTCAGACCTGCGCCATGCCGCCATCAACAAACAGTTCGGTGCCGTTGATAAAGCTGGCTGCATCCGAGGCGAGAAACGCCACCGTTTTGGCAACCTCTTCGGGTTTGCCCAGCCGACCGAGCGGGATCTGAGCCGCCAGCGCATCAAACAGTCCCTGTTGCTGATCTTCACTCACCAACCCGCCAAGGCCAGGCGTGCGGACCGGGCCGGGGCTGACGACGTTGACGCGAATGCCACGCTCTTTCAGATCCAGTGCCCACGAACGGGCGAAGTTACGCACGGCGGCTTTGCTGGCGCTGTAAACGCTAAAGGCCGCGGTGCCCTGAATCGAGGTGGTGGAGCCGGTCAGAATAATAGATGCGCCATCGACCAGCAGTGGCAAAGCTTTCTGCACGGTAAACAGCACGCCACGCACGTTGGTGCCGAAGATGCGATCAACATGCTCTTCGGTGATTGCCCCCAATGGCATCATGTCACCGCCGCCGGCGTTGGCGAACAGAATATCAAGCCGTCCAGCCTGACTGGCGATGCGGGCGTAAATCGTATCAAGGTCATGCAATTGCGAAGCATCGGCGCGGATGCCGGTGGCGGCGCTGCCGATTTCCGCGACGGCGGCATCCAGTTCAGCCTGGCGTCGGCCGGTGATAAAGACCTGCGCGCCCTGTGATGCCAGTTCGATAGCCGTCGCCAGACCAATTCCGGTGGTGCCGCCGGTGATCAGTGCAATCTTTCCTGCCAGTGATGGGTTCATCTGTTGCTCTCCGGATAAGGTAGGTTATAAAGCCGAGGTGTCCCGGGCCGTTACGTTGCCCGACTGATGGCTACTGTAGAGCGGCAGGATTGGCAGATAAATCGGGTAAAATGAAAATAACTATCCACGGGGATGGATAATAAGGGGGAGAAAATGGATCAGTTACTGGCTATCAAAGCCTTCGCTCGGGTGGTGGAGAGCGGCAGTTTTACCCGTGCGGCTGACTTGCTGAATATGCCGAAAGCGACCCTCAGCAAGCTGGTCCAGCAGCTGGAAACCCATCTGTCGGTCAGGCTGCTCCAGCGCACCACCCGGCGGGTAACGGTGACCTCAGAAGGGCGGGAATATTATGAAAAATCGCTGCGTATCCTGCACGATCTCGACGATATCGATGCTTCGTTTAACGTGCTGCGCAGTAAACCGCGCGGGCATTTACGCATCGATATCGGCGGTTCCACCGCCCGGGAGGTACTGATCCCGCTGCTGCCTGATTTCTTTGCCCGTTATCCCGACATCACGCTGGATCTCGGGGTGGCCGATCGACCGATCGACCTGGTCAGCGATAACGTTGACTGTGTGATACGCGGCGGACCGCTGGTCGATTCTTCACTTATTGCCCGTAATATGGGGCACGCCACGCTGATTACCTGCGCCACGCCTGCCTATCTGAAAGCCTTTGGCGTGCCGGCGTATCCGGATGAATTGCGCAATGGTCACCGGCTGGTCAGCTATCTGTCACCGCAGAGCGGCAGGCCGTTTCCACTGCGTTTTGAACGCAACGGCGAGAAAATCGAGATCAAGAGTGCGCATCGGATTGGCGTAAATGAAAGTAATGCGCATCTGGCGGCGGGACTGGCCGGGCTGGGGATTATCCAGACCTTCAGCTACAGCCTTGGGGCACTTCTGCAACAGAGGGAACTGGTGGAAATACTGCGCGACTGGCGGCCAGCGGGCTATCCGTTTCATCTGGTCTATCCGCAGAATCGTCACGTTACGCATCGGTTGCGGGTGTTTATCGACTGGCTGGCGGAGTGTTTTCCGGCGCGGGTGGCGGGAGAGGGTTAATCCGGCACAGTCAGCGTGCCGGATGCGTTCAACAGGCTTAGTTACCGCGATAGGTTGAGTAACCGAACGGGCTCAGCAACAGCGGAATGTGGTAATGCTCGCCACTGGCCTCCATGTTGAACTCAACCGGGATTTCCGGGAAGAAGGTTTTCTGGTTGTTCTTTTTATAGAAGTCACCGGTTTTGAACACTACGCGATAGCTGCCCGCGCTGGCGGTTTTATCCTGCGGGAACAGGGCGCTGATACGGCCATTATTGTCGGTCACGCCTGAAGCCAGCTTCACCCAGTTGTCCTGCTGTTTCTGATCCAGTTCAACTTCAATACCGGCGGTCGGCTGGCCGGTTTGCAGGTTGAGGACGTGGACGCTTAACGGATTTTTTGCCGCAGCCGGTTGTGCAGCAACAGCAGAAGCAGAAACGCCAGTGGCCAGAAGTACAGTTGCGATCAAAGCATGTGAGGTTTTCATCAATGTTTCCTTTATTGACGGGGTTTATTTGCAGCAATAGTAGAGCGGTTGGCGACAGAGCGACAATTTGCGGCGGAAAATGTGAAATTTCCGAGGCGCAGCCGTCGGAAGCCATGAGCCAGAACTCCACTTAGTTACATCATACAGTTACTCTTTCAACTGACAGTCATCAGGCAGTGTGCGGATTGTAATGGCTGAACAGTCAGAAAAGCAGGGTCTTTACCTAAGTTTTGATTTTTTTAAACTTCTCAGAAAGGGTGCTTAGTGGCAGATAATTGATGCAGATAGCCGCAAGGTTGGCTGTTAAAGGCGAAGAATGCATGACAGGGCGAATGCATCATTTAAATAGCGCACTATTTGATAGTTTACAATTCAGTTCTGGCGTGTCATTGTCTTGTCAACCAGATAGCACACTACTTAATAGCAAATTAATGGAAATCCTGTGATGAAAATGAAACTGACCGCCAGTGCATTATTGTTAGCCAGCCAGATGAGTACCGCGTTTGCTGCACCGACTGAAAACAGCCCACAACCGACCGCCGGCGTTGCCGCTTTTCTGACAGCGCTGAACAGCGGCGATGGCAAACCGATTGAGCAGCTGTCGGTTAAAGACGCCCGAGCGGTGTTGACTGGCGCGCAGAAGGGCGCAGAACTGCCGCCGGCACAGGTTTCACAAAAGACCATTACTGTACTGGGCCAGCCACTGACGCTGACCATCGTTAAGCCTGAGCACGCCAGCGGTACATTGCCGGTGTTCATGTTCTTTCACGGCGGCGGCTGGGTGCTGGGTGATTTTCCGACCCATGAGCGGCTGGTACGTGACATAGTGAATGCTTCCGGCGCAGCTGCGGTATTTGTCAATTATCAGCCGTCGCCAGAAGCGCATTTCCCGGTGGCGATTACTCAGGCTTATGAAGCCACTAAATGGGTTGCCGAACACGGCGCTGAAATTGGCGTTGACGGTAAACGTCTGGCGCTGGTTGGCAACAGCGTTGGCGGTAACATGGTGGCTGCGGTTGCTTTGCAGGCGAAACAGTTTAAAACCCCAGCCATTCGTTATGACGTGATGCTTTGGCCGGTTACCGATGCGCGGTTTGATACCGCGTCCTATGATCGGTTTGCTGACGGACATTTCCTGACGAAGAACATGATGAAGTGGTTCTGGGATAACTACACCACATCAGAAAAAGATCGTAATAACATCCTGGCGTCTCCGTTGCGGGCAACGACCGCACAGCTGAAAGGGTTGCCACCGACGCTGATTCAGACCGCAGAACTGGACGTGTTACGTGATGAAGGTGAAGCGTTTGGTCGTAAGCTGGATGCAGCGGGCGTACCGGTTACCGTGACGCGTTACAACGGCATGATTCATGATTACGGTTTGCTGAACGCATTAAGCCAGGAACCAACGGTCAGAACGGCGATCAGCCAGGCCGGTGAAGAGCTGCGGTCACATCTGAAATAAGCAGGCCGGGCGGTATCATGATGCCGCCCGAATTGTGTTACACCAATACGGCATTTTCACCGCATCAGTGCTGCAGCAACCGTTAACATCGCAACACTAACCTTATACCGGTGGACTTCAGGCCAGCGCAAGCTGTTGAGATAATGTTTCCCGGAGGTTTCTGCGAGCAAATGAAGCCGAGAGGAAAGGGTGGTTACTTATTGATTTACAATGATAAAATCTCAATCAGATTAATTGATTTTCATTTTTGAAATTACATCGGCAGTTTGTCAGTGTAGTCATCTTCTCTGTTTAAGCATCATGGGCTGGCCGAGGCTAAATCAGCCGGCAGACGAGTTTTGTCGTTCGAAACACTGGAATGGTCAGACGAAAGGGTATAAATTTGTAGTATTGTTTACTGAAAGGTAATGTGGTTTCTTAAAATGACTCCGTCTGAAATCAAAGAAGCACAACACAAGCGTTATGATGAAAAAGCGGCAGCCATTGTCCGGGGTGAAGACGGATATAAACCTGCCGAGAAATCGCGCTACAGTAAATCCTGTAAACTTTCATCTAAGCATATCGTCAGCTTTTCCTGATGCTGTCTGATAAGGCAAAGCAAAATGAACCATCTTCCAGCAGATGGTTTTTTTATGTCACCTGATCCTGTCATCCCGCCTTTTGAACAAGCCTATATTCTCAATAAGAAATTGATTGATAAGGCTAATACTTTATCTGATCCCGTAATAACCGTGGGCGGACAAGCCATTCAGTACTGGGTTGCTTATTACCGGGAGCTTTACAGAGATGCTCTGCCAGATGCCCGTCTTGTTACCTCCGTAGATGTCGATTACGCCGCCCGACGCCATGATGTCGCTGCAATAGCTGCAGCTCTCGGTGTGGATCCGAATATGAATGAACAAGGACAGCCACCATCACTGGCACGATTTGCCCTGGTTGACCTTAAAACACAACAGATTAAAAACGTTGATGGCCGATTCTTTGCAGACCCGGATAGTCCTGAACGTCCAAACACGGTGGATGTTATCGATTTTCCATCAGGATTCAGCTACAAAGACTTTTCCGGCGATAGACTGCAGTTAAACACTGAGAGGTTTATGATTGAGCAAGATAGCGCCACATCTGCAGAATCACACGAACTTATCAGGGTCATCAATCCGATCGCTTGTATCCGTGCAAGGTTAAGCAATCTTAGCGATTTGAAACGTAATCCGGCAATAGAAGGTATTGAGCCAGTCAGGATCATGGGTCGAACGAGAGTAAACGGCAGAATCAAGCGATGTCCGGCCATCATAATTAGGCGGTTATCTAAAGGCGCATAATGTATATTATGTTAAATAAGGTATTAACACGGCAATATTTGACTCAGCCACAGCGATCATATTATCCCCTTTCCTCTGCCTTCCCGATTTTATCCCTCGTCTATGGGGTCCGCATCTGTGCCGTCGACAGTAAGCCATTTCAACGCTCCTCGTTACGCGTTTCACTTCTTATTGCCACGCCTCTCTTTTTGCCGTTGTTGTTCAGCACGGCGCTGCTTATCCCGACCAATTCTGGCTACATTATGTTTCAGCGCGGCGACTTTGATCGGCAACTCTTTAGTCCAGAAAGCTTGCGGCACGTAGTAACTTTCTGGCTCAGCTTCAAATACCGCAGCAAGCTGCTCCAGAATTAGATGCAGGCTTATGTTGTGCTCGACCTGAACACGTATATTTGTTTCCTGCATGGATATCCGGAAGAACTCGTCGAGGTAGGCTTTCATCTCACGAAACCTGACTGGACACCTTTCCGCTTCATCAGCGGGATCGGTGACTGCATCAAATTTCTCCAGTAAAAAGTAGACAACAGGAAGCATCATCGCTTTGATACGAGCGACTTCTTTACTCTCAGACCAACCTATAGATCATTCCCCGGATTCTCTTTCTGCGTTCGCTGGCATAACCGCTTTCCTCTGTGTCAGGAACGCCGGAACTCCAGCGATCATTCTGCAATCCTCTTTGCGACAACTTTCCCGTGCGACATCGTTCTCGCTCAACATGCTTTGCGGCCTCATCCTTTGATCATCACGTCTTGCTTCCGTATGCTTTGCGGCAACCGTACTTCTGCAACGGCACGTTCGGTTGGCCACACCAGACGCAGCGGCAAACAATCTCCTGCACCATTGTTATTAAACGGCTCGACGTCGTTACTGATTGTCGCGCTGCCAGATAAACCGCACTGTACCGGGCTTTGTCGTTGCTGTCTTCCTGCCAGCTAATGCCTACTGAATCGGCCTTTGCTACTGCAAACACGCTAAGTCACTGGCATTGCCCGATGAAGATTGTCTGCTTCCTTTACCGGCCAATCGGGATAAAACGGCTGAAACAACCCGCGATTTTGACAACGCTACGTGAATTCTGCGCCTGCCGCATGACTACTGGGCCGCAGAATTTATCACAGCGCGTCATTTTATCGCTGGCTGAATTACCGTCCGATGATAAAAGCCGAAATCCGCCCGGCTGACATGACAATGGCTTTCAGGCAGGTTAAAGTTGCCGGCTTCGGCTGTGATCCTGATGAGGAAAAATGAAACGCTTATTTGTTTATGGCACGCTTTGCCCTGGCCGTGAGAATGCCCACATCCTGGAACAGATTGGCGGTGAATGGCTGCCCGGTTCGGTGACCGGCATTTTCTACCCGCGTGGCTGGGGTGCGGCGGCTGATTTCCCCGGCATCATTCTGGATGACCAGGCGTCACCCGTGCCGGGTTACCTGTTTATCTCCGATCGGCTCGACGAGCACTGGCCGATGCTGGATGAATTTGAAGATGGCTACGATCGGGTTGAAGTGACGGTTAACACCGGCAACAATCAGCAGTTAACCGCCTGGATTTACCAGCTGCAGCCGCCATTATCAGCCTGACGGCGCAGCCATCCCCAGCCGGTTTTCCCTGCGCACGCCCTGCTCTTTTAGCGTTTTTATCGCCGGTATTGATGCCGATCCTGTGGATAATGCCGGTCGTGTATCGGGGCAGCGTGCAGCGCGGTAATGCCAGCCGCTTTGATTAATCGGTTACCCCGAAGCCCCTTTATATCGATTTTTGATGCTGATTCGCAAAAACCAACAGGCACAATGTTTGATGAGTTATTAACGGAATAACTAATGTATGATGTAACTAATACCCGTTATCGATCCGACTTTTTTCTGCTTTAACAACAGCCAGATGACCGGTTTGACGATTTCGTCATCTGACTGCCGATGTTCACTTCGCGACGGGTGGCGTACCGTGCGTGTGGAAGGTTTCAATCGTCTTAAGGCCCCACGCCTGGCCTTTTTTGCGCTCCGCTTCGGTCCAGATAATTGGCTGCCAGTCTGGTGCCAGAATCAGCCGCGCGCCTGAGTTAGCCAGCTCAACTCGATTGCCGGCCGGCTCCCAGACATAGAGGAAAAAAGTGCCCTGAATCGCATGTTTATGCGGGCCGGTTTCGATGTGTACCCCGTTTTCCAGAAAAATATCGGCGGCGCGCAGGATATCTTCCCGGGTGTCGGTGGCATAGGTGATGTGATGCAAACGGCCCCTGCCGCCTCCCTGCTCTTCAGTGCAGGCCAGATCGTAGGTTTTGTTATTGATGGTGAACCAGCAGCCGCCAATCCGGCCATTATCCAGCGCGATCATCTCGGTGACCCGTGAACCGAGGCAGACTTCCATGAAGCGTTTGAACTCTCTGACATCCTCCGCCAGCAGATTAAGGTGATCGAGACGACGGGGAGACGCGCCACGTCCGTGATAGCGTTGAGCCATATTTTTTAACGAAGGCCGCTCATTGGCTTCAGCCTGATAGCGAACGGTATCGTAGTAAATCTCAAACACATGTCCAAAGGGATCGGCAAAACGGAATGCGCGCCCGTGCCCCTGATCGTCCTCTCTCCAGCCAATCACTTCATATCCACTTGCCTCAATGGCCGCGACGCGCCGCATCAATGCCGCCTGCGAACTGGCCCGGTAAGCGATATGTCCGACTCCGGTGGTGGAATGACGCGTCAGTTTTAAGGTGTGAAATTCATAATCGTCCCAGGCACGTAACCACGCGTGATCATGGTCCCTGGCCGAGACCGTAAGACCATAAACGTCGACGAAAAAGGCAAGACTCTCCTCGAATTTGTCGGTATAAATCTCAACATGTGCAAGATGTGCAATATCATGACAGGGCTCAGAATGCGCTGTGGTCATGAAGACCTCCTTATTGGTGTAGGCGTACTAATTTTTTTATTTAAGGGTCAGACGTTACCGATCTTTCTGGCTGAAAATCAGGGAGTTTTAGCCGCTAAGCGATGAGTTTCCTTGTTTGTGTGATGACGTTACCAGCCGGTTGCGGCCAGCAAATCTGAGCCGGTGAGCCGGAAAACGTTATCTCAATCGTTGCAGTGCCTCCTGCCAGATAAAGGGACTGAGATCGCGGTAAGCAATCCCCAGCGCCGCCATCCGGGCCGGTAAATCGGCCTGTACCTGCTGAGTCGCCTGGCTCATGACGCCCGCCACAGCCACATCATGCAAGGTTTTGACCACTTCAGCCATCTCCTCTGCCCGCCGGACGCCATGCTCGGCCACCCGACTGATCAGATAATGCGGCAAGTGGTGGTTCCAACCCAGCGCAGGAAAACTGGCGTGCAGCGAGGCGAGTACCGCCTCTTCCACCCCGTATTGCTGCGCCGCGCTGAGGCATTCAGTGGTCAGCGCTTCCAGTCCTTTAATCATTACGCTGCGACACATTTTAATGGCTGAGACATCGCCAATACGATCGCTGGCCGCCGTGGCGTTAATGCCCAGATGATTCAACCGGGCCGCGACGTTGTCTGCTGCCGGTCCGCCGATTAACAGCGGTGTGCCCAGCCGTTTGGGCGGCACCGGTGCCATGACCGCCACATCCAGATACGTCCCCGCGCCGCCAGCGATTGCTTGCGAGGCGGCACGTTTTGTCTCGGGTGAAACCGAATTAAAGTCCAGCAGTTGCTGGCCGTTCGCCAGCAGCGGAGCAACCTCGCGCGCAACGCAGAGTGCGTTTGATGCGGTAACCAGCGATATCACCCAGTCTGCGCCATCCAGTGCTTCAGCAACGGAATCCGCCGGCTGCACGCCAGACTGCTGAGCCACATCCCGCAGGCCAGAAGCCTGCTGCCCGCAGAATTTTTTATCCCAGACCCGCACCTGCGCCACACTCGCCAGATCGTGAGCATAAATTTGTCCCGCCTCGCCAAATCCGATAATGGCTATCTGCATAACTGTCTTATCCCTCCTGCCGTGACCAGACTGAACCCGGAATGGCCACGCGCCCGTCAAACAGCAGGCGCGCAGTGCGGATCAATCCACTGTTAATCACATGTCCCGCCGCATCACGCGTCAGCATCACGCTAAACTCGCCGCTGGGATGTTCGACAATCAGACGTTGTTCAGCAGCCGCGCTGATTTTTGCCAGCCCTTCCGCCACCGAACCGGCAACCAGACAGGCCGTGGCGACACTGACCGCGCCTAACACGCCAATCGCGGCGTGACAGCGGTGAGGAATAAAGGTCCGGGTGGTGATCGAACCGTTGTCGACCGGTGCGGAGATCAGCGTCATTTTCGGCACGCTGCGCTGCGCTACGTCGCCCAGATGCATCAACCGTCCCGCCTGTAAGCGAATCGACTCCAGCCGTGCTTTCAGCACCTCATCTTTATTCAGCTGATCCGGCGTTTCGCGTCCGCTGCGCTGCAAATCGGCGGCACGGATTACCACAACCGGCATACCATTATCGATGCAGGTCACCTCAATGCCGTCAATGCTGTCGCGCGCATTACCGGTCGGCAGCAGTGCGCCGCAGCTTGATCCGGCGATGTCCTGGAAATTCAGGATTTGTTGCGCGGCGTAACCCGGCACGCCGTCAATGCGGGTATCGCCCTGATACTCAACGCAGCCCTCCGGCGTAGCGATGGCCGCTTCAGCAAGCTGGCCGGTATTGACCATATAAATGCGCACTGTTGTCAGCGCACCGGTTACCGTTACCAGCCCTTTTTCAATCGCAAACGGCCCGACTGCGGCAAGAATATTTCCGCAGTTCTGTCCGTAATCAACCACGGCTTGTTCCACGCTAACCTGAGCGAACAGGTAGTCTACGTCGGCATCCGGACGCGATGAAGGAGAGATAATCGCCACTTTACTGGTCAGTGAATCGGCACCACCGATACCGTCAATCTGTCGGGCATCAGGCGAACCCATCGCCGCCAGCAGGACGCGATCGCGCGTGGCGCTGTCCGCCGGCAGATCCGTGGCCAGAAAGCAGGCGGCTTTTGACGTTCCGCCGCGCATCAGCATGCAGGGAATCAGGGTCTGTTTCATACGCCGCTCTGCTGCAGTTGATCAAGTGAGTCAACGTAGCGCAGCCCCTTTTCAGCCAGCTGCGAACGCATCTGATAAATATCGAGGCCATACTCACCGGCAGCCAGCCGCTGACGTTTGCTCTGTTCCAGTGCTTCACGTTTCTGTGCAGCGACCGCGACCGATTCGGCCTGCAGACGCGGCACAATCACCACGCCATCATCATCCGCGACCACGATGTCTCCCGGATGGATCAGCTGCCCGGCACAGATGACCGGCACGTTAACTGAACCCAGCGTCTCTTTCACCGTGCCCTGCGCGTAAACCGCCCGTGACCAGACCGGAAACTGCATATCTCTCAGCGTCTGGCTGTCACGAATCCCGATATCCCCCACCAGCGCCACCACGCCGTGCACCTGTAAAGAGGTCGCCAGCAAATCGCCAAAATAACCATCGTGACAGGCTGAAGTCGGGGCCACCAGCAGGATGTCACCGGGCTGGCACTGCTCAACCGCCACATGAAACATCCAGTTATCGCCGGGCGAAACCAGCACGGTCACTGCGCTGCCGGCTACCGCGCAGTTCTGCTGGATGGGACGAATACCAGCGTCGAGCAGACCACTGCGTCCCTGAGCTTCATGGGTGGTCGCCACGCCGTAACGGGCAAAACCGGCCACCAGCGCGGCATCAGCACGCGCAATGTTGCGCACAACGATACCTTTTTTATTCACCAGACTCATGACAGATCCTCCGTCACCCGTGGCAACAGGCTCTGATAACCTTCAGCGTGGCTGATCACTTTCGATGAGCCGATCCCGACGTTACGTTTGGCCTGAACGCCCCGCTGCAAAGCCACCCGCGTATAGTATTCCCACAGGTGTTCCTGACCCGCCATGCACTGAATAGCCGCATATTTCTTGTCCCAGACCGCGCTGATATCAAGCAGCACGTCAGGTTTCCAGTTGCACTGCTCAGGCTGATGCGGCTCAAAGCTATAGACCGGCGGCGCGCCGATAATGGTTTCACCAGGACGATAGCCTTCGGCCTGCGCAATGATTCGCGCTTCCTGCGTCAGATGCGCAGCCAGCGGATGATCGTAGTTATAGGGATCGTTAACCGAATGCGTCAGGACGAAGTGCGGCTGCACCTGACGGAATATGTCCGCCAGCCGGAATAGCGTCTCTTTATCAGCGCGCAGCGGATAATCACCCAGATCCATAAAGCTAATAGTTGCCCCGAGAATGCGGGCAGCCGCCTCCGCCTCTTCCTGACGACTCTGCTTTACCTTCGCCTCGGTCATGTTGCCGCTGCGCCACAGCTTCGCCGATTCGCCCCGCTCGCCATAAGAGAGGCATACCACATGCACCTCATAACCCCGCGATGCATGCAGCGCAATGGCCCCCCCCGCACGCCAGACAAAATCAGCTGAATGGGCGCTGACAACTAACGCACTCTTTTTACTCATCTTTTCCATTATCTCATCCTGCCTTTGCCGTTTTTTTCATCCTGGCATGCAGCACTGCGGCTGGATAATGTCTTTCATTGCATGCGTTATGACTTTTATTTATGTTGTGATTCAGGGCTCATCGCTGGCGTAAGAAAAATGGAAAACGGCAGACAGGAATTTGACATTAAAATCATGCAAATACGCGCTTTTTGTATGATTGCGGACTGCGGCACGATTTCCGAAGCGTCGATAAATTTATTTCGTACCCAGTCGGCGATCACCCGTTCGCTGCGTGATCTGGAACACAGTTTACAGACGCCGCTGTTTGAACGGCATGCCAGCGGGATGCTGCTGACCGAGATGGGCAAATGTGCCCTGCCGCGCGCCCGGCGAGCCATTACCGAACTGCACGCGATCCCGCCGATCCTCAGCAAAATGCGGCGGCGGGATAACGGCCGTGAAGAGGCGGAACCGATCTGGTTATTTAACCTGCGACGGCTGCAAATTTTTTTAGCGCTGGACCGGCTTCATCACACTCAAAGCGTGGCGACGTTGCTGGGTATCAGTCAGCCAGCGGTGAGCGCGGCGTTGAAGGTGCTGGAAAAAGGGGCCGGGCTGCCGCTGTTTCAGCGCACGCCAAAAGGCATGATGCCAACGTCAGCGGGACAGGAGATCGCCCCGTTTATCAGCCGTGCCCTCAATGAGATACGGCATATCCCGGAAGACCTCGCCGCACAGCGCGGCATTCTGACCGGGACGGTGCATGTCGGTGCGCTCCCGCTGTGCCGCAGTAGCCTGTTACCGCTGGCGATCACCCGTCTGGTGGCGCGCTATCCCGGAATAAAAGTGGTGACCAACGAGAGCGCCTTTGATGCGCTGATTAAAGAACTGCGCGCCGGAGATATTGATTTTATTCTCGGTGCGCTGCGTCAGCATCACAGCGCGTCCGATATCCAGAACCAGCTGCTGTTCGATGAAGAACTGATTCTGCTGACGCGTCCGCAGCACCCACTGAGCGGGCGTGCCGTCAAACCGGAAGATCTGCAGCAGGTGCAATGGATCCTGCCGCGTGAGAACTCTCCTGCCCGTCATCTGCTGGACCGCGCGTTTCAGGCCGCAGCGCTGACTGCGCCTCAGCCGGTGGTAGAAAGTGGCGATCTGGCGATAGTGCGCGGACTGCTGCTGAATTCGGATATGGTGGCGGTGGTCTCTTCGCATCAGCTTGAATATGAGTTGCAGGCCGGAATCCTGACGCCGCTGGCGCTGAACCTGCCCGATACCCGCCGTGAGATAGGACTGACCTTTCGTCTGGGGGCGCTGCATTCGCCTGCTACTCAGGCGCTGCTGCGCTGCATTGATGAGACGCTGACCCGGACAGCCTAAATGAAACTCATAGCGATAAGGATGTCACCCGTTACCCGTGCAGGCCCGGCCTGCCTTACCACAGCCGTTTGGTCCCGCAATGACAATGCCAGACGCATCACACTATAAAGCTAACTCATATCGCTAAAAGCCTTTTTTGACAGACACCGTCAGGTGCCCCGCTTACCGTGTTATCGGATTGTTACCTTTCTCTCACCACAACGACGGCTGCCGCTGGTAGCAAAGCAGAGAGCGTACCCGATGACAGCGAATAACCTGATTAATGTAAAACAGTGGATTGATGCACGCCCGGTCTCTTCTTTCCAATGGCGCGTACTGGTGCTGTGTCTGATCATCATTATGTTTGATGGTTACGATGCAGCCGTAATGGGCTTTATCGCGCCGGCGCTGATCGAACACTGGGGCATCAGCCGCTCAGCGATGGGCCCGATCCTCGGCGCGGCCATGGCGGGCGTGGCGCTCGGCGCGCTGATCGCCGGTCCGATGTCCGATCGGATTGGCCGCAAGCGGGTCATTCTGGTGTCAGTACTGATCTTCTCAGCCTTCAGCCTCGCCTGTGCTTTCGCCGCTTCGCCGACACAAATGGCATTATTACGCTTTATCGCCGGTCTGGGGCTGGGCGCGGTAATGCCAAACTGCGTGACGCTGCTGTCTGAATACATGCCCGAGCGCCGCAAAGGCATCATGATTACCCTGATGTTCAGCGGATTTAATATCGGCTCGGGACTGGGTGGATTCATTGCCGCCGGGCTGCTGGCACGCTTTAACTGGTCTGCGGTCCTGGTGTTTGGTGGCGCGCTTCCCCTGCTGCTGCTGCCGGTGATTGCCTGGCTGTTACCGGAATCGGTGCTTAACCTGGTGGTGCGTAAAGCGCCACGCGCAATCATCGCCTCGCTGCTGAATAAAATGGGCGGTGATTTTAGCCCGGATACGGCGTTTATCCTGAGTTCGCCTGGCGTAAAGCGCAACAGCACCATTGCAGAGCTGTTTCGCCACGGCTTCGCCCGCGGTACCGTAATCCTCTGGCTGACCTATTTCATGGGGCTGTTCGTTATTTATCTGCTGAACGGCTGGCTGCCTACCATTATGCGTTCAGGCGGCATTTCTCTTGAGCAGGCGGCGATTGTCGCCGGACTGTTCCAGCTGGGCGGACCGGTCGGCGGCATCATCGTTGGCGGCTTAATGGATAAGCTGCACGCCAGATGGGTGATTGGCGTGGTCTATTTAATCGGCTGTGCCTGTTTGATCACCCAGGGTTTGCTTGGGCTGAGCGGCGTGTGGTTGGGTGTGATTATTTTTATCACCGGCATGTGCATCAACGGTGCGCAGAACGGACTTCAGGTCTATTCGCCGGCCTACTATCCGACCGAGATCCGCGCAACCGGCGTCAGCTGGATGCATGGCATCGGCCGGATGGGCGCCATTCTGAGTTCGTCTTTAGGTGGCGTGCTGATGGGCGTGTTCCCGGCACAGTCGGCTATTTTCTACATTCTTGCCCTGCCGGCGCTACTGGCGGCGGTCAGTATTATTTTACACCGCAATGTCGAACTTACCCTGAAGGTTAAAGGAGCGGAACTCGGCGATATTCCTGCCTTATCGCAAAATCTGAACAACCGATAGCGGCGTAAGCAGGCTGACATCGGTTTTTCTCCCCCTGAAATAGCGCGGCAACCTTTATAGCACACTCAGCCCGGCCAGCGCTGTTGCGGGAACAGCGAGACGCGAATGTTAAACAGGTGAACCAGCGGAGCTACCGCCGCACTCTCCTGCAGCGCAATCTTCTCCAGCCGGAGCAGCAGCTGATCCAGCTCCTCCAGCAGATCCTGATGCGGCAGCAGCTGAAGCGACTTCATTTTACGCTTCAGATAGAGACCCAGTTCGTGGAACATCTGGCCGCTGTCGATGCGGTGCGCCTCCAGCACCTCCCGATAGCGGGCATAAAAGTCATAGCAGTTAGCGCCGAGCCAGGTTTCACTGATCAGATAGCCACCGACCACGATATCCGGCACCGGATCGAGCCGTTTACGCGGCAGAATAATGTTCACCCGGTCCAGCATGCGCGCAATAAACTGCTGGCGTGATAACAGCGTGGCGGAATTGCGTTCGACCTTTTTAATAAAGCTCAGCAGGTCGCGCAGCCCCCGCAGCACCGCCCTGCGGGCAATCCACGAGGGACGCTTATTGCGGATCAGCGCCGTCAGCACCACCGCAAACATGATCCCCACCAGCGACGAGATTGCGGCGTTCAGGGTGACGATCAGATCGGGCACATAGTGGTGACTCAGCCCGATAAAGCCTGGAATCTGGATCGCCACACTCAGACCTATCAGATTGGTGGTCGGATTGGCAATCACCAGGCTCAGCAGCATCAGCCCCGGCAGCAGGCAGATCATTAACGCCTGCAGGGTGTTGGCCTGCGGGATCAGAAACGCGATATAAAACAGGCTGACCACCAGCGCAATCATCACCCCTTTAACGAACAGCTTCATCGGCGTAACCGGCGAATCCACCCCGGCAAAAAACGAACTGATAATCGCCGCCATCAGCGGTGCATTGGCCCCATCGGCCCAGCCGCTGCCAATCCAGAACAGACTGGAAAGAAAGGTCGCCAGAAAGGCCGTCAGCACCGACAGGCTCAGCAGTCCGTTATCAATGTGGCGATGCTCGCGGATGTTCCTGATCGCCGCCCCGTCGCCATGACTGTAGAGATCGCCGGCTCGGGCGCTGACGTTCTGATACGCATCGGCGATACGGACAAAGTTAGCCAGCCGCTCCAGTAAGCCAATCAGCAGCAGGCTCTCTTCAGTAGCCAGCTTTCCCGCCTGCCAGTCCGCTTCCAGCGTCGCCTGACCCGCAGCGATGGCGTTACGCAATCCTTCGATATCGTTAACCCGATCATGATTGAGCCACAGCAGAAATTGCTGGAACACCGAGGTGACACACAGCGGAAAGCGTATATTCAGTTCTGCCAGCACCCCAAGCCGCGATTCAATCGCCGTCAGCGTCGGCAGCAGGTAGGTCAGATGCTGATACTGCACGCTGACCAGACGGATCACATTGCGCGCCGCTTCCCCTTCATAAACACAGTGCGTCAGCAGCGTTTCGACATTCAGCGGATAGCCCGCCATCTGGATCAGAATATCTTCCCGCTCGAGGGACTTGTTGTTCGCCATGCCGCTGACCAGCTCATTACACAATTTACGCGCATTCTGAAACCAGCGGTCGACGCTCTGCCCGAGCAGATGGTGCATCGATACCGGAAAAACCAGCCGGTGTACCAGCGTGCTGCACAAAATGCCAAGGGTGATCTCCTCGATACGCGAAATCACCGTATTAGTAATCGCCGACGGCGTGTTCACCTCCGGAAAACCCATGATCGCCGCGCTATAGCCTGCCAGCATGAAGACGTAGCTTTTGGGCGTGCGGTCATGCAGCGACAGATAGAGGCAAAACGTCACCCACAGCGAGACGCACAGGCTGAACAGCAGTGGCGACTGCACCGTTTCCGGATAGATCAGCAGGATAAACACCCCTCCCAGCACGGTTCCTATCAGACGGAACAGCGATTTCGAGACGGTTGAGGCGGCATAAAGCTGGGATGTGACAAAAACGGTGGTCAGCGCCCAGGCAGGTTTTTCAAAGTTAAGGATCAGAGCAACTGATAACGCGATAAACGCGGCCAGGGAGGTTTTGCAGGCAAACAAAACCGCGTTTTTGGTAAACCATTTCATCGAATGAGAGGACCGAAATACTTCTGTGGCGCGTATCCTGACAGAAGCGTCAGCGTTTTACTCTCAGTTAAATTATACAAATTATTACCGGCCATCCCTGACCGGTTCAGGCTGCGGCTGACCGGGCCGGCAGCGTCAGATTTGGCTCAGCGACGGGTCAGCGCCAGACGGATCCCCAGGCCGATAAAGGTGGCGCCGACCAGCCGATCCAGCACTTTCTGTAACCTCTTATTGTTCGCCACCGCGCCTGCGGCCCCACCCGCCAGCAGCGCAAACATCACGTCGGTCATCAGGCCGATCAGCGCATAGGTCATCCCCAGCAGCAGGAAGGCGCTGGCGTGATACTGACTGCCGATCACCACAAACTGCGGGAAGAAGGCGATAAAAAACAGCAGCACTTTGGGATTGGTGATTGAGGTGATGAAACCGCGCAGCAGCAGTAAGCGGGTGCCGGTCAGTGCGCGCGGCGGCGGCGCGGTCTCCGCTGCTGCGGATGCGATAAAGGTTGACCCGATCATTCTGGCTCCAAGGTAGATCAGGTATGCCGCCCCGAGATACTTAATCAGCGTGAACAGCAGCGGCGAGGCGGCAATCAGCCCGAGCGCACTGGCAACGGCATGGGTACAACTGCCCAGCGCAACCCCGGCGGCTGACAGGATACCGGCACGTCGTCCCCTGGCAACGCTTTGTCCCACCACATAGGCCAGATCGGGACCCGGCGTAATACAAAGCAGCACAACGGAAGCAACAAACAGCGGGAAATGCACGATATCGGACATCACGGCTCCTGACCTTTATTCGGGGTTAATGAGTGATTAACCTAACAGCCGACCGCGTTTTTTTAAACCCCGTCGCTCAGCGGTTGCCGCACCAGTGCCCGCTGTTGATCCAGTAAAAACGGACGCAGATAGCCTACGGTGTTCGACAGCAGGATCACCTCATCGGCCAGTTTCAGCCGCAGGACGTCGCTCAGCCAGGCTTTGCGCTCGGTCATCCGCTGCCAGACCGCCGGGAATTCAGCCGCCAGTTGGGCACGCAACGCCGCATCCGCCAGACCGACGGTGTCCTCAATACTGCATCCGCCGTAGCCGGCTACCGAAGGAATAATGTCGATCTGCAACAGCATGCCGCTTTTCAGGGGGATGGCTGAATCGGGCCAGATCGGCGAACTTAGCCACTCTTCGTCAGCCACCAGATGCCCCGGATTAAGGTGCCAGCCATACTGCGCTTTGGGTAATACCGTCTCGATTAACGCATACAGTTCGCCACCGGTGATGCCGATGCGTAACTGCTCCAGCCAGCTGACCACCGCGTGATAATACGGGATCGCCAGCCGGGGCAGCCAGTCTGAAACGTGACAGGGTAACTCAGACGCCTGACTGACTACATAAGCAGCGCGGCTGCTTAACCCGCCTTTATAGCCAACGGTTAATGACAGCTTATCGCCGACCTTAATCGTTTTGTCGCTGGGATAAAGCTGTGCCTTAGCAAAGCGATCGCCGGTGGCGGCAATGGTCATCACGCTATTTGGCTGGCCGGCGGCATTAAGACGTGCGCCCATGTGCTTCTCGCTTACGCCTGCCGTCACGCTGTTCAGCGCCGCCAGCATGGCGGTTGAGGCACGATTCGCTCCCGCCTCGTAAAATGCCACCTCATCGGCGCTGTTAATGCAGCGAGCTCCCTCATCGGGTGAGATAAACAGCCCGGTGGCATTCACCAGCTGCGAGACGCCACCTGCCGCATCGGCCGCCGCCGCGCAGATAAACTGCGGCAGATCAAACAGGGTCTGCTGTGCGCGGCTGAACAACTTCCAGCCCACCAGCCCGGTGCGCGTCCCCGCGACGATCCCCGCCTGGCTCAGCAGCCGGGACAGCGATGTCTCACCACTCATCGGCTGATTAGGCAGCGAAAAGAGTGCCGCGTGCAGACATCTGCCGGGATTACGGGCAAAGGGCACCAGCTTGAGGTTTTCGTTGCCCATGATGTAGGCCAGTTCGCCCTGCTGATTAACCACCAGCAGCGCCTCTTCGAAGCGCGGAATAAAGCCCGCCAGATACTCAAAGTTACTGCCGTGCTCTTTATCCGCATAGATGATCAGCTGCGCAATCTGATGCTGTTTCATGCGCTGAACAATCGCCGCCAGCCGGTGATGCAGGGTTTCATCCGCCATCACGTGACTGGCCACGCCGGGAAAAGTGGGTGGCGACGGGATCGATTCCAGTGCGTAGCGAGCGCGATTCATAACAGACTCCGGTTAAACAGGAAAACAGCAGTCTGGCCGTTGCCGGGCCAGTCTGTTGCTGCCTGCCTCAATCTTTCTGCCGTAACCGCTCCAGCATAATCAGTGAATGACTGAAAATGGCATCGGCAATGTGCTGCGGAAATCCAGCGGGCAACGCATCACGCACCGCGATAACCGCTGGTGGAAAAGCGCGGATAAAGAAGTCGAAGATCTGTTGCAGGCTACCGCTATCAAAATTGACGCTTTTTGCAGTGGCGAAGAAATGACGCGGGAATATCTTATCGATTTCGGTTTTTTTGCCTTTACTGGCCCGCAGCCCCATCGCCAGCTTCAGCGCCCGCTTATTCAGGCCGGTGCCGCCCAGTACCGGATAGGCGGAAATCACATCGTAGAAGGGGGTCAGCCGGAAGCTGCCGCCGCGCTCAATAAACAGCGAGAAGTTCTTGGCGTGGCCGTCAGTCGCCCCAATCAGCCACTGAAACACCTGGAACATCATGAAGTGATAACGATCCTCTATTGCGTTACTCGATCCCATCAGCAACTGCATAATCTCCGCAATGCCCGGCCCGCCGTCAGACTCATATTTCGTCGATGACGGCAGCCCCAGCGCCTGACAGAAATCCTCCTGTGGCAGACGAATAAGCCGGCTTCTGTCGCGTGACCAGCGCCGGTCGAAGCGCTCGACGGCCAGCGCACGCATCGCGCCGGCGCGGATAAGGGTTGCTTCAGGCACCTTCATTCCCAGCGCTCTGGCCAGCGCCAGACAGAGATACTCATTTTCAACGCTTTCCCGCATGTCCAGCGTCGCCGTCGGCTGCTTAATTTCCCCGATCGGCAGTTTGATAATGTGTGATGTTGGCGTGGCTCCCGCAGGAATGCTCCAGCCCTGTTCAGTGTGCAGCAGCGCCGTTTTCTCCTGCGCGCCCGCCACCGAAATACGAAAGTCGGTCTCTTCACGCAGCATCCCGAGCGGAATGTCGGACTGATAGGCTGACAGCACGCTTTCCAGACGCGCCTCGTCCAGCAGCTCATAGCGCACCTGTAACGGCGGCAGCGGCATCTCAGGCGGCAACAGCATGGTCGCACCGACGCTGTCACGTCCCACTTCCTGCAACAGATCAAACGGCTGACGGGATTTTATCTGGTAGCGCGCCACAATCCGGTCACGAATCAACGGGCTATCCGGCAACAGATTATCGAAAAAGTTAATTACCGCGTGGGAGGTGATGGCCGGAACCTGCAACGGCATCGAGAGTGACAGCGGCCTGGCGAGCGGATTGCTCAGCCACGCTTTGTCGTACTGAAATTCGTGCGCACCGTTGCGCTGACGGGTCAGCACGCCGACCCGCTCGCCGTTCATCCACGCAATCAGCTTCTGCATTACCAGTCATCCTCGTCATTGATCGGTGGCGGTGCGGCGGCCGTTTTCTCCTGCACCTCAAGACTCAGCTCCAGCGACTGTAACAGCTTAAACAGCGTCGCCAGCGAGGTGTTGTCCGGCGCATTTTCAAAATGCGAAATGGTCGCCTGTTTCAGGCCAACCTTTTTGGCCAGCTCGCTCTGGGTCCAGCCATTACGCTGACGGATAAGTTTCAGCCGGTTAGCCAGCTGCAGCGGACTGTATATCATGGTCTCTGTTCCTCCGGGGTCGGCAGACGATCAGCATAGCGCATTCCGATTATCCCCGAAAGAGGATAATCGATGCATTATACCCTGCCGGGGATAAATAACTATTTATACCTTTCAAGGGATAAATGATCTATTATCCCTTTACGCGGATATTCAACCTTGTGGCGTCGCATAACAGGAGAAAAATCATGAGATTAAGCGCGGGTTTTACCGTGACGGAGCAGCCAGAGGACAAAGACCGGGAGGCGTTATTTGCCGGGCTCGGCAGTTACAACCGGCAGTTTATCGGCAGTGAAAACCGGGGACCGCTGGCGGTATTTGATCATGACGCAGACGGTAAGTTGCGGGGTGGCGTAATGGCCTCGCGTAAGGGGAACTGGCTCTGTATCGATTATCTGTGGGTGGACGGTACGCTGCGCGGCACCGGTCTGGGCAGTGCCTTACTGCTGGCAGCAGAACAGCAGGCGATAGCTTACGGCTGTCAGCAGGCGCTGGTGGATACCTTCAGTTTTCAGGCGCTGCCGTTTTATCTGAAACAGGGTTATCAACAGCAGATGTCCCTGCCCGACTTTCCGCAAACCGGTATGCAGCGTTACTACCTGACCAAAACGCTGAAGGGCTAAAGGTCACGACGCTGAGGTGGCTGTACGGACCTGCGCGTCGTGACAGGGTCACAGACCGGCGATGCGACGCAAATCTGCTTCGGCACCAGGAGCCACCGCCAGCACCTGCGCCCCTTTGGTGATGCGATCGCCGTCGGTGTTAAACGGATGTACCCAACCGCCCGCCTCCTTCACCAGACAGTAACCGGCCAGACAATCCCAGGCGTGCATATAAGGTTCGTAGTAACCGACGACCCGGCCGGCCGCCACCCACGCCAGCATCAGTGCGCCTGAGCCGATGCGGATAAAGTTACCGCCGGCTGCCAGCAAGGCCGCCACAATCTCGCCAACCTGCTGCGGACTGACGTAGCTGTTGGCACCAAAGCCGGTCACGTGATTCTGCAGGGTGCGCGCCGGATCGACCTGCAAGCGTCGGCCATTAAGGGTAGCGCCCTCACCCAGCGCTGCCACATAGCACTCCTCAAAGGTTGGCGCAAAAATTACCCCGATGACCGGCACGTCGCCGCGCAGTACGGCAACCGATACGCACCAGTTTGGCATGCCGTTGAGAAACGGACTGGTGCCATCAATCGGATCGACCACCCAGGTGTAGGCGCTCCGGCCCGGCTGCAGGCCGCTCTCCTCACCGAGAAAGCCATCATCAGGGAACGCTTCACGGATGCGGTCGGCGATCGTCTGTTCTACTTCGCGATCGGCAATCGACACCACATCCTGCAGATCATATTTGGTTTCCACCACCAGCGTGTCGCGGCGGGAAAAGTAAGATAAGGCCGTGGCACCGCCAGCGCGGGCGACAGCTTCAGCCAGCGCCAGACGCGACATCATTTCATCGTGCAGTTCCATTGAGACTCCTTGCGGTTAAGCAGTTTAGCGGGCAATCAGGGCCAGACCCTGCGGCTTGAAGTTAACGCCGACCCGGGCGGCCAGCGGCAGACGCTGTTCCATGTGGGGATCGATGATGAACAGCGATCCCAGTTCGGTAGTCACTTCATATTCGATATGGTCACCCAGCCAGGTGCTGTGAATAATCTCACCCTGCAGGGCACCCTGACCGTCGCCAGACAGGGTGATAAACTGCGGCCGCACCGCCAGCTGTCCGCTGCCGGTTTTCGCTCCATCGCCACGCACCCGGAAGCGCTGGTTACCGACGCGGATCAGCGCCTCACCGCCTTCGGCCTGCTCAACGTCGCACGGCAGAATATTGGCTTCGCCCATAAAGTCGGCGATAAACACCGAATTGGGCGAATGGTAAAGCGTTTCCGGCGCGCCCTGCTGCGCAATATCCCCCTCTTTCATGACAATAATTTTATCGGAGACCGCCAGCGCCTCTTCCTGGTCGTGCGTCACATAGACTGCGGTAAAACCCAGCCGCTGTTGCAGATCGCGAATATCCGTCCGCACCCGTCGCCGTAAACGTTCGTCCAGATTCGACAACGGCTCATCCAGCAGCAACACCTGTGGTTCCAGCACCAGCGCGCGAGCGACCGCAATACGCTGCTGCTGTCCACCGGAAAGTTCAGACGGCAGCCGCTCGCCCTGGCTTTCCAGCCCGACCAGCCTCAACCCTTCCCGCGCCCGATCCAGCGCCTCCCGTTTGTTCATCCCCGACGACAGCAGCCCATACAGGATATTGTCGAGAGCATTCATATGGGGAAACAGCGCGTATGACTGAAACACCATCGCCACGTCGCGCTCATTGGCCGGCAGATGAGTGACATCTTTACCGCCGATCAGAATGCGGCCAGCAGTAGGATGCTCCAGCCCGGCCAGCAGGCGCAGCGTGGTGGTTTTGCCGCAGCCGGAGGGACCGAGCAGCGTCACCAGCGTGCCAGGCTCGACGGTTAACGACAGATCCGGCAGCGCCGTAAAACCGGCAAAGCGTTTAGCAACATGTTCAAACACGACCGATCCCGCGTTGATGGGGGTCATACGGCTCTCTCCTGAGTCAGAGTGGCGACAGCAGCGGCCGCGGCCGCTGGTTGAGTAACACGGCGCAGGCGGCGTTCACCCACCAGCAGCTGGAACAGACCGATAATGGCTAACATCACCACGATCAGTACCGACGAGTAGGCAATCGCGACGCCATACTCACCGTTCTCCACCAGCCCGACGATGTAAGACGTCGCCATGTTGTATTGCGCGCTGACCAGAAAAATCACCGCACTGATTGAGGTAATAGCGCGCACAAAGGCGTAGACCAGCGCGGCGCTGATCGCCGGTTTGAGCAGCGGCAGCACCACTTTACGTAAGGTGCGGAAACTGTTGGCACCGAGGGTCAGTGAAGCTTCATCCAGACTCTTATCAAGCTGGCTCATCGCCGCAATACCGCCACGCACTCCGACCGGCATATTGCGGAACACAAAGCAGGCGATCAGGATCATCGCGGTGCCGGTGATCTCCAGCGGCGGCAGGTTATACGCCATCACGTAGCTCACGCCGATCACGGTGCCCGGAATGGCGAAACTCAGCATCAGCATGAACTCAAAGGTCTGCCGTCCGGCAAATTTCTGCCGCACAATCAGCCAGGCGGTCAGCAGGCCAACCACCGCAGTCAGCGGCGCGGCAATCAGGGCGATCTCCAGCGTGGTCCAGAAAGAGTTCCAGGCGACGCCGCTCCACACCAGCTGTCCCTGATTCAGGCTGACGCTAAAGGCGCGGATATAGTGGTCGAGCGTCAGCGCGTTATTCAGCCCCCACGACTGCACAAAGCCGCCAATCATGATCATGCCGTAGATCACCAGGGTAAACAGTCCCCACGGGATCACCAGGCCATAAACGCTGTAGCGCACCGGACGCGGCAGCTGCACGTGACGACCGCCGTCGCCTTTGCCGGTTACCGTGGCGAAGCTTTTGCCCGACAGCCAGACCCGCTGCAGCAGAAACGCCGCCAGCGTGAAGCCCAGCAGGATCATCGCCAGCACCGCCGCACGGCTTGGATCGTTCTGCGCGCCGACCACCGAGAAGAAGATTTCGGTCGACAGCACGCCGTGACTGCCGCCCAGCACCATCGGGTTGCCGAAGTCCGCCATGCTTTCGATAAAGCTGATCAGAAAGGCGTTAGCCAGTCCGGGTGCCATCAGCGGCAGGGAGATACGCGAGAAAGTACGCCAGCGGCTGGCGCGCAGGGTCTGAGACGCCTCTTCCAGCGACGGGCTGACGCCTTCAACCACCCCAATCAGCACCAGAAACGCAATCGGCGTAAAAGAGAGCACCTGGGCGATCCAGATGCCGGTCAGGCCATACAGCCAGCGGCCCGGCTCGACGCCAAACAGCGTCGCCAGCGAGGTGGTGATCACGCCAGAACGGCCAAACAGCAGAATCAGCGCCAGCCCGATAACAAACGGCGGCGTAATGATTGGCAGGATAGTCAGCATCCGCAGCGCTTTTTTGCACGGCAGCGAGGTGCGGGTCGCCGCCAGCGCAAACGCCAGTCCCAGCAGCGTCGAGCCGCTGGCGGTCATCAGCGCCAGTCCCAGCGTGCGCCACGCCGTCCCGCAGGTGCCGCCGGTCACACAGGCGACGCTCCAGATAGCCGGGTCCTGCAGATTGGCGATCAGGCCATCCGGCTTAAAGCTGCCATCGATGTCCTGCACCGAGGCGACAAACAGGCTCAGTACCGGATAGAGCACAAAAGTGGTCACCAGCGCTACCAGCAGTACGATCGCCGACACCACAAACGCATCGCCTTTCAGCACGCCGCGTTCGGCCAGCGCAAAGGAAAAAATCAGCAGGAAAACCGTCAGCAGCAGTAACGCGCCCGCGCCCATCGCCGGCTGGCCCAGCGCGAGCGGGCCGGCCAGGTTCTCCAGCCACCGCCAGTTCCAGCCGCTAAACCCGATGGCATGCCCTTCCAGCACCAGGAACAGAGTGCCGCAGACGCTGAGCAGCAGCAGCAGGCCGCTACGGATACGCCCCGGCGGCAGGAAGAGGCAGGCGGCAGAAGCGAGCCACAGCGCTACGGCGACAGTCAGCCAGCCATGCTGCATCAGTTGCCACAGTGCTGGCGCGCTATTCTCATCCTGCCATAAGCTGATCAGCCAGTGGCCAGAGAAGAACCCCTGCTCCAGGCTGTACCAGGGCAACACCATCAGGGCCAGCGCGCCGGCAACTAACGCGCCGGTTAAGCGGCGATTGTGCGCATTCATGAATCACCTCGATCTGCTGCGGACACCAGGCTTGCGCCACCGCGTTTCAGCATAGACCCGGCATCACTGCGCCGGACGGAAATCAGTTTTATTGTGCGCTGGCGCCGATCTCTTTATCCCAGCGTCCGAGCAGCGCTTTGCGTTTCGCCGCGTCACCGTAGGTTTTGAAGTCGTAATCGATCAGCTTGATATTCTCAAAGCGTGGCGCGTATTCGGAGATCTCCGCCTTGCGGTTCGACGGCAGCTGGAACGATTTCGCCTCTTTCATGTGCGACTGCGCGTCGGCACTCAGCGCCCAGTCGTACCAGCTTTTGGCATTCGCCAGGTTACGCGCCCCTTTAATGATCGACATGGAACCAATCTCATAGCCGGTGCCTTCACAGGGGGCGACCGGTTTGATCGGGAAGCCATCGACCTCCATCGCAACCGCATCGTGCATAAAGACGATGCCGAGGGTGGTTTCGCCGCGGGCAGCGGCTTTCACCGGCGCTGAACCCGACTTGGTGTATTGCGAAACGTTGGCGTTGAGTTTTTTCAGGTAATCAAAAGCCTGGTCTTCACCCATGATCTGCACCAGCGTCGCCAGGGTGTTATAGGCGGTGCCGGAGGAGTTCGGATTGGCAATCTGGATTTCACCTTTAAAGCCCGGATCGAGCAGATCGGTCCAGCAGGCCGGTACCTTCAGCTTTTTCTCCGCCAGCAGTCGGGTGTTGTAACCCCAGCCCAGCGCACCGGCATAAACGCCCACGGTACGGTAACCGGAGATCTCCGCCACTTTTTGCGACCACGGCTGCTGCTGGTCGAGCAGCGGCGATTTATATACCTGAGTTAAGCCCTCTTCGGCGGCCTGCATATGCGGATCACCGGTGCCGGCCCACCAGATATCGGTCCGCGGATTGCGCGCCTCGCTGCGGATACGTGCATAGGCCTCCCCGGCTGACAGCCGCACCATGCTGAGATTGATGTCGGGATGAGACGTGCTGAACTGGCGGGTCATCTGTTCACAGACCACCACATCCGCAGAGCAGATCATGTTGAGATTACCGGCCGCAGCCGCCGCAAACGGTAAGGCCGGACAACTGACGATAACCGCAGCGAGCAGAGATGAGTAACGCATGGTGTTCTCCTTGAAGGCGGGGATTGCGCCTGATCGCGCTTTTTTGCACTGCTGTGCAAAGTAGTAAGGCGACCCTCAGGACGTGTCAATCAGCATGTTAAGCAATTGTAAGGTGCTGTCACAAATTTGGTACATTTTATCGCCAATACCTTTTGCACAGCCTTGCAACTTCAGGCAGACTCAAAGCGGATAACGGCAGCAGCGGAGAAAACCATGCATCAACTTAAGGCAGTCGTCAGTGCGCAGGATGTCGCTGACCGGGCGGGCGTCTCCCGCTCTGCGGTGTCGCGCACCTTTACGCCGGGTGCCAGCGTGTCGGATGCCACGCGGGCGCGGGTGATGAAAGCCGCCGAAGAGCTGGGCTATCACGTTAATCATCTGGCGCGCGGGCTGGTACGCAACCGCAGCGGCATTGTCTGCCTGATCGCCTCTGAAGTGGATACGCCTTACCGCGCCAGCCTGGTTCGCTGGATGACACAGTATCTGCAGGAAGCGGGAAAAGTAGCGATGCTGATTAATACCGACCGCTCAGATGAACGGGTCTCTGCCGCCTTACAGCAGGCGATTAACTTCCGCGCCGATGCGTCAATCATCCTCTCCGGTATGCCTGACAGCGCGATAACCCGGCTCTGTTACAAACACGGCCAGCATCTGGTGCTGATTAACCGTGATGAGTCCCTGCCCGGCTCCCTCAGCATTAACCTCGACTCGCGTCCGGCAGCCGAGATGGCGGTCAATGCCTTTGTCCGTGCCGGCTGTCAGCGCATCGCGTTTGTTAATTCACTGGCCGGCACCCCGAGCCTGCTGAAACGCGAGCGGGATTTTCTGGCGGCGGCGGAGAGAGCCGGAGTCAGCGTTCAGGTTGAGCACTTTGGCTCGACCTCCTATGAAAGCGGTCAGATCCTGGCGCAGCGGCTGCTGACCCGCAAAATCCGGCCTGACGCGGTGTTCTGCGCCACCGATTTACTGGCGTGTGGCTTTATGGATGAGGCACGCCACCGCTTTGCGCTGCGCATTCCGGAGGATCTGTGCATCGTCGGCCACGACAATATTCCGCAATCGGGCTGGTCCTCCTACAACCTCACCACTTTTGCCCAGCCGGTGGAACAGTTTGCCCGTGACGCGATACGCTGGCTGACCGAAACCGAGGCGCAGCAGGATGAATTACAGCCCGCCGCCGAACAGCAAAGCGATCGGCGGATATATCAGGCTGATGTGGTCTGGCGGGGTTCAGTACGCGGCGGGTAAACCGCCCGATTTAATTTTATCGCCGCTGCGTTTGTGCCACTAAAATAGACCTTTCCCTGCTTTACGCTTCGCTTTAAATAAGCCGACTGATTGCCGCAAATTATCACCCTGCGGCGGCGCAGCATCCCGATTTTCTGTCTATCCTTGATCAGCATTATTAATTTGTCCGGCGCTTCACTGCTCAATGAATAAGCAGTCAGATGTGACAAATATCACATTTGTGCCAGGCTTAATCACTCAGATAATGACGTTCAAGGAGCTTACAATGACGACACCAACGAACAAGACGCTCGATCTCGATCAATTTCCTAAGCCTCCTTTTGAGGAACAACCGCAACAGGCACCTGGCTTAGCCAGCAAAATGATCCCGGTTCCCGATCACGGTGAAACCAGCTACCGCGGTACCGGCCGGCTGACCGGACGTAAAGCGCTGATTACCGGCGGCGATTCCGGTATTGGCCGTGCGGTGGCCATCGCTTATGCCCGCGAAGGTGCGGATGTAGTGATCAACTATCTGCCAGAAGAACAGCCCGACGCCGATGAAGTGATTAAATTAATCGAAGCGGAAGGCCGTAAAGTCTTCGCTATTCCGGGTGATATTCGTTCTGAAGAATTTTGTCAGCAGCTGGTGAAACAGGCGGTGGATAAATTAGGCGGCCTGGATATTCTGGTTAATAACGCCGGACGCCAGCAGTTTAATGAGTCCATCCGTACCCTGAGTACCGAAGATTTTGACGCGACGTTTAAAACCAACGTTTATGCCATGTTCTGGATCACCAAAGCGGCGCTGGAATATCTGCCACGCGGCGCGTCGATTATTAATACCTCGTCGGTGCAGGCCTTTAAACCCAGCGATATTCTGCTGGATTATGCCCAGACCAAAGCGGCGATTGTTGCCTTTACCAAGTCACTGGCGAAACAGCTGGGCGGCGAAGGCATCCGGGTTAACGCGGTCGCGCCTGGCCCATACTGGACCGTGCTGCAATCCAGCGGCGGCCAGCCACAGGAAAAAGTGAAGCAGTTTGGTGCCGATTCACCGATGGGCCGCCCTGGCCAGCCGGTCGAAATCGCTCCGCTCTACGTCACGCTGGCCTCGACGGAGAGCAGTTACTCCTCCGGTCAGGTCTGGTGCTCCGATGGCGGCACCGGCACCCTGTAATCACCTTCCCCGGTGGCCGCATAATGCGGCCACTTTTTTGTCCTGCCTGCGCCCGATTTGTCAGTCGCCACAGTGAAACAAGGAAGAAAACCATGGAAAACCAGATCTTCCATCAGCCTGCCCGAGACAATGGCTTTGCGGGTCTGGGTGATTATGCCGCCATTGGCGAGGGGCGTTCAGTGGCGCTGATTGCGCCGGATGGCGCGATCGACTGGTGGTGCGCCCCGAACCTGGATGCTAAACCGCTGTTTGACCGCCTGCTGGATGCCGGTATCGGCGGCTTCTTTCAAATCGTGCCGTGCGATCCCTATCGGGTGACGCGGCGTTATCGCGATAACAGCAACGTGCTGGAAACCCGTTTTGACACCGACAGCGGCAGCGTGCTGCTGACCGAATCGATCAACAGTACGCTGGCGGGAAGATTGCCGTGGGGCGAACTGGCGCGCCGGATTGAAGGAGTCAGCGGCGAAGTGGAGTTGCAGATTATCCTGCGATTCGGCACCGCCGCTGAAACCCGTTCGCCGTGGATTGCCGACACCGAAAAAGGCAAGGTGTTCCACATTGCCGACGTGATGGCGATGTTCCGTACCAGCGACGATATCCACATCACGCTGCTGGATGATGAGCAGGTCTGCGCCACGCTGCGGACTTCGGCCGGTTCGCGCTCACTCTGCGCACTGCTGATCACCGAGAACGAGCCGCTGGCTGTCCCTGAGCTGTCCGCCATCGATCAGCGAATCGAAACCAGCCACACCGGCTGGACCAGCTGGGTGGAGAGCCTGAGCTATGACGGCAGCTATCCGGCGCTGGTAAAGCGCTCTGCCCTGTCACTGAAGTTTCTCTGGTACTCACCGACCGGTGCGCTGGCGGCCGCAGCCACCACCTCGCTGCCGGAAGGGATCGGCGGCGAGAAGAATTATGATTATCGCTACGCCTGGGTGCGGGACGCCTGCCTGATCATTAAAGCCTTCGTCTATCTCGGGGCACTGGAAGATTGTAAAGCGGCCTTTTCGTGGTTGTCGCAGACCATCCTGCGGCACGGCGTCAGGCTGCGCGCCTGCTATGCGCTGAATGGCGATGAAGTGCCGGAAGAACGTTTTCCGCCGTTAAGCGGCTATCAGGATTCCCAGCCGGTGCGGGTCGGCAATAATGCCCGTGATCAGATACAGCTCAGCATGTATGGCGATATGCTGGCCACCGCGCAGCTGTTTATCGAGGCCGGCCACGTGCTGGATATCACCACCTCGCGCATGCTGGGTGAGCTGGCTAACTGCTGTGCCGATCACTGGCGGCAAAAGGATTGCGGTATCTGGGAGTTGCCGGACCTGCAGCACTATACCCATTCTAAAATGGCCTGCTGGGTGGCACTGGACCGGGCGGTCGCGCTGGCCGAAAACCAGCACATCGAACCTACCTGGCTCGGCCGCTGGCAACGGGAACGTGACCGCATTCGTGACTGGATTGAGACGCACTGCTGGTCCGAACAGAAACAGGCTTATCTGTTTTATGTCGGCAGTGAGGACCGTCTCGACGCCTCGCTGGCGCTGGTCCACAGCTACGGCAACGCGGTCAATCCACAGCGGATGCTGTCAACCTATCGCGCTATTCATCAGGCGCTGGGCAACGGCAGCGCCATGCTCTATCGCTACAGTGGCGTCGAGGTTGAAGAGAGTACCTTCCTCGCCTGCGCGTTCTGGCTGGCAGAAGCCTGGGCGGAAATGGGCGACGTCGACCAGGCGGAACAGACGATGCAGCAGATCCTCGCGACGCTCGATCAGCACGGCAACGTGGATATTTTTAACGAAATGTTTGATGTCCGCAGTCAGAGCTGGCGCGGCAATATGCCGCAGGGCCTCAGTCATCTGGCACTGATTTGTGCGGCACAGGCTATTTCAGAATCGAAGGCTGCCGGCTGACCTGGGCCGCTGTCGGGCCAGCAGCTATTGCAGCCTGAAGCGTGGATCAAAGAAAAAAGGTTCGACCACCACGTTGCTGATAATCGCAGCGGCGGCCGGATGCGCAGGATTAAATAGCGCGTTCCACTCTCCGGTCAGGGTACTCGGAACCTTGAGGATCAGGCCGTGATCGGCGCTGGCGAGCCAGCCATCCCCAATCTCCCGGGTCGATGGCGGTGCGGGATCGGTCTGCCAGTCGGCGGGGAGCGCCGCCAGCGACAGCTCGGTGATCAGCGTTTCAGGTACGCTGATCGACAGCATCGAATAGTCGTGCGCCAGATCCTGAATGCTGAGATGCACCAGCGCCTCCAGCACGCACAGCGCCCGGCTTGATCCGAGATAGACACAGCCGATACCGACTGAATTCCAGCGGCCGCCGTAGGTGCGGGCACCAAAACCGTCAAAGGCGGTCATCGCATATTCGCTTTTCACCAGCCGGAAAAAGCGCACCGCCGCCATCAGGTAATCACGCCATGTTCAAGCTGACCAATCAGGTTGAGCACCGCTTCCGCCCCGGCAACGGTGGTGGTCATCTCTGCCGGTTTCCTGCCACCCAGCGCCTTGGCTGGGGTCTCCAGCCACTGCACCAGCCGCGCCGGATCGTCACGCAGCAGCGTGCTGGCAGCGGACAGGACGCGGATCAGCATGTAAATCCGTCCGCTCTGATCGGGCGAAAAGGTCTGCTGAGGATCTTTGACTTTGCGGTTGTAGGTACTGCGATCGATGCCTGCCAGGCGGCAGAGCCAGATTTCATCGAAGGCGGATAACGACGCGGTGCGTTTCAGCACCCCGCTGCTGAAGCCGACGGCAATCCGCTGATGCGCATCCGGCAGGGTTTCCGGCAGGTTCAGCGCATGCAACAGCGAGCTGTTGCGGCGACTGCTGGCGGGCGTATAAATGGCAATTGACATAGCACGGCCCTCTGTTCATTTGATTTTTATTTTAGCGCAAATGAACATGGTGCGCCAGCTTTACCCCTGGCGATTGCGCGCTGGCGTCAGCCCGGTGAGGCGATCAAAGAGCAACAGCCCGACTTTGCGCCGCTCAACGGCTGCGAGGTGATCCGCCCTTTCCGCTGACCCTGAGATGGCAAGGCCAGCGGGCGGTGGCGTCCCGGATTACTGCAACGTTTCCAGGATTTTCCAGGCGGTTTTTATCCGTAGCGGATTGGGGTAGTTCTTGTTCGCAAGCATCACAATGCCGGTGTTCTGCTCGGGAATAAATGCAACGTAGGCACCAAAGCCGTTGGTGGCGCCGGTTTTATGCACCCAGCTGGCGCGTTGCGATGGCACGGCGGGATTCAGTAGCGTCGCCGGCTGAGGTTTAAGCGCGACGCTGCTTTCGCTGTCAGCGATTATCGCGGCGGCACTGGCCGGCCAGTCGTAAATCTCCCAGCCCAGCCCCTGATAGAAATCACGCACTTTGAAATAGCGTGACTGGGCGGTACGAATCGCATTGCGCAGCACGGTATTGCCTGACGATAAGCGGTTAGGATCGGCATTGGCCTGCATAAAGGTCAGCATATCGCGGGCGGTAGATTTCACCCCATACGCTTCCGCATCCAGCATGCCGGGCGACACCCGCACCGGCTGCCCGTTTTTATAACCCCAGGCGTAGTCCAGCATCATTGAGGGCGGCACGGTGATGTAAGTGCGCGTCAGACGCAGCGGCTGAAACACGTTTTTCTCCATCGCCTGCTGGTAATCGCCCTTCACCATCAGCGCGCCAAACAGACCGATACTGGCATTGGAGTACTGACGCAGCGTGCCCGGCGCAGCCTGCGGTTGCCACTGCTGATAATAGTTGAGCAGCGAAGCCTGATCGGTCACCTCAACCGGCAACTGCAGCGGCAGGCCACCTGCGGTGTAGGTCGCCAGATGCAGCATCCGGATGTGATGCCACTGCGTGCCGGTCAGCTGCGGCCAGTACTTCTGCACCGGATCGTTGAGGGCGATGTCACCGTTGCGGATCATCACCCCGGCCAGCACGCCGGTGAAGGTTTTACTGACCGAGCCGAGTTCAAACAGGGTGTTTTCGGTGACGCGGCGGCCGGACGCCAGATCAGCCACACCGGCGTTAATGAACTGGGCCCGGCCTTTATAGAGTATCGCCACCGACATACCGGGAATTTCCTGCTGCTCCATCAGCGGTTCGATAGCGGCTTTAACCAGAGAAGTGACCTGCTGTGAGCTAAGATCGGCGGCAACACAGCTGGCAGAAAGGGACCACAAAACAAGGTAAGACAAAGACTTTTTCATTGGCAATTAACGGTTTCTTCACTGAATCGATTTATTTGCACTGATCGGCGCAGGCTTGCACACAGATCTGCGCTTGTGAGCTGCACGCCCCGGTATCACGGGTATTACAATGGGATCGTTCGACATAACAGTTGGTCTGACAGGCGGAGACGTCGCATCGCGCGGCGGCAGGCGTCAGCTGAGGCAGCGGCGCACGCGCCGGAAACTGGGGTGCCGGTTGAGCGAAGGCGCTGCTGCCCAACAGTCCGGACAGCAGCAGGCTGATGAGTATTTTCATGATTGATCTCCAGATGAACGCTGTCCTAAGTATGACTACTCTGGCACGCGTCGTCTGAGAAATCTTATCAAATTGGCAGGACAGGTGGGTGTTGAGTGACGTTGATCACGCCGCGGCGATAAATATCATGCAGACGGACAATATAGCGCTGCGGATCGTGCTGATCTTTAATGCGCAGGATCGCCGCCTCCCCTTTCTCATGCAGCATTTCTGGCCGTTCGAAGATGGCGAGCAGCGTCTGCTTCAGCCCGTCCACCAGCGCCTGGCGCAGCTGCGCTTTCTGCTGTGGCGTAGTGATGCTGTATTCACGATCGCCATTCAACGTACCGCCAATCACCCAGCCAGCGCTGGCCGGATTAATTTCCGGTAAGGCGCGCACGTTGCTGGTAATCACCGGGCAGCCGCTGGCCTGCATTTCCAGTACTGAAAAGCCGTACGTCTCCTGCCAGGTCGGCAGTAAGCCGACATCGCTGCGGCGGAACAGCTGCAGCAGCGCCGCGTTTTCCAGCCGCGCCAGATGCGTGAAGCAGCGATAGCGGCCAATGCGGCTCTCAATTGACCGATAGAACGCCTCGTCATCCTGATGTTGCCGGTGTGCCACGTTGTGACGTTTGGTGAGATCGCCAATTAACTGCACCTCCAGCTGCGACTCATCCAGCTTTCGTTCTTCAATCAGCTCGCTCACTGCCAGCACCACTTCGGCGCCGCCTTTACGGTAGAACTCATTGCCGGCGAACACCAGGCGGAACACGCCCGGCTGACGTGGCGCTTTATGCGCTGTGAACAGGGTTTGTGGCGGATGCAATACCACCGTTTTACGTCTGATTTGCTGCGCAACGCCGCCCCCGGAGGGGAACAGTTTCATCTGAATATTCAGCGTCGCGTCTGAAATGGCAATCAGCCCCAGGCAGTTATCTTTCAGCAGATGGGGGATCAGCCGCTGCAGTTCGGGATTATCCTGCTTCGCCACGCCCGGCACCGGCAACACCCGGGGTAATTCAGTTTCAAACGAGGCAACCCATTTCTGACGGGTTATGGCGACTTCATTAAACAGATGCAGGATGTCGGGCCGCGATGCGGGTGAAAATGGCACGGGCAGAAAAACAAAAGCTTTATTTTTTTTGAGTAAGCGCGTCCGTAATGGGTTAATAAAGTAAAACAGATTGTACTTTTTGAGATTAATATATTCGTTTTCCGGATTAACCAAAATATTGCGCTGCTCCGGATAGTGGTTATTAGTGATTCCGATTTTCATGATCGTATTCCAGAGTCCTTGAGTCCCGGATAATCTATATCATGCAATCTGACAAGCTGCGCCTGCGTAATATCCTAAAAACCGTTTTCACCGCCCGCTGGCAGAAATATTTATCATTGCCCAGGGCGGTTTATTCCTGGTTTGCCCGGCCAGCTAAAAAATTAATGCAGATTATTTACATCCGTGTCTTTTCTTCCGGCGGTAACTCACTGATTCCCTATGAAGAATGATCTGACAACAACCGGCGCGCCAATAATTATGTGTAAGTTTAAATATTTGTTAAAAATAAACCATGCCAGCCTGTCAGCAATTAGTTGATAACAATTCAACTAATCAGTTTTATTACACTGACCTGAAGGCTGACGTACTGAGAAGCGTGCAGATAATCTTAATCCGGGCGGTCAACAGCTAGGCCTGATGGTGAAACTAATGATACAGCGGCGGATTTTTAGCGCCGGTAATGCACTGTTTTAGCGCGCCAGTCTGCAACATAACCGTGCGTCTACGCCGTCTCCCGTTCGCCCCGCCGCGCCTGTTAGCTTCATAACTATCTGATTCTACTGTAAACAGCAACGCATCACCCGCTGAACTGCGCACTGGTACAAAAGTTGCAACAACAGCATCAGGCAGACAGGAGATAAACATGAAAGCGATCGTTATTGGTGGCGGCATTGGCGGGATGAGCAGCGCCATTGCGCTGGAAAAAGCGGGTATTGAGGTTGAGGTGTTCGAAGCGGTGAAGGAGATTAAGCCGGTCGGAGCGGCGATTTCAATCTGGCCGAACGGCGTTAAATGCCTGAATGCCCTCGGCATGAAGGCAGCGCTGCGTGCACTGGGTGGCAACATGGCCTATATGGCTTATCACGATGCAGTGACCGGTGCCGCGCTAACCCGTTTCAGTATGGCGCCGCTGGTGCAGCAGGTCGGTGAGTTTCCCTATCCGGTGGCGCGCGCCGAACTGCAGGCGATGCTGATTGATACTTTTGGCCGCCAGCGGGTCAATTTCGGTAAGCGGGTCATTCAGGTTGAACAGAGTGATAACGGCGTGATTGCCACCTTTGCCGATAACAGCCAGGCGAGCGGTGACTTTCTGGTTGCGGCTGACGGCACCCATTCGGTGATCCGTGAATATGTGCTGGAACAGGCGCTGGAGCGGCGTTATGCCGGTTACGTCAACTGGAACGGTCTGGTGGAGATTGATGAGAGCATCGCGCCCGCCGATCAGTGGACCACGTTCGTTGGTGACGGCAAGCGCGTATCGCTGATGCCGGTAAGCGACAACCGCTTCTACTTCTTCTTCGACGTGCCGCTGCCGAAAGGATTGCCGCAGGATCGCACCACGGTCAAAGCCGATCTGAGCGGCTATTTTGCTGGCTGGGCCGCACCGGTGCAGCAGCTGATTGCGGCGATCAATCCCGAGACCACCAATCGGGTTGAGATACACGATATTGAACCCTTCAGCCGCTTTGTTAAAGGACGCGTTGCGCTGCTCGGTGATGCGGCCCACAGCACCACACCGGATATCGGCCAGGGCGGCTGTGCGGCAATGGAAGACGCTATTGTGCTGGCTTCGACGCTGGCATCGCATTCGCTGGGTATTGAGGATGCCCTGCTGCGCTATCAGGCGCGCCGGGTTGAGCGGGTCAGGGATCTGGTGCTGAAAGCGCGTAAGCGTTGTGACGTCACCCACGCCAAAGATCCGGCGGTGACCGAGGAATGGTATCGTTCACTGAAAAGCGAAACCGGCGAGCGGGTGCTGGCCGGAATGTGTGAAACCATTGAAGGCGGCCCGCTGGGTTAGTCCGGCCGCCTCCTCTTCATCCAGCGGGCGACATGGCCGCCCGCTGAGTGCATTACTCCGCCAGCCCGCGATTCTTCAGCATCGGCTCCAGCTGCGGCGGACCGCCGCGCCAGCTTTCATACAGGGTTTTCAGATCGCTGCTGTTACCGCGCGACAGAATTTTCTGACGGAAAATATCGCCATTCTCCCGCGTCAGGCCGCCCTGTTCGACAAACCACTGGTAGCCATCATCGGCCAGCATCTGGGTCCAGATATAGGCGTAGTAACCGGCGGCATAGCCTCCGCCCCAGATGTGCTGGAAATAGCTGGAGCGATAGCGCGGCGGCACCGCCGCTAACGCCAGCTTGTCGCTCTGCAGGGCCTGCTGTTCAAAGCCGTCGACGCTTTGCGGAGCCTGATCGCCGGTCAGGCTGTGCCAGTGCAGATCCAGTAACGCCGCAGCCAGCAGCTCACTCATCTCATAGCCTTTGTTGAATTTACCGGCGCGGACAATCTTTTCATGCAGCGTGGCGGGCATCGGCTCTCCGCTCTGATAATGGCGGGCGAACTGGCGGAACACCTGCGGCTCACTGGCCCAGTGCTCGTTGATCTGCGACGGAAACTCCACAAAATCACGCGGAGTTTCGGTGCCTGACAGGCTCGGATAGCGCTGGCTGGCAAACAGGCCGTGCAGTGCGTGACCAAACTCGTGAAACACGGTGATGACCTCATCCCAGCTCAGCAAGGCAGGCTCACCGGCCGGCGGTTTGGTGAAGTTGCAGACGTTATAGATCACCGGCTTACTCTCAAGCAGCGTCGACTGGTTGACGAAGTTGCTCATCCACGCCCCACCGCCTTTACTGTCACGCTTGAAGAAGTCGGTGTAGAACAGCGCCAGCGGCGTCTGGTCGGCATCAAAAATCTCATATACCTGCACGTCGGGATGGTAAACCGGTAGATCCTGGCGTGGCGTAAACTGAATGCCGTAGAGCTGAGTCGCCGCCCAGAACACCCCATTCTGCAGCACGCTGTTCAGTTCAAAGTAAGGTTTGATCTGACTCTCATCCAGATCGTACTGCGCATGGCGCACCTGTTCGGCATAGAAGTTCCAGTCCCAGGCGCGCAGGGTGAAATTGCCCTGCTGGCGATCGATGGTCTGCTGGATGGCCGCCGCTTCCCGTTCAGCCCGCGCCCGTGCAGCAGGCACGATATTGCGCATAAAAGCAAAAGCAGCATCCGGCGTTTTTGCCATCTGATCCTGCAGCTTCCAGTCGGCATAACTCGTAAAGCCCAGCAGCCGGGCCTGCTCCGCCCGCACCTGCGCCAGACGCAGCACCAGCTCGCGGGTGTCATTCTCATCGCCTTTTTCGGTGCGGGTCATGCCAGCATGGAACAGCGCTTCGCGGGTCTGGCGATCGCTCAGACTCTGCAGCGCCGGTTGCTGAGTGGTGTTTTGCAGCACCAGCAGCCAGGCATTTTCCAGTCCGCGCGCGCGGGCTTCTGCCTGAGCGACCGCTAAATCGGCCGCCGCGAGGCCCGCCAGTTTCTGAGCCTCATCCACCACCAGACCGCCCGCCTTGGTGGCCGCCAGCAGCTTATTGGTGAAGCGGGTGCTGAGGCGCGCCGCCTCCTGATTCAGAGCTTTGAGCTGGTGTTTCTGCGTTTCCGGCAGATTGGCACCCGCCAGCTGAAAGCGCTGCCAGATCACCTCGACCAGCCGTTTTGATTCAGCGTCGAGTTGGGCGCGCTGCAGATACACCGCATCCAGCCGCGAGAACAGCGGCCGGTTGAGCATAATATCGTCGTTGAGTGCGGTAAGCTGCGGGGCGATCTCTTCATCGACCTGCTGCAGATACGGGCTGGTGTGCGCCGACGTCATAGCGCTGAACACCAGATTCACCCGGTTCAGCAACTGCCCACTCTTCTCCAGCGCCTCATAGGTATTCAGAAAGGTTGGCGCATCGCTGCTGGTGGCAATCGCCTCGACTTCGCGGCGTTTCTCTTCAATGCCCGCCTGTAACGCGGGCAGGAAATCCTGCTCCTCGATCTGATCGAACGGCGGTGCCTGATAAGGCAAGGTGCTGACGCTAAAGAAAGGATTCTGACGGGCGTTCATGATTCGCTCCTGATGGGCATCGCAAAGTCTTATCCTGGCAGGTTGCCGGCGGTTGAACAACTCAGGTCAGATGCTGCTGATAAACGCTGATTATTTCACCGGCAATCGCCACCGCAATCTCTGCCGGCAGCTTGCCTTTTACATCCGGCAGGCCGATCGGACAACGCAGCCGCGCCAGCCGATCGGCCTGCGCCCCCTTGCCCGCCAGCCGGTAGCGGAAACGCTGGCTTTTGGTCTGCGAGCCAATCACGCCTGCATAGCGAAAATCTCCGCGCTTCAGCACCGCCTCGCACAGGTCGAAATCGAGCGGATGATGATGGGTCATTATGATGAAATAGCTGTCCGGTGCAGCCTGCGCCACACAGTCCAGCGGGTCCTCCGGTTGCAGAGTGACCACGCCGGGCGGGACCTGCGTAAACTGATCCGGGCGACTGTCGATCCAGCGAATGTGACAGGGTAACGTTGACAGCAGGTTAACCAGCGCCTGGCCAACGTGACCGGCACCGAATAGCAGAATTTCCGGCTGGTTCTGCAACAGCGGCTCAAACAGCAGCGTGGTTTTACCGCCGCAGCACTGTCCCAGCCGCGCGCCGAGACTGTAATCCTCGGTATGCGGCGCGCTGGCCCCGCTCTGTAACATGGCGCGTGCCTGAGCAATGCACTGAAATTCCAGCTGGCCACCGCCGATGGTCAGATAGCTCTGCTGCGGTGTTACCACCATTTTACTGCCGCTGTCGCGTGGCACCGAACCGTCTTCACTGAGCACGGTAATTAATACGCAGCTCTGGCGCTTTTCACGCAGCTGGTGCAGCACGGTTATCCAGTCATGGTAGATCATCACAGGCTCCTGCCAGTTGCAGCACACCATTCAATACCCGCTCTGGCGTGGCGGGCGCATCCAGCTGCGGATGCCGGGCATAACCGCCAACGCTGGCCACCGCATCCTGCAGCGCGCACCAGGCGGCGATGCCCAACATAAACGGCGGCTCCCCGACGGCTTTCGAGTGAAAGACCGTATCCTGCGGATTTTTACGGTTCTCCACCAGCGTCACCCGCAGATCGGCTGGAACGTCACTGATGGCCGGGATTTTGTAGCTGGCCGGGCCGTCGGTCAGCAATTGCCCTTTTTCGCTCCACACCAGTTCTTCACAGGTCAGCCAGCCAACGCCCTGGACAAATCCGCCCTCAACCTGGCCGATGTCGATTGCCGGATTCAGCGAGGCACCCACGTCGTGCAGAATGTCTGCGCGCAGCAGGCGATACTCACCGGTTAAGGTATCGATCACCACTTCACAGCAGGCCGCGCCGTAGGCGAAGTAGTAAAAAGGCTGGCCGCGCCCCGCCAGCCGGTCGTAATGAATGCCCGGCACGCGGTAGTAACCGTTGGCAGACAGCGGCACCTGGTTAAGCCACGCCAGCTGGGCCACGTCCGCGAAGGTGTAATGTTTTTCACCGGCGCGCACGATGCCGTTGCGAAAACTGACCTCGGAGGCATCGCACTGATGGAGCTGACACAGCATCTGCGTCATGCGATCGCGCAGGATCTCCGCTGCGTTCTGCGCCGCCTTGCCGTTCAGATCGGCCCCGCTGGAAGCCGCCGTCGGCGAGGTGTTCGGTACTTTGCCGGTATCAGTGGCGGTGATCTGAATCTTATCAACTTCAATCTGCAGCACTTCGGCAACGATCTGGATGATTTTGGTATTGAGTCCCTGGCCCATCTCGGTGCCGCCGTGATTGAGTTGCACCGTGCCGTCGGTGTAAATCAGAATCAGTGCGCCCGCCTGGTTGAGAAAGCTGGAGGTAAACGAGATGCCGAATTTAACCGGCGTCAGCGCCAGACCGCGCTTCAGCAGCGGGCTGCGGGCATTAAACGCGCGGATCTCCGCCCGGCGGGCCTGATAATCGCTGCTCTGCTCCAGCTGTTCGGTGATCTCGTCCAGCAGATTATCTTCAACCTGCTGATGATAATGGGTAATGTTGCGATCCTGCTTGCCGTAATAGTTGCGTTTACGCAGCGCCAGCGGATCAAGGCCGCGTTCACGCGCGATGTGGTCCATGATCTGCTCAATCGCCACCATGCCCTGCGGGCCGCCAAAGCCGCGATAAGCGGTATTTGAGGCCGTATTGGTGCGACAGCGGTAACCGGTAATGCGCGCATCGCCAAGGTAATAGGCGTTATCCGCATGGAACATCGCCCGATCGACGATAGACCCGCTGAGATCCAGTGAATAACCGCAGTTGCCTGCCAGATCGATCTTTACCCCGCACAGCAGCCCATCATCCTCAACGCCAACCTCGTAGCGGACAAAGAACGGATGCCGTTTGCCGGTAATGCGCATGTCGTCACGGCGTGAAAGCCGCATCTTCGCTGCCCGGCCGGTCTGACGGGCGACGATGGCGCACAGGCAGGCGACGCCCGCAGCCTGGGTCTCTTTGCCGCCAAATCCGCCGCCCATACGCCGCATATCAATGGTGACCTGATTCATGCTGATGCCCATCACCTCGGCCACCAGTTTCTGTACTTCGGTGGGATTCTGGGTCGAGGAAAAGACCTGTAGCTGCTGATCTTCGCCGGGGATCACCAGCGCGGTCTGGGTTTCCAGATAAAAGTGCTCCTGTCCGCCAATGTGAAAGGAACCGGTGATGCGGTGTGGTGCCCGTGCCAGCGCAGCCTCGACGTCGCCGCGCTGATGAACATGCGGCTCCTGAACAAAACTGTTCTGCGCCAGTGCCTGTTCGACGTCGAGTAACGGCTCCAGCACCTCATATTCAATTACGGCAGCAGCAGCGCCGGCTCGCGCAGCATCCGGTGACCCGGCCGCCACCACAATCACAATCTGACCGAGATACTCCACCTTGTCGTGCGCCAGCAGCGGATCGCCTGGCTCCAGCGGACCGACATCATTGATACCGGGCACATCCTGCCAGGTCAGCACGCTGACCACGCCGGGAATGGCGTAACACGGCCCGACATCAATCCGGGTGATGCGTGCATGGGCGTGCTCACTCAGCCGCGGGCAGAGGTGCAGTAAACCGGGCTGTTCAGGCTTATCGTCGATAAAGCGCGCCTCACCGGAAACGTGCTTTTCCGCGCTTTCGTGTTTGTTGCTGCGGCCAACGCCGCTCTGTATCGCGGCAGCATGCTGCGCCTTGATTACCTGTTCATTTAATTCAGGACGGTTATGAGACATAGCGGGCCACCTCAACACAGGGTAATTCGCCGTTGTAGCGATGGTAATAACGCCGCAGCAGGTTACGCGCGACCTGCAAACGGTAGCTGGCGCTGGCGCGGAAGTCGGACAGCGGCTGGAAATCTTCCGCCAGCGCGGCGGCAGCACGTGACACCGTCACGGCGTTAAATGGTTGATCCAGCAGGGCCTGTTCGCAGTGTGTGGCCCTTTTCGGCGTTGCGGCCATCCCGCCAAACGCGATGCGTACTGCGCGGACATGGCCCTGCTCAATCTCAAGATTAAAGGCGGCGAAGACCGCAGAAATGTCATCATCAAGCCGCTTAGAGACTTTCCACGCGACAAAATCTGGTGACACCGTCACTTTATCGATGCGGATAGCGCGGATAAACTCGCCCGGCTGTAAACAGGTCTGTCGATAGCCGGTGAAAAACCGATCGAGCGGCAGGCTGCGCTGCTGCTCGCCGTGCTGCAACAGCAGGCTGGCATTCAGCGCCAGCAGCATCGGTGACGCATCACCAATCGGCGAGGCATTGGCGATATTGCCGCCCAGCGTGCCCTGCAGGCGGATTTGAAGCGAGGCAAAACGGTGCAGCATCTCACTGACGCCCGGAATACGGTCGGCGAGGAAATCGGTAATCTGCTGTAGCGAGGCGGCGGCACCCAGCAGATAGTGATCGTCAAATTCACTGCATACCCTGAGCGCAGTAACCTGCTCCAGCGCGATCAGCAGCGGTATTCGCTTATGCTGCTGGGTGATCGTCAGGCTCAGATCGGTGCCACCGGCAATCAGCGTGGCCTCTGGATGGGCCAGATAGATTTGCGCCAGCTGGGCCGGAGTTTTGGGCAGATAACAGCGCCGCCCATCTCCGCTCAGCTGCTGCATCTGATTATTCGCCAGCGCTTCCAGCCGCTGCACCACGCTGGCAGCATGGTGATCGAACTGGTCGCTGACCGGCTGTGAACAGAGCTGCTGCGCGGCCGCCATGATCGGCCGGTAGCCGGTGCAGCGACACAGATTGCCCGCCAGCGCACTCTCCGCCTGATGGCGATCCCAGCCGCTGGCCGATTTTTGCAGGCTGAACAGCGACATCACAAAGCCCGGCGTACAAAAACCACATTGTGAACCGTGGCAGTCAACCATCGCCTGCTGTGCCGGATGCAGAGCACGGCCGTGACGCAGATCCTCAACGGTAATCAGCTGCTTACCCTGCAGCGTCGATACCAGCGTCAGACAGCTGTTGACCGTTTCATACTGCATTTCCCCATCGACCGCTTTACCCAGCGTGACGCTACAGGCGCCGCAGTCTCCCGAGGCGCAGCCCTCTTTGGTGCCGGTGCGGTGCTGATGGCCACGCAGATAGTTGAGCACCGTCAGATTAGGATCTAACGCCTCTTCGGTAATCAGTTGGTTATTTAACAGGAACTGGATCATGCGGCTTGCTCTCCCGCGTCGCGCTGCCATACCGGACGGCCGTTTACCCAGGTCTGGGCAATATTGCGGTCATCGCCCAGCGTCATTAAGACAAACAATTTTTCCCAGATATCTTTGCTGTTTCCGATGCGTAAGGTCTGTAAGGCCGAGACGGCCGGATCGAGCACCACAAAATCCGCCTCTTTGCCCGGATTAAAATTGCCGATGGCGTGATCGAGATCCAGCGCCCGCGCGCCGCCCAGCGTGGCGTGGTAAAAGGCTTCGGCGGCGCTCAGCTTATACTGCTGCAGCTGACCCACTTTGTAGGCTTCGCCCAGCGTTTGCAGCATGCTGAAGGTGGTACCGGCCCCGACATCGGTGCCAATGCCGACTTTGACGCCCTGCTGCCAGCTGCGTTTCAGGTTAAACAGTCCGCTGCCGAGAAACAGGTTTGAGGTCGGACAGAAGGCGATAGTCGAATCGGTGTCGTGCAGGCATTGCCATTCGCTGTCGTCGAGATGCACGCAGTGCGCAAACACGCTGCGACGCCCGGTCAGCTGATAGTGGTGGTAAACGTCAAGATAGCCGGCGCGCTCAGGAAACAGCTGTTTCACCCAGGCGACCTCCTGCGGATTTTCGCTCAGGTGAGTATGCAGCCAGGTATCGGGAAACTCCTGACGCAGCTGCTGCACCTTTGCCAGCAGCTGCGGTGACGAGGTTGGCGCGAAACGCGGCGTCAGCGCGTAGCTCAGCCGTCCGCGCTGGTGCCAGCGTTCAATCAGTGCGCGGGTCTGCTGGTAACTCTGTTCCGGCGTTTCGATCAGGTTGTCTGGCGCATTACGATCCATCATCACTTTGCCGGCAATCAGTCGCATATTCAGCGCTTCCGCCGCGCTGAACAGCGCCTCGACCGACTGCGGATGCACGGTGCCAAACACCAGCGCGCTGGTGGTGCCGTTCGACAGCAGCTGATGCAGGAAGAAAGCTGACATACGCGCAGCGTGGTCCGGGCAGTGATATTGCGCCTCGACCGGGAAGGTATAGTGATTCAGCCATTCCAGCAGTTGCTCGCCGAACGCGCCGATCATTTCGGTCTGTGGATAGTGAATGTGGGTATCGATGAAGCCCGGTACGATCAGTTTTCCGCGCAGATCAACCACCGGCTGACCAGCCAGTTCGGCGCTGCACTCCTCCCACGGCGCTAAGCCGATCACCCGTCCGTCGCGAAGCCGTAGCACCCCATCTTCCAGATAGCGCGCCGCAGAGAGCAGCGCGTCGGGCTGGTCTGCCACCGATTTGAAGTCAAAAAAACTGGCGCGTATCGCCGTATCTGTCGCTGATGACATGGCTTTTCCTTTCTGAAAGCACTGCGGCCTTCTTTTAATTATGCAGATGATTGCCTTAATGCCACGTTGCAACTGCCGTGCCAGATCGGTAATGACTATTTTTCTATAATTATCAGCTAATTAAATTAAATTCCGGCTGTTGCGCAACTTTCTGCAGGCAGCGTTGCTCCGCAACCGTTTGCCTGCCGTTAGCAATCGGTTGCTTGTGGCGCTGCTTTGAAATTGGATAATTTTTGCCGGCTGAATCCGCAGCTACGCTGCCCCGTTAGCGTGCATCACGCCCCAAAACAGCGCAGCCGCCGGGGCGGTAAAATCCCCTTACAGCCCAATCGCTTTTTCGGCGGGCGCAAGCGGAAATGAAATGCTATGGTGAAGCCATCGATTGTGAAAATGGCATAAGGAACAGTGAGATGATTATTTTTGTCACCGGCGCGACCGCCGGTTTTGGTGAAAGCATCACCCGTCGCTTTATCGCAACCGGCCATAAAGTGATCGCCAGCGGACGCCGGGCCGAGCGCCTGAAAGCGCTGAAAGATGAGCTGGGCGATAACCTGTATACCGTGCAGCTTGATGTGCGTAACCGGGCAGCCATTGAAGAGGCGGTAAATCAGTTGCCGGCGGAGTGGCGCGAAATCGATGTGCTGGTCAATAACGCCGGTCTGGCGCTGGGGATTGAGCCAGCCCACCGCGCCAACGTTGAAGACTGGGAGAATATGATCGACACCAACACCAAGGGTCTGGTCTATATGACGCGCGCCCTGCTGCCGCAGATGGTGGAGCGTAACGTCGGGCACGTGATAAATATCGGGTCGATCGCCGGCAGCTGGCCCTATGCGGGCGGCAACGTCTATGGCGCGACCAAAGCCTTTGTCCGTCAGTTCAGCCTTAATCTGCGAACCGATCTGCACGGCACCGCGCTGCGCGTTACCGACATCGAACCAGGCCTGGTGGGCGGTACCGAGTTCTCCAACGTCCGTTTCAAAGGCGACGATGATAAAGCGGGTCAGGTTTATGAAGGCGCCACCGCACTAACCCCGGACGATGTGACTGAAGCGGTCTACTGGGTCGCCACGCTGCCTAAGCATGTCAACATCAACACGCTTGAGATGATGCCTGTCAGCCAGACAGTGGCCGGTCTGAAGGTGCACAAGCCGTAAGCCTCAGAGCCAGCCTTTCCGGCTGGCTCTAGCCCCGTCCCCAGCCCAGCACGATGATCAACATGCCGCTAAAGGCGACAATCGCCCCGCTCCAGTCCCAGGCGCTGAGCTTCACGCCGTCGACCACCCGCAACCACAGCAGTGCGGTCAGCACATAGACTCCGCCATAAGCGGCATACACCCGTCCGCTGGCGGCAGGATGCAGCGTCAGCAGCCAGACAAACAGCGCCAGGCTGGCAGCTGCCGGCAACAGTAGCCAGACGGAGCCGCCTTTTTTCAGCCACAGCCACGGCAAAAAGCAGCCGATAATTTCCGCCAGCGCGGTGATAAAAAACAGCAAGGCGGTTTTAATCAGCATCCTTTTCTCTCACAAACGTAAACAAACGACTCACCACTGGTGAGCAAAGAAACGGCGATGATATACTAAGCCTACCCGCGGCAACAGCCGTTACCATTGGCGATGTCTGCGTTAACTGAAGGAAAGCGCAATGAAAAAATTGATCCCGGTCCTGCTGGTCAGCCTGCTGTCAGCGGCAGCCTTTAATGCCAGTGCTACCACTAATCGCCTGATTATTGAAGATGGCAGCAGCGCCGCCAGTAACGAAGCAGCGCGTCAGGATAAAGAGCAGTGGAATGACACGCGGATGCTGCGTAATAAGGTGAACAGCCGCGTTGAGAAAGAGTTTGATAAGACCGACCGCGCGTTTGATACCCGCGACAAGTGTGAGCAGAGCCTGAACCTTAATGCTTACTGGGAGCCGAATACCCTGCGTTGTCTGGATCGCCGCTCCGGCCGGCCTGTTACGCCCTGATTTTCAGCTATAGTAATGACGGACGACTAACATAAGGAATACGTGATGAAGCTACAGAGGGTTTTGTTAACGGCGACGTTGTTCGCGCTGCCCGTGCTGGCACAGGCATCCTGTGAATCGGTCAAAACCGAGATCAGCCAGAAAATTATTCAGAACGGTGTGCCCGAATCGGGTTTTAGTCTCGACATCGTCGCTAACGATCAGGTTGATCAGGCCGGCGGTCAGGTGGTGGGACATTGTGAGAACGACACACAAAAGATTGTTTACAAGCGCACGGGGCGTGACGATGACGCCAGCGTGCCAGACAGTGCCGGCAGTTCACAAGACGCGCCCGCACAGTAAATAACAGCAGGGCGACGTCCTGTCGCCCTGCTCGCTACTCCGCATGCTCCGGCCGTTGACGCGGCATCATCCATGCCACTCCCAGCGCAAACAGCGCAATCACCAGTGCCACCACAAATACCCAATGCAGTGAAGCAGCAATCGCCTGCACCATCTGCTGTAGCGTCTCCGGCGTCAGCTGACGGCGACTCTCATCGGCCATAATCTGCTGCACCGGGTCCTGCGCCTGTGGCAACCGCCAGTGTAAATTAAGGTTCAGCACGGCGCCCATGATGGCGGTGCCAATCGCTGAGCCGATCATCCGGCTGAACATGATCGAGGCGGTACAGATGCCGCGAATTTCGTAATCCGCCTGATTCTGCACCGAAACCAGAAACGTGGTGCTGGTCATTCCCATTCCGGTCCCGATGACAAAGGCGGTAAAACCAGCCTGATACAGCGAACTGTCGGGCCGCAACAGCAGCAATAAGGCGCTGCCGCTAATCAGCAACAGCGCCCCTGACTGGGCGGTAAAGCGATAAGAGGTGTGCAGCATCAGCCTTCCGCTCAGGGTACTGGCCAGCGGCCAGCCAATCGACATCATTGCCAGAGCGCTGCCCGCCTGCAGCGGCGAGCCGCCACCAATGCCCTGAATCCAGGTCGGCAGGAAAGCGCTGATCCCCATCATGGCGGCCCCGATAATCAGGTTTCCGGCGTTACCGGCAATAATCAGTCGGCTGCGCCAGATAATCAGCGGAAACAACGGCGCGTCGGCCCGCTGCTCATGACGTTTCAGCATCCAGCCGGCAAACAGCGAAAACAGCAGGAACGGGATTAGCCATAAGCCGAGCTGTTCTGCCTGCAGCAGCGCAACCAGCAATGCGCTGACGCACAGCATCAGCCAGCCACTGCCGGCCAGGTTCAGCGACTGTCGCTGCTGTTCCTGCTGATGAGCCGGCAACCAGCGCGCCAGCATCAGCATGCTGATCAGCCCTATTGGCAGATTGACCCAGAAAATTACCGACCAGCTAAAGTGCTGCACCAGCCAGGCACCGGTCAGCGGACCGACGATGGCCGCAACGCCCCAGACGCTGGAGAGCCAGCCCTGTACGCTGGCGCGCTCGCGCGGTGAGTAGATGTCCGCCACGATAGTCGAGCTGAGCGGCATGATGGCACCGGCCCCCAATCCCTGAAAGGCGCGGAACAGGATCAGCCAGGTCATGCTGTGGGCGAAACCGCACAGCACTGAGCCAATAAGAAAAATCGCGGTGCCGATAAAAAACATCATCTTACGGCCGTACAGATCCGCCAGACGTCCATAGAGCGGCACGCTGACCGCCTGGGTCAGCAGATAGATGGAAAATACCCAGCCAAACTGCGAAAAACCGCCCAGTTCGGCAATGATGGTGGGCATAGCGGTGGCAACGATGGTGACTTCAATTGCCGCCATAAACATCGCCAGCATACAGGCAATTAAAATCCAGTGTCGGTGTCCGGTCTGGAGTTGTGCGCTTTCAGTCATAGGGTTCCTTTTTTAGCTGCAAGCGTAGCTGAAAATCCGCCAGTGCAGTTTCCCGTCAGTGCGCATCATTGGTCGCTTCTGTGACGTTGTCACCCAAAGTCGATGAAAATTTTTCATTGATGCATCAGCCCAATCACCACGCGGCTTTAACACTATTTTAACCAGTTTTTAATCCCCTGATTTAAGGCTAAAAAGCTAGCGCGCTTCGCTTCAGGCTGCTATAGCAATAAGGCTTCTTTCTCAGTATTCACTGAAAAAGCGTAGATAAACAGTCATTTTATCTACATTTTATCGCAGTTTCGGTATTGGGAGCCGTGGCCGTTTTTGCTGCTTCTGTCGGGCTGTTATTGGTTGTTATAACAATTGAGATCGTTATCAGGGAGACTCCCTTATGCAAAATGCTTCACTGGTCCGCCGTGCCGGTCTGGCACTGCTGGCGGTGGCTGCGGTGATCGGCGCGCTAATCTGGGGCCTCGGCTGGGACCAGCTGGTCGCCAGAAAGGTCGATCTGCTCTATCTCGGACAACAACATCTGTTTTTAGTCTTCTGGTCGATGCTGTTCGCCCTGCTGGTCGGTATTCCCAGCGGCATCATCCTCAGCCGCCCTTTTGCCCGTCGCTGGGCTGAATATGTGATGCAGATTTTTAACGTCGGCAATACCCTGCCACCGCTGGCGGTGCTGGCATTAGCGATGGTGATTATCGGCATCGGCGACCGTCCGGCGCTGATCGCGCTGTTTCTCGCTTCTCTGCTGCCTATCGTGCGTAACACCTTCTCCGGTCTGAGCGCAGTGCCCGCCTCGCTGATCGAAGCCGCCAACGGCATCGGCATGACCAAAATGCAGCGTCTGCGCCAGGTCGAAATCCCGAATGCACTGCCGGTTATCCTGACCGGCGTGCGCATCGCCACTGCCATCAATGTCGGCACCGCGCCGCTGGCGTTTCTGATTGGTGCCAGCAGCTTCGGCGAGCTGATCTTTCCCGGTATCTACCTCAATGACTTCCCGACGCTGATTCTCGGCGCGGTGGCAACGGCACTGGTGGCACTGGTGCTGGATATGCTGCTGGCCGCACTGGGCCGCTTTCTCAGTCCGCACGCTGCGGCATAACGATAAGGAACTTTGCGATGCTAACGCGCTGGATTAAACAGAGTGCACTTGCCCTGATGGCGACGCTGGCCCTGAGCCAGACTGTACAGGCCGCCGCCCCGCTGGTGATGGCGACCAAGAGCTTTACCGAGCAGCATATCCTGTCGGCAATGACGGTGATGTGGTTAGAGAAAAAGGGCTTTGAGGTGATCCCGAAGCGCAATATCGCCACCACCATCGGCCGTAATGCGCTGCTGAACAAGCAGATCGACATGACCTGGGAATATACCGGTACGTCGTTGATCATCTTTAACCATATCAGCCAGCCGATGTCTTCTGAGCAGGCGTATGAAACGGTGAAGAAACTTGATGCGAAGCTGGGGCTGGTATGGCTGAACCCGGCTCCGATGAACAATACCTACGCCTTTGCCATGACCCGGCAGCGGGCGGAAAAAGAGGGGATCACCACCCTGTCGCAGCTGGTGACGAAGCTGGAGCAGGTGCGTAAACAGGACCCGGAACACAACTGGCGACTGGGGCTGGATCTGGAATTCTCCGGCCGCTCAGACGGCATGAAGCCGTTGCAGAAGACCTACAATATGGCGCTGGATCGACCGCAGATCCGTCAGATGGACCCCGGACTGGTCTATAACGCTATTCGTGATGGCTTCGTCGATGCCGGTCTGATCTATACCACCGACGGTCGGGTGAAAGGCTTCGACCTGAAAGTGCTGGAGGATGATAAGCACTTCTTCCCGAGCTATAACGTCACGCCGGTGGTGCGCAAAGATGTGCTGGAGAGCCATCCGGGACTGGAAGCGGCGCTGAATGAGCTTTCACCGCTGATTACCGATGAGTCGATCACCGAAATGAATAAGCGGGTCGATATCGATCACCAGTCACCGGAACAGGTGGCGCGTGATTTCCTTAAATCCAAAAACATGCTGTAAGGAGGCACTGTGGATACCCTTCACTACATCATGGATAACTGGAACAGCCTGCTGACGCTTAGCTGGCAGCACACCTGGCTGGTGCTGGTCGCGGTTGGGCTGGCGATTGTGATTGGCGTGCCGCTTGGCATTCTGATTGTCCGGGTCCGCTGGCTGGCGACGCCGATCCTCGGTATCGCCACCGTGGTGCTGACCATTCCGACCATCGCGCTGTTTGGCCTGATGATCCCGCTGTTTTCAATCATCGGTCAGGGCATTGGCGCCCTGCCGGCGATTACCGCGGTGTTTCTCTACTCGCTGCTGCCGATTGTGCGTAATACCCATACCGCGCTGGAGAACCTGCCCGACGGCCTGCGCGATGCCGGTCGCGGCATCGGCATGACCTTCTGGCAGCGATTACGCTGGGTGGAAATTCCGATGGCCCTGCCGGTGATTTTCGGCGGTATCCGCACCGCGGTAGTGATGAACGTCGGCGTCATGGCGATTGCCGCGGTGATTGGTGCCGGTGGCCTGGGTCAGCTGTTGCTCGACGGCATCAGCGGCAGTGATATTCGTATGTTGATAGCCGGGGCGTTAATGATTTGCCTGCTGGCGATTGTTCTTGACTGGCTGCTGCACCGTTTGCAGCAGGCGCTGACTCCTAAGGGAATTCGATAATGATTACACTGGAAAACCTGACGAAAACCTTTACCCAGAAAAACGGCACCACCATGAAAGCGGTGGATAACGTTAGCCTGGAAGTGCCAGCCGGTGAGATGTGCGTGCTGCTGGGGCCATCGGGCTGCGGCAAAACCACGACCCTGAAGATGATTAACCGCCTGATCCCCGCCACCAGCGGCCGCATCCTGATCAATGGCGAAGATACCAGCACTCAGGACACCACCACGCTGCGCCGTAACATCGGCTATGTGATCCAGCAGATTGGCCTGTTTCCCAACATGACCATCGAAGAGAACATTACCGTGGTGCCGCGCATGCTGGGCTGGGATAAGAAACGCTGCCGGGAGCGCGCCACCGAGTTGATGAGTATGGTGGCGCTCGACCCGAGCAAGTTCCTGCATCGCTACCCGCGTGAAATGTCGGGTGGCCAGCAGCAGCGTATTGGGGTGATCCGCGCGCTGGCGGCTGATCCTCCGGTGCTGCTGATGGATGAGCCTTTTGGTGCGGTCGACCCGATCAACCGTGAAGTCATCCAGAACGAATTTCTTGATATGCAGCGTCAGCTGAAGAAAACCGTGATGCTGGTGAGTCATGACATCGATGAAGCACTGAAGCTCGGTGACCGAATCGCGGTGTTTGGTCAGGGTAAAATTGTGCAGTGCGCCAGCCCGGACGAGCTGCTGGCAACGCCAGCCAACGACTTTGTCGGATCGTTTGTCGGTCAGGACCGGACGCTGAAACGCCTGCTGCTGGTGCAGGCGGGTGACGTCACCGATCAGCAGCCCACCATCACCGTACAGCGATCAACCTCACTGGAAGAAGCCTTCGGCACCATGGATGACTATGATATGCGCTCAATTACCGTGGTGGATGAAGATGGCAAGCCGCTCGGCTTTGTGAAACGGCGTGAGGCGCGTAACGCCAGCGGCCGCTGTGAAGAGCGCCTGCACACCTTTAAGGTGACCGGCAAAGCGGAAGAGAACCTGCGCGTCGTGCTGTCAAAACTGTATGAGCACAACACCGTCTGGATGCCGATTGTCGATGAAGAGGGTCGCTACAGCGGTGAGATCTCACAGGATTACATCGCCGATTACCTCAGCTCAGGCCGCACCCGCCGCCGCCTGAACCCGTAATCGCTCTCACCGCTAAGTGAAAAAGGGCCGTAATGGCCCTTTTTTTATGCCTGCTCTTCGCTGCCGCTCAGCGCTTTGGCCGGTACGACAGAGACGGCGCGCGCTTCCTCAGGCAATACCATATTCAGCAGAATGGCCAGCAAACCGCCGGTAGTGACCGCATGACCAAACAGGGTGTTGATCAGCGGTGGTAACTGTTTCAGCACTTCCGGCACCGCTTCAACGCCCAGGCCGACGCCGAAAGAAACCGCGACGATCAGCATCTCACGGCGTCCTAAAGGCGTTTGCGTCATCACCCGGATGCCGGCGGCAACTACGCTGCCGAACATCACGATGGTGGCCCCGCCCAGCACCGGCGGCGGAATTTGCTGTAACAGAGAGCCGACCGCCGGGAACAGACCAAGCAGCACCAGCATCAACCCCAGCACCATCCCGACATAGCGGCTGGCCACGCCGGTCATCTGGATCACCCCATTGTTTTGCGCAAAGGTGGTGTTCGGGAATGCCGAGAAAATGGCTGCCAGCAGACAGCTGACGCCGTCAGCCATAATGCCGCCCTGCAGACGCTGCTGGAACGCGGTGCCGCCGATCGGCTGTTGTGATATCAGGCAATTGGCGGTGAGATCGCCCACCGCTTCAATCACCGCGATCACCGACACCAGCGCAATTGGCAAGAAAATGGTCCAGTCAAAGGCAAAGCCGAACTTAAACAGCGCAGGCAGCACCAGCGCCGCGCTGTGGTCCGGCGCTTTCAGTTGCAGATGGCCGGTTAACGCTGCCGCGATGCAGCCCACTACAATTCCGGCCACGACCGCCACCAGTCTGGTCCAGCGGTTACGCGCACGATTGAGCGCCACGATTACCAGCAGCGTCAGCGCGCCCAGCGCCAGATTGCCGGGAGCACCAAAATCACGGGCGTTGTGACCGCCAGCCCAGTCGGTGATGCTGACTTTGATCAGGCTGATACCAATCAGGGTAATGACCGTGCCGGTCACTACCGGGGTCAGCACTTTGCGTAACGGACCGACGCAGCGGCTAATCAGAATTGGGATCAGCGCTGCCACCAGATTGCAGCCGAACAGCATCGCCATGATCTCTTCTGGCGATCCGCCGCGCGCCTTCACCATCAGGCCGCCTGACAGCAGCACCCCCAGAAAGGCGAAGCTGGTTCCCTGCAGGCAGATCATCCCGGCTCCGACGCCGAAAAAGCGCCGGGCCTGTAAAAACGTGCCAAGGCCCGAGACCAACAGTGACATGCTGATCAGGTAGGGAATATAGGCCTGTAGCCCCAATACCGAACCGATAATCAGCGGCGGAGTGATGATGCCAACCACGCTGGCCAGCAGATGCTGCAGGGCGGCGAAAAACGCCGGGACGGGACCAATACGGGCATCCAGCCCATATAACAAACCTTGCTCGTGTGATTGCGACATGACGGTGCTCCGGCAACAGTGATTAGCCGGATTAATGCATTTTTTGCGCCATTACCTCAACGTCACCTCGCCTCTCAGGCCAGGTGACTGAAAAATCGGGATAAAATTTCCTGATGTGGCCGGTGGCGAACCTGCAACTTTACGCTCACCACCGGGGAAGATGACTTGTTTTGTTTCATGATCAGGCGATCTTTGCACTCACATGATGCAGACTGGGCCGATCCAGCAGTGAGATATCGATGTAGGCGGTCAGATCGCGTTGTTCGGCACGCGGCAGGTAGGGTAGTTCACCCAGCAGCGGTGCCGGGATTTTTTCACGCAGCACTTCGATGATATCGCTGTATTGCGCCAGGCCCGGATTGATGCGGTTGGCAACCCATCCAACCAGCGGCAATCCATCCTGTCGGATAGCTTCAGCCGTGAGCAACGCATGGCTGATACAGCCAGACTGAATCCCCACTACCAGCACTACCGGTAACTGCTGCTCAATCACCCAGCCAGAGAGTGGACGCGCATCATTCATCAGGCTGCGCCAGCCGCCGGTGCCCTCCACTACCACCCGATCTGCCTGCTCCGTCAGGCTATTCAGCCCCTGCGTCAGTAATTCGTAGTGGATCACCTGACCGCTATGGGTAGCGATCTCCTGTTCCTCAAACAGCAGTGGATTGATGGCCTGATACGGCAGCGCAACAGAAGAGGCACTTTGCAGCACCTGCGCATCTTTATTGCGCAGGCCGTCAGCGGTTTTTACTGCGCAGCGCGCCACGGGTTTGTATCCGACTGCGCTGAGGTTTGCTTTGATAAAACTTTGTAGCAGCGCACGCGATACCACGGTTTTACCGACTGCGGTGTCGGTGCCGGTAACAAATAGTCTCTTCACTCTACTTCTCCTCTCAAACCGGTTACGGCTAATCGGCGATTAACCCTACTAATAATCCGCATTTTAAGGAATGGAAGATGAGAACAGATTGCGTTAGCGCAAGATTAGTCAGGCTTAACCTTGCAATAGCTTCACTAACAGGTAACCGCTATAGAGTGCATCTTTGATCAGCGCCGCGCCGCCCAGCGTTCCCGGCTCGTTAAACGCAGTGGGTGCCAGCTGAATACTGGCACTGTAAGCGGGCAGCGACTGTTGCAGAATGGTGTTGCTGACCGCCGGAAACAGCACGTCTGCCGCGGCATTGAGCGGTGAACCGATAAGAATATGTTGCGGATTAAAGATATTCACCATCATCGCCAGGATGCGGCCCACATGATGACCAACGCTGGCAATGGTGTCGCGCGCCAGTCGATCGCCGGACTGCGCCGCCGCACAGAGTGATGCCAGCGTCAGCGGCTGATTGTGCAGCAGGCTGTCAGGCTGGGTCGGCAGACGCTGAGCGGCCAGCGCCAGCAGACTGCCGATGCTGGCCACCGTCTCGAGGCAGCCGTGGTTGCCGCAATAGCACTGCTGGCCGTAGGGATCGATCTGGGTATGGCCGATTTCCACCAGCGCCCGGCCGCGTTTATGCAGCAGTTGCCCGCCGCTGATCACGCCAGCCCCGACCGTTTCATCAATCACAATCTGAATCACATCTTCTGCGCCGCGTGAGGCACCAAACAGCGATTCTGCCAGCGTCCAGGCGGAAATATCATGCTGAACAAATACCGGTACCCCGGTGCGGGCCGCCAGCGCATCGCCGAGCGGCATGTCGCGTACCTGATATCCGGGCAAACGGTGCACCACGCCAGAAGCGGCATTAATCAATCCTGGCAGGGTCACGGCGATGGCGGTCAGGCGTTCCAGCTGCTGCTGGTGACGAATAAAGAAGGCGTCAACCTGGTCGATTAGCGCGGTCAGCAGCGGCTGAGCCGATTCATCCGGCAGCGGCAGGCTATCCTCCACCAGTTCCCGGCTGCTAAGGTCGCGCAGGGTAAAGGTCATGGCGCCACGGTGCAGGCGAATCGCCAGATAGTGCCAGGCGTCAGTGTCGAGGATCAGCCCAATCGCCGGACGGCCGCGGCTGCCTGGCTCCTGAAACTCCGTCTCCTGCACCAGATGGGCATCCAGCATTTCACGCACGATTTTAGTGATGCTGGCTGGCGCGAGCTGGGCGCGTCGGGAAAGTTCGATACGCGAAATAGGACCGAATTGATCAATTAATCGATAAACGACGCCTGCATTGGTTTGCTTAATTTGGTCAATATGGCCAGGTTGACTGTCCAGATTCACAACCCTGCTCCCGGTTATTTTCGCGCTTCTAAATAAACATGCGTCATGGTGAGGCAGATCAGGCGGCAGCGTCAAATATTTGATTAGAAATGTGATTTATCGCACACATTGTCGTCGGGACCGGCCAGAGTTACGCCTTTTTTTGCTGCAGTAACGTCATCATATGGCGCATCTGCTCATTTATTTCGCGCTCTGCGGACCAGACTAACCACAGTTCAGAAATAGCATCACTTTCTGCCAGCGGCAGCCAGATGACATCAGCCAGCTGCGCCCGGCGAAATGAGGCGGGCAAAATTGACACGCCCAGCCCGGTCGCCACCAGACCGAGAATGGTCATCGCCTCACCCACTTCCTGGGTGATGTAGGGCTTAATCTGGTAGCGGTGAAGCAGCGCCAGGATGTCGCTGTAGAGTGCGGTCCCGACCTGCGGATCGAAAAACACAAACGGCTCAGCCGCCAGCGCACTGACCGAAATCCTGTCTGCCGTGGCCAGCGGATGCGCCCAGTGCACCACCGCATACAGCGGTTCACTCAACAGCAGCTGGTGGCGCAAATCTGCCGGCAGCGGCGTGTTGCGCATCACGCCGAGATCGAGCCGCCCGTCATGCAGCGGGGCCAGCTGCTGGCGGGTGTTGATCTCCTGCATCTGAATATGCACCTGCGGCCAGCGCTGGCGAAACTGGTACAGCGCATCGGACACCACCACGGTAAACGGCGCTGAGGAGGTAAAGCCAATACGCAGCTCTCCCTCTTCGCCACGATGCAGCCGCGCCGCCCGGTCAGCCGCCTGTTCCACCTGCAACAGAATGGCGCGCGCATCCTGCAGTAACTGCTGACCGGCGGCCGTGAGCTGCACGCTGCGGTTGGTACGATTAAACAGCCGGGCACCGGTTTCAGTCTCAAGCTGAATAATCTGTTGACTGAGCGGCGGCTGAGAAATATTCAGCCGCAGCGCCGCCCGGCCAAAATGCAATTCTTCGGCGACCGCAATGAAATAGCGCAGATGGCGCAGCTCGATATTCATATCTTTAACGTCTTATTTGAGATTATTAATATATTAGACATCATAATCAGCCTTTTCTAAGCTGACGACAGGTTTTTAATCACTAAGGAAAGATTGTGGGTCGCACTACTCAGGCAGGAACCGTTGCGGATGACGCAGGATGCAGATCGCCAGAATCGCTGGCTGCATCGGGCTGGATTACCCGCGGAACGCCGCAGTTTATGCGCGTCACGCTGGCCCTGTTTTCAGCCGGTCTCGCCACCTTTGCCCTGCTCTACTGTGTCCAGCCAATATTGCCGGTGCTGTCGCAGCAGTTTGGCGTGTCGCCCGCGACCAGCAGCCTGTCGCTCTCCATCTCCACCGGACTGATGGCGCTGGGCCTGCTGGTGACCGGCCCGCTGTCTGATGCGGTCGGACGCAAGTCTGTAATGGTCACCGCGCTGATGCTGGCCGCCCTCTGTACCCTGATCTCCGCCACCATGACCAGCTGGCACGGCATTCTGATCATGCGCGCATTGATGGGCCTGGCGCTGAGCGGGGTCGCCGCAGTCGGCATGACCTATCTGAGTGAAGAGATGGACCCGCGCGTGGTGGCGTTCTCAATGGGGCTGTACATCAGCGGTAATTCCATCGGCGGCATGAGTGGCCGCCTGCTGAGCGGGGTGCTGACCGACTTTTTCTCATGGCGGGTGGCGATTGCGGTTATCGGCTGCTTTTCCCTGGCTTCAGCGGTGATGTTCTGGAAAATCCTGCCGGCGTCGCGCCATTTCCGCGCCACCTCTCTGCGCCCCCGTAACTTGCTGATTAATTTTCGTCTGCACTGGCGCGATGAAGGGCTGCCGTGGCTGTTTGCAGAAGGCTTTCTGCTGATGGGAGCCTTTGTCACGTTGTTTAACTACATCGGCTACCGTTTACTGGATGCGCCCTGGCATCTCAGCCAGGCAGTGGTGGGTCTGCTGTCGGTGGTCTACCTCACCGGCTCATGGAGTTCGCCGAAAGCGGGTGCGTTAACCAGCCGGCTGGGACGGGGGCCGGTGATGCTCGGCGCTACCGCGATTATGCTGGCTGGCCTGTTGTTCACTGCCTTTAATTCGCTGTGGCTGATTTTGCCCGGCATGATGCTGTTCACCGCCGGTTTTTTTGCCGCCCATGCGGTTGCCAGCAGCTGGATTGGCCCACGAGCCCGCCGTGCGCGCGGTCAGGCTTCTTCACTCTATCTGTTCAGCTATTACGTCGGGTCCAGCGTGGCCGGGACGCTGGGCGGGGTGTTCTGGCATAACTATGGCTGGATGGGTATCACGCTGTTTATCAGCGCCCTGCTGCTGCTGGCTCTGCTGGTGGCCTGGCGGTTGCAGTGTAAAAAGCTTTGATCCCCTGTTCCCTCTGAATTGCTGGCCCGGCCACTGCGTCGGGCGATTTTATCTGCGCTGTTGAGACAACTTTCAGGGCCAGCCGGAACATAATGTGCTTTTCCCGCTATAATCGGTCTGATTGTGACATTTGCTTACTTCTGTCGCTTAACACAGCAAAAAGGACCGCCTGTGGCTCTCTACTATTACGTGAACAAACAATCAGGTTACAACCATAACCATGTGGTGCATGCTGCGGGCTGCCCCTTCCTGCCCGCGCCAGCTGACCGGCTGTTTCTCGGCAGTTTTTACCACGTCAATGCGGCTATACTGCAGGCCAAAAAGTATTATTCTGGCGCGATGGGCTGTGAAACCTGCTGCCCACCCCCTCGCCATTCCGATACCGATCCACAGCCTGGTATGGCCCTGAAACATACCCTGACCTCACGTTAGCCTGACCGCGATTGAGCAAGGCTCGCGCTGCGCTAATTTGTTAAGATTTTCCGCCATTTTCCGTTATGTTAGAACTCCTGATTCTCTTTGACGGGTTTTACCATGCGGGAAAAGTTTGCGGGCTCTCAGATCGCCCTTCACTGGCTGACCTTTTTACTGGTGGCGACGGCCTACGCCACCATTGAACTGCGCGGTTTTGCTCAGCGCGGTTCATGGCAGGGTTATGCGATGATCATCACCCATTTCAGCGCGGGCGCGTCGGTGCTGGTGTTGATGATTGCTCGTCTGGTGCTGCGCACCCGGCATCGTTCTCCGCCGATTGTTCCTGCCGCCCGACGCTGGCAGACCGGGCTGGCACATCTGACTCACACCCTTATCTATGCGCTGTTTATTACTCTGCCGATACTCGGTCTGACATCACGCTATCTGAAAGGCCGTGAATGGTGGCTGTTTGGTATCAGCATGCCGGTGGCGGCGGAACCCAATTTTGATCTGGCGGATATGCTGATTGACTGGCATGAGACGCTGGCTCCGCTTGGATACTGGTTAATCGGACTGCACGCGGCGGCGGCGCTGTTTCATCATTATCTGCTGAAAGACAACACCCTGATGCGCATGATGCCGGCACGGCGACGCGGTCAATAACCTCAGGCTATCGCCCTGTCACAGGGCGATAAAAAATATTCAGGATTAAAAACGGTTTATAAGGTTCCTCTTCCCGGTTTATTCACTACAATAGTCAGTAATTTGTGACGCAGGTCACTTTCGCTGGATGTTTCTGCCACATCCGAATTCGCTGTTCTGACTGATTTGACTCCTCATGCAATCAACGACTGTTTCACGTAAAACTGCCTGGCTTCGCGTGGTGTTGCTGGCTATTGCCGCTTTTGTTTTCAACACCACCGAATTTGTGCCGGTTGGCCTGCTATCGGATATCGCAGCTGATTTCTCGATGCAGACCGCTGATGTCGGCATTATGCTCACCATCTATGCCTGGGTGGTGGCGCTGCTCTCGCTGCCGCTGATGCTGCTGACCCGCAATATTGAGCGACGAATGCTGCTCGGCGTGCTGTTCCTGATTTTTATCATCAGCCATGTGCTGTCAACCGTGGCGTGGGACTTCCGTTCGCTGATCGTCTCGCGTATCGGTATCGCGCTGTCGCACGCGGTGTTCTGGTCGATCACCGCATCGCTGGCGATCCGCGTCGCCCCGGCGGGCAAGAAAACCCAGGCGCTGAGCATGCTGGCAACCGGTACGGCGCTTGCGATGGTGCTGGGCGTGCCGATTGGCCGCGTGGTGGGTCAGTATCTCGGCTGGCGTACCACCTTTGGTGCCATTGGCCTCTCGGCGCTGGTGCTGATGATTATGCTGGTGCGGATCCTGCCGCGTCTGCCGAGTGAACATACCGGTTCACTGAGCAGCGTGCCGATGCTGTTCCGTCGCCCGGCGTTAGTCAGTATGTATCTGCTGGTGACGCTGGTGGTGACCGCGCACTACACCGCTTATAGCTATATCGAACCCTTTATGCAGGCGGTGGCCCACTCGGGTGAGAACTTCACCACCCTATTGCTGCTGCTGTTCGGATCGGCCGGCATTATCGGCAGCGTACTGTTCAGTTCGCTGGGTAATAAATTCCCCTCTGGTCTGCTGATCGCCGCCATCGCGCTGATTACACTTTGCATGGGACTGCTGATTTTTGCTGCGGTCCGTCCTGCTGCAATCTCCACCCTGTGTGTGATCTGGGGAATGGCGATGATGATGATTGGCCTGGGCATGCAGGTACGGGTGCTATCACTGGCGCCTGATGCCACAGACGTTGCGATGTCGCTGATGTCGGGTATTTATAATATCGGCATTGGCGCAGGTGCGCTGTTGGGTAATCAGGTCAGTCTGCATCTGCAAATGGCGGATGTGGGCAATGTCGGTGGGATGATCGGTCTGGTCGCGCTGTTGTGGTGTGTCTATATCTTCCGCCGCTACCCGCAATTACGCAGTAACGGCTAGAAAAAAGGCTTCAGATAAGTGGTTACCTGAAGCCTGTTTCATCTTATTTATAAATGACTGCGGTTTACTTATAGATGACTGCGGTGCCATGCAGGTTGTTGTTGCCAGAGGTCGAAGTGATGCGGAAAGACTTTGCACCGACATCGCTGGCCCGGTCTGACAGTTGCTGTTCCAGCGAGGTCAGGTTGGTGCTACCTGTCGCGCTGATCACGCCAATTTTTTGCTGATCGAGCGGCGATTGAGTGACCTGCTGAGCCGCCACGCTGGCAAAGGAGAGGCTGCCGAGTAGCGCAGCCACCACCATCATACTGATACTTTTCATAACGAACCCCTTCTCAACAGTTAATTACTGATAAATCACGGCGGTGCCGTGCAATTTGTTCTGACCACTGGTTGAGGTGATACGGAATGATTTGGCACCCGCTTCATCCGCTTTGGCATTTAACTGCGCTTCAAGCGAATTGAGGTTGCTGCCGCCCTGGACAGAAATGGTGCCAACCGGCTGCTGGTTGATTGGGTCGCTGCTGACCTGATCAGCGGCGAATGCGCCAAATGTCAGGGTAGAAAGTGCCAGCGCGGCCAGACTCAGTTTGATGCTTTTCATAGGTTGCTCTCTCAATATTCGGTAGTGGAAAAATGTGTGTCGTTATTTAATTAACGATCATTAACTAAATGATAGGCCCGATTGTGGTCAGCCGTCAATATTTATTTAATGAGCGTTATTTTATTCGCGAAGTGGCGTGATTATGGGCTTCAGCTCCCTTTTTCACTTAACCTTAGGGGCGATATCCGCGCGCCGTCGCACAAAATGGCAACCGCCTTCAGCGCAGAATGCGCCAGCCCTTGCACAATTTATTAATGATCGGTAATTTAATAGGGTGTTTCACAACCCGTGAGGATATATGAGCCAGGTTCAGGATTGCGATGTGAAGAAGTGCCGCGGTCGGCCAAAAGTTTTCGACCGTGAAACTGCGCTCGATAAAGCGCTTACCCTGTTCTGGACCCACGGTTATGAGGGGACCTCGCTGGCCGATCTGGTAGCGGCAACCGGGGCGAAAGCGCCCACGCTCTACGCCGAGTTTGTCAATAAAGAGGGGTTGTTCCGGGCCGCGATGGAGCGCTACGTGGAGAAATTCAGTGCCTGGCGTGACGCGGCGCTCGGCAATGATGCGTTGCCGGTCGATCAGGCGATCGAGGGTTATTTCCGTGCAACCGCCGCCTGCTTTACCGATCGCGATTCGCCCGGCGGCTGTTTCTTTATCTGCACCTCCACCACCCTGTCAGCGGCTTCTGCCGAGATCGCCAGCATGTTGCAGCAGCAGCATCAGTCGCAGGAGAGTACGCTTAGCGACTTTCTGCTGACCCGCCAGCAGCGTGGTGAACTGAGCGAATCAGTGAATATCGCGGCGCTCGCGCGCTATCTGGGCTGTATGCTGCAGGGCATGTCGGTGCGGGCGCGTGAAGGGGTGCAGCGGGACGATCTCGACAGCATCATTGATACACTGATGGCGATGTGGCCGACGCTGACCGGACTCTGTCAGCATAAAGCGTAAATAAAATCAGGGCGGCGATTGCCGCCCTTGTTGCTTTTCAGGCCGTCCTCATTCGAGGAAGAAAACCGGCTTTAACGGCTGACTTATCGGACTGTTGTCCTGATTTGACGGCATCAGGTCTTTCATTGATGCCCACCAGCGCTGACACACTTCGGTGCGGGCAACCGCCTCCCAGCGCGCTTCCGACTCAATCTCAACGCTGGCAAACAGCAGATTACGCTCCGCATCCAGCCAGATAGCATAGTTGTGCGCCCCGTGTGCCTTCAGCGTTTCTGCCAGCTCCGGCCAGATCGGCGAGTGGCGTCGCTGATATTCGGCGTGGCAATCCGCATTCACCTGCATCACAAAGGCTCTACGAAGCATTGGCAGGCCCCACATCCAGCGCAGCCTGCCACGGATTGACCCCGAAGCGTTCACCCAGCGCCACCAGTTGTTCGGTAGTGATACTCTGGCGGATGCCACCCATAGACAGCACCTTTACGATCACTTCAGAGGATTTTTCGGCGGTATCGATCAGGCCAAAGGTTTCATCCAGGGTCGGCCCGCTGCCAAAGATGCCGTGGAACGGCCACATTACCAGGCTATGCGACTGCATCTGCTCCGCCGTGGCGGCCCCGATACCGTCAGTGCCGGGCACCATCCACGGCAGAATGCCGACGCCATCCGGGAATACCACCAGACATTCCGTGCTGCCTTCCCACAGCAAGCGGGTAAAGCGCGCCGAATCCAGTTCAACCACATAACTTAACGCCATAAAATGGGTGGCGTGGCAATGCATGATCACCCGATCAGCGCCGTTGCTGACCGCTTTACGCACGCCGTGCGACTGGAAGTGTGAGGCGAGTTCAGAGGTTGGCAGGCCGCCATTCGACAGCCCCCAGTGAATTTTGAATGAGAGTCCTTTGTCATCGACCTGCAGCAGCGCCAGGCAATCGGCGGGATCGAGTTGCACGTTGCGGAAGAACTTGCCCGATCCGGTCACCAGGAACCAGCAGTTTGCCAGCGCAGGCGCCGGCTGTGTCAGTTCAATGCAGCGCGGCTCCGGATAGAAATCGGCCGCAAAAGGTTTCACCTCCTCCTCCAGCAGACGCAGACTGACGTTCCCACCGTTACGCTCATCCCAGCCCTTCAGCCACATATCACTGGTGGCTTTGACCATTCCCTTAACAAACCAGGAAGAAAGAATGCTTTGCATAGTGAAATCCTTAACGTTGGCTCAAGATGTGTTGTTCGTAGTGACGGACATCGCTCAGCCAGCTGGCATCGGCTGGCACGTCGTGGCGCAGGCACCACGCTTCCCAGATCGCCTGCCACGGCAGTGATTTCTGCTCTTCCAGCAGCGCCAGTCGGGCGGTGTAATCGCCTGCCGCTTCGACCTGGCGCAGGCGATCGGTCGGTTCCAGCAGGGCGCGCAGCAGCGCTTTTTTGGCGTTGCGGGTGCCGATGACCCAGGCTGCAATGCGGTTGATCGAGGCATCAAAGAAGTCGAGCCCGATGTGCACTTTGTCAAACAGCTGATGGCGAACAATCTCACTGGCGATCGCCTGGGTCTCATCATCGAGCAGCACCACGTGATCGCTGTCCCAGCGCACCGGCCGGCTGACGTGCAGCAACAGACGCGGCACGTAGAGCATGGCGGCGGAGATTTTATCGGAGATCACTTCAGTCGGATGGAAGTGGCCGGCATCCAGCGTCAGCGCGGTCTGACGGCTGGCCGCGTAACCGAGGAAAAACTCGTTGGAGCCCACGGTGTAGCTTTCAGCGCCGATACCAAACAGCTTGCTCTCCACCGCATCGATGTGATGCTGTGGATTCAGTTTTTCGGCGATGATTTCATCCAGCGCGCTCATCAGTCGCTGGCGCGGTGCCAGCCGATCGATGGTGATATCTTTCATTCCGTCGGGCACCCAGATATTCATCACCGACGGGGTGCCCAGCTGCTCACCAAACGAGGCGGAAACCCGGCGGCTGGCTTTACAGTGATCGATCCAGAACTGACGAATGGTTTTATCAGCATGTGACAGGGTGAAACCGTCGGCACTCAGCGGATGTGAAAAGCAACTGGGATTGAAGTCGAGTCCCAGCTTATGCTCTTTGGCCCAGCTGACCCAGTTGGCAAAGTGTTCCGGCTCAATCTCATCACGCGCCACCGGTTTGTCACTTTCCAGATAGATGGCGTGCAGATTGAGTCGTTTCGCGCCGGGGATCAGCGACATCGCTTTGTCGATATCGTTACGCAGTTCACCGGCATTACGGGCGCGTCCCGGATAGTTGCCGGTCGCCTGAATACCGCCGGTTAATGCGCCCTGCGGGTTTTCGAAGCCCCGCACATCATCCCCCTGCCAGCAGTGCATTGAGACCGGAATCGCATCCAGCTGACGGATGGCCTGTTCAACATCCACCCCAATGTCGGCGTAGCGTTGTTTAGCCAGTTCAAAAGCCTGTTCAATCTGCTTAGTCATAAGCGAGTTCCTTAGCGGGTTGGCTCAGCGCCGTGAAACGTGCCTGACTGGCACCAAAGGCGCTATTTGTTTGCGGTTCAAAGGTTGTGAGCGGAAAATTGTTGACCACGCAGCAGCGGAAATCGGCCACATCGGTCAGTTCGCCGAGCGCGATCAGCTGACATCCCACGTTGCCCAAGGTTGAGGCTTCAATCGGTCCGGCCAGCACCGGAATCTGACAGGCATCGGCGCACAGTTGATTGAGAAAGTGGTTCTGGCTGCCGCCGCCGACCACATGCAGTTGCCGGAAAGGTTTACCGCGCAGCTGCGCCAGTTCGGCGATCACTTCACGGTAGAGCAGCGCCAGGCTGTCAAAAATGCAGCGTGCCAGCGCGGCGGCGGATTGCGGCACCGGCATGCCCTGCTCTGCGCAGGCGTTCTGGATTTCATTGACCATGCTGTCCGGATTGATGAAGCGCGCATCGTTCGGGCTGATCAGCGACACGCAGGCCGGTTGCCGTTCGGTTTGGTCGATCAGCTGGCTGAGATCGTCGATATGTAGCTCATCACAGACGCGCTGCAGCAACCATAATCCCATGATGTTCTTCAGCACGCGGTAGCCTTCAGCGCCGCCTTCATTGGTAATGTTGGCCCGTAACGCCGCCTCCGACGCGTAAGGTTGCAGGCTTTCAAAGCCCATTAACGACCAGGTGCCGGAACTGAGATAGGCGGCATCTTCCTGCATCAGCGGCGTCGCCACCACCGCGCTGGCGGTGTCGTGGGTGGCGACGGCAATCACCGGAATCGCCGCGCCGTGGGCGTTATGCCAGTGGCCGACCGTGTTGCCGGGTGCCCGTGGCTGGCCGAACCAGGCCGCATCAACACCGGCCCAGCCCAGCAGCTCGCGATCCCATTCGCCGCTGTCGATATTCAGCATCTGCGTGGTAGTGGCGTTGGTATATTCCCAGTTGAGATTACCGGTCAGGCGATAGTGCAGATAGTCCGGGATCATCAGTGCGTGTGCGACGCGGGCCTGCCAGTCGGGCTGCTGCTGATGCAGTGCGCGCATCTGATACAGCGTATTAAACGGCAGGAACTGAATGCCGGTGCGGGCATAGATCGCGCTGTGGCTCAGATCGCGCTGCGCCTGCTCCATCAGGCCGTGGGTACGGGCATCACGGTAGCTGACGGCTTCGCCGACCTGCTCGCCACAGGCATCCAGCAGCACCATATCCACGCCCCAGGTATCAATCCCGATGCTGTCCGGCACCACGCCTTCTGCATCCAGCTGCGCCAGACCGGCACGGATTTCCTGCTCCAGCAGCGCCACATCCCAGCAGTCATAGCCGGCACGGCGCTGACGGGTATTTGCGAAACGCCGGACCTGCCGCAGACTGAGGTGGCGCTGTGCGGCATCCCAGTGTGCGAGCATTACCCGTCCGCTGGATGCGCCGAGATCGATAGCAACAATATTTCGCGTGGTCATGGCAGCATTTTTTCCTGTGATTTGATGGTCACAGAGTAGAAATCCTGGCGGGCTGCCACCTTCCCGACAGTGCCAGCAGCCCCCCTCCGCTGGCAGACTTGCAAAGAACTTAGTGAGAGAGATCACAGAGACGGCAGCCGGGGCGATGTGACCCCTGCCGCAAATTTATTAACTGCTGAGGATTTCTTGAATAATCAGCAGGATTCCTGCTGAGATGAGCGGAAAATTCAAGGTAAGGTAGCCACGTCCTGTTTAGACTCCGTTACAGCTTTGTTAACAGTAGCGAGAGGCGACGATGACCATTTTGCACAGTGCGGATTTTTTCCCTGAAGGCGATTACGCGATAGCCATTGAGCCGCGCGTTCCGCAGCAGGCCTTCCCGGAGCATCATCATGATTTTCATGAAATTGTGCTGGTTGAGCACGGGTCGGGCATACATGTGTTTAACGGTCAGCCGCAAACACTGTGCGCCGGCTGCGTCTGTTTTGTCCGCGACCACGACCGTCATCTGTATGAGCAGACCGAGAATCTCTGCCTGACTAACGTGCTGTACCGCAGCCCCGGCGCTTTCCGTTTTCTTTCCGGACTACAGGCGCTGCTGCCCTGTGACAAGGATGGACAGTATGCGTCGCACTGGCGCATCAATCATAAAGTGATGAGTCAGGCGCTGAGCGTGGCAAGCCAGATGCGCCAGGATGATACCTGGTCGCTGGAGAAGCAGGCACGCCAGGAGCAGCTGTTTTTACAACTGCTGGTGCTGTTACGTGAAGCGTGTCGTGACGAGCAGAGCCAGGATCAGGAAGCGCGACTGCATCGCTTGCTTGACTGGCTGAACGATCATTACAGTGATGAGATCGTCTGGGATCAGCTGGCCGACCGTTTTTCCCTGTCGCTGCGCACGCTGCATCGGCAGATGAAGCAACAAACCGGCAGCACACCGCAGCGTTATCTGAATCGGTTGCGGTTGTTGCAGGCGCGGCATTTACTGCGTCACAGTGATATACGCATTACGGATATCGCCTTTCAATGTGGATTTGGTGACAGCAACCACTTCTCCACCCTGTTCAGGCGCGAATTTGGTTGCGCGCCGCGAGCGGAGCGCCAGCAGATGGGGTAAAGGAGCACAGTATGGCGTTGATACTCAGCCGGGATGATTATTTTCCTGCCACCAGCTTACCGGTGGCGGTAGCCGAACGGATGCCCCAACCTTCTTTCCCGCCGCACCGACACGAATTCAGCGAAATCGTGATTGTCTGGCGCGGCAACGGCCTGCACGTCCTCAACGATCGCCCGTGGCTGATTACCTGTGGCGACGTTTTTTATATCCGCGACAGTGACTGCCACAGCTATGACAGCGTCAACGATCTGGTGCTGGATAATATCCTCTACTGCCGTGACCGCTTTAGCCTCGGGCTCGACTGGAATCAGCTGTTGCCGCCGCAAGGCGCTGATGCACCCGGCTGCTGGCGTCTGACCACGCGCGGCATGGCGCTGGCGCGCGGGGTGATTGGTCAGCTGGAGCGTGAAAGCCGCAAAAGCGATCCGCTGTCGGTGCAGCTATCAGAAGCACTGTTTTTGCAGCTGGCGCTGATCCTGCGCCGTCATGGCTATGCCGCCGATCGCCCGTGGGCGTTGCCGGAAGGTGAACAGTTAGATTTGCTGATGTCGGCATTACAGGGCGCGATTGCCCGTCCGTTTGATCTGGCCGAATTTTGCCAGCATAACCAGCTGAACGAGCGGGCGCTCAGGCAGCTATTTCGTCAGCAGACCGGCATGACGATCGGACATTATCTGCGTCAGCTCCAGCTCTGTCAGGCGAAGTATTTGCTGCGCACCCAGGATTGTCTGATTGGTGAAGTGGCCGCCCGCTGCGGCTTTGATGACAGTAACTATTTTTCGGTGGTGTTTACCCGCGATACCGGCCTGACCCCCAGCGCCTGGCGTCAGCGTTTTATCTCATCCGGGCAGACGCTGAAAAATACCGACACCGAATCGCAATAATGCGAGCCTGGGATGCAGGCTCGCATTGCGCAGTTTTCCGCTGATCCGATCAGGCGGCCATGCCGAGCCCAACGATGTTGGCTGCGATAATGATCACCACACAACCAATCGATAACACCCCGACCGGCCGACGCCCCACTGACTTCCACTCTTTCATCAGTAAGCCGACCAGCCCGCCGCACAGCACGTAAAGACTCATGTGCAGCATCCAGCTGACGTAATCATACTGCGCCGGAATACGCGCATGGCCCCAGGCGTAGAAGAAGAATTGCAGATACCACATGGTGCCGCCGAGCACGGCAAAGGCGACGTTCGCCAGCAGCAGCGGTTTCGCCACCGAGAGATCCTTGCGCACTGACAGCTCTGGCCGGGTTGCCAGCCGGTAGAAACAGAAGGCCAGGTTGACCAGCGCCCCGCCGCCCATAATCACCACGTAGCTCGGTAGCGCGACATACAGCGGATCGATACCCAGCTGCGCCGCCGCCTGGTGCATCGGTTTCGCCGCATCCATAGCGAATGACATCCCGGCAGAGAAAATACCGCACATCACCGCCAGCACCAGCCCTTTCTTCAGATTAAATTCCTGCGCGTTAATCCCCAGCGCCCGCTCTTTCAGCAGGCCAGCACGCGAGACGATCGCCACGCCAACCAGCGCCACCAGCACGCCCAGCAGAGTTAAGCGTCCACCGGCAGAGGCAAACAGCTCACCAAAGCGGCCCTGCAGCAGCGGCGTCATCAGGGTGCCGACCACCAGCGTGATGCCAATGGCGATGCCAATCCCCATCGACATGCCGAGATAGCGCATGGTCAGGCCGTAGTTGATGTTGCCCACGCCCCACATGGCGCCGAACAGAAACACCGGCAGCAGCTGCGCCAGACTAAAGCTGCTGTAATAAGCGCGGAAGTCGGGCAGCAAAATCGCACTCACCACCCACGGCAGGATCAGCCACGACATCAGGCCACCGACCGACCACATGGTTTCCCATGACCATCTTTTCACCTGTTTAAACGGCGCGTAGAAACACGCGGCACTGGCAGCTCCGACAAAATGCCAGAAGATGCCGGCAATAATGGCACTGTTCATTGTTTTTTCCTGGTTAGGTTGAGGCCTGACGGAAACCCAACGATTTCCGCTTAGCAGGCAGTCTACGGTTTGCAGGAATTCCTCAGCCTTTGAATGAATGCCGGATGCCGCCGCCTGTTGGCAAAATCTCCGCGTTATTCCCGTTAAGGATCACAAATTCATCTTTGTCAGAGTGCCGGATGGCTTTCCGCTTAAGTGGTTTATTATTCTATGTTTTTTGTTTTTTTGCTGTGTGGCGCAGCACATTATCGATCTGGCTGCCATGCGCACGATCATTTTGGCAAAACAACAAAGAAGCCTTTCCTTACGGCGGCCAGGGTCGTATAAACTGGGGAAAATTGATCGAATTCAGGGATTGGGATGACGACTAAGTGGTTAACACTGTTTCTTTCACGTTCAGTCAGTCAGGTGATGCTGGATGACCTGCGGGCGATTCTGCCGGCCGAGGCGATAAAGGTATTTGTGAATGGGCTGGAGGATGCGCAGTACGCGACCCTTGAATGTATTCAGGCGGAACAGCACTGCGCGTTGATCGCCTCAGCGATTGTGGTGTGGCGTCAGCTGGGTCACATTCACCACATCGTGTTCAACAAGGGTGAACTGCTGCGTGAGGTGAATGACGCGACCCAGTTCCAGCTCTTTACCCTGCTGAAAACCCACCGCGCAGTCTTGCACCTGTCGTGATAAGATCGCCCGCCTTACACTCCCCTCTGTTTGCAGCAGGAAAATCATGAGAATTGGAATCCTCTTTCCTATCGCCATCATCGTGGCGGGCGTCGGCTTTCTGGCGTGGTTTATTGGCAGCGGTCTGGCGATGCCAGGGTCCTGACATCTAACGTAACTGGCTATCTTTACTGCCACGACGGTTATATAAACTGCTGTTCTGCTGCTGTTTGTCGATTTTCTCCTGACAGGAAACGCAGTAGCGCACGCCTTTCAGCGCCTTACGGCGCGCCTCGGGAATCGGTTCGCCACAGAGTTCACATTCGGTGGCGCTTTCGCCGTGGCCGATTGATTGCCGGACACGTTCGATGCCGTCGTTAACGGTGCTGTCGATCTGCTCCTGCACGGCGCCTTCAGACGCCCATCCGTTTGCCATGATGTCCCCCTCTTTTTACCTCTTCGCTCTGTTAAATCTACAACAATTTGCCGTTTTTGCCGTAAAACGCGCCGATATCTGTGATTGGTTGCCAGCCGCCTTACGCTGCTGGCAATCAGCTAAAGGTCGCTCCGCCGGATCTGCCTCACTCTTTAATTACATTATTGCAACGCACCGATAGCGGAGAGACCTGCGAATGACAACACATCATCAACATTACATCAATGGCGAGTTTGTCGCCGATCACAACGATAAGTGGATTGAGGTGATTAATCCGGCCACCGAAGCGCTGCTGTCGCGTATTCCGCAGGGCAGCGCCGCAGATGCACAACGCGCGATCCTCGCCGCCGAAGCGGCGCAGCCGCAGTGGGAAGCGTTGCCTGCGGTTGCACGTGGCGTCTGGCTGCACAAAATCGCCACGGCGATCCGCGCACGTGAACCGCAACTGACGGCCACCATTGTGGCTGAAGGTGGCAAAACCCAGGGGCTGGCGCAGACCGAAGTGCTGTTTACCGCGGATTACCTCGACTATATGGCTGAGTGGGCGCGACGCTATGAGGGTGAAATCATCAACAGCGATCGGCCAAACGAAAATATCTTCCTGTTTAAAAAGGCCATCGGCGTCACCACCGGCATTTTACCGTGGAACTTCCCGTTCTTCCTGATTGCACGCAAAGCGGCACCGGCACTGATTACCGGCAATACTATTGTGATCAAACCCAGCGAACTGACGCCAAATAACGCCGCGATATTCGCCGATATTTTACACACCCTGGGCCTGCCAGCCGGGGTGATCAATTTCGTTTATGGCTACGGTCCGGAAGTCGGACAGGAGCTGGCGGCGAATCCTAAGGTCGGCCTGGTCAGCCTGACCGGCAGCGTCGGTGCTGGCGTTGCCACCATGCAGGCTGCGGCGAAAAATGTGACCAAAGTGTCGCTGGAGCTGGGAGGGAAAGCCCCGGCGATTGTGATGGATGATGCTGATATCGACCTGGCGGTGCGGGCAATCGTCAGCTCAAGGATGATCAACAGTGGCCAGGTGTGTAACTGTGCGGAGCGCGTCTATGTGCAGGACGGCATTTACGATCGCTTTATCGCCGCGCTGACCGCCGCCTTCCGGCAGGTGAAACTGGGCGATCCGGCTCAGCACAGCGATATTGATATGGGACCGCTGATTAACGCCGCGGCCCTGCAGCGTGTCGAACAGAAAGTGGCCAATGCGGTTGCGGCTGGCGCAACGGTGGTACTGGGCGGCAAACGGGTCGGCGATCAGGGCTTCTTTTTTGAGCCGACGCTGATCACCGGGGTACGTCAGGAGATGGAGATCATGCAGGAGGAGATTTTTGGTCCGGTGTTGCCGGTGATGCGCTTCAAAACGCTGGACGAGGCGATCGCGCTGGCTAACGACTGCCAGTATGGCCTGACCTCTTCGCTCTATACCCGGGATATCAACACCACCATGAAGGCGCTGCGTCAGCTGAAGTTTGGCGAAACCTACGTTAACCGCGAAAACTTCGAGGCGATGCAGGGCTTTCATGCTGGCTGGCGTAAATCAGGCGTTGGCGGGGCCGACGGCAAACATGGGCTGGAAGAGTTCCTGCAGACCCACGTTGCCTATCTGCAGTTCAGCTAAGCCGGTAAAACGGGCCGCAGTGACGGCCCGTTTTGTTATCCCAGCCGCTTACTGCTGCGTAACAGCGCAATTCCACTCAGCACCGCGACGGCCATAAGGTAATAGCCCGGTGCCAGGCTGCTGCCAGTGACCTGGATCAGCAGGCTACAAATCAACGGTGCAAAGCCGCCGAATACCGTCACCGCCACGTTATAACTGATCGCCATGCCGCTGGCCCGGGTGGTGGCAGGAAACAGATCGGCCATCACCGACGGCACCGTCGAGAAGTAAACCGACTTCAGCAGCGCCATCCACGCCACCAGCAAAATCAGCGTGGTCGGTGTGGTGTGATCGATCATCGCTTTAAACGCCGGATAGATGGTGACCATCAGCAGTAACAGCGATCCCCCCATCAGGGGCAATCGCCCTACACGCTCGGCCCACAATCCCATTATCGGGGTGACGACCGTCAGGATGATCCCGGCCACCAGGGTTGCGGTAAACGCCACCGAGCCCGATAAATGCAGCGTTTTGGTGGCATAGGTCGGGATGTAGTTCAGCATGTAGTTGATGGCGGTCGAAATGACCATCAGCCCAATCGCCAGGGTGATCAGCGCCTTCTGGCGGCCAAACAGAGTCTTCAGCGGCGCGGCATGTTTTTCCTGTGCGACGAAACTGGCGGGCTCGTGCACGTGGCGGCGAATATAGACCCCCAGCGGACCAATCAACAAGCCAAAGGCGAACGGAATGCGCCAGCCCCACGCCTGAATTTCACTTTCGCTGAGCCACTGCGTCAGGCCGAGGCCAAACGCCGACGCCATCAGCGTGCTGGCTCCCTGCGTGGCGAACTGCCAGCTGGCAATAAACGCCTTACGCTCCGGGAAATGCTCCACCAGAAAAGCGGTGGAACTGCCAAATTCGCCGCCGGCGGAGAAACCCTGAATCAGCCGCGCCAGGATGATCAGTAGCGGCGCGGCCAGTCCGATCGTGGCGTAACCCGGCATAAAGGTAATGATCGCCCCACCCAGCATCATCAGATTGATCGACAGCAGCAGCGCCTTTTTACGGCCATGACGGTCGGCGTAGTTTCCTAACACCAGCGCTCCCAGCGGACGGATGAGAAAGGCGATGCCGAAGCTGCCAAAGGTCAGCAGCAGTGAAACCGACGGATCGCTGACCGGAAAGAATGCGTGGGCGATGTAACTGGCGAAAAAGCCATAGACGGCGATATCAAACCACTCCAGCGCGTTACCGATACAGGTGGCAAACAGCGTTTTATGCAGGCTCGGCCTGAGCTGTGGACGGCTTTGCGCGATGCTGCTCATTGACCACTCTCCTGCCAGTTGCGGTGGCGGGCGAGCAGTTGCTGGCCCTCTTCACCCAGCTGCCAGAACAGCCGGGTCATGATCGCCAGTCCTTCGCGGGCAATCGAGGTCAGCATGTGTTCATTGACGCCGTGCTGGCCACAGGCCGGATAGGAGTGCGGCACCCACAGGGTTGGCAGACCAAGGATATCGGCAAACACCTCATTGGGCAGCGATCCGCCGAGGTTAGGCAGCAGCGCCGGTTTTTTGCCACTGCTGTGGGCCAGACTGTTGAGCGCCCACTCCACCAGCGGATCCTGCGGATTGAGCCGGGTGGCCGGCGAGCCACGCAGAAACTCTACGCTGACATTGTCGAAACCGTGCTGGCGCAGATGCTGTTCAACGTGCTGCACCAGGTTCTGCCAGTCGGTGCCGACCACAAAGCGCAGCTGACAGACCGCCGTGGCGCGGCCGGGAATCGCATTCATCGGCTGCGCCGGATTCCCGGTTTCAAACGCCAGGACTTCCAGCGTGTTCCAGCCATACAACCGTTCAGCCGCGGTTAAACCGGGTTCACCCCAGTTTTCAGCCAGCGCCGGATCGCCAGGCATGCCGCCGACGTCGATATCGCTGAGGATGTCGCGCACTGCCGGGGTCAGGGAGTCGGGTTTCAGCGCCGCCACCTGCAACACGCCCTGCGCATTTACCAGACATGCCAGCGCATTCGCCAGCTGGGTGCCGGGGTTGCTTAACAGCCCGCCCCAGTTACCTGAGTGGTAGGCGTTATCGCGCGCGGTAATGGTCAGGCGAAAGTTGGCCGCGCCGCGTGAACCGAGGAACAGTGTCGGCCGCACGGCGTTGAGCCGCGGGCCGTCTGAAGCGATAAACAGATCGGCCGCCAGCAGCGCCTGCTGCTGCTGACAAATCTGCGCCAGCCCCGGCGAGCTGATCTCTTCACCCATCTCAAACAGAATTTTGCAGTTAAAGCCCAGCCTGCCGCCCCGCGCCGCCATCACCTGTTCCAGCGCCGCCAGGTTGATACAGTGCTGGCCTTTGTTGTCTGCGCTGCCACGGCCATACCAGCGATCGCCTTCCGCAGTCAGCTGCCACGGTGACAGTCCGGGACGCCAGTTCTCCTCATCGCCATACACTACATCGCCATGCCCGTAACAGAGCAGCGTCGGCTGCGTCGGGTCCTCGATACGCACCGCAATCAGAAACGGCGGACTGCCCGGCTGGGGATTATCGAAAGGATGCAGCGTAAAACCCAGCGCCTCAAGCTGCGGTCCAATCTCAGCCTGCAGATAGTGTTGCAGCCCGGCCTGACGCTGCGGATGCTGACTCTCCGTTACACAGGCGATGCGTCGGGCCAGCAGCTGCTGAAACGCCCCGCTGTCGAAATAGTTCATCGCCTGGTCTACCGCCTGTTGCTCTGTCATGTTTGCCCTGTTTGTTTTTTTTAATCGTCAGTTATCTTTGACAAACTTCGGCCTTTGCCACAATTATCAATTTATCGAGTTAGCTTTGCTTTTAAAGCAACAAAGTTCTGCCCGATCCTGAGGCATGCCCCTTTTTAATGCGTCCCTGTGGCGGAGGAGTCTCCATGTTGAGCAGTGAAATCCGCTATTTTCTGGCGGTGGTGAATTGCGGATCGCTCAGCGCCGCCAGTGAACAGCTGTTTGTCGCGGTATCGGCCATCAGCCGTCAGATTCAGCGGCTGGAGGCGCAGGTGGGCGTGCCGCTGTTTGAGCGGCATGCGCGCGGAATGGTGCTGAATGAAGCTGGTGAAATTTTTGCGCATCATGTGCGCAAGAGTCAGCTGGATATGGAATATGCGCTGGCGGAGATTAAGGGACTGAAAGCGGTGCGCCGCACCCGGATCCGTATCGCCTGTACCGATGGCATGGCGTTCAGCCTGCTGCCGGGCCTGCTGTCCGATTTTCGGCAGGCGAATCCTGGCGTGCTGTTTGCCCTGAATGTGACCCACTCGCAGGGCGTGGCCGAAGCGGTGCGGGCTGGTGAATGCGACGTTGCGTTGCAGTTCAGCCTGCATCCGGAGCGCAGTGTTGAAGTGCTCGGCTCATGGCCCGCGCCGGTGCTGCTGGCGATGCATCAGAGTCACCCGCTGGCGTCACGCCAGGTTACGCTGGCCGATCTGCCACGCTGGCCGCTGGCACTGCCGGGCCAGCACACCACGGTGCGGCAACTGTTTGATCTCTCCTGTCAGATGAGCGGTTGCGTGGTCGAGCCGGTGCTGACCTGCGATTACTTCGCCACGCTGTATCATTTTTTGCTGCGCACGCCGCAGGCGGTGACGATTTGTAGCGCCTTTACCCTGCTGTTTGAACACCAGGCACAGAACCTGGTGCTGCGGTCGATGGGCGTCGATCAGCTCAGCCAGCGGACGCTGCAACTGCAGACGGTGTCGGGTCGTCAGCGCACCGCTGCGCTGACGCTGTTTGTGGAGTTTTTACAGCAGCGGTTAACTGAAATCGATCAGCAACTGCGTGGGATCGGCGGCTGAGGCCGTAACGCCCCCACTGGCGGGCGTTACGTTGCAGAGCCGGGCCGTAGCTTCTTACTGTTTGATATCGACCTGGTAGAAAATGTGTTTGCCAAACGGATCAACCTGATAGCCGCTGACCGATTTGCGCACCGGCTCAAAAATGGTCGAGTGGGCAATCATCACTGCCGGCATTTGATCGTGCATTATCTGCTGCGCCTGCAGATACATCGCGGTGCGCTTGCCCTGATCCGGTTCGGCGCGGGCGGCGGTGATTAACTTCTCAAACGGCTGATAGCACCATTTTGACGAGTTCGATCCGCCCTGCGCCGAGGTGCAGCTGTAGAGCGGGCCAAAGAAGTTGTCCGGGTCGCCGGTGGCGGTGGTCCAGCCCATTAATGCCGCCTGATGCTCACCGCTGCGGACCCGTTTCAGGTATTCGCCCCACTCATAGCTGATAATATTGGCTTTAATACCGACTTTCGCCCAGTCTGACTGGATCATCTCGGCCATGCGGCGGGCATTGGGATTGTAGGGCCGCTGCACCGGCATCGCCCACAGCGCAATCTCGGTACCCGGTTTGACCCCGGCCTGTTGCAGTAACGCTTTGGCTTTTTCCGGATCGTAGTCGTAATCTTTCAGATCTTTGTCGGCGCTCCAGACGCCCGGCGGCAGAATGTTTTTTGCTACCGTGCCGGTGCCTTTAAAAATCGCCTCGATGATCGCTGGTTTGTTGATCGCCATCGCCAGTGCCTGACGGACTTCCACCTTGTCGGTTGGCGCTTTGGTGGTATTAAACGCCAGGAAACCGGTATTCAGCCCGGCTTTCTGTTCCAGGGTGATATCCGGGTTGGCGCGCATTTTTTCCAGATCGGCCGGATTGGGGAACGGCATCACCTGGCATTCGTTCTTCTCCAGCTTGGCATAACGCACCGAGGCATCCGGAGTGATGCTGAACACCAGCCGATCCAGCTTTGCCTTGCCCTGCCAGTATTGTGGGAAGGCCTTGTAGAGAATGCGTGAGTCCTTCTGGTACTGCACCAGCTCAAACGGCCCGGTGCCGATAGGGTTCATGTCGACCTTCTCCGGCGTACCGGCTTTCAGCATGCTATCGGCATATTCAGCCGAATGAATCGAGGCAAAGTACCAGCCAAGATCGGCCAGAAACGGCGCTTCCGGGTGCGACAGCGTGAAGCGCACCGTATGGTCATCCACCCGTTCAATCTGTTTAATCAGTGTCGACAGCTCCAGGCTTTCGAAGTTGGAATAGGTGCCGCCCGAGACGTTGTGGTAGGGATTTTTCGGGTCCATCTGGCGCATAAAAGAGAAGATGACATCGTCTGCGTTGAAGTCGCGCGTCGGTTTAAACTGTTTGTTGCTCTGGAATTTGACGTTTTTACGCAGATGGAAGGTATAAACCGTGCCGTCGGGGCTGATCTCCCAGCTTTCCGCCAGGCTGGGGACCAGTTCAGTAGTACCGGCCTTAAAGTCCACCAGGCGGTTAAATACCGGCACCGCGCTGGCGTCTACGCTGGTGCCCGAGGTATAGAGTTGCGGGTTGAAATTCTCTGGCGATCCTTCTGAGCAGTAGACCAGCGTTTTGGCGTTCACGCTGGCCGCCAGCGTCATCCCAGCCGTAACAAGCGCTAAGGTGGCTATCTTCATTTTCATTATCATCCTCGCTTTGTATTGACTTCCGGTGATCAGAATACCTAAATGAATCATTCAGATGCTTCATTGATAGCACGATTCGGCACCATAGCGAACCCTGCCCGTGGCTGACTAATAAGGAATAGTGATGACCGACAAACTTGAGACGCAACTTACCGAGCGCTTTTTCCGTTACCTCGCCGTCAGCAGTCAGAGTGATGCGAAATCGACCACTCTGCCCAGTACCCCGAGCCAGCACGCGATGGCGGAACTGCTGGCGGCCGAGCTGCGTGCGCTGGGGCTGGAACAGGTGGTGATTGACCAACATGCGACGGTAACGGCGGTGAAACCGGGTAATCGTCCCGCTGCGCCGCGTATCGGCTTTATCACCCATATCGATACCGTTGACGTCGGTCTGTCACCCGATATCAAACCGCAGATTCTGCGCTGGGAGGATCAGGATCTCTGCCTGAATGCCGACCAGGATATCTGGCTACGCCGCGATCAGCATCCGGAGATCGCTCCCTATATCGGTCAGCAGGTGATTTTCAGCGACGGTACCAGCGTACTGGGCGCTGATAACAAAGCGGCAGTGACGGTGGTGATGACGCTGATGGAGAACCTTAACGGCGACCACGGCGATATCGTGGTGGCGTTTGTGCCCGATGAAGAGATTGGCCTGCGCGGAGCCAAAGCGCTCGATCTGGAAACGCGATTTAATGTGGACTTCGCCTGGACCATCGACTGCTGCGAACTGGGCGAAGTGGTGTATGAGAACTTCAATGGTGCCGCCGCCGAAATCCGCTTTACCGGCGTACCGGCGCATCCGATGTCGGGTAAAGGGGTGCTGGTTAACCCGCTGCTGATGGCGCATGACTACATCAGCCAGTTTGATCGTCAGCAGACCCCGGAACAGACCGAGGGCCGTGAAGGCTATATCTGGTTCAATGAGATCCAGGCCAACGCCAGCCAGGCGATCCTGAAAGCTTCTATCCGTGATTTTGATCTGGCCAGTTTTGCCGAGCGTAAGCAGCAACTACAGCAGCAGGCGCAGGCAATTGCTTCCCGCTACCCGACCGGCAAGGTTGAGATCACCATTACCGATATCTACAGCAATATCAGCAATGCGCTGGGCGAGGATCGTCGGGCGATCGACCTGATTTTCAAAGCGTTCCGCGCGCTGGATATCGAACCAAAGGTGATTCCGATGCGGGGCGGCACTGACGGTGCAGCGCTGTCGGCTAAGGGCTTACTGACGCCGAACTTTTTCACCGGCGCGCATAACTTCCATTCGCGCTTTGAGTTCTTACCGCTGCCGTCGTTTGTGAAATCCTATCAGGTGGCGGAAAAACTCTGCTACCTGGCAGCGGAATAACGATTAAATCGGGCGCAGCACGCGCCCGATTGTCAGTTATGGCTTCACGCTGACATCAATGCCCGGGAAATATTTCTCAGCCAGCTTCTTCACGGTGCCATCGGTCTGCACTTTGGCGATCGCCGTATCCAGCGACTGTTTGAGCTGCGTATCATCTTTACGCAGGCCAAAGCCGATACCCGACCCGAGAATCGCATCATCCTCGACCGGCTTACCGATAAAGCCGAAGCCTTTACCCTGTGGTTTGTCGAGGAAGCCCGACTGACCGGCGGCTGACATCACCAATGTACCGTCCAGACGCCCGGCGACCATGTCGTTATAGACCTGGTTCTGATCCTGATACGAGGTCACGGTAACGCCCTGTGACTCCCAGTGTTTTTTGGCGTAGGTTTCCTGAATCGATCCCTGCAATACCCCGATATTTTTGCCCTTCAGCGCGTCGGCCGTGGGTGCCAGCTTCTGGCCGGTTTTCGCCACCAGCATGGTCGGAATACGGTAGATCGGCTGGGTGAAGCCGATACTTTTCGCCCGCGCTTCGGTGATGTTCATCGCCGAGTTGATCGCATCAAACTTCTTCGCCTGCAGCGCCGGGATCAGCGCGTCGAAGCTGCTCTCCACCCAGTGGCAGTTAAACTTACCGGCCTGGCAGATCGCGTTACCCAGTTCGATATCAAAACCTTCCAGTTCCCCCTGAGCGTTGCGGCTTTCAAACGGCGGATACTGTGACTCCAGGCCATAACGTAAATCCTGCGCCAGCGCCGATACCGACGTCATCATGCCGAGTGCCAGAAACAGTGCGTTGCGTTTTTTCATCATTTACCCCGAAATTATTGTTTTTAACCGATCGCTGCCCTGCTTTACCGTGCGTCAGTCGGGCAACCTTGCGTCCGCCAGTCGCTTACTGCCGGAACGCCGACAGCGAAGCGGCGCCAGCCTCTAATGTTGCCTCGTCTTTGGCAAAGGAAAGACGGATCAGTTTGTTGTCGGTGCCATCCATATAAAACGCCGACAGCGGGATGGTCGCCACCCCGTGATCGACGATAAGACGTTTTACCATCTCGCTGTCCGGTTCGTCACTGAAATGTCCGTAGCTGGCCAGCATAAAGAACGAGCCGGCGCACGGCAGCAGCTTAAACGGTGAATCCTGCATCAGCGCAATCAGCCGATCGCGCTTTTGCTGGTAGAAAGATGACAGTGACAGATAGTGTTGCGGCGTCTGCAGATAATGGGCGAATCCCACCTGCATCGGCGTATCTGCGGCGTACATCATAAACTGATGCACTTTCACCAGCTCGGTCATCAGTTCCGCCGGTGCCAGGCAGTAACCCACCCGCCAGCCGGTGACGTGGAAGGTTTTGCCAAACGAAGAGACGATGACGCTGCGCGCCGCCAGCTCCGGATGGGTCGCCATGCCGCAGTGCGGCCGACCATCAAACAGAATATGTTCATACACCTCGTCGGATAACACCACGATGTCAGTGTTGCGGGTCAGGGCCGCCAGCTGATTGAGATCGTCCGGCGTCAGCACCTGGGCACTGGGGTTATGCGGCGTATTGATGATGATCATCCGGGTACGCGGCGTAATGGCGGCGCGCAACTGCTGCCAGTCGATGGCGAAAGCCGGCACCTGCAGCTTCAGGCCAATCGGCTTGCCGCCCTGTAACCGGACCACCGGTGCGTAGCTGTCGAATGCCGGTTCAAAGAAAATGACCTCATCCCCCGGATGCACCAGCGCGGAAATTGCCATGTAAATGCCCTGACTGGCGCTGCCGGTGATCAGCACTTCACTGGCCGGATCGTATTTCTGGCCGTAGAGCGATTCGACCTTACTGGCTAAAACTTCCCGTAGTGCCGGCAAGCCGGTCATCGACGCGTACTGGTTATGGCCGTCGCGCATCGCCTGGCTGACACTTTCAACCAGCAACGGATCGCAGGGGAAATTCGGTGCGCCCTGCGACAGATTGATCGCCTGATGCTGCGCCGAAAGCTGGCCAATAACGCTGAAAATGGTGGTGCCGACATCGGGCAACTTCGAGGTGACTGCGACAGGCGTTTTCAGGGACATGTTCTCTCCGTCAGTGACATAGCGTGCTGAATGCAATTAAGGGCTATTCAACGGGCTGTGACTTGAGTCGGCAAGCGAAATGTCGTCATAATAGCCATGATTAAAATGCATAGCTGAGGTGCTCTGTGTCACGTACAACCCTGCCGCTCAATGCGATTCACGCTTTTCTGGTGACGGCCCGTCACCTTAATCTGACCCATGCGGCCCGGGAACTGTGCATTACCCAGGGCGCTGTCAGCCGCAAAATTGCTGCGCTGGAGCACTGGCTCGGCCTGACGTTGTTTGATCGACACGCCCGTGGTTTGCGTCTGACACCGCAGGGCGCGGCGCTACTGCCAGAAATGCGTCAGGGCTATGAACTGATGGCGCAGGCCAGCGAAAAAGCGCGTCGCACTCAGGCCAGTATCCGCCTGAAAGCGCCGACCTGTGCGATGCGCTGGCTGGTGCCGCGCCTGGTGGCACTAGAGCAGCTGCGGCCAGAACTGCACGTGGCGCTCACCACCACGCTGGATCACGCCTCACAGCTCGACAATTTTGATGCTGCCATCGTCTATGGCAAACCGCGTACTGACGCACTGACGCTGTTTGAAGAGTCGCTGACGCCGGTAATCGCTACCGGGCAGCCGATCCCCGCGTCGCCGCAAAAGCTGGCGGGCATGACTTTTCTGCATCCCACCGACGATATGCGCGACTGGCAATGCTGGCTGAAAGGGCAAGGCGTGGCGGTTACGATGCAACGCAACCAGCACTTTGCCACCATGGACCTGGCGATTAGCGCAGCGATTCAGGGATTTGGCGTGGCGATTGCTGACAGCAATCTGGTGGAGAGTGATATTGCCAGCGGCAGGCTGATTAAACCGTTCGCTGGCGAGGTAAAAACCGGGGCGACCTACAGCTTACTGCAGCGATCGCCCGCCGATGGGCCACCGTTGCTGGCGGCGCTGGTGGCGTGGCTGAGTCAGGGTCAGAACGTCACCCAGTCACCGTTGTCAGCTGGCGTAGCCTGACCACCCGCCCGGCCTGGTGCTTTTGGCGCGTTCGGCTTGACAGGTGCAGCCGGCGAGATTGCTGTCCCCTTGCCGGAGAGGCGGAACTTCGCCACTGAGGCCTGTAACGCTTCGGTCTGCAACGCCAGCGCGTTGGCGGCGGCAGAGACTTCTTCGACCAGTGAGGCGTTTTGCTGGGTCACGCTATCCATTTCGGTCACCGCTGCGCCGACCTGGGAGATGCCTTTACTCTGCTCTTCCGATGCGGCAGCAATCTGCTTCATGATCGCGTCGACATCCTGCACCGATTTCAGAATATTATTCATGGTGCCGCCGGTGGTGCCCACCAGCTCCGCTCCTTTTCCGACCCGCTGAACGGAATCTTCAATCAGGGTGGCAATCTCTTTGGCGGCGTTGGCGCTGCGCTGGGCCAGATTACGCACTTCAGAGGCCACCACAGCAAAACCGCGTCCCTGTTCACCGGCGCGAGCGGCTTCAACCGCCGCGTTCAGCGCCAGGATGTTGGTCTGGAAGGCGATACCATTAATCACATTAGTGATCTCAGCAATTTTCTTCGAACTGCCGGAAATCCCGTTCATGGTGCTGACCACTTCACTCACCAGCTGGCCGCCCTGTTGCGCGGTGGTGGTGGCGGTTTCAGCCAGCAGGCTGGCCTGACGCGCATTGTCGGCGTTGAATTTCACCGTGGCGGTCAGCTGCTCCATACTGGCAGCGGTCTGCTCCAGCGCGGCCGCCTGCTCTTCAGTACGCGAAGAGAGATCGTTGTTACCGGCCGAAATCTCTGCGGCACCGCGCGAGATATTCTCGGTTCCGCTGCGGATCGCGCTCACCGCTTCACGCAAACTCTCCTGCATCGCGCTCAGCAACGGTACCAGTTTACCGACGCAGTTGCGGCCAAAGTCCGCCACCGGCTGACTCAGATCGCCGGTAGCGATAGTGGCGAAATGGTTGCGGATGGTTTCCAGCGGCCGCACCAGCATCGCCACCAGGTAGCGATCGGTAAACAGCAGAATAAGCAGGCCGATAATTACCGTCACGGTGATAATCATCCTGGTCAGTGCGGTTAAGCGGTCAACTTCAACCCGGGTATGATCGAGGATCAGCGCGGCCCCCTGATTGAATTTTTCGGCGCTGGCACCAAATGCCCGACTGAGCTGCGGCGTCACATTGTTGGCCTGCTGACGATAGGCGTCCGCTGAATCCTGTCGGGCCAGCCGCAGCTGCGGCGTCACGCCTTCATCCAGCAATTTCTGCCAGCTCTGAATCACGCTGTCGACCATGTCCGGATTCATCGGACCCGGAGCCAGCTGTTTAAAAGCCGCCAGCTGCTGGGTCATGTTATCCAGCGCCTGCTGAACCGGCGCATAAGCGTCGTCAGTTAGCGTTTTGCCACCGGCTTTGCTGTCCATCACACGCGACAGCCGGGTAATAACCCGGAAATATTGGTCGTTGCCTTTACTCAGCACCGTCATTTGCTCTACCAGATGGCGGTCAACATCATTTCCTTCGCTCAGCGCGCCAAGAGAATGAATGCTGAATAGCCCGACTCCGCTCCAGAGTAAGCAGAACAGGCCCAGAATAGTGAGCATCACAGCGCGAATGGTGAAATTTTTGAGCATTCCCATACAAAAATCCTATACACGTTGACCCGTAAGTATCGGGCATAGGAGATCTATCGGCAGCGAATAGTGAAGATGTAACACTTTTGTTAGCTATAGTTTTACAGCGTCATTAGTGGGAGCCGGTGGGAATTAGTTGTATATTCAATGGAGTATGCGCGAATGGCTCCAGTAATTCCATTCGCGCAATTTGATGATTAGCGGACTAATTAAAGACGCACCATTTTACTCATCAGCAGGCGGAACAGGCGCATTCGGGCGCGCATAAAGTTCCGTTTCAGGACTAAACCACTCTGGCGATGATCACCGAGTGACATTGTCACATCGTCGCCTGGATGCCACGCGGGCCATACCACTTCGCCTTCCAGCTGCTGCTTGTATTCGCTGGCATCGCAGGCGAATCTGAACCAGTAGTCGCTGACGCGCGAGGCAAATGCCCGATCGGCGTCGCTGAAAGGCCGGTTTTCATTCGGATCCGGCATCTGGCTCAGGGTGTTAAGGACATATGGCACTTCATTGCCATGCCAGGTCCCGTCAGGATAGAGATCGCGCGCATTCTCAGAGACATAATCAAACCAGTAGCGCCAGCCCGGCATGCCAACATTATGCTGGGCGCGCATCACCAGCCACGGCACCACGCTGAACGCCATGTCGCGCGCCACCGCACGACCGAGGCGCTGATCGTCATGGATGTCATACATCCATTTCAGCATCCGATAGATCACCCGATTTTTATCGCGCAACTGATGCAGCACCGCGGTGGCATCAACGCCAAAGTAGTCCAGCACGCTGGCTTCATCACTGTTGCTGCCCGCCATTAGCGGCAGACGGTGCTGTCGGGCCGCGAGGAAGGTTTTCAGCATCGGTTCCGGCAGCACCGCATCGCCGGAAATCGGCACCGGCTGGATCGCCAGCGGGCCATCCAGCGACCAGAAGGCGTCGGCGGGTAAAGCACGCAACGCATCGGCACTGGCGTCGGGCGGCAGCCCCAGATGCTGTGCAACCGCCATGCCCTGCTGACGCGCTTTTTTCAGCGGCGTATCCGGTAAGCTGTAGGCGCTCTGCACAATCCCCTTGTGAAACAGCCCTTCGGCCAGCGGCGAACAGCAGAGCGACAGCACGCTGCGCGCGCCGGATGATTCGCCAAACAGGGTGACATTGCGGCGGTCTCCGCCAAAGGCCGGGATGTTGCGCTGTACCCACTGCAGGGCCGCAATTTGATCGAGCAGGCCAAAATTATTTATGGTGCTGGCAACAGGATATTGCGCATCTAAAGCCGGATGGGAGAAGAAACCGAGATGGCCGAGTCGGTAGTTGATGGTGACCACCACCGCGCCACGCGAGGCCAGCGGTTTACCGCTGTAGGGTGCCAGACCGCCCGCGCCGATGGTGTAGCCGCCGCCGTGTAACCAGACCATCACCGGCAGCGGTTTTGTCGGTTCGACATCCGGGGTCCAGACATTAAGGTAAAGGCAATCTTCACTAAATTCGCCGGGATCGCCACCGCCAACTGCCCGGCAATAATCGCGGTTTTGCCAGGCTGATGCTGAAAATTGTGTGGCATCACGCAGATCGTTCCACGGCGTGACCGGCTGCGGCGGACGCCAGCGTAGTGCCCCTTCCGGGGCGGCGGCATAAGGTATGCCTTTGAATACGAAAAGGTCATCATCCATGCATCCACGTAACTCACCCTCTGCAGTCATAATCCGCAGACCTGTTTCGTTTTTCATTCCTGTATCCCTGTTCTAACGACACTCCATTATTTGCAGGCCTTGAGACAATGTCTATGTCTGAGGCGGATTTGCAGATTATGCCGAAGGTTGTAGCAAAGGACTGAACAACTTCATCAAAAGGTTTGAATAGGCAACAGAAGGGTTTTTGATTATATTTGCTTACGATTTCCAGCCTGCACCGGCACCTGCCGGCTCGGTTATCCTGCGGGAAGACAGCAAAAAAGAAGACTGCACACAGATAATTACAACAAATCATAACGGCGTAGCGCAGATCCTCTTCTGCTGTTCATCGACCGTATCGTTAATATTATTTTATTAGTTTCGCACCAGCATCAGGGAACACCTCTCCGATTACTGCGCGCCGGCCCGGCTCAGCTTATTAAGCCCGGCGCGCACCTAATTCTATCCCGTTTCGCACTAACCCCCTTCAGCGGCGATAATATAATCGCCGCTGAAGGGGGCTGCTATCCTGGCGGGATAATAGCCCTGTTGCGACGGCATTGGCTATAAAGTCACCACACCACAGCGTGCCAGCGAGCGTTGCTGACGCTCCGCATACAGTGCCATCTCGTCCACCACCGCACTGCCCAGCGCCGTTTCAAACGCTTCCCGGCTGGCCTGGCCTGCCGACCGGACCTGTGCATGATCGCCAAGGTTTGACTGAAAGATGCCCGCGGCGCTGACCGGCAAAAAATCCTCATAGATAATCGGTTCTGCAATGATTCGTCCCTCAGCAATCAGGCTGTCGAGCGTCTCACCACGTGCTGGCGGGCTCGCCATCCCCTTTTCGCTGAGCCGGTAATGGAACCACGCCAGCTCCTGCTGACGCAGCGTCTGCTCATCGTCTGGAAAATCCCGGAACACATCGGTCAGATGCTGCTGATGCTGCTGGTTATCCTGACCGCTGCCCGCCTGATGCAGCAAACGGTCATACAGCGCCCGGCCCTTCGGCGTCAGCGCCGCACCGCGCTGCTCGATTTCACCAAAGCGCGCGGTGTGGGTGCCCTTATGACCATCCCGAAAGGTGATCGCTTCCTCCAGCGCCTTGAAACTGGTCTGGCGTAACAGAATTGGCACCTGACGACGCGGTGGTCCTTCAATCAGAGTTTTCGGTTCGATTCCGCGCGACGGCATCAGTTGCTGCACCCGATCGATATCCAGCGTGCGGGGAGTGAGATGGTTAATGTGACAGCCGGGGAAACAGACCACGTCAGCAATCAGCCGGTGCTGCTGATTCAATGCCTGATAGGTCTGGCTATCGACGCTGCTGTGGGCGTGCCAGCGGAAAGTTTCCAGTGCTTCGGTGACAAACTCCGCCGCCTGCGGGGCGGTGAATCCACCCTGCTGCTGATGTAGCTGCAGCAGTTGCCGACAGCGCGGCGTGAAGATATCGCGCGCCGCCAGAATCGCCGCCGCCCTTTCACGCAGCTCAGGCTCTTCTATCAGCTCCAGTCGTAACAGTGAGGTAAAGACGCGGAAAGGATTACGCCGCAGGGCAGCTTCGTCGACCGGCCGGAACGCGGTGGAATGCACCGGCACGCCGGCCTGGGAGAGATCGTAATAGCCGACCGGATACATCCCCATCACCGCAAACATCTGCCGCAGCGTGGCGAGTTCGCTGGCGCTGCCGACCCGGATGGCACCGTGACGTTCAATATTGAGCCGGCTGAGTTCATCTGCCGCTGCCAGACGATCTTTCAGTGCGGGTTCGGATTCCAGCGTGCGGTCGTTAACCGCCATCACCAACTGCATCAGCGTGCCGTATTGCGGCACTTCCTGCTGATACATGGCGGACATCGCCTGAGAGAAGCGGGTGCGGATTGCATCCGCAGTGAGAAAGTTGTCCATCTGTTCCACCTGACACCGTGAGCGTTGCTGCTAATGTAATGCAACGGAATGGCGCCAGCGGAAAAAATCACGAATTTGTGATCGGCTTAAAGCCGTAGCGGTTTTTTAGCAGCAGCATCAGGGTAGTAATCACCGCCGGAATGGCCAGCAGCAGAAAAATAAAGCTGAACGACCAGCCGAGTGACAGCATTTCTGCTCCGACAAATGCGCTAAGAATTGCGCCGACGCGGCCGACGCCATGCATCCAGCTGGAGCCGGTGGCGCGGGCATGCGTCGGATAATAGCTGGCCGACAGCGCATTCATCCCGGTATTGGCACCGTTGAAACAGAAGCCGCTACAGAAGGCGATGCCGCTCATGATGCCCACTTCCGCCGGAGAGTACCCCAGCGCGACGATAAACAGCCCGCCACAAAAGTAGATCGCCGCCAGTGCCAGGTTGGCATTAAAGCGATCCATCAGCCAGCCGGCAAACAGCGAACCCAGCGTCCCGCCAGCCTGATACATCGCGGTGATAATCGCGGCTTCAGTAACCGACATCCCCAGCGTATTGACCAGCGACGGCAGCCAGCTGCCAATCAGGTAGACCAGAAACAGCCCCATGAAGTAGCCGCCCCACAGCATAGTGCTGCCAAACAGGTAGCTACGCGACAGCACGGTCGCGATCGCCCCGCGCGTGGCAACGCTGGCTTCAGGCGCATGAAACGCGCTATCCGGCTGCGTGACGCCCGGCATCATCCGGTCAACGATAGCGTGAATTCGTGCCGCAGGCGCGCCGCGGCTAATCAGGAAGCGCACCGATTCCGGCAGCCCGCGGATCAAACACGGCAGGACCAGCAGCGGCAGGATCCCGCCGAGCAGCAGCACTGAGTGCCAGTTGTAACGCGGTAACAGCCACGAGGCAGCAAATCCCCCGCTGGCCGCGCCAAAGGTAAAGCCGCAAAATACCACGGTGATGATGAACGCCCGACGTCGTTCTGGCGCGTATTCAGCCACCAGCGTACCGACGTTTGGCATCGCTGCGCCCAGCCCCAGCCCGGTGAGGAAGCGGAACAGCATCATCTGTTCGATGTTTTGCGACAGCGCGGTTGCCAGCGTCCAGAGGCCAAAAAAGAAGACGCTAAGAATAATCATCATCCGCCGGCCGTAGCGGTCGGCTAGCGGGCCGGCTACCATCGCGCCGAGCGCCAGGCCAATCAGTGCGGCACTGATCACCATCCCCAGCTGATGGTTGCTGACGCCCCACGCGGTTTTGAGGGTCGGCGCAATAAAGCCCATAATAGCGATGTCCATGCCATCAAGCGCCACCACAATAAAGCAGAGCGCGATTAACCGCTTTTGCCAGCGACTCAGCGCCTGCTGGTTAATGAGCTGGCGTACATCTACCGCCTCTACGCTGGTCAATGAAAACTCCTCTCGGGCACCCGCCATCGGACATCAGATTTAGTAAAAAAAACGGCGCCAATGATAGCCGATCGTTAACGTTAAGACGTCAGATTTTTATATGATATTGAGAATTATTCAACTTTTAATCGCTAACCCGTTGATCTGCGGTTGCCCTGCTCGCTGGCCTGCTGGCCGCATTCCCATATGACACGTTTCTTTTCAGCGGCTTACCTGGCGAGATGGTTGCACCGCGATATTTGTTAATATAATTTTGCAGCTAAGTTAACAAAATCCATTTTAAATGGTTGCCTGTTACCGGTGATCCTCATTAAGTTTAAGGGATGGAAAAAAATATCCTTTTCAATCAGCGCATTCGCTTGCGCCATTTACATACCTTTGTTGCGGTCGCGCAGCAAGGCACGCTGGGCCGGGCGGCCGAAACGCTTAGCCTGAGCCAGCCTGCCCTGTCAAAAACCCTTAATGAACTGGAAGAGCTGACCGGCGTCAGGCTGTTTGAGCGTGGCCGGCTCGGCGCGCAACTCACCACAATGGGTGAACAGTTCCTGACGCATGCGGTGCGGGTACTTGACGCGCTCAACCACGCCGGACAAAGCTTTAATGAGCAGCCTGCCGATCAGCCGGCCATTATCCGGCTGGGCGCGCTGACCACCGCCGCAATGGGCATGTTGCCGCAGATCCTGGACCGGTTTCATCAGCTGCAACCCAATACCACCATTCAGGTGGCGACCTTACATAATAATGTGCTGCTGGCAGGATTACGGGCCGGTGAGTTCGATATTGGCGTTGGCCGGATGGCCGACAGTGAAATGATGACCGGGCTGACCTATGAACTGCTGTTTCTTGAATCGCTCAAACTGGTGGTCCGTCCGGAACATCCGCTCTTAAGTGACAACGTCACCCTGTCGCGCGCCATGCAGTGGCCGGTGGTGATTTCGCCTGAAGGCACCGCACCGCGCCGTATAGCGCAGCAGATGCTCGACGAACAGGGTTGTTCGCTGCCGCCCCACTGTATTGAGACCTCTTCGACCTCGCTGGCGCGGCAACTGGCGTTGCGTTACGACTACATCTGGTTTGTGCCTTCCGGCGCAATTAAAGAAGACCTTAGCCACAATGCGGTCTGCGCTCTGCCGATTAACTCATCCGGTCCGGGCGAGCCGGTAGGGATTATTACCCGCACCGGCAGTCAGCTCAGCCTGAGCGCCGAAGTGCTGATGTCAACCATGCGCAAATTCCACAGCTAGCGGCTGCGTTTAGCATGCCGCTCACGGTTATCCAGCCGCGCTTTATCGGTTTTACGCAGGCCAACATACAGCGCCCCCGCGCCGCCATGTTGCGCCTGGGCAGCGCAGAAGGTCTGTACATCGTCAAACTGAGTCAGCCAGCGCGCCAGATAGCTGCGCACAATATTGGCATGCGACTCATCGTCGCGGCCTTTGCCGTGAATGATCAGCAGATTGCGCAATCCCTGCTTGTGCGCCTGCACCATAAAATTGAACAGCGCCTGGCGGCATGTTTCCACCGGCTGCCGCAGCAGATTCAGGCTGGCATCCAGCCGGTACTCCCCTTTGCGCAGTTTATCCAGCACGCCCTGCTGTATGCCATCAGCCTTGTATTCCAGCGGCGTGTTCAGCGGCACGATATCCAGATAGCCACGGGTCAGGAAATTCTCCTGTTCAGGATCGCGCGGTGGATGGCGCGGCGCTTTGGTTGAGGGCGATTTGAGCCATAAGGTGCTGGTAGTGTCTTTTAACGGAGTGACATCTCCCATGGCGTCTCGAAAAAGATCGTTATCATCAAGGTTCATGGTTTTCTCACACCTGATTAAAATTGATGGAGGGCAAAACAGGCTTAGGGTGAAAGCGTAGCAAAAGCTAACGGCACTGCGCTAACCCTGTTTTTGGTGATTTTTTGTATCAGACAATTCAGGTTTTAGATCAAAAAGCGGCAACTTTTCGTGACAGTAGCCATTTTGGCATTCTGAGAAGCCCGTCACAGCTATGTTTGGTGCCCGGTCTGACGTCCATACTTTTTGTGCGCCTAAAACTGCTCGGATGAGTTCCCTTCAGCACAAAAAATGTTAAAATTGACACCAGTCAATTATCGTCGAGCAAACCATTATGATCCCTGAAAAACGCAGCATTCGTCGTATTCAGTCGGGCGGTTGTGCCATTCACTGCCAGGATTGCAGCATCAGTCAGCTCTGCATCCCGTTTACGCTAAATGAACATGAGCTGGACCAGCTCGACAATATCATTGAGCGTAAAAAACCTATTCAGAAAGGGCAAACCCTTTTCAAAGCGGGTGACGAGCTTAAGTCACTTTATGCCATCCGTTCCGGTACCATTAAAAGCTATACCATCACCGAACAGGGCGATGAGCAGATTACCGGTTTCCATCTGGCCGGCGACCTGGTCGGCTTTGATGCGATCATGGGTGCCAGCCATCCAAGCTTTGCTCAGGCGCTGGAAACCGCAATGGTCTGTGAAATTCCGTTCGAAACGCTGGACGATCTGTCAGGCAAAATGCCGGCCCTGCGTCAGCAGATGATGCGTCTGATGAGTGGTGAGATCAAAGGCGATCAGGACATGATTTTACTGCTGTCGAAGAAAAATGCCGAAGAGCGTCTGGCCGCCTTTATCTGGAATCTGTCACGCCGCTTTGGTCAGCGTGGATTCTCTCAGCGCGAATTCCGTCTCACCATGACCCGTGGCGATATCGGTAATTATCTCGGCTTAACGGTCGAAACTATCAGCCGTCTGCTGGGCCGGTTCCAGAAATCGGGCATGCTGGCAGTGAAGGGTAAATATATTACTATCGAGAACCACGCCTTACTGGAAGAGTTAGCGGGTCAGAGCCATCAGGCTGCCTGATCGCCGGCCGGATTAATAATTGTTATTTTATTGATCCGGCAGCAACTTTTTCACTTCTTCCGCTGTGCAACATAGGCTATCTTTAATCCAGTCGCTTTGGTTTAAGGAGAGTTCCTCATGTCCCAGTACCAAAATATTCTGGTCGCGATCGATGCCCAGCAAGACGACCAGCCTGCGCTGCGGCGTGCGGTCTATCTCAATCAATTCATCGGCGGCAAAATCAAAGCTTTTCTGCCTATCTATGATTTCTCCTATGAGATGACCACCCTGCTGTCGCCTGATGAACGCGCCTCAATGCGTCAGGGCGTAATCAGCCAGCGCACCGAGTGGATTCGCGAACAGGCACACGCTTACCTGGATGCCGGTGTCGAGATCGAAATCAAGGTCATCTGGCACAACCGTCCCTATGAAGCCATCATTCAGGAAGTGTTAGCCCACCAGCATGATTTAGTGCTGAAAATGGCGCACCAGCACGATCGGCTGGAGTCGGTGATTTTTACCCCGACAGACTGGCATCTGCTGCGTAAATGCCCGTGCCCGGTGTGGATGGTGAAAGATCAGCCGTGGCCGGAAGGCGGTAAAGCGATTGTGGCGGTGAACCTCGCCAGTGAAGAGCCGCATCATGATGGCCTGAATCAGAAGCTGATCCGTGAAACGGTCAAGCTGGCCGAAACCGTGAATCATACTGAAGTCCATCTGGTTGGCGCCTACCCTATCACCCCAATCAATATTGCTATCGAGCTGCCCGATTTTGATCCGAGCGTCTACAACGACGCCATTCGCGGCCAGCATCTGGTGGCGATGAAAGCACTGCGACAGAAATTTTCCATTGGTGAAGAGTTCACCCATGTTGCTAAGGGTTTGCCTGAAGAGGTGATTCCTGACCTGGCGGTGCACCTCGGCGCGGGTGTGGTAGTGCTGGGAACGATCGGACGTACCGGTTTGTCGGCCGCGTTTCTCGGCAATACGGCAGAACAGGTGATTGATCATCTGCGTTGCGATCTGCTGGCAATTAAACCTGATGATTTTAAATCGCCGATCGATCTGGATGATGAAGAGGATGAGGAGGAGTAATCCTGCTCAGTAATAAGGGCGGCTAATCAGCCGCCCTTTTTTATTACAGCGCTTTCAGAATCGCTTCCACACTGGCTTTGGCATCGCCAAACAGCATCTGGGTATTCTCCTTAAAGAACAGCGGGTTCTGCACTCCGGCATAGCCGGTATTCATTGAGCGTTTAAACACGATGACGTTGTGCGCTTTCCACACTTCCAGTACCGGCATTCCGGCAATCGGACTGCGCGGATCTTCCTGCGCCGCCGGGTTGACGGTATCGTTAGCGCCAATCACCAGCACCGTATCGGTTTCGCTGAAGTCATCGTTGATTTCATCCATCTCCAGCACCACGTCATACGGCACTTTAGCTTCGGCCAGTAGTACGTTCATGTGGCCGGGCAAGCGACCGGCCACCGGATGAATGCCAAAACGTACTTTGATACCGAGTGCACGCAGCCTGGCGGTGATTTCCGCCACCGGGTATTGTGCCTGGGCCACCGCCATACCGTAGCCAGGGGTGATAATGACCGAAGAAGAGGCTTTCAGCATCTCTGCGGTCTCTTCCGCGCTGATTTCACGGTGTTCACCCGCGGCGTCGCTGTCATCACCGCTGCTGGTCTCACTGCCAAAACCGCCGGCAATCACGCTGATAAACGAACGGTTCATCGCCTTACACATAATGTAAGAGAGGATCGCACCGGAGGAGCCGACCAGCGCACCGGTGACAATCAGCAGGTCATTGCTCAGCATAAAGCCGGCTGCAGCAGCTGCCCAGCCGGAGTAAGAGTTGAGCATTGACACCACCACCGGCATATCTGCCCCGCCGATGGACGCCACCAGATGCCAGCCAAACGCCAGCGCAATCAAGGTCATCAACAGCAGTGCAAATACCTGCGCCGCGCTACTGCTGGTGTTAACGAACCACAGCAGCAGCAGGAACGAGACCACCAGCGCCAGCAGATTGAGCTTATGACGATGCGGCAACGCCAGCGGCCGCGAGGAGATCTTGCCGCACAGCTTGCCAAACGCCACCAGCGAACCGGTAAAGGTCACCGCGCCAATAAAGATACCGATAAACACTTCGCTCAGATGGATATTCTCCATCACCGCCGGCAGGCCAGGCGCATGATCGATATAGCTGTTGATGCCCACCAGCACCGCCGCCAGGCCGACAAAGCTGTGCAGAATTGCCACCAGCTCCGGCATTTCGGTCATTTCGACCTTCTTCGCCAGACGCACGCCAACTGCCCCGCCGATCACCATCGCCACCAGGATCCACACCACGTTGCCGCTGTCGGGCCCAAAAATGGTGGCCACCAGTGCGATCGCCATGCCGCTGATACCAAAAATATTGCCCTGCTTAGAGGTCTCATGTCGCGAGAGACCGGCGAGGCTACAAATAAACAGAATGGCAGCGACGATATAGGCTGCAGTTACTAATCCGCCAGACATGAATTACCCCTTACGAAACATTTTCAGCATGCGCTGGGTGACGGTAAAGCCACCAAAGATATTGATGCTGGCAATCAGCACGGCAATAAAGGAGATAAACGTCACCCAGCCACCGTGCCCCATCTGCAACACCGCGCCGATGACGATAATGCCGGAGATGGCATTGGTGACCGACATCAGCGGCGTATGCAGCGCATGGCTGACGTTCCACACCACGTAGTAGCCCACCACGCAGGAGAGCGCGAAGACGGTAAAGTGTGACAGGAAATCACTCGGCGCGACGTTGGCCAGGCAGGCAAACAGCACTATCGCCAGCGCGATCAGCAGATATTTACGCCAGGCAGCAACCGGTTTTTTCTCGACCGTCGATACCACTTTTGCCGCAGCCGGTGCGGCCTGCGGAGCAGCGGAGACCTGAATCGGCGGTGCTGGCCAGGTCACTTCGCCTTCACGGATCACCGTAACGCCGCGCACCACCACATCATCGAAATCAAGAGTGATTTCGCCGTTTTTCTCTTTGCATAACAGCTTCATCAGGTTGACCAGGTTGGTACCGTAGAGCTGCGATGACTGGGTCGGTAAGCGGCTGGGCAAATCGGTATAACCGATAATCTTCACGCCATTCGGGGTAACGGTAACCTGATCGGCGACCGTCAGAGCGCAGTTGCCGCCGTTTTGCGCCGCCAGATCGACGATGACGCTGCCCGGCTTCATGCTGGCAACCATCTCTTCGGTAATCAGCGTCGGAGCCGGTTTACCGGGGATCAGCGCGGTGGTAACGATAATGTCCACTTCCTGCGCCTGGCTGGCGAACAGCGCCATTTCGGCTTTGATGAAGGCTTCAGACATCACTTTGGCGTAGCCATCGCCGCTGCCCGCTTCCTCTTCAAAATCGAGTTCGAGGAATTCGGCGCCCATACTCTGCACCTGCTCTTTCACTTCCGGCCGGGTATCAAATGCCCGGACAATCGCGCCGAGGCTGCCCGCCGCGCCGATCGCTGCCAGTCCGGCTACGCCGGCACCAATCACCATCACTTTGGCCGGTGGCACTTTACCGGCTGCGGTAATCTGACCGGTAAAGAAACGGCCAAACTGGTGGGCCGCTTCCACAATCGCGCGATAACCGGCAATGTTAGCCATCGAACTCAGGGCATCCAGCGACTGCGCCCGCGAGATACGCGGCACGGAATCCATCGCCATCACCGTCACCTGACGCGCCGCCAGTTTCTCCAGCAGCGCAGGATTCTGTGCCGGCCAGATGAAACTCACCAGGGTGCTGCCCGCCCGGGTCAGCGCAATCTCATCATCGAGCGGTGCATTCACTTTCAGCACGATATCGGACTGCCAGACCTGCTGGGTGTCACTGAGAGTGGCGCCTGCCGCTAGGTAGCTGTCGTCATCGAAACTGGCGCTGAGGCCCGCGTCATGTTCCAGCGTGACGCTAAACCCCAGCTTGATCAGTTGCCCAACGGTCTGCGGCGTGGCGGCCACACGTGACTCGCCCGGCAATCGTTCTTTGGGTATTCCAATTAACATAGTGTTTCCTTTCATCGGTTAAAGGATGATGGCAAGAAGTCTGCACGACAACAGCGCAACTGAAACACTGTTTCAGCTGCTTATGAACGAAATGCACTTATTTCAAAGTGTTTATAACCTACTGAAAATGTGACGGGCGATCCAGTTCGGCCTGGCGGAGTAGAGACATTCACCCAATTATTCAGTGTTAAAGATAAAAACCCGTGTTATCCCACTACTAAAACCAGTCATCAGCAGATAATCTGCTATGCCTAATCGTGTCAGGGCGCAGATCCGGTTAATAAAAACCTTTATTTAACAATACATTAACTGTTGTAGCACTAAGGCTTACCGGCTTTAACGGTAACCCGCACCAAAAAGGGGCTATAAACGCGGTTCATGACAATCAGATGAAGAATGTCCGGTTGAATAACGCGAGTTGACGCAAAAAATCGCTGCGACAGTCTGTTTATAACATGCAATAATCAGCGGCTAATCTGTTATACATCAAGAGTCCAGCACGTTTTCGTACTCATTTTTGCGTAAGGCGAAGGATTATTTTTATGAAGCTGAAGAACACTATTCTGGCGTCCACCTTGTTATCCCTGCTGGCAGCTAACGCATTCGCTGCGCAGGAGTTGACGCCAGAAAAAGCGGCCGCGTTGAAGCCATTCGAACGTATTAATATCACCGGCCGTTTCAACGCAATTGGCGATGCCGCCGATGCGGTGTCTAAGCGTGCTGATGAAATGGGCGCCGCTTCTTACTACATCCAGGGCATTAACGACACCAACGGCAACAGCGGCAACTGGCGCGTCACCGCGGACCTTTATAAAGCCGATGCGCCTGAAGCGGCCTCTTCCACCAGCTACCGTCGCTTCAACGGCATCAACGAGTTACCTAAAGCTGAAGCCTATAAACTCGAACCTTTCGATACGGTATCAGTGAGCGGCTTCTTCGCCAGCCAGCCAGACGTTAACGATGCGATCTCTAAAGCGGCAAAAGAGAAAGGCGCAGCCTCCTTCTTTATTGTTCGCCAGATTGATGCCAACAACGGCGGCAATCAGTACGTGACGGCTTACGTCTATAAGGCTGACGCAAAAGAGCGTAAGGTGCAGACGCCAAACGCCATTCCGGCTGATTCAGAAGCGGGTAAAGCGGCCCTCGCCGCAGGCGGTGCAGCCGCAGCCAACGTTGAAATTCCGGGCGTGGCCTCTTCTGAGACCCCAAGTAAAAGCGTAGGCCGTTTCTATGAAACGCAAAGCTCAACCGGCAAACGTTATACGGTCAATCTGCCAAACGGCAAATCAGTGCAGGAAGTTAACGCGATAACTGCCGCACAGATGCAGCCGTTCGACACCGTGACCTTCACCGGACACTTCGGTACTCCGACCGAAATCTCTGAAGAAGTGGCTAAGCGTGCCGCGGATAAAGGGGCTAAGTACTACCACGTGACCCGTCAGTGGCAGAACCAGAGCGGCGGTAACCTGACCGTAACCGCAGACATCTTTAAGTAATCCTCTCAGGGCGGCGCCCGCCGCCCTGCTGTTTGCATAATTCCTGTGCTGTTTTGCATATTCACGCATTGCCATCCCCCGCCGCACTCCGTAAAATCTGGCGCCTGTTTCACCGGACATTCTCACCGTTATTTGCCTGATGGCTACCATATACCTGTGATGAAATCCGGTTTACCCAGCCATATATGCTAGCGGGAAGGTTGTTTTGGAGAAAAAATTAGGTCTCGGCGCCCTGACAGCGCTGGTGTTGAGCTCAATGCTCGGCGCAGGTGTCTTCAGCTTGCCGCAAAATATGGCCGCCGTGGCCGGACCGGCCGCATTGCTGATTGGCTGGCTGATTACCGGCGTAGGGATTATCTTTCTGTCGCTGGCAATGCTACTGCTGACCCGTCTCAAACCCGATCTGGACGGCGGCATCTTTACCTACGCGCGCGCTGGCTTCGGCGAGCTGATGGGCTTCTGTTCCGCGTGGGGCTACTGGCTGTGCGCGGTGATCGCTAATGTCTCCTATCTGGTGATCGTCTTCTCCGCACTCAGTTTTTTCACTGACAGCCCGGGCCACGTCGTTTTTGGCGACGGCAACACCTGGCAGGCGATGCTTGGCGCATCGGTACTGCTGTGGCTGGTGCACTGGCTGGTGCTGCGAGGCGTGCAAACCGCCGCCAGCATTAACCTGATGGCGACGCTGGGCAAACTGGTGCCGCTTTTGCTGTTTGTGGTGCTGGCAGTGCTGGCGTTTAATTACGATCGGTTCCGCTTCGATTTCTCCGGCGTCACGCTGGGACAGCCGCTGTGGGAGCAGATTAAGCAGACCATGCTGATCACCCTGTGGGTGTTTATCGGGGTCGAAGGCGCAGTGGTGGTGTCAGCGCGCGCCCGGCAGAAAAAGGATGTCGGTCGCGCCACGCTGCTGGCGGTGCTGGCGGCGCTGCTGGTCTATCTGCTGGTGACGCTGCTGTCGCTGGGTGTGGTACCGCGTGCTGAACTGGCAGAGATGCGCAATCCGTCAATGGCCGGCTTAATGACCCGTCTGATGGGTCACTGGGGCGATGCGGTGATCGCCGTTGGCCTGATCATTTCGGTCTGTGGGGCCTATCTCAGCTGGACCATTATGGCGGCTGAAGTGCCGCTGATCGCCGCGCAGCTGGGTGCCTTCCCGCGCAGTATTGCCCGGCAGAACGTGCACAACGCGCCAGCCGCCTCACTGTGGCTGACCAACGGCAGCATTCAGCTCTGTCTGATCCTGATTGCGCTTACCGGAGCCAACTACAACAACCTGCTGACTATCGCCTCAGAGATGATTCTGGTGCCCTATCTGCTGGTCGGTCTCTATCTGATCAAAGTGGTTCGCGGACAGCGCAAACCGCTGGCGATGGCGGTAGGCATTGGTGCCAGCCTGTACGGTATCTGGCTGCTTTACGCGTCAGGTCCGTTACACCTGATGACCTCAGTGGTGCTGTACGCGCCGGGGCTGCTGCTGTTTATGTTTGCCCGACGCGGCGGCCGCGCGGATATAGCGCTGACCTCACTGGAGCGGATTGCGATGGGAATGCTGATTGCGGCGACGCTGCCTGCGGTATGGCAGTTGACGACTTAATGTGACTGCAGCGGGATGGAGACGCACAGCAGGTCATCCTGCTGTGTCAGATTCAGCGGCTTGCGGTATTCCTGATGAATGGCGTCCAGCTGCTCCGGCGAAAGCGGATAAGGCAGCTGGATATCAAAGCGACTGATCTGCTGCTGTTCAGCAAGCGTAATCAGACGGGCGATGTTAATTTCGTCGCTGACCTGGGTAGAAATGATTTGTAATGCTAATTCTTTAAGCGGGTCGCCACTGGCCTGTAAGCTGTGCGCAGATTTGCGTGTCACCATGCCAAAAATCGGCATCACACCATAAATTGCATCGACGAAGCTCCAGCGTTTTTTACAGGAAGCGGAAAGAAAAGCACTGTAATTGAAGCAGATGCGGTCACTGTATATGGCTGATGCCAGCTCTTTATCAGACACACTCACGCTCCTCATAGTAATCATTACGGTTCCGAACCTGGCGCAAAAAGGCCGCGGTTATGATGGCACATTTTGCCGGTTATATACCAGTGAGATAAGGATATTTCGTGCGATAGCGTAGAGCTCAGGACCAGGAAAAGATATGCTTTCGTTCATCCTTATTCTGCGCAGTGAACTATGAACAAAATCGTTTATGTGGAAGACGAACCGGAAGTGGGCGAGCTGATTGCCGCCTATCTGGGACGTCACGATATTGAAGTGATTGTCGAGACGCGCGGTGACCGTGCCGAAGCGGTAATTGCTGAACAACAGCCGGACCTGGTAATGCTGGATATCATGTTGCCGGGCAAAGATGGCATGACGATTTGCCGTGACCTGCGGGCCAACTGGCAGGGTCCGATTGTGTTGCTGACCTCACTCGACAGCGACATGAACCATATTCTGGCGCTGGAGATGGGCGCGCAGGATTATATCCTGAAAACCACACCGCCGGCGGTGCTGCTGGCGCGTCTGCGCCTGCATCTGCGCCAGTCGCAGCAGGGACAGCCGGAAGATGCTGCGCCCGCAGCGGCGGCCAACCGGATGCTGCGTTTCGGCTCGCTGACCATCGATGCGCTCAACCGTCAGGTCACGCTGTTTGACGAGCAGATCGCCCTCTCCACCGCCGATTTCGATCTGCTGTGGGTGCTGGCCAGCCACGCCGGACAGATCCTTAACCGCGATGCGCTGCTCAAAACGCTGCGCGGCGTCAGCTATGACGGCCTCGACCGCAGCATTGACGTGGCGATTTCCCGCCTGCGCAAAAAACTGCACGACAGCGCGACCGAGCCGTTCCGTATCAAAACGATTCGTAACAAAGGCTATCTGTTTGCGCCACAGGCCTGGGACACCCGCGTGTTATGAGAAAGCTTTTTATACAGTTCTACCTGCTGCTGTTTGTCTGCTTTCTGGTGATGACGCTGCTGGTCGGTCTGGTCTACAAGTTCACCGCTGAACGGGCCGGCCGCCAGTCGATGAATGACCTGATGGCCAGTTCGCTCTATCTGATTCGCAGTGAACTGCGCGAGATCCCACCGCGCGACTGGAATAAAACCATCAAGAGCCTCGATCTCGGGCTGTCGTTTGATCTGCACATCGAGCCAATGAGCAAGTATCAGCTCGATGACGGCAATATGCGCCGGTTACGCGCCGGTGAAATCGTGGCGCTCGACGATCAATACACCTTTTTGCAGCATATTCCGCGCAGTCATTATGTGCTGTCGGTCGGACCGATCCCCTACCTGTTCTACCTGCATCAGATGCGGCTGCTGGATATTGCGCTGCTGGTATTTATTGGCATGTCGCTGGCGCTGCCGGTGTTTATCTGGATGCGCCCGCACTGGAAAGAGATGCAGCGGCTGGAAAAAGCGGCGCAGCGCTTTGGCCGTGGCGAACTCGACGTGCGTACCCACTTTGACAGCACCTCCAGCCTGTTCCGGCTCGGCATCGCCTTTAACCAGATGGCAGAGAATATCAACACGCTGGTTGCCAGCAAGAAGCAGTTAATTGATGGCATCGCCCATGAGTTACGTACGCCGCTGGTTCGCCTGCGTTACCGGCTGGAGATGAGCGATAACCTGACCGATGGCGAACGGGTGGCGCTCAACCGCGATATCGGCCAGCTGGAGAGCCTGATTGAAGAGCTGCTGACCTATGCCCGGCTCGATCGGCCGCGCGTTGACCTTAATCTGCGCTCGCTCGACCTGGCGAACTGGCTGCGTGAGCGGCTCGACGACTTTCGCGCCATCAACCCGCAGGTTCAGCTCGATCTTGACCTGCCGCAGCGGGAAAACACCGGCGTTTCGGATACCCGGCTGATGGAGCGGGTGCTGGATAATCTGGTGAATAACGCGCTGCGCTACGCGAATCAGCGGCTGCGTATCAGCCTGTGGTTTGATGGCCCAATCGGCTGCCTGCAGGTTGAAGATGACGGTCCGGGTATTCCGGCGGAAGAGCGGCAGCGGGTATTTGAACCGTTTGTCCGGCTCGATCCCAGCCGCGATCGGGCAACCGGCGGATGCGGACTGGGGCTGGCCATTGTCCACTCTATTGCCCAGGCGCTCAGCGGTCAGGTGACGATTGAGTCCAGCCCGCTCGGCGGGGCCAGCGTTCGCTTTTGCTGGCCGGTTGATCTACCCTTGCGGGAAATTCCGCTACGTTAACTATTACAAGGAGTCTTGCGTGACCTCAGCGTATCAACAACTTAGCGCGACTTTCCAGCGCTTGTCGCGTTTTAATCACGTCACCGCCATCGCCGGCTGCGATATGCAAACCACCATGCCGCCAGGCGGCAGCCGCGCACGCGGTGAGGCGCTGGCTGAGATGAGCGTATTGCAGCACCAGATTCTGACCGCACCGCAGATCGGCGAACTGCTGCAACAGGCAGAACAGCAGGACCTGAACGATGTCGAGCGCGCCAACCTCAATGAAATGAAGCGCGCTTATCAACAGGCCAGCCTGCTGCCTGACGCCTTCGTTGAGGCAAAATCGCTGGCCGGTTCGGTGTGTGAACATGCCTGGCGCAGCCAGCGTCCGGCCAATGACTGGCAGGGCTTTGCCACCAATCTGAAAGAGGTAGTGCGCCTGAGTCGTGAAGAAGCGCAACTGCGCGCTGAGGCAACCGGCAGCTCCCGCTACGATGCGTTGCTGGACCTGTATGAGCCAGGCATGACCCGCGCCCGACTGGATAAAACCTTTGGCGATCTGAAAAGCTGGCTGCCACAGCTGTTGCAGCAGGTGGTCGAAAAGCAGGCGCAGCAGCCGGTTGCGCTGCCGCAGGGACCCTTTGCCCTGCCCGCACAGCGCCAGCTTGGCCTCAGCATTATGGAAACGCTGGGTTTCGATTTTAACCACGGCCGGCTGGATGTCAGTGCGCATCCGTTCTGCGGCGGCGTGCCGGAAGATGTGCGGATCACCACGCGCTACAATGAGCAAGAGTTTCTCAGCGCCATGATGGGTGTGATCCACGAAACCGGCCATGCGCGCTATGAGCAAAATCTGCCGCAACAGTGGCGGGGACAGCCGGTGGCGCTGGCCCGTTCAACGGCGATTCACGAGTCGCAGAGCCTGTTTATGGAGATGCAGCTGGGACGCAGCCGCGAATTCCTGCAGCGTATTCTGCCGCAAATCATCGCCCGCTTTGGCGACCAGCCCGCGCTGAAGGCGGATAACTTTGTCCGGCTGGCGCAGCAGGTTAAACCGGGACTGATTCGGGTCGATGCAGATGAACTGAGCTACCCGGCGCATGTGATTCTGCGTTATGAGATTGAACAGGCGCTGATCGAAGGCGAGATTGAGGTAGACGATATTCCGGCGCTGTGGGATGAGAAGATGCAGCAGTCGCTGGGTCTCGATACGCGTGGCAACTACCGTGACGGCTGTATGCAGGATATTCACTGGACCGACGGTGCCTTCGGCTACTTCCCGACCTACACCCTCGGTGCCATGTACGCGGCTCAGCTGTTCCAGGCGGTGAAGAAGGCGATTCCGCAGCTCAGCGATCTGATCCAGCATGGCGAACTGCAACCGGTGTTTGACTGGCTGCAACAGAATATCTGGCAGCATGGCAGCCGCTTCTCTACCGACCAGTTGCTGATCAATGCCACCGGCGAATCGCTGAATCCGGCCTTTTTCCGTCAGCATCTTGAACAACGCTATCTGAATAACTAAACTGCGCGGCGGTCATCTGACCGCCCTTTTCCCGCGTTGTACAATCGGTTACACGCCGATACCAAACACCCACGGACACCCTGCAGCGATTTCCCTATAGTCTCTTCACCGGCCCCGCAGTGGGCTACACATGAAAAAAATGTCCGAGGAATTTGCAATGAAAAAATTATTTGCACTGGTTGTCGCCGCTGCTATGGGTATGTCTTCTGTTGCCTTCGCTGCTGATACCACAGCTGCTCCTGCCGCTGCGCCGGCTGCGACTTCAACTACCGCAGCAGCACCAGCGAAAACTGCACACAAAACTGAACACAAGAAACACAAAAAAGCAGTGAAGAAAGACGCAGCACAGAAAGCGCAGGCGGCTAAGAAAGTTCACCACAAGAAAGCAGTAAAACCGGCTGCGCAGAAAGCGCAGGCTGCTAAGAAAGTGCACCACAAGAAAGCAACCAAGCCAGCGGCACAGAAAGCCCAGGCAGCTAAAAAAGTTCACCACAAAAAAGCAACCAAGCCAGCAGCACAGAAAGCCCAGGCAGCTAAAAAAGTTCATCACAAAAAAGCAGTAAAACCCGCGCAGAAAGCGCAGGCCGCTAAAAAAGTTCACCACAAAAAAGTCGTTAAACCAGCGGCTAAGAACTAAGGTCGCCGTAGCGCGCCCGACCACGCGTTAATGATTAAAAACACCCGGTTATGCCGGGTGTTTCTTTACTGGAGTGGATGAAATGGTGCGTCGCTATCGCTTCGAAATTATTCTGCTGATTATGATCCTGTGTGGCATTGTGGCAGCCAGTTTTTTTATTTAACAGTTGTAGCGTACTGATTAACCAATAAAACTCCCTTTTTTAGCGCTCACAGACTATAGTTATCGCAGTTGCTTGATAACAATAACGTCACTTTTTCTCGCCATTGAGAGTTCTATGCGCCTGGCTATCTTGTTAATGGTTGGACTTTTCAGCTTTACCTCCTTTGCTCATGCCGATGATGATGACGACACGCCAACGCCTGACGAAATCAAAATGCTGTTTTTCGGTAAAGATCATCGCAAAGCCATCACCGATATTACCGCGGCCCCCTGGGATGCTATTGGACAGCTGGAAACCGAAAGCGGTAACCTCTGCACCGCCACGCTGATCTCACCGCATCTGGCCCTGACGGCCGGACACTGTTTACTCGCGCCACCGGGCAATTTCGATAAGCCGGTTGCGCTGCGCTTTATGGCGAGCGATAAAGGCTGGCGATATGAAATCCACGACATTGATGCCCGCGTCGAACCGTCGCTGGCCTCAAAGCTGAAAGCGGACGGTGAAGGCTGGATCGTGCCGAGCAACGCCGCGCCGTTTGACTACGGCATCGTGATTTTGCGCAATCCCCCTTCCGCCATTACGCCGATTCCACTGTTTGATGGCTCACGCAGTGAGTTAACTGCGGCGCTGAAGCAGACCGGTCGCAAAGTGACCCAGGCGGGTTATCCGGCCGATCATCTCGATACGCTTTATTCTCACAGTGACTGTTTGATTACCGGCTGGGCGCAACGCGCCGTGCTGTCACATCAGTGTGATACGCTGCCCGGCGACAGTGGTTCACCGCTGCTGCTGAACAGCGATAAAGGCTGGCAGTTGATTGCGGTGCAAAGCTCAGCGCCCGCCGCGAAAGATCGTTATCTGGCCGACAACCGTGCGATTGCCGTTACCTCGTTCAGAGACGAGCTGGAAGCGTTAGCGCAGTAATCGGCTATGTGCCGCAAAGAGAAGCCGGGGCGCGTCATCACTGACGCGCCCCGGTTTTTTATCAGCCTGCAATCTGCTCCATGGTCTGCAGAATGCGCTTATCAGAGATGGGATAAGGCGTGCCGAGCTGCTGGGCAAAGTAGCTAATCCGCAGCTCTTCAATCATCCAGCGGATCGCCTGCACTTCTTCATCATCCTGACGCTGCGGCGGCAATTTATTGCGCCACGCCTGATACGCCTGCTCCACCGCCTGCACTTTCAGCATCCGCGCCCGATCGCTGTGCGGATCGGCTGGCAGTTTTTCCAGCCGCCGTTCGATGCCATGCAGATAGCGCAGACTGTCGCCGAGCCGCTGCCAGCCGTTGCCGGTGACAAAACCGCGATAGACCAGGCCACTGAGCTGCGCTTTGATATCGGATAACGCCAGCGCCATCGTCATGTCGACCCGTCCTTTCAGGCGCTTATTGATGTTGAACACTGCCGTCAGGATCTGCTCGACCTGCTTAGCAATGGTCACCACGGTCTCGTTCAGTTCAGCGCGCACCTTGTCCCGCAGCGCCTCAAACCCGGCCTGATCCCAGGCCGGTCCGCCCGCTTCGGCAATCAGCTTATCAATACCACAGGCGATACAGTCATCGATCAACTCCAGCACTTTGCCATACGGGTTGAAGTAGAGCCCGAGTTTGGCTTTGTTCGGCAGTTTTTCGTGCAGGTACTTCACTGGCGACGGCACGTTGAGCAGCAGCAGACGGCGCTGTCCGCGCCACATCATCTTCTGCTGCTCCTGCTCGCTGTCGAACAGCCGGATAGCGACGCTCTCTTTCTCATCAACCAGTGCCGGCCAGGCTTTCACCTGATAGCTGCCGCGCTTCTGCTCGTAGCTGCGCGGCAGGTCGCCGAAGCTCCAGATATGCAAGCCACTCTGTTCCAGCCCGTCGTCCGCCACTTTTGACAGGGTTTCCTGCACTTTGCCTTTCAGCTGCGCCTTGAGGGCGGTCAGATCTTTGCCTTCCAGCAGTTTGCGGTTGTGTTCATCCACCACCCGGAAGGTCATTTTCAGATGATCGGGCACCTGATCCCACTGCCAGTTTTCCCGCTCCAGCGTGACGCCGGTCATGCGGCGAAACTCCCGTGACAGCGCATCCAGCAGCGGCATCTCCATTGCCGTGACCCGACCCAGAAACGCTTCGGCGTAGTTCGGTGCCGGCACCAGATTGCGCCGCAGCGGCTTAGGCAGCGACTTAATCAGCGCAATAATCAGTTCGCGCCGCACGCCCGGAATCTGCCACTCAAAGCCACTCTCTTCCACCTGGTTAAGCAGTGGCAGCGGGATATGCACCGTCACACCGTCGGCATCAGCACCCGGTTCAAACTGGTAGCTGAGCTTCAGCTTGAGGTTGCCCTGATGCCAGAAGTTGGGATAGTCGAGCTGGCTGACCTTGTCCGCACCCTCCTTGATCAGCATCTGCTTATCAAAGTTAAGCAATTCCGGGTTGTCGCGGCTGGCCTGCTTCCACCAGCTATCAAAGTGCTTCGCCGACACCACCTCTTTACCGATACGCTGATCGTAAAAGGCGAACAGGGTTTCGTCATCGACCAGAATGTCGCGACGACGCGATTTATGCTCCAGATCTTCGACTTCGCTGCGCAGCTTCTGATTGTTGCGGAAGAAGGCGTGACGCGTCTGCCAGTCGCCCTCTACCAGCGCATGACGGATAAACAGCTCACGGCACAGGGTCGGATCAATGCGGCCATAATTGACTTTGCGCGCCGCCACTATCGGCAGGCCATACAGCGTCACTTTCTCGGTGGCCATCACAGCACCCTGCGATTTCTCCCAGTGCGGTTCGCTGTAGCTGCGCTTGATCAGGTGCTGGGCCAGCGGCTCAATCCACTCCGGCTCGATGCGCCCGGCGGTGCGGCCCCACAGCCGGCTGGTCTCCACCAGTTCCGCCACCATGGTCCATTTCGGCGGCTTCTTAAACAGCCCGGAGCCGGGGAAGATGGCGAAGCGGGTATTACGCGCGCCGGTGAACTCCTGCTTATCGGCATCTTTCTGGCCGATATGCGACAGCAGGCCGCTTAACAGTGCGCAGTGAACTTCGCGCATGCCTGCCGGCTCGCTATTGACCGGAATGCCCAGTTCGCGCACCACCTGCCGCAGCTGGGTGTAGATATCCTGCCATTCACGCACCCGCAAATAGTTGAGGAAATCGCTTTTGCACTGGCGGCGGAACAGGTTACCCGACAGCGCCTTTTGCTGCTCAGCCAGGTAATTCCACAGGTTAACGAAGGCGAGGAAGTCGGAATCTTTATCAGCAAATCGCCGATGTTTTTCGTCAGACGCCTGCTTTTTCTCGGCGGGACGCTCGCGTGGGTCCTGAATCGATAAGCCGGCGGTGATGATCATCACTTCACGTACGCAGCCAAATTTCTGCGCTTCCAGCACCATCCGCGCCAGTCTTGGATCGACCGGCAACTGCGCCAGCTGACGGCCGGAACCAGTCAACTGGTAATGGCCGTCCTCTTCGTTCAGGGTCAGCGCGCCCAGCTCTTCCAGCAGGCGTACCCCATCCTGAATATTGCGCTTATCCGGCGCTTCAACAAACGGGAAGGCGGCGATATCGCCCAGTCCCAGCGCGGTCATCTGCAGAATAACCGACGCCAGATTGGTGCGCAGGATTTCAGGATCGGTAAACGCCGGGCGGCTGAGAAAGTCATCTTCGGAATAGAGCCGGATACAGATCCCTTCTGACACACGACCACAGCGCCCTTTACGCTGATTGGCCGACGCCTGTGAAATCGGCTCAATCGGCAGTCGCTGCACTTTGGTGCGGAAGCTGTAGCGGCTGATGCGCGCGGTTCCGGGATCGATAACATATTTGATGCCGGGCACCGTTAGCGAGGTTTCCGCCACGTTGGTGGCCAGCACAATCCGCCGGCCGCTGTGTGACTGGAATACCCGATTCTGCTCGGCATTCGACAGCCGGGCGTAGAGAGGCAGAATCTCGGTATGCGGCAAATCACGTTTAATCAGCGCGTCTGCGGTATCACGGATCTCACGTTCACCACTCATGAATATCAGGATATCGCCGCGGCTCTCATGGCTCAGTTCATCTACCGCATCAAAGATCGCCTGCAGCTGATCGCGATCGCCGTCATCTGCCTCTTCCACTACCGGCCGGTAGCGCACTTCCACCGGATAGGTGCGGCCAGAGACTTCAATCACCGGCGCATTATTGAAATGCCGCGAAAAACGCTGCGGATCGATGGTCGCTGAGGTGATGATCACTTTCAGATCGGGCCGACGCGGCAGCAGTTCACGCAGGTAACCCAGCAGGAAGTCGATGTTCAGGCTGCGCTCATGCGCTTCATCGATGATGATGGTGTCGTACTGCATCAGCAGACGGTCCTGCTGAATTTCCGCCAGCAAAATCCCGTCGGTCATCAATTTGATCTGGGTCAGATCGCTGACCTGATCGTTGAATCGCACTTTGTAACCGACGCAGCCGCCGAGCGAGGTATCCAGCTCGTCGGCGATGCGGTTCGCCACGGTGCGCGCCGCCAGGCGACGCGGCTGGGTATGGCCAATCAGCCCGGTCACGCCACGCCCCAGCGCCAGACAGATCTTCGGCAGCTGGGTGGTTTTACCGGAGCCGGTTTCGCCAGCCACAATCACCACCTGATGATCGCGTATCGCCGCGGCAATATCCTGCTGCTTCTGGCTGACCGGCAGATTTTCCGGGAAGGTGATGGCCGGGGTGGCCGCGCGACGCTGGGCCACCTTCTGCTCGGCGGCGCTAAAATCCTGCTCCAGCTCGCTGGCGATGCCCTGTTGAGCCGCCGGATTTTTAACTTTCCTGGCACCCTGTAAGCGACGCTGCAGGCGCTGGCGGTCGCGCAGCATTAACCCGTCAAGCCGTGACCAGAGTGAAGCCAGTGGGGAGGTATCGGGAGATGACATAATAATGACGTACCTTACTCAGACGCTGTCGCTGCCGATAGCAGCGCGCTGCAAGCCGGGATAACCGGCTGATTCAATAAAATAATTGCGCGCATCATAGCACATTTCGACCTGTGCCGGAGGGCGGCGCACGTTACGCTTATTCAATAAATTCGAACATTGACCTCGAAATATTGCGCTTTCACCGCGCCATTGATAACCGTAGAGTGTAAACCATTGAGCGGAAAGCCTTCCGCGTTACAGACAGGAAATCACCATGAGCAAAGTTTTAGTTCTGAAATCAAGCATCCTCGCAGGCTACTCACAATCCAGCCAACTGGCTGACTTCTACGTTGAACAGGCAAAGTCTCAGGGCAAAGAAGTGACCGTACGCGATCTGGCAGCAAACCCGATTCCGGTACTGGATGGTGAGCTGGTTGGTGCGCTGCGTCCGTCTGATGCGCCACTGTCACCACGTCAGCAGGAGGCGCTGGCGCTGTCTGATGAGCTGATTGCAGAACTGCAGGCGCATGATGAAATCGTGATCGCTGCACCAATGTACAACTTCAACATCCCGACTCAGCTGAAGAACTACTTCGACCTGATCGCTCGTGCTGGTGTGACTTTCCGCTACACCGAAGCAGGCCCGGAAGGTCTGGTGAAAGGCAAGCGTGCGGTGGTGATTTCCAGCCGTGGCGGCATTCACAAAGACACCGCGTCCGATCTGCTGACGCCATACGTGAAGCTGTTCCTGGGCTTCATCGGTATTACCGACGTTGAGTTCGTATTCGCTGAAGGTATCGCTTACGGTCCGGAAGTGGCTAACAAAGCGACCGCTGAAGCTAAAGATACTATCCAGCAGATCGTCACTGCATAATCTTTTGATGCCGTTGTACTTGCCGGGCCCTGTGCCCGGCTTTTTTTCGCCTGGCGTTACTCTTTCTTCAGCCACTGACCGTTGATGCCGCGAACATATTCGCCCGCCGCGGCGCGGCTGACCAGTTTCTGGCCGGCGATGCTGGCAACCTCGGCGGTGGTTAAATTGTTCTGCTCTGCCACCCGCTGATACTGCTGCTGTCGTCCCGCGTTAATGCGTTCTGTCAGCGCCCGGGTTTCGCTGTCCTGCGCCCGGGCGGCCAGATAGCCCGACAGGGTTTCGCCCACCCGTCCCGACTGGCGGGCCTCGTCCAGCGTCAGCGCCCAGGCAGGCTGGGCCATCACCAGGGCGAGCAACAGGGCTACGCTGATGCGTTTCATACTCGCTCTCCTCAGAACAGATCGCTCTGGTTTTTCAATAACGCTTCCACGTCTTTATCTACTTTGATGTGAATCTCATGCTCGATTTTCACGTTCATATTGATGGTGATCGGATCTTTGGGTGCCGTCACTTCAATGCGTGGCACACAGCCGATCAGCGGCAGCCCGGCTGCCAGAACCAGTAATGCCCTGAGGCTCATGGTGAGGTGTCCTTGTTCGATGGCAGAGTGGCATGTTGCTCCACCCAGGATTGCAAATTATCGCCAAAGCGCAGACTGCGCCACAGCTGAAACAAATTTTCCTGATGATGATAGTTGAGGTTGACGGTCTGCCGACGGTTGCTGAAGCGGCTGACGCCCTGCACCTGCGCTTCCATGGTGAGATCGCCGAGATTATTCAGGTTGATGGTGGCCCACGAGCGGGAAATCTCCATGTAGCGCAGCCAGTCCAGCGCCGCGCCGGTCGCCACGTTATTGCGGGTGATCGCATCCGCCATATCTTTATCGAGCCGGAAGGTCAGCGGACCACTGTTGGCGATCCACCCTTTCTCGATCAGCCAGCGCGGATTATTCAGCCACAGCGGCAGCTCGCCGTTTACCCGTCCGGACATGGCAAACTGTTTTGGTTTGATCGCCGTCACCAGCTCGCTCAGGCTGATATTGCGCAGTGATACCCGCGCCGGCTGATGCTGCGGCATCTGAAGCGCCGGTAAGCTGATCTGCCCGCCCAGCAGATCGAGACTGACATCCTGCAGGGTCAGCGGTGCCTGTTCGCTCCACGGCCAGGCTCCCTGCAGATCGGCACGAATGTTCTGCATCGCAAACTGATTTTTTACCTCGGCGATGCGCAGCGAAACCGGACCGTGCTGACCAAACTGCCACTGCTGATCTTTCAGCCGGAACGGCAGCGAGAAATCGACGCCGTTAATCTGGCTGTCCGGAGTCCAGAGACTGCCCGCTTTGACCGTCCAGTGCCCACCGGCCTGAAATCCCTGATCGCGCGCCGCAGAAAATGCCACCTGCGCCTGCAGTTCGCCGCTGCGGATCTGCATTTTCAGATCCGGACTGAGTAACGGCTGGAATACGGTTAACGATTGCTTTGGCCACCAGGCTTCGCCACGCAGCCGTTCACCATCCCAGCGACCGTGGACCCGCAGCGGCCCCACCTCACCGGCGTTGAGCGCACCACGCCAGATGAAATTCCCCGGGTCGCGGCCCGTGGCCTCAAAGTCGAGCGTCGCGTCCGCCAGCCTGCCGCCATAACTGAAACGGGTTGGCCCCGCCTGCAGCCTGAAGCCGCCGTTAAACGCCGGATGCGCCTCAGCGCGCTGCCAGTTGACCGGCGCGGTCAACGTCAGACGGGGCTTTTCAACCTGGACGCTGCCATAAGCGAGGTGATTGAAGCCGGTGGAGAGCGTATCGAGATGAATCAGCGTATCCCGCCAGCCGCCGGTGCCTTTAACATCCCAGCGCGCCTGCAGCGGCCGCATCTCGCCCCCGCCCCAGTAGCGCCAGTTCCATTCGCCTTTATCCGGCCAGAAATCATTGGCCCGACCGTCCAGGTGCAGCCGGAAACGGCCAAAACTGGCGTCGTGCGCATTGAGGATCGCCTGCAGCCGGCCATCAATCCCCTGCGTGGAGAGCCGGACGCCCGCCAGCGGCCAGCGCGCCTCATCCACCTCCAGCGTCGAGAGCAGACGACCGCGCAGTCGCAGCAGCGATTTAGGTTGCAGCAAAAGTTGTGGATCGAGCAGTGAGCCGCTGAGCAGACCCGGAATCGAGCCGTAAAGCTGCAGGTCAGAGAGCTTGCTTTCGCCCGTCAGCTGAAACGGCAGGTGGCTGTCGGTCAGGCTCAGATGACCCGGACCGATACCCAGCACCACGTTGCCTTTGCCGCCGCGTCCCTGCGTCAACAGGTTAATCCGGCCGCTAATCTGGCTGGCGTCGAGGCCCGCCTGCCAGTTGTCCAGCGTCAGATTAATGAAACCTGACAGCGGCTGACCCGCCAGCGGCCAGAAATACTGACCCTGCTGGATGCGAATCTGATCGTGGCTCGCCTGCCACGGCAGTTGCAGCAGCGGCTGCGGGGTATCCGGCATCGCCACGCTCAGTACGCCCTGCTGCTGCTGCCAGTTAAGGGTCAGTTGCAGCGGATGCGGCAGCGCGGTCAGCGCCAGCTGTCCGGCCACTTCACCGTTGACCGGCAGCCCGCTGGCGAAAGTCGGAAGTTCGAGGTGGCCGCTCAGGGTGATCGGCTCAGGTAAAGCGGCATGATTAAGCGTCAGGCGACTGATGGCGAGCTGCTGGCCGGTCAGCGTCGCCGCCAGCTGCAGGTTCTCACCCTGATAACGGAGTTGCTGACGCTGTTTTTCCAGCGTCAGATCCAGCACGCCGGCGTAGGTCTGCCACGGCGTGACGACCAGCTTCGCCAGATGAATGTCAGCCCCCGGCAGCATCGCCTGCCACTCGGCCAGTGTTTTGGGCGCTGGCGACGGGCCGTCACTGGCGGGTAATTTTTGCAGGCATTCGCTGTTCAGCGTCAGCTGTACGGCATTGAGCTTCCAGCGTGAATCGTGCCAGCCGAGCGAGGCCGACTGGATCTCCGCCAGCAGGCAATCCTGGGCCAGATAACGAATGCCGGGAAACCACAGGCCGCCATCCCGCCAGCGCGGCGATCCGGAGAGCGCAATGCGGGTCTCTGCCGGCAGCCAGATGCCGACTAACCGTGGCAGCCATTGAGTGATCGTCAGCAGTAAGCCCAGCAACAGCAGAATCAGCGCCAGAATGGCCGCCAGCCGTCGCCGGAAAATCCGTGGCATCACAGCCATAATCCTTTTCCTTACAGTATCCTGACAACGATGATGGCATGTAACGCCCCGAAGGTGAAGGTCTGGCCAGCGCGCAAATCAGCGGTTAGAGCAAAGTCAGTCAGAAAACGTTATCCTTGATCCACACCCGTATGCAGGAGCACAACGATGAAGATCGCGGTTTACAGCACCAAACATTACGATCAGAAGTACTTCGAACAGGTTAATCAGCAATTCGGATTTGAGCTGGTTTTTTTTGACTTTTTGCTGACCGAGAGCACGGCGAAAAACGCCGTCGGTTGTGATGCCGTCTGTATCTTTGTCAATGATGATGGCAGCCGCCCGGTACTGGAGGAGCTGGCGTCGCTGGGCGTCAAGTACATCGCTCTGCGCTGTGCCGGTTTCAACAATGTCGATCTGGACGCGGCGGCGGAACTGGGTCTGCCGGTCGTCAGGGTACCGGCCTATTCGCCGGAAGCGGTGGCGGAACATACGGTCGGTCTGATGCTTACCCTGAACCGCCGCATTCATCGCGCCTATCAACGTACCCGTGACGCCAACTTCTCACTCGACGGCCTGACCGGATTTAATATGCACGGTAAAACCGCGGGCGTCATTGGCACCGGTAAAATTGGCATCGCGACAGTGCGGATCCTCAAGGGATTAGGCATGCGCCTGCTGGCGTTTGATCCCTATCCCAGCGATGAGGCGCTGGCGTTGGGGGCCGAATATGTCGATCTGAAAACGCTGTTCGCAGAATCGCACGTGATTACGCTGCACTGCCCGCTGACGCCGGAAAACTATCATCTGCTTAACGCCGACGCGTTCAGCCAGATGCGTGATGGCGTGATGATCATCAACACCAGCCGCGGTAGTCTGATTGATTCACAGGCAGCGATTGATGCGCTGAAACAGCAGAAGATTGGGTCGCTTGGCATGGACGTGTATGAGAATGAACGCGATCTGTTCTTTGAAGATAAGTCGAATGATGTGATTCAGGACGATGTGTTCCGCCGGCTTTCTGCCTGCCACAACGTGCTGTTTACCGGTCATCAGGCGTTCTTAACCGCCGAAGCGCTGACCGCCATCTCTGAAACTACCCTGAATAATCTCAGCCAGCTCGATCGCGGCGAAAATTGCCCGAATCTTATCTCTGCCTGAACATGCGGGCCGGAACTCTCCGGCCTGTCCCTTAACGGGCGCAGCGTCCGCCAATGAATGCCTGTTCATCACAGCGACGACCATTCACTAACTGACACATGCCGACCCGGGAACCGTCCAGCTGATGGGAAAAAGCCAGCGTGCCGCCTGCATTGGAACAGGTACTTTCAGCCAGCGAGGACATCATCACCCTGGGCTGGATATGGGCGGCTGTCGCCTGTTGCGGTGGCTCGTTGTCATCACTGTTGCTGCTACAGGCAGAGAGGATCAGCGCGGCACCGGCCAGCAAAAAGGTGGCTGCTTTCATCAGTCAGACTCCGGGGGTTGGGGTTAAAGGCTGAGCCAGCATATGTCAGGCAGCGCAAGGGGTCGAGGGGTGAAACAGCTTTTTACAAAATTCTCCAGCGACATTTGCAAGCAGAATTATCTTGTTTACCTGCTATCAGGGAATCGTCAGACTTTCCCGGCGTTTATTAAATCGGAGTAATGCCATGTTAATTGACATGTTAATTCGCATCGCGCTGGCGGGGGTGCTGGGCGGTCTGATCGGAATGGAACGTCAGATGCGGGCCAAAGAGGCGGGACTGCGCACCCACATTCTGGTGGGGATTGGCAGTGCGATGTTTATGCTGGTGTCGAAATATGGCTTTGCCGATATGCTGAGTAATGAGCACGTCGCGCTGGACCCGAGCCGCGTGGCGGCCCAGGTGGTCAGCGGCATGGGCTTCCTCGGCGCGGGCACTATCATGATTCAGAAACAGGTGGTGAAAGGGTTAACTACCGCCGCGGGTCTGTGGGTCACCGCAGCGATTGGCCTGGTGATCGGCAGCGGGATGTACGAGATTGGCATTTACGGCACGGTACTGGCGCTGGTGGTGCTGGAAGTGTTTCGCCGCCTCAGCCATTTTCTGATTGGCAAACACCATACGCTGCTGGTATTTCTTAAACCCAAAAGCGTCCCGCTGGTGCTGCTGGTGATGCAGCGGGAAGGCATACGCTACGGCAACGTGACGGTGATCAATCGCGATGAAGAGAGTGGCCTGTGCGAACTCAGCGTTCAGGTGACGTTGTCACGCAAATCAAACGATGCGCATCTGTACGATAAGGTGATGGAAATCAAAGGTGTGCAGTCGCTGGAGATGATGTAATCAGCTTTACTGCGGGCACGCCGGTTTTTGCCCCTGCCCGCCGCCAATTGGCACTGGTATTTCAGCGCACATTAAGTACCATACGCAGCAAAAGTTATTTCTATCGTCAGCCATGACGCTGACGTCTCTGTTTACAGGCCAGGAATCACGTGACCAGTTCAAAAGAACAGTATAATTTCAACAAATTACAGAAACGCCTGCGTCGCCATGTCGGCGAAGCAATTGCTGATTTTAATATGATCGAAGAAGGCGACCGCATCATGGTCTGCCTGTCAGGCGGTAAAGACAGCTACACCATGCTGGAAATTCTGCGCAGCCTGCAAAAGAGTGCGCCGGTCAATTTCAGCCTGATTGCGGTTAACCTCGATCAGAAGCAGCCGGGTTTCCCGGAGCACATCCTGCCGGAATATCTGGCTTCGCAGGGTGTCGAATACCGGATAATCGAAGAAGATACCTATTCGATCGTTAAAGATAAGATCCCGGAAGGCAAAACCACCTGCTCGCTCTGCTCTCGTCTGCGCCGCGGTATTCTTTATCGTGCCGCCAGCGATCTGGGTTGCACCAAAATTGCGCTGGGCCACCATCGTGATGACATCCTGCAAACCCTGTTCCTGAACATGTTCTACGGCGGCAAGATGAAAGGCATGCCACCCAAGCTGATGAGCGATGATGGCAAACACATTGTGATTCGCCCGCTGGCCTACTGCCGCGAGAAAGATATCATCCGCTTCTCTGAAGCTCGTCAGTTCCCGATTATCCCGTGCAACCTGTGTGGCTCTCAGCCGAACCTGCAGCGTCAGGTGGTGGCCGATATGCTACGTGACTGGGACAAGCGTTATCCGGGCCGTATCGAAACCATGTTCAGCGCAATGCAGAATGTAGTTCCTTCGCACATGGCGGACATCAACCTGTTCGATTTTAAAGGGATTAAGCACGGCGATGCCGTAGTGGATGGCGGCGATCTGGCGTTTGACCGTGAGACCCTGCCACTGCAACCCGCAGGCTGGCGGGCGGAAGAAGAGGATGCGCCGGATGTCAGCGCGCGTCTGGACGTGGTGCAGATTAAATAAGCCACTCCGCCACGATTAAGGGCGTGCTGTTAACAGCACGCCCTTTTTTATATGTTTCGGTGCGGTGGCGGATCCATTACCGGCGGAAACTCCGGGTCCGGTGGCGGATCGGGTTGCGGTTGTGGCTGGGGAATCGGGTCAGGAATCGGGGTCGGATCCGTGGGGATCGGCTCGCTGTTAAGAATCGCGTTCATGCCGTGCTCCTTTTCTTGCGAATGAAGTTTAAGCATAGGAAAGGAAACGCATCACAGCCAGGCGGCAAAAAAAAGCCGGCACAGTGGCCGGCGTGTTTCGAATTAAATGTGCTATGCATTAATTCTAAATCAGGAAGTAAGACAATATGGAGCGCAACGCCCATCGCTTGACGTTGCATTCACCTGCGGGAGAGAGTTTGCGTCAGTCGCCCTTAAGGGTTATTGATATCGATCAGCTTTTTTTCGCTTAGCGCTGCCAGCGTTGGTTGAGTGGCGTTTTTCAGGCCGGTCAGCGCAATCCGCCGGTGATACCGCTACAGCCAGCGCCGCTTGCGCAGGTAGCCGGCCACGCTGAGCGCCAGCACCACCAGCAGCAGGCAGAAGATCGAAAAGCCGTAACGCCACTCCCCACCCGGAATGCCACCCAGATTGACGCCGAACAAACCGGTGAGAAAGGTGGCGGGCAGGAAAATCATCGCCATCAGCGACATAGTGTAAGTGCGGCGATTCATCGACTCCGCCATCTGCGAGGCGACTTCATCGGCCAGAATAGCGGTCCGCGCCACGCCAGCGTCGAGGTCATCCAGTCCGCGTCCGAGGCGATCGGCAATCTCCTGCATCCGCCGCCGTTCACTGTCGTCCATCCACGCCAGCTTCTCGCTGGCCAGCCGGGCATACACGTCGCGCTGCGGTGCCATATAACGCCGCATCACAATCAGCTGCTTGCGCAGTAAGCCCAGTTCGCCGCGCGCCGGCATCCGCTGGTCCAGCAGCGCATCTTCCATTTCGATGATTTTGTCGTGCAGCTCTTCGATAAATTCGCTGGTGTGATCGGTCAGCGCATCGCAAACGTCCACCAGCCAGCTGCCACAGTCGATGGGCCCGTTACCGTTTTGCAGATCGGTCAGTACCTCATCCACCGCGAACACTTTGCGCCGCCGGGTCGAAACAATCAGTTTATCGTTGATAAACACCCGCATCGCCACCAGCTGGTCGGGACGCGCATCGCTGTTATGGTTGACGCTTCGCAGCACTATCATAAACCCGTCGCCCAGCCGGCTGACGCGCGGCCGCATGCTATCGCCGGCTAACGCGTCACGCACCGCATCGGGGATTTGCGGCGTCGATTGCAGCCATTCCGCGCTCTGACGATGGGTATAATTCAGATGCAGCCAGCAGGGCCGCTCGCAGTGGATCACTTCATCTTCTGCAATCGGGATCAGCCCGCCCTTTCCATCCAGCTGGCAGGAAATAATGGCGTCTGAAACCTGCAATGCTTTTCCGTCAATTACATCCACAACCTTGCCTCACTACTAAAATCAATACGATACAGTCTAGCGTGGCGGCGTTGAGTTGCAATCACCGGGCTGTGTAGAAAGATGTCAGTCTGCGGCCTGACTACAGGCCGCAAACGGCTAGTGCTTTTCAATCCACAGTTCGCGGCTGTAGGCCACATCTTCCGGGTTAGTGATCGGGTAGCCTTTGACCCAGGGTTTAATCAGGCGGCCGTTGGTGTACTGGTAGATCGGCGCGATCGGCGCCTGAGCAGCCAGAATCTGCTCGGCACGGTTGTAATCACTGTTGCGTGCCTGGTCGCTGGTCTCTTTGCTGGCCCTGGCGAGTACCGCGTCGTATTCCGCATTGCTGAAGCGCGCGATATTACTGCTGTTGCCCGAGGTCAGCAGATTGAGGAAGGTGGAGGGCTCATTGTAATCGCCAACCCATGAGGCGCGGATAACGTCGAAATTGCCGCTGTTGCGGCTGTCGATGTAGGTTTTCCACTCCTGATTCTCCAGCGTGACATCCACGCCAAGGTTCTTTTTCCACATCGAGGCCACCGCAATCGCGATTTTCTGATGGCTTTCAGAGGTGTTGTACAGCAGCTTGAGGCGCAGCGGCTTGTCCGGTCCATAACCAGCTGAGGCCAGCAGGGCTTTGGCCTGGGCATTGAGGCTGTTTTGATCGTGCTGCTGCTGGAATGACGGCAACGGCTTAAAGCCGGCGGTGACGTCCGGCGTAAAGTGCCACGCGGGCTTTTCGCCGGTTCCCAGCACCTTGTCGGCAATAACCTGGCGATCAATCGACCATGACAGCGCCTTACGCACCCGGACATCCGCGGTCGGGCCTTTTTGGGTATTAAACGCGTAATAATAGGTACCGAGCTGGTCCGGCGTATACACCTGCCCCGGCAGCGTTTTCTTCAGCAGTGCATACATGTTTTTAGGAAAGGATTCAGTAATGTCGATATCGTCTGAGCGGTAGCGTTTGGTGGCGCTCGACTCTTCGTTGATCGGTACGAAGGTCACTTTGGCCAGCACCGAATGGGCATCATCCCAGTAGTGCGGGTTACGCGTCAGCACAATTTTCTCATTCACCACCCGCTCGCTCAGCTGATAGGCGCCGTTACCCACCAGCTTGCCTGGCGCAGTCCAGCTGTCGCCCTGCCGGGCAATCACCTGCTGCGGAACCGGAAACAGCGCCACGTTGGCGACCAGCGCCGGGAACCACGGCACCGGACGGTCGAGCGTAACTTTCAGCCGGTTGTTGTCCTGAGCCACCACGCCCAGCTTGTCGGGCGTCATTTCGCCTTTGGTGATCGCTGCTGCATTCTCAATACCGCTTAAGCCGGCAAACCAGGCAAAGGCCGAACTGTTTTTAGGATCGACCAGACGTTGCCAGCTGTAGACGAAATCCTGAGCGGTGACCGGCTCGCCGTTGGACCAGCGGGCGTTATTGCGCAGGGTAAAGATCCAGGTTTTGTTATCGCTGCTGCTCCAGCTTTGTGCCACGCCAGGAACGATTTTGCCGTGCGCATCCTGATTGGTCAGCCCTTCAAACAGATCGCGGATAACCTGAATTTCCGGCAGCCCCACCGCTTTGAGCGGATCGAGCGAGGCGGGCTCATCTTTGATATGACGGACAATCTGTTGCTGGTCAGCGAGTTGTGCGCCGGCGGGTAGCGTCGCCGCCATGGCGGGTGTGAGTACGCTGCTCAGGCTGAGCGCCGCCAGCGTCATGCAAAAGGTCTTAACCATCATCACTCCTTTACCCCAAAGAAGCGCTGCCCCGGTCCGATGCCGACGCAGCTTGTCTTGCGGCACTTTATCGCAAATTGCTGATTGATAAATAGCTATTTTCCGCGCGCCGCTTTTCCGCTACTTTTAGGAAAACCCTTTCAGAGGAAATCACCATGTCGTCATTACACCCACGACCGCTGCGCGGCAAACTGGACGTTCCGTACCAGCAATATGGCCGCTCAGTGCTGGGCGCGCCGCTGCTGTGGTTCCCGGCTCCGCTGGGCGATGCCGACAGCGGACTGATCCTGGCGGGCACCCACGGCGACGAAAATGCGGCGATCGCCACGCTCTCTGCTGCGCTTCGCACGCTGCCGGACGCGCTGCGCCGTCACCACGTGGTGCTGGCGGTCAACCCGGATGGCTGTCAACTGGGATTGCGCGCTAATGCTAACGGCGTCGATCTTAACCGCAATTTCCCGGCGGCGAACTGGCAATCAGGCGACACGGTCTATCGCTGGAACAGCGTGGCGGACGCGCGTGACGTCGCCTTATCCACCGGCAGCCATCCGGCATCTGAACCGGAAACTCAGGCGCTGTGTGCCCTGATTCATCAGCTCAAGCCGCGCTGGATTGTCTCCTGGCACGAGCCACTCGGCTGCATAGACGATCCGCATCAGGCGGAGATCGGCGGCTGGCTGGCGCAACAGACCGGCCTGCCGCGCGTCAGTAGCGTGGGTTATGACACGCCAGGCTCGTTTGGTAGCTGGTGCAAGGATCTCAGTCTGACGTGCGTCACGGCAGAAATGCCGGTGATTTCAGTGGATGAAGCCACAGAAATCTATCTGGAGATGATGGTTAATCTGCTGCGCTGGCAGCAATAATCAACTGACCGTTCTGCACTTTAATGGCTGGTTCTGCGTCGACCGCCAGCCAGGTCGGCCCGTCTAAGTCGGCAAAGCGGGTTTGCGGCACCAGCGGCAATGCGGCGCGAATGGCGCGTGAGGTACAGAGCATGCAGCCAAGCATCAGCGCAAAGCCTTGCTGCTGTGCCGTCGCCGCCAGCGCCAGCGCCTCGGTCAGTCCACCGGCTTTATCCAGCTTGATGTTGACCATCTCATAACGACCGCGCAGCGCGGCCAGGCTGTCACGGGTGTGGCAGCTTTCATCGGCGCAGATCGGCAACGGATGAATAAAGTTCTCCAGCGCCGCATCTTCTCCCGCTGGCAACGGCTGCTCCAGCATCGCCACCCCGATATCGGCCAGCAGCTGACAGCGCGCCGCCAGTCCCTCCGCATGCCACGATTCGTTAGCGTCGACGATTAACGTCGCCTGTGGCACTGCGGCGCGGATCGCCATCAGTCGTTCGGTAATAAAATTGTTATCCAGCTTAATTTTCAGCAGTGTCGCCCCGTGCTGCCACAGCGCCTGGGCGCTGCTGGCCATCGCTTCCGGCGTATCAATGCTGACGGTCTGGGCAGTGACCACACCCTCGGGTGCCGCCACGCCGCTGAGCTGCCACAGGCTGCTCTGTTGCTGGCGGGCCGCCAGATCCCATAACGCGCTATCGATAGCGTTGCGCGCCGCGCCGGCGGGCAGTGCCTGTTGCAGCGCTTCGCGCGTCATTCCCTGCTGTAAGGCAGGCAGCAGCGAGGCGATTTGTGCCAGTACCGAGGCTTCGGTTTCACCGTAGCGTGCATAAGGCGTCGCTTCACCGACCCCTTTCACGCCCGCTTCTTCAATTTCAACTACCACCACTTTTACTTCAGTGCGTGTTCCACGGGCAATGACAAACGGCGTATGTAGCGGCCAGGCTTCGGGATAACTTTTTACCGTTCTCATTTACTCTCCAGAATCTGCAACGCAATGGCAGGCTGCCTGCGCTAAACTCAATAATTGAACTCGTAAACCCTTAAATTTTATGTCATAAACAACGACTATAGCGCGTTTTTAGCCGTTTATAAGTCAGATCTCTTCACCATCAAAAAGGAATCAGTATGTCTCAGACTGTTCATTTTCAGGGTAACGCAGTACCGGTTGCGGGTCAGTTTCCTCAGGCTGGCGATAAAGCCAAAGCATTCACGCTGGTGGCAAAAAACCTGGTCAACGTTGCGCTCTCTGAGTATGCAGGAAAACGTAAAATTCTGAACATTTTCCCCAGCATTGATACCGGCGTCTGTGCCTCTTCAGTACGCAAGTTTAATCAGGCGGCGGGTGAACTGAATAACACGGTTGTGCTGTGCATCTCTGCTGATTTGCCGTTTGCCCAGTCACGCTTTTGTGGCGCAGAGAACCTCAGCAACGTAGTAACGCTGTCGACCCTGCGCGGTTCAGAGTTTAAGTATGACTACGGTGTGGAAATTGCCGATGGTGCGCTGGAAGGCCTGACGGCACGCGCGGTCATTGTGCTGGATGAAGACGACAAGGTGATTTATAGCCAGCTGGTGGATGAAATTACCACTGAGCCGGACTATGACGCGGCGCTGGCAGCGCTGAAGTAAAAAAAAAGCGGATAACCCGGTTATCCGCTTTTTTATCACCCTCGCAGGTCACCTACTCACTTTCAGTTCGCTTCTGCCCCAATCCATATTCACGCAGCTTATTGGCAATCGCGGTGTGCGATACGCCGAGCCGTTTAGCCAGCTTGCGGGTGCTGGGATAGGAGAGATAGAGCCGGGTCAGAATCGAACGCTCAAAACGGCTGGTAATCTGATCGAGCGTGCCTTCCAGTGCCTCATCCCCCAACGACACATCCAGCGCCTGCTCCGGTAACACGATATCCTGAGGACGCAGTTCATAGCCTTCGAGTTGGGTCAGCGCGCGGTAAAGCGCATTTTTCAACTGACGCACGTTACCTGGCCAGGCATAGCGGGTTAAAAAGGCATTAAGCTGCGGCGACAGGCGCGGACGAGGCATCCCCTGTTCGTCGGCGAAGCGGGCGACAAACATCTCGGTCAGCGGCAGGATATCCTGCGGACGGTCGCGTAGCGGTGGCAGATGCAGGGTCAGGACGTTCAGCCGGTAAAACAGATCCTCACGGAATTCGCCGCGCTGCACCAGCTCAATCAGGTTCTTCTGGGTGGCGCAGATGACGCGCACATTGACATGCACTTCATGCTCTTCGCCGACCCGGCGGAAAGTCCCATCATTGAGGAAACGCAGCAGCTTGGTCTGCATTCTTGGCGACATCTCGCCGATCTCATCCAGCAAGACAGAGCCGCCATTAGCCTGTTCAAAGAAGCCTTTCTTACCCTCCAGCGCATTCGGGTAAGCCCCGGCGGCATGACCAAACAGTTCGCTCTCGGCAACATCATCCGGCAGCGAGGCGCAGTTAAGCGCCAGGAACGGCTTTTTACCGCGCGCGCTGCGCAGATGACAGGCGCGCGCCAGCATATCTTTACCGGTGCCAGTGTCACCAATGATCAGCAACGGCGCATCGTGCATCGCCAGCTTGCGCGCCTGGTCCACAACCTGACGCATTTTTGGCGTCACCGCGACAATATGGTCAAACTCCGATTCGTCGGTTACCACCAGGTTCTGTAACTGCTGGCCCATGCGCGCGGTGGATTTCAGCATCACCATGGCACCAACCGGCTGATCGTTCTGGCCCTCTTCACCGGAAAGATAGATCGGTCGCGCTTCCATCAGGAAATCCCGTCCTTCAATCACCACATGCTGGGCCTGCGCTTCCACCCGCTCGCTTTCCAGCCAGCGCATGAAATTAAAACCGTTAATCAGGTTACCGGCACTGAAATTACGCATCTTCTGTTCGTCGAGATTGAACAGGTTCTGCGCCGCTGGGTTCGCCAGTTCCACTTTACTTTTCAGATCGATGGAGAAGACCGGTTCCGGCATCGCCACCAGCAGCGCACTCAACGCACGATGCTCACGTTCCGAAGGCATGTACGCCACGGTACGCACATCTGTTACGCCCGGTGTACGCCGGATTTCTGCCATCAGACTGCTGAAAGCATCAAATTCCAGCGCGGAGAAGTTGAGATAGATGCGGCCTAATGCCGCGATTTCGATACCGCGCAGATCGATATTGCGCGCAACCAACAGGTCGAGCAGTTCGCGCGTCAGACCGATTCGGTCCTGACAGAACACTTCCAGACGCATTGCGATGGCCTTAATCAGGTTCAGATGGGGCGATGATACGCTAAGAGATGCGCCAGCAGAAAGGGCTCTGTCAGGAAAAGTTGACAGCCACGCGGCGTTTGGCTGCCTTTTGTACTGTCTGCTTCTGATGGGGCTGGCGGGCTTGATTGTCAGTCTTTGTCAGTACGAAACTGTTGATCGGTGCGGACTTACTGTATATTTCACTCAACCCATTAATAATGATTATAAAATGCTTACTTTCTTTGCTAAATATCTGACCGTTGGCGTAGTGAATACTCTGATCCATTGGGTCACATTTTTTATCTGCATCAGTCAGGGTTTACTGCAATCCACTGCGAATGTTATTGCCTTTGGTCTGGCGGTAACCTTCTCATTCTTTGTTAATGCACGCTGGACCTTTAATCAGCAAGCCACACCCTTTCGCTATATTTTGTACGTGATATTTATGGGCGCGATGGCCTTTGGTGTTGGCTATCTGGCGGACCGGATCGGCCTTTACCCGCTCGTTACGCTGATAACGTCTTCGGCCCTGAGCCTGGCCTGTGGCTTTATCTTTTCCCACTTTATCGTGTTTAAAGGAAATAAATGAAGATTTCTCTGGTGGTGCCGGTTTTCAATGAGGAAGAGGTGATTCCTCTTTTTTACGATGCCGTCAGGAAATATGCCGCATTTGCCGAGTGGCAGGTCGAGATCGTTTTTATTGACGATGGCAGTACGGATGCCACCCGGGCGTTGATTGCCCAGCTTAGCCAGTGCGATCCGCTGGTGCGTACCCTCTCCTTTATCCGCAATTTTGGCAAAGAGGCGGCGCTGTTCGCCGGCCTGGAAGCTGCTACGGGTGATGCCATCATTCCGATTGACGTTGATTTGCAGGACCCGATTTCGCTGATCCCACAAATGGTCAGCAAGTGGCAGGCGGGTGCTGATATCGTCTTAGCCAAGCGAATTGACAGAAGCGCCGATGGCCATCTGAAACGTAAAACCGCGCACTGGTTTTATAAGCTGCATAATTGCATCAGCCATCCTCAGATAGAAGAGAATGTGGGTGATTTCCGGCTGATGTCACGGGAAGTGGTGGAAAATATTAAGCTGCTGCCTGAAAAAAATTTATTCATGAAAGGTATTCTTAGCTGGGTTGGCGGGCAGACAGAGATTGTCGAATATATCCGTACAGAACGGATAGCGGGCAACAGTAAATTCAGCGGATGGAAGCTCTGGAATCTGGCGCTGGAGGGACTGACTTCCTTCTCGACCTTCCCGCTTCGTATCTGGTCGTACATTGGTTTTCTGGTCGCCTCATTAGCCTTTCTTTATGGCCTGTGGCTGATTGTCGACAAACTGCTGTTTGGCAATCCGGTGCCGGGCTATCCCTCGATCCTGGTTTCAGTGCTGTTTCTGGGCGGCGTTCAGCTTATCGGCATTGGCGTGCTCGGCGAATATATCGGTCGCATCTATATGGAGACCAAAAACCGGCCACGTTATATTTTACGAAACAGCGATAAGTTAAAAAAAACCAGTACTGAAAGATGATGAATTATGCCACCGCGTGGCAACAGCAGCGTGCCAATAACAAAGGATGAAAGATGATGATCGGTAAACAGGGCCTGAGCCGTGGCAACGTGTTTGTGCTCTTTATAGTGGTGTTTCTTTTTGCATACTATCCGGCTTATTTAACCCATTATGCCTATACCGATGACTGGACCAACCTCTACTGGGCCAACTTCGATCAGCGGAGTATTTTAAACTGGGATACGTTATCAGGCCGGCCGGTGTACGGAATCATCCAGTATGCCGCCTCTTTTATTGTCGATAGCGTAGAAAAACTGGCGCTGCTACGTGCAGTGGCAATTATTCTGCTTATTTTTACCGGCTATTATCTTTATACCCTGACTCAGAAATACGCGCTGATGGAAAGCCAGGCGCAGCGCATAACCTTTTCACTGTTGCTCTGCCTGCTGCCTTCTTTCCAGGTTTATATCGCCTGGGCATCCTGCTTTCCCTATATCGCCGCGATTCTGCTGGCTGGCGCGAGTTATCGATGGTCCGTGAAGCCAGGCGTAGCTGGGCCACTATTGGCGATCTTTCTGCTGGCCATCGCCTTCTGTATTTATCAGCCAGCTGCGATGAGCTTTACCTTTTTTGCCATGCTGGATTTGTGCCTCTCAGCACGCAGGATCGATAAAAAACGTGCCGTGATTCCGCTGGTGGTATTGGGCGCGGGCATGTTTGCCGCCTTGATTGCGTCGAAGGTGTTGCCAGTCCAGCTTTATGGCCATGCGCTGCCGCGTTCGGCATTTAGCTACGATCTGCTGAATAAGGTGAAATGGTTCTTTTCAGAGTACCTTAAAAACATCATCTGTCATTTTGATCTCGGGGCAAAAACCGTTTCGGTGATTCTCTCTTTAATCGTCATTGGCTTTGGGCTAAAGAAAATTAAAGCCGCTGGCACTGATAAGTTCTGCCTGATCTTTTTTTTATTGCTGATCGCCGCGCTGCCCAATCTGATTGTCAGTGAAAGCATGGCAGCCTATCGAACCCTGATTGCCGGCGCCCTGATTTCAACCAGCATTTTTATTGTCGGTCTGTTTGAGATCAGCCAAAAATTTAAATGGAAAAAGTGCTTATATGCCGCGCTGGTGCTGGCAGCGGCTTCACTGGCAATCAGTCATCTCAACAACGGCTATTCGGTTCCGGCGCGCAAAGAGTTTGCGCTGCTTAATCAGGCCATCACCTCTCAGGTGCCAAAAGATTTCCATGGCGCGCTCTATTATCGTCTGACCGGAGAATATCTGCCGAAAGTGGCGACATTGCGTAAATATGATGATTTTGGCGGGCTGGGATTAAGCATGTCGTGGACCTTTGCCGGCATGGCGCACTTTATCCGGCAACAAAACGGCATGGCGTTTACGCTGCCGGCGAATCCGGTTATTACCGACGAAGCCGGTTGTCCGGGTGACTGTCTGGTTATCGATTCGCGCGCGGTGCTGCGTCAGCCTCATTAAGCGCAAAGAAAAGGCGGCCAGCCAGGCCGCCCTTGTTGATTGCGTCACAGCACTGGCTAGGCAGACTTATTGCCGCCCTTCTGCAACGCCTCTTTCATCTGTCCTAACAGCTCGCGACGGAAATCGCCCAGCCGCGGCTTATCCTGCTCCAGCCACGGCAGTGGGCGACACAGTTCCATCGCTTTGATGCCCAGCCGCGCGGTCAGCAAACCGGCGCCAATACCCTGCGCGGCGCGGGTAGAGAGTCGGGCGGCGATATCCTGCGACATCCAGTCCATCCCCACTTCGCGCACCAGTTCCGACGCACCGGCAAACGCCATGTTGAGCAGCACCAGCCGGAACAGGCGTATACGACTGAAGTAACCCAGTTCGATACCGTAAATTGCGGCGATGCGATTGACCAGCCGCAGGTTACGCCAGGCAATAAATGCCATATCAACCAGCGCCAGCGGACTGACGGCGATCATCAACGTGGCTTCTGCCGCGTGACGGCTGATTTCACGTCGCGCCTGGCGATCCAGCACCGGCTGCACCAGCTGGGCATATAAACGTACTATTTCGCTGTCGTTATGAGTTTCATGAAGCGCGGCATGCCAGCGCTGTAACGCCGGATGCGCCTGATCCAGCTCGGCCTGCTGGGCCAGCTTTTCGCAAAATGCCCGGCCTTTACCTATGCCATGGCTGTGCAGCAGTTCGCGGCCGATGTCGCGCTCTTCGGCACGCTGACGAAGCTGATAGAGGCGGCGCCATTCACCGGCCAGCGCGCCGACGCCAGCCAGCACGATCAGGCCGCCCGCCACGCCACTGCCGAGCGAAAACCAGTCGCGGGCCAGCCAGGCATCATGGGTCCACTGCACGCCCTGTGCGACGACGCTGACGCCGAACAGTGCCACGCCAGCCATCACCAGTTTGCGCCACAGGCTGCGCTTCGGTTTCAGCGCCGCTTCCACCGCGCGCTCACCTGCGCCCTCCTCCTCGACGACGGCTTCATCATCCTGCACCGCCAGAAACGCCGCCTGCGCCTGGGCGTCAAAAGTCTGCGCGGGCCGTAACGGCACCTCTGTCGCCTCATCCAGCGGACGAGAAAAATCGATACGGGGCTTCAGCGGATCACTCATCGCAATTTATCTCCTAACAAAAATTCCAGCGCAGCATCCATGCGGATATGCGGCAACGGCCGATCAACGTCCAGCTGCTGTGGGCGGAATTGTTCAAACTGGAAACCCTGCTGCTGCCAGAAAGCATTGCCCGGCAGCCGCGGCGGCACTTCACCGGGATAGACGGTCAGCGGTTCGCCATCACTCAGCCGATTGCCGCGCAGCGCCGGGATCTTCTCACCCCGGTGATCCACCAGCCCGCTCTGCGTCGCCTGCACCGAGGCCAGGCCGATGCAATCCATGCTGATCCCCTCAAATGCGGCGTTCTGCCAGGCATCCTGCACCAGCTGCTGCAACAGTGACACCATATTACCGTGCTGATCGCTGGTGATATGGTCCGCTTTGGTGGCGGCAAACAGTAATTTATCGATAACCGGTGAAAACAGCCGGCGGAACAGCGTCCGCTGACCATAATGAAAGCTTTGCATCAGCTGCGTCAGCGCCAGCCGCATATCATTGAAGGCTTGTGGTCCGCTGTTGAGCGGCTGCAGGCAATCGACCAGTACAATCTGGCGATCGAAGCGCAGGAAATGATTTTTATAGAAGCCTTTCACCACGTGCTGGCAGTAGTAGTTAAACCGCTGCTGCAGCATGCTGAAGTTGCTGCCTTTGTCGGCCTGAGCGAGTTTGCTGAGCTGCAGATCGTCGGTAACCGGCCACGGGAAAAACTGCAGCGCCGGTGCGCCCGCCATGTCGCCAGGCAGGACAAACCGGCCCGGCTGGATGAAATGCAATCCTTCAGCCTTACAGCGGTGCAGATAATCGGTCCAGGCTGCGGCAATTTCCGCCAGCCGGTTTTCATCGGCGGGCGCGAGCGGGTCGAGTTGCTTACAGAGGGTGCGCCACGGCGTCGCCCACTCTGCGCGATCGCCCTGCAGCAGCCCGTTCATCTGCCGCGACCAGGCAAGGTAATCCTGCGCCAGCATCGGCAGATCGAGCAGCCATTCGCCGGGATAATCCACGATCTCCAGATAGAGCGTGGCGGTCTCTTTCAGATGTCGCAACAGCGATGCATTGGGGCGATAGCGCAGCGCCAGCCGCATCTCACTGACGCCGCGGGTCGGTGTCGGCCAGGCAGGTGGCGTGCTGTAGAGCTGTGCCAGTCCTTCATCGTAGGTAAAGCGCGCCGTTCCCATATCGCGCTGCGGTACCCGCTTTACCCCGAGCAGGCGCTCATCCCGCACCACGGAAAACAGCGGCAAACGTGCGCCGCTGTGGACCGTCAGAAGTTGATTAACCAGCGAGGTGATAAACGCGGTTTTTCCGCTGCGGCTTAGGCCGGTAACCGCTAAGCGCAGGTGCCGGTCAACGCCGCGGTTCATTAACGCGACAAATTCAGTTTGCAGTCTTTTCATCTTTCTCCCTGATGAAGCGCGACGCCGCGCGATTCATTACGCGTTTCAGCAATGGCTCCAGCGCCATCGCCAGTAAAAGACGTAACGGACGGCGTGCTACCGATTTTACCGCCCAGCCGGTGACGCCAGCAGGACCGTAAGTGACAGCGTTAATAATGATGAATTTAGCCGCCGACTTCAACGCGGGTGCCGCGCGGTGGCGAAAAGCAGTGGATCGCGAGAAGGACATCGACACCTCCGAAGGGTCAGCGAAAGGGCCTGTTACAGGCCCGGTATGATAAGAATTAAAGCTGGCGGAAGCGGCTGCGCACGCTAAAGGTTTCAGACGTGACGTAGCGTTCCACATCGCGCACGCTGCGTTCATCACGCTGCAGTGCGCTTTCTAACTGGTCCAGCAGTTCGCTGGCGCTGGGCTGACGTGGGTTGTCAGCGGCATTGGCCGGTTTAACATCCAGTACAAATCCCAGCACGAAATAGGCGACCACGGTAAACATAAACAGGCCAAAAAACAGTGACAGCACCATGATGACGCGCAGTAGCCGCACCGGAATATCGAGATACTCCGCCAGACCTGCACAGACGCCCATCAGTTTTCCTTCGTCAGGCTTACGCCATAACTTGCGGCCATTGATCATGGTTGCCTCCAGTTAGGGTGTTCTGCGTCCAGAATCGCCTCCAGCGCATCAATGCGTTCGCGCATCCGCTGCGCGTCCTGAGCAACACGCTGCAGGCGCTGGATTTCGCTTTGCGACAGTTCCGAACCGCCGTTGCGTTTGTTGCTGTAATGCAGCCATAGCCAGATCGGTGCCACAAATAACACGAAGATCGTTAGCGGTATGGCAAGAAAAAGTGCGCTCATTGACTCTCCTTAATCACTCATCGCAACGTCGATAATTATTCACTGCGGTTCATTTTGGCTTTCAGCGCATTCAGTTGCTGGCTGATTTCATCATCCGCTTTCAGATCGGTGAACTGCTGATCCAGCGTTTTAGGTTTGCCAAAACCGTGACTTTCCGCTTCCGCTTCCATGTGATCGATGCGACGTTCAAACGATTCAAAACGCGCCATCGCTTCATCAATTTTACCGCTGTCCAGCTGACGACGAACGTCACGTGAAGAGGAAGCCGCCTGATGACGCAGCGTTAACGCCTGCTGACGCGCCCGCGTTTCGCTCAGTTTTTTCTCCAGCTCGCTGATTTCGCCTTTCATGCGTTCCAGCGTCTCTTCTACCTGGCTCACTTCCTGTTTCAGGGTGGCGATCAGGTCAGTCAGTTTCTGTTTTTCGATCAGCGCTGAACGGGCTAAATCGTCTTTATCTTTTCGCAGTGCCAGCTCGGCTTTTTCCTGCCATTCGGCCTGCTGAATCTCTGCCTGCTCAATCCGGCGTGTCAGCTGTTTCTTTTCAGCCAGCGCCCGTGCAGAGGTTGAGCGGACTTCAACTAAGGTGTCTTCCATTTCCTGAATCATCAAACGGACCAGTTTCTGCGGATCTTCCGCACGCTCCAGCAGCGAATTGATGTTGGCATTTACGATGTCGGCGAAACGAGAAAAAATACCCATAATGATGTTCCTCTTTAAATGTGTCATGGCGTGTTGCGCTGTATGGCTAATACAAGATGCGTGCCAATTTTATAATTATTTGATTATTATCAATTTTTAAATTTTACAGCCCTTTTGGCTTGTTCTAATATAGTCAAAATGATTAAGGGGTGGCGAAATTCATCATGGCTGGAAACAACGACAACCTTCTCGGTGAGTCCAATAATTTTCTTGAAGTGCTGGAGCAGGTGTCGAAGCTGGCTCCGCTGGAAAAGCCGGTATTAGTGATTGGCGAGCGCGGTACCGGTAAAGAGCTGATCGCCAGCCGCTTACACTATCTTTCTGACCGCTGGCAGGGACCGTTTATCTCGCTGAACTGCGCCGCGCTGAATGAAAATCTGCTCGATTCTGAGCTGTTCGGCCATGAAGCCGGGGCCTTTACCGGCGCTCAGAAGCGACATCTGGGCCGCTTTGAACGGGCGGATGGCGGCACGCTGTTTCTTGATGAGCTGGCGACGGCACCGATGCTGGTTCAGGAAAAACTGCTGCGGGTAATCGAATATGGGCAGCTGGAGCGCGTCGGCGGTAATCACTCATTGCAGGTTAATGTGCGGCTGGTCTGCGCCACCAACGAAGACCTGCCTGCCCTGGCGGCCGCCGGAAAATTCCGCGCCGACCTGCTTGATCGTCTGGCGTTTGACGTCGTTCAGCTGCCGCCACTGCGCGAACGTCGCAGCGACATCCTGGTGATGGCTGAGCATTTTGCTATCCAGATGTGCCGTGAACTTGGCCTGCTGTTGTTCCCTGGCTTTACCGCGCAGGCGCAGCAGACGCTGTTGAGTTACCACTGGCCCGGCAACGTTCGTGAGCTAAAGAATGTGGTGGAACGGTCGGTTTATCGTCACAACAGCAGCGAGCAGCCGCTGGATAACGTGATTATTAATCCGTTCGCTCGCCGGCCTGAGCCGGTCGATACCCTGCCGGTGAGCCGTCCCGCGCCCGAGGGCGACCTGCCGGCGCTGCCGCTCGATCTGCGTCAGTGGCAAAATCAGCAGGAACGAGAGCTGGTGGAAACCAGCCTGCAACAGGCACGATACAATCAGCGCCGCGCCGCGGGGTTATTGGGCGTTACCTACCACCAGCTCCGCGCCATGATGAAAAAGCACGGTATTCAGGCGCGTGAAGATATCAGCTGATACCGTGCGGATCGACTTCGCCCTTCCCCTGCCGTCTCAGGCGCTTATCAGGCCAGCCGTCCGCTTCGCGTTGACCATTTCAGGCAAAAAAAAGCCCGCCATCAGGCGGGCAACAATACTGGAAGCAATGTGAGCAATGTCGTGCTCTTCTTCGGTAGAGCCACCGTCGAAGTGCAGGTGAATAATAATCATTCTTATTATCATCTGTAAAGCGCTAATTGAGAATATTTCTCATCACCACACTCTCTGTACGTTTTTTCTGCCGCAGGCTGAATGAATATCAGGCCGGGCAGCGTCGCAGATTTTGGGACAACGCCCGCTTTGCGATACACTCTGTCTAATGCCTCAAAATCGTTGAGTTCTATGTCAAAACTAATATGTTCGCTGTTGTTCAGCCTCAGCGTGTTGAGTTCGCCTGCGTGGTCGGCCCCCGCCGGTGATATTCGCCAGACCGGCTTTGTCTATTGCGTCAGCGGCACGCTGACCACCTTCAATCCTCAAATGGTCAGCAGCGGGTTAACCGTCGATACCCTGGCGGCACAACTGTACGATCGCCTGCTGGATGTCGATCCCTACACCTACCGTCTGAAGCCCGATCTGGCCGCCAGTTGGGAAGTGCGTGACAATGGCGCGACCTATCGTTTTCACCTGCGCAGCGGCGTGCAGTTCCAGCAGACTAATCAGTTCAAACCGACACGCGCTCTGAACGCAGATGATGTGGTGTTCAGCTTCGCCCGGATGTTCGATCGCCATCATCCGTGGCATAACGTCAACGGCGGAAACTATCCCTACTTCGATAGCCTGCAGTTTGCCGATTCAGTGCAGAGCGTGAAAAAGCTGGATAACAACACGGTTGAATTCCGGCTGAACAGCCCGGATGCCTCCTTCCTCTGGCATATGGCGACCCACTATGCGCCGGTGCTGTCTAAAGAGTATGCCGATCAGTTGACGGCTCAGGGCCGCCAGGAAGAGATGGATCGCCAGCCGGTGGGCACCGGCCCTTACCAGCTGAGTGAATATCGCACCGGCCAGTACATCCGCCTGGCGCGTAATCCGCATTACTGGAAAGGCGTGCCGCGTCTGCAGCAGGCGGTGATCGATTTAGGCGCCGGCGGCACCGGCCGTTTGTCGAAACTGCTGACCGGCGAGTGCGACGTGCTGGCTTATCCGGCTGCCAGTCAGCTCAGTATCTTGCGCGATGATCCGCGCCTGCGAATGACGCTGCGACCCGGGATGAATATCGCCTATCTGGCGTTTAATACCCGCAAGCCGCCGCTTGATCGTCCTGAAGTCCGGCATGCACTGGCGCTGGCGATCAATAATGAGCGGCTGATGGAGTCGATCTACTACGGCACGGCCGAAACTGCGGCCTCGATATTACCGCGCGCCTCGTGGGCTTATGACAGTGACGCGCGGGTGACCGAATACGATCCTGAAAAGTCTCGCGCTGCGCTGGAAGCGCTGGGCCTGACCGACCTGCATCTGCGGCTGGTCGTGCCGTCGGCCTCGCAGTCGTGGAATCCCAGCCCGCTTAAAACCGCGGAATTATTGCAGGCCGATCTGGCCCAGGTGGGCGTCCGCCTGACCATTGTGCCGGTCGAAGGACGTTTTCAGGAGGCGCAGCTGATGTCGATGAATCACGACCTGACCCTGGCGGGCTGGGCGACCGACAGCAACGATCCGGACAGCTTCTTTCGTCCGCTGCTCAGCTGCGCGGCGATCCGTTCCCAGACCAACTATGCGCATTGGTGCTCGCCGGCCTTTGATGAAACATTGCAGAATGCTCTGCTGACACAGCAGCTGTCGGGGCGCATCGACAGTTACGACAAAGCGCAGCAGATTCTGGCTCAGGAGCTGCCGGTATTGCCGCTGGCGTCGTCGCTGCGTCTGCAGGCGTTTCGCCATGACATTAAAGGCCTGGTGCTGAGTCCGTTTGGCAACGCCTCGTTTGCCGGGGTTTATCGTGAAGAGGGTGAGGAAAAGTAAGTGATCATCTATATTTTGCGCCGCCTGCTGCTGCTGCTGATTACGCTGTTTTTGCTGTCGCTGGTCAGCTTCAGCCTCAGCTATTTCACCCCAAACGCGCCGCTGGAAGGTGCTGCCCTGTCTGACGCCTGGTGGTTCTGGTTTAAAGGGATGCTGCAGTTTGATTTTGGCGTCTCCAGCACCAACGGACAGGAAATTGGCCTGCAGCTGCGCGAAGTTTTTCCCGCCACCATGGAGCTGTGCATTCTGGCGTTTGTGTTTGCCCTGCTGGTGGGTATTCCGCTCGGCATCTGCGCCGGGGTGATGCGCAACAAATGGCAGGATAAGACCATCAGTGCGCTGGCGCTGCTCGGCTTTTCAGCGCCGATTTTCTGGCTGGCCCTGCTGCTCACGCTGTTTTTCTCGCTGACGCTCGGCTGGCTACCGGTGTCGGGGCGGCACGATCTGCTCTATCCGGTACAGAACGTATCAGGCTTTGCGCTGATTGACGCCTGGCTCAGCCGCTCACCGTGGCGGCACGAGATGATTATCAGCGCCCTGACTCACCTGATTTTGCCGGTGCTGGTACTGGCGATGGCACCCACCACCGAAGTGATCCGCCTGCTGCGCAACAGCACCAGCGAGGTGATGGAAAAAAATTATGTTAAAGCCGCCGCGACCCGCGGACTGTCACAGCTGACGGTGATCCGACGTCACGTGCTGCACAACGCCTTACCGCCGGTGATCCCGCGTCTTGGCCTGCAATTTTCAACCATGCTGACACTGGCGATGATCACTGAAATGGTCTTCAACTGGCCCGGCCTTGGCCGCTGGTTGATCAATGCGATTCGCCAGCAGGATTATGCGGCGATCTCAGCCGGCGTGATGGTGATTGGCGGGCTGGTGATTCTGGTCAACGTCATCTCCGACGTGATTGGCGCAGCGATGAATCCGTTGAAACATAAGGAATGGTATGCCCTCCGATAATATCTACGCCGAGAAACGCCTGCCGAGCGCCTTTCGTCAGAGCTGGCACCATTTTTATGGCGATACCCCGGCGATGGTCGGTCTGTACGGCTTCGGCGCGTTGCTGCTGCTGTGCATTTTTGGCGGGCTGATGGCGCCTTACGGCATTGATCAGCAGTTCCTCGGCTATCAGCTACTGCCGCCGTCGTGGTCTCGCTATGGCGATGTTTCTTTCTTCCTCGGCACCGACGATTTGGGCCGCGATGTGCTGAGCCGCCTGTTGAGCGGTGCTGGCCCGACGGTCGGTTCGGCGATCCTGGTGACGCTGTTTGCCACATTCTGGGCGCTGGTACTGGGTATTCTGGCCGGCATGACCCACGGCGTGCGATCGGCGGTGATGAACCACGTGCTGGATACGCTGCTCTCGATTCCGTCACTGCTGCTGGCAATCATCGTGGTGGCGTTTCTCGGGCCACGGCTGGAACACGCGCTGCTGGCGGTCTGGCTGGCACTGATGCCGCGACTGGTGCGCGAAATTTACAGCGCGGTGCATGATGAGCTGGAAAAAGAGTATGTAGTCGCGGCGCGGCTGGACGGTGCCAGCAGCCGCAATATCCTGCGCTACGCCATCCTGCCCAACGTTCTGCCATTATTAATCAGTGAGATTACCCGCGCTCTGTCAATGGCGATTCTGGACATTGCCGCGCTGGGCTTTCTCGACCTGGGCGCACAGCTGCCCTCGCCGGAATGGGGTGCAATGCTGGGTGATTCGCTTGAACTGATCTATGTCGCGCCGTGGACGGTAATGCTGCCTGGCGTGGCGCTGATGGTCAGCGTATTAATTGTTAACCTGCTCGGTGACGGCCTCCGTCGCGCCGTCGAAGCGGGAGTGGAATAGATGCCGTTACTTGATATTCGTAATCTCACCATTGAATTTATGACTGCCGACGGGCCGGTCAAAGCGGTCGATCGCGTTAATCTGACCCTGAGCGAAGGTGAAGTTCGCGGCCTGGTGGGTGAGTCAGGTTCAGGCAAAAGCCTGGTGGCAAAAGCGATTTGCGGCGTGACCAAAGATAACTGGCGCGTGACCGCCGACCGGATGGTTTTTGATGATGTCGATCTGCTGCGCCTGTCACCACGCGAGCGCCGCCGCATTATCGGCCATAACGTCTCGATGATTTTTCAGGAGCCGCAGTCCTGTCTCGATCCGTCAGAAAGTATTGGCCGTCAGCTGATGCAGGCGATCCCGCGCTGGACCTATAAAGGCCCGTGGCTGAAGCGCTTCTGGTTCTGGCGCAAAACCCGTGCCATTGAACTGCTGCATCGCGTCGGCATCAAAGATCACAAAGATATCATGCGCAGCTTTCCTTATGAGCTGACTGAAGGTGAATGCCAGAAAGTGATGATCGCCATCGCGCTGGCGAATCAGCCGCGCCTGCTGATTGCCGATGAGCCGACCAACGCCATGGAACCTACCACTCAGGCGCAGATTTTCCGTCTGCTGAGTCGTCTCAACCAGAATAACAACACCACGATTCTGCTGATCAGTCACGACCTGCGTACCATGAGCCAATGGGCCAATCGGATTAACGTGATGTACTGCGGACAGACGGTAGAGACCGCCCAGAGTGACGATCTGATGAGCACGCCGCATCACCCTTATACTCAGGCGCTGATCCGCGCCATGCCCGATTTTGGCCGCGCTCTGCCGCATAAAAGCCGGCTGAACACGCTGTCGGGCGCGATCCCGTCGCTGGAGAGTTTGCCGATCGGCTGCCGGCTGGGACCACGCTGCCCCTATGCGCAGCGCAAATGCGTCGAAACGCCACGGCTGGCGGGCGGCAAGTCGCACCTGTATGCCTGCCATTTCCCGCTGAACATGGAGAGCCAGTAAGATGGAAACCCTGCTGGAAGTGCGCAACCTGAGTAAAACCTTCCGCTATCGCACCGGACTGTTTCGTCGTCAGCACGTTGAAGCGGTGAAATCGGTCAGCTTTACCCTGCGCGAACGGCAAACGCTGGCGATTATTGGCGAAAACGGCTCCGGCAAGTCAACGCTGGCAAAAATGCTCAGCGGCATGGTCGCGCCGACCGAAGGTGAGATCCTGATTGACGATCATCCGCTTAGCTTTGGCGATTACGGCTATCGCAGTCAGCGCATCCGGATGATTTTTCAGGACCCTTCGACCTCGCTTAATCCGCGTCAGCGGGTCAGTCAGATCCTCGATTTTCCGCTGCGACTCAATACCGATCTGACGGCAGAGGCGCGCGAAAAACGCATTATAGCCACGCTGCGTCAGGTCGGGCTGTTACGCGATCACGCTGGCTATTATCCGCATATGCTGGCCCCCGGTCAGAAACAGCGCCTCGGTCTGGCGCGTGCGCTGATCCTGCAACCGAAAGTGATTGTGGCAGATGAGGCGCTGGCCTCGCTCGACATGACCATGCGCTCCCAGCTGGTTAATCTGATGCTCGAGCTGCAGGAGAAACACGGCATCGCCTACATTTATGTTACCCAGCATCTGGGCATGATGAAGCACATCAGCGATCAGGTGCTGGTGATGCATCAGGGTGAAGTGGTGGAGCGTGGCGGCACCGCCGATGTGCTGGCCTCCCCGCTGCATGATCTGACCCGACGGCTGATCAGCAGCCACTTTGGTGAGGCGTTAACCGCCGAAGCCTGGCGGCGTGAGCACTGATTATTGCTGCATATCCCGGAAATTGCGGGCTGATTTACCTGATCTCTGACAGACGTGCTAGAATCCGCACGTCGATTAACGTCGGTCGCCTACTTTTTAAACAATGCGGCCGCCAACTACAATGACCATAAGGATTACAGCTATGGGTTTTCTTTCCGGTAAGCGCATTCTGATTACTGGCGTTGCCAGTAAACTTTCCATCGCCTACGGTATTGCACAGGCGATGCACAAACAGGGCGCAGAACTGGCTTTCACCTACCAGAACGACAAATTAAAAGGTCGTGTGGAAGAGTTTGCTAAAGATTTGGGTTCAGAGATCGTTCTGCCATGTGACGTGGCCGAAGATGAGAGCATCAAATCCCTGTTCACTGAACTGGCAAAAACCTGGCCGAAATTTGACGGTTTCGTTCACTCCATCGGTTTCGCCCCTGGCGACCAGCTGGATGGTGATTACGTGAATGCCGTAACCCGCGAAGGCTTCAAAATCGCGCATGACATCAGTGCCTACAGCTTCGTTGCGATGGCCAAAGAGTGCCGTGCGATGCTGAATCCACACTCTGCGCTGCTGACCCTCTCTTACCTGGGTGCTGAGCGCGCGATCCCGAACTATAACGTGATGGGTCTGGCGAAAGCATCGCTGGAAGCTAACGTGCGTTATATGGCCAATGCGATGGGTCCGGAAGGCGTCCGTGTGAACGCCGTTTCTGCCGGTCCAATCCGTACGCTGGCGGCATCAGGCATTAAAGACTTCCGTAAGATGCTGGCACACTGCGAAGCGGTTACCCCGATTCGTCGTACCGTGACCATTGAAGATGTCGGCAACTCAGCCGCCTTCCTTTGCTCCGATCTGGCGGGCGGCATCACCGGTGAAATCGTTCACGTTGATGGCGGCTTCAGCATCGCCGCAATGAATGAACTGGAACTGAAATAAGTTCTCAAGGGCGAGTCTGACTCGCCCTCTTCTTTGCTGCCTCTCGCCCCTTCCTGCCTGATTTTCCTGTCGTTATACCGTAACGCTATTAATTATCACCGATCATTCTTTTGCCCAGGCCTGGCCTTCGGCGACGATACGTCTGCCCTTCGGTTTATGCATTTTTTCAGATTCTGCCGCCTGCATGCCGAACCAGAATTTTGCAAAAGGATTGATCATGGAACAACGCCGCTATCCGGGCCATAACCACTGGTTTTACGAGAGCCAGACCAGTCCACGTACTTCGCAGGCCGCTCCGCTAGTCCCTGAAGCCGCCGATATCGATGACCGTTTTCTGCTGGGATGTGTCAGCGATCAGCTGACGCTGCCGTCACTGTTACGTGCTAATCAGCCCGCCTTGCTGGCGGCGCGCGATCTGGCGCAGCTGCTGTTCCCTGACCGCGTCGTGACGTCGCTGACCCACACGCTGACCCTTTACGATCGCCTGAGTACCGCCCTGACCGTCGCGCAAGTGGCAGGCGTTCAGCGCCTGTGTAATCACTATTCGGCGCGCCTCAATCCCCTGCCGGGGCCAGATTCGTCTCGGGAAAGCAATAACCGTCTGACTCAGATTACCCAGTATGCCCGTCAGCTGGCGATGCAGCCTGAGCTGATTACCGCCAGTGCGATTACCGCGCTTGATGCGGTGGGGCTGACCGAGCCGGACATCGTGACGCTCAATCAGCTGATCGGCTTTGTCAGCTATCAGGCGCGGGTAGTCGCCGGACTGCAGGCGCTGCAGGCCCAGCCGGTACGCTGGCTGCCCGGCACCACGCCGCCGCCGGATGCGGATGCGGCGGGCTTTGGCAAACCAACCGTCTGGCGTCCGGCGCTGAAACCGCTGGAGTTGCGCTACGCCAGTGCCGAACAGCTGGCAGCGGTGACCCGCAGTCAGGCGCTGGCCGGCATGCAGGATGCGGTGTGGTTGCTGGCGCATGATGCCCCGGTATTGTATGGCTGGGTAATGCTGCGTCAGCAGCTGTCTGCTGGTCAGCCGCTGGCCGAAGCGACCGCTGCGCGTATCCTCGGCAGTCGCTGGGTTTTCCAGCAACTGTCAGGCGTCGACGCGTTAATAGCGGGCGTGGATGAGGCGCAAGCGCCTGAGATTCAGCGGCAAATTATCGCCCTGGCTGCCCAGCTAACTCGTGCGCCGGAGCGGTTCAGCGCCGCGCATCTGCAACCGCTGGCGGAGGCTGGCTGGTCAGCCGATGCCCTGTTTGATCTGATTCAGTCGGTGGCGATCGGTAACTGGAACAGCCGTCTCTGTTATGCGCTGGGCGAGGCGCAGTAAGCGACTTAAACCGGTAACTGGCCGCGCGCTTCGTCGAAAAAGTGCTGCGCCAGAGGGGTTGCGCGTCCCGGTTCGGCAATCACCAGCGCCGCTTCGCGCGCCATCGGCGGCAGCGTAATCGGCCGCTGCTGTAATCCCTGCAGGGAAGCAGGCAGCAAATGGCCGACCGGTGAGACCAGCAATCCCAGCCCAACCTGCGCGCACTGCATCAGCTGCATCACCGAGGCACTTTCGACAATCACCCGCGGTACCAGCGACGCTTCGCGAAACGCCATGTCGAGATAGCGGCGAAAGTAACGCGTCTGTTCGGCCAGACAGAGCGGCTGCTGCGCCAGTTCACTGAGCGTGAGCGGCTCACCAGAGATCAGATCGGGAAAATGATCGGGATGGAAGATCGCCTCAACCCCACGATCGGCCAGCATTGCCGTCTGAAAATGGAGTTCGCGCAGCGTAGCCATCTCAAAAAAGCCAATGCCTACATCCACGGTGTGGCTGTTAAGCGCTTCCAGCAGCTGGTCGGCGCTCAGCACCGCGATCCGGTAATCAAGCTGCGGATAACGCGCCTGCACCGCCTTTAGCAACAGCGGCAACGCCACGCTGCACTGTGGCACCACCCCGACTCGCAGGGTGCCATTGACCCCATGTTTCAGCGACTCCACTTCCAGCTTCAATCCCTGGTAAACCGAGACGATTTCCCGCGCCCAGGCCAGTACCCGATCGCCTTCCGGCGTAAAACCGGCAAAGTTATTGCTGCGATTAATCAGCGACAGGCCCAGTTCACGCTCCAGATTTTTCAGGCGCATCGAAAGGGTCGGCTGGGTGACAAAACTGGCTTCGGCGGCCCGGCCAAAATGGCGTTCGCGTTCGAGATTACACAGGTAAATTAATTGTTTTATGTCGATATTCTTTTACCATCAATTACTTAGGTGGCTTCATTTTGCATGAATCTATTTTTATGTACTAGTTGCTGTACTAAATAAAATTTCGCTATGTTTTTATCGCCGGGATTGGGAACATCTTATGCCTAATATAGCCACGCTTCAAACAGCTGGAAACATGTCCCATCAGATAGTCGGCCGGTAGGGCTCATATACCGCCAGCACCTCGGCCGTTACCTTCCCCAGCACAATGACACACTCTAAACCTTCTCCATCGATCGTTTCACCGTCCTGAGTAATTATGCCGCTCGGGAAAAGCTTCCCGATTTGCGGGTAATCCTCAAGCTGATACGCGACCCTGTCACCGGGCTTCGGCCGTACCGAACGGTCTACCAACACGAACCCCTCTGGCGTCTCAATGCGCATCATGTTGGCCGGGTTTGGCATCAGGATACTGTTCAGGTTAAGACGCTGTTCGATGTGGTCAGCCGCAGGTGAGGGAAATCCCATGTCAGATTCCCCCGTTCGGGTTGAACTGAGCGTAGGTCTTGGACTCACCCTCCTGCGTTGATATGTCCCTGAACGTCGACGTGTGGACCTTTATCCACTGATTAGCCTCCCGCAGGCTGAAATGCCAGTTAACCCGCTCCAGTTGATGAACGAAGTCCTGTGTGGTAACGACATAACGGCCTGATGCCTCTCGTTTGATGGCACTGAAAAATGCGTCTTTGATTTGTTAGTCCCGCGGCATGTTAAATCCTCCTCTGATAAATACTGTATGTATAAACAGTAATATCGATCGATGGATTTGATCAAGAGGGTTAATCGTATTTTTCTAAACGTGCGTAACCCAGTGCGTGAAGAGGTAATTAAATAATCTTTTGGATTTTAATCGTAAGAAGGTGTTAGTAGATGATCATTTAGATAAATGCATGTATTTTACTTATCGGCCAGCGAAGCCGGACCGCACGTAACCAATATTGGGGTGAATGATATGAAGCCGAATCATGCTTCAGCCGGATGTAACGGCTTTTCTGTTCTTTTTCGCACAGCAAGGGCGGCAGGGTGGATTGTAGCTCTGCTTCTGACAGTTTTTGTTTGCCATGAGATCGCTCAAAACATCAATGAGCAACAGAAATGGCATAATTACGTGATAGATAACAATTGCTACATTTCATCTAACGGTGAGAAAACTAAGGCTTTTGATGAGCGCGGGGGACGTCTTGCGACAAAGCCTGCCCCTAAGGTGTGGTCCTGCGATAATGGACTAAATTTTACGCGATATTAATGGAGTAAAGGTGAAAAGAACTATTGCGGCATTTCTTGCCTCTGCGGCTATGGCGCTGTCTCTATCAGCGCACGCGCTTGACTACGAGGAAACAATTTTAGGTAAGACGACCACTATTAAAGCATCGAACTATGGCGAGTTGTCTGAAGCCATTAGCGAAGCTAACAAAAATGGTGGCACGATCATCCTGGCTCCAGACGTTCCGCGTGGCGAGATGCCGGTCAAGCCTAACGACAATACCCGCATTGTTGACCAGCGTTACAATGGCGGTATCGACATTGTTCGCGGCAACCATCCTCGCCTTGAGGGGCAATGGCCTCAATACAGCAATCTGGGTGTTGGTCTCGGCAAGAACTTCGTAATTTCTGACGTGGTACCTTACGACGCAAAAGTCGAGTCGTGGAAAGGTGAGCCCATGCAGGCTAATGCGGACAACCCTAACCGGGCGCAGGACTCACACGAATACTCTAACTCCCACAACCATTACCAGAACTTCCTGAGTGAAGTATGGACGTTTTCTCCAACGGTAAACGGCGTATCTATCTGGGGCGACAGCGGAGCGTTTTACCCGGGTGCCAAAACGTGGGGCGGATTCCTGTCAGCTCGTTCATGGCCGGTTCATTGGGAAAAATATGTCCCTGAGGGCACACCTTCGTTTGAAGACAAAGATTTTGACGCCCAGCTTGTTGGACTGGAAATCGACGTGCTGAATGGTGGCCTGCCTAACGGTCAGGTATCAGAAAAAATAGGTCGTCCTCTTTCGAAGTCTGGCATGCAGATTGTCGGCTTCGGCAACACGAACACCGCGGCTATTGAGTTACGTTCTGAAGATTCTGATGACATGTCGAAAAAGCCTGGTGAGCGTAAAGGCACCTGGCATTACGGCATCATTGCATATAATTCGCTTAACCCCGACTCAACCCTGATTTACTCGGCTACTCCGGCAGGCAAAACAGGTATCGATTTCGAGCAGACCCACTATTCCGACAGTGCGATCAAGATTAACTCAGAAGGTCCTAAAACTGGCATCAGCTTTACGCACTATGACGGTGGACAGATTTACTCTAAAGGCCGCGAGCTGTTTATTCAGCCTGGGCAGGAAGGCCTGACCATCGCAGCGCCTAATGGTGAGCCTGTTTGGCGGTTTGGGGTAGGTGGAAGCGTATGGTTCAAAGGCTTCAACCTTATGAAGGTGGGGATTCCAGTAGGAGCAATCCTGCTTATCATCTTTATCTTTATGTTGATTCAGATCATCTCTCTGCGTAAGCAGGTCGCTGAGATTAAGCGTATCGTTAAGCGCTAAAAACATGAAGGGGGCTTTCGCCCCCTTTTTTTACTTTTGGTCTAATGCGTCAAGTCGCTCGGACAACTCACTTATAGCTTTCACAACCGGAGCAATGAACTGCTCATATCGCAATCCTAGAGTGCCATCTTCGCCTTCGACATATCCTCCAAAGTCCTTCACGCCAAGCTTATCCAGTAATGCCTTCACCTCCTGAGAAATAAAGCCAAAATGTGTGCGCTTGCCAGCAACCGACGTAATTTTTTGCGTCATCTTTGGAACCTTTACTATTTCCATGCGGGGCTGACTGATGGTTTCCAGGTAATTGCCACTTTCATCCACGACGTCTATTGAATCAAATACAGGACGCTCAACCTGCTTAGTGACATATGAACGAACGTATTTTTTTACGCCATCAATTTCCACTAGCTCTTGGACCATTTCCGTAGAATCGGTAATTTCTGTAACCTGCCGCTCGACTTCCTCGTAACCGTCTTCAACCTCTTCAACAATGTTACCGCCACTGATAAACCGGTATGACACTGGTCGCAGCCCTTTAATGAATTCGAGCCCCAACTCTGAATCAACCACATTAGTTTTCAGGTTACCGTCAGACGTTTGAATTGCTCCATTCGCCGCCCAAACCTGAGATGCCCTCGCTCCAGATGCACCAATGGTGTAGGCATTATCGACATTGAAAACAATTGCCGCGTTTGGCCGTATGACGCTGTTGAACTGGATAAATCCTGAACCTTTAGCAGCCATCACTGTGTTGATATTAGTGTCTGGACCTACAGCTGATAGAGAGGCTGGGTTGCCAGCTGTGCCGCCATCAAATCTAAATCGGTTAACATCTCCGGTGGAAAAATTTCGGTATCCAAACTCTGCTGCGGATCTTCCGTAGCCACCTCCAACAGTGGTTACACCATTCGTACCGTCAACGGTGATTTGCCTGCGAGCGGTTCCGTCAGAGTCATAACCACTGCCAATATAAAGGGGATATTGATCTGTGCTACCTGAGGCTGCATGGAGATGATAGAAACCGCGAGCAGAGGCAATGATGGATACATTTTCCTCAAACCCAGCACCAGACAAGCGATGGACGCGTAAGGCTGAGACAAGATTATCAACGCTACCCCACCAGTAATAATCAACGTTGCTCGCGGTGCCAGCTGAAGCTGATAGCGTTGCTGACCAGGAGTCTGTATAAGCGGCTTGCGTGGTTGTTACGCCATTAACAACGAAAGTGGTTACGATGTTGTTGAGTGGAATAAATGGGTCTCCGGATATTCTTGTGATGGCAGTACCGCTGACATTGCACTTACCGCGCCCCCAGATATAACAACAGATATAAGTCATTGTTGCCGATGAAGAGAAGCTGACAGCGGTGCCGTTCAGGTTCGTTACGGTAAATGTATTATTCCCCACACTTGCTACGGTATAGCCAGCATCCTTTAGCCAGACTGTTTTACCTACTTCAGCTGAAGTTAGGCCCGCACCGCCGATAATAGTTACCTGATTAGTGCCTGCAACAGTCGTGCATTTACCTGCTCGAGAAGACGGTTGAATAGCCAATTCTACCGGGCTGGGGTACTTGCTAGGCTGCATAGTCAGCCAGCTTGAATACCCATCAATGAATGGAACAATTCCATCAGTGCCATGGATTGGATCCGCCCCACCAATCTGGAACCCCGTCACGTTACCGGCGTTACCACCGTACCTGAACATGGTGCCATATTGAGGATTGCCATCTCCGCCACGCACACCATTACTGGCAACGCTCACCGAACCAGTTGAACCATCATAGCGGTGGATTACAGCACGTCGCAGATAGCCGGAGCCGGAAAAGGTCACAGGCTCTTCGAAGATGAAGTGGCGACCGTAACAATCCACATCTGTACTAAGCAAATAATTTCCTGCTGGAACAAGAATTTGCCTACCCTTTGGAACCAATGTATTTGCAGCATTAAACGCAGCCGCCGCATTGGTTGTGCCGTTATAGGTATCACCTAGAAAATCAAGAATGCTTGAGAATTGCGCATTAAAATTATGCTGTGTTCTAGCAACGGACCCTGCATAAGGCTGCTTGACAGTAATTAGTGCGTCACCTTCGTTTATCCCCTCTCCTGCCAGTGCGCCAATACCAACAGCAATCCATTTACCAGAACCAATTCCCCCCGCTGAAGATGGAGTAGAGTTAGCAGGAACATCCTTCGGGAACGCCCCATCCCAGCGATAATATTCACCGTCAGTCGTATCTTTAAGAATCTGATTAGGTAGTGTTAGATTTGCACCAGCTTGGAATGAGCCGGCTGGCACCCAACCGTAAGCTGAAATTGCTTGCTGGGCCCACATTTTGAGACCCTCTATGGTGTAGTGGCTTACACCAAAGCGGTCTATATATTGTTGCTCAAGCGAAGTGACAAATTCATCAATTTTCCCAGCGTTGAATTTAAGGTCGCGCGGGGACTCACTTGGAACAGGGTTGTTTGTTGGCTGGGTTGTCATATTTTTTCCATAAAAAAAGCCAGCTCAATGGCTGGCCTGGTGTTGGATTGATATCTGTCAGGTGTAAATCAGATCGCTATATTCCGCGAGGGTTAATGCGGTAGTGCCATCGCTATTAGGCTGCTTCTCGCTGATGATCCACTGCGTCGCATTGAGCTCTTCAGTTGTGGCGATGACGTATCTTGATGGAGACTGAACGTCATAGCCGTCGAAGATGTTGAGGTCCATGTCAGGAACAGCAGCCGTAAAGCCAAAAGCAGTGTTGGCGATGGGTGAGGCTGCATATCTCGCGGAGGTATTGCCCAGCGAATCAGTAATGACGACAAACATCGAGCCAGAGAAGTTGATGCGCTCGCTGGTTTCAAACGTATTGCCATTGCGGGAAACAATGTAACCGGCCTGCTGGTTAGTGTCATAAGTGTCCGGCACCTGAACCATATCGCCTACGTTCACCCATTCTCCATCTGCCAGCGCGGTAATTGCCATGCTCATACGCGAATAAAGCAACCGGCGGCATTCCTTCTGAGCGCGATAGTCAGCCTGGAAAGCGTCCCGGATATACATCATTTCGAACTTTTTTGCCTTGTTCGGCGTACCGAGCTCAATTTGGTTGTTTCTAATCCGGTAGCGAACAAATGCCTGTTTATTGGTGGTCGGGTTTCGATACTGAACTTCAACGCCGTCATACCCGCCCGGTAGTGTCATGTCATAGCTTAATGAATAACCGGAGTCGACAGTGTTAGACCTGTTGAAAACCGTTGCTGGAGTGCTGCGCTTACTGTCCAGGGTGAAAGACAGGACACTGTCGTCCCAATAAACACTTACACCGGCAGCATCACAAATAGTCTCCATACGCTGGCCCAGCGAAACATCTTCGTCATCAAACGTGTAATCGAAACACGACAGTCTGGAGTCGCGAGCGTCTAGCTCCGATTGAATCTGATAGAGTCCGTAAATATCAATCGAGCTTTCTGACTGCCCGCCTACAATCAGCCAGTTGTGCAAGGCAATGTCTGCGAACTTACGCGATGCCCGGATTATGTAATCAACCTTTTGCGTTGTCAGGTTGTAACTGATGACATGGCGGTTTATCAGAGCGTTGTATTTCCGATCCCGTGAACTTGTGGCGTTCTCCGTCTGACGCACTGTTACACGGACCAATGTGTCGTTCGGATAGACCACGTTAGTTCTTATGTTCACTCCGTGAATGGCTTCTACCTTTAGCTTACTGTTATCTCCGCTATTGTCTGTTCTCTGGAAGCTAACAGCGTACCTGCCATAACCACCAGTGGGTGTCAGTTTGTCCGTGCGGTAAAAAGTATCAGATGTTGATTGGTGAGGCGTGGTCTGCCTGTATGTGAAGGTTTGTGTCGTGCCGGGGATCTGAACGTTTTCACTATCAACTTTCCAGATAGTCACCTGCCAGTTAGTTTCACTTTTTCCACCAAGCCCTGACTGCGTATGCAGCCAAAGTTCCGTCGACTCAACCGGTGAGAAAAAAGGACCAATCACTAACGCCTGATTGTCATTGAGAATGAACTTCGTAGTATTAATGGTGGCGTTGCTGATGTACGAAGCATTGGAACCCTCAATGCTATCCATTACGAAGTTGTAGTAATAAACGGGTGCTGTAACGGATCCATTGGATGTTTGAATGGCAGAAATCAGATTGCCAGATAATGTAAAGTCCTCTGTGACATTGCCGCTGGCCGTAGGGTATGTAACATTGATGACGAACGACACAGCATGGGGCAATGTTAGGCCCATGAAGTAATCAAAACTGGCCTGTTTGACGATCTTCATTAGAATCTGGCCGCCGGAGTAGCTTCCGCTTATCACAGTGCTAGCAGTGGCGCTCTCAATGGGGAACTCACCAGATTCGTTCTTGCCAGGCACCTCCTGACCGTCTACATCATCGAATTGATAACCCTCATTTATCGTGCCGATCACATCACCCGGGTTATATACGGTGAACGACGCGCCAGCCATCGACCCCAGATTGCTTTCCGAATACCTGACTGAGCTGACAGTGTATTTTCCAATACCAAAGTTCATGAATTCAGTAAGATATTTTAGGTTGCCTGAATACTCGAAAAGAGACTCCTGAATCAGGTCAGGAAATGCCCTGATAAGACCATAATTATCGGGTTTTGCCTCCCCATTTCGGGCAAGGTTAGACTGCCCCTTCAGGCTGTTATTCGATGACGTCTTGCTTTGCCCGATATTGCCTGTCCCAGGCTGCTTGATGAGCCCGCTCATGATTTTCTGAGTAAACTTTATCGGGTTGAAGTGCTCAAGCGGATTGAGGAGGGTTTTGGCAAGGTCGCCTGATTTAGGCTGGTCGAAGATGATAACGCGGTCTTCTTCTTGCAGGCTGAAGCCGATATCGTCATCGTCCCGCAGTTCCTGACCGTTAACGCTGATGCGTAGTTCGTTATGAAGATTCTGGCCTGCCAGCCACTCATTGAACGGCACACCCGCGGGGGCTTTAACTCTCTCTTTGGGCAGCCCCGGAACACGCTGAATCTGGACAATTGGCATACTGGTAGAACTCCACGCGCGTGAATATTTTTTGTATTGTTCGGATGCTGTCTGATCGCACATGCCCGCTCTCTCCGCGACTGTGCAAAGCCCGGCCGTCAAGAGTAAGTCCGACGTGAACAGGCTGGCTGCCGTACCAGGCAATAAAGATTCCGCTGTCACTGAAGATATCCGTTTGCCGCCAGTAAACGACCTCGCCTGTAAAGCACGTCAGAAAGTCGGCGCCAGATTCGTAGTCAGGCTGGTGGTGAATCTCTTCGCCCAGCACATGACGGTAGTAGAGAACTACCAGCGCCCAGCAATCCATAGACTCAAAGGTGCATGCCCTGTCACGCCATGGCACACCAGTCACCTTCTCAATGAACTCAGATTTAAGCATTCTGTAACCCCGGGAATTCCTCTGGCGTGTACAGCCGGCCAACGTTGTTATTAAGCGGATTTTTAAGCGTCAACGTAACGGTCACATCGTTCTGATCCATGCTTACGTCATTGACGTATAGCGTCCATGGCTTGAGTGGCGTGTTCATACGGCCAGAATTACAGTCGATACTACGTCAAGGTTTTCGCTCAGGGTAATCACTGCATCATTGAAGATAGCCACGCCAGCTTTAACCGTTGCCGAACTTCCGACGAACTGAGTGATATTGTTCCCGGCTGTTTGGAATGCCTGACCTATCGTCTGCGTGGTATTGGCAAACTCGCGGCCAATTGCATCGCCTTGACCCAGCAGGCCATTAACCACTACGTCTGTTGTTAACTTTCCTTGGGCCGCCATGGCTCGCATCTGGCCTATGCTGACGCCCATTGAATCAGCCAGGGCAACGATTAGCCGGTTGCCTTGCTCGTTTACTGAGTTAAATTCCTCACCCCGCAGCGCCCCTGAAGCTAAGCCCTGAGACAACTGGATGATGGCATTCTCAGCTTCCTGAGCAGTTGCGCCTGATACAACAAAGCCCTGATTTATGATTGTAGTTAGCTTCGCTACATTCTCAGCGCTTGTGCCATATTCACGAGTAGCGCGTTCGAGGCGGGCATATAGGGATGCTGTTGCGTCCAGGCTTGAGCGCGTAGATTGGGTTATGTCGAAAACGCGCTGGGTAACTTCTGCGAGGCTTTCACCAGTTCGGATAGAGTTGGCAAGTTTGTTATTCAGCGTCGTCCAGGCGTCGGCATAGTTTGCAACCTGCTGGATAGACAGGGCGGCAGTCAGAGCGCTGGCGACCTTTGATAATGAGGAAAATGACTTTTCAGCGCCAGACACAGACTTAGACGTGTCATCGAAGCTGCCTTGCAGCTTATCCAGGCGATCATTTACCTTCTTTTGATTCTCCAGCAACTTCGCGACGTTCATTTCTACTTCATAAACGATGTTGCCAACCTGCTGCTCGCTCGCCATTCATCTATCTCCGGGCGTAAAAAAACCCCGCCTGAGCGGGGTTTGGTGATTTTTATTTTATTCAGGTGTGATTATCAAAGATTAGATCTAAGATTTTCTTAGCCTGCTCAAAATATTTGGTATCAAGTTTTTCATCCACTGGCGTTTCATAAGGCCATTTTGTATATCGCGTGGAAACTATGCCTTGCTTACTTACTGACTCGATTATCTTCAATGAATCATCAGAGGAAAAAATGCCATCCTTGCCTGATGATATCGGCTTTTGTTTGCCGATCCTCACATAAGCAACCGTTCCCGGAAAATGATCACTTCCTACCAGGACGTTGTAGCCTGTTTTATTTTTGATGACGTAGAAACTCTTATGGCTTACGTAACAAGTTACATCATCTGTCATCGTGTCAGTTTTGCAGGCGGTACTCCATGCGCTCTTATCGCTGTAATCCCTGCCAATGGTTCCAGACGCGTCGGAGTGAAAGATGTTGACGTTAACTCCATCTACCTTAAAGGATTCTGTTACCTGCAATACGGGTATTTTAAGGTCATCAGTTTTAGCCCATAGATCACAAGTAACCTTACTATCAGCATTCAACCTTTTGTCTTTGAAAGAAGTCTCGCTTATTTCAAGACCCTCGCGCCCTGTTGTTGAGTAAGAGCTATCTTCGTATGCATCACAACCTATGGATTTTACCTCAGGAATTCCTTGCAACCATTCAATATCCTTTGGTTTCATTTTTTCACCAGCATGCGATAGTGAAGGCAACAGCAATGTACACAAACACAACGAAAATAATTTATTCATATCCCTATCCCCAAAGCAAAAGATGAGATAAATCCTAGCTGGGATGCATCGCAATGGGAAGCAACAAAACTATCGAGCTTGTGTTATGACGCCTTCGCCAGTCTCTTCGCCTTTTTAGCTAGGTAGTCATCTGCAACCTGATCGTACTCTTCCCGCGTGAATCCCTTCTGGTCAGGGTATTTGGCTGCAAGCATCATTTGGAATTCCGTCATGCTTAACTGCGCTGCCTCATCACGACTGACGCCAAAGTGGTTTCTGGCGGCGTTAATGTAATCGAACGCATTAAACTCTGTCGTCGCCTTACCGCTTTCATGGCGCTGCAGCTGGCGTACTTTCGCTTTGCCGATGATGCCGTGTGTTATCAGGGACTGAGCGATTAGCAGCATCTCAAAATCACCCATCAGGCCCATGCGGCGCTTAAATGTCCTGCCTTTCGCTCTGGCCGGACGGAACTCACCAATAAGAGCAGACAAATCATCCTCACAGCACGCCTGCATCACAGTCATGGCAGCCATAAGCGCTCGCTTTCCGTAATTGCAGCTGCGGATGTGCTCGATTAGCCAGGCGGGAACATGTCCATATGCGGCAGTTGCACGCTCTATCAGAGGTGTCAGCTCATCGTGGTGCAGATCGGCAAAGGCCTGAACAATCTCCTGCGGCTCACCGATTCGGCTCATTGCTGCAAATGACGGACGGAAAAAATATTCATCTTCACCGGCTGTGATGAGGCACTCACCAATTTCTTTATACGGCGTCATGTGGTCTCCATAAACATTATCAAGGGCTGAAACCAGCCCTTTGGAATGGCTACGAAGCAGTAACCGTTACAGTTGTGGTACCTGTGAAATTTCCGTCGTTCGACTTGAAGGTGATCGTCGCGGTGCCAGCGGCCACACCAGTAACCAGCCCGGTGCTGCTGACGGTGGCTTTCGTAGCATCTGAGGTTGTCCATGTGCCGGACTTATCAGTTGCATCAGCTGGTAACACGGTTCCGGTCAGCTGACGGGTTGCGCCTACAGCAAGAGAGGTTGTTGCCGGGGTGACGGTGACGCCAGTTACTGCAACGGCATCGTCAGTGTCGATTACCTGAATGGTGGTTGCATCAGCCACTTTGAACTCAGTGGAGAACGTCACAATGTCATTACTACCGCCATCTGAGCTAAGAGCATTAATCAGCATGTACCCAATGAATGTCACCGCACCAAATTCCATTCGAATCCAGACTGTAGGCTGGCGAGCAGCTTGGATTTCCGTGTTGAAATATTTGATCAGCCGGTAAACGCCATACTGGTCAAGGCGGTCGTTACGACGCACTTCACCCTCAAAGGAAATGGTCAGATCGGCATTGGTGACAATGTTTTCGACATAGCCCTTCGTGTCGTCAGCATCTGAGCTGACTGAGTTTGGGCTGAGGTCAAAACTTTTCGAGGTCCCGGCAGCAAGCGCCATCCATTCTGATTCTTGCGGCACGGTATCAGCGCAGCCATCAGCAATTTCGAGCACAATCGCTCTGCCGAAAAGCTTCGTGTTGTCGGTCTGGCAGATAGCCATAGGTGTAGTTCCTCTTTCTTTAGGCAATAAAAAACCCGCACTAGGCGGGCTTGTTTGTTAAACCATCGCTATCTGCCATGGTTCTCGTGATATCCGTACTTTATTTCAGCTAATTTCCTGGCTGATACTGCCTCATCTAAGGTTGAGTAATGCCCAAGATTGACCTTTTTGGTTCCATTGCTAATAAATGCGTAATACTTGCCGTTATCTTTGCGCTTGTGGATACCGACGAAACCACTGGTGTTGTTTTCGTATTTTTTCGCATTTCTCGTGTTCTCTTCATTGCTGACAACTCGGAGGTTTTCAATCCTATTGTCAGACCTGTCACCGTTGATGTGGTCGACAAATCCATCAGGATGATTCCTATGATGCAATGCCCATACAATGCGATGCAAAATGTAGGTTTTACCCATCAACTTAGTGAGAAGATACTTACGATTATTAATGGATCCTGCTTTTTTACCGGCATTGTCGCGATTGAAATTAACGTAAGCCGCTTTCGATTTGAAGTGTCGCTCAGGCCTGTTTTTCCATAAAACAATTCCAGTCTTTGCATCATATAAAAAGCATTCACTCAGGAAATAAATTGGTAACTCTTTGTCTTTATCAATATCCATTACAACCTCGTCAAAGTTGCTCGTCATTAGAGTGGGTGTGGCAACCCGGCGACGAAACCGGGCTTTCGGGGATCAGCCTAGCCACTGGTTAATTATACAGTCTATTCGCCGTAAGAACAGGCAAATTGCAGGCGCCAGACCATACGCCCCTCTGCCGTGGGGATTGGTGATGGTATGCCACCCATATTGGTGATTTGGCCGACGCAGGGGTCGCTGATAGGGTTTTGCTGCACGTAGTCGATGATGGATTGCACGTCAGACTCTGACTTTGCGTAATCTCCTGCAGACTTGCCGGTGATCAGGTCAACAAGCACGTAATGGTCGGAGCCGATATCTCTGTCTACCGGCGTGCCGCCATTGGGCCGAAACACGATGAACCGCTGCTTCAGGTCGCCCGTATCAGTCCAGATGAGTGACTGAACCGTGTATCCGGAAGTCAGGCCGGCACCGATAAGTAGATTTTTAACGCGCTGGTGCATTGGAGGATTCACAAGCTCATCTCCTTTTTAATGGTACGGTCGATGAGGTCGCGGGTATCCTCGAATCCCTTGGTCAGAAACTCCTTCTGAGCCGTTGCCCGCCGAAATGTCTGAGGCACGTTAGGGTCATGAACGTAAACGGCGTAGTTCGCCGAGTAGCCCACGCGCCCGGTTAGCCTGCTTCCGTTTACGCTCAGCTCGCGGTACTGACTATTGATGAGCGTGGATGTATCGATAGGCGTGTACAGAGCCGCCTGTGATGAACCGATGATCAATGCGCTTTGCAAGGCCCTGACTGCCTTCCTGCCCTGAATGTCACCAATCAGTGCGTTGAGGTTCTGCTGAGCCTGGCGGATGCCTTTAACTTTCACGCCCATATCAGACTCCGGTCAGAATTGCATAATCATCAGCCAGCCGCTCAAAGGTGTCTGCATAGCGAATAGCCTGCATAACCTCATCAGCGCCCGCTGCGATCGGGTCAGGATTGCTCGACTCACCAATCAGGATGTAATCACCGGTATCTGCCAGTGCGTACTCGGTCCATATGGTGTTCTTTACGACCTTCTCGCCACCTATGGCACCTAATCGCTTACTGAGTCCACCCTGATAGTCGCAGGCAATTACCAGTGGCTCAGACCAGCCAAGAGAATCGCCGTACTCATCCAGCCCCAAAGGCTTCCAGATAGTCGCCTGCGCCGTGTATGACCAGTTACCCAGCGAGCTCATGGTCACCTTCCCGGTAGACAGCATACATGGCTACACCGCTGTGGTTAACTTGATCCCCTTTGTGCGTAAAATTGAGACCGTCGCCCGAGAAATGGAAATCGCCAAGCTTCATAAAACCAGCTTTTTCAACTATATGACCATTGTGTTTTTCCAGCCATTTGACAGTCATATCCTCAAGAATCATTTCTATCTCCTCCAGCTGATTACATTTGGCCTTTCAGCAGCAATGCGAGGACAGTTAATCACCCACTCACCGCTGCTGTTCACGTAGCCGGTTGTCTGCCGACCATTTGAAGTTGTCACCCACACGCGTTCGAATGGCTTGGGTAATTGTGATGCCGGCAGCCAGCTCATCGACGCCCCCCACACATGCAACCGCCCTTCGCTATCCAGATTCCGGCAAAAGACTGCTGAGTTGGGTCGGCGGGTATCAATGCAGTGGCACACCCGTTTTTGTCGAGACCGCGCAGAAGCCCAAGCGAGCCCTTCCAGCGATCTGCAAATGAGCCGTAGCGGAATGATCTCGACGCACCAGATGGGGCTGACTGAGAGCTGATATATTTATCGCCCTGCCCCAGCCCCATCAGTCCTAACAGGTACATCTGAATGAGTAACGCAGTCGCTGGCGGGTAATTAGCATCCAGACATTCCTGAATGCTGTTTGCCTGCTCGACCAGCGCCGAGAGAATGAAGTCTGGCAGCGTAATACCCTGGCTCACCAGATACTCTTTTGCCTGCTCCTGGGTAACCATGAATACCTCTCAGCCCTGCCGGAACAGGGCATAAAAAACCGCCTTAGCGGCGGCTGTTATTCAGCGGTTGGGAAAAGCTTTTCCAGCTCACCGTCCGGCAGCAGCTCTGCCAGCTTGTCAGCGCCGAGATTGCCTTTGTACTCAATACCCAGCTCATCAAGACGCTTAGTGATCGCATCTTTGCGGGCCTGCTTGTCTGACGTGGCGCTAGGCGTTGCCGGAACCAAATCAGCCGATGCTTTATCAGAAAGCTTGCGGACGTGTGATTTAAGTGATGGATGCAATGTTTCCAGCTGCACCACATCACCCTTTGTCACGCCGTGCCACGGCCTAATCACTTCGTATTTATCAGCCATGATTTCTCCTTAAGCCAGGTTTGCGCCGTAGACCACACCGGACAGGCCTTCGCCGTCCTTCTTAATCTGCAAGCCTTCAGCAGACATGATCTGGAAGTTGTAATTGCTCTGCGGCATCGGGCGAGGCAGCGGCACTACGCCAACAGCCATACCGACGAGCGGAGAAATCACGTCCTGACGACGCTCATAGGCGAGGAACTCATTGCCGGATAGCGCGTAGGTCATCTGAATAGACTTCGCCGGGATGAACTTGCTGATCGCATCCAGAACGGTGCCGCTGAGCAGCGCATTGGTACCGGTGTTGATATCCACCAGATACGGCTTCGCCATGTTGGCCCATACTTCCGGGCTCACCCAGAGCTTGTCGTAGGCGGTCACCTTGTTTGTGCGGGCTGTCAGGCCGAACGGGCCGGTCGGACCGAAGAAAGCAAGAAGCTGCGCCGGTGTTGCCGTTGCCAGGTCGATATTAGCGCCGCCGGCACCGCTACCGAGGTTGATTTTCTGCGTGTTGCGGTGGTTCTTCATCCCCTGCGCCGGCAGCCCATCAACCACAATGCTTGAGTCGCCGTTCAGGTAGAAGTTAACGCGCTTCTTGTGGAATTTGCGCATCTTCGCCGACTGCGACTCCAGCGCCAGATCGATGCCGACGGTGCTCAGGCCTGCAGCGTGACGCCAGTTGACGCCGTAACCCGCGGTGAAAACCGGGATGGGATCGCCATCAGAACCAAATTCAGCGTGGTCAAATGAGTACGGCGCCTGACCATCGATGCTGATTGATACGTCATCAGCAATATCGCCCGACACGTTGTAGAGCTTGGCGGTTTTGCCGATCGGCAGCACAGTCTGAACGCCCATCAGGTCGTTGACGATTTCCATGCCAATTTCCTGATCGCGCATCTGGATGATCTGGCGGTCAATCTCAGCCCAGAATTCGCGGGTGAAGCCGCCGATGGCATTCGCCGCCAGCATTTCATGGGTCATGCGCGTACGGAACGCATTGACCATCATGTCGTGCTGAGCGTTAAAGATGTCACGGTTAGCCCACAGCTCATTCCAGTGTCCGCGCAGGCGGCTGTTAGCAGCCAGTGTTTCACGGGTAAAATACATTCTTATGCTCCTGATTAAGCGCCAGCGGCTGCGGCAACGGTGCCAACGCGCATACGCACGCGGATGAAATCGGTGGTGCTGGCCGCAATGGTGGCGTCGTCCTGGCTGTAGCCGATCACCGAGTCGGTGTCTGCGGTCGCCTTGGTGAACTGACCATTACTGCCCAGCTTGATCGGGTCGTCCTTGCCGTAGGTGCCAGACACGCACAGCAGAGCCAGCTCGCGGCCTTCTTCGACGTAGTTACCCACCGCGGAATCACCGGCCGGTACAGCTTCGGTGATGTTCAAACCCTGATGGTGAGCAACGTCGATAATGTAGAGACGACCGGCCAGCGCGGTAGCCTGCGCAAACTCATTGTCGCCGTTGATGACAGCAGCAGTGCCCGGCAGCAGTGCAGCGGCGGTGGCGCGGGTTTCGGTCTTGTACAGAGACTGACCGTCGATATTAACGCGGCGATAGCGTGGCATTATGCAGCACCTCCAAAGTAAGCGACCGGATCAGGTGCGCCGGTCACGGGTGGGTTTTTGGCAGAATTGGTGCCCAGCGGCGCAGCTTCACCGAGCGACTTGAACATCGCATCCAGCGCTTCACCCTGCAGTGCGTTCGCCACGATTTCACCGTGCACCGCGGCAACTGCATCACGCTTGGTTTTCTCTTCTGCGCGTGAGTTGGCTGTCAGGCTATCGGACAGTTCTTTCTGGTTCGCTTGCAGCTGCTGAATCTGTTCGGTCACGGGCTTCAGCGCATCAGCGAAGTTGGCAGCCAGGCCTTTACCGATTTCGGTGATCAGCTCTTGTTTCTCTTCAGTGGTTAAAGGCATGTCGCCCTCCGTTTGGTGGTTTGTTGCAGGAGCTTCCTGCGGTGTAAAAAGGGATTTAACTTTGTTGGCGACAACGGCTATCAGCGCTGTCGCCATTGATGTGGTCAACTTCAATCCCATCCTCAATCTGACCATGTGTCATAATCCATGCTATTCGATGAACACCCATGGCCTTCCTATCAACCCAGACCACTTTATACCCACCGGAATTTAGCGTTCCGGCCTCAACTCCTGCAGGACAGTTACTCACCCTAATCTTTCTGAAAAGGGAGCCTGTTTCTGGGTTGTAAGTGAAAAGCTCGTCGAGCCGTGATTTGCATGGGTCTTTCATAGCGTATTCCTTTAGAAACAAACCTGTTGCTCAGAACGCGGACACCCGAAAGCTCGCCAGCAAGCCAGCGTTCTCAGGTTCGTTTCTGAAGGTCTCGGGGTGGTTGGATGCGGGAGCAAACCGCGGGCACAAAAAAGGCCCACCGAAGTGAGCCATTTGAAATAGTTTAGTAGTGTTACTTATCCGCTGCAGGGTATGCGGTGAATCTTATCCCCGGGAGGGGATGAGCCGATTATATGAGGTTATTCGGCTCACTTTACGAGACGATTAAAATTGTAGTGGAGGGACTCGAACCCTCACCAGCGCTGGACATAGAACATCTTGACTCCACCGCCCACGACCAGCATGGCAAGGTCGCGTTGATGTATTACTCTACCGATTGAGTTACACCACAACGAAAAGCGCACTCCCCTATATCCCATGCCTCCCGGGGAAATATCACCCGCTGGCTCCGGCGTCATGGATTGCGCTTATCTGTTGTGCAGAATTAAAAACGCCCTCGCAGTTGGTGAGACCGCAGGGCGCTTTGACTATCACAAATCGATGGAACTGACTGGATTACGTTACCGCGTCAAACAACAGCGCGCAACTTCAACTGTTAGGAATCATATCCCCAGCTTCGGGAAAAGTAAATAGCCCACGATAAAATAATGAGCTATTTCTGATTGCGCTATCGAGTTACCTGATTGAGGGCGGCATTAGCCCATGATTCCTCCATCTCCACCTTGCCTATCAGGCCGTCATAGTACGGCTTAACGGACTTCTTCCAGGTATCAAGCGACACCGCATCAGTGAGATCTGTGATTGTGCGATGAACATCCGTAGATGGAATGCGCTCATAAGGCTTGTCGAACATGATTGCCAGCAGCTCTGTTGATGCGTTTGCGTAATCGCGAGCCAGAATGTCGAGATGCTCGCGGCTCCATGTATTTCTCATGCTGCGCTCCTACTCACTGTTTCTGATAATTTGCGGCCATAATTCATCAGTGCTTCCCGATCGACGTATGTGGTGATCGGTGTGACGGCTGCGACCGGGCGCCAGATTAGAAGCATTGATCCCTTGTTGTTTCCGTTAACCGGCTGCTTTGTGTCTGCGCGGACAAAGGACAGGCGCCCACCGGTAATGATCCGTACCTCACTCACGCTAAGCAGAGCCTCACGGAACCAGCCAACCGACATATCAGCCGGAACAAGCATCACCGTACCAACGCATCCAAACTTGTTCTGATCGGCAGCTTTCTTAACCCACGGCGTGATATCGCTGTAAGGTGGATTGCACCAACAGAAGCCTGATAAGCCAGGAACAGACCACGACTGAGCTAGCCCGTTATCCCGCTCAGTGAAGTACATGGGGAAGAGGTGGTTCTGATCGCTGGCCGCAACATCGAGGGTGAAATTGAATTCATCGTGTAATGCCGCTGCGATTTCCGGAGGTGTCTGCCAAAGATTTCGAATGTCGATCGGAGTGTTGCTTCCTGTGTAATCACTCATTCTGTTTATCCTTCAGTTTCTGGTATTCGCTGTCGCGTGGAATAGTCAGCCTGCAACCGACATTGAGCGCCCAGCCTTCAACCTGTGTGAGGTAGTAATGCATGTCGGCAGTATCGAGGCTCGATGTGTGCCGTAGCGTCTGGATTTGGGTTTTATCACCGGTTGTCACATCAACCATTTCCCGCGTTTCATAGCCCAGGTAGGTATGTTTCATCGCATCCTTCACCCATTCAGGCGTAGCAAAGGCTTTGCCGCGCTTAATGAGATAAGCGCTCAGCTCTGCGTACCACATGTGCTGAAGGGAGTTCTGAGGGATGCTGCGCTGGTCACGCCATTCTGAGAATTTGATGCGGTATTTCTTGCCGGAAGAAACGAGGTCGAAGATGAGTCTGGTGAATTGCCCGAGAGTCGTTGTGTGCAAACAAAAGTCCTGCACTGTTACCTCCCTTCTTTCGTCTCCACATAGTCATGGATGTTGTCAGCGGCTGCGCTCAACAACAGGTCAATGCTCTGCGTACTGTGCCCGCCTTCACGTAGCATTTTGAGGGCTGTCAGTATTGCTGAGCGTGAGTCTTTGAGGGGTTGATGCTTAGGTTTGAACTGAACGACGTTGCTCATGATTCACCTTTAACTTTTAAGCCTGCGTAATGCACAGACTGCCGACACATCTCAAGCATTTCTGCTTTATCTTCAGCATCTGCATATTCAGGAAGTTCGATTTCGATGGACTCGCGTGATGCTTTCCATGTCTGCCAGTGCCCTTGGAGGATGTCACAAACATATGTGCCACCTACATCGCCTGAACCTGGCTCTACGTGTCCAGCAGGGTAGCGCTCTAAGTCAGTAGCTTCACCTCCACGTGATAACCAATTTCCTTCAAACCGCTCCCTTTCCAGCTCATCGTTGTTTGTCATGCTTCCTCCGGTGGTGATGGACATGGTTGCCAGTGAGTGACCATCTCAGCACAAATTACTTTTCCGTCAGATATGTAGTTTCCTGATTCCTTGAATGCAATAGTGATCTCCTTCATGTGTCCATAGCAAACAACTACGCTTGCGAGCTCATATGGTTCACGCTCACTGCACTTAATCCAGTCACCCACATCACTGCCCTCCGTTCTGATTGATGGCCCGCTCCGGGATGATGCGGTAGGCGATGATGTCGGCGGCTGGAAATTGGTCGCGTACTGCTAATTTCCATCGGAATGTATCGGCCGGCGCAATGCCGACATAGCCATCCCTCATTCTGACTTCAACTTCAGTTTCGGATGAAACTGGGCAATCGCCACCCTTCCACTCAATCCACCCCTCACCCCGCTCCTGCTGCTCCAGTATGGGGAGTGCAATCTCATAAGCCTGAATATCGTATTCATCGCGAATAGACATACCTGGACCTTCGGCAGCCATCCACTTGAAGCCTTCGATTACGCTTCTGCACTTTTCTGCTGTTAGCTTTTTCATTGGTGACCCCCAATTGTTTGCGGCGCAGCACATGCACACCCCAGCGCCCTACTCGGATTTCCTTGCGACATCCGTTGCGAATGGAGAATGGTGCCGGGTATAAATCGCGATTGATGATGTTCAGGCCGTAGCCGAAGATGCGGAACCAGAATGAGCGTTTCGGCTTGTGCTGCCATGTGATGATTTTCAAAACCCACCTCCCCGTTTCTGCCCTTTCCCCGGCTGCTGGCGTGAATCACGCTCGGTGCGCGCCGCTGCCTGGTCCATGTCATGAATTGCGCCGTTCTGCTGAAGACAGAAAACCGTACCGGTTGGCCCGTGGCGGTTCAGTCGCAGAAGTAGCTCTGTTTCACCCGCCGGCACACTCTCATCGAAAGCGCCTTCGCGGTGGATGCCTACCCAGTAATCACAGTCCTGCTCAATCTGCCCGGTGTCGCGTGAGTCGCTCGGTAACGGTCGTTTGTTAACGCGCTTCTCCAGCTCGCGGTTCAACTGAGTCAGCAGCACAACAACGCAGCCAAGTTCTTTGGCGAGGTTCTTGAGGCCTTTGGTGATCATCCCGTATGCCAGGTCGTTACGATCGGCCTTCTCAGCGGTCATCAGCGTGAGGTAGTCGACCAGAATCATTCCGACGCAGCCCTTATCGCGCTTAACCTTGCGGGCTTCAGCAACGATGTGAGCCAGAGACATTCCCGGAGTGTCATCGATGTACAGCAATTCGAGTTCACGCATGCGGTTAGCTGTCTCGGTGGCGCGGGTGAAATCAGCGTCGTAATCACCCTGATACTCGTCGTCAGCTTCATCCGTGGCCGGCATGTAGAAGATGCTCGGGTTAATGCCAGACTTCTGCCCTACCAGCTTCTCCAGAATCTGGTCAGCGGGCATTTCAAGGCTGAACATCAGAGCGGGCTTCTTCTCACGCAGCGCGCAGTTGATAGCCATCTGACTGTAGAGTGTGGTCTTGCCCATCTTCGGGCGGGCGCCGATAACGAACAGTGAGCCTTTCACCAGTCCTTTCGGTGCCAGCATGCGGTCGAGTGAAGGAATGCCGGTGCTCATGCCACGCTGCTCACCTTGCGGATCAAAGCGCTTCTCCAGGTCGGTAACCCACTCGTCCATTACGTCGCCAAAGGAACGCAGCCCACGGCGTTTGCCGGTTTTGGCATAGTCGCTAATCTGGCTTGTCAGCATGGTGATCGACTCAAGCTTCTCAACCGCAGTCATGCTGTTTCTGCTGTAGAGCATCTCTGTCGCTTCATTCAGCTTGCTGATGGCGTAGCGCTCCATCGCCTTGTCGCGCACCACGGCAGCGTAGTGAACGAGGTTTGCTACTGATGGAGTGTTCTTCGTCATCTCAGCCAGGTAAGCAAAGCCGCCGTACTGCTTGCCGCCAGCTTCCAGCTCGTCAGATAGCGTCAGTGGGTCGATGGGCTTGTTGCGGGTCAGCAGGTCGCGGATGGCGCTGAAGATGATTGCGTGTGAAGCGCTGAAGAAACTTTCAGGCTTAAGCATCGCCATAACCTTCTGCGTCCGATCGTCGCCGCCGTCAAGCATCAATCCGCCGATGACTGCCTGCTCTGCGTCAGCGCTGTGTGGTGGTGTCAGGATTGATTCACTCACAGGCTTCCCTCCCTGGTTTTAGTTAGTGTGTCGCTACGCAGCAGGTAATCGAAGCTGGCCCGCCAGCCTGATGAGTTATCGCCGAAGTAAAACGGCTTGGCATTGCTCATGAAGGCGTGAACGTAATTGCCGAACGCTTCGACCGTTGGCTCTTTCAGTTCGCCAACCCTCCCTGCATAAACCCTGCCCACCTTGAGATAGGAACTCAGCAAGAGAATATCAGGGACAGAGATGGGAGAGGTCGCACTTTCGTACACGCTGGCGAAACCACCCCCAACTCAAAGCTAACCAATAAGGATGTCCTTTACATCCTGCAATCATCAGATAACAACACGTTCCTGGGAAAGAAATTCGGAGTTAACTCTTCAACGATACTCGCGATCAAAAGACGGAAAACGTGGAGGCATATTGGTAAAGCAGAATAAATCGGCACGTATGACCCTTTTATTAATCATCGCATTTATTCGCGGTAAGCCGCCAAAGGAGTAGATATGGAATCGCCATACATGACATTTGAGGAAACGGCGGCCTTTTTTCGCCGTTCAGTGAAAACTATCCGTAACTGGAACAGCCGTGATCGGCGCACAGGTGAAAAGCGCATGTGCGGATTTCCCGACCCCGCACATCACGGGCTGTTCCTGAAAAGCGACATTGAGAAGTTTGGTAAGCTAGTTTGTCACGATTGAGCGAACTTTCGACTCACCATTCACTATCTTCATTACCAGCGCCCACCAGGCGGTATAGGCCTTTCTCTGCTCATCCAGATAATCGTTATGGTCGTATACCGCCCAGATGCCCGGTAATGCATGCCCCATCATCACTTCACAGATATGCGGTGGAGCAATGGAAGCCCACCGCGTCCTCGCCGTTCTCCTTAAGTCATGGATCGACCAGTGAGGCATCAGCTCTCCTCTGGTTCGAAGGTAATATGACATTACTGTTTTTGGCAGACCAAGCGCAGACGCACTGTTGAGCGCCCTTTCCCTGTCCTTTTTCAGTGCGCTCTGGAAAATAAATTCTTTATGGGTGCTCAGCCCCATGGCTTCCTCGATCATGGCCTTTGCTGCTGGTATTATAGGCCTTCTCAACGACTTACCGCTTTTCCCACCCTTATGATGCTCAGGAGGAACTGTCCATACACCCGACTCAAAATCAAAATGCTCTCTTTTACTCTGTATCATCTCGCCGGAACGACACCCGAAAAGTAAAATAAGCTGCATCAACAGTGCGTTTTTCCTGCGCATCCCGGTATTTTCAAATGTTTCATAGAGCACTCTGATTTCATCGTCGGACAGTACGCGCTTGGTCACGTTAATTTTCATGCCGAAGTCATGTGGCTTGATTCCTTCAACCGGTACCGTTTCAACCATCTTCCGACGCAATGCCCAGGAATGTGCCTGCTTTGCGCTTGTGAGCAATCTCCGGGCGATGCCGGGCTTTTTGTTTTGTACGCCCTCAATGATTTCTATCCAGGTGTGCGTGTTGACTGAATCATGCGGGAGGTGACCTATCCTGGGGAAGATGTGTAACTCAAACGACCGGATAATGTCGGCAGCATTCTTTATATTGCCGCTTGCGTAGACCCGTCCCCACTCCCTGATAACACTCTCGACGGTAATAGCACTCAGGTTCTTTTCATACCTTGAGGCAAGATAAAGCTGCGGGTCGATGCCCTCATCAAGCGAGCGGCGGATTTTAAGGATCTCATCACGCGCCTCTCTTAGCCCCAGCGAGGGGTAACTGCCAATGTCCACACGCCGCTGCTTGCCGGCGAACATGTAGCGCATCTGGAAAACCACCTTGCCCTTTTTTGACACCCGGACAGAAAGGCCATCCCTGTCCGCCTTCTCAAACACCTTTTCATGCTCCCGCCCAAGAACGGAACGAAGGTAGCTGTCAGTGAGCGCCATACAATCCTCATTAGTACATAAAAAAGAGAGGATCGCAGACTAACCGATTTTCTGTACTAACACATGTACATAAATCACAGGGTCGTTTCGGGATGTTTGGTGATTGCATGTGAGCATGCAGGACTTAGATTAGTTGTTTGGTATTGGTATGCGGGGAAATTATGGGATGGATTGGGATACGTCAGGATGGCAAGTTATCTAACCAATTATTCCACAGGTAAATTAATTGTTTGATGTCGATGTTAATGACCCGTCAGCAGGTTGAAGTTGAATCAACGATGTTTTTTATGATTGCGGGCTTAAGCCCGTTTATGACGGTTAATTTTAGCGCCATCCGGCGTTTTATTGTTAACCGCAATGTGCATTCAGCATGGCATTTCTCATCAGCACTGGCGAGGAATCCGCCGGTTACACCGCGCCTTTCCGGGCCGCTGCCGGCCTGAATATCGCCTTCAGCGCCAGAGCCATTAATCCGAACCCGACCGGCAGTAAGAAACCATAGCCCAGCCACTTATACAGCCATATGCCTGCCACGCCGCCCGCGAGGAATGAGAGCAGCGTCAGGCCATGCAGCCGCAGACGATCCAGATACAGCGGCGCCTCTTTCGGTGAGACTTTGCGCCGTAACACCTCATACAGCATCGCCAGTTCGATACCGATATCGGTCGCCGTTCCGGAAACGTGCGTGGTGCGCACCCGGGCATTTGAGATCCGCGTTACCACTGCATTTTGCAAACCCATCAAAAAACTCAGGCTCATGATCAGCACTACGCCCGGCGAGAGTGGCGTGAAAAAGCATTCGGCCACGCCGAGAAAAACCAGCGCTAAGCCTTCGGCCAGAATGACAAACGCGTAGATAGTGCGAATATTGCGGCGGCCGCCTGAATTAATTACCAGCGTTGAGACCAGCGAACCGGTAATAAACAGGCAAACGACCGACAGAAAAAACAGCCCCGCGCTGAGGTTGGCTTTTGCCAGATGATCGGACAGTGATGAGACGTTGCCGGTCATGTTGGCGGAGAAAAAGCCGACAATCTCAAACGCGGCGGTATTCAGCGCGCCTGCGGCCGCGGCCAGGGTGCAGGCCAGTCGGCTATCGGCGCTGTGGCTGCGTGCATCCTCGGTGGTAATCAGCATGGAACCTACAAATCCGGGTCAATATTGCGGTTATAATCCGCTGATTTTTCATCGCAAACAAGTTACCGATTCAGACAAAACAGATTTGCCCTGCGCCGCGTCAGCTAACCGCCAGAATCTGTCGTTCGCTTGCCGCCGTCCGATTACCGCCGCCATACAACCGCTGCTAAAGTACCACCGCGATAGTATCGCCGCGCCAGTGCCGTCCTGCATCCAGCACGGCTCTGCCGGTTAGCTGGCTGACAGACGGAAGGTGGAAACCGACTGTGTCAGATAGCGCACCTGCTCTTCAAGCGAAGCCGAGGCAGCGGCAGACTCCTGCACCAGCGCGGCGTTCTGCTGCGTCACGCTGTCCATCTCAGTCACCGCCTGTTCGATCTGTCCGATGCCGCGACTCTGTTCGTCTGATGCGGTGGAGATGTGCTCCATCAGCTGATTAACCCGGCTGACCGAGGAGATGATGGCGCTCATGGCATCACCGGTGCGGCTGACCTGATCGGAACCGGCATGAATAATCGCCACCGATTCAGCGATCAGCGTTTCTATTTCTTTCGCCGCCACGGCGCTGCGCTGGGCCAGATTACGCACCTCGCCGGCCACCACCGCAAAACCGCGCCCCTGTTCACCGGCTCTGGCCGCTTCAACCGCCGCATTCAGCGCCAGAATGTTGGTCTGGAAAGCGATGCTGTCGATCACGGTAGTGATCTCTTCAATCTTCTTCGAGCTGGCATTAATCAGCTCCATCGATACCACCACTTCCTGCGACACTTTCTCACCGCTTTCGGCATTTTTGACCGCTTCACTGGTCAGGCGGCAGGCTTCAAACACGTTTTCGGTGTTCTGTTTTACCGTGGCACCCAGCTGCTCCATGCTGGCGGCAGTCTCAGTCAGCGCCGCTGCCTGTTGTTCGGTGCGCGAGGCCAGATCGATATTACCGGCGGCGATCTCCTGTGACGCGCCAGAGACCGAGCGGGTAGAGTCACGGACCTGCAGGATAATCGCGGTCAGGGCGCTACGCATCTGCTCCAGTGAGGCCATCAGCTGCTGGATCTCGCTGCGGGAACCGGCTTTCACCGGCACCGTGCTATCAAGAACACCGGCCGCTATCAGCTTACAGTGCGCCTGCGCATCGTTGAGCGGCGACAGCACATAGCGCTTCATGAACAGATAAATCGCCATGATGATGGCAAAGAACAGGACGCCAAAAATCGCCAGCAGGGTGATCCCGGAGGTGAAATGGCTTTGCGCATCGGTATTGAGCTTCTTCGCATAGGCTTCGTGCTGGGCCAGTACCCGATCAAGGATGATTTCATACTGGCGGTCCAGCCGCACCACGTTGGCGATCTGGTTTTTAAACCGCAGCTGATCGTGCGCTTCGGCGGCGTCAATCAATGGCTGAAGTCCCTGCTGGCGGTAAGCCAGATACGCCTGGCGATAGGCATCGGCCTCTGCGTCTTCACCCGGCAGGCGCGGCGCATTCATGTAGGCTTCAAAGGCAGCATCGGCTTTGCCGGCAACGACCCGTACGCTCTCTAAGGTGGCCGGATTATTCGCCTCGCTGCCCTCAATCGCTTTCATGTATTCCATCAGACGCACGCGCAGCGTCCGGCTGTGGTTAATCGGATCGATGACCGACAGCACCACGCGGATCTCTTTATTGACCGCATTTAACGACTGATTGCTCTGAATCAGTAGCCAGGTACTGATGGCTACGCTGGTGAGAAACAGCGCCAGCAGAAAAGAAAAGATCAGCAGGGAGGATTTTTTGAGTGACATAGCAACTTCCGGATAATGAACGAATGAAGAGTTATATCGGCCAGAAATTGCCCCCCATTAGGGCGCGGCTTTTTTTAGTTACAATAAGCCAGACGGTAATCGGATAATTACAAACATAAACAGCGCGTTACAGCCCGATCAGATCGGGCTATAAGCGGTTGATCGGCGTGGGTTCGCTACGCCACGCCGAGCGCCATCTTCACCTGATTGGCGATTTTCTCCACCTGCGGGCCATAAATCACCTGCACGTCGTTGTCGCTGACGCGGTTTACGCCGTTGGCACCGGTGCTCATCAGGGTTTGATCGACCACCTCTTTCATATCTTTTACCCGCACCCGCAGCCGGGTAAAGCAGCAATCGACATCCTCGATATTGGCCTGTCCGCCCAGCCCGCTGATGATCACCTGGGTGCGTTCGTCACCCGACACCTGCTGCGGTTTCTCATCATCCGTTTCCCGTCCCGGCGTTTCAACGTTCATCCGGGTGATCACCAGGCGGAAGGCGTAATAGTAGACAGGCGCATAAATCACTCCCAGCGCCAGCGTCCACCACCAGTGGGTTTTCGCACCGCCCAGCACGCCGAATACCACCAGATCGATGATGCCGCCCTGCACGTTGCCGATCATCAGATGCAGCATCGACATCAGCATAAACGACAGCCCGGTAAGAAACGCGTGCAGCAGATAAAGCACCGGCGAAACGAAGATAAAACAGAACTCCAGCGGTTCGGTGATCCCGGTAGTAAACGAGGTTAACGCCCCGGCCAGCACCAGCGCCTTCACCCGCTGCTTATGCTCAGGCCGCGCAGTGTGATAGATCGCCAGCGCGGCCGCCGGCAGACCAAACATCATCACCGGAATTTTGCCCTGCGCCAGAAACTGGGTGGCGGTGCGCAGCGTATCGTCCGGGATCAGCCCCGGATGGGTCAGTGAACTGTTGAAGATATTCAGCGCGCCAACGATGGTCTGTCCGTCAACAATCGCCATACCGCCAATCGGCGTAAAGCGCACGGTTTCATTGAGGATATGGTGCAGGCCGGTGGGGATCAGGATGCGTTCAAACGCCCCGAGCAGAAAAGCGCCGTACTGGCCGCTTTTGCCGATCATCTGGCCAATCCACGCAATGCCGTTGCCGATGGTCGGCCAGATCATTGCCAGCAGCACTCCAATCAGCGGCAGACAGACCACGGTGACGATTGGCACAAAGCGTCGCCCGCCGAAGAAACTGATCGCGGTCGGCAGCTGCTGGGTATAGAAGCGATTATGCAGCGCTACCGTCGCCAGCCCGGCAATCACCCCGCCCAGCACGCTCATGTTGTAGGTGAAGACGCCCAGCATCTCGATATATTCCGCTGAGGTCATCATGGCAGTGGTCTGGTCCAGGCCGGCCTGCTGTAACGCCTGCGGCGTGGTGGTGGCCGCCGTGATGCCTTTGGCCGCCAGCGTGGCGTTAATGCCGACGTTCATGGCGATATAGCCGATAACGGCGGCAAAGGCGGCGGTCGGCTTTTCCGCTTTAGCCAGTCCGATGGCGCTGGCAACCGCAAAGAACACCGGCAGGTTCGCGAACAACGCCCCCGCCACCTTACGAATAAAGCCGATAATTAACTGTGGCACCTGCATCTGTGCAAAGGCATCGCCGGTGACTGCCGGGTTTTGCATTGCTGCCGCCAGCCCGAGAAAGATCCCCGCCGCGGCGATCACCGAGATTGGCATCATTAACGCTTTGCCGAACGCATGAATCTGGCTGGTCAGCTGTTTCATCGAGTCGCGCCCTCTTCTGTTATGAACAGCAAGTATTAGCGCGTTGTGATAAGAACTCCCGTTATCGGCAGGTTACAAGCGGGTAAAATTTGACCAGCATCACAATTCTGGCCGATGCATGATAAACAGCAGCTATCGCACCATTAAGTCAATCAATTAGACAAGGTTTGATGATAATTGCACACTCCCCTTCACCATCAGGCCATAACCTGATAACAAACTATCTACAATACTTCCTACTATAAAAAAGCCTGCACTCAATATGAAATTTAAACGCCAAATCAAACCCTATCGCGCGGCTGCGGGCGGCTGGGGTTCACTGGAAGCCACCACGCGTTTCGTTCTTGACAGCAAAGCGGCCCTGAAAAATATGCGCAACCTGATGCGCATGAATAAAGCTCGCGGTTTTGACTGTCCGGGCTGCGCCTGGGGTGATGACAATAAAAGCACCTTCAGCTTCTGCGAAAACGGCGCCAAAGCGGTGACCTGGGAAGCGACCCGCCGGGTGGTCGACAGTGAATTCTTTGCCCGTCACAGCGTCACCGCGCTCTATACCCAGAGCGACTATTTTCTTGAATATCAGGGTCGTCTGACCCATCCGCTGCGCTACAACGCCGAAACCGACCACTATGAGCCGATTAGCTGGGATGATGCGTTTGCGCTGATCGCCCGTCACATTAAGGCGATGGACAACCCGGACCAGATGGAGCTCTACACTTCCGGTCGCGCCAGTAATGAAGCGTCGTGGCTCTATCAGCTGTTTGGCCGCCTGATGGGCACCAACAACTTCCCTGACTGCTCTAATATGTGCCATGAAGCGAGCGGGACCGGCCTGAAGCGCAGTATCGGCGTAGGCAAAGGCACCATTCGTCTGGATGATTTTGACCATGCGGATGCCATTTTCGTCTTCGGTCAGAACCCCGGCACTAACCATCCGCGCATGCTGCACAGCCTGCGTCATGCCGCCGATCACGGCGCGAAAATTGTCACCTTTAATACCCTGCGTGAGCGCGGTCTGGAACGTTTTGCCGACCCGCAAAAACCGCTGGAAGTGGTGACCTCAATGGCAGGTACCATCAGCTCCTCTTACTACCAGCCTAACCTCGGTGGCGATATGGCCGCGGTGCGCGGCATGGTGAAATGCCTGCTGGAGACCCATCGCGCCCGGCTGGCCGCCGGTGAAAGCGGCCTGTTCGATCAGACCTTTATCAATGCCAAAACCAACGGCATCGAAGCCTATATTGAGGCGGTTGATAACACCGACTGGATGCAGATTGTGGCGCAGTCGGGGCTGACCCAGGCACAAATCCGCGAAGCGGCGGCGATTTATCAGAGTGCCGACCGGGTGATTTGCACCTGGGCGATGGGCATTACCCAGCATAAGCATTCGGTTGATACGGTGCGTGAAATCACTAACCTGCAGCTGCTGTTCGGCCAGCTGGGCAAAAAAGGCGCAGGCCTGTGTCCGGTTCGTGGTCACAGTAACGTGCAGGGCAACCGCACCATGGGGATTGATGAGAAGCCGTCTCAGGCGTTTCTTGATGCGCTGGGTAACCACTTCAACTTTGAACCGCCACGCGCGCACGGCCACAACACCGTTGAAGCGCTGAATGCGATGCTGCGTGATGAAGTAAAAGTGCTGATCGCGCTGGGAGGCAACCTGGCCGCCGCTGCGCCGGACTCGCCGCGTACTGAAGAAGCGCTGTCACGCTGTGGACTGACGGTTCACATCAGCACCAAACTGAACCGCAGCCATCTGGTGCCGGGTCACGAAGGGCTGATCCTGCCGACGCTGGGCCGTACCGAGCGCGACCGTCAGGCCACCGGCAACCAGTTCATCACGGTGGAAGATTCATTCAGTATGGTGCACGCCTCTGAAGGGATTGGTATTCCGCTGGCAGAGACTCAGCGTTCTGAAACTGCGATTGTGGCCGGTATCGCCCATGCGGTGCTGGGTGATGAGAAAGTGAAATGGCTGGAGCTGGCAGGCGATTACAACCTGATCCGCGAACACATCGCGGCCACCATTCCAGGCTTTGCTGACTTTAACGCTAAATGCGATATCCCGGGCGGCTTCTACCTCGGTAATGCGGCAGCGGAACTGCGTTTCAATACCGCCAGTGGTAAAGCCGAGTTCAGCGCCGCGGCTCTGCCGGCCTCGCTGTTCCCGAATCTGGATCAGGAAGTGCCATTCACCCTGCAGACCCTGCGTTCACACGATCAGTACAACACCACCATTTACGGCCTTGATGACCGTTATCGTGGCGTGTTTGGTCAGCGTGAAGTGGTGTTTATCAACCCGGACGACATGGCGGATTTAGGCTTCACGGAAGGCCAGAATGTCGATATTGAAACCCTGTGGAATGATGGCATCACCCGCCGCGTCAGCGGATTCAAACTGGTGCCGTACAATATTCCGCGCGGTAATCTGGCGGCTTACTATCCGGAAACTAACCCGCTGGTGCCGCTGAACAGCTTTGGCGATGACAGCGGTACGCCGACCTCGAAATCGGTGCCGGTTAAACTTGAACTGTCGTCGGCGCTGGCCGACCAACGCATCGCCTGATCGCGGTCAGGTCTCCACCCCTAAAAAGCCGGCCTGTCCGGCTTTTTGCCTTGCCGCGCGGCGTCGATTCGCGTAAAACTGTCAGCCGCAATCAGGCCACGAAACGTAAAAATTATGTTCCAGGATAACCCGCTGCTCGCGCAGCTGAAAGAGAAGCTCCACTCGCAAACGCCTCGCGCTGAAGGCGTTGTTAAAGGCACCGAAAAAGGCTTCGGCTTCCTGGAAGTCGATGCACAAAAAAGCTACTTCATCCCGCCGCCGCAGATGAAAAAAGTGATGCACGGTGACCGTATCGTCGCCGTGATCAACAGCGATAAAGATCGTGAAAGCGCTGAGCCAGAAACGCTGGTTGAGCCGTTCCTGAGCCGCTTTGTTGGCCGGGTACAGAAAAAAGACGATCGCCTCTCCATCGTGCCGGATCATCCACTGCTGAAGGACGCCATTCAGTGCCGTCCGGTGCGTGGACTGACGCATGAGTTTGAAAATGGCGACTGGGCAGTGGCGGAGATGCGCCGCCACCCGCTGAAAGGCGATCGCGGTTTTTATGCCGAACTGACCGATTTCATTGTCAAAGCTGACGATCACCTCGCGCCATGGTGGGTGACGCTGTCGCGTCATAACCTTGAGCGTGAAGCGCCTGATGTCAGCTTTGGCGAAATGCTGGATGAAAACCTGACGCGTGAAGATCTGACCGCGCTGGATTTCGTCACCATCGACAGCGCCAGCACCGAAGATATGGATGATGCGCTCTACGTTGAAGCGCTGGAAGATGGCGCGCTGCGCCTGACCGTGGCTATCGCCGATCCCACCGCCTACGTGGCGGAAGGCAGCCAGCTGGATAAACTGGCGGCGCAGCGTGCCTTCACCAACTATCTGCCGGGCTTTAATATTCCGATGCTGCCGCGTCAGCTTTCTGATGACGTCTGCTCGCTGCGTCCGCATGCGCGCCGTCCGGCGCTGGCCTGCCGCGTCACTGTCGCTGCGGATGGCAGCCTGACTGATGATCCGCAGTTCTTTGCTGCCTGGATCGAGTCCAAAGCTAAACTGGCCTACGACGACGTTTCTGACTGGCTGGAAAACAGCGGTGAATGGCAGCCGGAAAGCGAGGCGATTGCTGAGCAAATCCGCCTGCTGCACCGTTTCTGTCTGGCACGCAGTGAATGGCGTCAGACCCATGCACTGGTGTTCAAAGATCGTCCTGACTACCGCTTCCTGCTGGGTGAGAAAGGCGAAGTGCTGGAGATCGTGGCTGAACCTCGCCGTATCGCCAACCGTATCGTTGAAGAGTCGATGATTCTGGCTAACGTCTGCGCGGCTAAAGTGCTGCGTGACACGCTCGGGTTTGGTATCTATAACGTTCATGCCGGTTTCGATAGCACTAACGCCGAACAGGCAGCCGCCGTGCTGGCGAACCACGGTATCAGCGTGGATGCGCAGGCGATTACCACGCTGGAAGGTTTCCGCGTGCTGCGCCGCGAGCTGGATGCCCAGCCGACGCAGTTCCTCGACAGCCGCATCCGTCGCTTCCAGACCTTTGCTGAGATCAGCACCGAACCGGGCCCGCATTTTGGTCTCGGCCTTGAAGCCTACGCCACCTGGACCTCACCGATCCGTAAGTTTGGCGATATGATCAACCATCGTCTGCTGAAGGCGATCATTCGCGGCGAGCAGATCGCCCGTCCGGATGAGGCGCTGACCGTCACCATGAGTGAACGTCGTCGCCTTAACCGCATGGCCGAGCGCGATGTTGGTGACTGGCTCTATGCCCGCTATCTGGCACCGTTCGCGGCTACCGACCGTCGTTTCAGCGCCGAGATCATCGACGTGTCGCGCGGCGGCATGCGGGTACGCCTGCTGGAGTTCGGTGCGGTCGCGTTTATCCCGGCCCCGTTCATCCACGCGGTACGTGATGAACTGGTCTGCAGCCAGGAAAATGGCACCGTGCAGATCAAAGGCGAAGTGGTTTACCGCGTCACTGACGTTATCGACGTGACCATCGCGGAAGTCCGGATGGAAACTCGTAGCGTAGTAGCTCGCCCCGCCGTTTAAGTCTGAAATCTGACGGGATAACGCTGGTTATCCCGTCACTTCCCACCGCCTCTGCTTTGCAAAAATGTTAAATTTGTACCCCGCTTCACACTTCTTCCTCGATTAACTTTCACTTACATTCCATTACATTAAGTTTGACTCGTTGTTTTCGATCGCATCTCTCTCGATCCTCACAAGGAGTTAGTCATGAAAAACGTCAAAACCGGCGCGATCTGGTTAGTGGTGGCGTTAATCGGCGCGGGCGCTTTCGCTATGCTGGCACTCAGCCGCGGCGAACACGTCAACGCAGTCTGGCTGGTGATTGCGGCGGTTGCCTGCTACAGCATCGCCTATCGCTTTTACAGCCTGTTTATTGCCCGCAATATTTTTGAACTGGATGACCGCCGTCTGACGCCCGCCGAGCGGCTGAATGACGGTCTCGATTATGTGCCAACCAACAAGTGGGTGCTGTTTGGTCACCACTTCGCGGCCATTGCCGGTGCCGGTCCGCTGGTCGGGCCGATCCTGGCGGCACAAATGGGGTTCCTGCCCGGCACCATCTGGATTCTGGTCGGGGTGATGCTGGCGGGTGCGGTACAGGACTTCCTGATCCTGTTTATTTCTACCCGCCGCGATGGCCGCTCGCTGGGTGAAATGGCCCGTCAGGAACTGGGTGCCTTTGCCGGTGTGGTCACCATGCTTGGCGCGCTCGGCGTGATGATCATCATTCTTTCGGCGCTGGCGCTGGTGGTGGTCAAGGCGTTAGCCAACAGCCCCTGGGGCCTGTTTACCATCGCCGCCACCATTCCTATCGCGCTGTTTATGGGCGTTTATATGCGCTTTATCCGCCCCGGAAAAATCGCTGAAGTGTCGCTGATCGGTTTTGTGCTGATGATGGCGGCGATCATCTATGGCGGTGACGTGGCGCAGCATCCTTACTGGGGACCGTTTTTCACCCTGAAAGGCACTTCGCTCACCTGGGTACTGGTGATTTACGGCTTCATTGCCTCGGTCCTGCCGGTCTGGCTGCTGCTGGCCCCGCGTGATTACCTGTCTACCTTCCTTAAAATTGGCGTCATTGTCGGACTGGCGATTGGCATCGTGTTTGCCATGCCAGAGATGAAAATGCCGGCGGTGACCAAATTTATCGACGGCAGCGGCCCGGTCTTCTCCGGCGCAATGTTCCCGTTCCTGTTTATCACGATTGCCTGTGGTGCCATCTCCGGCTTTCATGCGCTGGTGTCGAGCGGCACCACGCCGAAACTGGTGGAGCGTGAAAGCCATATCCGCTTCATTGGTTACGGAGCGATGCTGATGGAGTCATTCGTGGCGATCATGGCGCTGATTTGCGCCTCGGTGCTGGACCCCGGCGTCTATTTCGCCATGAACTCACCGGCTGCGCTGATTGGCACCACCGTTGAGAGCGCCTCGCAGGTGATCAACGGCTGGGGCTTTGTGGTGACGCCAGAGATGCTGAGCGGCATTGCCCGCGACGTGGGGGAAGGCTCTATCCTCTCACGTGCCGGTGGTGCACCAACCTTTGCCGTCGGGATGGCACACATCATTACCGACATTTTCAACAGCCGGGCGATGATGGCGTTCTGGTACCACTTCGCCATCCTGTTTGAAGCGCTGTTTATCCTGACTGCCGTCGATGCCGGTACCCGCGCCTGCCGTTTTATGGTGCAGGATCTGGTCGGCACCGTGGTGCCTTCACTGGCGAATAACCGCTCCTGGCTCGGTAACATGGCCGGTACCACGGTCGCGGTGGCGGGCTGGGGCTTCTTTGTCTATCAGGGCGTGGTCGATCCGCTGGGCGGCATTAACACCCTGTGGCCGCTGTTTGGTATCGGAAACCAGATGCTGGCCTCAATGGCGCTGATCCTCGGTACCGTGGTGTTGTTCAAAATGAAAAAACAACGCTACGCCTGGGTCACCATCCTGCCAACCCTCTGGCTGTTCATTACCTCAATGACCGCCGGCTGGCAGAAAATCTTCCATGAAAAACCGTCAATCGGCTTTCTGGCGCAGGCCAGTAAGTTCCGAAAAGGGCTGGATGAAGGCGTATTGATTGCCCCGGCGAAAACCGTGGCCGATATGCAGACCATCGTCTTCAGCAATCAGATCAATGCGGCGCTGTGCGGCTTCTTTATGCTGGTGGCGGTGACGATGCTGATTGCCGCCTTCTTTGTTATCCGCAAGGCATTGCGCAGTAACCTGCCGACCACGCATGAATCGACGGTTGCGCTGCGTAATAAGGAGGTGCGTCATGTCTGATGCGATTCATCCGGTGCGTCGTCCGCAGGGCGAGTGGCAGATCCATCGCTGCCAGTTTGTTACGGCCCGCGAGGCGGTGCCCTTTCGCTGGCGGAGCCTGTGGCGAGGGCTGCAACAGTGCTTTCGCTTAATGGTCGGGGTGCAGGATTATCAAACATACCTGCAGCATATGCGACTGCATCACCCTGAACAGACGCCGATGAATGAGCGTGATTTCCACCGCTACTGTCTGGATGCCCGCTTCCCCAGCCAGGCCGGTAAGCTCGGAAAATGTCCCTGCTGATGAACGTAATAAGCCCCACGGAAGTGGGGCTTTTTTGTGCCATTCATATCTTGATAGCAAAATATATTTGGTTTGTACCTTGTGCTAACGTCGGATGATGAATACTGTTGCTAAAATAATGAGATAACGCCTGCAGAGCACTCCCCGGAGGAAGTTTCCATGACCGATGAACAAGGGCAAACGTTGTTGTACACCTTGTTTGGTACAACCAGCCCTCATTGGCGTCTGACCGCGGACAGCGATGCGCTGAATTTTGCCGAAGATGAGTCGTCACTAACCAATATAGCCCTGCCGCTAACCCCCGGCCAGGCTGCGATGATACGGGCCATGCCGGTCATCACCTCAAGTATTAATCTGACGCTGCCGTTGCAGGGTGTTGCGGTACCGTTGCATCTGGTCGGCCGCAAAGTTAACCAATCTTCGTGGGCCGGAACCGCCTCTGCCTGGGGCGATACCGCCGCGGTTGCCCGTGATTTGACATTAGGGCTTTCATTCGCCGAACAGGTGGTTTCGGAAGCCAATTCGGTGATCGTCATTCTCGACCAGCGTGGCAACATCCAGCGTTTTAACCGCCTGAGTGAAGAATATACCGGTCTGAACGAACATGAGGTGATTGGCCAGAATGTCTTTCAGCTGTTTATGACCAAACAGGAAGCTGCGGCCTCGCGACGTAACATTGCCGGCTTCTTCCGGGATGGTAACTCCTATGAGGTCGAGCGCTGGGTGAAAACCAGAAAAGGCCAGCGACTGTTCTTGTTTCGTAATAAGTTCGTTCACAGCGGCAGTGGCAAAAATGAAATTTTCCTCATCTGTTCAGGCACGGACATAACCGAGGAGCGTCGCGCCCAGGAACGCCTGCGGGTGCTGGCCAACACCGATACGGTGACCGGATTACCCAATCGTAACGCGATTCATCAGCAAATGAGTCAGGCGCTGGAGCAAGCTGGCGGCGATGAGACCGGCGTGGTCTATCTCGATCTCGATAATTTCAAGAAAGTGAATGACGCCTACGGTCATATGTTTGGCGATCAGCTGTTGCAGGCTGTGTCGCTGGCGATCCTGAGCTGCCTCGGCAAAGATCAGACGCTGGGTCGCCTGGGCGGTGATGAATTTGTGGTGCTGGCAGAACACACCAGCCAGGCGGCGCTGGAGGCGATGTCTTCCCGCATCCTCGAGCGTCTGCGTCAGCCGTTCCGCATTGGGCTGATTGAAGTCTACAGCGGCTGCTCGATCGGTATCGCCCTCGCCCCGATGCATGGCGAGGATCGCGAGAGCCTGATCCGCAACGCCGACACCGCGATGTACCATGCTAAAGAGAACGGCCGCGGCAAATTTTGTGTGTTTGCGGCTGAGATGAATCAGCGGGTGTTTGAGTATCTGTGGCTCGACACTAACCTGCGTAAAGCGCTGGAGCTGGATCACCTCATTGTCCACTACCAGCCGAAAATCGACAGTGACGGCAACGTGCGCAGCGCCGAAGCGCTGGTGCGCTGGATTTCACCGGAGCGCGGGATGGTCTCGCCGGGCGATTTTATTCCCTACGCCGAAGAGTCTGGGCTGATTGTGCCGCTGGGTCGCTGGGTGATGCTTAACGTGCTGAAGCAGATTATCGCCTGGCGTCAGGACGGCGTGTATCTGCGGGTGGCAGTCAACGTCTCTGCCCGCCAGCTGATCGATCAAAGTATCTACAGCGATTTGAAACAGGCGCTGACCGAGGCCGGTCTGACCGATTGCCCGATCGATATTGAACTGACCGAAAGTTGCCTGATCGAAAATGAGACCGAAGCGCTGAAGCTGATGAAGCAGTTTCAGGATTTGGGGGCTCAGGTGCATCTCGATGACTTTGGTACCGGCTACTCTTCGCTGTCACAACTGGCGCGTGTGCCGATTAACGCCATTAAGCTCGATCAAAGTTTTATCCGTAATATCAATAAGCAGCCGGTTTCACAATCGCTGGTGCGTGCCATCGTCGCCGTCGCCAAGGCGCTTGACCTGCAGGTGATTGCCGAGGGTATTGAAACCCAGGATGAAGAGAAATTTATCCTTAAAAGTGGTGTTGACGGGCGTCAGGGCTATCTCTACGCAAAACCAATGCCCGCGGAGCAATTTGGGCATTGGCTGGCTAAGCATCCTGCCCGCGTTTAACGCTGTTAATTACTAGCCCGCTTTACGCAGTGATGCGCTGTGGCGGTTTTGTAACTGTACCAGACGTTCCATATAAGCAATGTCTTTGGGTTCAATAGTAAAGGCGTAATCAACCCAATCTTCGGTAATGTCCATCAGCTCAGCGCGTGACAATTGCAGCACGCGCTGACGTGCTTTCAGCATTGCCCGCACGCCGTTGAGTTTCGGACGTAAGGTATCGATAAAGGTTCGGGTGGCGCGATAGCTGTCACCAGGCTGAAATACTTTATCCACCAGACCGCGTGTTTCGTACCATTCCGCGCTGTGCGACTCCCCTTCACAGATCAGCTCTTCGGCCAGCTTCATGCCGGCACGACGTGCCACCAGCGAATAACCGCCCATTCCCGGGAACAGGTTAAAGGCAATTTCCGGGAAGCCCATCCGCGCGTTGTTCTGCGCCAGAATAAAGTGGTGCGCCAGCGCAGCTTCAAAGCCACCGCCCAGCGCACTGCCCTCAATCATCGCCAGCGTGACCGCGCCGGTGTCAAAGCCGCGTGCTGCTGAATGGATACAGTCAACACAGGCCCGGGCATAAGCCCGCAGTGCTTCGCGCCGGTTATTACGGATGCACTCAACAAAGAAGCGCAGATCGCCTCCGGCGTTAAACATCTGTGGAACCAGCGAGCCCGTCACCCAGAAATCGATTGGCAGGCCGGAACGCTGCGCGGCATAGCTCAGGTTCATGATCTCCTCAATCAGTTCGTGGTTGAAGCTGGGACGCGGCTGAGCGCGCAGCATCATCCACATGGTGCGTCGTCCTTCCTCGTAATAGGCGACTAACTGGGTGGTGTTACCGACTTCGGTAAATAATCTGCACGTTGCTTGGTTAATAACTGTCATTGTCTCATCCTCTGTTTATATTTGATGCGCTTAATACGCCACATCAGCGTAATGCAGAGTGAGTCCAGACCAAATGAGAGATTGATTTACAACACAAAATCCAGAGTGATCCCCGACAGAGCTGTCGGGGATTGATTAGGCGGGTTACTTAATGGCAGCGCGTTGATCGATGGCGACATGCATACGCTTAACGCGTTTTGAATAGAGTGCGGTAATGATTGGCACCAGTACCGAAGTGACGATCACCGAGGTCGCCACCAGTGCCGTTGCCGCCGGCGCAACCGCTTTAAACTGCGGCAGCATTTCCGCAATCAGCACCGGTGTCGCTACTGCTGCCCCGGCGGTACTGGACGCGGCCACGCCCGCCGTGCCGTCACCGCCGCCGATCAGTCGATCGGCGAGAATCAGCGGGATGCCGGTAATGATGATCACCGCCACGCCCAGCATAATGCCCAGCAGGCCGGTTTCGGCGATCACCGCCAGATTGATGGTATTACCCAGCGCAAACGCGAAGAACGGGATCAGGGTATGCACCGCTTTACCGAAGAATTCACGCAGTTCAGGATCAAGGTTCCCTAATGCAAATCCCACCACAAACGGCAGCACTGCTCCGACAAACACATGCGGCTCGAATGAAGCAATTCCTGCCGTCCCGAGAATCACCATGGTCATCAGCGGACCGGATTCAAGCGACATCAGCACAAAGGCGCCTGATTCCTCTTTCGAACCGTATTGCTGCATGATCGACGCGTAAAGTCCGCCGTTGGTCATATCCATCGCCGCCACCAGCGCCAGGGTGGATAAACCGGCAAACATACCGACTTCAACCCCGTTTTCCGGCATTACCCGTGACGCAATGGCCGCGACTACCCACGCCACAGCAATTTTGGTCAGCACCAGCGTGCCGGACTTGCGTAACACCGTGCCGGTGGCGCTCAGCTTGATCGACGCCCCCATACAGAAAAACCACACCGCCAGAATCGGTACGGTACCGGTCATTAAGCCGTTGGTGAAAGAGCCAAAGTATTTCCCGGCACCGGGAGAGAAGGTATGACAGAGCGCGCCGATAAACAGCGGAATTAACATCATGCCGCCAGGGATTTTGTCTATTGCACGTTTGATATGCATATTAATGTCACCTTTGCTATGCCAGTGGGAGCTGCGAAAAGTGCCCGAAGGCGATGCAAGCAAAATAGTGACTGGGCGTAACGAAAACAGTGATCGCCACGATAAAATGAAACAGCGTTTTATTTTTATTGATCGATTGTTTTGATAAGTATGATCACGATCGCCATACCAGTTGTGGCGGGAACAAAAAAACGGGACGCTGCTGGCGTCCCGACGATTATTTCTGACCGTACCAGGCGTTGTCGCCATGCTTACGTAAGTAGTGCAGGTCCAGCAGGGTTTGCTGGATCGGTGGCAGATTTGCCGTCAGCTGCTGGCTGAACAGCCCCATGTAGGCCACCTCTTCCAGCACCACCGCACTGTGTACCGCCGCATGTGCATCTTTACCCCAGGCAAAGGGACCGTGCGAATTGACCAGCACCGCCGGTATCGCTGAAGGTGACAGGCCCCGCTGGGCGAAGGTTTCAATAATCACTTCACCGGTATTCCACTCATACTGCTGCTGGATCTCTTCATCGCGCATCGCGCGGGTACAGGGGATCTCGCCGTAGAAGTCATCGGCATGGGTGGTACCCCAGGCGGGAATCGCTCGACCTGCCTGCGCCCAGATGGTCGCATGCCGCGAATGGGTATGGACAATACCGCCGACCTCCGGCCACGCCAGATAGAGTGCACGGTGAGTGGCGGTATCAGATGAGGGACGTTTATCGCCTTCCACCACCTTGCCGCTGGCCAGTTCAACCACCACCATATCGTCGCGTGTCATCTCTTCATAACGCACGCCGGACGGTTTGATCACCAGTAAGCCCTGTTCGCGGTCTACCGCGCTGACATTTCCCCAGGTGAAGGTCACCAGGTTGTATTTAGGTAGATCCAGATTCGCGTCCAGAACCTGTTGTTTTAGCTGTTCCAGCATGCCTTTTCTCCTGCGGACAATTGTCCTTAAATTCTGCGGATTACGGCGCGAAAAGGTTATGGAGCAAATGGCTATAAACGCAGAGGGAAATGGCTGTGAATGCAAAAATGTGTCGTGATTTCAGAATTGTCTATCTTCGTAATTGGCGCAGAATGCATAGAATTCTCTCAGGCAACGCGTGGTCCTGATGGGCTGGCGTTGTCACTCACCCGCTACAGACAGTGTGTCGATGGTGAAGCCTGTTTCGATGCCGACAGGGAAGCGGCAATAATGGGCGCACAAGCGGGTTGAGGAAATATCGGAGCTATACTTAAGGTGTTGCCTCTGTGAGCACATTAAAGGAGAAGTTATGACAATTACAATGAAACGAATCACCGCTGCTGTACTGGCTACCACATTAGTTGTCGCGTTAAGCGGCTGTTCTAACTGGTCTAAACGTGACCGTAACACCGCGATTGGCGCGGGTGCGGGTGCGATTGGTGGTTCAGTACTGACCAACGGAAGCGCGCTCGGCACGGTCGGCGGCGCTGCTGTAGGTGGTATTATCGGTCATCAGGTCCATTAATGACCGTATTAAAATAATAATCGGCTACGCTAAGCATCTACCTGTCAATCGGGCTACTTCTGTAGCCCGATTTTTTTATTCAGCCGCCCGCCAGTTTAACTTTCATTCCTTTGGCTTCCAGCAGCGTTTTCAGCAGGTCGCGTTTGTCGCCCTGAATCTCAATAACGCCCTCTTTCAGCGAGCCGCCACAGCCGCACTTCTTTTTCAGCTCAGCCGCCAGTTGCGTTAATCCGGCATCATCCATATCGATACCGCTGATCAGGCAGACGCCTTTGCCTTTACGGCCACTGGTCTGGCGCTGAATGCGGACAATCCCATCACCTTTTGGCCGTTCAGCCTTTTGCTCCGGCTGCGTGATGCGGCCGCTGTCGGTTGAATAAACCAGTGGATTATCATTTGCCATTACTTCTCCTCCAGGCTTTGCAGAATGGCCTGCAGTGCCGCTGCCGGATCGGCAGATTGGGTAATCGGACGGCCGATCACCATATAATCCACGCCCGCCTGTTTAGCCTGCAGGGGCGTCATAATACGACGCTGATCGCCGGCATCGCTGCCTGCCGGACGAATACCCGGCGTGACCAGGGCAAAATCCTGACCGATCACCTGTTTGAAGCGGACCGCCTCCTGCGCTGAACAGACCACACCATCAAGGCCGCATTCGCGCGTCAGTTTCGCCAGTCGCTCAGCCTGTTCGGCTGGCGAGAGCGTGATGCCCAGCCCTCTCAAATCCTCTTCATCCATGCTGGTCAATACCGTGACGGCAATCAGCAGCGGTGCCTCTTTACCATAGGGTAGCAGCGCTTCACGTGCGGCGTTCATCATGCGTGCCCCACCGCTGGCGTGGACATTGACCATCCATACGCCCAAATCGGCAGCGGCGGCCACAGCATGCGCGGTGGTGTTGGGAATGTCGTGGAATTTAAGATCGAGAAACACCTCAAATCCGCGCTGCTGCAACGTGGTGACCAGCGAGGGGCCAAACAGCGTGAACATCTCTTTGCCCACTTTCAGCCGGCAGCTGCGCGGATCGATCTGATCGACAAAGCGCAGCGCGCTGTTGATGTCGTGATAATCAAGCGCCACCAGAATCGGCGAAGCGGTCACGGTGTGGGGTGAAGGCATGTCATTTCCTCTGCAGTTGGCACCCGCGGGCGCGATAGACAAACGGCAAGCATTCTACCTGCGGCCTCGGGTCATCACAATCGCCATTCTCCGCCTGCCTGACGTTGCGTGCACCGTTGCCGCATTGGGGTTCAGTAAATATCCTTTAGTATGTTGTAACTATTAAACAGGTTGGCAGCGCACTGTAAGGCGCGGTAATTACTGGCCGTCAAGGCCCCGAATCGGCTTAACCGATGACCAGGTGCGGCACGATGGGCAATGCCAGTAGAGTGCATGGGCAGTAAAGCCACACTTCTGGCAGCGATAGCGCGGTTTAGTACGAATCTGTTCGCCGACCATGTCGCGCAGTACCATCAGACTCTCTTTGGCGCGGCCATCTTCCGCTTCGTGCAGGTGGAAATCCATCAGGCGATGGAATACCCGCATGGTCGGGTGGCGCTGGAGTTGGCGGTTAATGTAGTTCTGCGCCGCTTCCGGCCCCTGCTGCTGTTCAAGAATATCTGACAGATAGAGTTCGGCTGCGGCACCGGTATTCTCTTCGACGCAGCGTTGCAGGAACTCTGCCCAGGCTTCAGGTTGATTGAGCCGCTGGAAGCAGGTTTCGAGCATCGACAGCGTCTCACTCACCAGCTCTTTGTCCTGATCCAGTACCCGCTGCAGGTGACCGACGGCTTTGGCGTAGTCGCCTTTCTCCATCAGAATACGGCCCATCATAATCGAGACGCGCGCGCTCTGACGGTCGGCCGCCTCCCCTTTCTTCAGCAGGCTCATGGCGCGATCCAGGTCGTCGCTGCTCATCGCCTGAAGCGCCAGTTCGCAATAAAAATGAGCGATTTCGCCTTTCTGCTTATCTTTGCCCAGCTTGACCAGCCGCTCTGCCACTTCAATCGCCTGCTGCCAGTCGCTGGTCGCCTGATGGATCAGCAACAGCTGCTGCAGCGCGCCGATGCGGAAATCGGTTTCATCCGTCAGCTGCTTAAACATATCCTCTGCGCGGTCATACAGCCCGGCCGCCATGTAGTCGCGTCCCAGCTGCTGGATCGCCAGCAGTCGCTGTTCATAACTGAGGGAGGCACTTTCCATTAACGCCTGATGGATGCGGATGGCGCGATCGACTTCACCACGCGAGCGAAACAGGTTGCCCAGCGTCAGGTGCGCCTCGACGGTGCCGCTGTCCTCTTTCAGCATATCGAGAAACAGGTCGACCGCTTTATCCTGCTGATTGGAGAGCAGGAAGTTTACGCCAGCGACATATTCGCGTGACAGACGGTTAGCTTCCTGTTGCTTGTCCTGTTGCGCACTGCGGCGGCCCATATACCAGCCATACGCAGCCGCAACCGGCAGTAACAGAAACAGCAGCTCAAGCATCGATGTTTATTCCCGGCCAGCCGGTGAAGATGGCGTTGTCGCTACCACGGTGCTCTGCTCAAGCTGCGTCTGCATACGCTTAATTTTTCGATTGGCATTGGCCAGCGAAACGCGGGTGCGTAACCAGAACAGACCGCAGATCACCCAGCCGAGCACGAAACCTGCACCAAACAGGGTTGCCAGTAAGGTCGAAATGCTGAACTCACCCTGCGCCAGCAGGTAGTTGAAGGTAATAACCTGGTCGTTATGCGCGCCTAGCGTGACGGAGATGATGAAAATGACCAATACCACTAAAAAAATCAGCAAATATTTCACAGTGCATCCTGTTGTGAGGTTGTCAGGTAGAATTATGCCAAAACTCCAGCAAAAATGCTGCTCCCAGCAGCATCGGACGGCCCGCTTTTACGCCAGCCCGATCAATAATATGGGGACTTTATGGCGAATTACAATCAGGGTTCCCGCTGCGCCACCTCTTTTTGCTCCGCCGGCGGCAGGCTGAGTGGACCACAGACGCGCTGGGCCAGCCAGGTCGCGACGGTAACCAGCAGCCACGACAGCACGGTAGCCATCGCCAGATCGCGCGGCCAGTGCATGCCAAGCAGCAGACGACTGGCCATAACGCCCATCGCCCAGAGAAAAACAATCACTACCGTTTTGTAATGGCGACGCGGCCACAGCAACCCGATCGCCAGCAAGGCCCAGCTGGCGGCAAACATGGTATGACCCGAAGGAAAGGCGAAACCGGTTTCGAAGGCCCAGTGGCGCTTCAGCCAGCCGGGTATCCGGGTCTCATCCGCAATTAACGCGGTGACCATTTCGCCGCGCTGCTTGCGCTTCAGTTGATAAAACGCTTTGTCGTCAAGACCGTGGTGCTGTTCCAGCCAGATCACATACGGACGCGGCTCCTGCACCTGTTCTTTAATGAAAGATTTGGTGTACTGTCCGGCCAGGATGGTGGCGTTCATGATCAACAACAACAGGATGGCCGGTTTGAGGCGAAAACGCAGGCACCATAACACCCATGCGCTCAACAGCACGCTGGTCACAATTCCCCACGGATTGGTCACCGTTTCGGTCATCCAGAACAGGCCTTTCAACATCGCGTTGCTTTCACCCGGTTGCCATTGCCAGCCTGATAACCAGACACCGATCGGCATAATTAACAGCAGTAACATCCCGAAGGTGGTACGACGCGAAATTTTATACATCCTTTTCCCTTATATCGACGACAAACAGCGAAACCAGCATAACTTTAGCTTAAAAAAGAATAACATAACCGCTTTTGATTAGATAATTGTGCTTTATCACACCAATTGTTCTGACAGATTACCAGCGCGCCGCTGGGTTGTGGCACAATATTGCACGTTTGTCAGGCCACACTGGCCTGTGCGCTATCATGATGATAGTGCATCCTCTGAAGGTTCTGGAGAGTCACATGCAGCTTAAACGGGTGGCAGAAGCCAAACTGCCCACGCCATGGGGAGATTTCCTGATGGTCGGTTTCGAAGAATTGGCAACCGGACATGACCACGTTGCTCTGGTCTTTGGCGATATTAATGACAACGAGCCGGTGCTGGCGCGCGTTCATTCCGAATGCCTGACCGGTGATGCGCTATTCAGCCTGCGCTGCGACTGTGGCTTCCAGCTGGAAGCGGCGTTGAATGCCATCGCTGAAGAGGGTCGCGGCGCGTTGCTCTATCACCGCCAGGAAGGACGCAACATCGGCCTGCTGAATAAGATCCGCGCCTATGCGTTGCAGGATAAGGGCTACGACACGGTTGAAGCCAACCATCAACTCGGTTTTGCCGCCGATGAACGCGACTTCACGCTGTGCGCTGATATGTTTAAATTGCTCGGCGTAAATGAAGTGCGTCTGCTGACGAATAATCCACGTAAAGTGGAGATCCTCAGCGAGGCGGGGATTAACATTGTTGAGCGGGTGCCGCTGGTAGTGGGTCGCAATCCCAAGAACGCGCACTATCTGGACACTAAAGCGGAAAAGATGGGGCATATACTGCCGAAGTCTTAAATTAAAAAGCCGGGTTTCCCCGGCTTTTTTGTTAGTCCAGCATGTTACGGATCACGTAGTGCAGGATGCCGTCGTTACGGTAATAGGTCAGCTCGTTGCCGGTATCGATGCGGCAGCGGGTATCCAGCTCCTCTTTACTGCCATCAGCGCGGGTTAGCGTCACTTTCACCGTACAGCCTGGCGTCAGCGCGCTCAGGTTCTCTACGTCAATGCGCTCTTCCCCGGTCAGCCCCAGCGTTTTACGGCTTACGCCCTGCGGGAACTCCAGTGGCAGTATCCCCATGCCAATCAGATTCGAACGGTGAATACGTTCAAATGATTCGGCAACCACCACCCGCACGCCCTGCAGGCGTGGTCCCTTCGCCGCCCAGTCGCGACTCGATCCCGATCCATACTCTTTACCGGCGATGACCGCCAGCGGCACGCCTTCCGCCTGATACTTCATCGCCGCGTCGTAAATAGCCAGTTGCTCGCCGCTCGGATAGTGACGGGTATACCCGCCTTCTACGCCGGGTACCATCTCATTGCGAATACGGATATTGGCAAAGGTACCGCGCATCATCACTTCATGGTTACCGCGACGGGAACCGTAAGAGTTGAAGTCGTTGCGCTCTACCCCGTGCGCCAGCAGATAACGCCCCGCCGGGCTTTCAGCCTTGATACTGCCGGCCGGGGAGATGTGGTCGGTGGTGACCGAGTCGCCCAGCATCGCCAGCACCCGCGCGCCACGAATATCCTGCACCGGCTTAGGTTCTTTCTCCATGTCATCAAAGAACGGCGACAGCCGGATGTAGGTTGAGCCTTCGTCCCAGTCGTAGGTCGCGGCTTCACTCACCTTGATCTGCTGCCATTCTGGCGTGCCGTCAAACACCTCGGCGTACTCTTTGTGGAACATGTCGCTGGTGACCTGCTGCACCGCAGTGGAGATCTCTTCTGGCGATGGCCAGATATCCTTCAGATAGACCGGCTGGCCGCTACGATCGTGCCCAAGTGGATCGGTCTGGAGGTTGATCTTCATATTACCCGCCAGCGCATAAGCGACCACCAGCGGCGGCGATGCCAGCCAGTTGGTTTTGATCAGCGGATGGATACGGCCTTCAAAATTTCGGTTACCTGAAAGCACGGCGCCGACCGTCAGATCGCCCTGCTTAATCGCCGATTCAATCTCATCTTTCAGCGGCCCGGAGTTGCCGATACAGGTGGTGCAGCCGTAGCCGACCAGATTAAAGCCCAATTGGTCGAGATATGAGGTCAGCTGCGCCACGGCCAGATAATCAGACACCACCTTTGATCCCGGTGCCAGCGAAGCTTTCACCCAGGGCTGTCGTTTCAGGCCCCGCTCAACTGCTTTTTTCGCCAGTAACCCGGCGGCCATCAGTACGCTGGGGTTGGAGGTATTAGTACAAGAGGTAATGGCGCTGATCACCACTGCGCCATCGGTCAGCGTGTGGGTCAGTCCGGTATTGCTGTCGGTATAGTCGACCGCTTTATGGGGTTTCTGAGCGTGGTTGACCTCCAGTTCATTACTGGCGTCAAAGGCGGCGGGGACGTCACCGAGTGATACCCGGTCCTGCGGACGTTTAGGCCCGGCCAGGCTCGACTCCACATCGTTCATATCCAGCGCCAGAGTACTGGTAAAACGTGGCTCATCGCCCGGATTGCGCCACAGGCCTTGCGCTTTGGCGTAGGCCTCAACCAGCGCCACCTGTTCAGCTTCACGCCCGGTGAGCGTCATATAACTCAGGGTCACTTCATCAACCGGGAAGAAGCCACAGGTTGCGCCATATTCAGGCGCCATATTCGCAATGGTTGCCCGGTCAGCCAGCGGGAGATCGGCCAGTCCGTCGCCATAGAACTCCACGAATTTCCCTACCACGCCGTGCTTACGCAGCATCTGGGTAACCGTCAGCACCAGATCGGTGGCGGTGATGCCCGGGCGTAATTTGCCGGTGAGTTTAAAGCCCACGACATCCGGAATCAGCATTGATACCGGCTGGCCGAGCATCGCCGCTTCCGCTTCAATGCCGCCCACGCCCCACCCCAACACGCCGAGCGCATTAATCATGGTGGTATGTGAATCGGTGCCGACCAGCGTGTCGGGCCAGGCATACTCTTCCCCGTTCAGGGTTTCGTGCCAGATCGCTTTGCCAAGATACTCCAGGTTGACCTGGTGGCAGATACCGGTGCCAGGCGGAACCACGCGGAATTTATCGAAGGCTTTCTGGCCCCAGCGCAAAAAGACGTAACGTTCGTGGTTACGTTCCATCTCCAGCCGGACGTTCTCTTCAAACGCGTCATCATCACCGAAATGGTCAACGGTGACCGAGTGGTCAATCACCAGATCAACCGGCGACAAGGGATTTACCTTCGCGACATCGCCGCCCAGCCGGTTGACGGCTTCACGCATTGCCGCCAGATCGACCACCGCCGGCACACCGGTAAAGTCCTGCATTAATACTCGTGCAGGACGGTAGGCGATTTCCCGATCGGCATGCGCATCTTTTTGCCAGTCAACCAGCGCCTGGATATCTTCCGCGGTCACGGAATCGCCATCCTGCCAGCGCAGCAGATTTTCCAGCAAAACTTTCAGGGATTTGGGTAAGCGATCAATGTTACCGAGGTGTTGAGCAGCGTGGGGAAGACTGAAGATGTGATAATTTTTATTGTCGACCTGCAGTATTTCCTGACTCTGCTCGCGTAGGGTAGACGACATAGCTCCTCCTTTATAATCGTGGTCTTTAAACCTCAGAGAGTTAAAGGTTTATGTTAAAGATAGACCACAAATTCGTTAACGTTTTGATTACAACACAAATTGCTACAATCGGCCGAAACGAAAATGCCCCGTCCGGAGACGAGGCATCAGAAAGAGGTGATTTAATTCAAATCAGAGCGTGATCCACACCGCCGCAGACCAGAACGCAAAGCAAAAGGCATATGCGCTAAGCCAGGACATTTTTATGATATTCATTTTAGTTCACTCCTTCGCCTGAATTTGGCGTACAAAGGCCTGCGATCATCCACTAAGGATGAAACCCGTTTGTGTTACTGAGTGTGGAGTTGGGCTTTTAACGTGCCCGCCGGAGAAACCGGAAAGAAGAGCAAAGAGCAGTAAGAATAATAAACGGTACAGCAAACAGCGTTATTTAGTTTTAGGGTCCAGGAACGACTCGATAAAGTGTCGCTGGTTATCACTCAAATCCCAGGAATCGGGGATAGACACTTTTTCGTCCTTTGCAAGCGGCTCTTTTCCTTTACAGGAAGCGGGCTTGTGCTGACGCGCAGTCAAAGAACGTTTATGGCTGAGTGTGTTTGCCCACATGGCTTTAGCCCCAGATACGCCAGATCATTAATGCAACAACTACCCAGAACAGCGCTGAGGCAGCGAATACGGTCAGCCAGGCTTTGCGGCGGGTGTTGCCAGTGCGCTCAACCTTGGTGCTTTTTGCCGGGAAGCCCGGTTGTACAGTCAGTCGTGTATTCATAGTTTTTGATAATCACTCTCAACAAAATGATTGATAACAACGATTAAGATTTAGGACGAATCCTAAACGCGTTAAGGCCAAAAATCCAGTTATTTTTATTGAGTAAAACGATTAACGCTATTAATCAATAAGGCCTAATCACGTAAGAAATCATTAACCGCGGAACAAACTTTTAATTAAACGATCACATTGTAAATTTGAGTTAATTTACGTTTAGGACCATTCAAAACTAAAGAGCGGATTAAAGAACCTGATATCAGCGGGCTTTTCATCAGGTCTTAACTGGAGTATGGGAATATTCCTGGCGTCCCGCAAAGCGGCAAGGTAAAAAATGTGTAGTAATTCGCATTTAAGAAAGACCAAACCGAAAACATGTGATCGATGTTTCATTTACAAAAAAATAATAAAAACTTTTGAGTCTCATCTGGCGCTAACATCTGGCAATAAAAAAGGCCGCCAGCGGCAGCCTTTAAAATCATTAATGAGTATCAGACTCATTTAAACGGCAGTTTGATGTCCTTAAACATTGCCTCAATATCTTCGTTCGAACGCAATGCCACGGCGGTATCAACCACATCACGCGTCAGGTGCGGCGCAAAACGTTGGATAAAATCATACATATAGCTGCGCAGGAAGGTGCTGCGACGGAAGCCGATCTTGGTGGTACTGTTGGTGAAAATGTCCGCCGCTTCGATACGAATCAGGTCAGGATCTGAGACCGGATCGACCGCCATGCTGGCAATAACCCCGACGCCAAGACCTAATCTTACGTAAGTTTTGATAACGTCAGCGTCGGTGGCGGTGAAAACAATGCGTGGCGTTAAGCCGGCACGGTTAAATGCGGTATCAAGCTCTGACCGCCCGGTAAAGCCAAAGGTGTAGGTCACCAGCGGGTATTCAGCCAGCTCTTCTATCGTCACCTGCCCTTTTCCGGCCAGCGGATGGTCAGCCGTCACTACAATCGCCCGGTTCCAGTGGTAGCACGGCAACATGATCAAATCGTCGTACAGATGCAGTGCTTCGGTTGCAATCGCGAAGTCCGCATTGCCTTTGGATACCGCTTCGGCAATCTGCGTCGGCGATCCCTGATGCATATGCAGCGATACCCGCGGATAGCGCTCAATGAAGCCTTTAATTACGCCTGGCAGTGCATAGCGCGCCTGAGTATGGGTGGTTGCCACATACAGCGACCCTTTGTCCGGCCAGGTGTGTTCACCGGCGACGGATTTAATCGCATCTACTTTGGAAAGCACTTCACGCGCAATGCGGATAATCTCTTCACCGGCTGGCGTCACCTGAGTCAGGTGTTTACCGCTGCGGGCAAAAATCTGTACCCCCAGCTCATCTTCCAGCATCCGGACCTGTTTACTGATGCCAGGCTGCGAGGTGTAAAGTCCTTCCGCCGTCGAAGAGACATTAAGGTTGTGATTAACCACTTCGACGATATAGCGCAACTGCTGTAATTTCATATCTATTCCATCCCGGTAAGTTACAGAGTCGCATCCCCGGTTGACGTATTGTCGCCTTAACAGGGTGAAGAAAAGCCATGCATCAGGAAAGGTCGGAAATGCTATAACCACTATATCATTTTAAGTGTGATTGTAGAACGGATTGATATAAGGCTCAGAAAAAGGCCAGCGAGTGCTGGCCTGATAGGATTACTTCTTCGCTTCCTGCCATTTGCCATCAATGTAGAAGGCGGACCAGCCGGTCGCTTTGCCCTCTTTTTCAGAGGAGACGTACTGCTGTTTGGTTTTGCGGCTGAAACGGACCAGCGTCTTATTGCCTTCCGGATCGGTAGCCGGTGCCTCGGCCAGGTACTTCAGCTTCTCTGGCAGACGGTCACTGAAGCGCTGTAACTCTTCCACCAGCGGCGCACGGGTTTCGCGCGATTTCGGGAAGGTATTAGCCGCCAGGAAGACCCCGGCAGCGCCGTCGCGCAGCACGAAATAGGCATCCGACTTCTCGCACGCCAGTTCAGGCAGCGGGACCGGATCTTCTTTCGGCGGTGCCACTTCACCGTTACGCAGAATCTTACGGGTGTTTTTACACTCTTCGTTGGTACAGGCCATGTACTTGCCGAAGCGACCCATTTTCAGGTGCATCTCGGAACCACATTTCTCGCACTCAACCACCGGGCCGTCATAGCCTTTGATGCGGAACTCACCCTGTTCGATTTCGTAGCCGTCGCATTCCGGGTTGTTACCACAGACGTGCAGCTTACGTTCGTTATCGATCAGATAGCTGTCCATCGCGGTGCCACACTTCTGGCAACGACGACGGGCGCGCAGAGCGTTGGTTTCAGCATCATCCCCTTCCAGAATATTCAGAACTTCATTTTCCGGAATCAGGTTGATGGTCTGTTTGCAACGCTCTTTTGGCGGTAACGCATAGCCAGAACAACCGAGGAAAACCCCGGTACTGGCGGTACGAATCCCCATTTTGCGGCCACAGGTCGGGCAGTCAATCGAGGTCAGCACCATCTGGTTAGGCTGCATGCCGCCCTCTTCAGGATCTTTCTCTGCCCGCTCAAGCTGCTGAGTAAAGTCACTGAAGAAGTTATCCAGCACCGCTTTCCACTGCGCCTGGTTGTTAGCCACCTGATCGAGGCTGTTTTCCATATGCGCGGTAAAATCGTAGTTCATCAGCTCACGGAAGTTCTCTTCCAGCCGATCGGTAACAATTTCACCCATTTTTTCCGCATAGAAACGGCGGTTCTCAACCCGCACATAACCGCGATCCTGAATGGTCGAGGTAATAGCAGCGTAGGTCGATGGACGGCCAATACCGCGTTTTTCCAGCTCACGCACCAGTGAAGCTTCGCTGAAGCGCGCCGGTGGCTTGGTGAAGTGCTGGCCGGGCAGCAGCTGTTGCAGATCCAGCACATCACCTACGCTGACCGCAGGTAAGGTACGATCTTCATCATTCTTACGCAGCGCCGGCATCACTTTAGTCCAGCCGTCGAAGCGCAGCGTACGGCCTTTCGCCTTGAGCTTAAATTCACCTGCAGTGGCGGTAATGGTGCTGGAGTCGTACTGCGCTGGCATCATCTGACAGGCGACAAACTGGCGCCAGATCAGCTGATAAAGTTTCTGCGCATCCGCTTCCATATCTTTTAACTGTTCCGCCACCACTTCCACATCAGAAGGACGAATCGCTTCGTGCGCTTCCTGCGAATTTTCTTTGCTGGCGTAAGTGTTGGCCGATTCAGGCAGGTATTTTTTACCGAATTGACTTTCGATATAGCCACGTGCCATGGCGACCGCATCCTGACTCAGGTTGGTCGAGTCGGTACGCATATAGGTAATGTGGCCGGCTTCGTACAAGCGCTGCGCCATCATCATGGTTTTCTTCACGCCAAAGCCGAGACGGGTACTGGCGGCCTGCTGCAACGTCGAGGTGATATAAGGCGCGCCCGGCTTGCTGCTGGTCGGCTTATCTTCGCGATCGACAATCTCGTAGCGCGCTTTTTCCAGCAGTGCAACGGCGGCATAGGTCTCGTCACGATTGACCGGCCGGAACGCCTTATCCCCTTTGTGGGTGACGTCCATCGACAGTTCGTCGCCTTTCGGCGTGGTCAGCGCGGCGTTAACTTCCCAGTATTCTTCCGGCACGAACGCTTTAATCTCGCGCTCACGCTCCACCACCAGCCGCACGGCAACCGACTGCACGCGTCCGGCGGAAAGGCCACGGGCGATTTTTTTCCACAGCAGCGGTGACACCATGTAGCCCACCACGCGGTCCATAAAGCGGCGCGCCTGCTGAGCATTAACCCGATCGATATTCAGTTCGCCCGGCTTTTCAAACGCCTGACGAATCGCATTTTTGGTGATTTCGTTAAACACCACCCGGCTGAAACGCTTATCGTCGCCACCGATCACTTCCCGCAGGTGCCAGGCAATGGCTTCCCCTTCGCGGTCAAGGTCGGTTGCGAGATAGATGTGGTCAGCGCTGGCGGCTAACGCCTTAAGTTCGGCAACCACTTTTTCTTTGCCAGGCAGAATTTGATAGTCCGCTTCCCAGCCGTGATAAGGGTCAACGCCCATCCGGCTGACAAGTGCTGCTTTCTCATCTTTTTTGACTTTTTTGACTTTTTTATCTGTCGAGGCGTCAGCACTTTTCTTGGCGGTTGAACCACTGGTCGGCAGATCCCGGATATGACCGACGCTGGATTTAACCACGTAGTCACTGCCGAGGTATTTATTGATTGTTTTGGCCTTTGCCGGGGACTCAACAATAACGAGTGCTTTACCCATATTTACCTTTACCTAATGAAAACATCCTGCTTAACGGGAGAGGATTGGATGCCCAAAAACCCATCGGGTTCAATATTGCTGCGCCTGTTTAACATTTCAAGGCGGAGGGGTCAATCTCAGATCAGACGACGTGGCGATATGCAACTGCATGATAAAAAGCGCTTTTTCCATCTGAAATAATCACACATCCCGGTGCAAAATCCCTGAAATCGGAATCGCCCACACTCTACCTGATAAAATCTGTTACGCAACTTAATTAGCACTCAGGTTAAATTTCCGCCAATTTTTCCGCCGTTACGCCGATTTGTCACACAATGCGACACGCAAGTAATATAGAAAGGATTATGGTGCTGTCAAAAAAGGAGCAAACAATGAAGACATTAACCCAACCTATTTCACGCCAGGAATTGCTGGAAAAAGCCAATGCGTTAATCAAACAACATGACGATTATTTTGCCGGTATGCAGGCGGATGAGGTGATTCAGCAAGGTGACGTGCTGGTGTTTCGCGGACCGTTTTTCCTTGATGCAGATGAGTTGCCCACCGCCAGAACCACCACGGTGTTCAACGTGTTCAAACATCTTGCCGTGGTGTTGTCACCGCTTTACCACCTGGAATAAAAAAACCCGGCACAGGGCCGGGTCGGGTCATGTTGTGTCAGCGATTAAAGCAGCGGCTTTTCGCCGCGCTGCCAGAGCTTAAGCAGCAGGCGCTCGGCAACCGACCCGGCACTGTGTGTCATACGGTCAATCATCTTACGACGACGGGCGTAATGCACGCCCAGCACGTTGAACCGATCCATCTGACGGATAATCAGATCGTCGCTGGTGCCGACTTCATCAATCAGTCCGAGATCCAGCGCCTGGCGACCATACCAGTGTTCGCCAGTCGCCACTTTATCAATGTCGAGAGAAGGACGCATCTGATGAACGAACTGCTTAAACAGCAGATGGGTTTCATTCAGATCTTCCTGAAACTTTTCCCGTCCCTCATCGGTGTTTTCGCCAAACAGGGTCAGGGTACGCTTGTACTGGCCGGCAGTATGTAATTCCACGTCGATATCGTTGCGCTTCAGCAGGCGATTAAAGTTGGGGATCTGCGCCACCACCCCAATCGAGCCGATAATCGAAAACGGTGCCGCCACGATACGATCGGCCACGCACGCCATCATATAGCCGCCGCTGGCCGCCACTTTATCCACCGCAGCGGTGATCTGCAGACCGTGATCGCGCAGGCGCTGCAACTGCGATGCGGCCAGGCCGTAGCCATGTACCACGCCGCCAGGACTTTCAAGCCGTAACAGCACTTCATCGCCCGGCTGGGTTACGGCCAGCACCGCCGACACTTCTTCACGCAGCGAGGTGACTTCACTGGCATCCATGCTGCCTTTAAAGTCCAGCACGTAAAGCGTCGGTTTATTCACTTCGCTTTCGCCCTGCTTCGCGGCCCGCTTTTCCGCCTTCGCTTTGAGCTTCTCCGATTTTTTATGATTCTTCAGCCACACTTTTTGCGCCTGCGGTTTCATCTTCGCCAGCTGCAGGTCCTCTTTCATCTGTTGATAGTCATCACCCAGATGCGTCAGTCGCAGCTGACCGCTCTGACCTCGTTTGCGCAACGCGGCATTCATCACAATCAGCACAATTGCAGCAATCGCCACCACCAGCGTCACCACTTTTGCTAAAAACAGTCCATAACTCGAAAGAAGATCCATTGTGTCGCCTTAGTAAACAGAGAATTAGAGACAATGGGCTAGTTTAGCCGTTTTGCCCCCATGCGTCGCCTGAAATGCCAGCAGCTGGCACAGAATGCGCCGGTTGACGATTGCGCCGATTCGCAATTTCAGGCATAAAGCGGAATCATGCTGTTTTCGCTGGAGGATCCCACCGTGCATTATCAACCGAAAAGCGATCTGCTTAATCATCGCATCATCCTGGTCACCGGCGCGTCAGAGGGGATTGGGCGTGAAGCGGCGCTGACCTACGCCCGCTATGGCGCCGAAGTGATCCTGCTGGGACGGAATGCTGACAAGCTGCAACAGGTCGGACAGACCATTAATCAACTTAACAAACGCCCTGCCCACCCGCTGGTGTTTGACCTGGCCGAGGCCACGCCTGAACGCTGTCAACAGCTGGCACACCAACTGGCGCAGCAGTTTTCTCACCTGGATGGTGTGCTGCACAACGCCGGCATTCTCGGTGAGATTGTGCCGCTGGCGGAACTGGATCCGCAGATCTGGCAGCAGGTGATGAAAATCAATCTCGATGCCACTTTTTATCTGACGCAGGCGCTGTTACCGCTGCTGCTGAAGTCGGAATCGGGTTCGCTGGTGTTTACCACCTCGAGCGTCGGCCGCACGGGCCGTGCCGGCTGGGGAGCTTATGCGGTCTCCAAGTTTGCCACTGAAGGCATGATGCAGGTGCTGGCTGACGAGTACAAAAATCATGCGCTGCGGGTTAACTGCATCAACCCTGGCGGCACCCGCACTAAAATGCGTGCCAGCGCGTTTCCGCAGGAAGATGCGAATAAACTGAAAACCCCCGCTGATTTGATGCCGCTCTACCTCTATTTAATGGGCGACGACAGCCGACGTAAAACCGGTATCAGTTTCGATGCTCAGCCAGGCAGGAAACCGGGAGCGGCAGAATAATGGCCGACGATCGCCATCAACAACGCCAGCAACGGTTAAAAGAGCAGGTCGATGCGCGCATCGCCGCGGCCAACGAGGTACGCGGCATCCTGATGGTGTTTACCGGCAACGGCAAAGGCAAAACAACCGCCGCCTTTGGCACCGCCCTGCGCGCCTGTGGTCACGGTAAACGTGCGGGCGCTATTCAGTTTATTAAAGGCGACTGGCCGAACGGCGAGCGTAACCTGCTCGAACAACACGGCGTTGAGTTTCAGGTGATGGCCACCGGTTTCACCTGGGAGACGCAGAACCGGGAAACGGATACCGCGGCCTGTCTGGCGGTCTGGCAGCACGCCAGACGGATGCTGGCTGATGAGACGCTGGATTTGGTGGTGCTGGATGAGATCACTTACATGATCAGCATGGATTATCTGCCGCTGGAGGAGCTGGTTGACGCTCTGCGTCAGCGTCCGGCCCGGCAAAGCGTGATCGTCACCGGTCGTGGTTGTCACCGCAGCTTGCTGGAGATGGCTGATACTGTTACCGAGATGCGGCCGGTGAAGCATGCGTTTGATGCCGGCATTCAGGCACAGCAGGGAATTGACTGGTAGGCAAAAAAAAACGCAGCCCGGGGCTGCGTTTTTAGCGAGGGTAGCGTGATTAGCCGGAGTTGCGTTTGCTGCCCGGATTACGACGTGGGGTGCTGCTCACTTTACTGTGGCGCTTCACCGCACGACGGATCTGGTTCGCTTTGGTACGGCGGCGATCTTTCTCCACCACCAGTTTGGTCACCGTCTCGTCATCCATGCCGACCAGGTTGCGCAGGTAGTTAACCGCCGGCAGATCCAGTTCGGTCCAGCCACCGCGAGGCAGCCCTTTCGGCAGGGTAATATCACCGTAGCGCACGCGCATCAGACGACTCACCTGTACACCGACAGCTTCCCATAAACGACGCACTTCACGGTTACGGCCTTCGGTCAGGGTCACGTTGTACCACTGGTTGATCCCTTCACCGCCGCCGAAACGCAGGGTTTTAAAGGCGGCCGGGCCATCCTCCAGCTGCACGCCCTTGCTCAGTTGACGAATTTTGTCATCGTCAACCTGACCAAATACGCGCACTGCATATTCACGTTCTACTTCACGGCTCGGATGCATTAAACGGTTCGCCAGTTCACCGTCGGTGGTGAACAGCATCAGGCCGCAGGTATTTACATCCAGACGACCCACCGCAATCCAGCGCGATCCACGCAGGCGTGGCAGTCGGTCAAATACCGTTGGGCGTCCTTCCGGGTCGCTACGCGTACACAGCTCGCCTTCCGGTTTGTAATAGGCCAGCACCCGGCAGACCTCCGCCGCTGACTCAGCGATGGAGACCAGATGGCCATCAATACGGATTTTCAGGGATTTGCTGCTTTCGACGCGGTCGCCGAGGGTGGCAATTTTGCCATCGACGCTGACACGACCGGCGGCAATCATAGATTCGATTTCACGACGCGAGCCATGACCGGCACGCGCTAAGACTTTCTGTAACTTCTCGCTCATTGAGCTTCCTCTTTGTCGCCTTCCCAGGCGTCACGGTAGGGTGGGAAATCTTTTTAAATCAATAGGTTAACTTAAAAAGTTTGGCCCATTATACAGACATTTACCCCTGATGTAACGCGCTTTGTGGTTAACAGAGTCAATTTAAGGATAGCCGGTCTGGCTGACTTTTTCCGCCGTTAAGTCGGGCAAACTGGCGAGTGCATCGTGGGCGATATAATTAATAAAGATGCTGAATAAAACGCGATTTCCAAAAACTTTATAGTCAGCGGAATTTAAATTTTCTGAACTGTGCCCTCCGCCGAAGCAATCTGTCAGCCGGAAAAATATTCACGGTATCTTACACTTCCGCTGCTTTCATCCTGCCGTATTTCATCTACCTTTACGTTCCAGCCCAGAATAAAGTTCTGATGAGTTGATTTTATCCACCATAAGCCATGTGTTAAATAAAAATTTGTAGCGTAACCCCATCGCAGATTTGTTTATCACCTTATTTTTCAGGATATTTTCTTAATATTAGTTTTAATTAATTGTGCATAACAATGATGGGTGTAAACTCTGACGCTGAAGTACCAATAAACGCAGTGCCCGCAGTTAAAATGGGCGCGCGTAGAAAAATAAAACTTTAAAGATTCATTAACAAAAATAGTGTTTTTACATTAATCCAATAAACCGGCGCATCCGGAGTTGTTGCGTTAATACGGTTCAGTGATGAACCTTGATTGCATGTCAGAAGTCTTCACCAGGGATTTTCACGACATGCCTGAAAAAGAATACCAACATGAGAAACCGCTTTCTGTGCCCAGCGCTTGCCGCGCTGGCGTTGACCGGGTGTTCCGTGGGCCATACCGAGTACAGTCGTACCGCAATGCAGCACGTTGATATGAGCGTGACCGGCATTCCGACGATCCTCGGTCTCGGTACCCTCGGCACCAGTATCCCTCTGACGCCTGAATACAGTCTGACCGCCGCCCACGTCGCGAAAACCGCCGTGCAACGTGTGAAGTCTTATCATCCTTATTGCGATCTGGCGATTATCTACCATAAGAATGATGCCAAAACATTAGCCCAATTCCGCAGTAGCGATATTGGCGATCCGGTTAAAATGTACGGCTACAGTTTTATTTCCGCGCTGCCGGTTGAATCCTCTGGGGTTAATTTAGCCCGCACCACTATTCGTAATGGCTGGAATAAAAGTCCCTGCATGGCAATGGCATCTAATGCTGGCGTAGTGCAGGGAATGTCGGGCGGCGGAGTGTATAACAGCGATGAAACGCTGGGTGGCGTTATTGTTGGCTATTCTGACGCAATTAAAAATGGCCGTAATGGAAAAGTGATTCTGAAAGACGTTTCACTTTATATTCCCTACGGCCAGTTTAAGAACTGGTTGCAGGCAAATCTGGCGCAGACACCGACACGCGGTGCCTGATCCGCTCTGGTTACAGGAACGGGCGGGTATCGCCCACGCCTTCGCGCACAATTTCCGGCGAATCGGTGGTCAAATCGACCACCGTGGTCGGCTGTTGCCCCAGCGTCCCGCCGTCAATAATCAGATCAACCAGCTTACCAATGCTGTGCTGGATCTCTTCCGGATCGGACTCGGTGAAGTCGTTACCCGGCAGGATCAGCGAGGTCGACATCATCGGCTGATTCAGCGCCTCCAGCAGTGCCAGCGCCACCGGATTAGACGGCACGCGCAGCCCGATGGTTTTCCGCTTGTCATTCATCAGACGACGCGGAACCTCTTTGGTCGCCTTGAGAATAAAAGTGTAGTTACCCGGGGTGTTATTTTTCAGCAAACGAAAGGCTGAATTTCCTACCTGAGAATAGACGGATAGCTCAGAGAGATCCCGACACATCAGGGTGAAGTTATGGTGCCCATCCAGCTGACGAATGCGGCAGATACGCTCCATCGCGCCCTTCTCTTCCAGCCGGCAGCCCAGCGCATAGCCGGAATCGGTCGGATAGACGATCACGCTGCCTTTATTAAGGTAATCCACCGCCTGGTTAATCAGACGGGGTTGCGGGTTATCCGGGTGGATGTGAAACAATTGACTCATAGAAACCTCGTGTCACCTTTCCGTGCCTGAATCGCCGGGAGCCAGTTCCGGGAAGCGTTCCCATACCGGCTCAACCGCCGCGGGCAGCCACAGTTTGCGGCCCAGTTCAATCCACGGGCAGGGTTGATGAAAATCAGAACCTTGTGATGCGGCCAGCGCATTGTCTCTGGCGTATTGCGCCAGCTGCGTGCGCTCATTCGGCGCCTGCTGGCACTGTGCAACCTCCATGGCATCACCGCCGACTTCGCGGAAATGGGCCACCAGCCGCTTTAGCCACTTCGCTGATAAGCCGTAGCGTCCGGGATGCGCCAGCACCGCGCAACCGCCAGAATGATGAATCGCATCAATAGCTTGTTCAATTGTACACCATTGTGGCGGGACGTAGCCGGTTTTGCCACGCGCCAGATAATTTTTGAATACCTGCGCCATATTATCCGCCTTGCCCTGCTCCATCAGGAAGCGGGCAAAGTGGCCCCGGGTGATCACTCCGCCATCGGCCAGCCGCATCGCACCCGCCAGCGCACCCGGGATACGGGCTTTCTCCAGCCGCTCGGCGATCTGTTCCGCCCGCGCCTGCCGACAGGCATGCTGTCCGGCGAGAAAACTGACCAGGGTCGGATGGCGGATATCGATATTTAATCCCACGATATGAATTTCATGGTTTTCCCACAGGGTGGAAACCTCAACGCCCGCCAGCACTTTGATCGGCAAAGCCTGATCGATAGCCGTTTGCCGGGCTTCATCCACGCCAGCGACGCTATCGTGATCGGTAATCGCCAGTACGCCTACGCGCATCTCAACCGCACGCTGTACCAGCGCGGCCGGCGTCAGAAAGCCATCCGAGGCCCGCGTGTGGCTGTGTAAATCATAAACCGGGAAACGGGCGATATCGCTCAAGAGAACTCCTGCTGGAAACTAAACCGGCCAGCATGATAACGATTTTAGCCGCCGGTGAAAAAGTGTATTGACATTTCCGCCCTGAACCCGTTAACTAGTACACAAGTTCACACGTAACGGGTATTCAATCATGGCTGTTGTAATCACGCATTTTAACGGTTGGTGGCGCGATGTTCCCGAACACGGGCGACGTGGTCGTGCACATCTTGCGTAAACGCTGTGCAGATACCTGAGCCCGCCACCGAGCGGGCTTTTTTTTGAGCGAAATTCAGAGAAATCATCATGCCAAATGCGAAACCTACAGTGAAGTTGATTACCGGCAACGCACCTTATCGCGAAGATCCGGCCGCAGTGTTTCATCAGTTATGCGGCGCACGCCCGGCAACCCTGCTGCTTGAATCTGCCGATATCGACAGCAAAAAGAACCTCAAAAGCCTGCTGATTGTCGACAGCGCACTGCGTATCAGCGCGCTGGATAATCGGGTGACCATTCAGGCGCTGTCAGAAAATGGCCGCGCGCTGCTGCCGCTGCTGGACGCGGCTTTGCCCGGCTCCGTCGATAATCAGGTGCGTCCCGATGGCCGCGAGCTGACTTTCCCGCAGAGCAGCGGCCCGCAGGATGAAGATTCACGTCTGCAGGCGCTGTCGGTGTTTGACGCGCTGCGTCTGATTCCCCAGTTGGTCAATTCGCCAGCCGATGAGCGTGAAGCCGTGCTGTTAGGCGGCCTGTTTGCTTACGATCTGGTGGCGGGCTTCGAAACCCTGCCGCCGCTGGAGAATCAGCAGCGCTGCCCGGACTACTGTTTTTATCTGGCGGAAACGCTGCTGGTGATCGATCACCAGACCCGCAGCGCGCGGCTGCAGGCCAGCCTGTTCTGCCCGTCGACCAATGAATTCCAGCGTCTGCAACGCCGGATTGAGCAACTGCATGGCCAGATGCTGCAGCCGGCTCCGGCGCTGCCGGTTCAGACGGTTGAGCAGATGACGCTGACCACCAGCCAGAGCGATGAAGAATATTGCGAGGTGGTGCGCACCATGCAGCAGGCGATTCGCATCGGCGAAATCTTCCAGGTGGTGCCTTCACGGCGTTTTTCACTGCCATGCCCTTCGCCGCTGGCCGCCTACGACACGCTGAAAAACAGCAATCCCAGCCCGTATATGTTTTTTATGCAGGACCAGGATTTCGCGCTGTTTGGTGCCTCACCAGAAAGTTCGCTGAAGTATGACGCCAGCTCACGTCAGATTGAGATCTACCCGATTGCTGGCACCCGTCCACGCGGTCGTAAAGCGGACGGTTCGCTGGACCGCGATCTGGACAGCCGGATCGAACTGGAGATGCGCACTGATCATAAAGAGCTGGCGGAGCATCTGATGCTGGTCGATCTGGCGCGTAACGATCTGGCACGTATCTGCGTGCCGGGCAGCCGCTACGTCGCCGATCTGACCAAGGTTGATCGCTACTCGTTTGTGATGCATCTGGTGTCTCGCGTAGTCGGCACCCTGCGCGCCGATCTTGATGTGCTGCACGCCTATCGCGCCTGCATGAACATGGGCACCCTGAGCGGAGCACCGAAAGTACGCGCCATGCAGCTAATCGCCGGAGCGGAAGGTACCCGCCGCGGCAGCTACGGCGGTGCGGTCGGCTATTTCACCGCCAATGGCGATCTGGATACCTGCATCGTCATCCGCTCTGCTTATGTTGAAGACGGGGTAGCAACCGTTCAGGCGGGTGCCGGTGTGGTACTGGACTCGAATCCGCAGGCGGAAGCCGATGAGAGCCGCAATAAAGCCCGCGCCGTGCTGCGCGCCATTGCAACCGCACATCACTGCAAGGAGATCTTCTGATGGCCGATATTCTGCTGCTCGATAACATCGACTCATTTACCTATAACCTGGTCGACCAACTGCGGACCTTTGGTCACAACGTGGTGATCTACCGCAACAACCTGCCGGCGGCGCTGTTAATTGAACACCTGCAGCAGATGGAAAATCCGGTGCTGATGCTGTCGCCAGGTCCGGGCGCGCCGAAAGAGGCTGGCTGCATGCCTGAACTGCTGCGGACGCTGCGCGGCCGTTTACCGATTATCGGGATCTGCCTCGGCCATCAGGCAATTGTTGAAGAATATGGCGGTCATGTCGGTCAGGCTGGCGAGATCCTGCACGGGAAAGCCTCCGCGGTGGTTCACGATGGCGAGGCGATGTTTGCCGGCCTGAGCAACCCGCTGCCGGTGGCACGCTATCACTCACTGGTCGGCAGTAATACGCCGGATGAACTCACCGTCAATGCCAGCTACAACGGCATGGTGATGGCGGTTCGCCACGAAACTGACCGGGTATGCGGATTCCAGTTCCATCCTGAATCCATCCTGACTACTCAGGGCGCGCGACTGCTTGAGCAGACGCTGGCCTGGGCGCTGGCGAAGTAACAGGGAGAATGACTATGCAACAGACACTGGAAAAACTTTACCAGGCGCAGACGCTGAATCAGGCTGAGAGTCATCAGCTGTTCAGCGCGATTATTACCGGTCAGCTGGAGCCGACTCAACTGGCGGCAGCCCTGATTGCGATGAAAGTCCGGGGCGAAACGCCAGAAGAGATCGCCGGTGCGGCAACCGCGCTGCTGGAAGATGCCAAACCCTTCCCGCGCCCCGACTACGCTTTTGCCGATATCGTCGGAACCGGCGGTGACGGCAGCAACAGCATTAATATTTCAACCGCCAGTGCGTTTGTCGCGGCGACCTGCGGCCTGAAAGTGGCGAAGCACGGCAACCGCAGCGTCTCCAGCAAGTCCGGTTCATCCGATCTGCTGGCGGCGTTTGGCATCAATCTGGATATGCCGGCTCAGCAAGCACGCCAGGCGCTGGACGATCTCAACGTCTGCTTCCTGTTTGCACCGCAGTATCACACCGGATTTCGCCACGCGATGCCGGTGCGCCAGCAGCTCAAAACGCGGACGCTGTTTAACGTCCTGGGCCCGCTGATTAACCCGGCACGTCCACCGCTGGCGGTGATTGGCGTTTACAGCCCGGAGCTGGTGATGCCGATTGCGCAGACCCTGAAAGTGCTGGGCTATCAGCGTGCAGCGGTGGTGCATGGCGGCGGGATGGATGAAGTGGCGCTGCACGACGTGACCCATGTGGCGGAGCTGCGTGACGGGGAAATCACCCGCTATCAGCTGTCGCCGGAAGACTTCGGTTTTGGCTTCCATCCTAAGGAAGCGCTGGCTGGCGGCACGCCGGAAGAAAATCGTGACATTCTCACGGCTTTACTCCAGGGTAATGGCCAGCAGGCCCATGAGGAAGCGGTCGCCGTCAATGTGGCGATGCTGCTTAAAGTATTCGGTCATGAAGATCTGCGTGAAAATGCACAGCGTGCGCTCAACGCTATCCGCAGTGGACAGGCTTACGAGCGCGTGGTCGCTCTGGCAGCAAGAGGATAACCATGCAAGGTACCGTGTTAGAAAAAATTGTGCAGGACAAAGCGATTTGGGTTGAAGCGCGTCAGCAGCAGCAGCCTCTTTCTACCTTTCAGAACAGCATTGAGCCTGCCAGCCGTCATTTTTATGATGCGCTCCAGGGTGCGCGAACCGCGTTTATCCTCGAGTGTAAAAAAGCGTCGCCCTCTAAAGGGATTATCCGCGCCGATTTTGATCCGGCCGCGATTGCCGGTGTTTACCGGCACTACGCTTCGGCAGTGTCGGTGCTGACCGATGAAAAATACTTTCAGGGCGACTTCGCTTTTCTGCCGATCGTCAGCGCCGCTATCACCCAGCCGGTGCTGTGCAAAGACTTTATCATCGACCCGTATCAGATCTATCTGGCGCGTTACTATCAGGCAGACGCCATTCTGCTGATGCTGTCAGTGCTGGATGATGAGCAGTATCGTCAGCTGGCCGCCGTCGCCCACAGCCTGAAAATGGGCATCCTGACCGAAGTCAGTAATGAGCAGGAGCTGGAGCGCGCCATTGCGCTGCAGGCCAAAGTGGTCGGGATTAATAACCGCGATCTGCGCGATCTGTCGATCGATCTTAACCGCACCCGCCAGTTGGCCCCGCGCCTGTCGCACGGCGTCACGGTAATCAGCGAATCGGGCATCAACAGCTACGCAGATATTCGTGAGCTCAGCCACTTTGCCAATGGCTTCCTGATCGGTTCCGCCCTGATGGAAGAACCCGACCTGACCGCGGCGGTGCGCCGGGTGACGCTGGGTGCCAATAAAGTCTGTGGCCTGACCCGCGCGGAAGACGCGCGTGCCGCCTATGAAGCCGGTGCCCTCTACGGCGGCCTGATTTTTGCTGAAGGTTCGCCGCGTCACATCGAAACTGAGGCCGCCCGTACGGTGATCAACGCCGCGCCATTGCGCTACGTTGGCGTGTTCCGCAATAACGCCATTAGTGACGTTGTCACCAAAGCCACCGCGCTTTCGCTGGCCGCCGTCCAGCTGCACGGCAATGAAGACCCGGATTTCGTCAGCGAACTGCGCGCGGCCCTGCCCGCCAGCATTGAGATCTGGAAAGCGCTGCGCGTTGAAGGTGCCTTACCGGCGCGCAACTGGCCGCACATTGATCGTTACGTGTTTGATAATGGCGACGGCGGAACCGGTCAGCGCTTTGACTGGTCACTGTTACAGGGCCAGACGCTGAACGACGTGTTGCTGGCCGGTGGCCTGAGCGCGGATAACTGTGTTGAAGCGGCGCAGCTGGGCTGTGCCGGTCTCGATTTCAACTCAGGGGTGGAAAGCGCGCCCGGTATCAAAGATGCCCGTAAAATCGCGGCGGTGTTCCAGACACTGCGCGCCTACTGATTTGCCTGGCCTGCTCTACGGCGGGCCCGAAAAAGGAAGCTAAAAATGACGTTACTCAACCCCTACTTTGGCGAATTTGGCGGAATGTATGTTCCGCAGATCCTGATGCCAGCGCTGCGCCAGCTGGAAGAGGCGTTTGTCGACGCGCAGAAAGATCCTGAGTTTCAGGCGGAATTCATGGACCTGCTGAAGAACTATGCCGGCCGTCCTACCGCCCTGACGCTGTGTAAGAACCTGACGAAAGGCAGCAAAACCCGGCTCTACCTGAAGCGCGAAGATCTGCTGCACGGCGGCGCGCACAAAACGAACCAGGTGCTGGGCCAGGCGCTGCTTGCCAAACGTATGGGCAAGAATGAAATCATCGCAGAAACCGGTGCCGGCCAGCACGGTGTCGCCTCCGCGCTGGCCTGCGCGCTGCTGGGAATGAAGTGCCGCATCTATATGGGGGCTAAAGACGTTGAGCGTCAGTCTCCTAACGTATTCCGTATGCGTCTGATGGGTGCTGAAGTGATCCCGGTACACAGTGGTTCAGCCACGCTGAAGGATGCCTGTAATGAGGCGCTGCGCGACTGGTCAGGCAGCTATGAAACCGCTCACTATATGCTGGGTACCGCCGCTGGCCCGCATCCATTCCCGACCATCGTACGTGAGTTCCAGCGGATGATCGGTGAAGAGACCAAAAAGCAGATTCTGGAAAAAGAGGGTCGCCTGCCGGACGCCATTATCGCCTGCGTCGGCGGAGGATCTAACGCCATCGGCATGTTCGCGGACTTTATTGATGAAAGCAGCGTTAAGCTGATTGGCGTTGAGCCAGCGGGACACGGCATTGAAACCGGTGAGCATGGCGCGCCGCTGAAGCATGGCCGCGTTGGTATCTACTTCGGTATGAAAGCCCCGATGATGCAGACCGAAGAGGGTCAGATTGAAGAGTCTTACTCGATCTCTGCTGGCCTCGATTTCCCGTCAGTCGGACCGCAGCATGCGCATCTGAACAGCATTGGCCGCGCCGAGTATGTTTCGATTACTGATAACGAAGCACTGGCAGCCTTCAAACAACTGTGCCGCGCTGAAGGTATTATTCCGGCACTGGAATCATCACATGCACTGGCGTACGCCCTGAAGATGATTCAGGCCGAGCCGGACAAAGAGCAACTGGTGGTGGTTAACCTTTCTGGCCGGGGCGATAAAGATATTTTCACCGTTCACGACATTCTGACTGCGCAGGGAGAAATCTGATGGAACGTTACGATCAACTGTTTAAACGTCTCTCTGCCCGTAACGAAGGCGCTTTTGTCCCTTTTGTGACGCTGGGTGATCCATCGCCGGAACTTTCATTACAGGTGATTGACGCTCTGGTGGAAGGCGGCGCCGATGCGCTGGAGTTAGGTATCCCCTTCTCCGATCCGCTGGCCGACGGCCCGACCATTCAGAACGCGACGCTGCGCGCCTTTGCGGCGGGCACCAACATCAGCCAGTGCTTTGAGATGCTGGCGACCATCCGGCGTAAATACCCGGATTTGCCGATCGGTTTACTGATGTATGCCAATCTGGTGTTCACCAACGGCGTGGATGCGTTTTACGCGCGTTGCGCCGAAGCCGGTGTCGATTCAGTGCTGGTGGCAGATGTGCCGGTGGAAGAGTCAGCACCGTTCCGTCAGGCGGCGCTGCGTCACGGTATCGCGCCGATTTTCATCTGCCCGCCAAATGCCAGTGATACCCTGCTGCGGGAGATTGCCTCACACGGACGCGGTTATACCTACCTGCTCTCCCGTGCCGGCGTTACCGGCGCTGAAAACCGTGCCAGCCTGCCGCTGCAGCATCTGATTGAAAAGCTACGTGAATACAACGCAGCCCCGCCGCTGCAGGGATTCGGTATTTCTGAAGCGTCGCAGGTGAAGGAAGCAATCGCCGCCGGTGCCGCCGGCGCTATCTCTGGCTCCGCCATTGTGCGAATCATTGAAAAAAATCACGCCGAACCGGACGTGATGCTGCGCGAACTGAAAAACTTCGTCAGCAGCCTCAAAGCCGCCAGCCGTTAATTCTGTCAGCATGCCTTATCAGGTGATAAGGCATGATTTCTTTCCATTTTTTACATCCCGCCATTTGCCCTTTTTGCAAAATCTGCACCACAATGTCAGAGCGCCGTTACGGTAACGTCGCATCTAATTTGTGACAGGGAGAGAAAGCAATGAAATTATTTAAACTGCTGGCGGGTGCGTTGATGGCGGGTGTGGTTGCGCTGACACTGAGCGCCTGTGCGCCAACCGCGACTAAAGAAGGAACCGGTGGCTATATCGACGACACAGTGGTGACCACCAAAGTGAAAGGTGAACTGCTGAAAGATGACTCGCTGAAATCGACTGAAATCAACGTAGAAACCTTTAAAGGTAAAGTTCAGCTGAGCGGTTTTGTCTCATCACCACAGATGGCTAATCGCGCGGTGCAGGTTACGCGCAGCGTGCCAGGCGTGAAATCCGTTGTGAACAATATGCAGATCAAGTAATCGCTGCTCTGCTTAGCAAAAAGGCCGCTTAAACAGCGGCCTTTTTCTCATCAGAAGCGGTAACCCGCGCCGAAGAAGAAAACCCAGGGATCGATGCGCATATTGATGTTCTGCTGCTCGCCTGCTGCCTTGAACTTCACTTCAGTATCAATATCCATGTACCACACTGACGCATTCAGCATCCAGTCGCGGTTAATCTGGTAATCCAGACCGACCTGTCCCGCTACGCCCCAGGAATCTTTTACGCTCAGATCGCTGAGACCTGCATCACGGCCGGTCTGGTTGAAGTCAGCGTCGTAAAAGGTGGTGTAGTTGATACCGACCCCGATATACGGGCGCGCTTTGCTTTTGCTGTCAAAGAAATAGTATTGCGCCATCAGCGTTGGCGGCAGCTGACGTACCGTTGCCAGCGTGCCGGTTGGACCCAGCCCCACTTTGTGCCGGAACGGCGTGGCGGCCAGCAGTTCAACCCCGATATTATCCGTCGCCATATAGGTAAAGGTCAGGCCAAGCTGGGTATCGTTACTGGCGCTGAACTCGCCCATGCCGAGCACGTTGTCGGAACCTTCCGTCGGCCGTACCGTGGCGCTGCCTGCGCGCATAAAAAAATCGCCCGCCTCATGAGCCATCGCCAGTTGGGGTAAAGCCAGAGCCAGTAACATTGCGCATTTTGCCAGTTTCATCGTCACTCCTTTGCTAAAGGGAAAAACACTCAGGTCATCAATTTTTTGTTAGCAAAGATTTAACGTGATTTACATAAAATTGCACTCCGGCCGGCTGAAATAATTTAATTAAAAAACAATGGGTTGATGTAGATCAATTTTGGCCGGTGCTGGCGCTAAGAAATACCCCTTGCCGAAATATTTTGCCCGGCTTATTTTGCTGATCCAGATTGTTGATTTTGGTTCGATGCCTCAGGAGTGGCGGGTGATCAAATGAGCGAAACTTCAAATCCTTGTGTCAGCTGTGGCGCCTGCTGCGCCCATTTCCGTGTCTCTTTCTACTGGGCTGAAGCCGATGATGCTGGCGGTCCGGTGCCGACTGAATTAACCGAGCCGCTAAGCCTGCTGATGCGCAATATGCGCGGCACTAACGATCGCGCACCCCGCTGTGTTGCCCTGCAGGGCGAGATTGGCGGCTGTGTCTCGTGTGGAATTTATGAACAACGCCCGACGCCCTGTCGGGAGTTTGCGATGTCGGGTGAAGAAGGCATCGCCAATGAAGCCTGCGATCGCGCCCGCGCCCGTTACGGTCTTCCCGCCCTTTTTCACCCATCTTTACCTGTAATGACAGAAAGTTATGCCGCGGCGGGTGCCCGCGAGCTGCCAGAACATGTACAATCGCCGGGTTAATTAACCCGGTTCCTCCAAGGAGTGTACATGTCTATCACGGCAAGCTCGTTATACCGTGACACTGGAAATTTTGCCCGCCATCAGCTGGTTACTTTACTGTTGATGTCGCTGTTGACCGCTTTCATCACCGTAATGCTGGTACATGTGCTGACCCCAGGCGCCGATCAGATGGCGATCCTGCAGCAGGGCGACGACAGTGCCAGTTCATTATTTGAGATGGTGCAGAATATGTCACCTGAACAGCAGCAGGTGTTGCTGCGCGCCTCTGCGGCGGGCACCTTCGCGGCGCTGGTGGGCAATACGCTGTTGCTCGGCGGGATGTTGTGTCTGATACCGATGGTCTCTTCTGGCCAGCGGGTCAGTGCGCTGCGTGCCATTGGTACGGCAGCACCGTTACTGCCGAAGCTGTTACTGCTGACCTTCCTGATTACGCTGGTAGCGCAGCTCGGCTTTATGATTCTGGTGGTGCCCGGTATTCTGCTGACTATTCTGCTGTCACTGGCGCCGGTGATGCTGGCTAGCGAGAAGATCGGCGTGTTCGCTGCGATGCGCGCCAGCATGCGGATGGCCTGGAAGAACGTGAAACTGATCGCGCCAGCCATTATTCTCTGGCTGCTGGCGAAAGTAGTGGTGATGCTGTTTTTCTCCTCGCTAACCGTCCTGCCGATGAATGTCTCCTCGGTGATTTTTACCGCTGCAGGTAATCTGGTTTCGGCCATGTTAATTATCTATCTGTACCGGCTGTATATGCTGTTACGTTGATGGCTGATGCGCCTTCGGGCGCATCCGTCCCCCACTTCAGCTCTGACTGGAATGACTATGAAGCAGTTACTCGACTTTCTCCCTTTGGTGGTGTTTTTCATCTTCTACAAGCTGTACGACATCTTTGTTGCCTCTGGCGCGTTGATTGTCGCAACCGGTCTGGCCTTAGTCGTCAGCTGGGTGCTCTACCGTAAACTGGAAAAGATGACGATTTTCACCTTTGTGCTGGTGGCGGTATTTGGCACGCTGACGCTGGTATTCCACAACGATGAGTTCATTAAGTGGAAAGTGACGGTGATTTACAGCCTGTTTGCCGTGGCGCTGCTCTACAGCCAGTGGTTTATGAAACAAACGCTGATCCAGAGCATGCTGGGCAAAGAGTTACAGCTGCCGGACCCGGTCTGGCGTCGGCTGAACACCGCATGGGCGATCTTTTTCCTGATCTGCGGCCTGGTAAATATCTATGTTGCCTTTTGGTTATCCCAGGCATTCTGGGTTAACTTTAAGGTGTTTGGTCTGACTGGTCTCACCTTACTGTTTACCCTGATCAGCGGGCTCTATATCTGGCGACAGATGCCGCAACAACAACAAAAATAATCACTCTGCCCGCTATGCCGGGCATTTTTTTAGCGATCACCTGCAGAAGAATGAAAGCAATGGGCGAAAAACATAAGTTGCCGCAAGGCGAAATGGTGTTACGTACGTTAGCCATGCCAGCAGACACCAACGCCAACGGCGATATTTTTGGCGGCTGGCTGATGTCTCAGATGGATATGGGCGGTGCGATCCTGGCCAAAGAAATTGCCGAAGGCCGGGTGGTTACGGTGCGGGTTGATGGCATGTCATTTATGAAACCGGTGGCGGTGGGCGATGTGGTCAGTTGTCATGCACGCTGCATCCGTACCGGCAACAGTTCGATGACCATCAATGTCGAAGTGTGGATCAAGAAGGTGTCGTCAGAGCCGATTGGGCAGACGTACTGTGCCACCGAAGCGGTATTTATCTACGTCGCGGTCGACAATGACGGTAATTCACGTCCGCTGCCTGCCGGACGGGCCAATCAGCAACCCAGCGATTAACCGGTCGCCTGGCGGTCAGGCAAGCTTGTTACCTGACCGCCAGCTTTCTATTCGATACTGGCTCCGCCACTGATCTTAAACACAATGTTCATGGTCAGGCCCTGCCCCGGACGCCCACTCTGGTAACGCCACTGCTTCATCGCCTGTTTAACTGAGCGTTCAAACATATTACGCGGCTCAGCGGAAAGTATCTGGATGTTATCCACCCGCCCTTCGCTGTCGACATCAAATTTGACTCTCACCCGGCCTTCTACACGTAGCGCCAGTGCACGCGGTGGATAGCCTGGCTTGCTGACGCTCAGTGCTTTCGGCCCATTAGAGACCGTCTGACTCGGTGCTGGCGTCGACTTCGGCGCGGCGGTCGGCTTGTTCTGAGTAGCGGGCGCCTCCTGCTTAAACGGATTAGCCTGCGGCTTGCTCTCCTGACGCGGTTTGACTTCGCGTTTAGGCTGCTCACGCTTATGTTCCGGCTTCGGTTTAGGTTTGGGCTTCGGTTCCGGCTTAGGAATCGGCACCGGCTCGGCCTTTGGGGGTTCCGGGGCCGGCTGAGGTTCTGGTACTGGTTCAGGTTCCGGCTGCGGTTCAGGCTGTGGGGCAGGCGGCTCAACCACTGCCGGCGCCGGCTCAGGCTGAATTTCAGGGGCGACCATGGTTACGCTGATAGGCTGCGACGCTTTAGGGACTTCGAGCACCTGATGGAATGAGGCATAAAGAATGCCGGCAATTACGGCACCATGTAAAGCAACAGACAATAACATGGAGACAGGCGTGCGTTTTGGTAATGGCATAGTCAGCGTGGTCATAACAGTCGCAGTCATTGAATGAAGAGCCGATTTTAAATGCAAATAGCAATCAGTTTCAATAACTCCCGCCATCCGGCCGAAAGAAAAGCGCTTTTTAGCCCTTTATGCTGAGCATTGCAGTGGTCAGAGGTTTCATTTGCACTCTGATCGGCAATCCCTTAACGTGTTGCGAAATTCTGAAGAGTTAATGGGAGCTCCCAAGTGCTTTACGTCATTTATGCAGAAGACAACGCAGATTCACTGGAAAAACGTAACGCGGTGCGCCCTGCTCATCTGGCTCGCCTGAAACTACTGCATGAAGAAGGACGCCTGATCATTGCGGGTCCGATGCCTGCTGTCGACAGCAACGATCCGGGCGTGGCGGGCTTCACCGGTTCTACCGTGATTGCCGAGTTCCCGTCATTAGAAGCAGCGCAGTCGTGGGCAGAAGATGACCCCTATATTGCCGCTGGCGTCTATAAACAGGTCGCCGTGAAACCGTTTAAACGCGTTTTCTGATCGCGCGGACCAGGTAAAAAAATGGCTTCGGTGCGGCGCACAGAAGCCATTTTTGTTTTTCGGATGAAGCAACAATGCAAATGATGATTCTGGCGCTGCTGGTGCCGATCGTGGCGCTGATTGGGACCGCGCTCTATTTATGGCGGGTCCACGGCTGGCGTAAGAATAAACCGCTGATTGTGATGTGCGTTGTGCTGGCAGCGGCGCTGCAGTTGGTGAACGTAACCCTGCTGCTGACTGCGCAGGCGCGACTGGCCGGTTAAACCCTTTGCCGGCCGAATTCAAAATAAATAACTGCACCCTGCCCGGTTGGGTGTCCAGCTTTTGGGGCGCAGTTCAGTCCGGCAGTTTTTTTCGATTCGTGTCGCCCGCTTAGCTTAATCGAAGACGTTATTGATGATCGCCGTCACCACCGCAGTACTGAGCGCAATCAGCACCAGGTTATCCCCGACAATTTTCCATTGATAACCAGGATAATCCGGCAGGTTGTCCAGCATTGAAGGCGGCACCGATCGTTTGGCGATCCCGGGCGGCAAAGGTTTACCCCGCGCAAGATTTTTCGCAATACCCGGTGGCAGCGATGAATAACCGGTCAGCCCATACTGTCTGGCCAGATCGCGTGCGAACGCATAGCTGATCTCTGACTCGGCCCGGTGAGGATCGCCGCCCTTGTTCTTTTTGCTCTTAGACGAATGATCTTTGCCGTTTTTGCCTTCGCCTTTGCCACCATGATCGGCGGAATGTCCATGACCATTGCCGTTACCATTGCCGTTACCCGGATTGGCCAGTAACGCGGGCGAGGTGAACAGTAGACAGCAGGCTAAGGCGATAACGCCACGGTTTGATTTCTTCTTCATCGACTGACTCCCAAAGGTATTTCTTATCAATTTATCGCCGGATCTGAAAAACAGCAATCCGAGGTGCTGTTAAAAACTGCATGCACCGCTCCCCGATCCGCAGTGATTCTTACCGGTTTAGCGCAGCGTAAATTTTCACGCCTGCTGACAGGCGTCTGAACAATCCGCTGGCGTAGTGTGTCCCACCCAGCAACACTTAGCATCGCTAAACAATAACCGCAGCGACAAGTGTCAGGAAGAGTTAATTTTCAGCGGATTAATTAAGAAAGCTGGCATCACCACCGCATACTGGTCGGTAAAAATGTAAATTTTTTTGACCAATCAGCCAGCCTGTTCTTGACTGAAAGGACCGTTAAACACAACAGGAGAGGCCGTCATGACCGAATTGCTGCATATCATGTCTGTCAGCGCGATTGTTGCGGGCATCTATTTACTGGATTGATCATGAGCGGATTGACGTGGGGAAAAACAAAAGCCCTGCCGGTCTGGCAGGGCTTCGATCTTCCGTGAGAGATGAATGATTGGACAACGAAAAACGATCACGAAAGATGGCTAATTTCTACAAAAACGCTGACGCCTTGTCAATATGTTCCACCCGCTTGCGCGGTATCTGAAGCCTGGCTTGCTCGCCAGACATCAGAAGGTGGCAGGCTGCATTTTCCCTGGCAATTGCTGCGATGCAGAGTGCGGTAGCGCGCGGGCAACGCCAGCTATAGCGCACATGCACTCACCAGCGAATTAATTACGATCCAGCAGTAAGCCAATCAGCGCATGGTAATGCTGTTCTTCTTCCGCACTGGTGACATCCTGCAAGCGGCTAATCAATCGGGTACAGATCGCCTTACGATTGAGACTGCGTCCGGAACGCATAATCTCGGTTACCACTGAACCCAGAATCGCCTGCTGCGACGGCAGAGCGGCACTGTTGAGATAGGCAGAAATATCAGCAATGGAGGCCGGAATTCGTACGTTGGTTTGCATGGTTAACCCTCATAGAGTTCGTTTAATTTTTACAACCGATGCAGTAAAGCTATACAACCCAAGGATGGTTGTACAGGTATTTACGCTGTTATTTGCATTGAAACAGCAATCAAAGAAATAAATGGCCATCAAACAGTCACTTGCGTGATTGTAAAGTTGTACAGAATTAACCGTAATCGCCGCGAGAGGCTTCGCCAGCCCGCCATTAGCGCCTGACGGGACTCGCGTGAGACGTCGCCGACAGTGATAAAAGCGCGTGCTGAAAGATTTTTTTTTAGCCTGAACAGGAATTATTGCGCATCGCTGTCTACATTTATGACTTCTTTATTACACTCTGACACGCAGAATGGACGCTACAGCACAGTCGCAGGCTCAATATGCATAAAACTTATAATATTCAGGGCGCCTCAACTTTCTTCGATCAGCTGTTATACCGGGTGCAGGGAATTGCCGATCCGAAAACAGAAGTGCTGAGCGGCTACCCGGCAAACTGCTCTGCCTGGTTAACCATTTATTACCATCGCAAAACAGATAAGTGGTCTTTTGAATGGTATGACCGCGCCGGTTACCGACGTCCGATGGGCGTGGGCAGCCCAACCGATTGCCTGATGTGTGAAGTGAAGGATCGCGGCGCGTCGCAACAGGAGCATCTGCAGGCGCGCCACTTTCTGGCGGAGATGGGCTTTTTCGAAGCCTGAGCCGGCATCGGACTGGCGGGAAGGTGCCGGGGATTCTCCCCAGCCGGCTGCCCGGTTGCCCGCCTGAACCGTCAGCACCGGCGACGGCGATTACAACTGTTGCGTAATAAACAGAATGGAGCGACGCTGCTGCTGCGCCAGCTGATGGCGAATACTGTGGATACGCTTATAACGGCGTGACTGCCCTTCCAGCCAGCGTGAACGGCGGCGGTGCACCTGACGTAACATTCTCCAGCGCGCCACTTCATTTCTGCTTCGTCTCATCACTTCCTCTCTGACATCGAATTCACGCGCACGTATTATAAAGATCTTATCGCCAATGCCAAATCGGATCTGAACAGATGGCTCAGGTCAGGGGGTTTCGCTGACCCGCAACAGCACGTAAACTTGCCAGACGAAAGCGCGAACGGGATGTCCACTTAATGACCACTTTTTACACCCTGATCAGTTGGATGCTGCTGTTTGGCTACTGGCTGCTGATCGCCGGTGTCACCCTGCGAATACTGATGAAGCGCCGCGCCGTCACCTCGGCGATGGCCTGGCTACTGATTATCTATATTCTGCCGCTGGTGGGTATTATCGCCTACCTCTCCTTTGGCGAACTGCACCTGGGTAAACGGCGTGCCGAACGCGCTCGCACCATGTGGCCCTCGACGGCCCGCTGGCTGAACGATCTGAAGCAGTGCCGTGAAATCTTTGCCACCGAACACAGCGACGTTGCGCGCTCGCTGTTCGAGCTTTGTCATCACCGTCAGGGCATTGCTGGCGTCAAAGGCAACCAGCTGCAACTGCTCACCAGCTCGGATGATGTGATGCAGGCGCTGATCCGTGACATCCAGCTGGCGCGTCACAATATCGAAATGGTGTTCTATATCTGGCACCCTGGCGGTCTGGCAGATGAAGTGGCGGAGTCGCTGATGGCGGCGTCACGTCGCGGCGTACATTGCCGTTTGCTGCTCGACTCGGCTGGCAGCGTCACCTTTTTCCGCAGTCCGTGGGTGGGCATGATGCGCAATGCCGGCATCGATGTGGTGGAAGCTTTACAGGTCAGCCTGCTGCGCGTATTCCTGCGCCGGATGGATCTGCGTCAGCACCGCAAAATTGTGTTAATCGATAACTATATTGCCTACACCGGCAGCATGAATCTGGTGGATCCGCGCTTCTTCAAGCAGAACGCGGGCGTCGGGCAGTGGATCGATCTGATGGCGCGGATGGAAGGCCCGGTGGCCACCGCAATGGGGATTGTCTTCAGCTGCGACTGGGAGATTGAAACCGGTAAACGGATCCTGCCGCCACCGCCCGACCGCAATATCATGCCGTTTGAGCAGGAGAGCGGGCACACGGTGCAGGTTATCGCCTCAGGTCCCGGCTTCCCGGAGGATATGATCCATCAGGCGCTGCTGACGGCGGTCTATTCCGCTCGCGAACAGCTGATCATGACCACGCCCTACTTCGTGCCAAGCGACGATCTGCTGCATGCCATCTGCACCGCGGCGCAGCGCGGCGTGAATGTCAGCATTATTGTCCCTCGGCATAACGATTCCCTGCTGGTGGGCTGGGCCAGCCGGGCGTTCTTCAGTGAACTACTGGAGGCGGGCGTTAAAATTTATCAGTTTGAAGATGGTCTGCTGCATACCAAAAGCGTTCTGGTTGATGGACAGCTCAGCCTGGTCGGCACGGTAAATCTTGATATGCGCAGCCTGTGGCTCAATTTTGAGATTACACTGGTGGTAGACGATGCCGGATTTGGCAGCGATCTGTCCTGCGTGCAGGATGACTATATTGCCCGCTCACGCCTGCTGGACGGTAAGCGCTGGTCAAAACGTGCCTGGTGGCAACGCATCGTCGAACGACTGTTTTACTTCTTTAGCCCTTTACTGTAAAACGAGCCAAATTGTGTAAACGCCCGCAGGGCAGACAGGACAGACCATGGATTTAAATAATCGCCTTACTGAAGACGAAACGCTGGAACAGGCTTACGATATTTTTCTTGAGCTGGCAGGCGATAATCTCGATCCGGCAGACATCATCCTTTTTAATCTGCAGTTCGAAGAACGTGGCGGCGCTGAGCTGTTCGATCCTTCTGATGACTGGCAGGAACATGTTGATTTCGATCTGAATCCTGACTTTTTCGCGGAAGTGGTGATTGGACTGGGTGAAGCGGATGGTGAACCGATTACCGACGTCTTTGCACGCGTACTGCTGTGCCGTGAAAAAGACCACAAGCTGTGTCATATCCTGTGGCGTGAATAGCCGTCGCAGCGATATAAAACGCCGGGCCACTGCCCGGCGTTTTGCATTATAACGGGTCGACCTTGAGGCAGGAGACCGCGTGGCGGAAACTGCCTTCCAGCAGCGGCCGGGTTTTAGCGCACTCCGGTCCGGCAATCGGGCAGCGGGTGCGAAACACGCAGCCTGACGGCGGATTGATCGGAGACGGCAACTCCCCTTCCAGCAGCTGAATCTGCTTGTTCTTTTCCAGATCCGGATCGGGAATCGGCACCGCTGACATCAGCGCTTTGGTGTAAGGATGCTGCGGATTGCTGTAGACCTCGCTGTAGGTGCCGAGTTCGACCGCATGACCGAGATACATCACCAGCACCCGATCGGAGATGTGTTTCACTACCGCCAGATCGTGCGCGATAAAGATCAGCGACAGCCCCATTTCGCGCTGCAACTGCTGCAGCAGATTCACCACCTGCGCCTGGATCGATACGTCGAGAGCTGATACCGGCTCATCACAGATAATCAGCTTAGGCTCGAGGATCAGCGCACGCGCGATACCGATACGCTGGCACTGGCCGCCGGAAAACTCATGCGGATAGCGGTTGATCAGGTTCGGTAGCAGACCGACCTTCATCATCATATTTTTGACGCGATCTTTGACTTCCTGACGCGCCATTTTCGGATGATAGGTGCGCAACGGCTCTGCAATGATATCGCCGATGGTCATACGCGGATTGAGCGAAGCCAGCGGGTCCTGGAAGATCATCTGGATGTCACTGCGCGCCTTGCGCCACTCCTCTTCGCTCTGCCCCAGCAGATCGCGTCCCAGCCACGCCACCCGACCGTCGGTGGCTTTAACCAGGCCGATAATCGCCCGCGCCAGCGTCGATTTACCGCAGCCCGATTCACCGACCACGCCCAGCGTCTCCCCTTCGTACAGGCGCAGGCTGACGCCATCCACCGCTTTCAGGGTCTTTGACGGCTGCCAGAACCACTGCTTGCCATCTTTGATATCAAAATGCACCTTGAGGTCGGCGATTTCCAGTAACACTCTTTTTTCGACTATGGCGCTCATATTAATTCCTCCACCGGCTTAAAGCAGGCACGTAAACGCCCATCCCCGAACGGTTCCAGCGGCGGCGCTTTGGCACAGATATCCATCGCATGTGGACAACGCGGCTGGAACGGGCAGCCCGGCGGCAGACGCAGCAGGTTAGGCGGATTGCCGGGAATGGTGGTCAGACTCTCGCCTTCAGCATCCAGACGCGGCACCGCATTCAGCAGGCCGATTGAATACGGGTGCGCCGGCTGATAGAAAACGTCACGAGCGCGGCCATATTCCATGGTACGTCCGGCGTACATCACCAGCACTTTGTCGCAGATCCCGGCGACGACGCCGAGATCGTGAGTGATCATGATAATGGCGGTGTTGAACTCGCGTTTGAGATCGTTGAGCAGCGTCATAATCTGCGCCTGCACCGTCACGTCGAGCGCCGTGGTCGGCTCATCAGCAATCAGCAGTTTTGGCCGGCACAGCAGCGCCATGGCAATCATCACACGCTGACGCATCCCGCCGGAGAACTCATGCGGATACATTCTCATCCGCTTGCGTGCCTCTGGCATTTTCACCGCGTCCAGCATTCTGACCGACTCTTCGAAGGCCTGGGCGCTGTTCATGCCCTTGTGCAGCTTCAGCACTTCCATTAACTGCTCACCGACCCGCATGTAGGGGTTGAGCGAGGTCATCGGGTCCTGGAAGATCATGGCAATCTGCTCGGCGCGCAGCCGGTTAAGCTGGTGCTCGGGCAGGTTGAGGATCTCCTTGCCGTTGAACAGCGCCGAGCCGCCGATACGGCCGTTTTTAGCCAGCAGCCCCATCAGGGCGAAGGCGGTCTGTGATTTGCCGGAACCGGATTCGCCGACAATACCCAGCGTCTCACCGGCGCGCAGCGAAAAGTTAAGATCGTTGACGGCGGTCACATCGCCGTCGTGAGTGCCGAAGGTGACGCGCAAATCCTTCACCTGCAGTAACTGTTCGCTTCCCGCGCGGGCCGCCATTGCTGGCTGGAATTCATGAATGGTCATCGGGAAACTCCTTAACGATCTTTCGGGTCGAGGGCATCACGCAGGCCATCGCCGATAAAGTTGAAACAGAACAGCGTTACCACCAGAAAGCCCGCCGGATAGAGCAGCAACCACGGCGACACTTCCATTGAGTTAGCCCCATCGCTGAGCAACGCGCCCCAGCTGCTGAGCGGTTCCTGCGTTCCCAGCCCAAGGAAGCTCAGGAAGGATTCAAACAGAATCATGCTGGGTACCAGCAACGAGGCGTAAACCACCACCACGCCCAGCACGTTCGGCACGATGTGGCGCACCACGATTTTCCAGGTGGAGACGCCGCCAACGTGGGCGGCTTCAATAAACTCTTTGCGCTTCAGGCTCAGGGTTTGTCCACGCACGATACGCGCCATATCCAGCCACGACACCATGCCGATGGCGGCAAAGATCAGCAGGATATTACGGCCAAAGAAGGTCACCAGCAGAATGACGAAGAACATAAACGGAAAAGAGTTGAGGATTTCCAGAATACGCATCATCACCGAGTCGGTTTTGCCGCCGAGGTAACCGGCAACGGAACCGTACAGGGTCCCCACGATTACCGCGATCAAGGCGGATGCCACACCCACCATCAGTGAAATCCGGCCGCCAATTGCCACCCTCACCAGCAGATCGCGTCCCGACGAGTCGGTACCAAACCAGTGGCCGGAGGTGGTATCCGGTGGAGAGGACATCATGCCCCAGTCGGTATCGTCATAGGTGAACTGCGACAGCATCGGCGCAACGATCACAAACAGCGTAATCAGCAGCAGTACCAGCAGGCTGATTGAAGCCGCGCGGTTATGAATAAAACGACGGCGGGCGTCCTGCCACAGACTGCGCCCTTCCACTTCCAGCTTCTCACTGAACGCATCCAGAGCTTCGCTGTTTTTCTTACTTAACATCATGGCGAACTCCGCAATCAGTAACGAATTTTCGGATCGATAACGGCATACAGCACGTCAACAATCGCGTTAAACAGAATGGTTAACAAACCCACCAGAATGGTCAGGCTCATTACCAGCGAGTAGTCACGGTTCAGTGCGCCGTTAACAAACAGCTGACCGATGCCCGGCAGGCCGTAGATCGACTCAATCACCATTGAGCCGGTGATGATGCCGACAAAGGCCGGCCCCATATAGGAGATTACCGGCAGCAGCGCCGGCTTCAGCGCGTGGCGCAGCACGATGCGGCGCAGCGGCAGCCCTTTGGCACGGGCGGTACGGATAAAGTTGGAGTGCATTACTTCAATCATCGATCCGCGGGTGATACGTGCGATGCTGGCGATATAGGCCAGCGAGAGCGCCACCATCGGCAGCAGCATGTAGTTCCACTGTCCGCCATTCCAGCCACCGCCGGGTAGCCATTTCAGCGTGATGGCAAACACCAGAACCAGCAACGGTGCCACCACGAAACTCGGAATCACCACGCCGGTCATTGCCACCCCCATCACCGCGAAATCCCACAGACTGTTCTGTTTAAGCGCGGCGATGACCCCGGCAGCAACGCCCAGTACCACCGCCAGCACGAAGGCAGCCAGACCGAGTTTGGCTGAAACCGGGAACGCATGGCCAACCAGATAGTTAACCGAATAATCTTTATATTTAAATGAGGGGCCGAAATCGCCGTGCGCCAGCTGCACCAGGTAATCGACATACTGCTTACCAATCGGATCGTTGAGGTGATATTTCGCCTCAATGTTGGCCATGACTTCCGGCGCCAGGGTGCGCTCACCGGTAAAGGGACTGCCGGGTGCCAGTCGCATCATAAAGAAGGAGATGGTAATCAGGACGAACAGCGTCGGGAGCGCTTCAAGCAAGCGACGCAGGATGAATTTTAACATTGCCGTACCTACCAGGCTGTTGCTTCACAACAAATAAATAAAACGTAAAGGCGGCGCAGACGCGCCGCCGCTGTCGATAGCCTGTGTGCTATTAGTGTTTAATGATGTAGAAGTTCTTATCCTGCGATTTATCCAGCGGATCTTTGCCGGTGTAACCGCCGACGTACGGTTTCACCAGACGCGCGTTAACGTAGTAGTAGACCGGAACGATGGTGCTGTCTTTATCCAGAATCTGCTCGGCACGCTGGTAGTCGGCGGCACGGGCTTTGTCATCCGGCGCTTTGATTGCATCACGCAGTACCTGATCGAATGCCTCGCTCTTATAGTGCGAGGTGTTACTGCTGCTGTTCGACAGCATGATGTTCAGGAAAGACGTCGGTTCGTTATAGTCAGCACACCAGGCGGCACGCGAAACGTCGAAGTTGCCCTGATGACGCGTATCAAGGAAGGTTTTCCACTCCTGGTTTTCCAGCTTGATGTTCACCCCGATATTTTTCTTCCAGATCGATGAGGCGGCAATAGCCAGCTTCTTGTGCAGGTCGGAAGTGTTATACAGCAGGTTAAAAGTCAGCGGTTTATCGGCGGTATAACCGGCTTCAGCCAGCAATTTCTTCGCCTCTTCATTACGTTTTTCCTGCGTCCATTTGAACCAGTCTGGCGGCAGAATCTCCATACCGTCGGTTGATGGCGGCGTGAAGCTGTAGGCTGGCATCTGACCCTGGGCCAGCACTTTGTTTACCATAATGTCGCGATCCAGGCCGAGCTTCAGCGCGGCGCGCACGCGGGGATCGGTGAATGGCGCTTTCTGGTTATTGATTTCGTAGTAATAGGTGCAGAGATAGGGATCAACGTGCAGTTCTTTGCCGTTATCGCGCTGCAGCTTTTTGAACAGCTCAATCGGCATGTTGTTGTAGGTCATGTCGCTGCCGTTCTCAGAGAAATAACGGTTAACGTCACTGACTTCTGAATTGATCGGCAGGAAGGTCACTTTGTTCAGGATGGTGTTGGCGTTATCCCAGTACTGCGGGTTACGCACCAGCGTGATACGTTCGTTGATCACGTGCGCATCCAGTTTAAACGCGCCGTTACCGACCCAGTTCTGTGGCTGAGTCCACTGATCGCCGAACTTCTCAATCGCAGGCTTATATACCGGCGACATCACGGAGTTGATCATCAGCTTGTCGAAATAAGGAACCGGCTCGCTCAGCGTCACTTCCAGCGTATGGTCATCAATCGCCTTCACGCCCAGATCGCTGGTCGGTCTTTTGCCCGCGATGATCTCATCAACATTCAGGATATGGCCATACTGCGGATAGCTGGCGTAAGGTGAAGCGGTTTTCGGATCCACCAGACGCTGCCAGCTGTAGACGAAGTCCTGTGCGGTGACCGGCTCGCCGTTCGACCATTTGGCATTCTTACGTAAGTGGAAAGTCCACACTTTGAAATCTTTGTTTTCGTAACTTTCCGCTACGCCCGGCACCGGGTGGCCATTGCTGTCACTGACCAGCAGACCTTCGTAGAGATCGCGCGCCACGTTATCTTCCGGCACGCCTTCAATTTTGTGCGGATCGAGCGACTGTACTTCATCGCCATTACCGCGTACCAGTTCCTGTTTTGCTGCCAGCTCAACGCCAGCTGGCACTGTAGCCGCCAGAACTGCATTCCCTGCCAGGGCACTGACTGCAGCAAACACGCCCGCTGCAATCAGGCTTTTCTTCGTGATGTTGTTCATTATTACACTCCAGTTTTATTATCGTCGCCGGGGCGATTGACTGCCCCGGCGTCCCCCGTCTCGGGATCCCCGGCTGGTTAACCTGAGGATAGTGACCACATACTGTGGTCTGCACGGACGCGCGCTCCCCGACTGTCTCGCCAGGTAAGCGCGCGGCTCAGTGTTGTTTGATGAAATAGTATTTCAGGTCTGTCATGTCCTGCGGGTCTTTGCCCGTAAAGCCGCCAACCCAGGGCTTCACCAGGCGCACACTCACGCGGTAGTAAACTGGCACAATTGGTGAGTCTTTGTCGAGTTGTGTTTCAGCCTGCTGATAGAGGCTGGCGCGTTGTGCTTCACTGCTGGCGGTCAGGGTCTCCGACATCAGGCGATCAAACGTCGGGCTGCGGTAAAAGGCGGTATTGATTGAGGCGTTACCGATCAGCATGTTGAGAAAGGTCGACGGCTCGTTGTAATCCGCGCACCAGGTGGCGCGAACCACGTCATACTGCGCCTGATGACGGGTCTCCAGCAGAGTTTTCCACTCCTGATTCTGTAACGTCACCTTCGCGCCAAGGTTTTTCTGCCACATTGAGGCAGCAGCGATCGCCTGGCGTTTATTCTGATCGGAGGTGTTGTAGAGCAGCGTGAAGGTCAGCGGATGGCTGTCATCAAACCCGGCCTCTGCCAGTAACTTTTTCGCCGCCTGATTGCGCTGCGCCTGTGTCTGTCTGAACCACGCCGGTGGGGTTAAATTGATCCCGGCGGTAAACGGTGGCGTCAGGCTGTAGGCCGGAATCTGACCCTGCCCCATGATCTTGTTAGCAATGACTTCACGGTCGAGGGTCATCTTGATCGCAGCACGAACGCGCGCATCGGTAAATGGCGGCTTTTTATTATTAATTTCATAATAGAAAGTGCAAAGCAGCGGACTGACTTTGACCTGCTCGCCCAACTCCTGACGCAGTTTGCCGAACATTTCTGGCGGGATTGCGCTGTTGGTAATGTCCGTACCGCCGCTGCGATAGCGATTAATATCGCTGTTTTCCGAGGCGATCGGCAGGAAAGTGCCCTGCTCAATCACCGTATGGCTGTTATCCCAGTAGTGTGGATTGCGCTGCAGTACGATTTTTTCATTGACCACCCAGTCGCTCAGCGTATACGCGCCGTTGCCCACATAGTGACCCGGCCGGGTCCAGGCCTCGCCCCACTGCTTGATCGCCGGGGCATAGACCGGCTTCATCGCGGTATGCGCCAGCATGGCGACCAGATAAGGCACCGGTTCACTCAGGGTAATTTGCAGATGATGGGCATCCAGCGCCTTCACACCGAGCTGATCGGGTGACATTTTACCGGCCAGAATGGCATCAATGTTGGCGAAATGCGCCGCCTGCAGATAGCTGGAATAAGGAGAAGCCGTCGTGGGATCGGCCAGTCGACGCCAGCTATAGACGAAATCATCGGCGGTTACCGGTTCGCCGTTGCTCCATTTTGCGTCATTCCGCAGGGTAAAGGTCCACTGAGTCCCTTGCTGGTTTTGCCAGCTCTCCGCCACGCCAGGCACCACCCTGCCGCTGTTATCGGTGTTAACCAGCCCATCAAGCAGATTAAGAATAATATTCGATTCTGGCACGCCTTCGACTTTATGTGGGTCGAGCGACGCCACCTCTGAGCCGTTATTAATAACAATTTGCTGCTGCGGCGCCAGCGTCGTCCCGGCTGGCACCGTGGCACCATAGGCCGGTGAAAAAGCGATTAACAGACATAACGCAATTTTACACCGTTGTTGCTGCAAGTTTTTCATCCCAGTCATGCGAAAGCGCCAACCTTTTATTAAGTATCCCGATAGGCTTAAGCAAAAAGCGTTCTCACTTTGGGCTGTCGGAGAAAAAATTTTACGTTGCGCCAAAAATTATCAGAAGCAGCGGAAGGGTGCCAAAGCAAAATAGCTAAAATGTTAACTAATTCTCTTTTATCATGAGAAGTCAGGCAGCGGAAGTGTTAATTTTTGTCCTGAAAATATCTTATCGATATGAAAAATAGAGATTTTAGATAAAAACAGACTTTCTGCAGCTCTGCCGAAGGGATAAAAACGCTTTTTTGGCAATTATACCGGGGATACGCCATCAGACGCGATGAATGCGCGCCGGCTGGGAGCAGAGGCGCGATTTGTCAGGCTAAGCGAGAATTAGAAAGCAGATTATCATGTGAAAATTGTGACATTGCTGCGGCCAACAAGCGGCAAATTCCGGCCAGCAGTAATGAAAGTGATAATCTGCTGAATCTATTAAGCGGGATGAATAATTGCATGTTTATGGTGCAGGTTTTTCGGGCTTTGCACCATAATGATTCACGACTTCGCTTCGACCCCTGAATTAAGTGGGGAATTTAATTGAGTAAACCGGGGAAAATAGATTTCATTCCGGTCACCACGAACTCAATGCCCAGCGCCATCAGCAACAGCCCCATAATACGGGTGATCACGTTAATACCGGTCTGGCCTAACACCCGCACCATTAAAGGTGCAGCCCGAAACAACAGCCAGCAGCAGAAGGCAAAAAGCGCAATCGCCAGGCTGAATCCCAGCAGATTGACCCAGCTGTGATAGCGCGTGCTCCAGACAATGGTCGAACTGATGGCACCGGGTCCGGCCATCAGCGGCAGTGCCAGCGGTACCACCCCGACACTTTCACGAATCGCGGTCTCTGATTTTTCCTGTTTGTTCTGCTTATCTTCGCCCAGCTTACCGCTGATCATCGACATGGCGATGGTCACTACCAGAATTCCCCCGGCAATGCGGAAGGAGTCGATAGAGATACCGAAAATATGCAGAATCGCATCACCGAGAAACAGTGAGGTCCACAGAATGATGGCGACCGCGAGGTTGGCCGTCAGGTTGGTTTTATTACGCTCAGCAGCCCCCTGATAGCGGGTCATGCTGATAAACACCGGAATAATGCCTACCGGATTGACCAGCGCAAAAAGCCCGACAAAAAATTTTATATAACCTGATAAATCTAACAGCGCAGGGTTCACGACAGACTCCGTACCACAGGGGAGGAAAACGCGCCTAATGTAAGGGAAAAAGCGCCCTGACGCCAGATGCGCGGACAGCTATTTATTCTGCCGATCAGCGCCCGATTTAGCGCATTTCGCCAGACATTAAAATGCAGCTGGTTTTAGCCGCTATGAGCCTGGCCTTAAGAGGCGTAAGCGGTTTCGACAAGCGGGTGCCGAAAAGTGCGGCTGAAAGGAGTCAGCTTGCGTTCAAATTGATCTGTATCAAAATTGCCCTACCTCAAACCAGGTAATCTTTTCGCAACGGAAGTATTAGCAGCATCAGGGTACATAACGCTGATGCCAGAACAGACTAGTTTAGTAAACATTTGAAAATCCGGGCGTTCTGGCCCAATCCAACGCGCCAGCCAGGCGGGACTATACTCAGGACGCAGGATTGTTTACTAAAAAAGTTTAACTTCCTTCAGGAGAACACCATGGCCGTTACTAATGTCGCTGAACTTAATGCACTGGTCGAACGTGTAAAAAAAGCCCAGCGTGAATACGCCAACTTTTCCCAACAACAGGTTGACGCTATTTTCCGTGCTGCCGCGCTTGCCGCCGCAGATGCCCGAATTCCTCTCGCTAAGATGGCCGTTGCTGAATCCGGCATGGGCATCGTCGAAGATAAAGTGATCAAAAATCATTTTGCTTCTGAATATATCTACAACGCTTACAAAGATGAAAAGACCTGCGGTGTGCTGGCAACCGACGACACCTTCGGTACTATCACTATCGCTGAACCGATTGGCCTGATTTGCGGCATCGTGCCGACCACCAACCCAACCTCTACCGCCATCTTCAAAGCTCTGATCAGTCTTAAAACCCGTAACGGAATTATCTTCTCTCCACACCCACGTGCTAAAGACGCCACCAACAAAGCGGCAGATATCGTGCTGCAGGCAGCGATTGCAGCCGGTGCGCCGAAAGATATTATCGGCTGGATTGACGCGCCTTCGGTTGAGCTGTCTAACCAGTTAATGCATCACCCTGACATCAACCTGATTCTGGCAACCGGCGGACCAGGCATGGTGAAAGCCGCTTACAGCTCAGGTAAACCTGCTATCGGTGTGGGTGCCGGTAATACGCCGGTAGTGATTGATGAAACGGCTGACGTTAAACGCGCCGTAGCGTCTATCCTGATGTCAAAAACCTTCGATAACGGCGTGATTTGTGCCTCTGAGCAGTCAGTGATTGTGGTGGATTCTGCTTATGACGCAGTGCGCGAACGCTTTGCCAGCCATGGCGGTTATATGCTGCAGGGCGCTGAGCTGAACGCGGTACAGAATATCATTCTGAAAAATGGTGGCCTGAATGCGGCGATTGTTGGTCAGCCAGCGTTTAAAATTGCTGAGATGGCGGGCATCACCGTTCCTCCGAGCACCAAAATTCTGATTGGTGAAGTGCAGCTGGTGGATGAGTCTGAGCCGTTCGCTCACGAAAAACTCTCCCCGACTCTCGCGATGTATCGGGCAAAAGATTTCCAGGATGCCGTCGATAAAGCGGAAAAACTGGTGGCGATGGGCGGTATCGGACACACCTCCTGCCTGTATACCGACCAGGATAACCAGACCGAGCGCGTTCACTACTTCGGCGACAAAATGAAAACCGCGCGTATTCTGATCAATACCCCGGCTTCACAGGGCGGTATCGGTGACCTCTACAACTTTAAACTGGCGCCTTCTCTGACGCTGGGTTGTGGTTCATGGGGGGGTAACTCCATCTCTGAAAACGTTGGCCCGAAACACCTGATCAATACCAAAACTGTCGCCAAGCGAGCTGAAAATATGTTGTGGCATAAACTTCCTAAATCCATCTACTTCCGTCGCGGTTCTCTGCCAATTGCACTGGAAGAAGTGGCTTCGGATGGCGCCAAACGTGCGTTCATCGTCACTGACCGCTTCCTGTTTAACAACGGTTATGCTGACCAGGTGACCCGCGTGCTGAAAGCACACGGCGTTGAAACAGAGGTGTTCTTTGAAGTTGAAGCTGACCCTACGCTGAGCATCGTGCGTAAAGGCGCTGAGCAGATGAACAGCTTCAAACCTGACGTGATTATCGCCCTCGGCGGTGGTTCACCGATGGATGCCGCGAAAATCATGTGGGTGATGTACGAACATCCTGAAACCCATTTTGAAGAGCTGGCGTTACGCTTTATGGATATCCGTAAACGTATCTACAAATTCCCGAAAATGGGCGTCAAAGCTCGCATGGTGGCAATCACCACCACTTCCGGTACCGGTTCAGAAGTGACGCCGTTTGCGGTGGTTACTGACGATGCCACCGGCCAGAAATACCCACTGGCAGACTATGCGTTAACCCCGGATATGGCGATTGTCGATGCTAACCTGGTGATGGATATGCCGCGCTCCCTGTGCGCCTTTGGCGGCCTGGATGCGGTGACCCATGCGCTGGAAGCTTATGTGTCAGTGCTGGCTAACGAATACTCTGACGGTCAGGCGCTGCAGGCACTTAAACTGCTGAAAGAGAACCTGCCAGCCAGCTACGCGGAAGGTGCGAAAAATCCGGTGGCGCGTGAACGCGTGCACAATGCGGCAACCATCGCCGGTATCGCCTTTGCCAACGCCTTCCTTGGGGTTTGTCACTCAATGGCGCACAAACTGGGTTCGGAATTCCATATCCCACACGGCCTGGCTAACTCACTGTTAATCGCCAACGTCATTCGTTATAACGCGAACGACAACCCGACTAAACAGACCGCGTTCAGCCAGTATGACCGTCCACAGGCACGTCGTCGCTACGCAGAAGTCGCAGACCACTTAGGCCTGACGGCGCCGGGCGACCGCACCGCGCAGAAAATTGAAAAACTGCTGGCGTGGCTGGAAGAGATTAAAACTCAACTGGGTATCCCAACCTCTATCCGCGAAGCGGGTGTGGCAGAAGCTGACTTCCTGGCGAAAGTCGATAAGCTGGCAGATGATGCATTTGATGACCAGTGTACCGGCGCTAACCCACGTTATCCGCTGATTGCTGAGCTGAAACAAATCATGCTGGACACCTACTATGGCCGCGAATTTGTTGAACCCTTCTCCAGCGTCGCTGAAGCCGTGGCTGAACAACCGGTAAAAGGTGTTAAGGTCGAGAAGAAAGCGAAAAACGTCTAATCGGCTGACAAACAAAAAACCCGCCTCGGCGGGTTTTTTTATTTCTGTTACAGCACTGTCAGTTCAGCGGCGTTTGCGCGCCGTAAATCGCCTGCAGCGATCCCTGCTCTATTGCCTGCTTGTAATGCTTGCGGCACACGGAGATATAGCGTTCATTGCCACCGATCACCACCTGCTCACCTTCACTGAACGGTTTTCCCTCGCTGTCGAGACGCAGCACCATACTGGCTTTGCGGCCACAGTGGCAGATGGTCTTCAGCTCTACCAGCTTGTCAGCCCACGCCAGCAGATACTGACTGCCGGTAAACAGCTCACCACGGAAGTCGGTTCTCAGGCCATAGCAAAGCACCGGGATATCAAGATTGTCCACCACGTCTGACAGGGCCTTCACCTGCTCACGGGTCAGGAACTGACTCTCATCGACCAGCACGCAGTGAATCGGCTGAGCCGCGTGCTCTGCGGCGATATCGCGGTAAAGCGCAGTCTCAGCGTTATACAGTAAGGCGGGCGAAGAGAGGCCAATACGCGAGCTGACGGTGCCTGCGCCAAAGCGATCGTCAATTTCAGCGGTGTAGACCAGGGTTCGCATTCCCCGTTCCTGGTAGTTATAGGAGGACTGCAGTAAGGCGGTGGATTTACCCGCATTCATCGCAGAGTAGTAAAAATAGAGTTGGGCCATAGCAGCGGGTTCTTCATCAGGACTTAACGGAATGGCGCGCATATTAGCACAAAGCGCTGCTAAAACTGAGCGGGTAGCCGCGGAATAATGATCGCCATGGGCCGCTCTGGGTGAGCTAAAATTCAGGCCGATCCTTTGCCTGCCTGAGCGGGTAGCCGGGATATTACCCCCAACAACATCCTGCCTTTTTCACTGCTGTAATTAATGTATTAAATTTACGTCTTTTAAAGCTGACATAAAAATAGCCCTTAAACGGCGAAAAAGTAAATCTTTCTGAAGAATGATTTTTACTCTCTTTTATTTTGCCGTCGCGCTTTAATATTAATTTGTGTTGAAGTTATTTATTACCACCTCTACTATTGTCGGGCAAAACAACTTTTTTATTATTCAGAGACCAGGACAATGAGCGAAGCACTAAAAGTTCTTAATAATATCCGTACGCTGCGTGCTCAGGCCAGAGAGTATCCGATTGACTCGCTGGAAGAGATGCTGGAAAAACTTGAAGTGGTGGTAAAAGAACGCCGCGAAGAGGAGTCACTGACCCAGGCAGAGAATGCCGAGCGTGCACGTAAACTGGAACAGTATCGTGAAATGCTGCTGGCGGACGGCATCGATCCGAATGAATTGCTGAGCTCCCTGTCAGACACCAAAGTCGCCGGGAAAGGTAACCGTTCAGTTCGTCCGGCAAAATATAAGTATGTCGATGAAAAAGGCGAAACCAGAACCTGGACTGGTCAGGGTCGCACACCGGCAGTGATTAAAAAAGCACTGGAAGAGCAAGGTAAGCAGTTAGACGACTTTCTACTCTGATAACGGGTCGGGTTTCGCTACTGAATACTGATTGCCCTTAGAGATAACAAAAAAAAGGAAGCCTGCGCTTCCTTTTTTATTTTATTAATCAGACCTGATAGAAGTCCCGATACCAGTCAACAAAGCGCTTAACGCCCTCTTCCACACTGGTTTGCGGTTTAAAACCGATCGCCTTAAACAGGGCTTCGGTGTCAGCGCTGGTTTCCAGCACGTCACCCGGTTGCATTGGCATCAGATTCTTAACCGCCGTAATACCCAGTGCTTTCTCGATGGCTTCGATATAGTTGATCAGCGTGACCGGCTGACTGTTACCAATATTATAAATCCGATAAGGCGCAGAACTGGTGGCTGGCGATCCCGCCTCTACCGTCCAGTTTTCATCCGCCTGCGGAATAACATCCTGCAAACGAACAATCGCTTCCGCAATGTCATCAATATAGGTGAAGTCGCGTTTCATCTGGCCCTGGTTATAAACATCAATCGCTTCACCTGCAATCATCGCACGGGTGAATTTGAATAATGCCATATCCGGCCGGCCCCACGGACCATAAACGGTAAAGAACCGCAGTCCGGTGGTCGGCAGCTGGTAAAGATGCGAGTAAGTATGTGACATTAACTCGTTAGCTTTCTTGGTCGCCGCATATAACGAAACCGGATGGTCAACGCTATCTTCGGTGGAGAAAGGCATTTTACGATTCAGGCCATAAACCGAACTGGAAGATGCATAAAGCAGATGTTCGATTTTATGATGACGGCAGCCCTCAAGAATGTTGAGGTGACCAATCAGATTAGCGTCGGCGTAGGCGTGGGGATTCTCTATTGAATAGCGAACACCCGCCTGGGCGCCTAAATGAATCACGCGCTGGAACTGCTGTTGCTTAAACAGTGACGCGATTGCGTCACGGTCAGCCAGATCCATCTCAATAAAGGTAAAAGCCGGATCGGGTTTAATCAGGTTCAGACGGGCATGCTTAAGATTTACGTCATAATAATCATTCAGGTTGTCGATACCGACAACCTGGTGACCGGCGGCCAGCAGACGTTGGCTAACATGAAAACCAATAAAGCCTGCGGCGCCGGTGACCAGAAAGTTCATAAATCCCTCGTTAATTATGCAATTTGAATAGACGCTCCGCGGCCGATTGCATAATAAACGAATCCGCGTTTGCTGGTACGCTCTGGATCATACAGGTTACGACCATCAAAAATCACGGGTTCTTTCAGTGCATTTTTGATGACGTCAAAGTCAGGTGCACGGAAGTTTTGCCATTCCGTACAAATGACCAGGCCATCAGCGCCCTGCAGTGCCGCCTCTTTGGTTCCCATCAGCTTGAGATCGCTGCGGTGACCATAGATGCGCTGCGCTTCATCCATCGCTTCAGGGTCAAACGCCTGGACAGTAGCACCGGCTTCCCACAACGTTTCCATCAGCACGCGGCTGGAGGCTTCACGCATATCGTCGGTATTCGGCTTGAATGACAGACCCCAAAGGGCAAAGGTCTTACCGCTCAGATCGTCGCCGAAATGACGCTTAATGAAGGTCGGCAGCTTGGTCTTCTGGCTGTCATTGACATCTTCCACTGCCTGTAACAGGCGAGGCTTATAGCCAATAGACTCCGCGGTACGGATCAGCGCCTGCACATCTTTCGGGAAGCAGGAACCACCATAGCCACAGCCTGGATAGATGAAGTGGTAGCCAATGCGGGGATCGGAGCCGATACCCTGGCGTACTTTTTCAATATCCGCGCCTAAGCGCTCAGCCAGATTGGAGATCTCGTTCATAAAGCTGATTTTGGTCGCCAGCATGCAGTTTGCGGCATACTTGGTCAGCTCTGCGCTGCGGATATCCATCATGATCATACGATCGTGGTTACGGTTAAACGGCTCATAGAGCTCGCGTAACAGTTCAACCACTTCGTCGTTATCGGTGCCGACAACGATGCGCTCTGGACGCATGCAGTCGTTAACCGCCGCGCCTTCCTTGAGGAATTCAGGGTTAGAGACCACATCGAAAGTGATGTTAGCGTCACGCGCTTTAAGCGCTTCCGTCATCACTGCACGCACTTTGTCTGCTGTGCCAACCGGAACGGTTGATTTGTCGATAACCACTTTGTGATCGTTCATGTATTGCGCAATGGTGCGCGCTACAGCGGTCACATATTTCAGATCGGCAGAGCCGTCTTCATCCGGGGGGGTACCGACTGCAATAAACTGCATAACACCATGGTTTACGCCCAGCTCAGCATCGGTGCTGAACTTCAGACGACCCGCTTCGTAATTAGACATTACCAGCGGCGTTAAACCTGGTTCGAAAATAGGAATGATGCCTTTTTTCAGATTTTCGACTTTCTTTTCGTCGACATCAATGCAGAGAACGTCATGTCCGACTTCGGCCAACACCGCAGCCTGAACCAGACCGACATAGCCGATACCAAATACAGTGACTTTCATCGAGTTATCCTGTGTTTATGAATTACTTTTTGTTGCCAACTGCGCCATCGAGCCATTCAGAAAAATCTTTGCCCAATACCGGATGACGAACACCGTACTCAACGAAAGCCTGCATGTAGCCCAGTTTGTTACCGCAGTCATGGCTCACACCTTTCAGGTGATAAGCTTCAACGGTCTCTTTTTCCATCAGCATAGCGATAGAGTCAGTTAACTGAACTTCGCCGCCTGCACCTGGAGGCGTTTTCGCCAGCAGTGGCCAGATATCAGCAGAAAGAACATAACGACCAACAACGGCCAGGTTAGATGGCGCTTCTGCCGCTTTTGGCTTCTCAACCACACCAACCATTGGTGCGCTGTCGCCTGGGTTCAGTTCTGCGCCCTGGCAATCTACAACACCGTACGCAGTCACATCAGCAACCGGCTCAACCATGATCTGGCTGCGGCCAGACTCTTCGTAACGGCTCAGCATTTCTGCCAGGTTATCTTTGGTTGGGTTAGATTCGTATTCGTCGATGATCACGTCTGGCAGGATCACGGCAACTGGCTCATCACCCACTAATGGATGTGCACACATAACCGCGTGGCCCAGGCCTTTAGCGATGCCCTGACGAACCTGCATGATGGTGACGTGTGGCGGGCAGATTGACTGGATTTCATCCAGCAGCTGACGCTTAACACGTTTTTCCAGCATAGATTCCAGTTCGAAGCTGGTATCGAAGTGGTTTTCGATGGCGTTTTTAGAAGAGTGAGTCACCAGCACAATTTCGTTGATGCCGGCAGCAATACACTCGTTAACGACATACTGGATTAACGGCTTATCAACCAGCGGTAACATCTCTTTCGGAATCGCTTTAGTGGCTGGGAGCATGCGCGTACCCAGACCCGCTACCGGGATTACCGCTTTTTTTACTTTGGACTTATAGGCAGACATTAAGATACCTCTCTTATAGGCCGTTCAAGTTAATACTTGATATGTCGGTTTAAATTCGGAAATGAGTATATCAGTTAGTATCGAACGGATTTATCCTGGAAGAACTGAAACCGTCGAAATTAAGACTATTACCCAAGTGTAAAGCTAACTTCTGGCCCTGTCTCCAGCGCCAGATCAAATTAATTTTTGCTGTTTATTCTTCAGCCGATAGCATCAGACGAATGCGTCCGCCTGCGCCCCAGACGTGGCATTGCCAGTTTTCGGCACGCTGACTGATCTGATTAAGATGGGTGCTTCCCATGGTGCCCAGAGGCACGCCGTTGCTGAGTTGAATCTGATTGGCATGAACGTGAAGCGTGGCGTTTAAACCGGCTGAAACCAGGATGAGATTTTTTAAACCGCGGTGATAATAACCAACCAGTAACGGGAACTGACCGCTCAGGTTGGCCTGCCGTAACAGCAAATTGACCTGTCTGAGCAGGCCATTGAGTTCCGGCAGGCGCTGTTTCTGTCCCGACAACTGCTCCTGCAGCAAGCCGTTGAACAGCGCACGCAGCAGCAACGCGGCCAGTACTCCGTTGTCGCCCGCCCGGGTGACGTCCAGACAGTAGAAAGCCAGGTCTTTATCTGAGAGGGCTGCAATATCCAGAACCAGGCCAGGCTGCTCGGCCATGGTGAGCTGGCGGTAGTTGACCCGACAGTTGGCGATGGTTTGTTGCACTGGCGGCTGAAGCTGCTTAAGCAACTTGGCGGCCGCTTTCGGATCGCGCACCAGCGCATCCCAGTCCTGGAACAGCTGTTCATCCTCCTCCACTTTAGAGGTGAACATTGAGGGATAGAGACACTCATAGACCGCTTCACGGAAGCGCTCAAAGTTCTTCAGCGGTTTCAGCAGCACATCCTGCACCCCGAGGCGCAGCACGTGGGCGATATCCGACATGTTTTCGGTTGCCGAGATGATCAAAATCGGCACCGCATTGCCACGGGTACGAATATGTTCAACGAACTGGATACCGCTCATGCGCGGCATCTCCAGATCGCAAATTATCAGGTCGACAGTATGCTGTTGTAATTGTGCAATTGCTTCCAGACCATCTTCCGCTTGTAACGTCACAGCACCCATCGATAACAAAAATTGGTCCAGCAACGAACGGAAAACAGCCTCATCTTCGACAATGAGTATCTTTTTGCCGATTAGTGGTTTTTCCATTCTTTCCCCCTGCGTACCAGATATTTCAATAGTGGTTCATAAAACGCAGTTGCGCCTTTCAGAATTGCCCGAAGTAACATCTGTGAATGAACAACCTGATTATCTGCCACGGACCAGTGGTAACAGTTCATCCATTTTCTTCTCAACGGCGGCCTTGCCTGCCTCGATAGCCTCTTCAGCGCGGTGAAAGTCCAGCGTCGAAATTTGCGGACAAACGGGCTGAATCAGGACATCGGGCGGATCGCCTGCCATACGATTTCGCTTCAGGCGATTTTCCAGCACCTGGATAGAGGTGGTCATGATCTCCATCGCTCCCGGTGTCTGGGACGCACGACGCTGGCTAAAATTCACCAGTCGCTGTCGCAGCTTCCCGCTCCAGCTCAATGCCACCGCGGCGGCTTCTTCTTCACTGTTCTGGGGTGTCACGGAAAACAGGTCCTGCTGCATCAGATGTGCGTCGTGCTGCAGGTCTACGGCGATAACAATGTCAGCGCCCAGGGCACGCGTTAATGAAATCGGCACCGGATTGACCACGGCACCATCCACCAGCCAATACCCATTGTAGCCCACGGGCGGTAATAAACCTGGCATACTGCAGGATGCCCGCACCGCCTGATGCAAATCGCCCTCGGTCAGCCACAGTTCACGGCCGGTACTGAGGTTGGTCGCGACCACGCCAAAGGGTTTACCGCAGGTCTCAATGGTGTCATTGGGGATTAACTGCCGGACGTGATTGAATACCCGCTCGCCGCGCAATAACCCCCCGCGCTGCCACGAAACATCCATCAGGCGAATCACATCCCAGTAACGAAACGCGCTGACCCACTTTTCCATCAGCGGCAGGCGGTTATTAACATAGGCCGAGCCGACCAGCGCGCCGACTGAACATCCCGCCACCACATCGACTTCAATTCCGGCGTGCTCAAGCGCCTTAATTACGCCGATATGCGCCCATCCTTTGGCCGCTCCAGAACCCAGAGCCAATCCAATTTTTACCTTTCTCATCTGTGTCTGGTCCTGCCGTCAATACATAGCGTCACAACGTAGGGTCAGCTAACATAGCGCGCTGGTTTATATCGACTCATCACCTTCAGGAGATCACGTGTCAGACATCTGCCCATGTTGTAGCGGAGAGCAGTATAGCGTATGTTGCGAGCCCTTTCTTAAGGGTACCCAAATTCCTGTTACAGCTGAACAACTTATGCGTTCACGTTATTGCGCCTATGTTCAGCAGAACGCAGATTATCTGGTTTCTACCTGGCATCCTGCCAAACGTCAGCCCGCGCTGGCAGGGCTTTTATCTGAAAGTTTTCAGGGCACTGAATGGCTAAGCCTGAATGTAACTCGTTGTAATCATGGAAGCCATGAGAATGAAGCTTTCGTCACCTTTTTTGCGCGATACCGCGAGAAAATGACCATTCAGGCCATTCATGAGTGTTCACGCTTTCTTCGTGAGGATCAACGCTGGTACTATGTCGACGGAACGGCGCCCCAGATTGGCCGTAACGATCGGTGCCCCTGCGGCTCCGACAAAAAATACAAAAAATGTTGTGGCTAAGCCAAAGGCAACCGCAACGGTTCTACCCCTAATGCTTTGACAGGACTCTGATTGAGATGCAAGCGCAAACCATGCAAAGAAAAGTTTTACGTACCATTTGTCCCGATGCAAAAGGTCTGATCGCCAAAATCACCAATATTTGCTACAAGCACGAGCTGAATATTGTGCAAAACAATGAGTTTGTTGATCATCGCACCGGGCGTTTTTTTATGCGCACAGAGCTGGAAGGGATCTTTAACGACAACACCCTGCTTGCAGATCTCGATAGCGCCCTGCCTCAGGGTTCAGTCCGTGAACTGCACAGCGCCGGCCGCCGCCGCGTGGTTATCCTGGTGACCAAAGAGGCACACTGCCTCGGCGATCTGCTGATGAAGAGCGCCTTTGGCGGTCTGGATATGGAAATTGCCGCGGTGATCGGCAACCATGACACGCTGCGTTCGCTGGTTGAGCGTTTCGATATTCCTTTCGTGCTGGTCAGCCATGAAGGCCTGACGCGCGAAGAACACGATAGCCGGATGGTTGAAGAGATCGATCGTTACCAGCCTGACTATGTGGTGCTGGCGAAATATATGCGCGTGCTGACCCCGGCGTTCGTGCAGCGCTACCCTAACCAGATCATCAATATCCACCACTCGTTCCTGCCAGCCTTTATTGGCGCCCGTCCTTATCATCAGGCGTATGAACGCGGCGTGAAAATTATCGGCGCAACTGCGCACTACGTAAACGACAACCTCGACGAAGGTCCAATCATTATGCAGGACGTCATCAATGTCGATCACAGCTACACCGCTGAAGAGATGATGCGTGCCGGTCGTGACGTTGAAAAGAACGTGTTAAGCCGCGCACTGTACAAAGTGCTGGGCCAGCGCGTGTTTGTTTACGGTAACCGAACGATTATTCTTTAATCACGCCAGTGGCTGAATTGCCTGAGGATTCAGCGCTACGGGCAAAAAGTGGGCAAACAGATGCTGTTTTGCCGATGGGCGCTTTACACCCTTATCGCATTTGGTATGATGCGCCCCGCTTTAAGACATAAAGATTCAGGCCATGGTGGGATTCCCGAGCGGCCAAAGGGAGCAGACTGTAAATCTGCCGTCACAGACTTCGAAGGTTCGAATCCTTCTCCCACCACCATCTGAATCGTCTTTTTGCCAGCATACCGTAATCCCTGGTGGGATTCCCGAGCGGCCAAAGGGAGCAGACTGTAAATCTGCCGTCACAGACTTCGAAGGTTCGAATCCTTCTCCCACCACCATCTTGCATATCGCACACAATCCCAAACTAATATCCAGGCTTCCTGTTCTGCGGGGAGAGGGATGAGAACCTTCGATTAAGGTTCGGGTCGAGCTTTGCGAGACAACGCGCTTCAGCGCGGCCCGAAGGGTGAGGCGCAACGCGCCGAATAATCCTTCTCCCGCCGCCCTCTCCTGTTTTAACCTGCTGTTACTGCTTATCTCCCCCTACTCTGTTGGTCTGTCCCTGCCCTCTCGTATCATCTTCCACGCTTCGGTCATGACTTTTTCAGCAAAAATCGCTACCATCCCAGCCTATTACTCGCTGAACAATGGTCGATTCCATGAAATTTGTTTCATTTAACATCAATGGGTTGCGTGCCCGTCCGCATCAGCTCCAGGCACTGGTCGAACAACATAGTCCGGACGTCATCGGCCTGCAGGAAACCAAAGTCCATGACGACATGTTCCCGCTGGAAGACGTGGCGAAGCTCGGTTACAACGTCTTTTATCATGGTCAGAAAGGCCATTACGGCGTTGCGCTACTGACGAAGGTACAGCCGGTAGCAGTACGCCGTGGCTTTCCCGGTGATGATGACGATGCACAACGCCGCCTGATTATGGCCGAAATCCCCAGCCCGATTGGCGACATCACGGTGATTAACGGCTATTTTCCGCAGGGCGAAAGCCGTGACCATCCGACCAAGTTTCCGGCCAAAGAGAAATTTTATCGCGATCTGCAACGTTTTCTGACCGACGATCTGCCCGCCGACAAACCGGTGCTGATCATGGGCGACATGAATATCAGCAGCACCGATCTGGATATTGGGATTGGTGAAGAGAGCCGCAAGCGCTGGCTGCGTACCGGCAAATGTTCATTCCTGCCGGAAGAGCGTGAGTGGATGGATCGGCTGCTGGGCTGGGGACTGGTGGACACCTGGCGTGAACATAATCCTGAAACCGCCGATCGTTTTTCGTGGTTCGACTACCGCTCAAAGGGTTTCGATGATAACCGCGGTTTACGCATTGATCTGGTTCTGGCGAGTAAAAACCTGGCGGCCCACTGCGTAGAGAGCGGCATTGATTATGGTATCCGCAGCATGGAAAAGCCGTCGGATCACGCGCCAATCTGGTCCACCTTCCGCTTCTGATCGACGCGCTTTAACTGAAGGTCGCGTGGCCGACTGCCACGCGACGACTATTTGACTATTTTCCAGATCAGATTATTGGTGCCCAGCGAGTGTTCATCACGCGCGCACTGCAGTAACACTCCTTCCGATTTCACCACCGCCCCTTCGCTGTAGTTACGATTATCAAAAATACAGCAGCGCAGACAGTCCGGCTGACGCCGTTGTCCCTGGGTCCAGACTTCCGGCGGCAGGTCGACTACCACGTCAGTGTTGACACCATTGTCGCTGTCCGGCGGCGGCTGATGTCGGCTGTTGGCCTCTGCGGCACCGCCAGCCAGCGACAGGGCCAGCACCATTAATAATGAAAAACGTCTCATTCCGTCTCCTTGACTTTACGCTTTGTTTTGCGCACCGGACGTTTTTGTCCGGTGGACGGTAAGCCCCGAAAGGCATGCACCGCAGGCTGTTGCCGCGCCTGATGAATCAGTCCGGTCAGGGTCTGCACCAGCGGCTGCATGAACTCATCATAGCGGCAGGCCTTTTCACTGATCCGGGTCAGGGTGGATTCCCACTGCGCGGTCATATCCGGGCGTGCAGCCAGATCGGGTAACGAGTGGATCAGGGCACGTCCGGCCTCAGTTGAGTGGATATAGCGGCCCTTTTTCACCAGGAAGCCACGACGAAACAGCAGTTCGATAATGCCGGCGCGGGTCGCTTCCGTTCCTAAACCATCGGTCGCACGCAGCACTTTCTTTAATTCTTTATCCTGAACGAAGCGGGCAATTCCGGTCATCGCCGAAAGGATGGTGGCGTCCGTAAACGGACGCGGTGGCTGAGTCTGCTTCGCCAGCACCTCACCGCGCTCACACAACAGCTCATCGCCTTTGGCGACCACCGGCAGCGGCATACCATCATTCTCTTCATCCCGCTCTTTGTTACCGAGCAGTGCCCGCCAGCCCGCTTCTGCCAGGAAACGCGCTTTGGCGACGAATTTGCCGCCGGCGATCGCCAGTTCTATCACGCATTTGCGGAACACCGCATCCGGACAGAACTGCATCAGATACTGGCGCGCCACCAGCGCATAGATATTTTGCTCGTTCTCACTCAGTTTCACCGAACCGGCGCGGGCAGTCGGAATGATCGCATGGTGCGCATCGACCTTTTTGTCATCCCAGCAGCGGTTACGGCGATCGCCGTCAAAATCAGCCGGCGGCGTCAGCTGCGGCTGATGGGCCTGAATGGCATTGAGTACCGCATGGCGGCCGGCGAAATGCTCTTCCGGCAGATAACGGCTATCGGAACGTGGATAGGTGATCAGCTTATGGGTTTCATACAGCCGCTGGCAGGTATCCAGCACCGTTTGTGCACTCAGGCCGTAACGCTTCGCCGCCTCAATCTGCAGGCTGGATAAAGAGAACGGTAACGGTGCACCTTCGTTTTCCCGTTTATCGCTGTAGGCGGTAACCGCCGCTGGCTGGCCGGTGATACGCGCCACCACATGATCAGCCAGCGCCCGCTTCAGCAGACGCCCCTCCTCATCCTGCCACGGCTCACAGGCTTCGCTCGGCACCCAGCTGGCGACGAAGCGCACCTCATCCGGCGTAACGATGTGGGCTTTTACCTCGAAGTAATCTTTCGGCAGGAAATTCTCTATCTCTTCATCGCGCCGCACCACCAGCCCGAGCACCGGCGTCTGCACCCGACCCACTGACAGCACGCCATCGTAGCCGGCACTGCGCCCCAGCAGCGTCCAGGCACGGGTCATATTGATGCCGTACAGCCAGTCGGCACGGGCGCGAGCCAGCGCTGAAACACAGAGCGGAATAAATTCCCGGTTCTCCCGCAGGCGGTTCACCGCGCGATCCACCGCCTGTGGATTGAGATCGTTGATCAGGCAGCGCTGTACCCGACTGCGCTTTTCCGCTGGCAGGTTGAGATAGTCCAGCACCTCATCGACCAGCAACTGTCCTTCGCGATCGGGGTCACCGGCATGCACGATCTCACTGGCCTGGGCCAGCAATCCTTCTACCACTTTCAGCTGTTTGGCGACTGACGGGCGCGGCTTAAGCTGCCACTTTTGCGGAACGATCGGCAGGTCGGCTAACGACCAGCGCGCGTAACGGCTGTCGTAACTATCGGGTTGCGCCTGCTCCAGCAAATGCCCGACACACCAGGTCACCACCTGATCGTTGCCGCAGGCGATAAATCCATCGCCGCGTCGATGAGGTTTTGGCAGCACATCGGCAATGGCCCGCCCAAGACTGGGTTTTTCCGCAATAAACAAACGCATTGAATCAGGTAATCCTTAACATCAGGGAATAACAGTGATAACCGGTTGTTCGCTGTTGGCTGCAAATATGGCGGCTATGTTAGCCTGGCAAGGCGTCTGGCGTAAGCGTCACGGACCGGGATAGCGATCATTCGCACAGGAAGCGTTCAATAAGCAGGGCCAGAGGATGCCCTGCCGGCAGGTTCAGAATAAGGGTCAGAAGTAACTGACGAAAGGCGCGGTGTCGGGCGGCAACACGGTGGTGCTGGACTTCAGCTGCGGCGTGCCTAAATAGAGGAAGCCGACAATTGCATCCTGTTCCCGGCAGCCGAATGCCTGGCGCACCGTCTGATCGTCGGTCCACGGGCCGCTGCGCCAGATACCATTATAGCCCTGCGCTGCTGCCGCCATCTGCATCGCCATCACTGCGCAGCTGGCGGAAGCAATCTGCTCCCAGCGCGGCACTTTCGGGTGGGGTTCACAATATGCCACCACGGTAATGATCATTGGTGCGCGAAACGGCGACTGACTGGCCTTGTTGATCGCCTTCTCATCCAGTTGCTTATCACGTGCTGCCTGCTCCAGCAGCTGACTCAGCCGATCGCGGCCCTCATTTTCCACAATAATAAAGCGCCAGGGTTGCAGCGTGCCGTGATCCGGTGCGCGCATACCGGCACGCAGTATATTTTCCAGCGCCTCGCCGGCGGGCGCCGGGTCGGTCAGACGTGATGCCGAACGACGGTTAACCAGTAACTCCAGTGCATCCATGTTTTTTCTCCCGATCGCATTGATGTTGCAGTAATCCTGGCACAGTCAGATTTTTTGTAACAGTCGGCGGTGAATTCCTGCTGACTTTTAGCACGCTGCTCTTTAGGATGAGCTCGTCGGGGAAGCCTGGTACGCGCGGCGGCCACTTCCGGCTACATGAATATGGAGAGTCTGATGCGCACATTGTGGCGAATTATTGCAGGTCTGTTTCGCTGGACCTGGCGGGTATTAAATTTTATCAGGGAATTCATTCTGAATATTTTCCTGATTTTGTTGATTGTGGTAGGTGTCGGGATCTGGCTGCAGGTGAGCGGATCGGGCGGCAGTTCAGCGCCGATGCAGCAAGGTGCGCTGCGGGTCGATCTCAGCGGTGTGCTGGTCGATAAGCCTTCGGTCAGTAATCGGCTGAGCAAAATTGGCCGGCAGTTGCTGGGGGCCAGCAGCGATCGGCTGCAGGAAAATTCGTTGTTTGACGTAGTTGATGCGATTCGTCAGGCCAAAACGGACAATAACATTAAAGGCATGGTGCTGGATTTACGCGACTTTGCCGGCGGCGATCAGCCTTCGCTGCAGTACGTTGGTAAAGCACTGCGCGAATTCCGCGACAGCGGCAAGCCGATCTATGCGCTGGGCGACAGCTACAGCCAGGCGCAATATTATCTCGCCAGCTACGCCAGCAAAATCTACCTGTCGCCGCAGGGCACGGTCGATCTGCACGGGTTTGCCACCAACGGCCTGTATTACAAAACCCTGCTGGAAAAACTGAAAGTCACTTCCCATGTGTTCCGGGTCGGGACCTATAAATCTGCGGTAGAGCCGTTCCTGCGTGACGATATGTCACCTGCCGCCCGCGACGCCGATAGCCGCTGGGTGGGTCAGCTGTGGCAGAACTACCTGAATACCGTGTCAGCGAACCGTCAGATTACGCCAGAGCAGCTATTCCCGGGTGCAGCGGCGGTGATTGCCGGGCTGAATGCGGTTAAAGGCGATACTGCGCAGTACGCGCTGGATAACAAGCTGGTGGATGCGCTGGGTTCCCGTGCCGCCGCCGATCAGGAGCTGGTGAAAACCTTTGGCCTTGATAAGCAGAGTAATGATTATCGCAGCGTCAGCATCTACGACTACGCGGTTAAACCGGCCTCGGCGCAGGATGGCAACATTGCTGTGGTGCTCGCCAGCGGCGCGATCATGGACGGTGAAGAGACGCCAGGCAACGTCGGTGGCGATACCACCGCCGCACAGATTCGCGATGCGCGTCTCGATCCGAAAATTAAAGCCATTATCCTGCGGGTTAACAGCCCAGGCGGCAGCGTGACCGCCTCTGAAGCGATTCGCGAAGAGCTGGCGGCGGCGCATGCTGCCGGTAAGCCGATTGTGGTATCGATGGGCGGCATGGCGGCATCCGGCGGCTACTGGATTTCGACCCCAGCCAACTACATCGTGGCTAACCCAAGCACCCTGACCGGCTCTATCGGTATTTTTGGCGTGATCAATACGCTGGAAAACAGTCTGGATGCGATTGGTGTGCACACCGACGGTGTAGCCACCTCGCCGCTGGCTGATATCTCCACCACCAAAGCGCTGCCAACCGAAGTTCAGCAGCTGATGCAGCTGACCATCGAAAATGGTTATCACAACTTTGTGGGTCTGGTGGCGAAGTCACGCAACAAGACGCCGGAGCAGATTGACGCCATCGCGCAGGGCCACGTCTGGACCGGTAGCGATGCCAAAGCCAATGGGCTGGTCGATGCACTGGGTGACTTTGACGATGCGGTTAAGAAAGCCGGTGAGCTGGCAAAAGTCAACAAACCGCAGCTGAGCTGGTATCAGGATGACCCGAGCTTCCTCGATATGATGCTGAACCAGGTCAACGCCTCGGTACGCGCGGTGCTGCCGAATCCGCTCAAGGCCTGGCTGCCTGCGCCGATGCTGGATGTGATGAGCGCGATGAAAGCCCAACCCGGTCTGTTTGATCATCTTAACGATCCGCAAAACCGTTACGCCTTCTGCCTGAACTGCGGCGACGTGCGTTAAACTATGCGATAAACCTCGCAGCCCGGCCGATGGTCGGGCTGCTTTTCCCCGCCTTTCCCCTTATACTGCGCGTTTTACGGCAAGTCTGAGTTCTCTAATGCAAAAGAAAAACATCTACGTAGCCTACACTGGCGGTACCATTGGTATGCAGCGATCGGCACAGGGATACATTCCGGTTTCCGGCCATCTGCAGCAGCAGCTGGCTAACATGCCTGAATTCCACCGTCCCGAGATGCCCGATTTCACCATTCATGAGTATCAGCCGCTGATCGACTCGTCCGATATGACGCCGCAGGACTGGCAGTCAATCGCAGAGGATATCCGGCAGAATTATGATCACTATGATGGTTTTGTGATTCTGCATGGCACCGATACCATGGCGTTTACCGCGTCGGCCCTCTCCTTCATGCTGGAGAATCTGGCTAAACCGGTTATCGTCACCGGGTCGCAGATTCCGCTGGCGGAGCTACGTTCAGATGGGCAGCAAAACTTATTGAACTCGCTGTATGTCGCAGCCAATTATCCGATCAGCGAAGTGTCGCTGTTCTTCAACAATACGCTCTACCGCGGCAACCGGACCACCAAAGCGCATGCCGATGGCTTTAATGCTTTCGCTTCGCCTAACCTCTCCGCGCTGCTGGAAGCCGGTATTCATATTCGCCGCCTGAATACCCCGCCTGCACCGCAAGGCCAGGGTGCACTGATTGTGCACACTATTACGCCCCAGCCGATTGGCGTGGTGACCATCTATCCAGGCATCTCGGCCGATGTGGTACGCAACTTCCTGCGTCAGCCGGTAAAAGCGCTGATCCTGCGCTCTTACGGTGTCGGCAACGCGCCGCAGAATGCGGAGTTCCTGGCAGAACTCCAGCAGGCGAGCGAGCGCGGTATCGTGGTGGTCAATCTGACCCAATGCATTTCGGGCAAGGTCAATATGGGCGGCTACGCCACCGGCAACGCGCTGGAACATGCTGGCGTCATCAGCGGTTTTGATCTGACCGTTGAGGCAGCGCTGACTAAGCTGCACTTCTTACTCAGCCAGAACCTCTCCGCCGATGAAATACGCAGCAAAATGCAGCAAAATTTGCGCGGTGAACTGACAGAAGATTGAGACGGAGCGACTTGTAATGAAACGCGCACTGATCATTATTGATATCCAGAATGATTTTTGTCCGGGCGGCCCAATGGCCGTCCATGAAGGCGACCAGACTGTTGAGGTCGCCAACCGCTATGCGCGCACCTTCATCCAGAACGGTGAACCGGTGGTCGCGCTGCAGGACTGGCATCCGGCTGACCATGGCAGTTTCGCCTCGGTCTCCGGCGAACCGGTGTACACCCTCGGCGAATTAAACGGTCTGGCGCAGATCTGGTGGCCGGATCACGGCATTCAGGGAAGCCAGGGGGCCGATTTCCATCCTGGCCTCGAGCGTTCGCTGTTTGATGCGGTGTTCCATAAGGGTCAGGACCAGGATGTTGACAGCTACAGCGCCTTCTTCGATAACGGCCATCGCCGCAAAACCGAACTCGACAGCTGGTTACGCGAACGCGAGATCACGCATCTGGTGGTGCTGGGACTGGCGACCGACTACTGCGTGAAATACAGCGTGCTGGACGCGCTCGAGCTGGGCTATCACGTTGAGGTGGTCAAAGAAGGCTGTCGCGGCGTGAACCTGAATCCCGAGGACAGCGAGATCGCTTTCGCGCAAATGACCGCCCAGGGCGCGGTGCTGATATGAAAAAAGCTGGCGCTAAGCCAGCTTTTTTTTGCCGGTAAAGGCGGGTCAACCGTTGACGGTGAAGGTGGCTCACTCAGTGCAGGTTGAGGCGGGTCACGTCTGAGTCGATGCCGAACTCTTCTTTAAGCTGCTTTTTCGACTTCGTGACCATCTCACCGTCTTTGCCAATCGTCATGTGCTGCGGGCTGTCGTTATGCCGCGCCTGCCACAGCATCACCAACTGCAGGCAGTTGTCGCGCTGTTCCTGCGTTAGCGCTACGCCATCCGGCCATTTCCCAATCTCTACCGCCGTCGCCAGTCGCTGATAGACTTCCGGCGTCATTGCGGCGAGCATCGCTTCAAGTTGCTGCTTCATCGCCATTATCCTTTGGTCTGTTCGCCCTGCTCGTCAGTAAAATTCAGTGAGGCGGAGTTGACGCAATAGCGTTCTCCGGTCGGCTGCGGGCCATCAGGGAAGACGTGTCCCAGATGTGCGTCACATTGACCACAGCGAATCTCAATGCGCTGCATGCCGTGTGAATCATCTTCAATATAACGAATCGCGTCGTCGCTCACCGGCTGGTAAAAGCTCGGCCAGCCACAACCTGAATCATACTTGGTCTCAGACAGAAACAGCGGCGCGTTACAGACCAGACAGTGGTAAATGCCTTCCTGTTTGTTGTGCAGCAGTGCGCCACTGTAAGGCGGCTCCGTTCCGCGATGCTGGGTCACATAACGCTGCATTTCTGTCAGCTGCGCAATTTTTGCTTCGGGTGCGGTGTCTTTAGCCATTTTTAAGATTCCGGAAGGTGCCATTCTGAAAATTTCGACTACTATTCTAACAAATGATCAACATAAGGCGGGTCTTTTTTCGTGCTCACCCTTTCAGTCCGACGTCTGCAACCCGGATTTGTGACTTCGATCACCTTTTATCCGGGGCATCCCTATATATTCGGCGATTGATTAAACGAAGCGCGATATCATTGGCGGTCCGCAAGCGATTGCGCATCGAATAATTCCTTTCAGGCAAATTGACCTGTCGCAACAATTGACACGATTCCGCTTGACGCCTGGTAAGGTTTTTGTAATTTTACAGGCAACCTTTTATTCACTAACAAATAGCTGGTGGAATATATGACTATCAAAGTAGGTATCAACGGTTTTGGCCGTATCGGTCGCATCGTTTTCCGTGCTGCTCAACAGCGTTCTGACATCGAAATCGTTGCAATCAACGACCTGCTGGACGCCGATTACATGGCGTACATGCTGAAGTATGACTCTACTCACGGTCGTTTCGACGGCACCGTAGAAGTTCAGGACGGCGCGCTGGTTGTTAACGGCAAGAAAATCCGTGTTACCTCTGAGAAAGATCCGGCTAACCTGAAGTGGGACGAAGTCGGCGTTGACGTTGTTGCTGAAGCAACCGGTATTTTCCTGACCGATGAAACTGCACGTAAACACATCACTGCAGGCGCGAAGAAAGTTGTTCTGACTGGTCCATCGAAAGATGACACCCCAATGTTTGTTCGTGGTGCAAACTTCGACAAATACCAGGGTCAGGATATCGTTTCTAACGCATCGTGCACCACTAACTGCCTGGCTCCACTGGCAAAAGTGATCAACGACAAGTTTGGTATCGTTGAAGGTCTGATGACCACTGTTCACGCAACTACCGCTACCCAGAAAACCGTTGATGGCCCGTCTCACAAAGACTGGCGCGGCGGCCGCGGCGCATCTCAGAACATCATCCCTTCATCAACTGGCGCAGCGAAAGCAGTGGGTAAAGTTCTGCCAGAGCTGAACGGCAAACTGACCGGTATGGCTTTCCGCGTACCAACCCCTAACGTCTCCGTCGTTGACCTGACTGTACGTCTGGAAAAAGCGGCTTCTTACAAAGAAATCTGTGCTGCTATCAAAGCCGCTGCAGAAGGCGAGATGAAAGACGTGCTGGGCTATGTTGAAGATGACGTGGTTTCTACTGACTTCAACGGCGAAATCCTGACTTCAGTGTTTGACGCTAAAGCCGGTATCGCGCTGAACGACAACTTTGTGAAACTGGTTTCCTGGTATGACAACGAAACTGGCTACTCAAACAAAGTTCTCGACCTGATTGCGCTGGTTTCTGCTAAATAAGGCAGCCAGACATCATTGAGAATAAGGGCGACTTCGGTCGCCCTTTTTTTGATCCGCTCAGGAAGGAATCGAACATGCAAGATAAACTGTTTTCTCTGCCGGTGGTGACGCAGATCTCCCCTTACCTCTCGCAGCGTCAGGTCGGAGAACTGCCGGCGATTATCGTCAGTCATCCCAAAGTACGTGCGGCTCTGACACTGCAGGGCGCCCATCTGATTGCCTGGCAGCCCAGCGGTGAGCAACCGGTACTGTGGCTCAGTGACAAGAGCCAGTTTGCGGCCGGTAAAGCGATTCGCGGCGGCGTGCCGATCTGCTGGCCCTGGTTTGGCCCGGCAGGCGAACCGGCGCACGGCTTTGCTCGCAATCAGCCGTGGACGCTGTCAGCGCATGATGAAAATGAAGATGGCGTGATGCTGACGCTGGTGCTGGAAAGCAATGCTCAGACGCTGAAGCTGTGGCCGCATGAGTTCACCTTAATTGCCCGCTTCCGGCTCGGCCAGCATTGCGAGATCGAACTGGAAGCGCACGGTGACTTTGAAGCAACCGCCGCGCTGCACAGTTATTTCACCGTCAGCGATATCAGCAGCGTTGAAGTGTCAGGGCTGGGAAACAGCTATATCGACAAGGTAAATCAGGGTGAGATCGGCAGCAGTGACGGTAAGCAGCGCTATCCGGGCCGGATTGACCGCATCTTTACCGCAGCCGAAGACTGCTCAGTGATCAACGATCCGGCTGCTCAGCGGCAGATTGAAGTCTATCATCACCATCACAGTGACGTTGTTACGTGGAATCCAGGGGTTGAGCTCTCCTGCAGCATGGCCGATATGCCGAATGAGGGCTACAAGACCATGGTTTGCGTCGAGACGGCCCGTATCAACAAGCCACTGCGCAGTGCAGGCGAAAAGCCGGCCCGTCTGGCCACCACCTTCCGCCTGAAGAAAAAAGTCAGCGGCGAGGCGGTTAAGGCTTAAACCACGTCGAGCGGCAACTTGTGCTGCGGTGCCGGATAGCGCTGGTTGATCAGGCTGAGATCGTCCTCTGACAGAACCACCTCCAGCGCCGCAGCATTTTCCTGCACATGGGCAACAGAACTGGCTTTGGGAATGGCGATAACCCCCGGCTGACGGATTACCCACGCCAGCAGTAGCTGCGCCACGCTGATGCCCTTTTGCTGTGCAAGCCGGGTCAGTTGTGGATCGCTGAACAGGCTATCGCGTAGTCGTCCGGCCTGTGCCAGCGGACAATAAGCCATGATCGGCAGGTTTCGCTGCTGGCAGGCTGGCAACAGATCATATTCAATGCCGCGTGAGCCAAGATGGTACAGTACCTGATTGGTCGCGCACTGCGTCCCGCCCGCTTCATCCCACAGCTCAGCCATATCATCGGTATCGAAATTAGAGACGCCCCAGTAGCGGATTTTACCCTGCTGCTGCAGACGTTCCATCGCCCGTATCGTCTCTTCCAGCGGAACGTTACCGCGCCAGTGCAGCAGGTAAAGATCGAGGTAATCGGTTCTCAGGCGGCGCAGGCTGCGCTCGCAGGCCCCGATAGCATCCTGCTCACCGGCATTCCACGGATAGACTTTAGACACCACCAGCGCCTGGTCACGACGCCCCTGCAGCGCTTCACCCACTACCTGTTCGGCAGCGCCGTCAGCGTACATTTCCGCCGTGTCGATCAGGCGCAGACCGCATGCCAGTCCGGCCTGCAGCGCAGCGACTTCGGTTGCACGCTGCGCCGGATTTTCGCCCATATACCAGCTGCCCTGGCCGATCACCGGCAGAGAGTGATGGCCGGCAAAATTGATGAGGTTACGCATTCCGCTCTCCCGCCCCATTATGAGGCCCCATAAAAGAACAGAGGGCATAAAATGCCCTCGTTTAGTGCGTTATCAGAAGGTGTAACTGACGCCGGTCCAGAGTGTCGCCTGGCCGCTTTTATCAATCATCGGGCTGTCTTTGATTTCGCTGTCGAAGCGGGTATAGCGACCGACGACGCCAACGTTCCACTCCGGCGAAATCTGATAGCTGGCGCTCAGCTCGACATAAGGTGACCAGCTGTCATCCGGATTGTAGCGGCTGATGCCGGTACGGGCGCTTTCATGGCCGGAAACACCGTAGTAATAACGGTTTTGATTGGCACTGTTCCACATCGCACCAATACCCGGCGTCAGGCTGAAATCACCCATTTCGAAACGGTAAAGGTAGGTTAAGTCCCAGATCATACCGTTGCTGTTGTTCAGCACGTCACCCAGTAAGGCGGTGCGGACAATACCCCAGTCGGCAGTATGACGGTAGGTGGCACCCGCCATCAGGGTCATGCGACGTTTATCCAGCCCTTTCATATCGCCCAGATCGTTGTCGCTGGGTTTGTACTCCTGCGGGGAACCGAGCACCGTCAGTGACAGCTGGTTCTGCGGATCTTTCCACAGGTAGTAACCGCCCTGCAGGCTGCGGAACCAGAAGTCTTCACCTTCGTAATTGATCACCGGAACCGGCAGATAACGGTCCTGACCACCACGATAAGGGGACTCGGCATAAATCACTGAAGCACCAACAGAAAGCGGTGCGGCGTTAACGCCGCCAGAGAGCAAATAACAAGGTAAAAGTGCGACAAGCGCCTTAAATTTGAATTGGTTCACAATTTATTCATTCCATAAATATAACAATCAAACATGAAGTCTAACGTTTTTTTGCGACTGGATTAACTTATATCGAATTCCTTTAAGCGACCAGCCGCTGAAAGTGGCATTAAAGGTTAAAATCACGTTAAGTTAAGTCAACAGAGGCGCATACCGGCCTTACATCAAACCGATTATGTTGTTGATCTCACCCTCACCTATCCACAGCCATGGAGGAAATTTCTTAGAAGCCATCTACAGTTAGAAGTAAGACCAGACATATTGTACGAGCAGAGTAACCATAAAAGTTGTGTATCCCGATAAAAACGATCAGGTTGGCATAAGGGTTGCTGTACTCAATAGAGAATATCTTCCGGGAGCTGCATGAGCCTCTAATTACGCTCCTTACCTGTGCTAAAAACGAAAGGACGGGCATCGCTATGAATATATTCGATCACTATCGTCAGCGTTATGAAGCTGCCAAGGACGAAGAGTTCACACTGCAGGAATTTCTTGCTATCTGTAAGCAGGATCGCAGTGCATACGCCAACGCTGCAGAGCGACTGTTAATGGCTATTGGTGAGCCAGTAATGGTTGACACTGCTCAGGAGCCACGCCTTTCCAGAATATTCTCCAACCGTGTGATGGGACGCTATCCGGCGTTCGAGGAGTTTTACGGCATGGAGGAAGCGATTGAACAAATCGTCTCCTACCTGAAACATGCCGCTCAGGGACTTGAAGAGAAGAAACAGATCCTCTATCTGCTGGGTCCGGTCGGCGGTGGTAAATCCTCGCTGGCTGAGCGGCTTAAATCGCTGATGCAGCGCGTACCGATCTACGTGCTGAGCGCCGATGGCGAACGCAGCCCGGTCAATGACCATCCGCTCTGCCTGTTCAACCCGCAGGAAGATGCCCATATCCTTGAAAAAGAGTACGGCGTGCCGCGTCGCTACCTCGGTACCATTATGTCGCCGTGGGCGGCCAAACGTCTGCACGATTTCGGTGGCGATATCTCACGCTTTAAAGTGGTTAAGGTCTGGCCATCGATTCTTGAACAACTGGCGATTGCCAAAACCGAACCTGGCGATGAGAACAACCAGGATATCTCGGCGCTGGTGGGTAAAGTGGACATCCGTAAACTGGAAAATCACGCGCAAAACGATCCTGATGCCTACGGCTACTCCGGCGCATTGTGCCGCGCTAACCAGGGCATCATGGAATTCGTCGAGATGTTTAAGGCGCCGATTAAGGTACTGCATCCCTTACTGACCGCTACCCAGGAAGGTAACTATAACGGTACCGAGGGTATTTCGGCCCTGCCGTTTAACGGCATCATTCTGGCGCACTCTAACGAATCAGAATGGGTCACCTTCCGTAATAACAAAAACAATGAGGCGTTCCTTGACCGTGTTTACATCGTCAAAGTGCCTTATTGCCTGCGGGTCTCGGAAGAGATCAAAATTTATGAAAAACTGCTGAATCACAGTGAGCTGGCCACCTCGCCTTGTGCACCCGGCACGCTGGAAACCCTGGCTCGCTTCTCAATTCTGTCGCGGCTGAAAGATCCGGAAAACTCAAGCATCTACTCCAAAATGCGGGTTTATGACGGCGAAAGCCTGAAAGATACCGATCCTAAAGCCAAATCGTGGCAGGAGTATCATGACTACGCTGGCGTGGATGAAGGGATGAACGGTCTGTCGACCCGTTTTGCCTTTAAGATCCTGTCGCGCGTCTTCAACTTTGACCATGCCGAAGTGGCGGCCAACCCGGTGCACCTGTTTTACGTGCTGGAGCAGCAGATTGAACGTGAGCAGTTCCCGCAGGACCAGGCGGAAAAATACCTGGAGCACCTGAAAGGTTATCTGATCCCGAAATACGCCGAGTTCATTGGCAAAGAGATTCAGACCGCTTACCTGGAATCCTATTCCGAGTATGGTCAGAACATCTTCGATCGCTACGTGACCTACGCCGACTTCTGGATTCAGGATCAGGAGTATCGCGATCCCGATACCGGTCAGCTGTTCGATCGTGAATCGCTGAATGCGGAGCTGGAGAAGATTGAGAAACCTGCTGGTATCAGTAACCCGAAAGATTTCCGTAACGAGATTGTCAACTTTGTGCTGCGCGCCCGGGCACACAATAACGGTCGCAATCCGAACTGGACCAGTTACGAGAAATTACGCACCGTGATCGAGAAGAAAATGTTCTCGAATACGGAAGAGTTGCTGCCGGTGATCTCCTTCAATACCAAGACCTCTACCGATGAGCAGAAGAAACATGATGATTTCGTCGATCGCATGATGGAAAAAGGCTATACCCGCAAACAGGTCCGCCTGCTGTGTGAATGGTATTTGCGTGTGCGTAAATCGTCCTGATTAAAGTAAGCAAACCGGTATTTCGATACCGGTCGTCTAAAGGTCGGGCTAGCCCGACCTGCTTGCAATGTAGTTTGGGGGAACACTATGGCCTATTTCATCGATCGCCGGCTGAACGGTAAAAACAAGAGCGCGGTTAACCGCCAGCGCTTCTTGCGCCGTTACAAGTCGCAAATCAAGCAGTCGATCTCCGAGGCCATCAATAAACGCTCGGTTACCGACGTCAGCAGCGGTGAATCTGTTTCGATACCTATTGATGACATCAATGAGCCGATTTTCCACCAGGGACGCGGCGGCAATCGCCATCGCGTGCATCCCGGAAACGACCATTTTGTGCAGAATGATCGCATTGAGCGACCGCAGGGCGGCGGTGGCGGCGGCAGTGGTCAGGGCAACGCCAGTCAGGATGGCGAAGGACAGGATGAATTCGTCTTTCAGATTTCCAAGGATGAATATCTCGATCTGCTGTTTGAAGATCTGGCGCTGCCCAACCTGCGTCGTAACCAGCATCGTCAGCTGAATGAATACAAAACGCACCGCGCCGGCTACACCTCTAACGGGGTGCCCGCCAACATCAGTGTGGTGCGCTCGTTGCAAAATTCACTGGCGCGCCGTACGGCGATGACCGCAGGGAAACGGCGGATGCTGCACGAGCTGGAAGAGACGCTCAGCATCGTTGAGAAATCGGAACCGGCCCAGCTGCTGGAAGAGGAGCGCCTGCGCAAGGATATCGCTGAACTGCGCGCACGCATCGAGCGGGTGCCGTTTATCGACACCTTTGACCTGCGCTACAAAAACTTTGAGAAGCGTCCGGAGCCCTCCAGCCAGGCGGTGATGTTCTGCTTAATGGATGTTTCGGGTTCAATGGATCAGGCCACTAAAGATATGGCCAAGCGTTTCTACATTTTGCTCTATCTGTTCCTGAGCCGGACCTACAAGAATGTCGATGTGGTCTATATCCGTCACCACACTCAGGCTAAAGAGGTTGATGAACAGGAGTTCTTCTACTCGCAGGAGACCGGTGGCACCATCGTTTCCAGCGCGCTGAAGCTGATGGATGAGGTGGTCAAGGATCGCTATGACCCGGCGCAGTGGAATATCTACGCTGCGCAGGCGTCCGATGGCGATAACTGGGCCGATGATTCACCGCTTTGTCACGAAATTCTGGCGAAGAATATCCTGCCCGTGGTGCGTTACTACAGTTATATCGAAATCACCCGTCGCGCCCACCAGACCTTGTGGCGCGAGTATGAGCATCTGCAGGCGATGTTCGACAACTTCGCGATAGAGCATATTCGCGAACCGGAAGATATCTATCCGGTGTTCCGTTCTCTGTTTCATAAACAGGCGGCCGAAGCCTGATCATCCAAGCCGGCTTATCACCGGCTTGTTTTTTATCTGCTGAATAACCTGATAAAACAGTCGTTTTTCTCCCCCTTGCCTGCCAACTCCCTCATTCTTCACATTAATCTGATTCCATAAGCCAATAAGCAATTCGTATAATTTTCATTTTGACCATGACAACTCCTTGATAAAACATTATCTTTTAGACATAGCATGGACATTTGTCATGATTTGATGCAACTCAACGCCATATCTCAGGAGCCCGGGTTTGAACCACACCATAGTTTACAGTCTGTTTATCATCGGTTCCGTGCTGGTCGCCTCGAGCATTTTGCTCAGCTCTTTCTCCTCGCGCCTCGGCATTCCTATCCTGGTTATCTTCCTGGCACTCGGCATGCTGACCGGGATTGATGGCATCGGCGGTATCGCCTTTGATAACTATCCCGCCGCTTATCTGATCTCCAACCTGGCGCTGGCTATCATCCTGCTGGATGGTGGCATGCGAACCAAAGCCAGCTCGTTTAAGGTGGCGCTGGGGCCCGCCCTGTCGCTGGCGACCATCGGCGTAATGATTACCGCCGGCTTAACCGGCGTGGTGGCGGCCTGGCTGTTTAATCTGGATATGATGCAGGGTTTTCTGATTGGCGCGATTATCGGTTCAACCGATGCGGCGGCGGTGTTCTCGCTGCTGGGCGATAAGGGGCTCAATGAGCGCGTCAGCTCCACCCTTGAGATTGAGTCCGGCAGTAACGACCCGATGGCGGTGTTTCTGACCATTACCCTGATTGAGATGATTGAGCAGGGTCAGACCGGGCTCGACTGGATGTTCCTGGTGCATCTGGTGCAGCAGTTCGGGCTGGGTATTGTACTAGGTTTGGGCGGCGGCTGGGCGCTGCAACAGTTGATCAACCGCATCAGCCTGGCTGGCGGGCTCTATCCGCTGCTGGCGTTGAGTGGCGGCATTCTGGTTTTCGCCCTGACCACGGTATTAGAAGGCAGCGGCATTCTCGCGGTCTACCTGTGCGGCTTTCTACTGGGCAACAGCCCAATCCGTAACCGTCACGGTATTTTGCAGACCTTCGACGGCATGGCCTGGCTGAGTCAGATCGGGATGTTCATCGTGCTTGGTCTGCTGGTTACCCCGTCTGACCTGTGGCATATCGCCGTGCCGGCGATGATCCTGTCGCTGTGGCTGATTCTGGTGGCACGTCCGTTGTCGGTGTTTATTGGCCTGCTGCCGTTCCGCAGTTTCACTACCCGCGAACGTTTCTTTATCAGCTGGGTGGGCTTACGCGGTGCGGTGCCGATTATCCTGGCGGTATTCCCGATGATGGCGGGATTGGAAAACGCCTCGCTCTATTTCAATATTGCCTTCTTCGTGGTGCTGGTGTCGCTGATGCTACAGGGCACCTCGCTGGGCTTTGCCGCCAAAAAAGCCAAAGTGGTGGTGCCGCCGACCGCCTCGCCGATCAGCCGGGTGGGTCTGGATATTCACCCGGAGAATCCGTGGGAGCAGTTTGTTTATCAGCTCAGCGCCGATAAATGGTGTGTCGGTGCCGCGCTGCGTGATTTGCAGATGCCGCGTGAGACCCGGATTGCGGCGCTGTTCCGCGACAATGTGCTGATGCACCCCAATGGCGGGACGCGCCTGAAAGAGAACGATGTAATCTGCGTGATTGGCCGCGAACGCGATCTGCCGGCGCTCGGCAAGATGTTCAGTCAGTCGCCGCCGGTCTCTCTCGATCAGCGCTTCTTTGGTGACTTCATCCTCGATGCAGAAGCCCGTCTGCGGGATGTGGCGCAAATCTACGGCCTCGAACTGGACGAGGCGACCAATGACCAGCAATCGCTGGGACAACTGATGCTCAGCATGCTGGGTGGCGCGCCGGTGGTGGGCGACCAGGTGGAATGGAATCAGCTGACCTGGACCGTCGCCGAGAAAGAAGATAACCGGATCGTGAAGATTGGTGTGCGTCCAGCTGAAGAGAAGGAATAATCTTAATCATTCAGCCACGTTAATTTCTGCTGATGCACTAAGCTAATAGTTCAAGCCAGCATAAACGGGAGAAATGAATGGGACACGTGGTTAAAATTGGACGTTATGAGATTGTGGATGCCGATCTTGACAGTGAGAACTCCGACACCGTCAGTATCCCCTGTGACACTAATCCCGGCTTAATTACGCAACTGGATGGCTGGGATCGTGATACCAGCGTTCCGGCCTGGATCGACGGCGAACCGGTTAATCTGCAAATCGGGCATTACGATAAACAGCAGGACCGCTGGATTTTGAAGAAGCCAGCCTGAGTTGCCTGCCTTACCGCCAGTCGGACAATCTGGCGGTAATTCCTAAAAATAGTCTTAAACAGTTTGGTTATAACCGCCCCTTCTCTTATTTTATCCTGCCAGAACAATCAGTTACCCTTTTAAAACTTTAATCAATTTTGATGTTTTCAGATTTTTTCCGTATTAACTCTGTCAAATAACTCCTGCATACTCTTTCTCAACGCTGCAATATTTCGTGAGTGACATCACGCTTTGTCAGTCACTCTTTTCGCAGCTTCGTTTGGCTGTACTGACTGCAACAGACTGAAAATTATTTTTTAATTTTATCAGTAGCCCACTCCTGAACGCGTACTTGATTCTGGTCAGGCCATCTTTTACTTAAGAAAGAGAGCAGGTTTTATGGCAAGTACATTGATAATGAATAACCCGAGCCGCTCGTGGAGCGGAACGCGTAAAAATATCATCGTAAAGTTCGCCCTGAGTTTTTCTGATTTGATTGCACTTAATCTGGCGTTGTTTTTATCGGCCGCCACTATTCAGGGTATTTGGGGAGAGCTGGATACTTTTATTCCCCCGCAACAAATTGAATACCGTTTTGTCGCGCAGTTTATTATGTCCGTCATGTGTACCGGCTGGTTCTGGGTACGCCTGCGTCACTACACCTATCGCAAACCCTTTTGGTTCGAGCTGAAAGAAATCGTTAAGACGCTTTTCGTTTTCTCCCTGCTCGATCTCGCCCTGATTGCTTTCTCTAAGTGGGATTTTTCCCGCATGGTGTGGGTGTTCAGCTGGACGTACGCACTGCTGCTGCTGCCGTTAATGCGCGCGTTGGTTAAGCGCGCCATTAATAAAGCCGGTCAGTGGCAGAAAGAGACCATTATTATTGGTTCCGGCCGTAACGCCACCGAAGCCTACGCCGCGCTGCAGAGCGAGGAGATCCTCGGCTATAACGTGCAGGCATTTATCTCGGTAGATGACGTACCGGCGCAGCAAACGGTTAATGGCGTGCCGGTGATCACCTGGAAAGATATCAACTGGCAAACTATCGACCGCGACAACGTGCAGTTTATTGTGGCGATGGAATATGAGCAGCAACCGATGCGCGACCGCTGGCTGAAGTTCCTGTCGAAGATGAACTGTCGCTCTGTCTCAGTGATCCCGACCCTGCGCGGTGTGCCGCTCTACGGTACCGACATGTCGTTTATCTTCAGCCATGAAGTGATGATCCTGCGGGTCAGCAACAACCTGGCCAAATACTCGTCGCGGTTCCTGAAGCGCGCCTTTGACCTGATTGTCGCTTCGATGCTGCTGCTGTTTCTCGGTCCGATTTTCGCCCTGCTCTGCTACATGGTGAAACGCGACGGCGGCAACGCGATTTACGGCCATGAGCGCGTCGGCCAGGATGGTAAGAAGTTTAAATGCCTTAAGTTCCGTTCAATGGTCACCAACTCGAAGGAAGTGCTGGAGAATCTGCTGGCCACCAGCGAAGCGGCGCGCATTGAGTGGGATAAGGACTTTAAACTGAAGAACGATCCGCGCATTACAAAGATCGGTGGCTTCCTGCGTAAAACCAGTCTGGATGAGCTGCCGCAGCTGTGGAACGTGATCCGTGGCGAGATGAGTCTGGTCGGGCCGCGTCCGGTGATTGAAGCGGAGCTGGAACGTTATGCTGGCGATGTCGATTACTATCTGATGGCGAAGCCCGGAATGACCGGCTTGTGGCAGGTCAGCGGACGTAATGACATTGATTATGATACCCGCGTCTACTTTGACTCCTGGTATGTCAAAAACTGGGCGCTGTGGACCGATATCGCCATTCTGTTCAAAACCGCCGGGGTGGTACTGCGCCGTGACGGTGCTTACTAAACCTGTTATGCGATGCCTGTTTACAGCAGGCATCGCAACTTCCGCACGTTCCCCTCTATCTTTTTTCGCCCTGAATCATTACCCTCTGCGGCTCGTTTTTTAACAGAACGTTTACCCTCTGGTCGTTATGCAAAAATTTACTCTACTGTTATTGAGCCTGGTGCTGCTGGCACCTTTAGGCATCGATCTCTATTTGCCCACACTGCCGCAGATTGCGGAAGGGCTGAATACCCCGGTCAATCTGGTGCAGACCACCATTCCCCTGTTTCTGCTGGTGATGGGACTGGGACAACTGGTGACCGGTCCGCTGGTGGATAACTACGGTCGCAAGCCGATCGCCCTGCTGGGGCTGGCGCTTTACATCGCAGGCAGCGTCATCGCCGCCACGGCCACCTCGTTTCCGCTGTTCCTGATTGCCCGTCTGGTGCAGGGCTGTGGCGTCTGTTGTAGTGCGGTGGTCGCCTTCAGCGGCGTACGTGACCGTCTGAGCGGTGATGATGCGGCACGCGCCTACGGCTTTCTGAATGGCGCGTTAAACATCGTGCCGGCCCTGGCACCGCTGCTGGGTGGCCTGCTGGCCAGCGCCTTTGACTGGCGCGCGCCCTTCTGGTTCCTGTGCGGCTACGGCGCGCTGATCATGCTGCTGGTGATTATCTGGCTGCCGGAAACGCGTCCGGCCGATACTCTGCGGGTCAAAGGCCTGCCGATTGCGCAGTATGCCGCCATTCTGCGTCAGCCACGCTTCCTCGCCTTTGCCTTTGCCAATGCGGGCGCTCTGGGCATGGTGCTGACCTATGTCTCGCTGGCTCCGCAGGTTTTGATGACCGAGGGTGGCTTATCGCCGATTCAGTTCTCCTTTGCCTTTGGCGCTAACGGCTTCTGGATTATGTTCGTCAGTGTGTTCGTCAATAAAACCATCCGCAAAGCGGGACGGCCTTTCTGTCTGGCGATGGGGTTTGTCACTATGCTGCTGGGCGCGCTGCTTTTGCTGGCAGGAATGATGCTGTTCCCGGCGTCAATGCAGACTCACTGGGCGCTGTATATGTTCCCGGTGGCGGTATCAGTCGCGGGACTGGCGTTTACCGTCGGTCCGGCCACCAGCTATGCACTGGAGCCGTATCAGCAACAGGCTGGGGTGGCATCCGCCTTACAGGGATTTATTCAGATGGCGGGCGGTGCGGCAGGCAGCCTGGTTATCGTGGCGCTGCCGGTGGCTGAGAAGCTGTCACTGAGCCTGATGATGTTGCTGGGTGCCATACTGGCGTTGATCGCCTGGCGCTGCAGCAGGAAGATGCGCGGCCGGGTGACCGCGCTGACCTGAATTTAACTTAGCTGAACCGGAACGCGGGGAGCCAGTGCGCACATCAGTTCGTACCCTACCGTTCCGGCCGCTTTTGCCACCTGATCGATTTTCACCTGTTCGCCCCACAATTCCACCCGCGAGCCGATTCCGGCCTGCGGACAGGGAGTCAGATCGACGGTGATCATGTCCATTGATACCGCACCCACTACCTGAGTCATGATCCCATCAACGCTGACCGGCGTTCCGGTAGGCGCATGGCGCGGATAGCCATCCGCATAGCCACAGGCCACTACGCCAATCCGCTGCGCCTGGGTGGCATGATAACGGTAGCCATAGCCGACGCCATCACCCGCCTGCAGCTGCTGAATGCCGATAATCTCACTGCTCAGCGTCATCACCGGTTCCAGACCGCTGCTGGCAATATCCTGCCAGTCGCCGCTCGGTGACGCGCCATACAAAATAATGCCGGGCCGCACCCAGTCATAATGCGCTTCAGGGTGCCACAGGGTACAGGCAGAGTTGGACAGCGATCGCGGGCAGTTAAGCCCCTCGGCCGCTTGTTCAATCCGCTGCAGCGGAACGATAATGCCGTCGGGATTCTCCGCATCCGCGAAGTGGGCCATCAGCGTCATTTCAGCGACGTTGTTAAGTGCGCGCAGTTTCTGCCACGCTGCATTCACCTGTTCGGGCCGGAAACCGAGCCGGTTCATCCCGCTGTTGACCTTAAGATAGATATCAACCGGTGCCGACAGCGTCGCGTTAGCCAGCGCTTTAATCTGCCAGTTACTGTGCACGCTGGTGGTCAGGCGATAGCGATCGATCAGCTGCAGATCCTCTGGCTGAAAAAATCCCTCCAGCAGCAGGATCGGTTTTTTCCAGCCCTGCTCGCGCAGCAGAATCGCCTCTTCCAGATTAAGCAGGGCAAAACCGTCGGTGGTGGCCAGACTTTCCCAGACGCGGGCAAGACCATGACCGTAAGCGTTAGCCTTAACCACCGACCAGACGCGGGACGCAGGCGCGGCCTGGCGAACCACCGCCAGGTTATGCCGCAATGCCTGCTGATTGATGGTAGCGACAATCGGACGTGACATCCTTCCTCTCCCTGAGAGCTTAACGAGTAGCGTTGGCGTTACGCAGTGGCGAAGCACTCGCCACGAAACCGGGTAAATAGCGAAACACCGATAAGTCATCCGCGGCGATCGACGGTTTTTTGCCGGAAATCAGATCGGCCAGCAGCTGACCTGAACCGCAGGCCATCGTCCAGCCCAGTGTCCCGTGACCGGTGTTGAGCCAGAGGTTAGCCACCGGGGTCGCACCGACAATTGGCGTACCGTCAGGCGTCATGGGACGCAATCCGGTCCAGAAGCTGGCCTGCGCCAGATGACCGCCTTCAGGATAGAGATCACTGACCACCATCTCCAGCGTTTCCCGCCGTGCTTCGGTCAGTCTGGTGTTAAAACCAACGATTTCCGCCATGCCGCCAACCCGGATACGATCGTCAAAGCGGGTTACCGCGACTTTGTAGGTTTCGTCGAGAATGGTGGAGACCGGGGCGGCATCCGGATTTTTAATCGGGATGGTGAGCGAATAGCCTTTCAGCGGATAGACCGGGATGTCGACCACGTTGCGCAGCAGCGCGGTGGAGTAGGAACCCAGCGCTACCACATACTGATCCGCTTTGATGATCTCCTCGCCGCACTTCACGCCGTAGATGCGGTTACCGTCGCGCAGCAGGTGATCGATGGGGGTATTGAAGCGGAACACCACGCCGGCCTGTTCTGCCATCTTTGCCAGCCGCTGGGTAAACAGCTGGCAGTCGCCAGTTTCATCATTCGGCAGGCGTAAACCGCCGGTCAGTTTATGCTGGGTGGCCGCCAGCGCCGGTTCAACCCGCGCCAGCTGATGCGCTTCCAGCAATTCGTAGGGCACGCCCGCTTCGCGTAGCACCGCGATATCTTTGCTGGCGCTGTCGTACTGCTGTTGGGTGCGGAACAGTTGCAGGGTGCCGCCCTGCCGACCTTCATAGGCGATACCGGTTTCGGCGCGCAGCGCTTTCAGGCAATCGCGGCTGTATTCCGCAATCCGCACCATCCGGCTTTTATTCTGCTGATAGTGGTTGATATCGCAGTTACGTAACATCTGCCACATCCATTCCAGCTGGAAGCTGCTGCCATCCAGCCGCACCGCCAGCGGTGCATGCCGCTGAAACATCCATTTAACCGCTTTCAGCGGCACGCCCGGCGCCGCCCAGGGCGCCGCATAGCCTGGCGAAATCTGCCCGGCATTGCCCGCGCTGGTCTCCAGCGCCGCGGCAGGCTGACGATCAATCACCGTCACCTGATGTCCGGCCCGCGCCAGATACCACGCGCTGGCTACACCTACCACACCACTTCCCAGAATCACAACGTGCATATGTCCCCCACCCGGCATGTAAAAGCATAATTCACTGTTCATCAGGCGACATTCAGCGGATTCACTCAGCAGATATCACCCCGAAATTTCAGCAACTATTTCACATCTTTTTTACTTAACAGGTAACTAAAATCATATCGCCGCGCAAAATACAGAGATTTATCCGCCTTATCGGGCCAATTCAGAAATAAATGACAACGAAGCCAGTTAAATCTGCTTTTGGCAGGAGAATCATTCAACCCCATACAAACCGCTTATAAACAGGATTATATTCCAGATTTTAAATTTATGGTCGAGTTAAAGGCTATTAAATTCCACATCAATCCACTCTGAATGATTTTCTGCCAAAGAATTCATTTGAGTTCGCATTTCGGATAAGCGACAGTGGGCTATCATTGTTGTGTTCGCTCAGTTTTTTTCGGGTTCCCTTTCTCAGGATGAAGCCTTAAATAACCGGAACGGGTTGCCTTTCGGGTCAGCCAGTTTGCAAAAAAAGAGGTGCGCTATGACGACAATCTTTGACGATCCCATCAAGGACAGCAAACGACTCAATGACGGACCAGACTGGACATTTGAACTCCTCGATGTCTACTTAGCCGAGATCGACCGCGTGGCGAAACTCTACCGGCTCGATACCTATCCGCACCAAATCGAAGTGATCACCTCTGAGCAGATGATGGACGCTTATTCCAGCGTCGGTATGCCGATCAATTATTCACACTGGTCATTCGGTAAGAAGTTCATTGAAACCGAACAGCGCTACAAGCATGGTCAGCAGGGTCTGGCCTACGAGATTGTAATCAACTCCAATCCCTGCATCGCTTATCTGATGGAAGAGAACACCATGACCATGCAGGCGCTGGTGATGGCGCACGCCTGTTACGGTCATAACTCTTTCTTCAAAAATAACTACCTGTTCCGCAGCTGGACCGACGCTGGTTCGATAGTTGATTACCTGCTATTTGCCAAAAATTACATCAGTGATTGCGAGGAGCGCTACGGCGTTGAGGAAGTCGAACGACTGCTCGACTCCTGTCACGCGCTGATGAACTACGGCGTTGACCGTTATAAACGGCCGCAGAAGATCTCGCTGCAGGAGGAGAAAGCGCGACAGAAGAGCCGCGAAGAGTATCTGCAAAGCCAGGTAAATACCCTGTGGCGTACTCTGCCACGGCGTGAAAAAGAGACGGTGCAGGTTGAAGCAGCGCGTTATCCGTCTGAACCGCAGGAGAACCTGCTCTACTTTATGGAAAAGAACGCGCCGTTGCTGGAGCCGTGGCAGCGTGAAATCCTGCGCATCGTGCGTAAGGTGAGCCAGTATTTCTATCCGCAAAAGCAGACGCAGGTGATGAACGAAGGCTGGGCCACCTTCTGGCACTACACCATCCTTAACCATCTGTATGACGAAGGCAAAGTGTCGGAACGCTTCATGATGGAGTTCCTGCACAGCCACACTAACGTGGTGTTTCAGCCGCCGTACAATAGCCAGTGGTACAACGGCATCAACCCTTACGCCTTAGGGTTTGCGATGTTCCAGGACATCAAACGTATCTGTCAGTCACCGACCGAAGAGGATCGCTACTGGTTCCCGGATATCGCCGGTTCGGACTGGCTGGAAACCCTGCACTTCGCGATGCGTGAATTCAAGGATGAGAGCTTCATCAGCCAGTTCCTGTCGCCGAAAGTGATGCGTGACTTCCGGCTGTTTACCGTGCTGGATGATGACCGCAATAATTACCTTGAGATTGCGGCTATCCACGATGAAGCGGGCTACCGGGCGATTCGCCAGCAGCTGTCGGCCCAGTACAACCTGAGCAATCTGGAGCCTAACATTCAGGTTTATAACGTGGACTTACGTGGCGATCGATCGCTGACGTTGCGCTATGTGCCGCAGAGTCGCACCCCGCTGGATAAAAGCCGGCGCGAAGTGCTGAAGCATGTCCATCGTCTGTGGGGATTTGATGTGATTCTGGAGCAGCAGAATGAAGATGGCAGCGTTGAGCTGCTGGATCGCAATCCCCCACGCGGTTCACCACTGTAACCTGAGAATAAAAACCGGACGTGATGTCCGGTTTTTTTTAGCGTTTACTGCCGAGGTCATCCGGCATGCTTTTTTGCATGCTGTGCCAGATTTCACCGCTGCGACGGCCGTAGTTGCGCACCGCATCCACGATCTCATCCTGGCTCGGTTCTTTATCGCACAGCGCCAGCAGCGAGAGGTAGAAATCACGCGCCACCTGACGCGCTTCCGGGTTGGAGAAGTAGTGACGTCCTACCCGGGTATAGAGCCCTTTCAGCCCATTCAGGATCAAGCCGTAGATGGGGTTGCCGGAGGCAAACGCCAGACCGCGGAATATCCGGTAGTCGAGTTCGGTATAGGCATCCGCCTGGTCGTCGGCACTGGCGACGGTTTCCAGCACTTCACGCGCTTTTTCCGGATGATGACGCAGGGCACGACTGATAAAAATTGACGATATATTGGTGCGAACCGACAGCAGGTTATCGATCAACACCGGCACGCTGTCGTGATCGAGACGCGCCAGGGTTTCCAGAATATTCAGTCCGGAGGTTTCCCAGAAGTCATTGACCCGGGTCGGTTTACCGTGCTGAATGGTCAGCCAGCCATCACGCGCCAGGCGCTGTAGCACTTCACGCAGGGTGGTACGTGTTACCCCAATCAATTCAGAAAGCTCACGTTCAGCAGGAAGAATCGACCCTGGCGGAAAGCGGCTGTTCCAGATGCTTTCAATAATATACTCTTCAGCAAATCCCGCTGGGCTCTGAGCCTTAATTACCATAGCAGTGTGTTCTCGTTGCTTTCTTAATTGTGATGGGCACTCATCATACCAGACGCCCTATAGCGGATATAGCCTGCGCAACTATTTAAACCGGACGCAGAGCCAATTTTCAGGGCTGACTCACGGTGGAACCGTGCTAATTTGCGCCAGGCCCCGCTAAGGATTATTCTTTGCGGCAGAAATCCATACACAACAACAGGATACTTATTCCGATGGATATGACATATGGGCAGGCGTTAAAACGGAATTTTCTCGGCCAGTCGCCCGACTGGTATAAAGCATTAATGCTGGTTTTCCTGATCGTGAATCCGTTGATTTATGCGTTTGTCAGCCCGTTTGCCGCCGGCTGGTTGCTGGTAGCGGAATTTATTTTTACCCTCGGCATGGCGCTTAAATGCCATCCGCTGTTGCCAGGCGGCCTGCTGGCGGTTGAGGCGATAATTATCGGCATGGCCAGCGCTGATCAGGTCAAAACCGAGCTGGCAAATAATCTGGAAGTGCTGTTGCTGCTGATCTTTATGGTGGCGGGCATCTTCTTTATGAAGCAGCTGCTGCTGTTTGTCTTTACCCACCTGCTGCTGTCCATCCGCTCAAAAGTGCTGCTCGGCGTGACGTTCTGTCTGGCCGCCGCCTTTCTTTCCGCCTTCCTTGACGCACTGACGGTACTGGCCGTGGTGATCAGCGTGGCCGTCAGCTTTTATGAGATCTATCACCGTGTCGCCTCGGATCCGCAATATCAGCATCATCCGCTGGCGCAGCGTGAGACGCTGGAACAGTTCCGGGCCTTTCTGCGCAGCCTGATGATGCAGGCGGGCGTCGGTACCGCACTGGGTGGCGTGATGACCATGGTGGGAGAACCGCAAAACCTGATTATTGCCCATGCCGCCAGCTGGGACTTCGTCCAGTTCTTTCTGCGGATGGCGCCGGTAACGGTCCCGGTACTGATCTTCGGCATCGTCACCAGCGTGCTGGTCGAAAAATTCCGCTGGTTTGGCTATGGTGCCACCCTGCCCGCCAGCGTGCGTCAACTGCTGGAAGAGAGTGAACAGCAGAACGCTGCACAGCGTACCCGCCAGGAGAAGCTGAAACTGTGGATTCAGGCGGTGATTGGCATCTGGTTAATTGTCGCGCTGGCGTTTCATCTGGCAGAGGTCGGTCTGATTGGGCTATCGGTGATTATTATGGCGACGGCGCTGTGCGGCATCACCGATGAGCATGCGATTGGTCAGGCGTTCACCGAAGCGCTGCCCTTTACCGCATTGCTGACGGTGTTTTTTGCTATCGTGGCGGTGATCATTGAGCAGCAACTGTTTGCACCGCTGGTCACCTTTGTGCTCAGCACGGAGCCCGACGCCCAGCTTAAGTGGTTCTACGTCTTCAACGGCCTGCTCTCGTCCATTTCAGATAACGTCTTCGTCGGATCGGTTTATATCAATGAGGCGCGTCATGCCTTTGATCGTGGCGCGATTGACGCCCGGCAGTTTGAGTTGCTGGCGGTGGCGATCAACACCGGTACCAATCTGCCGTCAGTCGCCACACCGAATGGCCAGGCGGCGTTCCTGTTCCTGCTGACCTCGGCCCTGGCACCACTGATTCGTCTCTCATACGGACGGATGGTTTGGATGGCACTGCCGTTTACCGTGGTACTGTCGCTGATCGGCTATCTGGCAATCCACTTTCTGCTGGTGCCGTATACCGACAGCCTGCTCAGTCTGGGATGGCTTTTACCGCCGCACCTGTAAACCTTTTAGCCGGTCTGGATCAGGTTCAGGTCATATTTGAACATGATTTTTCCCTGCGCCAGGCTGGTTTGGCGGCGCTTTTGGTTTACACTGCGAGGCATTAACGTTTACAGGGAATGCAATATGTTACGATATCTGAATCAATGTTCTCGTGGTCGCGGAGCCTGGTTATTACTGGCCCTGACAGCGCTGGCGCTGGAACTTACGGCGTTATGGTTCCAGCATGTCATGGGTCTCAAGCCCTGCGTAATGTGTATCTATGAACGCAATGCCTTATTCGGCGTAATGGGTGCGGGTCTGATCGGTGCCATTGCGCCAAAAACGCCGTTACGGCTGGTGGCGCTGGCGTTGTGGTTATATAGCGCCTGGCAAGGTTTGCGCCTCTCCTATGAACACACCATGATTCAGCTGCATCCCAATCCTTTTACCACCTGTGACTTTGCGGCACGTTTCCCCAGTGGCTTACCGCTGGATAAATGGCTGCCGTCGGTGTTTCTCGCCAGCGGCGATTGTGCAGAGCGCAGCTGGACCTTCCTGACCTTCAGCATGCCGCAGTGGATGATCGTGGTGTTCGCTGCTTACCTGCTGGTCGCGCTGCTGGTACTGATTGCCCAGCCGTTTAAAGCGAAACGCCGCGATCTGTTTAGTCGCTGATAACAAACTGGTTAGTCGCAGATAGCAAAAAGGCTGCCACTGGCAGCCTTTTTTAATGATGATCCCGGCAGTTAGCCGTTGCGGTCAGGTCGATCGATAATGTGATCTTCCCAGTCGCGCACTTCACTCTCCCGCACCGCAATGTAACGTACTGAAATCCGCTGGGCGTGCATCTCTTTTTTTGAGCCAGCACGCAGCGGATGCCAGGCTGGCAGCGGCTTGCCCTCACCCAACAGGCGATAGGCGCAGGTGCGCGGCAGCCAGTCGAAGGTGGTGAGGTTCTCGCGCGTCAGCTTGATGCAATCCTCTTCAAGTTCGAAGCGACGTTCATAATTGCGGCACTGGCAGGTTTTGATATTCAGCTGATTACAGGCGACGTTGGTGAAGTAGATCTCATCGGTGTCGGCATCCTGCAGCTTATTCAGACAACACTGCCCACAACCATCACACAAGGATTCCCATTCCTCATCGCTCATTTGTGCCAGGCGTTTGTGTTGCCAGAAAGGGGTGTCAGTCATGATGATTGTCCGGGTTTAGCGTAAACCGCACCTTATAAAGCCTCTGGTGCGGCGATGCAAGTTTTACAGTACGCGCGTGCTGATGCCGTGTCCGGCCAGTGACACTTCCAGCGTGTCGCCAGAGCGCATCGGGCCGACCCCTTCCGGGGTTCCGGTCAGGATCACATCACCGGCGCGCAGGGTGAAATACTGGCTCATGTGGGCAATCAGCGGCAGGATTTTATGGATCATATCCGCGGTGGAACCGTGCTGACGCACCTCACCATTCACCCGCAGCTTAAGTTCGGTATTCTGCGGGTCATCACTGAATTCAGCGGCCGGGATAAAACCGGAAATCGGACAGGAATTATCGAAACCTTTCGATTTTTCCCACGGCTGGCCCGCTTTCTTCAGCCCTGCCTGCAGGTCACGCAGCGTTAAATCAAGCGCCACGCCGTAGCCGGCAATCGCCTGCGCCACATGCGCTTCTGTCGCCTGCTTAAGGGTTGCGCCAATCAGGACAGCCAGCTCAACCTCGTGATGAACTTCGCCAAACGCATCCGGAATCGACAGCGGCTGACGCAAATCACACAGTGAAGTTTCCGGCTTGATAAAAATGACCGGTTCGGTGGGTTTGGCGCTGCCCATTTCCTTAATGTGTTTCGCATAGTTGCTGCCAACGCAAACCACTTTGCTGACCGGAAAATCCAACAGAGCGCCTTGCCAGTTACGATGCTGATACATGCTTATCCCCTGCGTAGGTTAGGTGTGATGCCAGCGTGGCTGGCGGGTCGATGTTTGCGGCTGTGTTGATCGAAATGCCAACCTCATCGCCTGATAATAAGACGCTTTTACCGGTCCGGGGTGGAGAATTTGTCAAAAAGCGTGAATCAGCACGCTGAAGTGATGAATAAACGTACAAATGACGTTAAATATCAGGCAGGCGATTTAAAAATGACTGGATAGATAAGCAGTACAGTTAATTTTAGCGGGGCCAGAAAAATATTAATCCTGACGGCATCAGAGCGACAGGATTAATATTTACAGATGAATCTGAATTAAACTTTTTTATCTGTCTGCAGATGAACGGTAAGCAGACTTTCTATCGGCGGCGGGAGTTGTAAATAATAGCCCTGCTCACTCAATCCCTGCTTTACTTTATTGATATCCGCATTAGCCAGCCTGTCACGGCCCGCCAGCTTTAGCACCATCGCCAGTTGCGGCTTGCCAAACCCTTTCAGCAACTCTGGCGGAACGCGAGAGAAATCGTCTTTTTTTTCAACATAGAGATAAGTCTGGTCGCGCAACGGGCTTCTGTAGATCACACAAAACATATTTTTTACTCGAATTAACCAGCGTTGAGGCTTGTCTGAATATAGCTGTAACTATAACATGCTTGCAGAACTTCGAATATTCACCGTTGGCGCTTTAATGATGATTTTATCATCGCTTAGCCAGCGGTAGTGAAAACAGGACTGAGTCGGGACAGATGTCGCAAACGCCAATCGAATTCAAAGGTAGCAGTTTCACCCTATCTGTCGTCCATCTGCATCACCACGATCCCGCGGTGATTCGTAAGGCACTTCAGGACAAGATTGACCAGGCTCCGGATTTTCTGAAAAACGCCCCGGTGGTGCTGAACGTTGCGGCTTTAAGTGCCGATATTAACTGGAAGCAGCTACAGCAGGCGATTATCGCCACCGGTTTGCGGATTGTCGGCGTCAGCGGCTGCAAAGATGACGCGCTGAAACGCATGATCGCCCGCGCTGGCTTGCCGGTTCTGGCGGAAGGTAAAGAGGCGAAAACGCGCAGTGACGTCCCGGCCGCCGTGCCGGAACCTCAGCCGGTCGCCGCTGAGCCGGTGATGGCAGCAAAAACCCGCATCGTGAATACCCCGGTGCGTTCGGGTCAGCAAATTTATGCCCGTGACGCTGATTTAATCATCACCAGCAGCGTCAGTGCCGGCGCCGAACTGGTTGCCGACGGCAACATTCATATTTACGGCATGATGCGCGGTCGCGCGCTCGCCGGTGCCAGCGGAGACCGCAACTGTCAGATTTTCTGTACCAATCTGGCAGCAGAGCTGGTCTCGATAGCGGGCGAATACTGGATCATGGATCAGATCCCCGAAGCGTATTTTGGTAAAGCGGCGCGCCTTTGCCTGCAGGATGGCGCGCTCACCATCCAGACACTTAATTAGGCCCCTTTTCTTTTGTTAAGGAAATCAACATTTATGGCACGCATTATTGTAGTTACATCCGGTAAAGGGGGCGTTGGTAAGACCACGTCAAGCGCGGCCATCGCCACCGGTTTAGCGCAGAAAGGCAAAAAAACGGTCGTTATCGATTTCGATATCGGCCTGCGTAACCTCGATTTGATCATGGGTTGTGAACGACGCGTGGTCTACGACTTCGTCAACGTGATTCAGGGCGATGCGTCGCTGAATCAGGCGTTGATTCGCGATAAACGTACCGAGCAGCTCTATATTCTGCCTGCGTCACAGACCCGCGACAAAGATGCACTGACCCGTGAAGGCGTCGAAAAAGTACTGAACGATTTAGCGGCGATGGAGTTCGATTTCATCGTCTGCGACTCGCCAGCAGGGATTGAAACCGGTGCACTGATGGCGCTTTACTTCGCTGATGAAGCGATCATCACCACTAACCCGGAAGTCTCATCGGTACGTGACTCAGACCGTATTCTCGGCATCATCTCGTCAAAATCCCGTCGCGCTGAAAACAGCCAGGAGCCGGTTAAGGAGCATCTGCTGCTGACCCGATACAACCCGGGCCGTGTTAATCGTGGCGATATGCTGAGCATGGAAGATGTGCTGGAAATTTTACGCATTCCTCTGGTCGGCGTGATCCCGGAAGATCAATCGGTGTTACGTGCCTCTAACCAGGGCGAGCCGGTGATCCTTGATGGTGAATCAGATGCTGGCAAAGCCTATGCCGATACCGTTGAACGGTTGCTCGGTGAAGTTCGCCCCTTCCGCTTTATTGAAGAAGAGAAGAAGGGTTTCCTGAAACGCCTGTTCGGGGGATAAACCATGGCATTACTTGATTTCTTTTTATCCCGGAAGAAGAACACTGCCAATATAGCCAAGGAAAGGCTGCAGATTATCGTGGCAGAACGCAGAAGGGGCGACAGTGAGCCCCACTATCTTCCGCAACTTAAGCGCGACATTCTGGAAGTGATTTGCAAATATGTGAAAATCGATCCGGAAATGGTCACGGTTCAGCTCGATCAGAAAGGTGACGATATCTCCATTCTGGAGCTGAACGTTACGCTACCGGAAACGGAAGAAGTGACTAAATGACGCTGACCGTTTCCTGAATTTCCCCTGCGCTGTTGCAGGGGAAATTTTATCGGTCACACCTCGGCCAGAATCTTCTCTATGCCGGGTTTAAGCAATTCGCCGCGCCATCCAGTCAGTAACTCCGGCTGACGTCCCTGTGGCTTCAATCCCCAGTGCTGGCTCAGAACCTGGTTGATCTGACGCCGTGACGCCAGTAATTCCTGACTGAATCCGCTCTGCTCACTCACCTGCTGCACCAGCGCTTTCATCGCCTTGAACACCTGCTTGTAATGCGGATGGTCGATCAGATTGCCGAGCGCCGCAGGCAGTTCACTCTCATCCAGCGCCTGGGCTTCTGCCACCAGCGCCACCAGCGTTTTACCGTGGAAACGGATCTCATGACCGGACAGGCCGAGATGGTCCAGTTCGCCCAGCGAACCTGGCATGAAGCGCGCCACTTTCCACAGATGCTCTTCGCGCACCACAAAGTTAACCGCCATATCCTTTTCACGCGCCAGCTTCAGACGCCATGCGGCCAGTCGTTGCAGGGCTGCCAGCTGACGCGGACGCAGTTGCCAGGCGTTGGTGATATCACGCCACGCTTCTTCAGGCGCTAAGCTGTCGAGGCGACGCTGGCACAAATTGTCACACTCACTCAGTGCAGCCGCCATGTTGCCTGCCGCCTCGGTCTGCACCATCAGCTGATGGGCAATCGGCAGCAGATAGTGCACATCCGCCGCGGCATACTGACATTGACGCTCGGTCAGCGGACGCGCTAACCAGTCGGTACGCGACTCGCTCTTATCCAGTTCGACCTGGGTAAAATGCGCCACCATTGAGGCAAAGCCCCACGACAGCGGCTGGCCGGAGAACGCCGCCAGAATCTGAGTATCGATCATCGGCTGTGGCAGGACGCCAAAGCGGTGCAGGAAGACTTCCAGATCTTCGCCGCCGGCGTGCAGGAATTTGGTCACTGCGGTGTCGGTCAGCAACGCGATAAACGGTGACCAGTCACGGATCGCAAGGGGATCGATCAGCACTAACTGGTGATCGTCGAACAGCTGGATCAAACCGAGCTGCGGGTAGTAAGTCCGGGTGCGGACGAATTCAGTATCCAGTGCCACTGCCGTATGCTGGCGCGCTTTCTGGCAGACTTCAGCCAGTTGTTCATCCTGGTCAATCAGAGAATAATTCACGTCTAGTTTTTCACCGCAGCCAACAACGTGCGGTGCTCCATGTTAAAAACAATAAAAACGCCGGACATGCCGGCGTCTAACCTGAATCCTTGCCAGGGCTTAGCTTGCGCTGGCTTTTACTTCGTCGCGCAATTCGCGTCGCAGAATCTTGCCGACGTTGGTTTTTGGCAGCTCATCACGAAACTCAATAATTTTCGGCACTTTGTATCCGGTCAGCTGACGGCGACAGTGGTCTAGCAACTCTTCTTTAGTCAGTGAGGCATCTTTTTTCACCACGCAGACTTTCACCGCCTCGCCGGAAAGATCGCTGGGCACGCCGATCGCGGCCGCTTCACGTACTTTCGGATGTTGCATCAGCACATCTTCGATCTCGTTGGGATAAACATTGAAGCCGGATACCAGAATCATATCCTTCTTACGATCGACGATGCGAATAAAGCCTTCCTGATCAACGGTAACAATATCGCCGCTATGGAGCCAGCCATTTTTCAGCACTTCCTCCGTGGCATCCGGGCGCTGCCAGTAGCCGAGCATCACCTGTGGGCCGCTGATACACAGTTCACCCGGTTCGCCTGGTGAAACCTCATTGCCGTTATCATCCAGAATCAACACATCGGTTGAGGGAACCGGTAAGCCAATGCTGCCGGTGTGGCAACTGATATCGTAAGGATTGACCGACACCAGCGGCGAGCATTCCGTCAGCCCGTAGCCTTCCAGCAGATAGTGACCGGTCAGTTTTTCCCAGCGTTCCGCCACCGCTTTCTGCACCGCCATCCCGCCCCCGGCTGACAGCCGCAGCGTACTGAAGTCGAGCTTATTGAACTGTTCATCATTCAGCAGCGCGTTGAACAGCGTGTTGACGCCGGTGATGGCGGTAAACGGAAACTTCGACAGCTCTTTAACAAAGCCAGGGATGTCGCGCGGATTGGTAATCAACAGATTCTGACCGCCCAGCTCCAGGAACAGCAGGCCATTCACCGTTAAGGCAAAGATGTGATAGAGCGGCAGCGCCGTGACCACACACTCTTTGCCGTCGCGCAGAACTTTACCGTAGGTAGCTTTGGTCTGTTCCAGATTGGCCTGCATATTGCGATGAGTCAGCATCGCGCCTTTGGCGATGCCGGTAGTGCCGCCGGTATATTGCAGGAAAGCGAGATCGTCATTGCTGACCGTCGGACGCTGATACGTGAGCGTGGCACCCTGCTCCATTACCTGACGAAACGAGATTGCGCCGGGCAAATGGTATTTCGGTACCAGTCGCTTGACGTATTTGACCACGAAATTAACCAGCGTCGCCTTGACCGGTGCCAGCTGATCGCCCATTCGGGTCAGAATCACGTGGCGCACAGCGGTCTCCGCCACTACCTTTTCCAGCGTATGGGCAAAGTTGGAGACAATAACGATGGCGCTGGCACCGCTGTCATTCAGCTGGTGCTTGAGTTCGCGCGGCGTATAGAGCGGATTCACATTCACAACCACCATGCCGGCGCGGAGTACGCCGAACAGCGCCACCGGATACTGCAGCAGGTTAGGCATCATCAGCGCGACCCGATCGCCGGCTTTCAAACCAAGCTGCTGTTGCAGATAAGCCGCAAACGCGCGGCTTTTCTCTTCCAGTTGGCGATAGGTCATCTTCTGACCCATGTTCCAGAATGCAGGTTGATCGGCGTAGCGTTTGGCGGCCTGCTCAAACAGATCCACCAGCGAAGTATAACGATCTGCACTTATTTCGGCTGGCACATCAGCCGGGTAGCGTTTAAGCCAAACCTTATTCAAGGATCCACCCCGATAATCATGTTGTATTTCCATCGCTGCCTCAGCCAATCTGGTTTGTTAACAATATTTTAACTGATTGTACCAGTTTGCCTGTTTCGGCATGTTGAGGTTGCGAAGTCCATCACTAAATTTCGTGCTGTTAAAACAGACAAATAAAAAGCCCGGCGGCGACCAGCGCTACCGGGCCAGAAAAGTGTGACTGCCCTATCACTCAGTCAGAATGGTTTCGACCTGTGCCGGACCGCTGCTGTACATTCCCCAGTAGGGATTCGGTCCCCAATAGCCGGGACGATGACGCGTCGGTCCATACCAGATCCACGGATCGATCGGCTGCGGCGGCGACATCACCTGTCGGGTCAGATGCCAGCGCTGATAGCCGCGCACATCAATCACCACAAATTTGTAGTTCGCCTCGCCAATTTTACCGGGCTCAGTGCCTTTGATGTTGCCCAGCACCGTTACAAACTGATCTCTCACATCCACCGGATCGACGAAACCGTGGATATCGGCATAGATGCGACCCACCGAAGCCGCTCCCAGCCGTGGACGGGCACTCTCATCCAGCGGTTGCGTGGCGATCTCCAGCCGGGTTTTACCGTTAAGGTTAGTGACATTCACCACCTTACCGCCAAAACGTGACTCCTGGCCGGTATAGATGGCCGGATCGTTCATGACCCGCAACAAATCCTGTTGCGGCTGCGGTGAACTGCCCTGCAGGCTGTCCGGAATTGAGACACAACCTGTTAAAACCAGCGTACAGGTCAGCAACAGACCTGTTAGCCCTTTAGCGCACATTGACATAGGCGTCCTCCCGTTACGTAATGATTTAGACTGGACGCATAACAATAAGTTGCGTGCGATCTAGCGGCCTGGCAACTTTTTCCATGCCACCTCATTACGCAGATAGGTTGGCTCGGCATTTTCCGGTTGCAGGGTATTACCCTGGCCTAAAGCAACGACCGCCAGCGGTAACATATCTTCGGCGGCAGGTAAACTCACGTCACTGGCGTGCAGCGTCAGGGAATGGCCCTGCTGCAGTTCGGGATAAGCCTGCCAGCCGGTGCCGGCAGTCATCCACTCGCCCGACAGCGCCTGCATCCGTGCCAGCGCGGCCGCGGGTGACAGCACGCTTTCGCTGGCTTCACCCTGCCAGACGCCCCGTTCGTCGCGCTGGTATTCGGCCCAGTAGACCTCGCCCATCCGCGCATCAATGGCGGTTAACACGCGGGTGGCGCGCTGCAAGCGCCAGGCGCCCTCTGCCAGCGTGGCCAGCGTCGAGATACCGATCATCGGCAGTGCCGCACCGAGTGCCAGGCCCTGGGCAATACCAATTCCGATACGCACGCCGGTAAAACTGCCGGGACCGCGACCAAAGGCCAGCGCGTCAAGATCGGTCAGGTCGAGCTGCTGCGCCAGCAGTAACTCTTCGATCAGCGGCAAAATGCGCTGAGTATGATCGCGCGGGGCAATCTCAAATCGGGCATCAATCTGTTGCTGATTCAGCAAGGCGGCTGAACAGGCTTCTGTCGCCGTATCCAGCGCTAAAATTCGGGCTGACATGACCACCTCAGGAGAATGAAAACGGCGCGCATTTTAGCATAAAATCAGGCGTCAGGTTGCTGCCGTATAAAGGCGATGGCGCGGGCGATATCGCGGGTACGCGGCGTTGGCGGCAGGCTGTTCAGAAACAGCGCGCCATAAGGACGCGAAACCAGCCGCTGATCGCAAATCACCAGCACACCCCGGTCGTCGGTATCCCGGATCAGACGCCCGACGCCCTGCTTCAGAGTGATCACCGCATCCGGCAGCTGCACATCGGTAAACGGATCGCCACCGCGGATACGGCAATCTTCCATCCGCGCCTTGAGTAAAGGATCTTCCGGTGAAGTAAACGGCAGCTTATCGATGATGACCAGCGAAAGCGCATCGCCGCGCACGTCGACCCCTTCCCAGAAACTACTGGTAGCGACCAGTAAGGCATTGCCTTTATCGATAAACTGTTTCAGCAACTGACCTTTGCTGGTTTCGCCCTGAACCAGCACCGGTAACGTCATTGAGGCACGGAATTCCGCCGCCAGCTCACGCATCATCAGGTGCGAGGTACAGAGGAAGAAACAGCGTCCTTTGTTGGCGTCAATCAGCGGCTTCATCATGGCGGCAAGCTGACGTGCGCCGCCGGGACGGTTCGGTTCAGGCAGGTTGCGCGGCACACATAACAGTGCCTGCTGGGCATAATCGAACGGACTGTTCAGAATTAAACTTTTTGCTGCGTTCACGCCCAGCCGCTCGGCAAAGTGCTCCATCTTCTCATCCACTGCCAGCGTGGCAGAGGTGAAAATCCAGGCCGCTTTGCGATTATCCATCACTTCGCGGAAGCGTTCCGCCACCGACAGCGGCGTCAGCGCCAGAATAAAGTGGCGTGAAGTGCATTCATACCAGTAGCTGTAGCCCGGCTCATTGATCGCCCGTAACCGCTTCAGTCGGCCACGGTAGAGCGCCGCGCGCTCAAACGCCGCATCCAGCAACGCTGAACGGCCCAGGGAGAGTTTGATGACGTCGTAACAGAGTTCAAGCGCATCATCCAGCAGCGTAAACATCCGCAGGATGTTGTTATCGCTCAGCAGTTCACGCAGATTACCGCGGTAGCCCGGGTCGCCTAGCGACAGGCGAAAATCCTGAGCACACTGCGCCAGGCGATCGGCGGACTTTTGCAGTTGCTGCACGTCGCGCACTTCGGTGCGGTAGGCAGTGATAATATCTTTGGCGAGGTCGAGCAGTTGCCGGCTGGAGAGCTGTTGTCCGAAATACTGACTGGCGATATCGGGAAGCTGATGGGCCTCATCGAAGATCATCACGTCCGCTTCCGGGATCAGTTCGCCGAACCCACCTTCTTTGACCACCAGGTCAGCCAGAAACAGGTGATGGTTCACCACCACCACATCCGCGTCCATGGCCCGCTTACGCGCTTTCACTACGAAGCACTCTTTATAACGCGGGCAGTCGGTGCCGAGGCAGTTATCGTTGGTGCTGGTGACCAGCGGCCAGACCGGGCTATCTTCAGTGACGCCGGCACAGCTGCTGATATCGCCATCTACCGTCTGCGAAGACCAGCTCCGCAGCGTCACCAGGTCAGTCAGCGCCTGTACGGCCAGATCGCCGCCCGCCATTGACTGCTGCTCCAGCCGCTCCAGGCAAAGATAGTTGGATCGCCCTTTCAGTAAGGCGGTCTTTCCTTTGTATTTTAGTGCGCCGATCATGGTGGGCAGATCGCGGCCATAAAGCTGATCCTGCAGCGCTTTCGATCCGGTCGAGACGATCACTTTCTTGCCGGCCCGCAGCGCGGGGGCCAGATAAGCATAGGTTTTCCCGGTGCCGGTACCGGCTTCTACCACCAGCTCACCTTGCTCTTTTACGGCTTCGGAAACCGCCTGCGCCATTTCACGCTGCGCTTCACGCGGCTTGAAGCCGGCTATTGCCTGCGCCAGCGCGCCATCAACTGCAAAATCGTCTGCCACATACCCTCTCAAAGAACGGCAAAAACACTGTAATTATGTCAGTATTAAATTCACAAAGCAAAATAGAGGATAATCAAAAAGTTAACCATAAAAAGGCTGTCAGGCCTGGCCTGACGATCTCCGAAGCGACGGGTAACAGGTGGGAAAATTGTGTCGCCAACGCGCGCATTTTGCCGGGCAAACCGGTCAGGTTACACCGCCCGGCGGAAGCCGGACGCGGCTCAGAAACAACAAAACCGCCTGAATGACGGTTTTGTTGGGATGACGCGTTGGTTGCGTCGCGTGATAACAGCAGGTGATTAAAAAATCCCGTTAGCTACCGAGGGTGAGGCTGGCATGAAAGATTAAATATCCTTTTCTAACGGATCCTGTCCAGGCTCTTCATCCTCTTCTTCATCTTCCGGATAGATTTCAGCGTCATCAGGCAGCGGTTCATCGTAATCAGGACGTTCAGACATAATTACCTCCGGTGATAAATAGCAGTGCTGCTATTTCATCTCAGCATAGTTAACCGCCACTTCCGCCCGCCCGCTTTTGGTTGAAAGTGTGAGTTAAGCGGTAATAATCCTGCTGTCGCTGCCGTGGCCGCTAGTGATGAATGTAAAAGGCCCCCGCCAGCATGATGACAAAGAGAACGGCAAAGGTGATATAACCCTGCTTCGCACCACGCGACAGACCGACAAACGCCGACACCACAATAAACAGCAGCGTCAGTGCGCCTGCCATTACCCAAAACAGATACTGCGTATTCGCCATGCTTTCATCCTCATCCTGTGGCGTCATTTATCGGCTGATTTATATCATTTTTTGCTGCGGGGTGCGTCACTTCTGTTGCCTGGCGCGCCGCTTAGCGCCCGGCTCCGCCTGATACTGTGTGATGCAGCTATCAAATGCGGTGGATAGCTGCGAGGAAATAAGCGCACGGATTATAATCATTACATCACCTTATCGTTGGGATGTGGCATCCGTAAGGTGACGCGCGGTCGGCACATTGGCGCAGACCGCCTCTATCGTACTGTCTGCCTCAGGCGGAGGAACGTTATGAATCATTCCCGCATCGGATCGCTTATCGGCGTGCTGCTGGTCTGTGGCTGCCAGGCACCTACTCCTGATCAGGCACGCCTCGGTCAGCCGGTATTTCAGGCCCAGAGCGCCCGCACCGCACCGCAGCTTAGTGACTGTATTTATCGTGGCTGGTCTACCACCGAGGTGATCGCCAGGGATAATACTACGCATACGCAACCGCGCGGTGAGCAAATCACCGTCCTGACGTGGGAAGATTCGATATTCGCCGACGTGACGCCACAGCAACGCGGTGCCGGGGTAAAATTCTTTACCACTTTTAATATGTGGCCGCAGGTGATGGCCGATCGTCAGGCTATCGTCAAACGCTGCCTGTGAGGGGGAAGAGATGACAGCGGCATAAGGAATGTGCCAGGCTAATGCCCATCAAACCAGGGAGAAAAAGATGAGTATTACCCGCATCGATCCGGAACATCGTATGTCCGAAGCCGTGATTCACAATGACACCATCTATTACACCAGCGTGCCAGAGAATCTGGATGAGGATGCTGAAGCGCAGACGGCCAATGCACTGGCGGTGATTGACAGATTGCTGACGCGACTCGGCAGTGATAAGAGCAAAATTCTTGATGCCACCCTGTTTCTGGTGGACAAAGCGGACCTGCCCGCAATGAACCGCGCCTGGGACGCCTGGGTTTCCCCGGATAACGCGCCAGTACGCTGCACGGTTCAGGCAGGTTTGATGAACCCGCAATACAAAATCGAAATCAAAATCATCGCAGCACGTTAAGCCTGCCGGGCGCTATTCTTCTTCATCCTCGTCGTCGAACAGCGCCCGGATTTGCTCGCCTTTATGATTCTGGCGAATTTCCTGCGCCACCTGGGCGATAGCTTCGCCACTCGACAGTCCACCCGCCATCAGTTCCTGAATACGCTCGACGGCCTGCTGTTGCTGCTCATGAGAGAGAGCCGGTAATCCTATAGCCATGTTTCACTCCTGCGTTGGGGGCAGCGATTATCACACGCCGAACAAACAGGTGCCAGTCAGGAAAAAATATGTCAGTCTGACGACCTCTTTGCTCTCTGATTTGTCTGCCTGATGATTGTTGAAACCCTCAGTCTTGATTATACCCCGGATGCGCTGATTCAGCGTTTCGCCCCGATTGCCAGCCTGCCGTGGGCAATGCTGCTCTCTTCCGCCAATGCCAACCATAGCGACAATCGTTTTGATATTCTGACCGCCGATCCGCGCGCCACGCTGGTGACCCGCGGTGACGTTACCCACATTACCGATGCCAGCGGCTGCAGCGAATCTGGCGCGGATCCGCTGCAACTGGTTCAGCAGCAGTGTGATGCGCTGGGCGTGACGCCGCTCAGTCATGACCATCTGCCGTTTCAGGGCGGCGCGCTTGGCCTGTTCGGGTACGATCTCGGTCGCCGGTTTGAGCAGTTGCCACAGCAGGCACAGGCTGATCTCACCACGCCGGATATGGCGGTCGGCATTTACGACTGGGCATTGATTGCCGATCATCATCGTCAGACCCTGACGTTGCTGGCATTGCAGGATGTTGAAGCCCGCGCCGCCTGGCTGGCGCAGTGGCCTGAACGTGAAGCCGTGCCGTTCAGCCTTACCAGCCAGTGGCAATCCAACCTCAATTACGCTGACTACGCGGCACGCTTTGCCGCCGTTCAGGCTTATATTCAGGCGGGTGACTGCTATCAGGTGAATCTGGCTCAGCGTTTTCAGGCCGGTTATCAGGGTGATGAGTGGCAGGCCTTTTGTGCCCTCAACCAAGCCAACCGCGCGCCGTTCAGCGCCTTTCTGCGCCTGCCGCACAGCGCGATCCTTAGCCTGTCGCCGGAGCGCTTTTTATCATTGAATGATAAACAGATCGAAACCCGCCCGATCAAAGGTACCCGTCCACGCTGTGCCGATCCGATTGCCGATCGGCAACAGGCAGATGATCTGCAAAATGCAGAAAAAGATCGCGCCGAAAATCTGATGATTGTCGATTTGCTGCGTAACGACATTGGCCGCGTGGCGGTGCCTGGCTCAGTCAGTGTGCCTGAGCTGTTTGTGGTCGAGCCCTTCCCTGCCGTTCACCATCTGGTCAGCACGGTGCGGGCGCAGCTTCCTGACGATCTGCAGGCCACCGATCTGCTGCGCGCCTGTTTCCCTGGCGGCTCAATTACCGGCGCGCCAAAAATCCGGGCGATGGAAATTATTGATCAGCTGGAACCGCAGCGCCGGAATGCCTGGTGCGGCAGCATTGGCTATCTCAGCCTGTGTGGCCGCATGGATACCAGCATCACCATCCGCACCCTGATTGCTGAAGGTCAGCAGCTTTACTGCGCGGCGGGTGGCGGCATTGTCGCCGACAGTGAGGTGCAGGCGGAATATCAGGAGACGCTGGATAAAGTCAGCCGCATTCTGCCGGCGCTGGAACAGGGGGTCTGAATGGCGCTCACGCTTGACGCCTTCCGCAGCCGGTTTCTGCTGCAGCCACCGCAACACAATACGCAACGTCTCGCCGGACGGCATGCCGCAGTGCTGGTACCGATTGTGGCGCGACCGGAACCGGGTCTGTTGCTGACCCAGCGCTCCCATGCGCTGCGTAAGCATGCCGGACAGGTCGCCTTCCCTGGCGGCATGCAGGATGATACCGATGCCTCGCTGATCGTGACCGCTCTGCGGGAAGCACAGGAGGAAGTGGGCATCGACCCACAGCAGGTTGAGGTGTTGGGCGTGCTGCCTGCCGTCACCAGCAGCACCGGCTTTCAGGTGACGCCGGTGCTGGCGATCATTCCGCCGGATCTGCCGCTACGAATCAACCCGGACGAAGTGCGCAGCGCCTTTGAGATGCCGCTGGCCGAAGCGTTACGGCTCAGCCGCTATAGCGCGCTGGAGGTGCACCGCGCTGGCGTGCGTCATCCGGTCTGGCTGTCGCGCTATCAGGATTACCTGGTCTGGGGCATGACCGCCGGCATTATCCGCTCACTCAGCGAGCAAATTGCGTTCTGACGCCCACTTTTGCCATTAACCTGTTGCTTTTCGGCCTGCTGAGCGGCGGGCCGCGCTATAATTTTTTCTATCGGTTTTAATAAGTTTATTTCATGCGAAAAGCTGCTCTTTTCTCCGGCATGACTATTACTATTAGCGCCATAAACTGCCCCGGCAGACTGAGAATAATTTGTGAGGAGTGTCACCTGTGATTAGTGTTTTCGACATGTTCAAAGTGGGCATAGGCCCATCAAGTTCGCACACTGTCGGCCCGATGAAAGCGGGTAAGCAGTTTGTGGATTTGTTATCCGAACAGGGAAAGCTACAGGAGGTGACCCGCATTGCGGTAGATGTCTACGGCTCACTGTCGCTGACCGGTAAAGGCCACCATACCGACATCGCTATTATTATGGGGCTGGCGGGCGAATCTCCCGACACGGTCGATATTGATGCCATCCCGGCCTTTATTAAAGATGTCGCCCAGCGTGAACGTTTACTGCTGGCCAAAGGGGCGCATGAGGTCGACTTCCCGCGTGAGGGCGGCATGGTGTTCCGCAGTGAAAACCTCTCGCTGCATGAAAACGGTCTGCGTCTGCTGGCGTTCGCCGGCGACCTGCTGATTCTGTCGAAAACCTACTACTCCGTCGGTGGCGGCTTTATCGTCGATGAAGAGCATTTCGGTCAGTCGGCGCTGGATGAAGTTTCAGTGCCGTGGTCGTTCCACTCCGCCAAAGATCTGCTGGCGCACTGCCGCGAAACCGGACTCTCCTTATCCGGTCTGGTGATGAAAAACGAACTGGCGCTGCACAGTCGCGATGAGATCCACGCCTATTTCGCCAACATCTGGCAGACTATGCAGGCCTGCATCGATCGCGGCCTGAATACCGAAGGCGTATTGCCGGGGCCGCTGCGGGTGCCGCGCCGCGCCGCCTCGCTGCGTCGTTTGCTAATCTCCTCATCCAAACACTCTAACGATCCGATGATCGTCATCGACTGGATCAATATGTTCGCGCTGGCGGTGAATGAGGAAAACGCGGCCGGCGGACGGGTTGTCACCGCGCCAACCAACGGCGCCTGTGGCATCGTGCCGGCGGTACTGGCCTATTACGATCACTTTATTGAGCCGGTAACGCCAGATATTTTCCTGCGCTACTTCCTCGCATCCGGTGCTATCGGCGTGCTGTATAAAATGAACGCGTCGATTTCGGGCGCAGAAGTGGGATGCCAGGGCGAAGTGGGTGTCGCCTGTTCGATGGCGGCAGCCGGTCTGGCAGAACTGCTGGGCGGCAGCCCGGAACAGGTTTGCGTCGCCGCCGAGATCGGCATGGAGCATAACCTCGGGCTGACCTGTGACCCGGTCGCCGGACAGGTTCAGGTGCCCTGCATTGAGCGAAATGCTATCGCCTCGGTCAAAGCGATCAATGCGGCGCGTATGGCCCTGCGTCGCACCAGTGAACCGCGCGTCTCACTGGATAAGGTGATCGAGACCATGTATGAAACCGGCAAAGACATGAACGCCAAATACCGTGAAACTTCACGCGGCGGTCTGGCGATTAAAGTACAGTGCGATTAATCGAAACGTTTGATTGTTTAATTAATGTGCAATCGTAGTGAAATCCACATCCTGCGCTATCTCAGCGCAGGGTAAACCGGTAGAGTGATTTCCGCGCGACTGTCCTGGTCGCGCAACTTTCCAGCACCGCTTTTCTGCATTCCGGCCTCAATGTTGATCGGGCCGTGCCGATAACAACCCCGTTATTTTTGGCTTTTTTCTGGTTTTTTGGGAAGGTGGTACTGATGCTCATGGCCCAGCAATTTGTTGGACAATTCAGACGCAAGCGTTTGCTGATTGCGCTGGCAATCGCCACCGTGGTACTGATTCTGACGCTGGCATTTCGTTATATTGAAGAGAAGTCGCGTATTGAACAGCAGGCGATGGATTTCGCCGATAAAGCGATTATGCGGTTTGACCGGATGTTTTCACCGCTGGATGTTTCCGCTAATAACACCCTCGGGCTGGTCGGCGTGCCCTGCCGCGACGTGCGTTTTCCGCTGATTGAGAAAATTTCCGCGCTGCAAACGGTGCGCGCCATTCTGCTGGTCGATAATGACGCGATCTACTGTTCCAGTATCTTTGGTCCGCGTGCGATCCCGTTTAGCGAGACCTATCCCGAACTGGCCTTTACCGGTCAGCGCATGACGCTTGCCACCGACAATTACCTGTTAAAAGGGTCGCCGGTATTATTACTCTGGACGCCAAGAAGCCCGGATAATCGCTCCGGTATTTTGCAGGTAATTAACATCGAAATGATGAGTAATTATCTGCTGGAACCGCAGTTGCCGTGGGTGGAACGGGCGGTCTTCAACGTCAACGGCGAGAGTCTGGAGTATGGCAATCCGCTGATTGAACCCACGCTGCCGTCGGAAGATGAGGTGAGTTACTATCAGGCCTCGCTGCGTTATCCCTACACCCTGACGCTGTACGGTCCCTCACCGACCCGGCTGGCACTGCACACGCTGCCATCGCAGCTGCCGCTGGCGCTGCTGCTCAGCCTGCTGATGGGGTATATCGTCTGGCTGGCGACCGCCAACCGCATGAGCCTGAGCTGGCAAATCAGCTACGGCATCACCGCCAATGAGTTTATGGTTTACTGCCAGCCGCTGATTAACGCCAGAAGCGGCCAGTGCGATGGCATTGAGTTGCTGCTGCGCTGGCATAATGCGCGTCAGGGCTGGGTGGCACCCGATGTGTTTATTCCGCTGGCCGAACGGCAGAATCTGATTAAGCCGCTGACCCGCTTCGTGCTGAACGAGGTGGTAAAACAGCTCCCTCACCTGCCTGCGTGTCCGGGTTTCCACATCGCTATTAACGTTGCCGCCAGCCATTTCCGCGACCGCGCTATCCTGCAGGATCTGCAAAACCTCTGGTGGCCCGCCAATCCGGTACCGAAGCTGGTGGTCGAGTTAACCGAACGCGATGCGCTGCCGGTGGTTGATCAATCGGTCATCGCCCAGCTGCATGAGATCGGCGTGCGGCTGGCGATTGATGATTTTGGTACCGGCCACAGCTCGCTCTCCTACCTGAAGGATTTAAAGCCCGACGTACTGAAGATCGACAAAATCTTTACCGCCGCCATCGGTACCGATGCGATTAACGCCACCGTCACCGACATGGTGATTTCACTGGCGCAGCGCCTGAATATCAGTCTGGTCGCTGAAGGGGTCGAAACGGCAGAACAGGCCGCCTATCTGCGGGCGCGCGGCGTCGATCATCTGCAGGGCTATTATTATGCCCGCCCGATGCCCATCGGTGATTTCCCCGGCTGGCTGGCAAAGCACAAGCCAGACGTTGACCCGGTACCCACCTGATCGCAGATGATGCTTCGGCGGTAACGTCAGGCAAAAAAAAAGCCGCTGCATCAGAGCAGCGGCGTTCAACAACCTCAGACAGTCAGTGGGCGACTCAGCAAACCTGCGGTCGCCGGTTATTTGCCTGCCCTGCCTTAGCGTTCTTCCTCTTCATCCTGCGGCTGATCTTTGGTAACCCGCACCAGATCGATACGGTAATCGGTCGCTTCGATAATCTGAAAGTGCAGCGGCGTGATATCAATCACCTCACCCGGCTGCGGCAACTGCCCTTTCTGAGCAATCAGCAGGCCCGCCAGCGAGGCGTGATCTTCATCCGGGTCAACCAGCTGATGGAAGTCGAGCAACTGTTGCAGCGAGTGCAAATCGGTGCCGCCTTTGACTAACCAGCCGTCGCCATCGGCGATGATATCCGGCGTTTCATCCTCATCCGGGAACTCACCGGCGATCGCTTCCAGCACGTCAAGTGGCGTAATCAAACCCTGCACCACACCAAATTCATTGGTGACGATAACAAAACTGCCTTTGGCACGACGCAGCACGCCGAGCAGATTGATCGGATCCAGCGTTTCCGGCACCACAATGGTCGGGGTATTGGCGGCAAAGGTCGCCACATCGACGCCGTGTTCCAGCGCCACCAGCAGCTCTTTCGCCCGTACTACGCCGACAATTTCGTCCAGCTCACCGCGACAGACCGGGAACAGGCTGTGCGGCGTATCCAGCAGCTGAATACGAATCTCATCGACCGGACGGTTGGCATCCACCCACGAGATTTCACCGCGCGGCGTCATAATGCTGCGAATCGAACGGGACGCCAGCGTCAGCACGCCGTTGATCATATAGCGCTCTTCATCTTTAAACGCTTCCTGCGGCATCGCTTCTGTTAACGCGGACTCTTCATTACTGCTGCTGTTAGCCGTCTGGGCGCGATTGCGGCCGCCCATCAGACGCAGAATCGCTTCGGCGGTACGTTCACGCATCGGTCGATGCGACTGATGTCGGATAAAGTTACGACGGGCAATCTGGTTAAACAGCTCAATCAGGATCGAGAAGCCGATCGCCGCGTAGAGATAACCTTTCGGAATATGGAAACCAAAGCCTTCGGCCACCAGTGACAGACCAATCATCAACAGGAAGCTCAGACAGAGCACCACCACCGTTGGATGCGCATTAACAAAGTTGGTTAATGGCTTAGAGGCCAGCAACATCACACCCATTGCAATCACCACGGCGGTCATCATCACCGGCAGATGGTTCACCATGCCGACTGCAGTAATCACCGCATCAAGCGAAAACACCGCATCCAGCACCACAATCTGCGTTACCACCGCCCAGAAACTGGCGTAACCGCGGTTGCCTGAGCCGTCCAGCTGGCGGTTCTCCAGCCTTTCATGCAGCTCCATGGTCGCCTTAAACAGCAGGAACAGACCACCCGCCAGCAGAATTAAATCCCGACCGGCAAAGCTGAAATCACCTACGCTGAATAGGGGCGTGGTGAGCGTCACCATCCACGAGATCAGCGACAGCAGGCCCAGACGCATCACCAGCGCCAGCGACAGGCCGATCAGACGCGCTTTATCACGCTGCTTCGGCGGCAGTTTGTCCGCCAGGATGGCGATGAAGACCAGGTTATCGATGCCCAGCACGATTTCCAGCACGACAAGCGTCAGTAAACCCGCCCAGATTGAGGGGTCGAATAGAAATTCCATTAATGACTCCTGAACGAGGAAAAGTGTGAACCGATGCGTGTCAGCGCGTTAAAGCGTGACAGAGTGACGATCGGGTAAGCAGTGAATACGCCGTCAGGCGAAAGATGACGCGCCAGCAGGCGCAAAGAACAGGTTAAGCGACGTCGGTGACGATCCATAAAGGTGGGCTGAGGCCCGTTACTCCTGAGTAATAAACAGATCGTTAATGTATCAGGTCGCGCTTTGGCGTCAAAAAATTTTCTTTTTTTTACAATCTGCCATTCAAATGACGGAGCGCATTAAATTGCACGTTCCGTTAATCAGGCTGCGAATAGCTGACAGCCATCACATAATTTATTTTTTCGATCACTAAAATAAATCGCGACTTTACGGCCTTATCGCAGTTACCCGATGATTTTCCGAGACTATCCGGATGATTCGGTAAACAGAATTTTCACAAAACCGAAGCGATAACTCATACGGTTCATTGACTCAGATGAGCTTCTCAAGCGAACGGAGGTAGCAAGTGACCATTGCGATAGTAATTGGTACACATGGCTGGGCAGCGGAACAACTGCTAAAGACAGCAGAAATGCTGTTGGGCGAGCAGGAAAATGTCGGATGGATCGACTTTGTGCCCGGCGAAAATGCAGAAACGCTGATTGAAAAGTACCAGGCGCGGCTGGCGGAACTCGATACCGCGCAGGGTGTGTTGTTCCTGGTGGATACCTGGGGAGGCAGTCCGTTTAACGCGGCCAGCCGCATCGTGGTGGATAAGCCAGATTATGACGTGGTGGCGGGCGTCAATATCCCGATGCTGGTCGAAACCCTGATGGCGCGCGACGACAACCCGGGTTTTGATGAACTGATTGCGGTGGCGGTTGAAACTGGCCGTGAAGGCGTGAAAGCGCTGAAAGCCAAAGAGGCCGCGCCGGTTGCGGCGGCAAAACCGGTCGCTGCTCCGGCGCAACCGGCGAAACCGATGGCACCCGGCGACCACATGAAAATCGGTCTGGCCCGTATCGATGACCGTCTGATTCATGGTCAGGTCGCGACACGCTGGACCAAGGAGACCAACGTTCAGCGCATTATCGTGGTCAGCGATGAGGTGGCTAACGATCACGTGCGTAAAACGCTGCTGACGCAGGTGGCGCCGCCGGGCGTAACCGCGCACGTGGTGGATGTCGATAAGATGGTGCGGGTGTGGAATAACCCGAAATATGGTCAGGATCGGGTGATGCTGCTGTTTACCAACCCGACCGATGTGCTGCGGGTAGTGGAACAGGGCGTCGATATTAAAACCGTCAATATCGGCGGCATGGCTTTCCGCCAGGGCAAAACTCAGGTGAACAATGCCGTCTCGGTCGATGAAAAAGATATTGCGGCGTTTCGCAAATTAAATGAGCGCAATATTGAACTGGAAGTCCGTAAAGTTTCCAGCGACCAGAAACTGAAAATGATGGACCTGATTGCGAAGGTTAATTCGTAACGGCGTGCCGTCTGCGCCTGCTTTGCCAGGCTCATTTTCGTTATCCTGCTGAGGACAAGAAGTATGATGGAAATAACCTCGCTACAAATCATTTTGATCTTTATTGTCGCCTGTATTGCCGGTATGGGGTCGATCCTGGATGAGTTCCAGTTTCACCGCCCGCTGGTCGCCTGTACCCTGATTGGTGCGGTGCTGGGTGATATGAAAACCGGGATTATCATCGGCGGTACGCTGGAGATGATCGCACTGGGCTGGATGAACATCGGTGCGGCTGTCGCCCCGGATGCGGCGCTCGCCTCAATCATCTCGACCATTCTGGTCATCGCTGGCGGTCAAAGCGTCGGTGCCGGTATTGCGCTGGCCATTCCGCTGGCGGCAGCCGGTCAGGTGCTGACCATTATCGTTCGTACCATTACCGTGGCGTTCCAGCACGCAGCTGATAAGGCGGCCGAGAAAGGCAACCTTACCGCGATCTCCTGGATTCACGTCTCTGCCCTGCTGCTGCAGGCGATGCGTATCGCCATTCCGGCGCTGATTGTGGCGATTTCGGTCGGCACCAGTGCGGTTCACGCCTTACTCAGTTCGATTCCCGATGTGGTCACCAACGGCCTCAACATCGCCGGCGGCATGATCGTGGTGGTCGGTTACGCGATGGTCATCAATATGATGCGCGCAGGCTACCTGATGCCGTTCTTCTATCTGGGCTTCGTCACCGCTGCCTTCACCAACTTCAACCTGGTCGCGCTTGGCGTGATCGGTGTGGTAATGGCGGTGCTCTACATCCAGCTCAGCCCGAAATACAACCGGGTCGCGGGTGCGCCTGCAGGTCCTGCCAGCGCTAACGATCTCGATAACGAACTCGATTAAGGAACAGGTGAGAACATGGTTGATATTACCAAAGTCGAAAAGAAACTAACGCCGGGCGACGTACGTGCTGTCTTTATGCGCTCCAACCTGTTTCAGGGATCGTGGAACTTTGAACGTATGCAGGCGCTTGGTTTCTGTTTCTCGATGGTGCCGGTGATCCGCCGTCTCTATCCGGAGAACAATGACGAACGCAAACAGGCGATCAAGCGTCACCTCGAGTTCTTCAACACCCACCCTTACGTGGCAGCGCCGGTGCTGGGCGTCACCATGGCGATGGAAGAGCAGCGTGCCAACGGTGCAGCCATTGATGATGGTGCGATTAACGGTATCAAAGTCGGTTTAATGGGCCCGCTGGCCGGTGTCGGTGACCCGATTTTCTGGGGCACGGTCCGTCCGGTGTTTGCCGCACTGGGTGCTGGCATCGCCATGAGCGGCAGCCTGCTGGGCCCGCTGCTGTTCTTCGTGCTGTTTAACCTGGCGCGTCTGCTGACCCGTTACTACGGTGTGGCATATGGCTATCGTAAAGGGATCGATATCGTTAGCGATATGGGTGGCGGCTTCCTGCAAAAACTGACGGAGGGCGCCTCAATACTGGGCCTGTTTGTCATGGGGGCACTGGTCAACAAGTGGACCCACGTCAACATCCCGCTGGTGGTGTCACGCATTACCGATTCAACCGGCAAAACCACCGTCACCACGGTACAGTCGATTCTCGATCAGCTGATGCCGGGTGTGGTCCCGCTGCTGCTGACCTTCGCCTGTATGTGGCTGCTGCGCCGTAAGGTCAATGCGCTGTGGATTATCGTTGGCTTCTTCGCCATCGGTATCTTCGGTTACTGGATTGGTCTGCTCGGACTGTAATACCCCGGGTCGGGAGCGCAGGCTCCCGACTTTTTTTACGCTGAGCGAGGTGAGCTGAGCCCTGGCGGCTGATCTCACCCTGTTTGAGGAGGTACCATGTCATTGACCGACATGCTAATTGCAGGCTGTATTGCCGCCCTGCTGTTGTTTGCGATTTACGATGAGGCAATTCTGCCGCGTCGTCATGGGCCGACCCGCCTGCGGGTGGCGCTGCAGCGGCGGCATAAAATTGACAGCCTGATTTTCATCGGTCTGCTGCTGATTCTGCTGTGGAATAACGTCACGCATCATGGCCCGCAGCTCACTACCTCGCTGCTGATGGTGCTGAGCTTTCTCGCCTTCTGGCTCTTCTGGTTGCGTCGGCCAAAGCTGCTGATGAAAAACAATGGGCTGTTTTATGCCGGCGTCTGGATTGATTACCGGCGGATTCAGGGGATGAACCTTTCTGAGGATGGCATTCTGGTGATTCAGCTTGAACAGCGCCGGCTGTTAATCGCGGTGCAGCAGCTTGACGATCTGGAACGCATCTATAACACCCTGGTAGAGGCGCGTTAGTCGCGCTGCCACAGCGTCAGGGTAAAATCGGCGTCGCAGTTGAACAGTTCGCTCTGCTGCAGGGTTTGCCAGACTTCGTCACGCGCCCGCCAGGCAAAAGGGGTCATCTGTAACAGCGTGACGGCCGCAGCCCCGGTCAGTGCCATCGGGTAACGCAGCGAATGCCGGGCAATCTGGTGAAAGTCGGGGTAGGTTTTTTGTTCCGCTGCGTGTAACTGCACCTCACGATAGATCAGCGCTTTAAACTGCTGCAGATGGTGCGGACCGGGCGTCACGGTGAGCACGATGCCACCGGGCTTGAGTACCCGCGCCAGCTCCGCTTCATTACAGGGGGCGTAAATCCGCACTATCGCATCCAGCGACTGGCTGGCAAAGGGTAAACGCTGGCTGGAGGCGACGCAGAACAGCACCTCAGCGTAGCGCTTCGCCGCCAGCCGGATCGCCATTCTGGCGACGTCCAGCCCATAAACCTGTCCCGTCTCGCTGTTGGCTGCGGCCAGCGCCGCCGTGTAGTAGCCTTCACCACAGCCAATATCAAGAATCTGACTGCCCGGCCGGCAGAGCGTCGCGTCCAGCAGGCTGACCACCCGATCGCGCAGTGGCTGATAATAGCCCGCCTCGAGGAATTCGCGCCGTGCCTGCATCATCTCCGCGCTGTCACCCGGCTCCCGTGAGCGTTTATGCTGAACGGGCAGCAAATTGACGTAGCCCTCTTTCGCCTGATCAAACTGATGACGATTTTCGCAGCACCAGCTGCGTGCAGTCAGGACGAGAGGAGTATGGCAAAGGGGGCAGATCAACGACATGAGGGGCTCCGGCAGCAGGTAACGCGGCGCAGTGTACCCTTAACGTTTGCGCATCGGAAGCATAAAGAAAGCCCCGGCTAATTAGCCAGGGCTTTAAGATTCCGTGTCGAGGTGCAGTGCACCGAGTCGGAGTCGAATCAGATTGCAGTAACGTTTACTGCAGCCGGGCCTTTCTGGCCGTCCTGAATTTCGAACTCAACGCTTTGGCCTTCGGCCAGGGTTTTGAAACCATTGCCCTGGATAGCGGAGAAGTGTACGAACACATCTTTGCTACCGTCAGCAGGAGTAATGAAGCCAAAACCTTTAGACTCGTTGAACCACTTAACCTGACCTTTAATCTTTGCCATTTTGCAAATTCCTTTGAATGTTTATTTAGCCCGAAGGCTGACTTACAGAGAAACCAGAGACGTTACTGAATGAGGCACTAATTAAGGTTCGGCAAGGAAGCGGTATTCAACGTCAACGTCTTTACTCGTAACTTCTTTACTGAAGATGCCATGCATAAACAGAACTGTACCTCGTTTAACCCACGAATTGTTATCACATATCCTTAAAATAATGGCAAGCCATTTTTAAACGCGGGGAGAAGCTTTGCACACAATTGCCAGAGTGCTCACAATGAATGTTCCGTCTGGTTCAGAAGTTGCCCTTTTCTGCCCGATAAAATAAAGCGTTTCGCTATTCCGCCCGCTGCGATCGCGGTCGCAGCAACCGACGTTACTGTACCCCGCCGCCATTAAACCAATGGATACCATAAGAAATTAATATTTCACAAATATGGCAAAAGCTAAAAGAATAAACGAAGCGGTAATCGGCTGAGGATGATTAACGCAGCGCCAATCCTGTACAAAAAGCTTTATTAAGTACAAATATAAAAGCACTTTGCACCAAAAACAGGAGCCCCCGGTCAGGGTTGCTCCAAATAAAAGCAGCGGTTAGGAATTTGCTTATTAAAAATTTTGCTTTTGAACTGAAAAATTGATGTCAGATAAAACAGAGTCTGATTTAAATCATTTCGCTCGCTTTAGGATTATTCCTGGTCGATATTATCCAGTCCCCGACTTTCCCCTATTCGCCAGGCAGAAAACCGTTGGTTATCCTGCCCTGCCCGCTGGAGCGCATGCTCAAGTTCGGCTGGCGGCGCGTCCAGTGACTCATCCGCCAGTTCAAACACGCCCCAGTGGATCGGTACCGTCAGCGGCCTGCCTGCCTCACGCCATAATTCGACCGCCTGATCCGGGTCCATATGCTGACTGGCCATGAACCATTTGGGTGCCCAGGCCCCAATCGGTAAGGCAGCAAGATTAAAGGGGCCGAGACGCGTCACCACCTCGCGTAAATTCTCGCTGAAGCCACTATCGCCCGAAAACCAGAAACGCAGGGTGGGCGATCGCACCACCCAGCCGCACCACAGTGAACGGTTTCGATCGCGCGGGGTTCGCATACTCCAGTGACGGGCCGGCACCGCATCGATACAGAGATCGTCGAACCGGAGCGACTGCCACCAGTCCAGTTGCTCCACCCGGGCGACGCCCTGACGGGTAAACCAGCTGGCCAGACCAAGCGGGACAATAAACGTCGCCTCGGGAAAGTGCCGCACAATCTGCCTGACCGTCGGCCTGTCAAGATGGTCGTAATGATTGTGCGATATCAGCACCAGATCGAGCCGCGGCAAATCGCGGATATTCAGTGGTGACGGGGTTTTACGCTGCGGGCCGGCAAAGGGTAACGGCGACGCGCGCGACGATAAGGCGGGATCGATCAGAATATAGCGCTGGTTAACCCGCAGTAGTAGAGCAGCATGTCCCAGCCACCAGACGCGGTCATCGCTGCCGCTCAGATCGGCCGGTTGCCACCACTGCGCGGTAAAGGCTGCATAACCCTCTCGGGGCGGCAACGGCAGCCCCTGCGCTTTACGCTCGCGGCGCCAGCGTTGCAGATCGCCAGGCCGACGGAGATCGGGTTCAGGATTGCGGAAGCCTTCAGGCGTGTGATGCGTTTTACTGCTGTCGTACCACGGGTTTTTCCAGGCCATCCAGCCTCCATGCGGGGATTAACGTTCCGGTATCAGGCGAATAAAATCGCGTTTGTCCTGATCTTCATCGTTCTTTTTGGTCTCTGCGCCAGGCTGCGCATCTACCAGACGACGTAACAGAATAGTCTGTTTTTTCTGCTCTTCCAGTAGCGATTCGAGTAACTGAATCTGTTCACCGGCCCGCACGCTGGCCCGGTTTACAAAGAACCAGACAATAAATGCCACAATCAAAATAATCACCAGCAGACCATAGCTGACCAGTGGTCCCGAATTTGCGGCTAACTCATTCATAACTGCCTCATAAACCTTAGTGGAATGTCCCAAACACTGTAACCGCTCATTCTACCCTTAGCCCTGGCAAAAGATAATGGGGTTAGCATCAATGCAGAATTTACCGTTTCAGTTATCTCTGATCGATCCCGCCGGAAAAGCGAGGCATGCTGGTACAATCATGGCCAGCAGCAATACGTGGAGCGCTGCGTTATCTGTCACAAGGAGACAAAATGAAACTGTTTATTCGGGCGATTGGGTTACTGGCGCTGATCTGGCTGGCAATGCTTTTTACCGGCTACGGCGTGTTAACCGGCAGCACCAAAAATGCCGCGGGGCTGGGTCTGCAGTGCAGTTACCTTACGGCACGTGGCCTTATCAGCGCACAATACCTGCATACTGACAGTGGCGTGGTCGGGGTGACCGATTGTCCGTTACTGAAGAAGAGCGGAGAAGTGATCGATAATTAATTCTCATCCAGCGGGCGCAGTGGCCCGCTGTTTTCAGAATTCGTAGTGATGAAAGCCCATTTCCGCTGACAGGGTACGCGCTGCGCGGTGCAGCATCGCCACATAATCCTGGCGGGCGTCTTCCGAGAATCGAATGGTCGGGAATGAGATGCTCAGTCCGGCGATCACCACGCCAAAGCGGTCAAATACCGGTACCGCGATGCAGCGTAATCCCTCTTCCTGCTCTTCGTTATCTTCGCCGTAACCCTGAATTTTGACCTGATCCAGCGCCTCCAGCAGCGCCTCTGCGCTGACCAGCGTATTGGCAGTACTGCGCTTAAATTCAACGTCCCGCAGGATCTCTTTCACTTCCTGACGATCGCGCCAGGCGAGCAGCACTTTACCAATGGCGGTGGTGTGCAGCGGGTTACGTCGCCCGATGCGGGAATACATGCGCAGGTTATAGAGCGAATCGATTTTATGGATGTAGACAATGCTGTCCTCTTCCAGCGCGCCGAGATGGATTGTCTCTTTGGTCAGACGCGACAGCTCCCGCATCTGCACATCCGCGCTGCGGATCAGATCGACGTTCTGCAACGCTTTCGCGCCAAGCTCAAACAGTTTCAGGGTCAGCGAATACTTTTCACTCTCCCCTTCCTGGGTAACGTAACCCAGCGACTTCATGGTTTGCAGAAAGCGGTAAACGGTACTTTTTGACATCATCACGCGCTGCGCGAGCTCAGTAATACCGTGATCGCGCTCTTCGCCCAGTGCCTGCAAAATACCGAACACTTTAAGGACCGAGGAGACTGAATCGGGCTGTTTGTCATTTTCAGCAGAGGACATCGCGCACCTTGTTAAACCTGTTTCAAAAAAAATGGAACGGACTGTCAGTATAGAGCGAGGCTGACGGCGGCGGCAATGCTTTACGTCGCGCTGTGCGGTTTATCCCGCTGAACCGTGACCGGGAATAGCGTGGAGCGGTGCACCTGCAGACCGGTCTGAGTGGCTGGCGCGCCGTCGCGCTGACGGCTAAGCAGACAACGCAGCGGCAGTCATGCGCCGTTTCGGGCGGACAGCCAGCGCAGGCGATTGCGGCTAAGACATATTTTAAGACAACTTTTTGTCATCGCCCGCGCTGCTTTTTGGCGGCAATTTCATTAGCATGATGATATTCACCCTCTTTAGCAAATACACCATGTCACTCTCTTCTCCGCAGGACGGACTGCCGGTCGCCCAGCGCTACTGGGCCATTCTGACTATCGCTCTCGGCATCACCATGGCGGTGCTGGATGGCGCAATTGCCAACGTGGCGCTGCCCACTATAGCGCGTGAACTGAATGCCAGCCCGGCAGAGTCAGTGTGGATCGTTAACGCCTACCAGATTGCTATTATCGTCTCGCTGCTGTCGCTGTCGTTTCTGGGCGATATGCTGGGTTATCGCCGCGTCTATCAGGCCGGTCTGGCGCTGTTTATCGCCACCTCGCTGTTTTGTGCCCTCTCCACCTCACTTAACATGCTGACCTTCGCCCGGGTATTACAGGGCTTTGGTGGCGCGGCGCTGATGAGCGTAAATACGGCGCTGATACGCATTATCTACCCGCAGCGTTATCTGGGCCGGGGTATGGCGATCAACTCGCTGATCGTGGCGGTATCAACCGCGGCAGGACCCACGGTGGCGGCGGCGATTCTGTCGGTGGCCAGCTGGAAATGGCTGTTCCTGATCAACGTCCCGCTGGGGGCGATTGCACTGTGGCTGGCGCTGCGAACCCTGCCGGACAACCCGCAAAAAGCGACCGCCCAGAAGTTCGATATTCCCAGCGCCATCATGAATGCGCTGTTTTTCGGCCTGCTGATTTCCGCCCTCAGCGGCTTTGCACAGGGTCAGAATAGCTGGCTGGTGCTGGCAGAGTTGCTGGCGTTGCTGGTGGTCGGCCTGTTCTTTATTCGCCGTCAGCTCAATATGGCGGTGCCGCTGCTACCGGTGGATCTGCTGCGCATTCCGATATTCAGCCTGTCGATGGGCACCTCGGTCTGCTCGTTCTGCGCGCAGATGCTGGCGATGGTGTCGCTGCCATTCTTCCTGCAGAACGTGCTGGGCCGCGATGAGGTCAACACCGGTCTGCTGCTGACGCCCTGGCCGCTGGCGACCATGGTATTCGCCCCGATTGCCGGCCGGTTAATTGAGCGGGTCCATGCCGGGCTGCTGGGCGGTATCGGTCTGGCGATGTTTGCTGCCGGGCTGTTTTTGCTGGCGCTGTTGCCGGCTCAGCCGGGCGATGGCGATATTATCTGGCGGATGATGCTGTGCGGCGCTGGCTTTGGTCTGTTCCAGTCGCCCAATAATCACACCATTATCACCTCTGCACCGCGTCACCGCAGCGGCGGAGCCAGTGGCATGCTGGGCACCGCCCGTCTGCTGGGCCAGAGCGTCGGTGCGGCGCTGGTGGCGCTGATGTTCAATCTGTTTGACCAGAGCGGCACCCACGCCTCGCTGCTGCTGGCGGGCGGCTTCTCGACGGTGGCCGCGATTGTCAGCCTGTCACGTATGACCCAGAGCCGCGCGGCGGCCTGATCGCAGACATAAAAAAGGCGACCCGGAGGTCGCCTTTCTGCTGTTATCTCGCTTACTTCAGATACTGACCGCTGCGCAGCGCTTCAATACGTTTGTCTAACGGCGGGTGCGACATAAACAGCTCGCTGAACGACTTGCCTTTACCGTTAATACAGAACGCCATCATGCTGCTCGGTTCCTGCGGTTCGTAGCTGGTTTTCAGCCGCTGTAACGCCGCAATCATCTTCTCACGACCTACCAGTTTCGCAGAGCCTGCGTCGGCATGGAATTCGCGGTGACGCGAGAACCACATGGTGATGATGCTGGCAAGAATACCAAACACCAGCTCCAGCACCATCGACACCGCAAAATAGACCAGCGGGTTGCCGTTGCTGCTCTCTTCACCATCACGGTTGCCGGACATAAAGCCCGCCGCGATTTGCGCCAGAATACGTGAAACAAAGATCACGAAGGTGTTCACGATACCCTGAATCAGCGTCATGGTGATCATGTCGCCGTTTGCGATGTGCGACACTTCGTGTGCCAGTACCGCTTCCGCTTCGTCACGGCTCATGTTCTGCAGTAAGCCGGTTGAAACGGCCACCAGCGAAGCATCACGCCGGGCACCGGTCGCAAAGGCGTTGATGTCGGGCGCGTGATAGATCGCAACCTGCGGCATGGCAATCCCGGCCTGCTGCGCCTGACGTCCAATGGTATCCACCAGCCAGCGCTCAGTTTCATTGCGTGGCTGTTCAATCACTTCACCGCCAACCGAGCGCAGTGCCATCCACTTCGACATCAGCAGTGAAACAAACGCACCGCCAAAGCCAAACAGACCCGCCATGATCATCAGGCCCTGAACACTGCTTGACTGGATCCCTGTCAGGCTGAGAATCAGCCCGAATACCAACATCACAGCCAGGTTGGTCATCAGGAAAAGAGCAATACGCATCATATTTGTTAATCTTCCTCAGTGGTTCACGCGCTTATGCGCGGATACATATCCTATGAGCATTGTGCGGCTTTTCAAGCGACCTTAACGTTTAAGTGCCTAAAAAGACATAACTTTACATTTTGTCACGCCCGCTGGCCTGCCCGGCCCGTCTGCGGGTTTACCGCGGCTTATTAATGCTCAACGCCGGTGCTTTTCTGGCAAAAAAAAAGCACCGCTGAACGGTGCTTTTTCATCGCGTCGGCGATCTATTTAGCCGCAGGGGTGTCCGGCTGAGACTTGTCGAGTTGCGCCAGATCGTTAGCAATCTTCACCGTCTCATCAAGATACGGGTCAGGCTCTTTATAATCTTTCGGCAGCTCATCCAGGTTCTTCAGCGGTTTTTTGCCTTCGGCCTGATAGCGGGCATTGATCCGCTCCAGACGCGACGCATCATCTTCGTGGTTCTCTTTCTCACGCTGGGCGAGGTTGAGCGACACGATGTTGCGCTTATCCTTCAGGGCATTGAAACGGGCAATGTCCTTCATGATGTACTGGAACTCACGGTCCTGCGCGATGCGATCGGCATGCTGACGGGTCAGCTGCGGCACCAGCGGTTTTACATCGCCGGATTTGACGTAGGTCGCCGCATTGATGCTGTCCCACGGCAGCGCATTGTCTTCGAACTTCTCACCGGTTTCAGCCGCTTCTACGCCGGTTGGCATCAGCAGATCTGGCGTGACGCCTTTACGCTGCGTACTGCCGCCGTTGATGCGATAGAACTTCTGAATGGTGTACTGTACCGACCCCAGCGCTGGCCATTCCGGGCGCAGCATCTGATCGTAGATACGGTTCAGAGAACGATATTGCTGCACGGTGCCTTTACCAAAGGTCGGCTCACCGACAATCACAGCGCGACCGTAATCCTGCATCGCCGCAGCGAAAATCTCAGAGGCGGACGCACTGAAGCGATCGACCAGCACCACCAGCGGACCTTTGTAATAGACCACGCCATCGTTATCGCTGTCCTGGCGTACCCGACCATTGTTGTCGCGTACCTGCACCACCGGGCCGCTCGGAATAAACAGTCCGGAGAGTGACACCGCTTCAGTCAGCGCGCCGCCGCCATTGGTACGCAGATCGATCACCACGCTATCCACGTTCTGCTTTTGCAGTTTCTGCAGCTGCACTTTAACGTCATCGGTCAGGCCAACATAGAAGCCCGGAATATCAAGTACGCCGACTTTCTGCTTACCGACATTTCTGACGCTCATTTTGACCGCCCGATCTTCCAGACGGATCTTCTCACGCGTCAGCGTTACGGTGCGGGTTTTGGTTCCCTTACCGGCTGGCAACACTTCGAGTCGGACTTTGCTGCCTTTCGGCCCTTTGATTTTTGCCACAACGTCATCCAGACGCCAGCCAATCACATCTTCCATTGGCTTGCCTGGCTGACCGACGCCGACGATGCGATCGCCAACGGTAATGGCTTTACTTTTCGCTGCCGGACCGCCTGCTACCATCGAATTGATCACGGTGTAATCGTCATCCATCTGCAGCACCGCGCCGATACCTTCCAGTGACAGGCTCATTTCGGTGTTGAACTGCTCGGTGTTGCGCGGCGACAGGTAGTTGGTATGCGGATCGATTTCGTGCGCAAAAGCGTTCATCGCCAGCTGGAACACATCTTCGCTGTTGCTCTGTGCCAGACGACGGATGGCGAAGTTGTAGCGCTTGGTCAGCACTTCGCGGATCTCTTTCTCATCTTTGCCGGCCAGTTTCAGGCTCAGCTGGTCATATTTGACCTTGGCATCCCACAGCGCGTTCAGTTCAGACTGATCTTTCGGCCACGGGGCTTTAGCCCGGTCAATGTCGATGGTGTCATTGCCGGTAAAATTCATCGGGCGATCCAGCACCGTCAGCGCATACTGATAGCGCTCAAAACGGCGCTTCTGCGCCAGATTGTAGAGATCGTAAAACAGGTCCAGCTTACCGCTGCGCAGCTCATCGCCGACGAGGTTTTTTTTGCTGGCAAACTGCGCCACATCCGAGGCCAGCAGCACGTTATGGCTGTAATCGAGCATGTTCAGGTAGCGATCAAAAATTTTCGCTGAAAAGTCCTGATTCAGGTCGAACTGGCGATAGTGGGAACGGGTAAAGCGTGAGGTGACACGTTCGCTGACCGTCGGGTCCTGCGGATCTTCGTGGAGCTGGGGAATCTGGTCGGCGCGGGTAATGTTCTCCGCGCCAAAGGAAGGGCCTGACAACAGCAGGCCCGCAATAAGTCCAATTTTAAAAAGGGTGTTCATGCCGGGGTCAGCCTCCGTTTCAGAACTGCAAGTGTTCTGCGCGCACAATCATTGCCATGCCGGAAGCGAGCTGGACCCGAACGCCGTCTTTAGATACTTCAAGAACGGTCGCGTCCATCGCACTTTTGCCTGCTTTAACTTTAATACTCTGGCCGGGCTGCAAAGTTGAGGTATCAGTGATGGGTCGGGCTTGCTGCTCCGGGCGTGGGGCCGGTTTGCGGTGCTGTGAGGCGGTCGGGCGTTCTGCTGCGGTCTGCGGACGCGGTTTACGCGCGGCATCGCCTTCGGCAGGTTTACGCGCAGCCGGCTTGCGTGGACGACGCGGTGCCGCGCCCTCTTCGCTTTCGCCTGCTTCACGACGGGCGGCACGCTGCTGATCACGCTGCGCCTGAACACGCGCTTTGGCGTCTTCCAGTTGCTTGCGTGCGTGCTCGACGTGCTGCTCGTCCAGCACGCCACAGGCGTTACCGTCGAGATCGACACGGGTCGCACCGGCTTTAATGCCGTACAGATAACGCCAGCTTGAGGTATAAAGGCGTAAGGCAGAACGCAACTGCGTTTTGCTCAGATTCATTTCGCCCTGAACACGCTCGACCAGATCCTGAAAGATACCGATCTTGAGCGGACGCGCTTCACCTTCAGCGCTAAAGCAGTGCGGAAAGCGCTCCGCCAGAAAGCTGATGACTTCTTTACTGCTATTCAACTTAGGTTGATTTTCCATGAAATTTCCTGATTACAACGGGTTTGCCGACCAGCGCAGGCATGAACAGGCGACATTATAATGACAACATCGCTAAATGCCATGTGATCCAGTCGATTAGCTGCGCGTCAGCTGCAGATATTTTTCTAAGTCGCTGTTCGCAAGCACTTCACAAAGCCCATCAGTAAGTGTGACCAGCCCCGATTCGTCGTCGCTGTCAAAGCGATTGTACTCTACGCTGTCGATGTCCAGCACCCCAACCACAGTGCCATTCACTTTCAGAGGAATCACAATCTCAGCATTACTGGCCGCGTCACAGGCGATGTGACCGGGGAAAGCATGCACATCATCAACGCGTTGCACTTTATCTTCTGCCAGCGCGGTACCGCACACCCCTTTACCGACCGGAATGCGCACACAGGCGATTTTGCCCTGGAACGGGCCCAGCACAAGCGTATCCGCTTCCGTCAGCAGGTAAAAACCTGCCCAGTTCACGCCTTCGAGACGTTCATACAACAGCGCGCTAAAGTTACCCATTGCGGCGAGGAACGCCGTTTCTCCCGCCAGTAAGGCGCGCATATCGCGATTCAAATCGGCGTAAAAGGCAGTTTTGTTCATTATTTAACCGTTACCAATGACATCTGAGCGGGGTTATTTCACCGCTTGTTAAAAATAAGCACTAAATATCCAGAGCCACAAGGTGAATCATAGCGTTAGTTACTATACCCTTAGCATTCTGTGGATCGAAGCGTGATGCCCGAGACAGGCACACAGGCGCTGTCTTAACGACCGATATGTGTTACTTACGATGAGCGAATATTGCATCACCCTATGAAAATTCACGCTATCAGCCAGACATTGCCTCACGCACGTTATCAGCGTTGCCCGCAATGCGATACCCTTTTTTCCTTACCGGATGTGAAATCGCATCAGTCGGCTCATTGCCCGCGCTGCAACGCACAAATTCTCAGCGGTCGTGACTGGCCGATGACCCGATTAATGGCGATGGCCGCCACCATGATGGTGTTAATGCCGTTTGCCTTTTCCCTGCCGCTGGTCGATATCCGGCTGCTTGGTATGCGCATCAATGCCAGCGTGCTGGAAGGCGTTGTCCAGATGACCCAACAGGGTGATGTACTGACCGCCTCAATGGTGGCGTTTTGCACCATTGGCGCGCCGGTCACGCTGGTCGCCGGCATCTGCTATCTGGGCATCGGCCATCGGCTGGGAATGAACTTACGCCCGGTGCTGTTGATGCTGGAAAAGCTCAAAGAGTGGGTGATGCTGGATATCTACCTGATCGGCATTGCCGTCGCCTCAATCAAGGTGCAGGACTACGCCTCGCTGGAACTCGGCTATGGACTGGTGGCCTATATCGCGCTGACGGTGCTGAGCGTGCTGACGCTGATCCATCTGAATATTGAGCAGCTGTGGGACCATTTCTATCCGCAAAGCCCCGGCAATATGGCGCGTGATGACCTGCAGGTCTGCCTGAACTGCCACAATACCGGCGTACCGGATGCGCGAGGCCGCTGTCCGCGCTGCCACACCCCGCTCGACTTCCGTCGCCGCCACAGCCTGCAAAAATCCTGGTCAGCGCTGATCGCCTCAATCGTGCTGTTAATCCCGGCCAATCTGATGCCGATCTCCATCGTCTATCTCAACGGATCGCGGCGCGAAGACACTATTTTCTCCGGCATTGTCTCGTTGGGTTCCGGCAATATTCCCATCGCCGCCATCGTGTTTATCGCCAGTATTCTGGTGCCGTTTACTAAAGTGCTGGTGATGCTGACGCTGCTGTTAAGCATCCATTTTCGCTGCGAACAGGGACTGAAAACCCGCATCCGCCTGTTGCGGGTGGTGACCTGGGTTGGCCGCTGGTCAATGCTCGATTTGTTCGTCATTTCGTTAACCATGTCGCTGGTCAACCGTGATCAGCTGCTGGCTTTTACCATGGGACCGGCAGCGCTGTTTTTTGGCGCCGCCGTGATCCTGACCATTATGTCTGTTGAGTGGCTGGACAGCCGCCTGCTCTGGGATGCACATGCAACAGGAAACGCCGACTACACCGACTAACGCCACGCTGCGCAATAAGCGCAAAATTTCGCCCTTCTGGCTGCTGCCGATCATCGCGATGCTGATCGCCTGTTGGCTGTTGTGGACTAATTATCAGGAGCGCGGCACCACCATCACCATCAATTTCCAGACGGCGGATGGTATCGTGCCGGGCCGCACGCCAATCCGCTATCAGGGCGTGGAAGTGGGCACCGTGCAGGGCATCAATCTGAGCGATGACTATCGCAGCATTCAGATTAAGGCCAGCATCAAGAGCGACATGCGTGATGCGCTGCGGGAAGATACCCAGTTCTGGCTGGTGACGCCTAAAGCTTCACTGGCGGGCGTATCGGGACTGGATGCGCTGGTCGGCGGTAACTACATCGGCATGATGCCAGGCAAAGGTAAACCGAGTGAAGCCTTTACCGCGCTCGATACCCAACCCAAATATCGGGTCAATACCGGTGAACTGTTGATCCATCTGTATGCGCCTGATTTAGGTTCGCTGAGCACCGGATCGCTGGTCTACTATCGCAAAATCCCGGTCGGTCGGGTCTATGACTACAGCATCAATAACAAAAACGATGGCGTGGCGATTGATGTGCTGATCGACCGTCGCTTTACCAACCTGGTGAAAACCAGCAGCCGCTTCTGGAACGTGTCGGGAGTGAATGCCGATGTCAGCCTGAGCGGAGCCAAAGTCCAGCTTGAGAGCCTTGCCGCGCTGGTCAACGGCGCAGTGGCGTTTGACTCGCCTGCCGAGGGCGAACCGGCTAAAGCTGAACAAAATTACCGGCTCTATCCCGATCTGGCGCACAGCCAGCGTGGCGTGCTGATTACGCTTGATCTGCCAGACGGTAAAAACCTCAAAGCGGGCAGCACGCCGCTGTTGTATCAGGGACTGGAAGTCGGCACCCTGACCAAACTTAATTTGCAGGATGGCGGCAAGGTGACCGGCGAACTGACGATCGATCCGTCGGTAGTCGGTCTGATGCGCAGCGGTACCCGCATTGAGATGCGCAGCCCGAAAATCAGCCTGACCGATACCAGCCTCAGTGCGTTGCTGACCGGCAATACCCTTGAACTGGTGCCTGGCGAAGGTCCGCCGCAGCAGCACTACACCGTGCTGGCATCCAATGAAACTCTGCTGCAGAAACCCAACGTGCTGACGGTGAAACTCAGCGCGCCTGAAAGCTATGGTATCGATCAGGGCCAGCCGCTGATGCTGCACGGCATGCAGATTGGTCAGGTGATGTCGCGTTCGCTGGATGAAAATGGCGTCAACTTTGTGGTGGCGGTTAATCCGGAACACCGCGAACTGGTGCACGGCGACAGCAAGTTTATCGTTAACAGCCGACTGGACGTGAAATTCGGTCTGGATGGTATGCAGGTGCTCGGGGCCAGCGCCCGTGAGTGGGTGGATGGCGGCATTCGCCTTGAACCGGGCAAAAAAGGTCAGCCGAAAAACAGCTATCCGCTGTTTGCCGATGCGGAAAAAGCGGAAGAAGGGATTGTTGGCGATGCACCGTCAACCACCCTCACCCTGACCGCCAGGAGCCTGCCCGATGTGCAGGCCGGCTCCATCGTGCTCTACCGTAAATATCAGGTCGGCGAGATCGTCAAAGTCACGCCACGCGCCGATGCGTTTGATATTGCGGTGCATATCCAGCCGGAATACCGCAAATTGCTGACCAGCGAAAGCGTGTTCTGGGCCGAAGGCGGCGCGCGGGTTCAGCTTAACGGCAGCGGCCTGACGGTGCAGGCATCCCCGCTCAACCGCGCGCTGAAAGGCGCTATCAGCTTCGACAATATGAGCGGCGCGCTGTCGGCTAAAGGTGATAAGCGCATTCTCTATCCGTCGGAAACCGCCGCCCGCGCCGTGGGTAGCCAGATCACGCTGCATACCTACGACGCCAGCAAACTGTCAGCCGGCATGCCGATCCGCTATCTGGGAATTAACGTCGGCCAGGTAGAATCGCTGTCGTTAAGCAGCGATAACAATCAGGTAGTGGCGAAAGCGGTGCTTTATCCGGAATACGTAGATGATTTCGCCCGTCTCGGCAGCCGTTTCTCGGTGGTGTCACCGGAAATCTCCGCCACCGGGGTGAATCACCTCGAAACCCTGTTGCAGCCTTACGTCAACGTCGATCCCGGCAAGGGACGCGCGGCGCGCATCTTTGAACTGCAGGAGAGCACCATCACCGATTCGCGCTACCTGAACGGCCTGAATATCTACGTTGATGCCGCCGAAGCCGGTTCGCTGTCGCTGGGAACGCCGGTGCTGTTCCGTGGGGTTGAAGTCGGTACCGTAACCGGCACCTCGCTGGGTAATATGGCCGACCGGGTGCAGATTGCGCTGCGCATCAGTAAAAAGTATCAGCATCTGGTGCGTAACAATTCGGTGTTCTGGCTGGCATCAGGCTACAACCTCGACTTTGGCCTGATTGGCGGCGTGGTGAAAACCGGGACCTTCCAGCAGTTTATTCGCGGTGGCATTCAGTTTGCGACCCCGCCAACCGTGCCGCTGGCGCCGCAGGCCAATCCGGATAAACATTTCCTGCTGCAGGATGAACCGCCGAAAGAGTGGCGCAACTGGGGCACGGCGATCCCGTCTCCGCGCTAAGCGAATGCCAACGGGCAGCCAGACTGCCCGCTTCAGACGGTGGCAATGGATAAAGCGATGGGCACATGTGGCTGTAGCAAAGCATCGCGGGCCACAGATGGCCCGCGCTGAGCTGTCAGGGATGGCGCTTTTTGCGTCTTTGCGCAAGCCGCATTTGCCCTGAGCCTGCAGGCTACAAACTCTCTCATCCGGGCAGCCAGGCTGCCCGTTTGCTTTCTGCATGTTACACTGCCGCCTTTGCCTTAACTGGAATGTACCTGTGTCAGACTCCTCTCTGTTTTTCCCCGCTGATTTTCTTGCCCTGATGCGCCAGGCCCTGCCGGATGATGCCAGCTTCGAAGCGTTTCTCGCCATCAACCAGCAACCGCTGCGCCGCAGCCTGCGCGTCAACACGCTGAAAATCAGCGTGGCCGATTTCCTCGCTCAGACCGCGCAGTATGGCTGGCAACTGACGCCGGTGCCGTGGTGTGACGAAGGATTCTGGATCAGCCGGGAAGATGAGAGCCTGCCGCTCGGCAGCGTAGCTGAGCACCTGAGTGGCCTGTTTTACATTCAGGAAGCCAGCTCGATGCTGCCGGTGACTGCGCTGTTTGATGCGCAGTCTGAGGTGACAGCGGTGATGGACATGGCCGCTGCGCCGGGCTCTAAAACCACCCAGATCGCGGCACGGATGAATAACCAGGGGATCATCCTGGCTAACGAGTTTTCCGCCAGCCGGGTCAAGGTGCTGCATGCCAATATCAGCCGCTGTGGCGTCAGCAACAGCGCCCTGACCCACTTTGATGCCCGGGTTTTTGGCCCGGCACTGCCGGAGCAGTTCGATGCGATACTGCTGGATGCGCCCTGTTCAGGCGAAGGGGTGATCCGTAAGGATGCCGACGCCATGAAAAACTGGACGCTGGAAACCACCGCAGCGATCGCCGCCACCCAGCGCGACCTGATTGACAGTGCCTTCCACGCGCTGAAGCCTGGCGGGACGCTGGTCTATTCGACCTGTACCCTGAATCAGATCGAGAATCAGCAGGTGATTGACTGGCTGCTGCAGCGCTATCCCGGCGCGGCTGAAGTGGAGCCACTCGATCGGTTATTTGACGGGGCTGCCCAGGCCGCAACACCAGAAGGTTATCTGCACGTCTTCCCGCAGCTATTCGATAGCGAGGGCTTCTTTGTTGCGCGGCTGCGTAAAACGGCGTCGGTTGAGCCGCTGCCAGTCCCGACGTACAAGGTGGGCAAGCTGCCGTTCTCGCACCTGAGCCGCAAGCTTGAGAGCGAAATCAGGCAGGCGGCGGCGGCCGTTTCACTGACGTGGGATGATTCACTGGAGCTGTGGCAGCGCGATAAAGAGATCTGGCTGTTCCCGGCCGCCGTCACGCCGCTGTTAGGCAAAGTGCGCTTCTCACGAATTGGCCTGAAACTGGCGGAGACCTTTGCCAAAGGCTATCGCTGGCAGCATGAAGCGGTGATCGCGCTGGCCCGGCCAACGCCGGAACAGATATTTGAACTCAGCGCCGTTGAGGCGGAAGAGTGGTATCGCGGCCGGGATATCTATCCTGAAACGGCTCCGACGCGTGATGAGATGATTGTCACCTGGCAACATCAGCCGCTGGGGCTGGCGAAGAAGGTCGGCAGCCGGATTAAAAACAGTTATCCGCGCGAACTGGTACGTGACGGACGCCTGTTCCGCTGAGTCACTGCAGTTGTCGCAGCGTCAGGTGATTACCAAACACGGCGCCGGTATCAATGTAATGCAGGTTCTCCACCTCCAGCGGCTGCTGGAGTGGCGTATGACCAAAATAGAACGCGTCTGCGCCCTGGATCGCACTGCGCTGCCCCGACTGAATCGCCTGCAGTCGGCGGCGGCTCCACACCACATCCTGCCAGTTAAGCGATTTTTCCCAGCTATAGCCAGCCGCCGGATAATCAGCATGCGCCACTACCACAATCCGCTGGTCGAGCTGCAGATGCAGAATCAGCGGCAGTTCCTGGCAGCGTTGCAGCGCATGCCGGGCGCCGATCAGCGCGGCACCGCGCAGTTGCCAGAACCAGTCTCCCCCGTTCATCTGCCAGAGATCCATTTCGTGACCCTGTAACGCCGCCAGCGCCATCTCTTCATGGTTGCCACGCACACAGCGAAACCAGGGCTCATCCATCAGCGCCAGGCAGCCGGGACTATCTGGTCCACGATCGATTAAATCACCGGTTGAAATCAGTAAATCCTGCTGAGGATTGAACCGGTGCTGCAGTAACAGCGCATCGAGTTCGCGACGACAGCCGTGCAGATCCCCGACAATCCAGATCCGGTCCCAGTTTTCACCGTTGAGATAGTGATAGTGCATGGTGTGGCCTTCAGCGTGTTGAGGCGGTAGCTGAAGTATAGATCGAATAGCCGGCTGTTCAGCCCAGACCGGCTGGGCAGGCCCATGGCAGGGTTCGACCGTGATCAACGCGATGTCGTCTGGCGCTGGGTGTCATACCGGCAGGCTGATCGGGCTAATGCACCTGTTCCGGCCACGTCTGTTGATGAGGTTTGCACCGTTCACCCGCGCAACCCTTTTGTCTTACGCCGATCAGGCGCGGCGTTTCGCCGGGTAGTTAATCAGTTTTTCAGCCGGCCGAATCGGTCGCCGTACCAGCTCACCGCCACAGTTCGGGCAAAGATGCTGAAGATGCTGCTCTGCGCAGTCAGCGCAAAAGGTGCATTCGAATGAACAGATGCGTGCTTCGGTTGAGGCGGGCGGTAGATCGGTATCGCAGTACTCACAGTTGGGGCGAAGTTCCAGCATGGCGGTCGTCCTGAAGAGAAGGTGTGCCCCAGCTTCGCCTGAGCTGGCCGGATTGTCGAGACGTCAATCAGACAAGAGAGAGCCAGATCCGGCCAGGTTGCTATGGCAGCGCATGCGCCAGTTCGTGCGGCAGCTTAAGCGGCGGCATGAACTGGCGCCCACCGCTCGCGTTAGTGTGGCGACCGGTTGTCCGTCGGTTCCGGTTGCTGCCGATCGTCGTCTGGCTGTAAATCGTCAGGATCCGGTTCAGGCTCCGGCTCGCCGCTGCCCATCGATGCCTGAATCACCTCTTCTTCCAGCGTGGGAATCAACGCAGCACCCAGCGGTGACGTGGCAAGACTGTCCGGCATTACCACGTGCGGCAACGGCACTTCGGTGGTCGGCAGCGGCCCCGGCGCTTTAACGTAACTCAGTCCGGCAATCATCAGTGCGCAGAGGGTAAAGAACAGGTAGAGCATATTGCTGCCCAGCGGCTGTATCAGCGCCCCGACCACCAGCGGCCCGATACTGGCCCCAATCCCAAACGCCATCAGCAGACAGGCGGTTAACGACACCCGCCGTTCAGGAGCCACCTGATCGTTTGCCAGCGCCACCTGCAACGGATAGAGCGAGAACTGCATCATGCTGGCAACAAAGGCGATGCCAATCATCCAGTTGAACGTCAGATGCGGCAGCAGCACCAGCGGCACGCAGGCCACGGCAAACAGCAGCGCCATGATAAACAACAACCGCTGGCGGTCGTAACGATCCGACAGCCAGCTCAGCGGAAACTGCGATACCAGCCCGGCAAAGATGGTCAGACTCATAAAGTAGCCGGTCTGGCTGGTGGTAAAGCCTTTGCTGCTGCCGTAGACCGGCGCCAGACCGTAAAATGCACCAATCACCATTCCGGTCACCAGAGTGGTGCCGAGCAGTTTCGGAATGGTGCGAATGAAGTAGCTCAGCTCCATCGGTGCTGGCGACATCGGCTGCACGTGGGTGCGGGTGGTGAGCGCGATCGGCACCAGACAGAGGGCGAAGCAGAGCGCCACGATTAGCAGTGTGCTGACGTCAAAGCCGCTTTGCAGGCTGAGCACCACCTGGCCGCCGCTCAGGCCCAGGTACGTCGCGACCATATAGAAGCCAAAAATCACTCCGCGCTGCGACGACTCCGCCTGATCGTTGAGCCAGCTCTCCAGCACCATGTACTGACACATCATGCACAGCCCGATAATCAGGCGCAGAAAAACCCACAGCGGAATAAAATCGGTCAGGCCGTGGCCAATCACCGAAGCGGTGATAATCCCGGCGCAGGCGACGTAGGCGCGGATATGGCCGACCCGGGCAATCAGGTTGTGCCCGACCTTGCCGCCAATCACCAGCCCGATATAGTTCGCGGCAATAATTGCGCCGATCAGCGCGCCATTGACCTGCTCGCTGGCCAGCCGCAGCGAAACATAGGTGGTTAACAAGCCCGACCCCAGCAGCATCAGCAGTGTGGTGGTATACAGCGGCAGAAAAGTACTGAATATTTTACGCATACGACTCCCTGTCTACACCTGGCAGGCATCAGGCCAGTAACGCCCTAAAGATAGTCGAATTAATCGCGCTACGGTGCCGGATTATCGTCGTCAGCCACAGCGGGAATAAAACAGCCCGTAAACATCTGCATGTTTACGGGCCGGTTGTTACACGCTCGGGAAGGTAATGTTGCTGCCCGGCGCTTCACGATTGAGATGGATAAAGTTCAGGTGGCGCTCATACTGATCGAGTATGTCGATAATCACCTGCTCTTTGCTGTAATCCATTAAATCGTTGCCCTGACTGCCTTCCAGCAGGAAGGTTTCCAGCCGGTAATAGGTCGATTTACCGCTGCGGGCGCGATAGGTAAAGCCCGGAACAGAGTATTGCTGTGGCCAGACCTGATAGACAAAGTCCTGCTCTTCGCCGAGGTGGACGCGCAGATCCAGATAACCGATGGGATTGGCCTCATCCGGTGCAACGCTTTCCAGCGTCACCCCGCCGCCGCGCAGCTCCAGCTCTTTCGCCACTTCCTGCATCGCCGGATAGATGGTGTTCTCCATCATCTGTTGGGTATAACGCGAGCCAGGATAGTTCATCAGGCGCGACAGCCGTTTTTTCCAGGTCAGACGGTCGGTAGCATGCGCCAGATACGGTGCGGTATCACGGGTGGCGCTGGCGCGGCGATAGTCTTCTATCTTCAGCGATTTATACAGTCCCGCCATCACAAAGAAGATCACGAAACTGAACGGCAGACCCATGATCACCGTGGTGTTCTGCAGGGCAGAAATACCGTTGGTCATCAGCATACTCAGCGTCAGGACGCCAATCGCAATCGACCAGAAGATGCGCAGCCAGTTAGGCGCATCGCTGTTGATATCCTTCAGCTTCGAAGTGAAGTTACCCAGCACCAGCGAACCGGAATCGGCTGACGTCACGTAGAACAGCATACCGGTGATGGTGGCGACCGAGGCACTGAGTTTAAACGCCGGATACTGCGCCAGCAGGCTGTAGAAACCGCGTTCCGCATGGGCCATCACTTCCTGGGCGAAACCGGCATTGCCGTGAATAATCTGGTAAAGCGCGGCGTTACCAAACACCGACAGCCACAGCAGCGTAAAGGTGAACGGAATGATCAGCGTACCGAGCACGAACTCACGGATAGTACGGCCACGGGAGATACGCGCCAGGAACAGCCCGACGAACGGTGACCAGGCAACCCACCACGCCCAGAAGAATAGCGTCCAGCTATTCATCCATTGGGTCGGACGATCAAAAGCGAAGGTATTCAGCGTCATGCCCATGAAACGGTTAATGTAATCGCCGACGTTCAGCACCAGCGCATTCAGCAGGAATTCGGTATTGCCGAAGAACAGCACAAACAGGATCAGTCCCAGCGCCAGCACCACGTTCAGCTCCGACAGGATACGGATCCCCTTATCGACGCCGGAAGTAACGGAGATGGTTGCGATCACCACCGACAGCACAATCAACGCGGTCTGGGCGGTCAGGCCTTCCGGAATATCAAACAGCACCTTCAGACCGTAATTGAGCTGCACCACCCCTATCCCCAGCGTGGTGGCGATACCAAAAATGGTGCCGACCACCGCAGCGATATCGACGGTATGACCAATCGGACCGTAAATACGTTTACCAAAAATCGGGTAGAGCGCGGAACGGATGGTCAAAGGCAGGTTGTAGCGATAGCTGAAGTAGCCGAGCGCAATCCCCATCAGTGCGTACATCGACCAGCCGGTCAGACCGTAGTGGAACAGCGTCCAGACCATCGCCTGACGGGCGGCTTCCAGCGTCTGCCCCGCCCCTTCCGGCGGCTGCATGTACTGCGTCACCGGCTCGGCGACCGAGAAGAACATCAGGTCGATGCCAATCCCGGCGGCAAACAGCATCGCCGACCAGCTCAGTACGCTGAATTCAGGTTTGGACTGCTCCGGTCCCAGCTTGATCGAGCCAAAGCGTGAGCAGGCCATGTAGAGCACGAACACGATGTAGAGCGTGGCAGCCAGCATGTAGTACCAGCCGAAGGTAGCGGAGACCCAGTTGACCGCCGCGAGGATCCAGCCGGCGGCCAGATCGCTGTAGAGAATCGTCACGAGTGAAAACGTCAGAATCAATCCGGCAGAGGTGTAGAACACAACGGGATTGAGTCTGTCTTTTTCACCGGCAGGTGGATTATTCATCGATTACCTCTGGTTAGTTTTCCTGAAAATACGCAATGGATAAATATCGCCGTCTGCGGCTGACGCGCCGCGCGGCCTGATGTTGTTATTTCTCTTCCTGATTTGTCGCTTCGGCAATCCGGTCTGTTTTAGCACTCAATACCGTTTCGCTTTCGCTACATTTAAAGAACAGCATCCTAACAACTTTTCTTTTTATATTGAACGTGCAATCAAAAAAAGTTTTAATAGTCCCTCGATTTGAGGGTGGAGCTGGAGCTATGCCAAAGGTGGGGATGCAGCCGATACGACGTCGGCAACTGATTGATGCGACCCTGAGCACGATTAACGAAGTGGGGATTAACGATGCCACCATCGCCCAGATTGCCCGCCGGGCGGGTGTCTCGACCGGCATCATCAGTCACTACTTCAAAGACAAGAACGGCCTGCTGGAAGCGACGATGCGTGATGTGACGCGTCAGCTGCGTGATGCGGTTTCAAGCCGGCTACAGCCGCTGGCCAATGCCTCAGCAGAAGAACGTCTGCGGGCGATTGTCGACGGTAATTTTGATGAAACTCAGGTGCATAGCGCCGCGATGAAAGCCTGGCTCGATTTCTGGGCCAGCAGCATGCACCAGCCCCAACTGAATCGCCTTGAGCGGGTCAGCAGTCGACGTCTTTTCTCGACGCTGGTCGCTGAATTTCGCCGCGAGCTGCCACTGGAACAGGCACGCCTCGCCGCACACGGGCTGGCCGCCCTGATTGATGGCTTATGGCTGCGCGCCGCGCTGAGCGGTGAGCCGTTTAAGCCGGTGGTGGCCCGCACACTGACGACCCAATTCATCCGTCAGCAACTGGCTGGCGAGCACGAATAACGGAAGGAGAAACCATGTCCCGATTCACCGAGCAGAAACTCTACATTGATGGCGCTTACGTTGCCGCGGCGTCTGGCGAGACGTTCCAGACGATCAACCCGGTCAACGGCGAAGTGCTGGCAGAGGTCCACGCTGCCGGCCAGCAGGATGTCGATCGCGCCGTTGTCGCCGCCCGTAAAGGCCAGAAAGTCTGGGCCGCGATGACCGCAATGGAGCGTTCACGCATTCTGCGCCGCGCCGTCGATATTCTGCGTGAGCGCAACGATGAACTGGCTGAGCTGGAGATGCTGGATACCGGTAAACCGCTGAGCGAAACCGCCAGCGTCGACATTGTTACCGGTGCTGACGTGCTGGAGTACTACGCCGGGCTGGTGCCGGCCCTTGAAGGCCAGCAGATCCCGCTGCGCGATACCGCTTTCGTCTACACCCGCCGCGAACCGCTGGGCGTGGTGGCCGGTATCGGTGCCTGGAACTACCCGATTCAGATTGCGCTGTGGAAATCAGCACCGGCGCTGGCGGCCGGTAACGCGATGATTTTCAAACCCAGCGAAATCACGCCGCTTACCGCCCTGAAACTGGCGGAAATTTACACCGAAGCGGGCCTGCCGGACGGCGTGTTCAACGTGCTGCCAGGCATCGGTTCGGTCACCGGCCAGTTGCTGACCGAACATCCCGGCATCGACAAAGTGTCGTTCACCGGTGGTGTTGTCAGCGGCAAAAAAGTGATGGCCAACGCAGCCGGTTCAACCCTGAAAGAGGTCACCATGGAGCTGGGCGGCAAATCACCGCTGATCATCTTTGATGACGCCGATCTCGATCTGGCGGCTGACATCGCCATGATGGCCAACTTCTACAGCTCGGGCCAGGTCTGCACCAACGGTACCCGGGTATTTATCCCGACCAGACTGCAGGCGGCGTTCGAAGCCAAAATCAGCGAGCGCGTGGCCCGCATCCGGGCGGGCGATCTGCGTAAGCCAGAGACCAACTTTGGCCCGATGGTCAGCTTCAGTCATCGCGATAACGTGATGCGCTACATCGAATCAGGCATTGCCGAAGGTGCACGCCTGCTGTGCGGCGGAAAACGTCTGACCGGTGGCGAGTTCGATCAGGGCGCCTGGGTGGCACCCACGGTGTTCACCGACTGCCGCGATGAGATGAAGATCGTCCGTGAAGAGATCTTCGGACCGGTGATGTCGATTCTGAGCTACGACAGCGAAGAAGAAGTGATCCGCCGCGCTAACGACACCGACTTTGGTCTGGCTGCCGGTCTGGTCACCCAGGACCTGAACCGGGCGCACCGCGTGATTCATCAGATTGAAGCCGGCATTTGCTGGATCAACACCTGGGGTGAATCGGCAGCGGAAATGCCGGTTGGCGGCTACAAGCACTCCGGGATTGGACGCGAAAATGGCCTGATGACGCTGCAGAGCTACACCCAGGTGAAGTCAGTGCAGGTTGAGCTGTCGCGTTTTCAGTCGGTATTTTAATCAATAAAACCTGAGGAACGATGAATGGAATTTGATTACATCATTATTGGAGCCGGATCCGCAGGGAACGTTTTGGCCACCCGTCTGACCGAGGACAGCAACGTCAATGTACTGCTGCTGGAAGCGGGCGGCCCGGATTATCGATTTGATTTCAGGACCCAGATGCCTGCGGCACTGGCCTATCCATTGCAGGGAAAACGCTATAACTGGGCCTACGAAACTGAGCCAGAGCCTTACATGAACAATCGCCGCATGGAGTGTGGTCGCGGCAAAGGCCTGGGCGGTTCGTCACTGATTAATGGCATGTGCTACATCCGCGGCAACGCCATGGATCTGGATAACTGGGCCACCGCGCCTGGGCTGGAGCACTGGAGCTATCTTGACTGCCTGCCCTACTATCGCAAAGCGGAAACCCGCGATATCGGTCCGAATGACTTCCACGGCGGTGACGGCCCGGTATGCGTAGCGACGCCGAAAGCCGGCAATAACGTGCTGTTTGAAGCGATGATCGAAGCGGGTGTTCAGGCCGGTTATCCGCGCACTGACGACCTCAACGGTTTCCAGCAGGAAGGTTTTGGTCCGATGGACCGCACCGTGACGCCGCAGGGACGCCGTTCCAGCACCGCCCGTGGCTATCTTGACCAGGCAAAAGGCCGGCCGAACCTGAAGATCATTACCCATGCCACTACCGACCGCATCGTGTTTGACGGTAAGCGTGCCGTCGGCGTGGAGTATCTGCAGGGTGACAGCAATAGCATCCATAAAGTCACGGCCCGCCGCGAAGTGCTGCTGTGCGCCGGTGCTATCGCCTCTCCGCAAATCCTGCAACGTTCCGGTGTCGGCTCACCGGAACTGCTGAAGCAGTTTGATATTCCGCTGGTACACGACCTGCCGGGCGTCGGAGAGAACCTGCAGGACCATCTGGAGATGTATCTGCAGTACGAATGTAAAGAACCGGTGTCGCTCTACCCGGCGCTGAAATGGTGGAACCAGCCGAAAATCGGTGCCGAGTGGATGTTCAACGGCAGCGGGATTGGTGCCAGCAACCAGTTCGAAGCAGGCGGCTTTATCCGCAGCCGTGAAGAGTTCAGCTGGCCGAATATTCAGTACCACTTTCTGCCGGTGGCGATTAACTACAACGGTTCAAACGCGGTCGATGCGCACGGCTTCCAGTGTCACGTCGGCTCAATGCGCTCACCGAGCCGCGGCCATGTCCGGCTGAAGTCACGCGATCCACGTCGTCATCCGGCGATTCTGTTTAACTACATGTCACACGAGCAGGACTGGCATGAGTTCCGCGATGCGATTCGTATTACGCGCGAGATTATTAATCAGCCCGCGCTGGATAAATATCGCGGCCGTGAGATCAGCCCAGGGCTGGAGTGCCAGACCGACGAACAGCTGGATGAGTTTGTGCGTAACCATGGCGAAACCGCTTATCACCCGTGCGGCACCTGTAAAATGGGTAACGACGAGATGTCGGTGGTCGACGGTGAAGGCCGGGTGCATGGCCTGCAAGGGTTACGTGTGGTCGATGCGTCGATCATGCCACTGATCATCACCGGCAACCTCAACGCCACCACCATCATGATTGGCGAGAAGATTGCCGATCTGATCCGTGGCCGCGATCCGCTGCCGCGCAGCACCGCCCGCTATTACGTTGCCGGCGATGCCCCGGTGCGTAAGGTCGCGCAGCGCGCTGACTAATCGGTGACGTTGTCACATAACCACAGCCGGGCACGTTGTTGCCCGGCTGTTTTTTATATTCACCTCTCATTAACACATTCATCCTGATTACGCTGTTGTTGCCTTGCGATAGACCTAAATGAAGCCGAAACGAAGCATAATCTGCTATTGATCTTCAGTCAGGCGAAATGCTATAAATCTGGCGTGTTTATAACCGGAGGCACTATTCGTCCACTGATGAGAAGCAACAATGTGGATGCGTCGTTAATATTATGAGCAGAATGTTCATTTCAATCCCTGTCACTTTTACCACTTCCCTCTCTGGCTGGAACGCCGCCGATCAACACTGGCGTAGCGCCCTGTAGTCCCTTTTCCGCTTCGACATCTCTTTTGAATCTGCTGACACGTTGTGTGATGCAGGCACTGTTATCGTTGCTGGAGAAAAACCATGCGTGCATGGATCTTATTATCACTCGCTATTGTTACTGAAATTATCGGCACCCTGTTTATGAAATGGTCCAGCCTCAACGGCAGCCAGTCGGGCTACCTGATGATGCTGGGCATGATTGCCTGTTCTTATATATTCCTGAGTTTTGCGATTAAACGTATCGCGCTAGGCGTGGCGTACGCGCTGTGGGAAGGGATTGGCATCATGCTGATTACCCTGTTCAGCGTGCAGCTGTTTGGCGAAAGCCTGTCAGTACTGAAACTCTGTGGCCTGATGACGCTGGTGGTCGGCATCGTGCTGATTAAAACCGGCACCCGCGCAACGCCGGAGGTGAATCATGGTCATCGCTGATCTGATTCACGCCGCATGGCTGGCGCTGGCTATCGTGCTGGAGATTGCCGCCAACATCTTCCTCAAATACTCCAATGGTTTTAAGAAACCGCTGTACGGCGTGCTCTCGCTGGCCAGTGTGCTGCTGGCCTTTAGTGCGCTGGCGCAAGCGGTAAAAGGTATCGATTTATCGGTGGCCTATGCGGTCTGGGGTGGTTTTGGGATTATCGCCACTGTCGCCGCTGGCTGGGTGTTATTTGGCCAGCGTCTGAACAAAAAAGGCTGGGCCGGATTAACCCTGCTGCTGGCCGGTATGATCCTGTTAAAGCTGGCCTGATCGGCCATCTCAATCAGTGATATTTATTAAGGGTGTGCCATGGCACGCCCTTAACTTCCTGTGCTTACCCGCCCTGTTTCGGTTGCTTTTTCCCTCTTACCTGTGCTCGGAATCTTCTTACTTTTGTAAAGGCCCGTTTACATATTTGTTGCCTTAAGGCTTAGTGAGCGCCGAAGGTCGGATAAAAACGAGGAATAGTTATGTCTGCAACACGAGGTTGGTCTACGGAGCTGGAGGGATTACGCGGCATCGCTTCTCTCTGGGTATTAGTTGGCCATATCAGCTTACTGGTTCATTGCCATATCACGCTTATTTCATCCCCTGGCATTGGGGTCGATCTGTTTATTCTGTTATCGGGTTATCTGATGGCGAAAAACTACGTCGAGCGTCAGCAGAAAGAGCCGTGGCAGAGCACAGAGACCATTAAGAAGTTCTGGATCCGACGCTTCTTCCGCATCGCGCCGCTCTACTATCTGCTGTTAATCATCACCCTGTTTTACGGCCCGTGGTTTGGCGAAATGCGTGACACCATTGCCCATTTCTACTCCGGCACCGCGACTGAGTCATCGCGTTACACCGACCAGTCCCTGACCAATATTCTCACCCACTTCAGTTTCCTGTTTGGCCTGTTGCCGGAGTATGGCTTCAATACCGTGCTGCCAGACTGGAGTATTGGGCTGGAGATGCAGTTCTACCTGCTGTTCCCGTTCATCATGCTGGTGACGCTGCGCTTTGGCTATGCAGCTTCGCTGATTGGCATTATGGCGCTGTGCTGCGCCGGACGTTATCTGCTGGCGGATTATTATGAAGCCTTCGAGATGCCGTCGATGATCCTGATTAAGCTCAACATGTTCCTCTCGGGTATGTTGCTGGCCGAAGCGATTCGCCGTAAATCCCTGCTCTACGTGGCTTATGCGCTACTGGGCCCGGTCGCCAGCGTGGCGATAGGACTGGAAGCGATTAAGCTGCAGGTGATTATGGAAGCGCTGATGATCGTCGGGATGACCGCCATCCTGTGGCAATATCAGGAAAACAGCCTGATGGCACGACTGATTATGCTGCCGCGTAAGCTGCTGAATAACCGTCTGAGCACCTGGCTGGGCGACGTGTCGTTTTCGGTTTACCTGCTGCATCTGCTGATTGTTATCCCGCTGATCGCCCTGCTGCTCACCCATACCGACATCGAATTCAAAAGCGATCTGGTGCGTTTCCTGACCGTTTGCGTTACTGCTATTCCGGTGACCTACGCGCTGGCGTCGCTGCTGTATAAATATGTTGAGAAGCCCGGTATTCAGATCGGCAAACGCGTTCTGAAACCTAAGCTGGCGAACCAGGCAGGCTAATCGCTATTGAATCGCATCTGCATCGAGCCCCCTCTGCGGGGCTTTTTTTTTGCCTGAAGCCCGGCCCGCGTCTGCACTCGCCGCACCCTGGCAGCCTTGCGCTACACTTTTCCCGATACCCCATGACAGATCAACAAAGGAGAGACTATGAGCGTTCAGCACCTGCTGCTTTCCAGCGACGGTGGTCATCTGATTATCGAGGCTGATGAGTTGGAAACTGAGCTGGTGATCCCACCGCACCTGCGCACCGCTAGCGGCGGTGAAGCGGACGGTGATACCGGTCATCGGGTTGCCGTAACCCGGCACTACTGTAAAGGGCGCTATTACGCTGTAGCGCTGGATCGCCATGCGGCCAGCAATGAAATCGATGATGTGATCGATCTGCTGCATCCGGCGCCCATCGATTAGCGGGCTGCAGCTGTGTGCAGTCCAGCTGGAATAAGTGGCACATTTTAATCTTGAGACAGAGGACGATTATGCAGAATAAGAAGTGGTTCGTTTCATATGTGATTAAGCCAAAAGGTGAGGATCACGTAACCGCGCATGCTTTCATTGAGGGCAATGAGGTTGAAGAGGCGCTGGAGGCGTATATGTTTGAGATTAAGAAGAACATGGAGCTGCAAATCGAAGAGATTACCCTGCTCTCCGTCAGCCTGGTGTAAACCGGCCTGATGAATTAACCTCGCTGCTGCGGGGTTTTTTCTGGCTGACGGGCAGCTGCAGTGCTGCCGATCGGATTTGGTACCCTTGTTAATGAGTAAGCCCTGCTGCTAACACCTTGCTGATTATTTTGTGTTCTGACAGTGTGCCTCACAACGGGCATTTTATTGATTATATTTATCAGAAGACGAGTTTCCCTGGTGCAAAGCTCTGTTACTTAGTTGGATATGGCCATGAGTGATCGAATCCGGTCGATGATAAAACACCAGTGACCGCAAGGTATGCCAGCACCAGCATCAACAGCACAATTGCTGTTATTTCAATGGTTTTTATCCAATGATGTTTCGCCATAAATATCCCTCTTTGTGTTGTGTGTATTAGTTACTTCCCCTTCACATTATAATGTTACCGGTAAAGTGCAAGTCAGAGACACATCAGGAAACATAAAGCAGAACTTATTAATTATTGAAGGATACTGATGAGGCTGATGAGGCTGATGAGGTTTGATGGATGACTGCCCGGCCCTGCGTTATCACGCTCCAGGCGTAAAAAAGCCCGCACTGCGCGGGCTTAAATTCGGGATTGCTGGTGCTGATCAGGCGGACTGATTGGTAAAGTCGATCACCATTCTTCCGCGGATTGTTCCCTGAATCATCTCATCAAAGATGGTATTGATCTCGCCGATCTTCCTTTTGGTGACTTTAGGCACCACTTTCCCTTCAGCAGCAAACTGGAAAGCTTCTGCCAGATCGTTACGCGTTCCGACCAGCGAGCCGACCACCTGAATGCCATCAAGCACCAGTCGCGGAATATTCAGGCTCATCTCTTCAGGCGGCAGCCCGACAGCCACCACCCGACCACCGGCTCTGACCGCGTCCACGGCCGAGTTAAATGCCGCTTTGGCAACGGCAGTGACTACCGCTGCATGTGCGCCACCGGTTTTGTCCTGGATGATTGCGGCCGCATCTTCAGTAGCGGAGTTAACCACCAGATCGGCACCCATCTGTTTCGCCAGTTCAAGCTGACCATCGCTGATATCGATGGCGATCACTTTGGCGTTAAAAACATTCTTCGCGTACTGTAATGCGAGGTTGCCCAATCCGCCGAGGCCGTAGATCGCAATCCACTGACCCGGTTTAACCTCTGATACTTTCACTGCCTTATAGGTGGTGACGCCAGCGCAGGTAACACTGCTGGCGGCGTAAGGGTCAAGACCTTCAGGCACTTTAACCGAATAATCCGCTACCACAATGCACTCTTCAGCCATGCCGCCGTCAACGGTATAGCCGGCATTCACCACATCGCGACAGAGTGTTTCATTTCCTGAATTACAGTATTCGCAGTGGCCGCAGCCTTTGAAGAACCACGCCACGCTGGCGCGATCGCCCGGCTTAAGCGAGGTGACATCGGGCGCCACTTCCTCAACGATACCAATACCCTCATGCCCGAGCGTCACGCCCGTTTTATCGCCAAAATCACCGTTTTTGACGTGCAGATCGGTATGGCAAACTCCGCAGCACTCCATCCGCAACCGTGCCTCGCCATTCTTCAGCGGGCGCAGAGTTTTCTCTACAACATCAACCTGGTGCTCACGCGTAGCAATTGCAGCCTTCATAAACATACCTCCCTTTGATTAAGCCTTAAGGATAAGCCAAACCGCGGTGATGACAAGGTGACAGGTAAGCTTTGGGTGCGAGGCTGCCGGGTTGTGTCTGCTTTTGTGAATGGGGTGGTTTTTTGGGGTGAAGACTAACTCAAGGGAATGATAGGGATACTAAAGAGCCGGTGGATCGCACACTGCAAAGAAGATGAGTTGAAAATAGCACTGCTCATGATTAGTGACATGACAGGTACAATCGACACAGGTATTTTCGAAGCCGCCATATATTGCCAGGCAGAATGATCAAGACTTCCTTCCCTAACCTACATTAGCCACCTTTCAGATGACCAAATTCAGTGTGCCACTACAGGTATTCCGACAGGCCCTACAGCTCCTGATTGATGTCAGGCTCCAGCAGGTGAAACACGCTTCCCGCTGAAAGCTCATCCAGCTCCATCCCGTCTTTTACAAACCAGTAGACGCTTTCCTTAACGCCCCTATGGGTAAATTTTGCTGGGGTAGTTTTAAGGCGCAGCAGCGAGTCCAGGCCATTGCGGCACAGCTCAGAAAAAGCGTTACCGAACACCAGATAGTCTACGGCGAACTTGCTCAATTACTGTTGGTTCAGCATGGGATGGAGGATAAAGGTTGAAGCCAAAATGTTGCGATTCAAATCAATAGACGAACTTTGATGTACGTCTGCCCCTGGGGTTTTTTGCCAATCAGTGAACGCTGACCGGCGACTCATCTGCACTCATTTTTGATCAGAACCACAATCAAAAATAAACCTTCAGCCTTGCTTACCGGGCCATTCAATCATCTCATCAAGCCTGGAAAGGATGTCGGAAAAATAGCTTTCATCGATAGCGAATCCCCCTTTTACCTGCACACTATCCGCATGTGCCTCAGGACGAAGAACATACTCAATGACCACAACGTCATCACCCTTTACCTTCCTGAGCAGCATATTTAGCTGATTTAGGTCACTACGAAACTCAAAAGGTTCGATTTCCAGTTGGCCAATAACAGCCTGATAGTGGGCAGCAAACTGCTCCTTTAGTTGTTTAAGTTTTCCAATAGTAAATTCAGTCTGATACTGTATTTTCACACCAGTGACAGAAAACTCAACAAAGGACTTAATCCAGTCCCAATTATGATTAACCGGATCGACTTCGTTATCGACAACCCGTTCAAAAGGCGACACCGCAAAAACGAATTCTTCATCTCTGATATCAAACATATGTACGTTCCTGTCGGTTAATCAAAAATACTTAAAATGAGTTATCGTCCAATCTGATACCCTTACCACAACCTCAAGAGTGTACTTCTTATACTCAGTGATATTTTTCTTACGGTGTAATTTATACATATCCGTTTCATAACGTTACATACCCTCTCCGTTGCGAGGATCGGCCACGCGTCTGCCATAGCGGATAGCTCTTTCCTGAATATGTAACGGAACATAGCGACCCGGCTCATACATGTGCCTCGCCGCTGTTTCGGTCATTTTCAGGTTACACGCCGATAAACCCGTTTTTAACCTGGCACGCAGGAACATTATTGTTGCCTGGCTGAGTCTGGCATTTATAGCAGCTCGTGTACCAGCCTCCAATAATGCGCGGCCAGCGCGGAAAATTCGAAATACACCAAACGCAAGAAGCGCTATGTCTGTAGGATCAATCAGTGGCGTTTCGAGAGGTGCCTCTTCAAGTCGAACAAAATGCCCCTGCACATCGTATATCTGCCACAGACCGGGAGCCTGAGCCACAGAATAACCAATGCACATGCCGCTGGACTCATCCAGCACCGGCTGTGCGTTTCGTGGCAGCACACGTGGTCTCAATTCAAAAAATACGTTGCCCGATAGTGGTGACTGAAATGTGTAATATCTGCCTGGTTCTGTGATTGCATTCCCTGCATTCATTATCGTTCCCTCATTTTCATATGACTTAATAGAGTGCCACAGGATAGTAGAGCGGTCATTACCGAGTACTGCAACGCCGTTCACTCAGCAAACTTCTCTCGCACGGGCTGTACAGCCTATACCTGATGCTCCTGGCAGGGCTTCAACCATGAGTAAAACAGGTGGCAAATTATCGCCACGGTGTCCCTTTCATAGAGAGGTAATAAAGCAGGGTTGTAACTTATATGAATAGGAAAAATGGCAATGACATAATGGAATGGCGTCTTGCAGAAGAGTGGAGAAGAACACAACGGAAAAAGACTAAGTTATTGATTGAAAATCATTAACTGATGGGCGGCACCAGACAAAAAAAGACCGAATACGATTCCTATATTCGGTCCAGGGAAATGGCTCTCAGGGAGCCGTGCGCTAAAAGTTGGCATTCTTGCAGGCGGTTTCGCCTTGCAAGTTAAGATTAGAACAGCGCAGAGGTTTTGCCAGTCAACGCGAGGCTGAGGGCCGGAAACTGAAACAGTTTGTGATCGCAACGGCAGAAAACAGCAGAATTCGGGTACAGCGCAGCACTGCACCCGGCGGGTTTATTTACCGCACAGCGCCTGGGTACGCTCAATGATCGGCTGCAGGCTCATCATATGGCCTGGATTGGCTTTATCTTCGCTCTGAATCACGCTGATCGGTTGTGCCTTCACCTGTTTGGTTTTGAACAGCTGATCCGCTTTATCATTCAACGGATACTGCATCAGGGTGCTGGGGTTGATGGCAAACAGTGAACCGTCTTTCTCACAGGTCAGCATCACTTCTTCGCGGTTAAACGGCCACTTGTCTTTGCCGATTTCAAAGCGGCTGACGGTAATGATCTGCGCCGCCAGCGCCTGGCCGCATACGGATAACAACAGGACTGCGGGAATCACTTTCTTCAGCAACATAACTTACCTTTACGCATTTCTTAATAATATTCAGGCTGGCGACAGCGTGGCAAAAACGCTGACCAGCCCAACCACTCCACATGCCAGCAGCAGTTCAAGCTGGGTCATGCGGATAAATTTTTGCTGCGTCCCACTGCCCGCCAGACGGAAGCGTGGCACCAGCCAGTAACGGTTAATCAGCGCCACCAGCACCATCAATGCCACCAGCAATACTTTCCACAGCAATAAAGCTACGTAACGTGAATCGGGCCACGCCAGCGGCCAGCCGAGGATCAGCAGGCTGTTGATCATCCCGGTCAGCAGGGTTAACGCCACGGCCAGATGACCATAACGGGAAAAACGCATCATGGTGCGGATAGCGTCTGTACGGCGATCGATCTGGCGAGCTTCACGCATCAACAGCAGCAGCGGTAATAAACCACCAGCCCAGAACGCCGCGCCCGTCAGATGTAACGCCTGACTGATCTGCTGCAGTGCGCCGGGCCCGCCTTCGCGCATCGCCGCGTGTCCGGTTAAGGCCAGAGCGGCCAGTTGCAGCCCCCCCGCCAGCAGCAGTGTCTGCGCTCGTAACCGTCCCTTCAGCCATAGCCCTGCGACAGCAAAGACGCCGAACAGCATCTCCCACTGCCACACCGCGCCAAAGCGGGTGCCGAGTACCGCCAGCCAGACCGCGCTATCGGCCAGATTGGCACTGTCGCCGCTCATTAATACGTTCTGGCAGGCCAGCATCGCCAGTGCACTCAGCAGTGCCAGCCACGCGCTCCATTGCAATAACGGATTTAAGCAGATCGTCAGCCGTGGACGATAGCGCGCCGGTGCCAGCAGCGCGCAATAACATGCGCTGGCGGTCAGCAGCATCAGGGCGGCAAAATGCAACCCGCGCAGCATCACCCAGACGGAGTCCACCACGATTATTTCACGCTGAAGCGGTAGCTTCCTGAGGTTTTATGCCCATCGACCGACAGCACATGCCAGTTAACCTGGTAACTGCCAGCGTTAAGCGGCTGAGGCAGATCGACAATCAGACGACTGGCGTGCTTTGACTCAACGTGCGCTTTGCCGGTTGCTACCGGCTGTTGGGCCGCATCCAGCAACGTGACGCCGCTGAATGCCGCCTCGATATCTTCGCTAAAATTGAGCGTCAGTGCAGCCGTTGAATAGGTCACCTGAGCGTCAGCCGCCGGGTTTGATGACTGAAGATGCGCATGTGCCAGCGCAGACTGACTGAAGGCAAGGCCTGCGGCCGCCACCAGCGCAATCATCATGCGGGAAACCGGTTTTTTCTGCATAAGATCATCCTTTTAACAACCGTTGACGCGACAAACGTGGCGAAAGGATACGCTGCTCTATTTGTGGTGTCGAGGCCAGCGATGCGATCCTTAACCCTTGATTCAGACCGGCGAAAACATTACTTTTGCCCCACATCATCAGGAGAACACTATGAGCCATAACCTTGCCCAGCTATCCCGTGAAGAGAAAGACAAAATCAATGTCGATCTGGCGGCAGCGGGCGTGGCGTTTAAAGAGCGCTATAACATGCCGGTGGTCGCAGAGATGGTCGCACAGGAACAGCCAGAAGCCCTGCGCGACTGGTTTCGCCAGCGTCTGATGCACTATCGCCAGGCCTCACTCAGCCTGTCGCGTCTGCCTTATGAACCGAAGATGAAATAATGATATTACGCGTAATTGATACCGAAACCTGCGGCCTGCAGGGCGGCGTGGTAGAAGTGGCCTCGGTCGACGTGATTAACGGTCAGATAGTCAATCCGATGAGCGACCTGATCCTGCCCGACCGCCCTATCAGCCGTCAGGCGATGGCGGTGCATCGCATTACCGAAGCGATGGTGGCCGACAAGCCGACCATCGAACAGGCGATCTCGCGCTACCACGGCAGTGCTTTCTACGTGGCGCATAACGCCAGCTTTGACCGTCGCATGCTGCCGGAGATGTACGGAGAGTGGATCTGCACCATGCAGCTGGCGCGTCAGTTGTGGCCGGGGATTAAATATGGCAACCAGGCGCTGCGGCACTCGCTGAAGCTGGACGTGACGCCACCTGCGGATTTGCATGCGCACCGCGCGCTGTATGACTGTTATGTCACTGCCGCGCTGTTGATTCGCATCATGGAGACCTCGGGCTGGAGCGCCTCCGAAATGATTGTGCGTTCGCAACCGGCGGCCCAGCGCGACGATATTCTGCCGTTCGGCAAATACCGCGGCCAGGCGATTGCGGTGATCGCCCGTAAAGATCCGGGCTACCTGAAATGGATGCTGGATAACGTGACCGATTTGCGCCCGCCATTGCGGCAGGCGCTGCGTAAATATCTTAGTGAGTCTCAGTAATCTTCGGCCGGGGGTAGCGTGCCCTGCGCCAGTCCGAGAATAAAGGTGTACTCCATCGCCACCCCTTCATAGGCTTTATAGCGGCCGGACTTGCCGCCGTGGCCGGCATCCATGTCGGTACACAGCAGCAGCAGGTTGTTATCGGTTTTCAGCGATCTCAGCTTCGCCACCCATTTGGCCGGTTCCCAGTACTGCACCTGCGAGTCGTGCAGACCGGTGGTCACCAGCAGATGTGGATAGGCTTTGGCTTCAATGTTGTCGTAGGGGCTGTACTGGCGGATGTAGTGATAATATTCCGCCTGTTCAGGATTGCCCCACTCGTCATATTCACCGGTGGTCAGCGGTATCGACTCATCCAGCATGGTCGTCACCACATCGACAAACGGTACCTGTGCCACCACGCCATGGAACCGCTGCGGTGCCATGTTGATCACCGCGCCCATCAGCAGACCACCGGCGCTGCCGCCCATTGCGTAGAGTCGTTCAGGATGACCGAATCCACGCGCCACCAGCGCGTTAGTCACGTCGATAAAATCGGTAAAGCTGTTCATCTTATTCAGCAGGCGACCCGCGTCGTACCATTGCTGGCCTAACTCGCCGCCGCCGCGTACCTGGACCAGCGCATAGACAAAGCCGCGATCCAGCAGGCTGAGGCGGCTGACGCTGAAATCGGCGTCCATGCTGCTGCCGTAGGCCCCGTAGCCATATACCAGCATCGGGTTCTGACCAGGCTGATAATATTTGCGGTTATAGACCAGCGAGACCGGCACTTCCGTACCATCAGTGACTTTAATCCAGTGATGCTCACTTTTATAATCGTCCGCATTGAAGCCTTTGACCGCGCTCTGCTTGAGGATGCGGCGCTCGCCGGTATCCATATCCAGCTCAAACAGCGTGGTCGGAGTGGTCATTGAGGAGTAGCCGTAGCGCAGTTTACTGGTGCGTGGCGTCGGGTTGTAGGCCAGCCAGGTGACATAGGTCGGATCGTCAAAGGCAATGCCGCTGTTTTCGCCGCTGGCCCAGTTGATCTGCCGCAGGCTGGTCAGCCCGCGCTGTCGCTCCTCCACCACCAGCCAGTCGCGGAACAGCTGGAAATCTTCCATTACCACATGATCGCGCGCCGGGATCAGCGTCTCCCAGCGGGATTCTGCCAGATAACGGGTGCGATAAAGCCCGAAGTTCTTGCCGTCACGGTTCGACCGGATAAAGAACTGATGATCGTAGTGATCGAGGCTGTATTCATGATCGCGGCGACGCGGCAGGAACACATGCGGCTGCGCGTCCGGGAAGTTAGCGTCAATCAGCTGGATTTCGCTGGTGGTGGTGCTGAACAGCGCAATCAGGATGAACTGCTTAGAGGTGGTTTTATGCACGCTGAGGTGAAAGGTATCATCCCGCTCTTCATACACCAGCTGGTCGTCGGACTGCGGCGTACCCAGCTCATGCCGCCAAACCTGATAAGAGAGCAGCGTCTGCGGATGTTTCTGGACATAGTAGACGGTGCGGGAGTCGTTGCCCCAGGCGAAGCTGGATGAGGCGTTACTCAGCACTTCGGGATACCAGCTACCGCTCTGCAGATTGCGGAAGCGGATGCCATATTGTCGCCGTGACAGGAAATCTTCGGCCAGCGCCATTACCTGATTATCCGGGCTGATGTGCAGTGCGCCCATGGTATAGAACTCACTGTGGGAGGCACGCTGATTGGCATCAAGCAGCAGCGTCCACTCATCAGTCACCTCGCTGGCAGCGGGCTGGCGATAATAAGCCGGATATTCATTGCCGCTCTGATAGCGACTCTGATAACGATACCCGTTCTTCACATAGGGCACCGAATGGTCTTCCGGCGGCAGACGGTCAATGATCTCCTTCAGCACCCGTTCCTGCAGCGGTTGCTGAGTCGACATAATTTTGCGGCCATAGTTATTTTCAGCCCGCAGGTAATCAAGTACTTCGTTATCTTCACGTTTGTCGTCGCGTAGCCAGTAGTAGTTATCGACGCGCGTTTCACCATGCAGCGTCATCTCATGCGGTATTTTTTTTGCGATGGGTGCTTTCATGACATCCGTCTCCGTGAAAGTAATGATCTGTAAGCGTGGCACCAAAGGCGCAGGAAGCCAAGCATCAGCTGGTACGGAAACAACAAGCTGGCCACCGGAAGTGGCCAGTGAGGATTAACTGGCGGGCAAGCGGGCCTTCTCCGCCACGATATCCTGCTGGATGCCGTCACGGACATCCTGCGGGATTTTAAGCGCGTCGCCGAGCGCCGACAGGTAGCTGCGTTCCATAAAATGGTCGACGTCAATCGCGGCGCAGCTCAGGAAGTAGAGTTCCAGCGCCTCTTCTTCATTCTTGACGCCAGCCGCCAGCCACTGCGGATCGAGCGGGCGGCTCATCGCTTTCTGAATCAGCTGTTCGGCATCTTTGCCATAGCCGGACTGCTGAATATTCTGCTCAATCGCCGCACGTTCCTGATCGTCGATATGACCGTCGCTCTTTGCAGCAAACACCAGCGCAGTCACCAGACGCTCCGCCCGCAAGTCGACCGGCGTCTGCGCCACGCCAAAGTCAGGCTCATCCTGGTGGGTTTCACGCACCCGCTGTTTGTATTTATTCCACAGCAGCGCGCCGGCGGCGGCACCACCGCCAATAATCAGCGCTTTGCCGCCATACTGGGTTAACAGTTTGCGCGACGATTTACTGGAAATCAGCATACCCGCCAGCCCACCTAAGGCACCCGGCGCCAGCATATCGCTTAAGCCGCCCCCGGACTGACTATTACCGCCCTTCTTTGCCAGTACCGACTGAATCTGTTGTAACCAGTTATTCATCTTCCACTCCTGTTTTAGATGGTAGTCAGCCATCCTGACGAAAAAGATGTCAGGAAACGTCAGAGCGGGAAAAGTACGGCAAAACAGCCGCCAGCGGGCAGGAAAGATGAGAACGCAAACGTTTTCGTTTATACTGCGCGCGCATTTTGACTGCTTAGGTGAATTTATGACGACTCTCGGAACAGCGCTGCGCCCTGCGGCCACGCGCGTGATGTTATTAGGTTCAGGTGAACTGGGTAAAGAAGTGGCACTGGAGTGTCAGCGTCTGGGTGTGGAAGTGATTGCTGTCGATCGCTATGCCGATGCCCCGGCGATGCACGTGGCGCATCGCAGCCATGTGATCAACATGCTGGATGGCGACGCGCTGGCCGCGCTGATCGCCCAGGAGAAGCCTGACTTCGTGGTGCCGGAAATCGAAGCCATCGCCACCGATAAACTGGTTGAGCTGGAACAGCAAGGCCAGCGTGTGGTGCCAACCGCACGCGCCGCGCAGCTGACCATGAACCGCGAAGGCATTCGCCGTCTGGCAGCCGAAGAGCTGTCGCTGCCGACCTCCCGTTACCGCTTCGCCGACAGTAAAGCGCGTTTCGATCAGGCTGCCGCAGAGATCGGTTTTCCCTGCATCGTAAAACCGGTGATGAGTTCATCCGGCAAAGGCCAGAGCTTTATCCGCGATGCCAGTCAGCTGGACCGTGCATGGGAATATGCGCAGCAAGGCGGTCGTGCCGGTGCCGGTCGGGTCATCGTCGAAGGGGTGGTGGCGTTTGATTTTGAAATTACCCTGCTGACCATCAGTGCAGTCGATGGCATTCATTTCTGCGCGCCGATTGGTCATCGTCAGGAAGACGGCGATTACCGTGAATCCTGGCAGCCGCAGCAGATGAGCGATCTGGCACTGCAGCGGGCGCAGGCCATTGCGGCTCAGGTGGTGAAGGCGCTGGGCGGCTACGGTCTGTTTGGTGTTGAGCTGTTCATCTGTGGCGATGAGGTGGTGTTCAGCGAAGTGTCGCCGCGTCCGCATGATACCGGTATGGTCACCCTGATTTCGCAGGATCTGTCGGAGTTTGCGCTGCACGTGCGCGCTTTCCTTGGCTTACCGATTGGCGGCATCCGCCAGTATGGCCCTGCTGCATCGGCAGTGATCCTGCCGCAGCTTACCAGCCAGAATGTGCAATTCGTGAATGTCGATGCGGCGCTGGGGGCTGGTCTGCAACTGCGCCTGTTCGGCAAACCGGAGATCAGCGGTCAGCGTCGGTTAGGCGTGGCGCTGGCCAGCGGTGAGACCACCGATCAGGCGATTGCGCGCGCCGTTGCCAGCGCAGCTGCGGTGACGGTCGAGGGATAAAATCACGGCGGTGAGCCCGTGCTCACCGCCTGCTATTACTTCGTCCCTTCCACCGCCTCACGCGCCAGTCGGGTAATCCGATCCCAGTCGCCGGTTTCCAGCGCATCGTTTGGCACCAGCCAAGACCCGCCAATACACAGCACGCTTTTCAGCGCCAGATAGTCACGGTAGTTGGCCGGAGAAATGCCACCGGTCGGACAGAAACGTACCTGCGGGAAAGGTCCGCCAATCGCCTGCAGCGCTTTCACGCCACCGTTGGCTTCCGCCGGGAAGAATTTGAATTCACGCAGGCCGTAATCCATGCCGGTCATCAGTTCAGAAACGGTGCTGATGCCAGGAATTAACGGAACCGGCCCTTCCACGGCGGCTTTCAGTAATGATTCGGTGACGCCGGGGCTGATGATAAACTGCGCGCCCGCATCGGTCACTTCCTGCAACTGCTGTGGATTGATCACCGTACCGGCACCCACAATCGCCTCCGGCACCTCTTTGATCATCGCACGCAGTGCATCCATCGCCACCGGGGTTCGCAGCGTCACTTCCAGCACCCTGACGCCGCCCGCGACCAGCGCTTTGGCCATCGGCACCGCGTGTTCCAGCTTGTTTACTACGATCACCGGCACGACCGGTCCGGTGGTCAGAATCTGTTCGGCACTCGTTTTCCAGTTTTTCATCACTTCCCCTTGCTTGATAACACCGGGATTAGCGGCCCGGTCATGGAGCATCGGCTCCTGCCCTGTAATTGCGCCACTACCATACATGATCCGGTTCCTGAGCGTCTATCGCCTCAAACGATTTTTGAAACGCCAGTTCACTTTTCCAGAATCGCGCCGGACAAAAAAAGGCCCGCACGGTGCGGGCCTTAAACGTTCAGTTATTCAAACTCGTTCCACGAACGACCATCGCGGGTGATCATCGCCACCGAGGCAACCGGGCCCCAGGTGCCGGCCTGATACGGTTTGGAGGAATCGCCATCCGCCGCCCACGCTTCAATGATCGAATCGACATAGGTCCAGGCCGCTTCGACTTCATCACGACGGACAAACAGCGCCTGAATACCGCGCATGCTTTCCAGCAGCAGGCGTTCATACGCATCGGCCAGATGTGACTGGTTGAAGGTTTCGGAGTAGCTCAGATCGAGTTTGGTGGTCTGCAGCTTATGCTTGTGGTCGAGGCCTGGCACTTTGTTCAGGATTTCGATATCCACCCCTTCGTCCGGCTGCAGACGAATGGTCAGCTTGTTCTGTGGCAGTTCTGAGTAGGAATCTTTGAACAGGTTCATCTCAGGGTTTTTGAAGTAGACCACCACTTCAGAACATTTGGTCGGTAAGCGCTTACCGGTACGCAGATAGAACGGCACGCCTGCCCAGCGCCAGTTGTCGATATCCACGCGGATGGCGACGAAAGTTTCAGTGGCGCTCGATTTATTCGCGCCCTCTTCTTCCAGGTAGCCCGGCACTTTTTTGCCCTGCACGAAGCCGGCGGTGTACTGGCCACGTACGGTTTTCTCACGCACGTTGGTCTGATCGATACGGCGCAGTGAACGCAAAACCTTCACTTTCTCATCACGGATGCTGTCAGCGCTGAGATCGGAAGGTGGTGACATGGCGATCATGGTCAGAATCTGCAGCAGGTGGTTCTGGATCATGTCACGCATCTGGCCCGCTTTGTCGAAGTAACCCCAGCGACCTTCAATGCCCACCTCTTCCGCCACGGTGATCTGTACGTGGTCGATGGTGCGGTTATCCCAGTTATTGACGAAAATCGAGTTGGCAAAGCGCAGCGCCAGCAGATTCAGTACCGTCTCTTTGCCCAGATAGTGGTCAATACGGAACACCTGGCTCTCATCGAAATATTCGCCGACGCTGTCGTTAATTTCCTGTGAGGTTTCCAGTGAGGTGCCGAGCGGCTTCTCCATTACCACGCGCGCCGGTTTGGCATTCAGCTTCGCAGTACCTAAACCCTGACAGATGGCGCCGAAGGTGCTGGGTGGCATAGCAAAATAGTTGATGGTGGTGCGTTTTTTCTGATCCAGCATCTTGCCCAGTTTCGGGAAATGCGTGGTGTCGTTGACATCGAGGTTGCAGAAGTCGAGACGGCCGCTGAGCTTATCCCACAGCGCTTCGTCAATCTTCTCCTTCATGAAGGTTTCCAGCGCTTCACGTACCACTTTGGTGTATTCCGCTTTGTCCCACTCGGCACGGCCTACGCCAATGATACGGGTCTCTTCGTGGATCTGACCCGCTTTTTCTAACTGATACAGTGAAGGCAACAGTTTACGGCGTGCAAGATCGCCTTTGGCACCGAAAATCACCAGATCGCATGCCTGGGCTGTTTGTGTAACCGCCATTTTCCTCTCCTCGTTGCAGGATAATCCGATGGTGATGCATCCTCTGCCACCGGGTCCAGGTTGTTATTTTCTTTCAGCACAATGTACTTTTTTCCCCGCGCCAGGTAAACCGACTCGCCGGGTCAACCGCATTAACTCTGTACCGGATAGCCTCAGCGCGTGTGATGACACGTGCGCATTCCAGCTTTTTTTCTGTGTCTGATGTTGTCAGCGAAAATCCGGCCGCCGTCAAAGTATGCCAAAAAAAGCCGCACCCGACTTATCCGGCCTTGCGCCCGACCGGCGCTAACGCGATATAGTCTCTGTTAATGGCTGCCGACGACAGCAATAATTGAAATTGATAAAAGTGATAATGGTCATCCACTTATGAATATGCTGGAAAAGATTGAGGCGCAGCAGGCTGCGCTGAGTAAAGCGGAACAAAAAGTCGCCGCGCAGATTCTCGCTGCGCCACAGGCCGCTATGCATTCCAGCATCGCCACCCTCGCGCGCGCGGCAGGCGTGAGCGAACCCACGGTCAACCGCTTCTGTCACCGGCTGGGGGCACGCGGCTTTCCCGACTTCAAACTGCAACTGGCGCAGAGTCTGGTAAAAGGCAGCAACTGGGTCAGCCGTGGCGTGGAGCAGCACGACAACGTTGAGAACTACAGCCACAAAATCTTCGATTCGGCGCTGGCTGGTTTGCAGCAGGTACGCGACCAGCTGGATACCGAACGCCTGCATCAGGCGGTGACGCTGCTGACCGGTGCCAGTAAACTGGCGTTTTTTGGCCTTGGAGCCTCGGCGGTGGTGGCGCATGATGCCTTCACCAAATTTCTGCGCTTTGATTTACCGGTCATCTGGTCAGACGATATTGTGATCCAGCGCATGAGTTGTATAAATAGTCGAGCCGGTGACGTTTTTGTTCTCATTTCACATACTGGCCGCACAAAAAATATGGTAGAACTGGCTCGCCTGGCCCGTGTAAACGGTTCCACCGTTATTGCCATCACCTCTCCCGATTCGCCCCTTGCCGAAGAAGCCGCGCTGGCTTTAGTGCTTGATGTGCCGGAAGACACTGATGTCTATCTACCGATGGTGTCGCGCCTGGCGCAGTTGACCGTGATCGATGTGTTGGCGACCGGTTTTACCCTGGAACGCGGGACGCCTTTCCGGGAAAACCTCAAACGCGTTAAACAGGCGTTGAAAGCGTCGCGTTACGAAAAGCACGCCATTCGGGAACAAGATACACAACAAAATAATTAACATCACATTTACAATGTGAGTCGTATCACAGCCCATCGATCATATAGAATAGCTAACCATGCCGTGTCCGCCGACCAGGACCGGCTTATTTGTTAACGGAGTCCTTCATGTCAAGACGTCTCAGAAGAACCAAGATCGTAACAACCCTCGGCCCGGCTACCGATCGTGATAATAACCTCGAAAAAATCATCGCGGCCGGCGCAAACGTTGTGCGACTCAACTTCTCCCACGGCACGCCAGAAGATCACCAGATTCGTGCAGATAAAGTCCGTGAGATCGCGGCAAAACTGGGCCGCCATGTGGCGATCCTCGGCGACCTGCAGGGTCCAAAAATTCGCGTTTCTACCTTTAAAGAAGGCAAAGTTTTCCTCAATATCGGCGACCGCTTTCTGCTGGATGCCAGCCTCGGTAAAGGCGAAGGCGATAAAGAGCGCGTCGGTATCGACTATAAAGGCCTGCCGGCAGATGTGGTGCCGGGCGACATCCTGCTGCTGGATGATGGTCGCGTGCAGCTGAAAGTGCTGGAAGTTCAGGAGATGAAAGTGTTCACCGAAGTTACCGTCGGTGGCCCGCTGTCGAACAATAAAGGAATTAACAAGCTGGGCGGCGGCCTGTCGGCTGAAGCGCTGACGGAAAAAGACAAAGCGGACATTATCACCGCGGCGAAAATTAAGGTCGACTATCTGGCGGTCTCCTTCCCACGCTGTGGCGAAGACATGAACTATGCCCGCCGTCTGGCCCGTGAAGCGGGTTGCGATGCCAAACTGGTAGCGAAAGTTGAACGTGCCGAAGCGGTTGCCAGTCAGGAAGCGATGGATGACATTATTCTCGCCTCTGATGTGGTGATGGTAGCGCGTGGCGATCTCGGCGTAGAGATTGGCGATCCGGAACTGGTCGGCATTCAGAAAGCGTTAATTCGTCGCGCCCGCCAGCTCAACCGCACCATTATCACCGCCACCCAGATGATGGAATCGATGATTACCAACCCGATGCCGACCCGCGCGGAAGTTATGGACGTGGCGAACGCGGTGCTGGACGGGACCGATGCGGTAATGCTGTCGGCAGAAACCGCCGCCGGTCAGTATCCGGCAGAAACCGTCTCGGCGATGGCCAAAGTTTGCCTCGGCGCGGAGAAGATCCCCAGCGTTAACGTCTCTAAACACCGTCTGGACGTGCAGTTCGACAACGTCGAAGAGGCGATTGCGATGTCGTCGATGTATGCCGCTAACCACCTGCAGGGTGTAACCGCCATCATCACCATGACCGAATCAGGCCGCACCCCGCTGATGACCTCACGTATCACGTCGGGGCTGCCGATTTTTGCCATGTCGCGTCATGAGCGCACCCTCAACCTGACTGCGCTGTATCGCGGTGTGACGCCGGTGTTCTTTGACAGCAACAATGACGGCGTGGCCGCCGCACACGATGCGGTTAACCTGCTGCGCGATAAGGGTTTCCTGGTATCAGGTGACCTGGTTATCGTTACTCAGGGCGACGTAATGGGCGCCACCGGCACCACCAATACCACTCGCGTGCTGCGCGTGGATTAATTGCCCCCCGGGTTGACATTGCCGGTGTAGAATAAAAGACGCGACTGCCTGCCAGTCGCGTTTTTCTTTTCTGACAAGGAGGCCAGATGGCCCGTTTTCACCCCATCAGCCAGCTTACCGGCCGAATTTTGTTGTTTCCTCTGGCGTTAGTCCTGTTCGAATTCGCAACCTATATTGCCCACGACATGATCCAGCCCGGCATGCTGATCGTCACCACGGAATTTGACGTCGGCCCGGAGTGGGTATCGACCTCGCTGACCGCCTACCTGATTGGTGGCGTAGTGCTGCAGTGGTTGCTCGGTCCGCTCTCTGATAAGTTTGGCCGCCGGCCGGTGATGCTTTCCGGCATCCTGTTTTTTGCCGCCGCCTGCATTCTCACCCACTGGGTCAGCTCGATTGAGGAGTTTGTCAGCCTGCGCTTTGTGCAGGGCATCAGCCTGTGCTTTATCGGTGCGGTCGGCTATGCCGCGATTCAGGAGGCGTTTGATGAAGCGCTGGCGGTAAGGATGATGGCGCTGATGGCTAACGTTGCGCTGCTGGCCCCGCTGGCCGGTCCGCTGGCGGGCGCGGCGTGGCTGACCGTTGGCAGCTGGCGCAGTATGTTCTGGCTGTTCGCCGGCTGTAGCCTGCTGGCCTTTGTCGTGCTGTGGCGGGTGATGCCGGAAACTGCCGGCGAACGCAGTCATTCCATCGCCCTGCCGAATCTGGCGCGTAACTACCGGCGACTGATGAAAGATCGGCTGGTGATGTCTGGGTCGTTCGCCATCGGGCTGGTGTTTATCCCGATCCTGACCTGGGTAGCGCTGTCGCCGGTGATCCTGATGCATGACGAAGGGCTGTCGCGCATGCAGTACGCGCTGCTGCAGCTGCCGGTATTCCTGGCGATGATTGCCGGTAATCTGACACTGAGTAAGCTGGCGGGACGGGTGCCGATTGAACAGCCGGTGAAGTTTGCTGCCTGGCCGATTCTGATCGGGTTGAGCCTGGCGCTGCTGGCCAGTTTGCTCAACAGTCACGGCTACCTGCTGATTACCGCCGGTCTCAGCCTGTACGCTTTTGGTGCGGGCATGGTGAATGCCGGACTCTACCGCCTGACGCTCTACGCCAGTGATGAAGGCAAAGGCAGCGTGGCGGCGATGCTGGGGATGATCAGCATTCTGACGCTGGCAATCGGCATTGAACTGGCGAAAAGCGGCTATTTCAGTGGTGGTACGCTGTGGTTCTGTCTGATCAACTTTATCAGCGGCGTGCTGTGGTTTGGTCTGGTGATAGTGTTTATGCGGGAACGCAAACGGCGCAGCAGGCTGGAAGCGTTATAACAAGGCCGCAACCACGGGTTTGCCTTACGCAGCCAGCAGAGAAACGCTAAGCGACCGGAGCAGACGCCCGGGAAGCATAGCGGGCGATGGACAACAATGCCGGGAGCGTTTTTGAACAATGCAAAGCGTGGGCCCGCTGCGGGCGCACCTCAGGGACCAGGTACGTCATTGCCCGCGCTGAGCCTGCCATGGCTGGCGGGTTTTGCGTCTTAGCGGGGCGTATACTCCCTGAGCCTGCTCTGTACGATCTGACCGTGTTCCCTGAGCATTCTCGATCTCACCGCTATCCACGCCAGACGTCACAAAAAAGGCCGCTTTCGCGGCCTTGTTGCTATTTGCGTGGGTAGAGCTCTTTACGTGAATAGGGCTCCATATCCCCATCTTTGCGCGTTTTCAGCAGTTTCAGGATCCAGGTGTACTGTTCCGGATGCGGGCGCACGAAAATTTCTACTTCTTCATTCATCCGGCGCGCCAGCTGATGGTCATCCGCGTCCAGCAGATCGTCCATTGGCGGCCGCACATAGATTTCCAGCTTATGCGTGTCGCTGTTATAGACCGGAAACAGCGGCACAACGCGGGCGCGGCACAGCTTCATCAAACGACCCAGCGCCGGCAGCGTCGCTTTATAAGTAGCGAAGAAGTCGACAAACTCGCTGTGCTCGGCACCATGATCCTGATCGGGCAGATAGTAGCCCCAGTAGCCCTGACGAATTGAGCTGATAAACGGTTTGATGCCGTCATTGCGGGCGTGTAACCGGCCGCCATAACGGCGACGCGCGGTGTTCCAGGCATAGTCCAGCAGCGGATCGCTTTGGTTGTGAAACATCGCCGCCATCTTCTGTCCTTCCGACGCCAGCAGCATGGCGGGAATATCCACCGCCCAGCCGTGGGGCACCAGGAAAATGACATTCTGCTGCTCCGCCTGCATCTGGTCGATTATTTCACGACCGTGCCACTCTACACGCTGGCGAATTCGCGCCGGATCGCGCAGCACTAATTCGGTCATCATCGCCATCGCCTGCGGTGCCGTGGCAAACATCTCATCAACCAGCGTGGCACGCTGGGATTCACTCAGTTCCGGCAGGCAATAGTAAAGGTTAATCAGGGCGCGTCGACGGGCACCTTTCGCCAGTTTGCCGGCAAAGCGGCCTAACCGACCCAGCAGCGGATCGCGCACTTTCGGCGGTAACATCGCCATACCGGCCAGGCCACCAATTGCCAGCCAGCTTCCCCAGTATTTAGGTTTGAGAAATGAACGTTCAAAAACGGGAATAAATTCAGCGTTATTTTTTTTTCGGGTTTCCATGCACTCGCCTCAAACAATGACCGGCTAATGATAGTGACGACGGGCAAATTTGCAATCATCGTGCGCCAGATATAAAAAAACCGACGGGATTGCCGTCGGTTTCTGCGCGATTTGGCGAAATTCGCTTATTTCAGGCCCAGCTGAGGCAGCCAGGATTTCACCTGCGCCATATACTCGCTGCGTTCTTTGCCGGTCAGTCCTTCCATCCGCGGCAGCTTGGCCGTTAACGGGTTGACCGCCTGATTGTTGATCCAGATTTCAAAGTGCAGATGCGGCCCGGTTGAACGTCCGGTATTACCAGACAGCCCGATGCGGTCGCCACGCTTCACTTTCTGGCCCGGCTTCACCAGCACTTTTTTCATGTGCATGTAGCGCGTCATGTACTGACGTCCGTGACGGATCGCCACGTAGTTACCGGCCGCCCCGCCGTTCTTCGCTACCACGATTTCACCGTCGCCCACCGCCAGTACCGGCGTGCCGATCGGCAGCGCAAAGTCGACGCCTTTATGCGGCGCAATGCGTCCGGTTACCGGGTTCAGACGGCGCGGATTGAAGTTAGAGGAGACGCGATACTGCTTCACCGTCGGGAAGCGCATAAAGCCGCGCGCCAGGCCGGAGCCGTTGCGATCGTAGAACTTACCGTCTTCGGCGCGGAAGGCGTAATAGTCTTTGCCGCCGCTGCGCAGGCGCACCCCGAGCAGCTGGCTCTGGGCACTTTTACCGTCGAGCATTTCACGCGACATTAAGACGCTGAACTGGTCGCCGGCCCGCAGCTTACGGAAATCCATCTGCCACTGTAGCGCCTTAATCACGCCGCTGGCTTCCGCACTGGTTAACCCGGCCCGCTGGGCGCTGGCGGCAAAACTGCCGCGCACTTCGCCCTGCAGAACGCTGTTACGCCATTCGCCCTTCTGCATCTCCGCTGCCATTTTAAAGCCACCTTTATCGGTGCGCTCATAGGTGCGGGTTTCGCGACGGGAAATCTCCCAGCTCAGGGTTTTCAGGCTGCCATCATCGGCCAGCGTCCAGCTCAGCTGCTGTCCGACCTGCAGGTTACGTAAATCCCGATCGCTGACCACCAGCGAATTGATGTCACTGATGTCGATGCCATACTGATTCAGCGCACTGCTCAGCGTATCACCAGAAGAGACGGTATATTCGTGGACGCCCGGCGTGTCAGGCACGCCAGTATCATCCTCATCTGCCGGCAGCTCTTCATCCGGTTCCGGTGTGCTCTGATCAATCGGCTCACTGGCTTCCGGCAGCAGGGTGCGGAGTTCATTTTTATCCAGCTCGATAGTTTTGACGATAGGCGTCACATCATCGGTGGGGTGGTAGACGTAAGGCCGCCAGACGGCGACGGCCAGAGTAATAACAGTTAACGATCCCAGCATAACGCGGTGGGGGCGCGGCAAATTATTAAATGCGAGGGCGACAGAGCGGGCTATCTGCTGCACTTTTACCTATTCCTCATGCTCCATTCAGGCAGCTTGCATACTGGCTCGACAGCTGTGAGAGGAATTTCACATAGCTATCTTTAGCTAAGCTGATGTCTGTTCCCAGCGGATCGAGCGTGCCTTTACGCACCTGCGTTCCGCGGGCGACAGCATCGATGACTGCTGGCCTGAATTGTGGCTCAGCAAAGACGCATACCGCCTTCTGCTCAACCAACTGTGTTCGTATCTGGTGTAAACGCTGGGCGCCCGGCTGAATCTCAGGATTGACGGTAAAATGCCCGGTGGGCGAGAGACCGTAGTGTTTTTCAAAGTACGTGTAAGCGTCGTGAAAAACGAAATATCCTTGATTTCTGACCGGTGCGAGTTGTGCGTTAACGCGTTTGTCCGTGTCCGCCAAAGTTACCTCAAACTGCTGGAGGTTGGCGTCAAGTTTGGCTTTATCTTGCGGCATAAGTTCCAATAATTTTTCATGGATTGCAACCGCGGTTTTGCGTGCGATCTCCGGCGACATCCACAGGTGCATATTAAACTCGCCGTGATGATGATGATGGGCATCGGCGTCCGGCTGTTCGGATTTTTCCGCTGTGTGTTCATCTTCATCTTCACCACCGCTAATCAATAGCGGTTTCACCCCATTGATATCGACGATTGCCAGATTTTTTTTCGCCGGCAGCTCAGCCGCAGACTTCGCCATAAAGGCTTCCATTTCAGGCCCGACCCATACCACTAAGTCCGCGTTTTTTAAGCGTTTTGCATCGGATGGACGCAGGGCGTAATCGTGCTCTGAGGCGCCGTCTGGCAACAGTACATCAACCGGTGTCACCCCATCGGCAATCGCTGCCGCGATAAAACCCACCGGCTTGAGTGAAGCGACCACATTTGCCTGCGCAGAAAAGGTTAAAGAAGCTGTAACGGAGAAAGCAGTTAAGGCGAAAAGTGCGCCCTTTTTAATATGTAACATTATGCGTCATTCCATCGTGACCTGGGTGTGGGATGTGATATTATAACATTCGAAATTCTGTGCAACCTGTAAATACTATGACCTCACTTGTTACACTCGAAAACGTTTCGATCAAATTTGACCAGCGCAACGTGCTGTCTGGCGTCAGTCTGGCGCTGCAGCCGGGGCGCATTCTGACGTTGCTGGGACCAAACGGTGCGGGTAAGTCGACCCTGGTGCGTGTGGTGCTGGGTCTGCTCGCGCCGACCAGCGGCACGCTCAGGCGTGATCCGGCCCTGCGTATCGGCTATGTGCCGCAGAAACTGCACATCGACCCGACGCTGCCGGTCACGGTGGAACGCTTTATGCGCCTGTCGCGTGGCAGTAAAAGCGCAGAGATCCTGCCAGCCCTGAAACGTGTTCAGGCCGGTCACCTGCTCAATGCGCCACTGCAAAAACTCTCCGGTGGTGAAACCCAGCGGGTGTTACTGGCGCGCGCCCTGCTCAACCAGCCCCAGTTACTGGTGCTCGACGAGCCGACTCAGGGGGTTGACGTCAATGGCCAGGTGGCGCTGTACGATCTCATCGACCAGCTGCGTCATGAACTGAACTGTGGCGTGTTGATGGTCTCCCACGATCTGCACCTGGTGATGGCCAAAACCGATGAGGTGCTGTGCCTTAATCACCACATCTGCTGCTCCGGGACCCCGGAAGCGGTATCGCAACATCCCGAATTTATCGCGATGTTCGGTCCGCGCGGCGCACAACAACTGGCCATTTATCGTCATCATCATAATCACCGTCACGACCTGCAGGGACGAATCGTTTTACGCAAAGGACAGGGTTCATCATGATTGAGTTGTTATTACCGGGCTGGATAGGCGGCGTGATGTTAGCGCTGGCTGCGGGCCCGCTGGGGTCGTTTGTCGTCTGGCGCAAAATGTCCTACTTCGGCGATACGCTGGCCCATGCCTCGCTGCTCGGCGTCGCGTTTGGCCTGCTGTTCAACGTTAATCCCTATTACGCCGTGATCCTGGTGACGGTCTGTCTGGCTCTCGGGCTGGTATGGCTGGAACGACGTCCACATCTGGCGATCGATACCCTGCTCGGCATCATGGCGCACAGCGCGCTGTCGCTGGGTCTGGTGGTGGTCAGCCTGATGAAGAACGTGCGCGTCGACCTGATGGCCTATCTGTTTGGTGATTTGCTGGCGGTGACGCCGGACGATCTGTGGATGATGGGCGGCGGCGTGGTGGTGGTATTACTGGTGATGGCGTGGCAGTGGCGTTCGCTGCTGTCGATGACCATTAGCCCGGAACTGGCGCAGGTGGATGGCGTCAATATTCAGCGAACCCGCCTGATTCTGATGCTGGTGACCGCGCTGACTATCGGGGTGGCAATGAAGTTTGTCGGCGCGCTGATTATTACCTCGCTGCTGATCATCCCGGCCGCCACCGCCCGACGTTTTGTCCGTTCACCCGAGGGGATGGCTGGCGTGGCGGTGATTATCGGCGTGCTGGCCGTCACCGGCGGCCTGACCTTCTCCGCCTTCTACGACACGCCCGCCGGTCCGTCGGTGGTACTGAGCGCCGCGATCCTGTTTATTATCAGCATGGTGCGCAAACCGGCGGTCTGATCAGACCTCGCGGGTAATGCCAAAATGACGATAAGCATGCTGCGTGGCCATCCGGCCGCGCGGTGTGCGCTGAATGAATCCCTGCTGGATCAAAAACGGCTCGATCACATCTTCAATCGTTTCACGCTCTTCGCCAATTGCGGCAGCCAGGTTATCCAGTCCGACCGGCCCGCCCATGAACTTATCGATAATCGCCAGCAGCAGCTTGCGGTCCATATAATCGAACCCTTCGCTGTCGACGTTCAGCATATCGAGTGCGCTGGAGGAAACCTCGCCGCTCAGCTCACCGTTAGCCCGCACTTCGGCAAAATCCCGCACCCGGCGCAGCAGACGGTTGGCGATACGCGGCGTACCGCGTGCGCGACGGGCGATCTCTAACGCGCCCTCGTCGCTCAGCGCCAGCCCCAGACAGGCGGCACTGCGGCCAACAATGTGCTGCAGATCTTTCACCTGATAGAACTCCAGCCGCTGCACAATGCCGAAGCGATCGCGTAACGGCGAAGTGAGTGAACCGGCGCGGGTGGTGGCACCAATCAGGGTAAACGGCGGCAGATCGAGCTTAATTGAACGGGCAGCCGGACCTTCACCAATCATGATATCCAACTGATAATCTTCCATCGCCGGGTAGAGAACTTCCTCTACCACCGGCGACAGGCGGTGAATTTCATCGATAAACAGGACGTCATGCGGTTCAAGGTTGGTCAGCATCGCCGCCAGGTCACCGGCTTTCTCCAGCACCGGGCCAGAGGTGGTGCGCAGATTAACCCCCATTTCATTGGCGACGATGTTCGCCAGGGTGGTTTTGCCAAGCCCCGGCGGACCAAAAATCAGCAGATGATCGAGTGCATCGCCGCGCAGCTGCGCTGCCTTGATGAAAATCTCCATCTGCTCACGCACCTGCGGCTGGCCGACATACTCGGTCAGCATTTTCGGGCGAATGGCGCGATCGAGACTCTCTTCTTCGTTAACGCTTACAGCAGAGACCAGGCGGTCGGCTTCTATCATGACTTACCTCAAATGGCGGCGCGTAGCGCTTCGCGGATCAGCGTTTCGCAATCCGCATCCGGTCGACCGACTTTACTGATCATACGACTGGCTTCCTGCGGTTTATAACCCAGCGACACCAGCGCTGCAACCGCTTCGGCTTCGGCATCGTTGGTTTCCGGTTCGGCATTCGGCGTGGTAAGCGTAAAGGCGGAATCGCCGCCAAACAGATCGCCGTGCATCCCCTTGAAGCGGTCCTTCATCTCGACCACCAGACGCTCAGCGGTCTTCTTGCCTACGCCCGGCAGTTTCACCAGCGAGGCAATCTCCTCTTTCTCGACCGCAGTAACGAACTGCTGCGCCGACATGCCAGAGAGGATCGCTAACGCCAGTTTCGGGCCGACGCCATTCACCTTAATCAACTCACGAAACAGCGCACGTTCCTGCTTGCTGTTGAAGCCGAACAGCAGCTGCGCATCTTCGCGCACCACGAAGTGGGTAAAAATCACCGCTTCGTGATTCAGTTCAGGCAGTTCATAAAAACAGGTCATTGGCATATGGACTTCATACCCTACGCCGTGTGCCTCAAGCAGCACCAGCGGCGGCTGCTTTTCCAGAATATTGCCCCGTAAACGACCTATCACCTGAATGCTTCCTTAACCAACCAATGTGGCGGATTTTATAACATAAAAAAGGCTGGATGAATATCCAGCCTGTGCGTGTGCCGGCAACCGCGCGGCTAACCTGAACGTAAACGCCCGCGGGTCAGCACCAGCTTGCTGTCGCTCATCCGTGCGGCATTCTGCGACACGTGGCAATGTGTAATGGCGATTGCCAGCGCATCGGCAGCATCGGCCTGCGGGTTGGCGGGCAGCTTCAGCAGGGTGCGCACCATGTGCTGCACCTGGCTTTTTTCGGCGCTGCCAATCCCGACTACCGTCTGTTTAACCTGACGCGCGGCGTACTCAAACACCGGCAGATCGTGATTGACCGCGGCGACAATGGCCGCGCCACGTGCCTGGCCCAGTTTCAGCGCAGAATCCGCGTTCTTCGCCATGAACACCTGTTCGATGGCGAAGTAATCGGGCGAAAACTGGGTGATGATCTCGCAGACGCCCGCATAAATTAACTTCAGACGGGCGGGCAACTCAGTGGTATTAGTGCGGATACAGCCGCTGCCCAGATAGGTGAGCTGGCGGCCGGTCTGACGAATGACACCATAACCGGTGATGCGCGAACCGGGATCGATACCCAGAATAATCGACATTAAGCCTCTCCGGTTAAGGAGGTGCGGGTCAGCGCCATTACAGCGTTTCCGCCACCTCGTCGGAGATCTCACCGTTGTGATAAACCTCCTGCACATCGTCGCAATCTTCCAGCATGTCGATCAGACGCAGCAGTTTCGGTGCCGTTTCCGCATCCATTTCCGCTTTAGTAGACGGGATCATCGACACTTCAGCGGTATCCGCTTTCAGGCCGACCGCTTCCAGCGCATCACGCACCGCGCCCATCTCTTCCCAGGCGGTGAAAACGTCAATCGCGCCATCGTCGTAGCTGACCACATCTTCAGCTCCGGCTTCCAGCGCAGCTTCCATCACCGCATCTTCATCCTGACCCGGCGCATAGGAGATCACCCCTTTTTTGCTGAACAGGTAGGCAACAGAGCCGTCAGTACCGAGGTTACCGCCGGTTTTGGTGAAGGCGTGACGCACTTCGCCCACGGTACGGTTGCGGTTGTCGCTCAGGCACTCGATCATGATGGCAGAGCCGCCCGGACCGTAGCCTTCATAGATGATGGTTTCCATGTTGGCGTTGTCATCACCGCCGACGCCGCGCGCGATGGCGCGATCCATGGTTTCACGCGTCATGTTGTTGGAGAGCGCTTTGTCCATTGCGGCACGCAGGCGTGGGTTCGAGCCCGGATCGCCGCCGCCCAGTTTGGCCGCCGTCACCAGTTCACGAATGATCTTGGTGAAAATTTTGCCCCGCTTCGCGTCCTGTGCCGCTTTACGGTGCTTGGTATTTGCCCACTTACTATGTCCTGCCATGTTACTTTTTCTCCGAACTTAGCATGGTGCAGGCTATCCTGCCGCCGGGCTTGTCCCGCTGGCCGGCTCGCAACTCACGTACACAGTACGCTGGCTACGTCGCGCTGGCGGTGAACAACCTCACGGCACCGGGTACGCCTGACTGTTCAATACGTTGGTGTAGTCCTGTTAAAACTCACCAGATTCATAAATTTAATCGATTCGCCGCCGGAAAAATGCGCGGCAGCAGCGATTCAGGTAAATTCTTCAATCGCCTGGCGATTACTCCAGGACTTGGTGAGCGCAGCCGCTTCTGCCGGTGCCAGCCAGCGAAACGCCAGATGCTCGGTCAGTGCAATTGCCCGCTCTGCTGGCAACCGCAGCCGGAACCAGTGTTCGTGATTATGGGTGACACCGGGTGCGTAGCGATGGCGATAGTGCGGAAAGATTTCAAAGTCGATCTGACGCTGACAATCTTCCACCTCCAGCCGTTCCGCCAGCACGTCAATGCCCAACTCCTCGCCCACTTCACGCCGGGCAGCGGCCAGCGGCGTTTCATCCGCCTCCAGGCTGCCGGTTACCGACTGCCAGAAGGCCGGATCGTCCTGCCGCTGCAGCATTAACACCCGGCCAGTGTCGCGCGCCACAATGACCACCAGCACTGAAACCGGATGTTTATAGCCCATTATTTAGTCTCAGGCTTTTCTTTTTTTACCACCTGAATGCCCAGCTCCAGCAGCGAGGCGGGATTCGCTTCGCTTGGGGCTTCGGTCATCAGGCAGGCCGCAGCGGTGGTTTTCGGGAACGCAATCACGTCACGAATGTTATCGGTACCGGTCAGCAGCATGGTCAGACGATCCAGACCAAATGCCAGGCCCGCGTGTGGCGGCGTACCGAACTTCAGCGCATCCAGCAGGAAGCCAAACTTCTCGCGCTGCTCATGCTCTTCAATACCCAGAATGCTGAACACCGTCTGTTGCATTTTGCCGTTGTGGATACGCACCGAGCCGCCGCCGACTTCATAGCCGTTGATCACCATGTCATAGGCGTTAGCCACTGCACGGGTCGGATCGGCGGCCAGCTCATCGGCGCTCATCTCTTTCGGCGCGGTGAACGGATGGTGCATCGCCGCCAGGCCGCCCTCTTCGTCCTCTTCAAACATCGGGAAGTCGATCACCCACAGCGGAGCCCAGGCTTTCTCATCGGTGATGCTCAGATCGCGGCCCACTTTGAGACGCAGTGCACCCAGCGCATCGGCCACCACTTTGGCGCGATCGGCACCAAAGAAGATGATGTCGCCATCCTGCGCGCCGGTGCGGCTCAGAATGCCTTCGACGATCTCTGCGTTGAGGAACTTCGCGACCGGACTCTGCACCCCCTCCAGTCCATCAGCACGCACGTTGACTTTCATCCACGCCAGACCTTTGGCGCCATAAATCTCAACGAATTTGCCGTATTCATCAATCTGCTTACGGCTCAGCTGCGCGCCAGCTGGCACACGCAGTGCCGCCACGCGGCCTTTGGCATCGTTCGCCGGACCCGCGAAGACCTGGAATTCGACATTTTTCAGCAGGTCGCCAACGTCCACCAGCTCCATCGGGTTACGCAGGTCGGGCTTATCGGAGCCGTACCGGTGCATCGCTTCGGCAAAGGTCATCTGCGGGAACTCACCGAGATCCACACCCTGTACCGCCTGCCACAGATTACGGATTAAACGCTCCATCACCTCACGCACCTGCGGCGCGGTCATGAAGGAGGTTTCAACGTCGATCTGGGTAAATTCCGGCTGACGGTCGGCGCGCAAATCTTCGTCACGGAAGCATTTAACAATCTGGTAGTAGCGATCGAAGCCCGACATCATCAGCAGCTGTTTGAACAGCTGTGGCGACTGGGGCAGCGCATAGAACTTGCCTTTATGAACCCGGCTTGGCACCAGATAGTCGCGCGCGCCTTCCGGCGTGGCTTTGGTCAGCATCGGGGTTTCGATATCGAGGAAGCCTTCATCGTCCATAAAACGGCGCACGAAGCTGGTGATTTTCGCGCGGGTTTTTAGGCGGGTCACCATCTCAGGACGACGCAGGTCCAGATAGCGGTACTTCAGGCGCGCTTCTTCGCTGTTGTTCTGGTTAGCATCCAGCGGCAGCGGCTCAGAACGGTTGATGATGTTCAGCGCATGGGCAAACACTTCGACTTCGCCGGTCGCCATCTCGCTGTTTTTATTCTTATCGTCACGGGCACGCACGGTACCGGTAATCTGGATACAGAATTCGTTACGCAGTTCAGAAGCCAGCTTAAACGCGTCCTGACGATCGGGATCAAAAAATACCTGCACGATGCCTTCACGGTCGCGCATATCGATAAAAATCAGGCTTCCCAGATCGCGACGGCGGTTTACCCAGCCGCAAAGAGTGACTTGCTGACCCACATGAGACAGATTGAGCTGTCCGCAATATTCTGTACGCATAACACTATCCTTTTAACTTCGCCGCTGCAGCTGACAGCATCCGGCCGCGTAACCTGATGCGATGCTGTCGCAAAAATGGCGGTCATTATAATGGAAAAAGGCAAACAGGATAAGTAGAGCCGCGCCAAAGCGGCGATTTCATCCGCAGCGGGCCTGTTTGCACCGGGGCGTGACCTTAGAGGATAATCGCAAATCTTAACTCAGAGCCAGGAGAGAGGGTGTGACACTTCGTATTGGCCTGCCCCAGTGGCAGCATTCGCACTGGAAACGCTGGGGCATTGAGAGCCTCGCGGATTATGCCCGCTATTTTCACTGTGTCGAAGGCAATACCACGCTGTACGCGCTGCCGACAGCCGATACCGTGCTGCGCTGGCGTGAGATGACCCACGACGACTTTCGCTTCTGCTTTAAGTTTCCCAATACCATCAGCCATCAGGCGGCGCTGCAACACAGCGACGATCTGCTGACCGACTTTCTGCGCCTGATGGAGCCGCTGGCCGATCGTATCGGTCAGTACTGGCTGCAACTGCCCGCCACCTTTTCGCCAGCGCAGCTTAACGATCTCTGGCGCTTTCTGGACAGCCTGCCCGCGCGTTTTGAATACGGGGTCGAAGTGCGTCACGCGGCGTTCTTTGCCAAAGGTGAAGCTGAGCGGGCGCTGAATCGCGGTCTGCTGGCGCGCGGCATTAACCGGGTGGTGCTGGACAGCCGCCCGGTCCACGCCTCAACCTCGCAAAACCCGGCGGCGCTGGCGGCGCGCGCGCAGAAGCCCCGCGTGCCGCCGCATGCTGTACGCACCGGCTCGCAGCCGATGGTGCGGTTTATCGGCAGCGACAGCGTCGAAGAGAGCGTGCCGCTGTTTCAGATCTGGCGGCCAAAGTTAACCGAATGGCTGCAACAGGGCGACGCGATGCTGTTTCTGCACACCCCGGATATGGGCCAGGTATTTCCACTGGTGCAGTCGTTATGGCCGCAGTTGCAACAGATTGATCCGCGGATTGGCAGCGGTCCCGACTGGCCGCAACAGGATTCACTGTTTTAATCAGTGGACAGGACAGCGCCCTCCGCGCTGGTTAGAATAGCCGCCTTACTGATGCTGATGGAGTCACAATGGTTAGCGCGTTATACGTGGTGTGGGGTGCGTTGCTGGTCATGAAGTTTACGCTGGATGTGGTGCGTTACCGCCGCTTCTATCGGGTGGCGTATGGCGATGGGGGTTATCATGATTTAAAAATGGCGATACGCATTCACGGCAACGCCATTGAAACCATCCCGCTGGCGCTGCTGTTGCTGGTGATGATGGAGATGAACGGTGCCGATATCTGGATGGTGCACCTCACCGCCCTGCTGTTTTTTATCAGCCGCCTGCTGCACGCCTGGGGTCTGCGCCACAGCGCCATGCCGGGCCGCAAATATGGCATGCTGCTGACGCTGTTTTCGTTGTGCGGCATGGTGATTTTTAACCTGATCTACCTGCCATGGGAACTGGTGGTGACGCTACACTGAGTGTTGCCGGGTTAAGGGGTGCAGCCCGCCCTACTTTCTGCCAGAATAGCGCCCTTTCCGTCGTCTCTTCGGATTTTCGATATGTCTGACCGCGATCAACTCTTCTCAGCGCCCATTGCAAAACTGGGCGACTGGACTTTTGACGAGCGCGTAGCTGAAGTCTTTCCCGACATGATTCAGCGCTCGGTGCCGGGCTATTCCAACATCATCTCGATGATTGGCATGCTGGCAGAACGTTTTGTGACGCCCGACAGCCAGGTTTATGACCTCGGCTGCTCGCTCGGCGCGGCCACCCTGTCGGTGCGCCGCAATATTCAGGTGCCCGGTTGCCAGATCATTGCGGTGGATAACTCCCCGGCCATGGTTGAGCGCTGCCGTCGTCACATTGATGCCTTTCGCGCTGACACGCCGGTAACGGTGCTGGAAGCGGATATCCGCGATATTGCGATTGAAAACGCCTCGCTGGTGGTGCTCAACTTCACGCTGCAATTTCTTGAGCCACCGGCGCGGTTAGCGCTGCTGGAGAAAATCTGGCACGGGCTGAAGCCTGGCGGTGCGCTGGTACTGTCAGAGAAATTCAGCTTTGAAGATGCCGAAGTCGGTGAACTGTTGTTTAACATGCACCATGACTTCAAGCGCGCCAATGGCTACAGCGAGCTGGAGATCAGCCAGAAGCGCAGCATGCTGGAAAATGTGATGCTGACCGATAGCGTAGAAGCGCACAAAGCCCGCCTGAAACAGGCCGGTTTCTCGCACGCCGAACTCTGGTTCCAGTGCTTTAACTTTGGTTCTCTGGTGGCATTGAAATGATCGACTTTGGCCGTTTTTATCAGCAAATTGCCGTCGGTCCGCTGGCGAAGTGGCTGGAAGTGTTGCCGGCGCAAATCAGCGAATGGCAACGGGAAAACCTGCATGGACACTTCCGCGACTGGTATAAGTCGCTGGAATATCTGCCGTTGCTCGAACCGCAGCGGCTTGACCTGTTACACAGCGTCAGTGCTGACCGCGATGACATCAGCGATCGCCACCGTCAGGGCATTGAGAAACTGCTGCGCAATCTGATGCCGTGGCGCAAAGGGCCTTACTCACTCTACGGCACCGAAATCAATACTGAATGGCGCTCCGACTGGAAATGGGATCGCGTATTGCCGCATATCTCCTCGCTGGCGGGCCGGACGGTGCTGGATGTGGGCTGCGGCAGCGGTTACCACATGTGGCGGATGATTGGCGCCGGTGCCCATCTGGTGGTTGGTATCGATCCGATGCAGCTGTTTCTCTGCCAGTTTGAGGCAGTACGTAAGCTGCTGAATGACGATCGCCGCGCCCATCTGTTGCCGCTGGGCATTGAGCAGTTACCGGCGCTGCAGGCGTTCGATACGGTGTTTTCAATGGGCGTGCTCTATCATCGCCGTTCCCCGCTCGACCATCTGCTGCAGCTGAAAAATCAGCTGGTGAGCGGCGGCGAACTGGTGCTGGAAACGCTGGTGATCGAAGGTGATGTGAATCAGGTGCTGGTGCCCGGTGAACGCTATGCGCAGATGCGCAACGTGTTCTTTATTCCGTCGGCCGAGGCGCTGAAAAGCTGGCTGGAGAAGAGCGGTTTTGTCGATGTGCGCATCGTTGATTTCGCCCGCACCACCACCGAAGAGCAGCGTCGTACCGACTGGATGACCAGCGAATCGCTGGCCGAGTTCCTCGATCCTGACGACGCCAGCAAAACGGTCGAGGGTTATCCTGCCCCGCTGCGCGCGGTGCTGGTTGCCACCAAACCTTAAAGCCCTTCCCTGAAGCTTAGCGGCGGGACAAAGCCAGTTTCGCCGCGAAGCCAATGAACACACAGCCGGTCAGGCGATCCATCACTTTCAGCACCCGTGGCTGGCGCAGATGGCGGGCGAAATAGTGGCTGCCACCAATCAGCACCGCATTCCACACCAGTCCCAGCAGCATGTGCGTCAGCGCCATCAGGCTACACCACAGCGCCACCGATGCCCCGGCAGGAATAAACTGCGGCAGAAAACTGACATAAAAGATCCCCACTTTTGGATTCAGCAGGTTGCCCAGCAAACCGCGGCTGAAGCAGGCAAGATAGCCCTGTTTCAGCAGCGGTTGCCCGCTCTGAATCATCGGCTGCTGGCGCGGTTTCAGCAGCAGTTTCAGTCCCAGGTAGAGTAACCACGCCGCGCCCAGCCACTTCAGCAGGTTGTAGGCCATTTCAGACGCCAGCAGCAGCGCGCCTAATCCTAATCCCACCGCGACGCCCCACACCAGACAACCGAGCGTCACGCCCAGCGCCGTTACGCTGGCGCGCTTCGCGCCCTGGGCCACCGCCGAGCGCAACACCAGCGCGGTATCAAAGCCCGGCGTCAGGGTCAGAACAGTAATCGCAAACAGAAAAGAAAACAGCGTGGTGCTCATCAGGATCTCCTGGAAGATGGCGGGCTGGCCGTAGCTTAACAGGGTTCCGGCGACATCTCATTGGTGATTCCCCCGCCCGTTTGCCGACTTTGTGCCAGGCTAACAGCGGTTTATCTTCATATTAAGGAGTTGTGATTATGAGTAAATTTATCTTCTCTTCACCCCGCAAATATGTGCAGGGCGCTGGCGTACTGGATGAGCTGGGGCCTTACATCGCCGAACTGGGTGACAACGCTTTCCTGGTGGCGGATGAAATCGTCTGGAAACTGATTGGCGAGCGCACGCAGCAGGCACTGCAAAAGGCGGGCGTTAATTTTAACTGGCAGCAGTTTAATGGCGAAGCCTCCAGTAATGAGATTACCCGACTGAGCCAGCTGGCGAAAAACCAGGGCTGTAATGTGGTGGTCGGGCTGGGCGGCGGTAAAACGCTGGATACGGTGAAGGCGGTGGCGGATGAGCTGAAGCAGCCGGTGGCGATCGTGCCAACTATTGCCTCAACGGATGCGCCCTGCAGCGCGCTGTCGGTGATCTACACCGACAGCGGCGTGTTTGAGAGCTACCGGTTCTACAGTAAAAATCCAGACCTGGTGCTGGTGGATACCGCGGTGTGCGCCAGCGCGCCGGCGCGGCTGTTTGCATCCGGTATCGCCGATGGCCTGGCAACCTGGGTCGAGGCGCAGGCGGTGGCCCGTTCGCACGCCAAATCGATGGTGAACGGTGATCCTACCCTCGCCGGTCTGGCGATTGCCCGCGCCTGTGAAGAGACGCTACTGACCTGGGGCTACAGCGCCTTCGTGGCGGTAAGCGAAAAACGGGTAACGCCAGCGGTCGAGGCAGTGGTTGAGGCAAACACCCTGCTCTCTGGTCTGGGCTTCGAAAATGGCGGCCTGGCGGCGGCTCATGCCATCCACAATGGCTTTACCGCGATTGATGGCGATATCCATCACCTGACGCACGGTGAAAAAGTCGCTTACGGTACGCTGACCCAGATGGTGCTGGAGCGGCGTCCGGACGATGAGATTGCGCGCTACATTCGTTTCTATCGCGCCATCAACATGCCGACCACGCTGAAGGAGTTGCATCTGGAGAATGAGAGCTGGGAAAATCTGGTCAAAATAGGGGCGCTAGCCAACAGCGAGGGGGATACGCTGAAGAACCTGAACCCGAACCTGTCGCCGGAAGATATTGCCCACGCGCTGCTGGCGCTGGATGCGTTCAGTAAGACGGTGGAATAACGCCTCGCGGGCGATGGATAGTGCGATCGCCCGCTACTCTTCTGCCGCAGGCTGGCCCCAGTACTCATATTTATAGGCGGAGCTGAGATGACGTTCGATGGTGCCGCGGGTAAACACTTCGGTTTCGTGCAGGTAGCTCAGGGTACAATTCCCGACCTGATCCCACGACTGACACTCATCGACGGTGCGGATGGTACTCAGCGGCGTGGTCGCGGTGCCGTTCAGGCGCAGCTCCCGCCACTGGTTATCGTAGGTGTAGCTATCGGTGCTGCGGGTTGAGGTGGTGCGGGTCACCAGCCCCTGCGGATTCCAGCGGTAGTGATACTCTCCGTTGGTCAGCTGATCGCTGCCACGCGCCACGCTTTTTTGCAGCCGGAACTGCGGATCGTAACGATAGGTGGTGTCCGTAAAGCCACTGGTGCCCATGCTGGTAAATTTATCCGAGGCGCTGGTGATGTTGCCGTTTTTCCCCTTCTGCCAGTTGATCGTCCCCTGCCGGTTATCGACCACCACCTCTTTTCCCTCTTTCAGCACCTTCACCAGATAGGCATACTCCGCCACCCAGCCACCCTGCACCCGGGCGATGTGCTGCTCCATACTGAGGATCACGTTGCGTTCATTCTTGTCGTAAGTGACATCGGCCACCAGCAGATCGCCGCAGGCATCGAACTGACCCAGCACGCGCTTTTGCGAATTCACATCTTTGCCAAATTCTCCGGCAATCACCTGCTTAACGGCACCCTTTGCGCTGCCGCCCAGCAGGATCCAGTTATTACTGCTGGCAATAGCACCACTGTGCGGGCCGCACTGGCTGGCCGCAACCAGCGGAGTGCTCAGACCAGCCAGTAACAGGCTTACAGCAACAATCGGTTCGCATTTCATAAGGTAAGTTCCAGACAACGTTGGGTTAAGTGTAAACGCTGCGGCGGCGAATGGCGGCCTAAGGCAAAAATTTCAGTTGGCCGCCCGCGCCGGTTATTTCGCTATAAAGCAGTCTCTGCTGTGGGTGCAGAGCGCTGAAGACACCGGGCTTTTTGAGGCTTAAGCCAGACGGCACAAGGGCTGCAGGCCGGTTGACCGTGCGGCAGAATAGATTTCACACGATATACTTTTTCACTCTGCTATTCGTCAATAGGGGTACGGTGAGTCATGAAGCAGGATGAAATCGTGTTGTCCGATATTGCACGTCTGGTTTTTGGTCAGAATCCTCCCACGTTTCTGCTGGAGGTGATTGGGCGCGCAGTGATCTGCTTTGTCCTGATTATTATCGCATTGCGTCTGCTGGGTCGTCGCGTCGCCTCGCAATATACGCTGTTCGAACTGTCAGCGGTGGTCACCCTGGCGGGGACCATGGGCGTCCCGTTGCTGGATGACAAGCGCGGGCTGTTGCCGCCATTGGTGATCATTGCCAGCCTGCTGGCGTTGCAGCATCTTGCCGGCCATCTCAGCATGCGCTCCCGCCGGTTCGATCGTCTGCTGGCGGGTAGCGAACGGGTGGTGCTGGATGAAGGTCGACTGAAGCTGGAGACGCTGCGCGCCACCGTGCTGTCGCGCGAAAAACTGTTCTCACTGCTGCGCGGTCGTGGCGTTCAGCATCTGGGGCAACTCAGCCGGGTATACATTGAGCCTTCCGGTGCATTAACCCTGGTGTGGAGCGATATCCCGCGTCCCGGTCTGGCGATTGCGCCCCGCGGCGATGACGCCCTGATTGCGGCGATGGAAACCGATGAGCATCAGGTCTGCTTTTCCTGCGGTAACCTGGCGGACCGCAATACGCCCGCCGATAGCGCCTGCCACTGTTGCCACGCGCACCACTGGCTCCCCGCCTCAACCTCGCTGGAGGACTAACAATGCGTGACCTTATGCACCGCTGGCTAATCGGTGAAGCGCCCTGGACCTTTGCCGGTGAGGTGCTGCTGCGTTTTTTGTTCATCTATCTGGTTTTACTGCTGGTGCTGCGGCTGATGGGCCGTCGCTTTGCCGGTCAGTTAAGCATTATCGATCTGGCGATAATGATCATGTTGGGTGCCGCGATTGGTGCGCCCTTGCAGACGCCTGAAAAGGGCATTCTGACCACCATCGTGTTGCTGATTACGCTGCTTGGCTGTTTTCGCCTGCTCTCCTGGAGCACCTTTTTCTCGCATCGGCTCGAAGTGCTGACCCAGGGCGATGCCACGTTGCTGGTGATGGATGGACGACTGGCGCTGGAGCATCTGCACCACGCTGAATTTTCGCGCGATCGGGCATTCTCGGAACTGCGTTCAATGGGCGTTCAGCATTTGGGTGAGGTCCGGCGCGCCTGGCTGGAACCGTCTGGCCGGGTCAGCCTGTTGCTCTATCAAAAGCCGCGTAGCGGACTGTGGCTGCTGCCTGAACAGAATGAGACCTTCAACCAGCATATAGCGGTGGATGGCTGTTTCGCCTGTGGTCACTGCGGTTACGTGGTGCAGAGTGAGCAGCAGCCTGACCAGCAGTGCGACTACTGCGGCCAGCGGGCGTGGCGTCAGGCCGTGAAGCGGCTCGGGGTGGAGAAAATCTACCACCCGCATCAGAAGGAGCATCCGCGCGAAGCCGGTGAATAGAAGCCGGTGAATAAAGGAAAAAAGAGGAACTGCAGGCAAAAAGAACCCCAGCAAGCATACTGGGGTTTGGTACTTGCAAACATCACGTCAATGATCGGCGTGCTGCGCGGCAAAATCGGAAGTGATTCAGGCCACCCGGACGGTGCTCATCTGCATCACGCTTTTCATCGCCTCCACCACATCGCCATCAACGCAATAGCGGCTGAACTCATCGGTTTCGGCTTCAGAACACATGGAAACACCCGCTTTGCGGTAGCGCATCGGCGAAGCGATCAATCGGCTTGCCGAGCTATGGACTTCACGTATTCCCATGTCGAGGAACTTTTGCAGGTTACTCAGACGAACACCGGCACCTGCCATAATGATAGGACCCGTGCTCACTTCATTAAGTTCCTTCAGCAGTGCAATTCCATTCTCCGCGCTCTGCTGCTGCCCTGAAGTCAGAATGCGGGCTACGCCAAGATCGGTCAACTCCTCCAGCGTGCGTTTCGGACTATGGCAGAGGTCAAAGGCACGGTGGAAGGTCACCGCCAGGCCATCGCACAGCGCCATGATTTGCCGCATCTGCCCACGATGGACGTGCGCATCTTCGTCGAGCATGCCGATCACCAGGCCCGGAAAGCCGAGTTCGCGAATCAGGGCTACGTCAGATTTCATCGCCTCGAATTCACGTGCGGTATAGCAAAAGTCGCCGCCGCGCGGCCGGACGATGGGATGAACCGGAATTGAAACTTCACGCCGGGCAGCATTCAGCATGCCGGCGGACGGGGTTAAGCCCCCTTCACGTGGCGCGGCACAGAGTTCAACCCGATCGGCGCCGGCCTGCTGCGCGGTCACTGCGCAATCCACGCCATAGCAGCAAATTTCCAGTGTGGTCATTCTCTTCTCCTTTACATGACTCTGGTTCAAGGCAGATTCATCAGTTAGTCTGGCTGCTGGAATGAGTTTACCGGGAAAGTTAACTATGGCATTCAATTTCGACCAACGGATAGACCGTCGTCACAGCGATAGCCTTAAATGGAACAAATATGCGGACCAGGACATTCTGCCGTTGTGGGTGGCAGATACCGATTTTCGATCGCCAGATTGTGTCATCGAAGCGATAAAAGCCCGTGCCGAACATGGCATTTTTGGTTATGGCGATAAGCCCACTGGTTTTATCGACAGCGCCGTTGAGTGGCTGGCCTCGCGCTATAACTGGCACGTTAATCCCGAGTGGATTGTGGTACTGCCGGGCGTGGTGTGCGGGTTAAATCTGGCAGTACGGGCATTCACCGCGCCGGATCAACTGACCATCGCCCCCACGCCAATCTATCCGCCCTTCCGTAGCGCGGCAAAACTGGCGGAGCGCGGGCAACTGAATCTGCCGCTGAGCCTGCAACAGGGACGCTGGCTGCTGGATCTGGCGGCGGCCGACGGTCAGATGACCGGTAAAGAGCGGCTGCTGATGCTGTGTAACCCACAGAATCCGGGCGGAACGGTCTACCGCCATGACGAACTGCAGGCGCAGCTGGAATTTGCCCGGCAGCATGACCTGATTGTCTGTTCCGATGAAATCCACAGTGATTTGCTGCTGGAGCCCGGCGTGCAGCATATTCCGTTTGCCAGCCTGAGCGAAGAGGCCGCCCAGCGCTCTGTTACGCTGATGTCGCCATCCAAGAGCTTTAACATCGCCGGTCTGGGTGCCTCGATGGCGATCATCCCCAACGCTGAACTGCGCGCCCGCTTTAATAAGATGAGACGGGGCATTGTGCCCGATGTCGATATTCTGGCCTTAGCGGCGGCAGAAGCCGCCTGGCGCGACGGCAGCGCCTGGCTCAGCGCGCAGAATGCCTACCTGCGCAGCAACCGTGACTGGCTGGTGTCGCAGGTCAACAAGCTGCCCGGCTTATCCCTGATCGCACCGGAGGCGAGCTACCTCGCCTGGATCGATGCGCGCGGTCTCGGGGTAGCCAGTCCGGCGCTCTACTTTGAAAAACATGGGCTGGGACTGTCAGCAGGACGCGAATTTGGCGATGACCAGTTTGTCCGTCTTAACTTTGGCTGTACCCGCGCCCTGCTGGATGAAGCGGTCGCCCGACTGCAGCGCGCCGTTGCCGCCCGGCCTTAATCCTGCTCGCTGGCGACAATCTCTTCCAGTCGCCATGGATGAAATTTAATCGTTGTCTGCCCATCCGTCACCGCCAGGGTCGGATTGGGCAGACGCTCATTTTCGCCCTGTGGCGAGCTGGTCTTGAACGAAATCCCCGGCTGCGTCAGCGCCTCATCCGATAATAACGCCATGGCACGCACGCCCAGCGTCTGATGATCGCCGCGCAACACCACCTCGACATGCTCCCATCCCTCATGACGGTAACGCTTCTCGCCCGGCCACGGCAGTTCGACCACATCCAGCGCCCAGCCCGCCACCTGCAACGGTTGATGCAGTTTAAACAGGCAAATTGGCCGGCCATTAATCATCGCCTGAGAAAACTGGGTGCCAATCTGCTGCAGCCCTTGCTGCCAGCGCACTGCGGTCGCGTCCTGATGACAACGCACTGCAATGTGATCGGCTTCAAGATCGTTAAGGCATAAACCCAGTCGCTGGGCAAAATTTTGCAACGATTCTTCAAAACGTTGCAAATCTGTCTTTAAATCGTCCAATTCAGCGGGAAAAGGTCTGGTCACAACGGTAAATCCTCTCGATTTGTTTAATCTTTTTTAACATTAGAACCTGTTGCCTGCTCTGCCCTGAGCGCCACAAAATGATCAGATTCATCTTATTTAGCCCATTATTTCCGGCAAAAGCGTATAAGAACAGCTTTCAATTCGGATTAATCCCCTCTTTAGGTCCATGAGTTAATTGATGAAAGTGACCTAAACTTATGATTTTAATCACCTTCTTTAATACAATAAGATAACTCTTATTTGACAGTGAAACAATTGCAGCCACCCCCTGTTTCTTATAAATTTGACCTAACACAACCAAAAGGAATGGCTCTATGTCTATGCTCATCGTTGTCGCTGTCCTGATCGCACTGATGGGATTTGCAATTTCCCGCCATTGGAAGGTGCGTGAAGATAAAAGCGTCAAGAACCCTCGCCGTCACCTGCGACGTCGTTAACGCCACAGGGAAACATCTTCGGCTCTGTTTCCCCGCTTCATCCAACTGCTGACGCCCACTGACATTTCACGTATACTTTTCCCCTCATTTTTTTCCATTTTGTCTGCGCCCTCCACTGCTGTCACGCCATTGCGCAGTGCTGCCAGGCAAGATGATGACGGCTCGGATCCAGTGATTCGGGCGTTGTTCAGCACATGAAGGTAACCCGGTGAATATTCAGTCTCTTCTTTCCGCAAAAGTCAGTCAGGCAATGGTTTTAGCCGGCGCTCCCGCCGATTGCGAACCGCAGGTTCGTCAGTCCGCCAGGGTCCAGTTTGGTGATTATCAGGCCAACGGTATTATGGCCGTGGCGAAAAAGCTGGGGCAAGCACCGCGACAATTAGCGGAAGCAGTGATCCAGCATCTCGACCTGACCGGCATCGCCAGTAAAGTTGAAATTGCCGGACCGGGCTTCATTAACATTTTCCTCGATCACCAGTGGCTGGCGACCCATGCGCGTGAAGCGCTGAGCCTGCCGCGCCTCGGTGTACAGCAGGTTGAACCGCAGACCATCGTGGTCGATTACTCTGCACCCAACGTGGCCAAAGAGATGCACGTCGGCCACGTGCGCTCCACCATTATTGGCGATGCCGCGGTCCGGACGCTGGAGTTTCTCGGCCATCGGGTGATTCGCGCCAACCACGTCGGCGACTGGGGCACACAGTTTGGTATGCTGATCGCCTTCCTTGAGAAGCAGCAGAACGAGCATCACGCTGAAATGGCGCTGGCCGATCTGGAAGCGTTCTACCGCGAAGCCAAGCGTACCTACGATGAAGACCCGGCGTTTGCCGAGCGCGCACGCAGCTACGTGGTCAAACTGCAGGGCGGCGACGAATATTGCCGTCAGATGTGGAAAAAGCTGGTCGACATCACCATGAGTCAGAACCAGAAAATTTATGACCGCATGAATGTCACCCTGACGCGTAAAGATGTGATGGGTGAAAGCCTCTACAACGATATGCTGCCAGGCATTGTCGCTGACCTGAAGCAAAAAGGGTTAGCGGTAGAAAGTGAAGGCGCTACCGTGGTGTTCCTGGATGAGTTCCAGAACAAAGAAGGCGAACCGATGGGCGTGATCATCCAGAAAAAGGATGGCGGCTATCTCTATACCACCACCGACATCGCCTGTGCCAAATACCGCTATGAAACCCTGAAAGCCGATCGGGTGCTCTACTACATCGATTCACGTCAGCATCAGCATCTGATGCAGGCCTGGACCATCGTGCGCAAAGCCGGTTATGTTCCGGAGTCAGTACCGCTGGAGCACCACGCCTTCGGCATGATGCTGGGCAAAGATGGTCGTCCTTTCAAAACCCGCAGCGGCGGCACCATCAAGCTGGCCGATCTGCTTGATGAAGCCTATCAGCGCGCCTATAACCTGGTTCGTGAAAAGAACCCGGAGATGAGTGAAGAGGAAGTGAAAACGCTGGCGGAAGTCGTCGGCATCAGTGCCGTGAAGTACGCTGACCTGTCAAAAAGCCGCACCACCGATTACATCTTTGACTGGGATAACATGCTGGCATTTGAAGGCAATACCGCGCCTTACATGCAGTACGCTTACACCCGTGTACTGTCGGTATTCCGTAAAGCGGGCATTGATGCCGCAGCGCTGGACGCAGAGATTGTGATCAGCGAAGAGCGTGAAGCGCAACTGGCAACCCGCCTGTTGCAGTTCGAAGAGGTGATCACCCAGGTTGCGCGTGACGGCACGCCACACGTGATGTGCGCCTATCTGTACGATCTGGCGGGTCTGTTCTCCGGTTTCTACGAGCACTGCCCGATCCTGACCGCCGAATCGGACGCTACCCGCCTGAGCCGACTGCAGCTGGCGGCGCTGACCGCGAAGACGCTGAAACAGGGTCTGGATACGCTGGGTATCGATACCGTCGAACGCATGTAAACCGCCTGCGGCGCTGCGGCAGACGATAACCGTTGCCTCAGCGCCGTGCGCCAGCCTGACAGCGTCCTTTCCCGGCGATTCAGGACGCTGCCGCCGATCGGCAGGATGACGCAATGAGTATGCCCGCGCACCTTATCAACACCCATCTCCCCAGCATTAAGCAACTGCAATGTTTCCTCGCGGTGGCCCATGAACTTAACTTTCGCCGGGCGGCAGAACGCCTGCGGATGACCCAGCCGCCATTAACCCGGCAGATCCAGTGTCTCGAAGCGGTGCTGGAACAGCAGTTATTTCACCGAACCACCCACGATGTCAGCCTGACCGATGCCGGACGTAACCTTATGGTGAAGGCTGACGCTATCCTCAGACAACTCAGCGAACTGAAAACCGAGGCCGCCATGACGCCGGGCCGTTTACGCATTGGCCTGACGCGGACGCTTAATTTCGACTTTATCGAGGCAGTCAGGGCTCAGCTCAGCCAACTGAAGATTGAGGATGAGATCGAAACGCCCGATCTGAGCTCGGCGCAACTGCTGCAGTGCCTGGCAAAAAACCGGCTGGATCTGATTATCACCGGCGAGAAAGGGCCGGATGCAGACCAGTCGGCAAACTATGGGTGGATCTGTCGCGAACCGCTGCGGGTGGCGCTGCCAGCGCTGCACCCGGCCAGCCTGCAATCACAGGTTGCGCTGGACGATCTGGCTGACCTGCCGCTATTCTGGTTCCCGCGTAGTGCCAATCCGCTGTTTTACGATAAGTGTGAACGCTACTTTTCGCAGTTGCGGGTCACGTTTAAACGGGTCAAAGAGCCTGACGATTCGCTGGTGATGCTGTCACACATCGCCCGGGGCAAAGGCTTCGCGTTGCTGCCCCAGTCAAAATGCACCTTCAATCAGCAAGGCCTCTGTTATCGGGAACTGACCGATTCTGCCGCCCAGCAGTTAAATATCGATCTGTATGCAGTAATCCGCGCGGATGAAACGCGCCAGGCCGTGCGGGACGCCCAGGCCTTATTGTGTCGCCCGCTGCAACCGGAATAAGTCATCGCTGGCTGCCATAAAGCATCACTGCGGCCGATAAACCTGGCCAGAATGATGCCGCTTTCGCTTACTTTTCAAACTATTACGCTACGTAAATCTGCCCTGCTACGCAATCAATCCCACCTGTCCCTAACGCTGTTGCCAGCTGGATGATACCTTTACTGAATAACCAAAATGCGAATTCATTAACGGAAAGCGCGGTGGAATAATCGGGTCAACTTATCAGGAGGCATGATGAAAACCCGAACTCTCACGCAGGATTTGAACGTCAGTGCAATTGGCTATGGTGCAATGGGACTGAGTGAATTTTATGGCAAGACCGACGACAGCAGCGCGCTGCAACTGCTTAATTCTCTGATCGATCTGGATATCAATTTTATCGACACCGCAGACCTGTATGGCCGCGGCCACAATGAGCAGCTAATCGGCGAGTTTCTTGCCCGGCTGGATACGCGCAGCCGGCAGCAGATAAAGGTCGCCACCAAATGCGGTATTGAGCGTGCTGCCGATCAGGCCTATGCCCGCGTCATCAATAATCAGCCCGATTACCTCATTCAGTGCTGCAACGCTTCGCTGAAAAGGCTGGGCGTCGAGCAGATCGATCTGTTTTACCTTCATCGCGTCAGCGAGTCCACGCCCATCGAGCACAGCATGGACTGTCTCAGCCAGCTGGTTAAGCAAGGGAAGATTCGACATGTCGGTCTGTGTGAAGTGTCAGCAGCCACCCTACAGCGAGCACATGCGGTTCATCCGGTCGCCGTGTTGCAGACAGAATATTCTTTATGGACCCGGGATATTGAAGCGGAGATCCTGCCGATGGTGAAAAAACTCGACATCGGACTGGTGCCCTACTCTCCGCTCGGCCGCGGTTTTCTGACCGGCAAATACCTTAACAACAGCGACTTTGCCGCAGACGACTTCCGTAAAAATAATGACCGCTTCCAGCAGGCCAGCCTCGATCATAACGCGCAGTTGCTGGAGGTTGTGCGGCCGCTAAGCCAGAAGTATCAATGTACGGTGGGTCAGATTGCGCTGGCGTGGCTGCTGGCGCAGTATCAAAGAATTGTGCCGATTCCTGGCACCAAACGGCTGGCTTATCTGACGGAAAATGCGCAGGCCAGTGAAGTGGTACTGGAGGCGGCTGATGTCGCGTTACTGAACCAGATTCATCAGCAGGTGGAGATTAAAGGCGGCAGGTATTCGGCCGAAGGGATGAAAGGCGTCAATGCCTGATACGCCTCATCCCGCCGCTACTGGTAATTCACCATCACTTCGCTGCTGACGACCCGCAAGCCCGGCGGCAGCGCGCCGCTGCCGGCAAAACCAAACACCATATGCAGCGTTTCATCGGCGCTGAGATGTGCCAGGCCACGAGTGGTGCCGCTGGCGCCTTCCAGCGTAGTACAGCGTTGCGCGCCGCACAGCCGCACTTCCAGCCCGGACGGGGCCGGTTTGCTCAGTTGATAACGCCAGTTAACCACGCTGATCTCGCCGCTAAGGTTAGCCGGTGCCGCCAGCGGCTGGCTGCGCTGCCAGCTGCCGCGGTTGGCCAGCAGCGGACCACTGGCGCTGGCCTGCCACGCACCACCGGCCGCCTGAGCCAGCAGCGGCAGCATTAATCCCAACGCCATCATCCAGCGCATTATTTGCCTCCGATGGTGGCGGTCATGCGAATCTGACGGTTGTCGCTCAGTTCGAGGTTAGACAGCACCACCAGCTGCGGCAGATTGCGACGCAGGAAGCGGGCCAGCAAGGCGCGTAGCGGATGATTGACCAGCAGCACCGGCGGTGCGCCGAGCATTTCCTGACGCTGCAACGCCGCCTGCGCCTGGCTTAACAGCCGATCGGCCAGACCTGGCTCCAGTCCACCACCGCCCTGCAACGCCTGCAGCAGCAAGCGTTCCAGCGTGGCATCCAGTCCGATCACCTGCACTTCATCATTGCCCGGGAACCACTGCTGAGTAATGGCGCGACCCAGCGCCACGCGCACCACGCTGGTCAGCTCCTGCGGATCGCTTTGTACCGGCGCATGCTCGGCCAGAGTTTCGATGATGGTGCGCATATCGCGAATCGACACCCGCTCCACCAGCAGGTTTTGCAGCACCTTGTGCAGCGTGGTCAGGCTGATCACGCCCGGCACCAGATCTTCGGTCAGCTTCGGCATCTCCTGGGTCACGCGATCCAGCAATTGCTGCGCTTCCTGACGGCCAAACAGCTCGCTGGCGTATTGTCCAATCAGGTGATTCAGGTGCGTTGCCACCACGGTACTGGCTTCAACCACGGTAAAGCCCTGGATTTGCGCCTGCTCTTTGAGCGCGCTGTCAATCCAGACGGCCGCCAGCCCGAACGCCGGATCGACGGTTGCTTCACCCGGCAGACTGCCCGCTGCGGTGCCCGGGTTAATCGCCATCCAGCGGCCCGGGTAGGCATCGCCGCTGCCGATTTCGACTCCTTTCATCAGAATACGGTAGCGCGCCGGCGGCAGTTCCATGTTGTCACGGATATGCACCACCGGCGGCAGGAAGCCGACATCCTGCGCCACCTTTTTACGGATACTGCGGATACGGCCCAGCAGCTCACCATTTTGCAGATGATCGACCATCGGAATCAGGCGGTAACCTACTTCCATCCCCAGCGTATCTTCCAGTTGCACATCGGTCCAGGAGGCTTCTGCGCTAGCCGGTGTTTCCGGGGTTTTAGTCAGGCTGCCCGGCGTCGCTTCCATCTTCTTGTTCGGCTGCATTTCCCGACCGCGCAGCCACCAGGCCAGGCCGAGTAAGGCGGCGGTAAACAGCAGGAAGACGAAGTTTGGCATGCCGGGTACCAGCCCGAGCAGGCCGATGACGCCGGCACTCAGCATCAGCACTCGCGGATCTTTGAACAGCTGGGTTACCATCTGCTCGCCCACGTCCTGATCGGTCGCCACACGCGTAACGATTACGCCCGCGGCGGTGGAGATCACCAGCGCCGGGATCTGCGCCACCAGACCATCACCGATGGTCAGCAGGGTATAGGTTTCCGCCGCGTGCCCCACGTCCATACCGTGCTGCACCACGCCGACCAGCAGGCCGCCGATGACGTTGATCACCATGATCATGATACCGGCGATGGCATCGCCGCGGACGAACTTACTGGCACCGTCCATTGAGCCGTAGAAGTCCGCTTCCTGGGTCACTTCTGAACGGCGACGTTTGGCTTCATCTTCGCCGATTAAACCGGCGTTAAGGTCGGCGTCGATCGCCATCTGCTTGCCGGGCATCCCGTCAAGCACAAAGCGCGCGCCCACTTCGGCGATACGGCCAGCACCCTTGGTGATAACCATAAAGTTGATGATGACCAGGATGATGAACACCACGATACCGATAGCGAAGTTGCCGCCGACCAGGAAGTGGCCAAAGGCCTCAACCACCTGACCTGCTGCTGCCGCGCCGGTATGCCCTTCCATCAGAATAATACGGGTCGAGGCGACGTTCAGCGCCAGACGCAGCAAGGTGGAGAACAGCAGAATGGTCGGGAATGCCGCAAACTCCAGGGTACGCTGGGTGAACATCGCCACCAGCAGCACCATGATCGACAGCGCAATGTTAAAGGTGAACAGCAGATCGAGGATGAACGGCGGTAACGGCAGCACCATCATCGACAGGATCATCAGGATCAGTACCGGACCCGCCAGCACCTGCCACTGCATATCTTTAAAGTTGCCCGGTAAACGTAGTTTTGCGGCCAGGTTATTAGCCATCGTTTTTGCTCTCTCCTGCAAAGTCCATCTCTGCCGGGACCGGCAGGTTTTTCGGTTTGGCTGGGATCAGGCCGCCTTCGCGCTTCCAGCGGCGCGACTGCCAGACCCAGGCCAGCACTTCCGCCACGGCCGCATAGAGCGCGCCCGGAATGTGCTGTCCAATTTCAGTGTGTCGGTATAGCGCACGCGCCAGCGGCGGTGCTTCCAGAACCGGAATGCGGTGTTCCGCACCCAGTTCACGAATTCTCAGGGCGATTTCGCCCGCGCCCTTGGCAATCACCTTCGGTGCGCTCATCTTCTTCTCGTTGTACTGCAGCGCCACTGAATAGTGCGTCGGGTTAGTGACGATCACGTCGGCTTTGGGCACATCGGCCATCATCCGGCGGCGGGCCGCGGCGCGCATCTGCTGGCGGATACGCCCTTTGACGTGCGGGTCGCCCTCCTGCTGTTTGTGTTCGTCGCGGATTTCCTGACGCGACATGCGCAGTTTTTTGTAATAGCTGTAGAGCTGCCAGAAAACGTCGTAACCGACCATCGGCACCAGCCCCAGCATCACCAGGGTGCAGCAGATGGCAATCATATCCATGCCGTGCACCAGCGCGTTGATCGGAGATTCGCTGATCAACCGCAGCATCTCCGGCCAGTGGATCCAGATGTACCAGCAGGCAACGCAGCCCACCAGCACGGTCTTGAGGATGCCTTTGAACAGCTCCGTCCAGGCCTGGGCGGCAAACATTCGCTTGAAACCGGCCAGCGGGCTGAGCTTGGTAAAATCGACTTTGATCGATTTGCCGCTGATCACAATACCGCCCAGCAGCATCGGCGCAGCAATCGCCACCAGCACCAGTCCGCCCATCAGCGGCAGCAGCGCCATTAACGCCTGGCCGATCAGGCTGCCGATATGGCTGATGATGATTTTATCGTCGGTCACCATGCCGTGATCGAAACGCAGACCGGTGGCCACCATGCCCGCCAGACGGTGCGCCATCATGGTGCCGCCCATCCACAGAATCATGATACCGGCCAGCAGCATCAGTAATGAGGTCAGTTCGCGCGAACGCGGGATCTGCCCATCTTCCCGCGCCTTTTCAAGTCGGTGCGCGGTGGGCGATTCTGTTTTGTCCTCGTCGCTTTCTTCAGCCACGACAAACCTCGGTTGGCAGGAATTCTGAGCATAGAATGCCAAAACTGGCTGGGGTTAAAGCGCAGATAAGACGGGAAAAACAGGCGTTCTTTGGCGGATGAGTTTAATAAAGCAGAGCGGGCCCACCGTCTGGTGGCCCGGTGAGAGAAAGGGACGGCAACGCAGCCCGCCAGCCCGCGGGCTGACGGTCGCGATTAAAACCCTAAGCTATCCAGCAGGTCATCAACCTGATCCTGGTTCGCTACCACGCCCGGTGCATCGGTGTGGATCTGCGGACCGTTCAGCAGGCTGGTGCCTTCCTGACGCTTCTCGGCACTGACTTCCGGCATGTTTTCCAGCAGCACCATTAACAGCTGGCGCTCAATTTCCTGGATAACATCCATCATGCGTTTGATCACCTGACCGGTCAGGTCCTGGAAATCCTGCGCCATCATGATTTCAAGCAACTGCTTGTTGGTAAAGGACGTATGATCCGGCACGGCAGCAAGGTATTCGCGAGTATCCGTCACCAACTCACGCGCATCGGCCAGTTCAATTGGGTTTTCAAACCATTGGTCCCAACGCCCTTTCAGCTGGGTTGCCCCGGCTTCCATCTTATCCTGATGCGGTTGTGCCGCTTCAACGCAGTTCAACGCACGGTCGGCGGCCTGCGCCGTCATCTGCACCACATAATCCAGACGATCGCGGGCATCGGGAATGGCTTCAGCCGCATCGGCAATGGCTTTATCCAGCCCCAGCTCACGCAGGCTATCGCGCAGCATACGCGTCAGAGAGCCGATGCGGGTAATGATGTCGTGTGCCGAGGCATCCTCAGTTGGTTTCGGAAGGTCGCTCATCACATCTCCTTACATGCCCAGTTTTTCGAAAATTTTGCCCAGTTTTTCTTCCAGCGTGGCGGCAGTAAATGGCTTCACTACGTATCCACTGGCGCCGGCCTGAGCGGCAGCAATAATGTTTTCTTTTTTCGCTTCCGCGGTCACCATCAATACCGGCAGGCTGCTCATCGCAGCATCGGCACGGATGGTTTGCAGCAGCTGCAGGCCATCCATGTTCGGCATGTTCCAGTCGGAAATGACGAAGTCAAAACCACCTGCTTTCAGCTTTGACAGCGCGTCCACGCCGTCTTCTGCTTCTTCTACGTTATTGAAGCCCAGCTCTTTCAGCAGGTTACGTACAATACGACGCATCGTATTGAAGTCGTCTACTACCAAAAAGCGCATGTTTTTATCAGCCATATCTACTCCTGTGTTATCTCGCCCGGCAGGACGGGCCTGTTAAATACGCAATGCCTGTCCGGCGCTAATTTTCGCCAGCATGTGCTGGCTGATGTTGCTTAAATCCACCACTTCGCTCACGCCGCCTGTGGCAATCGCCTCACGCGGCATGCCAAATACCACACAGCTGGCTTCGTTCTGGGCAATCGTCCAGGCGCCGGCCCGATGCATTTCCAGCATCCCGGCCGCGCCGTCGTTGCCCATGCCGGTGAGGATCACACCGACCGCATTTCGTCCGGCGTTGATCGCTACCGATTTGAACAGCACATCCACTGAAGGCTTATGCCGGTTAACCGGTGGCCCTTCATTCAGTTTCACCACATAGTTGGCCCCGCTACGGCCCAGCTCCATGTGCATGGCACCTGGCGCGATGTAAGCGTGTCCCGGCAGAATACGTTCACCGTCTTCCGCTTCTTTCACCGTGATCTGACACAGTTTGTTCAGACGCTCGGCGAAGGAGCGGGTAAAACCTGGCGGCATATGCTGGGTAATCAGCAGCGCCGGACTGGTGGCAGGCAGCGGCTGCAGCACATGGCGAATCGCCTCGGTGCCGCCGGTAGAGGAGCCAATCGCAATCAACTTCTCGCTACTCAGCAGCGGACCCGCCTTCAGCGCGACCGGCACCGGCATCGCCGCCCGGTTGTGCAGTCGGGCGCGCGCCGCCGCACGAATTTTGTCGCCAATCATCTGGCTGTACGCCAGCATCCCTTCACGGATGCCGAGCTGCGGCTTGGTGACGAAGTCCACCGCCCCCAGCTCCAGCGCCCGCAGGGTAATTTCCGAGCCTTTGCCGGTCAGCGAAGAGACCATCACTACCGGCATCGGCCGTAAACGCATCAGTTTTTCGAGGAAGTCGAGGCCATCCATGCGCGGCATTTCCACATCCAGCGTCAGCACCTGCGGATTAAACTGCTTAATCAGATCGCGGGCGACTAACGGATCGGGCGCCGTAGCGACCATCTCCATATCCGGATGGCTATTGATGATTTCCGTCATCAGTTGCCGCATCAGCGCAGAGTCATCTACGCACATCACGGTGATTTTGCTCATCATCTTTCCTTCGTCAGTCCATAGACGGTTTGTCCGCGCAGCCAGAACTCTTTACTGATCTGACTGAAGTTCTCTGAGTGACCGGCAAACAGGATGCCGCCGGGCTTGAGCAGCGGAACAAACCGACGCAGAATTTTCTCCTGCGTCTCTTTATCGAAATAGATCATCACATTGCGGCAGAAAATGGCGTCGAACTGGCCCGGCAGCGCCCAGTCATTGGCCAGCAGATTGAGCTGGGCAAAGCTGACCATGCTGGCCAGTTCAGAACGCACCCGCACCATCCCGGCGTGAGGACCGGTGCCGCGCAGGAAGAAGCGTTGCAGCTGCGCCGGTGACAGCGTGCGCAATTCCTCCTGGCGATAGACGCCGGCCACCGCTTTCTCCAGCACCTGGGTATCGATATCGCTGGCGTGGACCTGGAACTTACCCGGTCCGGTACCCAGCGTTTCGGCCAGCGTCATGGCAATCGAGTAAGGCTCTTCACCGGTTGACGCGGCGGTACTCCAGACGCTGAAATTTCCCTGACGCTTACGGGCATGCTCCGCGAGGATTGGAAAGTGATGCGCCTCGCGGAAAAACGCCGTCAGGTTGGTGGTCAGGGCATTGATAAACGCCTGCCACTCTGCGCTGTTAGGATCGTGTTCCAGCAGCGCCAGGTAACGACCGAAATCATCAATATTCAGCGTACGCAGACGACGAACCAGACGGTTGTAAACCATCTCGCGCTTGTGATCGGCCAGCACGATACCGGCACGCTGATAGATCAGCTGGCTGATGCGACGGAAATGCGTATCCGAGAGCGGTAAGCGCTGCACCATTTGCGACAGCAGCGTTGTCGTCTCATTTTGCTCGAATGTCGATTTTTTCATTTCTGCACCTGGCCTGAACTAAAACACATTAATTTTCTGCTGCGATGCCCGACTGCCACAGGGTAGTCGGGCCTTCCAGGCGATTAAAAGGTTTCCCAGTTGTCGTCGCCGCGAGAGGCAGACTGACGGGCAACGGTTAACGGCGCATCCAGCTGGAGGCTTTTTGTCGCCGTTGTCTTGTTAACGGCCTGGACGACAAATTCTTTACCAATATTGAACACTGAGACCGCTTGTTTTAAGTGGCTGGCCTGATCTTCCAGTGCCGCCGCAGCCGCAGCCGACTCTTCCACCAGTGAGGCGTTCTGTTGCGTAACCCGATCCATCTCGGTTACGGCCAGACCGACCTGATCGATCCCGCGGCTCTGCTCATCCGACGCCGAGGCGATTTCGCCCATGATGTCGGTAACGCGCGTCACCGCACTGACGATGTTGCTCATGGTGTCGCCGGCGCTCTCTACCAGCACCGAGCCGGTATTGACGCGGCTGACCGAATCTTCAATCAGACCTTTGATCTCTTTAGCGGCCTGCGCGCTGCGCTGTGCCAGGCTGCGCACCTCGCCCGCCACCACCGCAAAACCGCGACCCTGTTCACCGGCACGGGCAGCTTCCACCGCGGCGTTGAGCGCCAGGATGTTGGTCTGGAAGGCGATGCCGTCGATCACGCTGGTGATATCAGCAATCTTCTTCGAGCTACCGGCAATCTCTTTCATGGTGGTCACGACGCCATCCACCACTTTGCCACCCTGCTGGGCCGTTTCTGAGGCGTTGAGCGCCAGCTGCGACGCCTGACGGGCGTTTTCGGCGTTCTGCTTCACGGTTGCGGTCAGCTGCTCCATGCTGGCAGCGGTCTGCTCCAGCGAGGCGGCCTGCTGTTCGGTACGCGATGAGAGATCGTTATTGCCGATGGCGATTTCGCTGGCACCGGTATAAATGGCGTCAGACCCGTCGCGCACGGTACGCACGGTGCGCACCAGCTCCTGCTGCATGTACTGTAATGAGGTCAGCAACTCGCCAATTTCGTTACGCACTGAAAGATCAATCGGCTGAGTCAAATCGCCGCGCGCAATATGCTGGATATGCTCAATGCTCTGACGCAGAGGACGGATCAGTACGCTGCGCATTACGTTCCACACCAGGATAATCATCAGCAGAGTGACAGCCAGCGTCGCGATCACGATGGTGATTGAGCGGCTGTAGGCCTGTTCATTGGCCTGAACGCCCTGCTTCGACAGCACCAGGTTGTACTCCAGCCAGGCGTTGTAATCTTTCTGGAATTTGTCCTGATAACTCTGGGTCGGCTGATCGACAAAGCCCTTGAAGTTGCCGCTGTTGAAAAAGACCATCAGCTCTGCCAGCGCGTCGTGGTACGCCTGGTAGTTGGCCTGCAGCGCCTTGACGTTATCGGCATTTTTGCCTTTTTCCGACAGGTTGGCATTGAACTGTTGATAGCCCAGTTCGGCCTGTTTCAGCTCCTCACCCGCCAGCGCCACCAGCTCTTTGACCGTGGCACCCGATCCCGACATCTGCGCATCCTGCAGGAAGCGAATACCGGCGCGGTTAAGGGTGTTACGCGCCTGAACCAGCGAAACCCATGAGGTGCCCATCGCCTGCTGCAGCGTGTTCAAACGCTGGTTATAAGCAAAATTTTCTTTATCTGAACTAACGGTTTTGAAAAACATTCCGCCGGAAAACAGCTGCAGCAGCGCAAACAGCGCCAGCACGCACAGCAGACCGGTCACAACACGTACACGACTAAACATACACACCTCATTGGTTGGCGATTCGCTTCTATTTATCGGCGCATCGGAGGGGAACTTTATGCACGGCGGCGGCTTTACCGCAGCCGCCGTGAGGAGAGGAGAGAAATTACGCGCGGGAGACTTTAAATACGGAGACGGCCTGGGTCAGCACGCTGGCCTGCTGCTCCAGTGCAGCAGCAGCAGCGGCGGATTGTTCAACCAGTGAGGCGTTCTGCTGGGTGACGCGATCCATCTCGGTAACCGCCTGGCCGACCTGCTCAATGCCACGGCTCTGCTCATCAGACGCCGAGGCGATCTCGCCCATGATGTCGGTCACGCGGGTTACCGCCCCGACGATATCGTTCATGGTGCTGCCGGCGCTTTCAACCTGCAATGAGCCGCTGTTGACGCGCGCCACCGAATCTTCGATCAACCCTTTGATCTCTTTAGCTGCCTGAGCACTGCGCTGCGCCAGGTTACGCACTTCACCGGCCACCACCGCAAAACCGCGACCCTGCTCACCGGCCCGGGCGGCTTCCACCGCGGCGTTGAGCGCCAGGATGTTGGTCTGGAAGGCGATGCCGTCAATCACGCTGATGATGTCGGCAATCTTCTTCGAACTGCCGGCGATCTCTTTCATGGTGCTGACCACGCCATCAACCACTTTGCCACCCTGCTGAGCGGTTTCTGACGCGGTCAGCGCCAGCTGTGATGCCTGACGTGCATTGTCTGCGTTCTGTTTCACCGTGGCGGTCAGCTGCTCCATGCTGGCGGCGGTCTGCTCCAGTGAGGCGGCCTGCTCTTCGGTACGGGCGGAGAGATCGTTATTGCCGGCGGCGATCTCACTGGCACCGGTAAAGATGGCGTCAGATCCGTCACGCACGTTGCTGACGGTCATCACCAGAGACTGCTGCATTTCCTGAATGCCGGCCGCCAGCTGGCTCATTTCATTGCGTCCTTCCACGACGATCGGCTGCGTCAAATCGCCAGAAGCGATCGCGCGGATCTGCGCCAGCAGCTGTTGCAGCGGCTGAATCAGCACCTGACGCAGGCCAAACCAGCAGGCGACGATCACCACCAGCACCGATACGGCAATTACGCCCAGCAGCCACATCATCTGGGTAAAGGCCTGCTGGTTCTGTTCGATTCCCTGCTCAGCCAGTGCGGTCTGACGGGCGCGCCACTCACCGTAGCTGCCCTGCATCGCTACCTGTTTCTGTTCAATATTCTGTTTGAACATCCCTTCCAGATCGCGCGCCTGCAGACTTTTAATCATCTCTTTCAGGCCGCTGTCGTAGCGGGCGTAATCAGCTTCCAGCCGGTCACGCAGCGACACCTCCATGCCTGCGGTGCCCGGCAGATTGTAATAAACCTGGAAGTGACGATCGGCTTCGGCTAACTGTGCGTTAGCTTTGTTCATCAGATCGTCGAGCTGACCGCCGTTCATCTGTGAAGCCATGCTGGTTTGCAGTCGCAGCATGGCGCGGTTCAGCGTGGTCCGGCTGTTGTTCAACGAAATATAGGCGTCGGTCATCGCCGTGACGTTACGATTGGCGACTTGCGACAGGGCAAACGCCGCTTTGTCGGTGTTCAGCGCTGACCAGAACAGGCTGCCAGACAGCAGCTGGAGCGCGCCAAAAATCACCAGTACCGCGATCAGACTGGTCACCACTTTTATTCTTTTTAACATCTTGTTCCCCTGCAGGTTGATTAAGGTGCAGCGGCTATATCGGCGGCCAGTCGCGATGTGTTAACGCTTTTCACCGCTTTTCAGCGACAATCGGCTTTTGTAATTAATAATATCGCGGCAGGACGGTGGGTTTGGCTTTAGTCAGGCTGGCGAGAGAAAAAGCGCAGGTGCGCACCCCGGCTATGCAGACGGGGCGCGCGATAGATCAGAAGGTTTCCCAGTGGGTATCGCTGACCGGTGCGGTCAACGCTTTACGCGGCGTCAGCGCCGTCGCTGGTGCGGCAATCGGCAGATGTTTAGTCAACGCCTGGCCCACGGCTGCACGCTTAATCTTAAACACCGCAACCGACTGGCTGAGGCGACTGGCCTGATCTTCCAGTGAGGCCGCCGCAGCAGCGGACTCTTCCACCAGCGAGGCGTTCTGCTGAGTCACGCGATCCATTTCGGTAACCGCCTGGCCGACCTGGTCGATACCGCGACTCTGCTCATCCGACGCCGAGGCAATCTCACCCATGATGTCGGTTACGCGGGTCACCGCATTGACGATATCGCTCATGGTTTCACCGGCGGTGCCGACCAGCTGAGAACCGGTGTTCACCCGGTTAACCGAATCTTCAATCAGCCCTTTAATCTCTTTGGCTGCCTGCGCGCTGCGCTGGGCCAGATTACGCACTTCCCCGGCCACCACCGCAAAACCACGGCCCTGTTCACCGGCGCGAGCGGCTTCCACCGCGGCGTTGAGCGCCAGGATGTTGGTCTGGAAGGCGATGCCGTCAATCACGCTGGTGATATCGGCAATCTTTTTCGAGCTGCCGGCGATGTCGCGCATGGTTTTCACCACGCCATCGACCACATTGCCGCCTTTCTGCGCCGTTTCTGAGGCGCTTAACGCCAGCTGCGACGCCTGACGCGCGTTCTCGGCGTTCTGTTTCACCGTGGCGGTCAGCTGTTCCATGCTGGCAGCGGTCTGCTCCAGCGAAGCCGCCTGCTGTTCAGTACGGGCCGAGAGGTCATTGTTACCGGCAGAAATTTCGCTGGCTCCGGTGAAAATGGCATCTGAACCTTCACGCACGTTGCTCACGGTGCGCACCAGCGACTGCTGCATATCATGCAGGCTGGCCGCCAGCTGGGTCATCTCATTACGGCCTTCAACCGCGATCGGCTGGGTCAGGTCGCCCTGAGCGATGTGCTGAATATGAGTAATGTTGGTGTTCAGCGGAGTAATTAATACCTTACGCAGACCGAACCAGCACAGCACGATCACTGCTGCCACCACCGCCATGATGGTACCCAGTATCCACAGCATCCGGCTGTAGGCAGAACTGTTCTCGTCAACACCGATGGTGGTCAGGCGGTTCTGATCGGTACGCCAGTCGGTATACAGCTTCAGAAACGCACTCTGGCTGGGCGCCACCGGGGCTTTGCCGGCCGCTACCAGATCGTCAGACTGCAACGCGACCTGCAGCGCATTCAGCGCATCGGCGTAGGCGCTGTAGCGCTGATCCAGCTGCTCGTTAAGCTGCAGATTTTGTCCCGGCGTATCGGGCGTCTCTTTGAACACTTTGTAAAAACCGGCCGCCGCCTGCTGAAAGCCTTTGCTGTCGTCAAACAGGCCGGCTACGTCCGCCGGTTTCCCTTCCAGTTTACTGGTGGCGAAACGCAGCTGAATGCGGGTCAGTAACACCCGGCTCTGGTTAAGACTCATATAGGCATCATTGAGCGCCTGGGTGTTCTGCATCGCCAGCTGCGAAACGGCAAAACTTTGCTTGTCGTGGCTGAGGGCGGAATAAAAAACGGAGCCGGAAAAGGCCTGTAACAGCCCAAACATCAGCAATACCAGCAGCAAACTGGTAACTACGCGGATTTTCGTTAACATGATTAACCCTGAAAAATGTAAGTGATAAAGCAGCAAGATGATTATCGGCAGGCGATAGCGGGAAATTAGGCCAGAAAGAATTTTTATTAATTGAAAAATAAAGAAATTATTCAGCAGCAAAACTGTCACAGGCCGGGCATATCCGGCCTGTGACGGTGGGATTATGCGCTACGCAGATTATCCACCAGCGCCATTTCATCGCTGCTCAGCAGCTTCTCAATGTCCACCAGAATCAGCATCCGCTCGCCGAGTGCGCCCAGCCCGGTCAGGTACTCGGTCGACATAGTGACCGCGAACTCCGGTGAAGGACGGATCTGATCCTGAGTCAGCGACAGCACATCAGAGACGCCATCCACCACGATACCGACCACGCGGTTTTCGAGATTCAGCACGATCACCACGGTGTTGTCGTTGTATTCAACATCGGGCTGCGAAAACTTCACCCGCAGGTCGATAATCGGCACGATCACGCCACGCAGGTTGGTGACGCCGCGAATAAATTCAGGCGTATTGGCGATACGCGTTACCTGATCGTAACCGCGAATTTCCTGAACTTTGAGAATATCGATGCCGTACTCTTCGTCGCCCAGCGTGAAGACCAGAAACTCCTGACCCACAGTTTCGCCAGCGATTTTTGTCACGGTTGCCATTCCATTCATGTTATTTACCCTTTCGTTATCAATCAGGCGGCAGCGCCGGCCACACGTTTTTCACGGTTAAGTGATTGCAGTGCTGATACATCAACAATCAGCGCTACGCTACCATCGCCAAGAATGGTGGCGGCTGAGATGCCCGGCACTTTGCGATAGTTACTTTCCAGATTCTTCACCACCACCTGATGTTGACCAATCAGCTGATCGACCAGCAGCGCGTAACGCTTGCCCGCGCTTTGCAGAATGACGACGATGCCTTGCGTGGCCTCGGTTTTCGCCCCCTGCACATCAAAGACGTTCCACAGCTCGACCAGCGGCAGATATTCTCCGCGCACTTCCAGAACGCACTCGCCACCGGCCAGCGGTTTCAGCTCTTCGGCGCGCGGTTGCAGTGATTCCATCACCGCATTCAGCGGCAGGATAAACACTTCATCGGCAACGCGTACCGACATGCCGTCGAGGATCGCCAGCGTCAGTGGCAGCAGGATACGGATGGTCGTACCCTTGCCCTGCTTAGACGAAATTTCGACGTGACCGCCCATCTCCTGGATGTTTCGTTTCACCACGTCCATGCCAACGCCGCGTCCGGAGACATCGGTCACCTGCTCGGCGGTTGAGAAGCCAGGCGCGAAAATCAGCATGCCGACATCTTCGTCGCTCATGTTTTCGCTGACCGGCAGGCCGGATGACAGCGCTTTCGCCAGGATACGCTCACGGTTCAGGCCGGCACCGTCATCGGATACTTCGATGCAGATGTTGCCGCCCTGATGTTCCGCTGACAGCGTCAGGTTACCGGTCGCCACTTTACCGGCTGCCAGACGTTTATCCGGCGATTCGATACCGTGGTCGAGGCTGTTACGCACCAGGTGAGTTAACGGATCGATGATGCGTTCAATCAGGCTCTTATCGAGTTCGGTTGAGCTGCCCAGCAGGGTCAGTTCCACCTCTTTGCCGAGCTTGCTCGCCAGGTCACGCACCAGACGCGGGAAGCGGCTGAAGACATATTCCATTGGCATCATACGAATCGACATCACCGATTCCTGCAGATCGCGGGCGTTACGCTCCAGCTGACCCATGCTGTTAAGCAGGTCGCCGTGGGCTACCGGATCGAGTTCGCCGGAACGCTGGGCCAGCATCGACTGGGTGATCACCAGTTCGCCAACCAGGTTGATCAGCTGATCGACCTTTTCCACCGCGACGCGGATGCTGGTTGATTCGTTTGATTTGGCCGGGGCCGCCACGCGCTTGCTTTCGCGTTTCACGGCAGCAACCGGCAGTTCGGTAACGCTGGCCGTCTGCACTTCAGCAGCCACCGCTGCCGCTGGCACTTCTGGTGCCACAACCGCCGCGACCGGTGCGTTCTCTTCAGGCTGCGGGAAGCGAATCTGGGCTTCATCAATCACGAAGCAGAGCACCGCAACGATGTCATCTTTACCGACGCCATCAATGCAGACGTCCAGCATGTTGCTGCCCTTCTGCACGTTGGTCAGGGTGCCGAGATTGCCCATCTCTTCCAGCATCAGATCGACTTCTTTCTCTTTCAGGTCGATCAGCTGTACCCGCAGCGCACTGCTGCTGGTCGCGGGCGCGCTGGCAGATGGCGCAGCACTGGCTGGCGCTTCAACCGGCAGGCCTTTAGCCTCTAACGCCAGCTGACGCAGCGCTTCACAGATATATTTAAAGCTCTCCGCGTTCGGCTCTTGCGCGGTTTTATAAGCATCGAGCTGTTCCTGCATAATATCTTTGGTTTCCAAAAACAGGTTGATGATGTCGGTGCTGAGCTGCATCTCGCCGCGACGAGCACCATCCAGAATGTTTTCCAGGATGTGAGTGGTTTCCTGTAATACCGTAAAACCAAAGGTTCCGGCTCCACCTTTAATCGAGTGGGCGGCGCGGAAGATGGCGTTAAGCTGTTCAGAGTCTGGTTCCTGCGGGTCGAGACCCAACAGGTGTTGTTCCATATCCGCTAACAGCTCATCGGCTTCATCAAAAAACGTCTGGTAAAAATCGCTGATGTCCATACTCACGGGGATCACCTCGGCTGTGAGGGGGCTGCTGTATTCACCGCGCTGCCTGGTGATGCAGGTGCGGTAATCTGTTCAATCGCCGCCGGATCGCTGATCTGGACGGCATCACTTTCTGCGTTCTCTTTTTCTATTGCCGCTTCGGTGTCGTGGTTCAACACCAGCAGGCTGATACGGCGGTTAACCGCATCATTCCCGCCGCGATTTTTCAGGCGCATGGTGTCGGCCATGCCTAACACCCGCAAAATTTTGCCGCTGTCTAACCCGCCAATGACCAGTTCACGCCGCGAGGCGTTGGCACGATCGGCCGATAACTCCCAGTTGCTGTACCCTTTTTCACCGCTGGCATACTGGAAGTCATCGGTATGACCCGCCAGGCTGATGCGGTTAGGGATGTCATTCAGAATCGGCGCAATGGCGCGCAGAATGTCGCGCATATAAGGCTCGACTTCGGCTCTGCCGGTCTTAAACATCGGGCGATTCTGGCTGTCGATAATCTGGATACGCAGCCCCTCTTCCACCATGTTGATGATCAGATGCGGGCGCAGCGCTTTCAGACGCGGATCGGCTTCAATCAGCTGATCGAGCTTTTCCCGCAGCCGGTTAAGACGAATCTCGTCCAGCTTGCGTTTCTGCTCATCCATATCGACCACTTTCTTTACTTCACCAATCTTTTGCGTCGGATCGTCACCGCCGCCAGGGATCGGGCTTTCACTGTCGCTGCTGCGCTGTCCACCGGTTATCGCCACTTTAAGCGGCGTTTTGAAGTAGTCAGCGATCTGCACCAGCTGCTGCGGGTTAGCGATTGAGAGCAGCCACATCACCATAAAAAACGCCATCATCGCCGTCATAAAGTCGGCATAGGCGATTTTCCACGAGCCGTGGCTGCCTTCATGTCCTTTATGTTTGCGCTTTTTAATCAGCACAATTGGGCGATTGCCGTGCTTCATGAGGTCTCGTCCGAAGTCTGTTTAGCCGGGTTTTTCGCGTTACGTACGTGCTCTTCCAGTTCGCTGAAGGAAGGACGTTCAGCCGAGTAGAGCGTTTTACGACCAAATTCCACTGCAATCTGCGGTGCATAGCCATTGAGGCTGGAGAGCAACGTCACCTTGATGCACTGCATCATCTTGGTGGTTTCAGCACACTTCTGGCGCAGCACTGACGCCAGCGGTGAGATAAAGCCATACGCCAGCAGAATACCGAGGAAGGTACCGACCATCGCATGGGCGACCAGCGCACCCAGTTCCGCCGCCGGGCGATCGGCCGAGGCCAGTGCGTGCACCACCCCCATTACTGCCGCCACGATACCGAAAGCTGGCAGGCCATCACCCACCGCCGCTATACTTTGCGCCGGTACGTCACACTCGTGTTCGTAGGTCTCAATTTCTTCATCCATCAACGCTTCAATCTCGAAGGCGTTCATGTTGCCGCTGACCATCAGACGTAAATAATCGGTAATAAAATCCACTAACTGCTTATCGGCAAGAATACGCGGATAATTAGCAAAAATTTCGCTCTGGCTGGGATCTTCAATATCGCGTTCCAGCGATAACATCCCCTGCTGACGTGATTTGGCCATCAGGCGATAAAGCAGCGCCATTAAGTCCATGTAAACAGCTTTGTTATATTTTGATCCGCGAAATAACAAAGGTAACGCTTTCAGCGTTTTTTTAATCGACTTACCGTTGTTACCCACTAAAAATGCGCCGGCACCGGCCCCGCCGATCATTAATAATTCGGCTGGCTGATACAGCGCGCCAAGATGACCGCCCACCAGCGCATATCCGCCCAACACGGAGCCTAAAACAATCAAATAACCTACAATTATTAGCACAAGAAATCCTTACGTCCGTAACGTGTTGGTGGAAGTTAAGCCAGAGAGCCGCAGGTGTTATTCGTAAAACGGAAGCAAAAAAAAAGCAGCGGTATTAACCGCTGCTGGATGGCTTCCACAGTGCGAACAAACTTAAACGGCGCGTTTAACCTGTTCATCCAGCAGTTGTGGAAACATATCGGCAGAATCTGCAGAAAGTTTACGTCTTTTTACGGCACGTGATGGCGGCTGGCACAGGCTGCAGACAAAGCTGCCTACCGGCTGATGGGCATGATTAATAAAGCTGCCATTACAGCTTTTGCAATCGGCCAGTTCCAGCATGCCACTTTCAACGAATCGCACCAGGGTCCATGCACGCGTTAGCGCCAACAGCGGGCCCTCGTCCGATTGCGGACACTGTTCGAGATATAACCGGTAGGCTTTGATCACGGCCTCAACGCCGCTGCACAGTCCGGTTTTCAGTAAAAACTTCCAGGCGTTACAGAACATGGAAGCATGAATGTTCTGCTCCCAGGTCATAAACCAGTCGGTCGAAAAAGGCAGCATGCCTTTAGGTGGCGGGCTGCCACGCAACTCTTTATACAGCTTAATCAGACGGCCACGGCTCAGCTGGGTTTCGCTTTCTAACATCTGTAAGCGCGCGCCAAGGGTAATCAGCTCCATCGCGAGCTGAATATCACGCGCTTCCTGAACAATACTTTTCTCAGTCATCACATCGCCCTCTTTTTAGCAGGCGCGTCATCTTTAGACGCGTTACGCAGTAAACGGCTGGATAATAAAATGCCGGTGTGGATTTGTTGTAAATCATCCACGCGTGATTCCTGCGTCAGGCGATTAATTGTGCTGCTGTCGGTAAAACGAAACTGGCAAACCAATTGATTGGTTTCCGCCATTTTTACCATTTCAGGCAGAGTTAATTCAGATAATGCATCCGCCATTTTCTCGTCAATACCGAGGCGAAACATTGCAGATGCTTTTTCCTGGTTAATTAATCGCTGCGCAAGCAGTAAATATGACAAATTGAGATCGTAAATATGTTTTAGTAATTCAGATGTACCCATTTTTCCATCCTGAGAGATGCGACGTAACTTCACCACAGATTATTTTCTGCGTATCGAGCTGCTGATTGGTAAATCTAAAGATGGCAAAAAAAAATTTTTTGTCGTGCAAATGTCACTGCTCTTCGCCTTCATCTTATGTGCGGGTTTCAGGTCCGCCGAAAGTCAAAAATCCAGGCCATTTTATTTTCGAGTTGTAACCATCTTCCGTGACGTCTTCTTACATTTTTTAAGACTAATCCGAAAACAACGCAAATCTATATCGTCTGATTTCCACATACAACGACAGTAATGTGAAATTTTAGATAAAGTGTGACGCAGATCACACTTTTAACGCAAATTTCTTCAGCAACCCTTTACGATCCTTTGTCTGTTGCTCGTTTTTTAAGCAAAAAAAGGCGATTTTAAGTCGAATTGGTCCTGAGAAAGGTTTAATAGGGGGTAAAACAGGCTCTATTCCACGGTTTGACAGCAGGCTGATCTAATGTTGGTGTTAATCGATTTAACACCCTATTTAGAACCATTTAAAACAGACATAACAGAATATTATGCTGTTCAACGGGGTGATCAATCGCTTTCAAATTAATAACTTAGGGTAAGTATCGCAGGGAGTGAGTAATGAAAGCGTTAAGGTTTTTACGGCAGTATTGGCACTGACTGGCAACTTAACGTTAACAGTTGCAGTCGTGTGTTTAGTATACGACACCAGATGTAACAATGGGTTACATAAGCAAGGTGAATGAATCGAGGGGAGTTTTAATCAGGCCTGATAAGTATCGGCAGCCAGCGGAAAAACTTGAGTTAAGAAGTTAAAGAAAGCGGGCTGAGCCTCTTATCAGTCGTTTTTTCGCGCATTTGATTTTTTTTGGCCGATCTGCCCACAGTTGTGGCATCAGGCCAACCCCGCGTGGGGTAACGGTAACGGCAGGGAACGTGTCGGAATGTAACAGGAGGATACAGCGCGCGCTGGTTGTAAAAAAGGCCACGACATCCGCAGATATCGTGGCCCGTCAGCGCCTAATCAGGCCAGTTTTGGAAAGGTCGCGACTTTATTTACCGTGCCGTGGTCGGCACTGCGCGGCGCAATGCGTTCCAGGTCTTTCAGGAAGTTCTCGCGCCAGGCGGTGATGTCGTTTTTACGCAGAACCGCCATCATGTCGTTGTAGCGTGAAATCCTTTCGGTACGCGGCATGGTGATCGCTTTATCGAGCGCCGCCGCAACTTCGTCGCGGTCATACGGGTTAACGATCAGCGCCGAGGTCAGCTCATTGGCCGCACCGGCAAAGCGCGACAGCACCAGTACACCTGGATCGTCCGGGTCCTGCGCCGCCACGTACTCTTTCGCCACCAGGTTCATCCCGTCGCGCAGCGGCGTCACCAGACCGACGTCGGTCAGGCGGAAGATTTTCATCAGCAGCCGGCGATCAAAATGCTGGTTAAGGTAGTAGAGCGGCGTCCAGCCCAGCGTGCCGTATTTACCGTTGATGCGCCCTGCTTCGGTTTCCAGCTGGTGACGGATATCCTGATAGGCCTGCACATCGCTACGTGAGGTCGGGGCAATCTGCGAATAGCGGATTTTACCGCGGTGCTGCGGGAAGTTCTCCAGCAGCGCCTCGTAGGCCAGGAAACGTTCCGGCAGCCCTTTAGAATAGTCGAGACGCTCACAGGCAATAATATTGCGCGCGTCACCCAGTTCTTTCTTCATCGCCGCCATCTTCGGTGGCAACGGACCTTCCGCCATCTCTTTAATGCTGTCAGGTTCAATCCCGATAGGGTAAACCTCAGTCATAAAGGTATTGCCGAAGGCGCGGTGTTTTTTATCACCTTTATTCTGCAACTGCGTAAGCTGGCTGACGCTGTCGAGGAAGGCGACCCGATCCGACTCGGTCTGGAAGCCCAGCAGGTCATATTCACACAGCATTTCCAGCAGTTCCTGATGCGGAGGCAAGGCGTTGAAGATTTCAGGCGTCGGGAACGGAATATGCAGGAAGAAACCAATGCGGTTATTAATGCCGGCGCGACGCAGTGCCGCCGCAAATGGCAGGAAGTGATAATCGTGGATCCACAGAATATCATCCGGCTTAATCAACGGTTTTAACCGCTGAGCCACCGCATCATTCACTTCGCAGTAACCTTCCCACGCTTCGCGCTGGAACTTCACCAGATCAAGACGATAATGGAAGGCGGGCCAGATAACCGTATTTGAGAACTGGCAGTAGTAGAGATCGTATTCGTTCTGGCTTAACGGGAAGGAGGCGTACTCAATGCCCTCATGCTGCTGGACCGACACATCATCCTCTTCTTCACCGGAGAACTCGCTGATTTCACCGTTCCAGCCAAACCACAATCCGCCAGTGCTTTTCAACGCGTCCAGAATGCCGACGGCCAGGCCGCCTGCGCTGGTTTTAGCCCCATTTGGAATGGCGATACGGTTAGATACAACCACTAAACGACTCATAACCTAAACTCCTTACCGACGTTGTCTTGCTTTAATCGTAATAATGTTCGTTCCAGCCAGCTATACACTGCATCGACATCATTCAGCCGAAACGGTGCCTGACTGGAACCTTCGCCGACCTTAATCGAAATGCCCTGCATGGCGTTGACCACGGCAAAACCTTTCTCGTCTGTCAGGTCGTCTCCAATAAATACCGGAATGCGTCCGGCAAAAGGCGCTTGTTGCATAAAATCGCGAATGGCGGCGCCCTTATCAATACCTAAGGGTTTAATCTCCACCACACATTTGCCCGGCTGAAGCGCCAGCCCCGGAAATCGTTTCACCGACTGTTCAGCCAGTCGTAATACATCCTGTTCATGCTGCATTGCCTGACGATAGTGAAGCGCAAAGGCCATGCCTTTGATCTCCAGCTGAGTGCCAGGCCATAACGCCATCGCGTTTTGCAGTTCCGTCCTGAGTTGCTGTTCAACCTCGACCGGCAGGCTGATGCGCTGCATCTCCCCGTCGGCATCACGACGCTCTGCACCGTGAACACCGGCGGCAGGACCGCGCCACGGCGCAGCCAGTGCGTCGAGCTGCTCAATCGGCCGGCCGGAAACCAGTGCCAGCGCGCCCTGACTGAGCGCAGAGAGTTGTTGCAGCTGCGTGACAACCTGTTCAGGAATAAACACCGCTTCGGGACGGGACTGTATCGCTGCCAGCGTGCCATCGACATCAAAAAAGAAGGCGTAACGTCCGCCCTCCAGTGTCGGGAACGTGTCAGAGGTATTTACCGCTTGGGTCACGTCACTTCTCCTGAATTTGGAAATTTGAGTTCAAATCGAGGATGTCCTGACGCAGTAGGGTCAGCAAGAGGGAAATTCTGATAACGCGGTGATTGAGGGGTAAAACAGGGCGATTTGATAGGTCACTCTCCTCAAACTTACAAGCTCATTACTGACAATACTGGCTGATTGAGAACATCTACCGATTAAGTGTAGACGGAAACAGGGGTTATGCCAGAAAGATGCATGTTTCATGCCAGCCGCTGCGGTTAACTAAGCACAAGCTGCCCAATCGGCCGGGGTTGCCTTTGCAGTGGCTGCGCTGATTTCGCACCAGCAGCGGCTGGAGCCAGGCGAGGTCATCTCGACTGAACCGGTAAAACCGGAGAAAGCTTAAGCTTCTTAAGGTATTCCTAATATTGAAAGTGCAATCTCAGCACACTTTTGATATTCGGACTTTTTTGATCATGGCATTTTCACTGAACAGGCCGGTCATCAGCCGCCTTACTCTGCTGATCCTTGCTGCGGTTTATATCGCGGTTTTCCTTAATCTGGCCTATTACCGTCAGGTGCTGGCCCTGATGCCGCTGACCAGCCTGCACGCTACGCTGGTCTTCCTGTCGATGCCGCTGGTGGCGTTCAGCGTGATCAACATTGTGATCACCCTCGCCTCGTTTCTCTGGCTCGATCGGGTACTGATGGCGCTGTTTATTCTGCTCTCAGCCACCGCTCAGTTTTTTATCCAGACCTATAACATCGTGGTCGATCGCTCGATGATCACCAATATGATGGACACCACCGCCTCTGAATCGTTTGCCCTGATCACGCCGCAGCTGCTGTTTACCCTGCTGACCTCCGGCATTCTGATGGCGCTGCTGGTATTCTGGCCACGGCTGAAAAAGCAAAACTGGCGCGGTGTGGTGCAGCGTTTGCTCAGCATTCTGATCTCAGCGGCAATCATCCTGTTGGTCGCCCTGCTGTTTTATAAAGATTACGCCTCGCTGTTCCGCAATAACCGCGAACTGGTGAAGGCGCTTAGCCCGTCCAACAGCATCGCCGCCAGCCTGTCGTGGTATAAGCATCAGCAGCTGGAGAACCTGCCGCTGGTGCGGATCGGCGAAGATGCGCATCAGCAGCCTGACCGGCTTAACGGCGGTAAACAGAATCTGACTATCCTGATCGTCGGCGAAACGTCGCGGGCGCAGAATTTCTCGCTGGGCGGCTATGCGCGTCAGACCAATCCGCTGCTGGCCAAAGATAATGTGATCTATTTCCCGCATACTGTCTCGTGCGGCACGGCGACGGCAGTGTCAGTCCCCTGCATGTTTTCGAATATGCCGCGCGCCCATTACGACGACGTGCTGGCCGCCCATCAGGAAGGTTTGCTGGATATTATTCAGCGCGCCGGCATCAGCGTGTTATGGAATGAAAATGATGGCGGCTGTAAGGGTGCCTGCGACCGCGTGCCGCACCAGGATATGACCAGCCTGAACCTGCCCGGCATGTGCATTAACGGTGAGTGTTACGACGATGTGCTGTTTCACGGCCTGGATGACTACATTAACCAGCTCAAGGGCAACGCGGTGATCGTGCTGCACACCATCGGCAGCCACGGTCCGACCTACAGTCACCGCTATCCGCCGCAGCTGCGCCAGTTCGTCCCGACCTGCGATACCAATCAGATCCAGGATTGTTCACAGCAGCAGCTGGTCAACACCTACGACAACACGCTATTAAATGTTGATCACATCGTCGACAAGGCAATTGGCGTGCTGCGTGCCCATCAGGATCGTTTTACCACCAGCCTGGTCTATCTGTCCGATCATGGCGAATCGCTGGGCGAAAATGGCGAATACCTGCACGGTCTGCCCTACGCTATCGCCCCCGATACCCAGAAACATGTGCCTATGCTGATCTGGCTGTCCGATGATTATCAGCAGCGTTATGCGGTGAATCGTGGTTGTCTGACTAAACTGGCGGCGACAGACGATTTCTCACAGGATAATCTGTTTTCCACCATGCTGGGTTTAACCGGCACCGCGACCCACGAATATCTACCCGCGGATGACATTTTGACGATGTGTCGGAGCCGACCACAATGAAAATTCTGATCGTAGAAGATGATGCGCTGTTATTGCAGGGCCTGATGCTGGCGCTGGAGGGCGAAGGATACGTCTGTGATGGCGTCACCACGGTGCGGGATGCCGAAGCGCATTTTTCCACTGGCCTGTATAGCCTGGTGGTGCTGGACCTGGGGTTGCCGGATGAAGACGGGCTGCATTTTCTGCTGCGCCTGCGGCGGCAGAAGAAAATGACGCCGGTGCTGATCCTTACCGCACGCGATACCATCAGCGAACGTATCGCCGGGCTGGACGCCGGTGCCGACGATTACCTGATCAAGCCCTTCTCGCTGGATGAACTGCTGGCACGCATTCGCGCCCTGATTCGCCGTCACGTGAACCAGGGCGACAGCCAGCTGATGGTCGGCGCGCTGGCGCTGGACATGACGCATCGCCAGATAACGCTCGGCGGCACGCTGCTGGATCTGACGCCGAAAGAGTATGCCATCCTCTCCCGTCTGATGCTGAAAGCGGGCAATCCGGTTCACCGCGAAATCCTCTATCAGGATATCTATAACTGGGAAACCGAGCCGTCTACTAATACGCTGGAGGTTCATATTCACAACCTGCGTGACAAAATTGGCAAAAGCGCCATCCGCACGGTGCGCGGTTTTGGCTACGCGCTGGTGACGGCTGACGTGATTCGCGAGGCACCATGAAACCCCGGATTGACCATCGCAGTATGCGCTTTCGCCTGATCCTGACCATTGGCCTGATTCTGCTGGTTTTCCAGGTGATCAGCGTCGCCTGGCTGTGGCATGAGAGCAAAGAGCAGATTCAGTTTCTGGTCGAAGCGCAGCTGCAAAAGCGCAACATGGATCGGCACGTCGAACGCGAGGTGCATGAAGCCGTTGCCAGCCTGGCGGTGCCCAGTCTGGTGATGATCAGCCTGACGCTGCTGCTCTGCTATCAGGCGGTAAAATGGATTACCCGGCCGCTGTATCAGCTGCAGCGTGAGCTGGAAAACCGCAGCGAAGAAAATCTCGACCCCATCGCCTGCCACAGTCCGGTGCAGGAGATTGATGCAGTGACCCAGGCGATTAACCAGCTGGTGGCGCGGCTGAATAACAGTCTGGAGCGCGAACGGCTGTTTACCGCCGATGTGGCGCATGAACTGCGTACGCCGCTGGCGGGCCTGCGGCTGCATCTGGAACTGATTGAACGCAACAGCGACGTTAACGTGCAGCCGTTACTGCAGCGGCTCGATCAGATGACCAACAGCGTGTCGCAGCTGCTACAGCTGGCGCGCGCCGGTCAGTCTTTTACCTCTGGTACTTACCAGAACGTGGCGCTGATTGAAGATGTGATTCTGCCGATGGAGGCGGAGCTGAGCACCATGCTGGATGCGCACCAGCAGACCCTGACGCTCGATCTGCCGCAGGATATCTTTGTGCGCGGCGACGCGACGCTGCTAAAAATGTTGCTGCGTAACCTGGTCGAGAACGCCCATCGTTACAGCCCCAAAAAAAGCGCAATCACTCTGCGGCTGGCATCGGGCGAACAGCCGACCCTGACGGTGGAAGATGAGGGACCGGGGATTGACGAAAGTAAAAGTGGTGAACTGAGTAAAGCATTTATCCGGATGGACAGTCGTTATGGCGGGATTGGGCTGGGGTTAAGCATTGTCAGCCGCATTGTGCAGCTGCATCGCTTTCAGTTCTTTTTAGAGAACCGCCGCGACCGTAGTGGCTGTCGTGCGGTCATTAAATTCTGATGGCTGCCGACTCAGGCGCTAAACCATGCCGCCAGAAACAGGATCACCGTGGTTGCGGCGATCAGCAGCGCGGCATATTCACTGAAAGGTCGGGCGGGTGCAGCAATTACCGCAGTGGTAGCAGATTTCATGGCATTCTCCTCATGTTGTACCCGGAGTATCCTCGCGCCACATTAAGGAAACCTTAAGCTCGCCTTGATCGCATCAGATAAACGCCCTCTCCCCGGCTATTTATGAGCAGCGCTCATAAACCCATCTCTTTTTAACCCCCTAATCAGCCCGCCCGCCGTGCTCTATTCTCAGGCATTCCCCGCAACGTTTTCAGAGGAGAGTAACAGTGCAAACCCGCAAATTAGGTCAGTCCGGTCTTGAGGTTTCCAGCCTGGGTCTCGGCTGCATGGGACTGAGCCACGGTTATGGTCCGGCAACCGATAAACAGCAGGCGATTGCGCTCATCCGCGCCGCCGTCGATCAGGGGGTTACTTTTTTCGATACCGCTGAGGTTTATGGACCGTGGCTGAATGAAGAGGTGGTCGGCGAGGCGCTGGCTCCGGTTCGCGATCGGGTGGTCATCGCCACTAAGTTTGGCTTCACCTTTGGCGAGGATAACAGACAGCAGATCCTTAACAGCCGGCCAGAGCAGATTCGCCGGGCAATTGAAGGATCGTTACGCCGATTGAAAACCGAGGTGATCGATCTCTATTATCAGCACCGGGTTGATCCTGAGGTGCCGATTGAAGATGTCGCTGGCACCATCCGGGATCTGATCGCTGAAGGCAAGGTCAAACATTTTGGCTTATCCGAAGCCGGTGTGCAGACCGTGCGACGTGCTCATGCGGTCCAGCCGGTTACCGCGTTACAAAGCGAATATTCGATGTGGTGGCGTGAGCCGGAAGCAGAGATGATCCCGACGCTGGAGTCGTTGGGTATCGGCTTTGTGCCGTTCAGCCCGCTGGGAAAAGGCTACCTGACCGGCGCGATTCAGCCTGACAGTACCTTTGGCAGTGACGATTTCCGCAGCCAGGTTCCGCGCTTTTCTCCTGAGGCGCTGGCCGCCAATCAGGCTCTGATCGATCTGCTCGGCACTATCGCTCAGGATAAAGCCGTCACCCCGGCACAGATCGCGCTCGCCTGGCTGCTGGCGCAAAAACCGTGGATTGTCCCGATTCCCGGCACCACCAAACTGCACCGCCTGAAGGAAAACCTGCAGGCTGCGGAGCTGCACCTTAGCACCGAAGACCTGCAGCGCATTAATCAGGCGCTGGCTGCTGTTGAGGTACAAGGCGACCGCTATCCTGCGGCACTACAGGCTCGGGTTGGCCGCTAAGACCGGACGTTGCCGGGTGCTGAATGGTGCCCGGCCGCACTTTTGCTGATTCTGCGGGCTGACGCCAGCGCTGCGCTGGCGTGGTGCTCTACACTTAATGGCTATGTTCCGTTCAGGGAGTTCCGCCATGAGTCAACGCATGCACAAATACGCTTTTCCGGTCAGCAAAGCGCGTAAATATCTCGAGCCGGGTCCGGTGCTGTTGCTCAGCTCGCAGTTTGAGGATCAGCACGACATCATGACCCTCGGCTGGCACACCGTACTTGAATTCTCCCCTTCACTGGTCGGCTGTATGATTGCCGGCATGAACTACAGTCACGAACTGATCCGCAACAGCGGACAGTGCGTGCTGAATGTGCCTTCGGCGTCGCTGATTGATCAGGTGGTGGCGATTGGTAACAGTCACGGTGACCAGTTGGATAAGTTCGACGCCTTTGGCCTGACGGCTGAGCCGGCGCAGGTGGTCCGCGCACCGATGATCGCCGAATGTTTTGCCAGTTTCGAATGTCAGCTGTATGACGATTCGATGGTTGATAACTACAACCTGTTTATCTTTGAAATTGTTAAAGCGCACGTCGCCGAACAGCCGGAATATCCCACTACGCTGCACTACACCGGTGAAGGCCGCTTCAGCGTGATGAGCGATAAGCTGCTGGATAAAAGCAAAGATTTTAAACCAGAGATGCTGATTTAGTTGAAAGTGGATCCTCTCGTCCCCATTCTCCTCTTTCGACCTGACAGGAGTAAATCATTATGGCAATCGAATATGCAGTGATCGCGGGTGGCTGTTTCTGGTGCACCGAGGCGGTATTTAAGGATGTGATCGGCGTGGAGTCGGTAGAGAGCGGTTATACCGGCGGTGCCCGTCCCAATCCAACCTACGAACAGGTCTGCAGCGGTGCCACCGGCCACGCAGAAGCGATCCGCATCGGCTTTGATCCGGAGAAAGTCAGCTATGGCGATTTACTGGATATCAGCTTTGTGACCCACGATCCGACCCAGCTTAATCGTCAGGGCAACGATATTGGCACCCAGTATCGCTCAGCGATTTTCCCGGCTAATGCCGAACAGGAAGCAGAAGCCCGTGCGGCGATTGAACGTGCCCAGGCCGATCACGACGTGCCGGTAGTAACAACTATCGAGCCGCTGAAAGAGTGGTATCCGGCCGAAGCCTATCATCAGGATTACTGGGACGGTGCCGGTCAGCGTAACGGTTACTGCCTGGCGGTGATCCCACCGAAGTTGCAGAAGCTGCGCAAAAGCTTCGCTAATAAAGTGAAGAGCTAAGGTTGGATGCGGGGTGGCGTAAACCGCCCCGCATCGGCTTTTACTGGCCAGGCAGCTTCAGCCCCATTGCATTTCCTAAGGTATAGAACAGATCGGTTTGATCGGTCAGCCCCACCACGTTACCCGCATGCGGGCCATAGGCCGCAATCCGCAACTGCGATCCGGTATGTTCCTGCGAATCCTCTTCTGAATTGCCGTAACTGATGGTCATAACCGCACCGTCTTTGGTGTTCAGCGCCTGGGTCAGTCCCGGTGCTTTAGTGCCGTTCTCAACGATCTGACTGCTGTGGGCATGATCCGCCGTCACCACCACCAGGGTATTGCCTTCTTCACGGGCAAATGCCAGCGCCTGCTGGACCGCTTCATCCAGGTCCACCGTTTCACCAATCTGACCACAAGGATTGGCCGCGTGGTCCTGCTTATCAATCGATGCGCCTTCAACCTGCAGGAAGAAACCATTCGGATTGTTACGCAGCAGGTCGATCGCTTTGGCGGTCATCTGCGCCAGCGTAGGCGTTGACAGCGGGCGGTCCTTATTGACTTCACAGGTCACCACCGGCTTATCAATATTGCCGTGATAGCTGGCTTTCGGCCCCTGCCAGCGCACCGGCATATTGCCTGCAGAGAACAGACCCAGCAGCGGTTTTTGCTGATCGGCTACGGTGACGGCGTTAAGCCCTTGCCAGTCGCTGACCAGCTGATAACCCAGTGCCTGCGCCTGCTCATTCAGCGTTTTACCCTGATATTCGCCGGCTTTCGCTACCTCGGCGAACGATTTTGCCCCGCCTCCTAAGGTTACGTCGGGACGGGTTTTCAGTAACTGTTCGCTAATCGATCCCTTACCGCCCTGCTCTGCGGCGTTGGTCGGACAGAGTTCGCTGGTCTTCTCCGGTCCGTAACATTTACGTGAGGTCACGTGCGAGAACAGCACCGCGGGCGTCGCATCCTGCAGTTCGGCGGTCGAGACATCGCCGGTGGCTTTGCCCGCTGCTTTCGCCAGCTCCAGCAGCGTCATCTGATCCTGACCATTAACATCGACGCTGATGGCACCGTTATAACTTTTGGTGCCGGTTGCCCAGGCCGTGGCTGACGCGGCCGAGTCGGTGACGTAATTAGGTTTGTGGGTTTTCTTATCTAACGAATAATGGGTGTACTGGCCGGTCAGCGGCAGCGCATCGATACCTTTAAAAAAGCCGCCTGCGCCTTCTGCCAGATTACGCGCCGCGGTGATTTCAGAGTCACCCATGCCATCGCCAATCAGCAGGATGACATTTTTGGCGGTGCTATTGCGTAGCGAGGCTTTTAACGCCTCAGTCTGGTCACCGGTCAGCCGACGAGCCCCACCATGCTGGCTGAGATCGCCCTGCGCCGCACGGGAAACGAGGTCGGTATCCGCTATGGCCGAAGTCGCGATCGCTGAAGCGAGCAGAGAGAGGGTAAACAGAGGAAGCTTTTTCATTATTCGATCCTTGTAAGCAAAAAATACCAATGATTTCAGGCAGTAATTTTGCGACGATCGGGTGATATTTTTGTGTCACTGGGATTTCAATTTGATGACAAAACCGGCGGAGTGCGTAACGCTAAATCGATTCGTTCAGAGCTTAAGCGAATAGAACAAAAGAGAAAAATAGTGCTTGACCCTTTTCAGCCGACTCCCTATAGTAGCGCCCCGTTGACCCGGCGCGGTCAATGGAAAAAATGTGGTGAGGTGTCCGAGTGGCTGAAGGAGCACGCCTGGAAAGTGTGTATACGGCAACGTATCGGGGGTTCGAATCCCCCTCTCACCGCCACATTCAAAGAAGAGCCTGAACGAAAGTTCAGGCTTTTTTTTATGCGCAATTCTATGCGCTGTTCAGCGACGGTAAGAAGCCCCGCCCCACCATAAGAAAACCCGGCCGAAGCCGGGTTTGGGCGCTACACTGCTACTCAATCAAACGCTAGCTATACGCGTGCAGGGTGCGCTGACACAGCGCAGAACGCACACAATCCTCTTTGCCGAAACGTACGATGCCAACCATCTCGTCCTCTTCGAAACGCGCCAGCGCGTCTGCGAGACCGGAAGGCACCCCAGCGGGCAAGTCGCACTGGGTAATATCACCATTCACAATGACCGTGACGTTTTCGCCCAGGCGGGTCAGGAACATTTTCATCTGGGCGGCGGTCACGTTTTGCGCCTCATCCAGAATAACCACGGCATTTTCAAAAGTCCGGCCGCGCATATAGGCGAACGGGGCAATCTCGACCTTAGCGATTTCCGGACGCAGACAGTACTGCATAAAGGATGCGCCAAGACGTTTAACCAGAATGTCGTACACCGGTCGGAAATAAGGGGCGAATTTCTCGGAGATATCGCCGGGCAGGAATCCCAGATCCTCATCGGCCTGTAATACCGGGCGCGTAACGATAATCCTGTCAATATCCTTATGAATCAGGGCCTCTGCCGCTTTCGCAGCGCTGATCCAGGTTTTGCCGCAACCGGCTTCACCGGTAGCGAAGATCAGCTGTTTCGTTTCTATGGCGTTGAGATAGTGTGCCTGAGCTTCATTACGGGCTTCTATCGGTCCCCGGTCGCGCACATCGCGCGCCATGCCAATTGAGTCCAGCCCACCCATTTGCACCAGCGAAGTGACCGATTCTTCTTCACGCTGACGATGACTCCGGGAGTCATTGCGAAGCACTCGTCTTGCTTCCCGACGCGCTTTGATCACTGCTTTCTGTCTTCCCATAGTGGCACCTTACAGTTGGTTTCATTTCCCGCGTCAGGCCAGTAGCCCGTTGCGATTACGTGAACGCTTTAGAGGTTTCAGTTGGCTTCCTTTAGAGCCGTGACAGGCCATGAATTCAGGCATGCAGCAGCAGTACAGCGTTGCTGTATACCGGTAAAAAAAGGATGCGAAATGACAAGAGAGAACGTTGGAGAGAGGAGGATGTTACGAGGCAGAATAGCCCTCGCGGTCAAGCGCAATCTAATTACTGATACAGACTTTCCATAAAAGAATCGACCCATGCGCGAACTCCAGTGTGATACATCAACACGTCTGATTACGCTTACTGAATAAAGTGCACCATTTTATTGGCGCTTTGCAACAGTAATTTTACTTCATGGCAAAGTAATTGCGAATCGGGTGTTAACACTTTAGCAGTCAAATACAGCATATTCTTTTATTTTCAATGCTTTATTTTATTTTGTCACACTCAAAATCGCGTTAAAATTTCAGCTAAAACTGAGCAAAAAAAGCGTCTGAGCGGGTTATCAGACAAAAAAATGCTCCGCCGGTGGCCAGGCAGAGCAGGATGGATGAAATTTAATCAGGCTTCAAGTAACGGCTGGGCTAAATAATGGCTGGCATCGGCGACGCCGGGCAGAACAAAAAAGTATCCACCGCCAAACGGTCGGATATATTCTTCCAGCGCTTCGCCATTCAGACGCTGCTGGACGGTAATAAAGCCCTTTTCCAGATCGTGCTGATAACAGACAAACAGCAGCCCCATCTCCAGCTGCCCTGAAGCGGAAATCCCTGCCGAATAGCTGTAGCCGCGACGCAGCATCAGGCTGCTGGCGGTTTCCGGGGTTCGCGGGTTGGCGAGACGAATGTGCGAATCCAGCGCAATCACCTCACCATCCGGATCGTTGTGGTAATCCGGAATGTCGCGTTCATGCTGCATCCCCAGCGGCGCCCCGCTCAGCTTATCGCGGCCAAAAATGGTTTGCTGCTCGCCCAGCGGCGTGCGGTCCCACATCTCAACGCGAAAACGGATCAGGCGCACCGCCTGATAGCTGCCGTTACGTGCCCAGACCGGTTCATCCTGATCGTCCGTCACCCATAACAGCTGATTCATCAGGGCACGATCGTGAGTATCGGGATTGGCCGTCCCATCTTTGAATCCCAGCAGGTTGATCGGCGTCTCCGCCCCCTGACTGCGCGCCGCGTGATCGGAAATAAACCCTTCTCGCCGCCAGCGTACGCCCAGCAGATCGGGCGTATGCTTGATGATGTCACGCAGGGCATGAATCACCGTATCCTGGGTGTTGGCGCACAGCTGCAACAGCAAGTCACCATGGCACTCGGCAGCATCCAGTGAATCGTTGGGAAAACGGGTCATCCGCTGCAGTTTTTTCGGCTTATGTGGTGCCAGACCAAAACGTTCATCGAACAGCGAATCCCCCACTGACACGGTAATTGTCAGGTTATCCGGGGCGATAGTGGCACCCAGAATGCCGGAGTCCATCGGCGGCAGACGCGGATTGGTCACCTGCGGCGCAGGACCGCCAGCGGTCAGAAAAGCGATGCGCTGGGTCAGCAGACGAAACAGCCGCTCCAGCTCTGCTTTGTCACTGCTCAGCAGATCAAGCGCCACCAGCATCATTGATGCCTGCTGTGGCGTCACGATGCCCGCCTGATGCGGACCATAAAATGGCTGCGCCTGTTGCCGCGCCTGCGGCGTTACCGTGCCCGGTGAAAAGCTGTCGGCGGCGGCCGCGTGAAACGGACAACCGCCACCCAGTGCGGCCGCCCCACCCAGCAGGCCCAGACCTTTTAATAAACGACGACGCGCGGGCTGCGCGTCATCTTCCTGACGACTCATGATTAATCCAGACCCAGGGTGCCACGCAGTAATGAAAGATCTTCCGCCAGGGCGGTAATCGGTCCTTTCAGCGCATTACGATCGGCGCTGGTCAGTTTCTCATACGATTCGAAACCGGTTTTGGTGCGATATTTGCTCAGGATCGCATCCACTTTCTTAAAGTTGCCGTCGATTTTTGCCAGTAACTGCGGGTTAGCCTGACTGACCATCGGCCGCAGCAGTTCAACAATTTTCTGGGCACCATCAACGTTGGCCTGGAAGTCCCACAGGTCGGTACGGCTGTAGCGATCTTCTTCACCTGAAATTTTGCTGGAGGCGACCTCTTCAATCAGCCCTGCCGCACCACCGACCACTTTGGCTGGCGGGAAAGCCAGTTCGCTGATGCGGGTCTGCAAATCTTTAACGTCTTTGTTCAGCTGATCCGCGTAACCCGCCATCCCTTCGGTGCTGTGATCGGCAAACAGCGCTTTTTCCAGCCGGTGGAAACCGGTGAATTTTGGATCTTCCGCTTTCTTCTCATAATCATCTTCGCGGGCGTCAATGCTGCCGTCGAGATCGGAGAACAGCTCAGCAATCGGCTCAATACGCTCATAATACTGACGCGTCGGGGCAAACAGCGCTTTGGCTTTTTCAACATCGCCAGCTTTAACCGCATCGGTAAAGGCCTGAGTTCCACTCACCAGCTGATTCACCTGCTCAGTGACATAGGCTTTGTAGGCGCTGATCGGGCCGACCAGCTGCATCCGCTCGGACGGCGCGCTTTTCGCTGCGGCGTCACCGGCCTCAACCACCAGCTTGCCTTTCGGATTACTCAGCAGGCCACAGGTCATCTCATATTCGCCTGGCTGCAGATTGGCGGTCAGCTTCTGGCTGAATCCGGGTGCGATGTTCTCGCGCTCTTCAACCACCATCACCCCTTTCAGGATCTCCCACTCCAGCGCTTTCTGACTGTTGTTCTTGATCAGGAACTGAGTTTTACCGGCCTTAACGGTTAAGGTCATCGGTTCACACTGCTTGTCGTTAACGCTGACGGTCACCTGAGGCACCGCGGCGGCAGCGGAGGCGGAGATTGCCAGCAAAGGAACCAGCAGTGCCTTGCGGCGGAAACGCATTGTCATGTTTATTTCCCTATCACGTTGTTGAGCGCGGCAGGCGCACCCGATAAATGGCTTAGCGCACAGTGGCCGACGCGGCAGGACGCGCGGGCATAAAAAACAGAATCAGAGCGGGGATCAGATAGAGGCCCCAGACCACCACTTCGCTGACGCTGGGGGCTTCCTGATAGCCAAGTACCCCTTCCAGCAGCGTACCGAACAGCGAATGGGTCGATAAGGTGTTGCTGAGATCAAACGCCACATCCTGAAAGCGATTCCATAGCCCTGCTTCATGGAAAGCCCGAATCGCCCCGGCCGCCAGCCCCGCCGCGACAAACAGGATAAAGATGCTGGTCCAGCGGAAAAAATGGGCCATGTTAAGGCGAATACCGCCCCAGTAAAGCAGCATGCCCAGTACCACCGCGGTCGCCAGCCCCAGCACCGCACCAATCGGCGGCGCGTAGCCAACATCCTGGGTAAAGGCCGCCAGCAGGAAGAACACCGACTCCAGCCCTTCGCGCGCCACCGCCAGGAACACCATCAGCACCAGTGCCAGTCCGCCGCGGCCTGAGCGTTGCAGCGCCTGGTCCACCGCCTGCTCCAGCTCCACTTTGATATTGCGCGCCACTTTGCGCATCCAGAACACCATCGAGGTGAGGATAACCACGGCGACCAGCGCAACCAGCCCTTCAAACAGTTCCTGCTGTTTCTGCGGAAACTCGCCGGTGGTGGCGTTGATGAACAGCCCGAGCCCGAGGCAGAGCGCCGCAGCGATTACTACCCCAGCCCACATGGCAGGAAACCATTGGGTGCGCTGGGTGCGCTTCAGGTAGCTGGCTATCAGGCTGACAATCAGTGCGGCTTCTAAGCCTTCGCGCAGCATGATGAGAAACGGAACAAACATCGCCAACCTCTTGAATGTTAAGCAGCGTCAATAAAAGTAAAATCAGGTAAAATGTAAACGATACCGATTATCATTATCGCCACGAAAAAAACAAGTTGCCGGATGAGATAATTTCGCATTTGAGTGGTTTATCTTTGTAACAAAAAAAAGCCCGCCACGATTAACCGGCGGGCTTTTTTACGCTCTGCGCGCGTTATTTAGTCTGGAACTCCGCTTCCGCGGCGGCAAAACGCTGCTGTGCTTCGGCTGAAGGTTCACGTCCCATCAGGCTGAACACCACGATGGCGATGCTGGCGAACAGGAAGCCCGGGATGATTTCATACAGGCCGAGCCAGCCATATTGCTTCCACACCAGCACGGTTAACGCGCCGATGATCATGCCCGCCAGCGCGCCGTTGCGGTTCATGCGCTTCCAGCACACCCCGAACAGCACCACCGGACCAAACGCTGCCCCGAAGCCCGCCCAGGCGTAGCTTACCAGGCCCAGCACCCGGTTCTCCGGATTAGACGCCAGCGCGATAGCGATTAACGCCACCAGCAGCACCATCAGACGTCCGACCCACACCAGCTCTTTCTGGCTGGCGTTTTTTCGCAGCAAACCTTTATACAGATCTTCAGTCAGGGCGCTGGAGCAGACCAGCAGTTGGCAGCTCAGGGTCGACATCACCGCCGCCAGAATCGCTGACAGCAGAATACCGGCCACCCACGGGTTAAACAGGATACGCGCCAGTTCGATAAACACCCGCTCCGCGTTGTCATTGACGCCCGCCGCCAGGGTCGGGTTGTTCTGGAAATAAGCGATACCGAAGAAGCCCACGCCGACCGCACCGGCCAGGCAGAGGATCATCCAGGTCATACCGATACGGCGTGCGGTGCGGATTGAACGGTGGGAGTCGGCCGCCATAAAGCGCGCCAGGATATGCGGCTGACCAAAATAGCCCAGTCCCCAGCCAAGCAGTGAAATCACCGCGACAAAGTTCAGACCTTTCAGCATGTCGAGGTTTTCGAGGCTTTTCGCTTCAATCACGGCCATGGAGTCAGACCAGCCGCCGACCGCGATGATGACAAACACCGGCGTCAGAATCAGCGCAAAAATCATCAGGCTGGCCTGCACCGTGTCAGTCCAGCTCACCGCGAGGAAACCGCCAACCAGGGTGTAGAGGATGGTCGCGGCTGCGCCCGCCCACAGCGCCGTCTGGTAACTCATCCCAAAGGTGCTTTCGAACAAACGTGCGCCAGCCACCACGCCAGAAGCACAATAGATGGTGAAGAACACCAGGATCACGATGGCAGAAATGATGCGCAGGATTTTACTGTGATCTTCAAAGCGGCTGGTGAAAAAGTCCGGCAGCGTCAGCGCGTTATTGTGATGCTCAGTCTGTACCCGCAGGCGACCGGCAACAATTTTCCAGTTCAGCCAGGCACCAATCGTCAGGCCGATGGCAATCCAGCTCTCGGAGATGCCGGAGATGAAAATGGCACCGGGTAATCCCATCAGCAGCCAGCCGCTCATGTCTGACGCACCGGCAGACAGCGCCGTAACCACGCTGCCGAGACTGCGGCCGCCGAGGATATAGTCATCAAAGTTTTTGGTTGAGCGGTATGCCACAAAACCAATCAGCACCATCCCAAGAATATAAACTACAAAGGTCACCAGCATCGGTGTACTTAGACTCATCTGTCTCTCCACTTATTATTTGATATCCCAGAGAAATCGCCAGCTGCCTGCTTGCCGGAACGGGGCAAAACGGACCGATTATCCTCGTCAGGGCGTTAGCCATTTCCCTGCGGCGCGGTATCCTGCCGGAAAGGCGTTCGGCGCACAATGGATTTAACACAGGCGTTACAGCGATTTCACTAACCGATTGCGAAAAAGTGTTCAGAGGTTGCACTCGCTCACATAACGTCGGTTGCAACCCGGCGCAACCTCACATAAACCGCGCGTTGCCAGGCCCGTCAGGTTGGCGAGGATCTTGCAGCAATATCCGTGCCGCATTGCAAAAATTAACAATTGACGGCGTTAAAAGGGTGTTAACTGGCTCACATTTAACACGGTTGCACAAAGTTGCAACTTAAGTGATAGTGCAGCCACGCCGTATCGAACCACTATAAGGAGCACTGGAGTCATGGGTACAACCACCATGGGGGTAAAACTGGATGACGCGACACGTGAGCGCATCAAACTGGCTGCGCAGCGTATCGATCGCACGCCACACTGGCTGATTAAACAGGCGATCTTTAACTACCTCGGCCAGCTTGAGTCGGGCGATTCGCTGCCTGAAATCCCGTTATCCAGCCTGGCGACAGTGGAGGCTGATGAGGCGCTGACCGACGAGACGCATCAGCCGTTCCTTGACTTCGCAGAGCAGATTTTGCCGCAGTCGGTGACCCGTTCGACCGTGACCGCCGCCTGGCGTCGCCCGGAGACCGACGCGGTGCCGATGCTGCTGGAGCAGGCTCGCCTGCCTGCGGCGCTGGCGGAGAAAACCCATCAGCTGGCTTACCAGCTGGCCGACAAGCTGCGGCACCAAAAAGGAGCAACCGGACGCGCTGGCATGGTGCAAAGCCTTCTGCAGGAGTTCTCTTTATCCTCGCAGGAAGGTGTGGCGCTGATGTGCCTCGCCGAAGCGTTATTGCGTATCCCTGACAAGCCGACCCGCGATGCGCTGATCCGCGATAAGATCAGCAACGGCAACTGGCAGTCGCATCTCGGTCGCAGCCCGTCGCTGTTCGTTAACGCCGCCACCTGGGGCCTGCTGTTCACCGGCCGTCTGGTCTCAACCCATAACGAAGCCAATCTGTCGCGATCGCTGAACCGCATTATTGGCAAGAGCGGCGAGCCGCTGATCCGTAAAGGCGTGGATATGGCGATGCGTCTGATGGGTGAGCAGTTCGTCACCGGCGAAACCATTGCTGAAGCGCTGGCTAACGCCCGCAAGCTGGAAGAGAAAGGGTTCCGTTACTCTTACGACATGCTGGGTGAAGCGGCGCTGACCGCCAGCGATGCCAAAGCCTATCTGGTCTCCTACCAGCAGGCGATTCACGCCATTGGCAAAGCGTCCAATGGCCGCGGCATTTATGAAGGTCCGGGCATCTCGATCAAGCTGTCGGCGCTGCATCCGCGCTACAGCCGCGCTCAGTATGAGCGGGTGATGGAGGAGCTCTACCCTATTCTGAAATCGCTGACGCTACTGGCTCGCTCCTATGACATCGGCATCAATATTGATGCGGAAGAAGCTGACCGGCTGGAGCTGTCGCTCGACCTGCTGGAAAAACTCTGTTTCGAGCCGGAACTGGAAGGCTGGAACGGCATCGGCTTTGTCATCCAGGCCTACATGAAGCGCTGTCCGTTCGTGATTGACGAGCTGATCGACCTGGCACAACGGAGCCGCCGTCGCCTGATGATCCGTCTGGTTAAAGGTGCCTACTGGGACAGCGAAATCAAACGCGCCCAGATGGAGGGGCTGGAGGGCTATCCGGTCTATACCCGCAAGGTCTACACCGACATCTCTTATCTGGCCTGCGCCCGTAAACTGCTGGCGGTGCCGAACCTGATCTACCCGCAGTTTGCCACCCACAATGCCCATACGCTGGCGGCGATTTATCAGCTGGCTGGCAACAACTACTATCCGGGTCAGTATGAGTTCCAGTGCCTGCACGGCATGGGCGAACCGCTGTATGAGCAGGTGGTAGGCAAAGTGGCGGACGGCAAACTTAACCGTCCCTGCCGTATTTATGCGCCGGTCGGTACGCACGAAACGCTGCTGGCTTATCTGGTGCGTCGCCTGCTGGAAAACGGTGCCAACACCTCCTTCGTTAACCGTATCGCCGATACCTCACTGCCGATTGATGAGCTGGTCGCCGATCCGGTGACGGCGGTGGAGAAGCTGGGTGCCAGCGAAGGGGCGATTGGCCTGCCGCATCCGAAGATTCCTCTGCCGCGCGATTTGTATGGGGCTAACCGCGTCAATTCGGCCGGTCTGGATATGGCCAATGAACACCGTCTGGCCTCACTGTCCAGCGCCCTGCTGAGCAGTGCCGCGCAGCCGTGGCTGGCTCAGCCGATGATTGAAGGTGAGCTGAGTGAAGGTGAAAGCCGCACTATTGTTAATCCCGCTGCGCCGAACGATATTGTCGGACAGGTACGTGAAGCGACTGAGCAGGAAGTCTCTCAGGCGCTGGACGCGGCGGTCAACAGCGGCCCGATCTGGTTCGCCACTCCGCCTCAGGAGCGTGCTGCAATTCTGGAACGCGCGGCACAGATCATGGAAGGCCAGATGCAGCAGCTGATTGGCATTCTGGTGCGTGAAGCCGGTAAGACCTACAACAACGCCATCGCTGAAGTGCGCGAAGCGGTCGATTTCCTCTATTACTATGCCGGTATGGTGCGGGATGATTTCGATAACGAAACCCATCGCCCACTGGGTCCGGTGGTCTGTATCAGCCCGTGGAACTTCCCGCTGGCGATCTTTACCGGTCAGATTGCTGCGGCGCTGGCTGCGGGTAACAGCGTGCTGGCCAAACCGGCGGAGCAGACACCGCTGATTGCGGCGCAGGCGGTACAGATTCTGCTGGATGCGGGCGTGCCAGCTGGCGTGCTGCAACTGCTGCCGGGTCTGGGTGAAACGGTTGGCGCGCAGCTGACCGGCGACGATCGGGTTCGCGGCGTCATGTTCACCGGTTCAACCGCGGTTGCGACGCTGCTGCAACGTAATCTGGCCGGTCGTCTCGATCCGCAGGGTCGCCCGACGCCGCTGATTGCTGAAACCGGCGGAATGAATGCGATGATCGTCGACTCGTCCGCGCTGACTGAGCAGGTGGTGATTGATATCGTCGCATCTGCCTTCGACAGCGCCGGTCAACGTTGTTCTGCCCTGCGTCTGCTGTGCATTCAGGAAGATGTTGCCGACCACACCCTGAAGATGTTGCGCGGTGCGATGGCGGAATGCCGGATGGGTAATCCGGAGCGCCTGTCGACCGATATTGGTCCGGTGATCGATGCTGAAGCCAAAGCCAATATTGAGCGTCACATTCAGGCGATGCGCAATAAAGGCTTCACGGTCTATCAGGCGGTGCAGGAGAATCCACACGATAGCAAAGAGTGGAGCAGCGGCACCTTCATCAAGCCGACCCTGATTGAACTGGATCAGGTTAAAGATCTGGATAAAGAGGTGTTCGGCCCGGTACTGCACGTGGTGCGTTTCACCCGCAATAATCTGCCGCAGTTAATTGAACAGATTAACGCCTCGGGTTATGGCCTGACGCTGGGTGTACATACCCGCATCGACGAGACTATTGCTCAGGTGACGGCGAATGCCAGAGTCGGCAACCTCTACGTCAACCGGAATATGGTGGGCGCGGTGGTTGGCGTGCAGCCGTTTGGTGGCGAAGGATTATCCGGTACCGGCCCGAAAGCCGGCGGACCGCTCTATCTCTATCGTCTGCTGGCGCATCGTCCGGACGGCGCGCTGCGACTGACGTTTGATCGTCAGGATGCCGAGCGCCCTGCCGACAGCACCCTGCGTCAGGCGTTGCTGGCACCTCATCAGGCGCTGACGGGTTGGGCTAAAGAGAAGCCTGAACTGGCGGCGTTGTGCCAGCACTATGCCGATCTGGCGCAGGCGGGCGTAGTACGGTTACTGCCCGGTCCGACCGGCGAGCGCAACACGTTCTCGCTGTTGCCGCGTGATCAGGTGCTCTGCCTTGCCGACAACGAGCAGGATGCGTTAGTGCAACTGGCCGCCGTCACCAGCGTGGGCAGCAAGGCGCTGTGGCAGGATGATGAGTTGCATCGTCGCCTGCTGAATTCTCTGCCAGACGCGGTGAAAGCGCGTATTACCCTGGCGCGTGATCCGTTAGCGGCAGAATTTGATGCGGTGATTTATCACGGTGATGCCGATCAGCTGCGCACCCTGTGTGAGCAAATTGCCGCACGCGAAGGCGCGATTGTTTCGGTGCAGGGCTTCGCCCGCGGTGAGACCAATCTGCTGCTGGAACGGTTGCTGATTGAGCGTTCGCTGAGTGTGAATACCGCCGCAGCCGGCGGGAATGCCAGTCTGATGACAATCGGGTAAGGAGCTGCGTGTTCGCTGTGCGAACGGGGCTGAGAGGGTTTCGTTCACATGGTGGCCACGGGCTGGGGTTCGCTGCGCGAACGGGGCTGAGAGGGTTTCGTTCGCCAGCCGGTGAGGTTTGGCGGTTCGCTGCGCGAACGGGGCTGAGAGGGTTTCGTTCGCCGGCCGGCTGTGGCAGTTTCAGCTTCGCCGCTGCCGGCGACCGACAAGGGGCCGCCAGTCGCCGCGCCCCCTTGACCCCGGGCTCCGGCCTGCTTCACCGCCGCTTCGCGGTCCCTTCGCCTCTTCCGGATTTCTCACGGACCGGCGGGACGCGCCATCCCTGGCACGATCCCGACTCTTCGCGACCTCCCTGTCGCTCGTCCTGAAATCCCTCATCGGCTCAGCGCTTCAGATGGCCTCCCAACCCCTCGCTGTTATTTCTTTTTTTATGACGGGTACTTTATCGCTGTCGGTTTTTGGGATTGCCTCTGGCTTTCGGCTCAGCAGACAAAATGTTATTCAACCCACCCGCTGTTATCTCTTTTTTTATGTTAGGTATTTTATCGCTGTGGGTTTTTGGAATTGTCTTTTCTATCGGGTCGGCAGACAGCGCGGCTTTGTAAATTGCAGCGGTTGTTTCGTCTTTTTCAAGTTGGGTTCGTCATCCCGGTAAATATTGAGGTTTGTCTTTGCAACGGGCCATCAGACAGCACGGCAACAGCGAAATGAAAAAATAATTACAGGCGGAGGTTTGTGAGAGGCGTCCGCAGCGCTGAGGAACAACCGGAGGCCAGGAGAGCCGACAGGAGGTCGGCGAAAGGACGGATCGCGCCACGGATGGCGCGTCCGGCCGGTCCGTCGGCCACAAGAAAGAGAGATTACAGACGAGGATTTTACCAGAGGCGTCCGCAGCGCTGAGAAGTGAACGGAGGCCAGGAGAGCCGACAGGAAGTCGGCGAAAGGACGGATCGTGCCACGGATGGCGCGTCCGGCCGGTCCGTCGGCCGCAGGGAGTGACGAAGGAACCGCGCGCAGCGTGGCGCGCAGGCCGCCGGACGCCGGGATTGTGAAGGGGCGGGCGTCCGCCCCTTGACGCGACCGCCTGCTCAGGCAATCTGAAACTCCCCATCGCCTGGCGGGCGTAAGCTCACTCAATGTCAGTCCGCAGCAAGCGCAACATTACTCAATGTCAGTCCGCAGCAAGCGCAACATTACTCAATGTCAGTCCGCAGCAAGCGCAACATTACTCTATGTCAGCCCGCAGCAAACGTAACCCGCCCATACCGAGGGCGACTACCCTGCCCCGGCAGCCCGCGGCTAAGCGCATTCACGAAACCTCACTGGCTCGCTCCCGCTTCATCAGCGTCGGGAATATAAACAGCGACTGTCCCAATCCGCGGTTGGTCAACGACCAGAGCGCCACCGAGCAGAGCGAACAGATCCCGACAATCGCCACCGGATAGAAACAGGCCCAGAGGAACGAAAACCACGCCTGATTAAACAGATGGTGACGCTGGGCAAACAGAATCGCTGACATGCCGAAAAACTCAATGAAAATGCGGTGTATCACATAAATCTGCAACGTATTGCGGCCGATCCAGTTCATATAGCGCATGCTGAAATGCTGATTCAGCCAGCGACAGGCCGCGATACTGAACAGCACCGCCAGAATGCACATGAACAGGCTCTTATCCAGCCCGAAAATAACGTGAATGCCCGCCAGCGCCGCCAGTACGGCCCACGGCATCAGGTTTTCACGCCGCCATTCGCTGAGGCGCAGCATAGTCTGACTCCAGAAAGCGCCCAGCAGGAAGAACAGGAAATATTGCGCCAGGCTTTGTGGTCCCCAGTAGGGAATAATTTTCTCCACCGCCAGATAGTTCAGCACAATCGCCGCCACCATCAGCACCAGTTTATATTGGCGAAAAACTTTGGCGCAGAGGAAATAGAGACCAAGCCCGTACAGATACCATGAGGTGCTCATGGCCATAAACGTTAGCTTAAGAAATTCTAATAGCGAACCCGCATAGGCTGCATTCAGATTCTGGGAAATACGCTGACCGGTAATTTCGGTGGAGATGCCGAGAATCGACCACCACTGAATAAAGCCCCATAAAATATAGAGATAAAAGAGATTGGTGATCCGGCTGGTAAATACCTGCTTCCACGGTCGATTAATAATACCGTTGGTCGCCAGCAGGCCTGAAACAAAGAAAAACGCCGGCATACGTAACGGTGACAGGACCGTATTAAACTGCACCCATATTTCAGCGGGTAGCCATCCGGCAGAAAGATATTTCAGCGTCCCTTCAAAACCCGGCAGCACCGTGTGGTACAGGACCACCAGTAAAATACAGCCCCCTTTCAGGGTATTCACCCACATTATTTGCTCTGGCTTGGTGTTGTTCATTCAATGACTCCTGCTGTGTAGGTCAGAATGCTGAAAAGTAAAAGCGAGGAAATCAGTATTGCTTTTATGGTTATCCAGCGATTATTCGTCATTGAACCGGTGGTGAATGTAGCGAAAGTCTTAAAAAATGCGGCGTGGTCCTGATGCTACAGTTATTTACCGAGTTGAACGTTTCCTTACACTTATCAATAAATAGCCAGGCAGCGGCTTTATTTACCCTTATTGCGGTGAAAAAGATAATATTACTGGAGAGTCACCACGGTTTAAATAAGAGAAAGTGGCAACTCTAAAAGCCATGTAATAAACAATGAACAGAAAAGTTTTGTCAGATGTGGCAAAAGGTTTAACGGAGATTTAAAAATATATGATAGCGATGACTTTCAGCGCGAATAACCCCTTAGCAGCAGGGTTATTTTACGGAAAAACAGCGTTATTTAAACGGGTTAACGCAGCCTTCCCGAAGGAAGGCTGCGGCGTTACTGACTCAGAAATTTGTCGAGGAACTGACGGGTTCGCGGTTGTTGCGGGTTACTGAACAACGCTTTCGCCTCGCCCTGCTCCACAATGCGGCCCTGGTCCATAAAAATAGCGCGGTCAGCCACGTCGCGAGCAAAGCTCATCTCATGCGTGACGATAACCATGGTGCGTTTCTCTTCGGCCAGGGCGCGGATGGTGTTAAGCACCTCGCCAACCAGTTCCGGATCCAGCGCCGAGGTCGGTTCATCAAAAAGAATCACCTCCGGCCGCATCGCCAGCGCCCGGGCGATGGCCACCCGCTGCTGCTGACCGCCTGACAAACGGCGCGGGTAACTCTGCTCTTTGCCATGCAGTCCGACTTTCTCCAGCAACTCACGGGCACGTGCCACCGCGTCCGCTTTGGCTTCGCGCTTGACGATTACCGGCCCTTCAATAATGTTCTCCATCACCGAACGGTGGGGAAACAGATTGAAGTTCTGGAAGACAAAGCCAACCTGCTGGCGCAGACGACGCACCTGCTCTTTCTGTTTACTCTGCGCCAGCGCCGCATCAACGGTAATATCCCCCACCCGGATGGTGCCGCTGTCCGGCACTTCCAGCAGGTTGATACTGCGCAGCAGCGTGGTTTTACCCGAACCGCTGGGACCGATAATCGCCACCACTTCGCCTGCCGCTACGTCGAGATCGATGCCATGCAGCACCGTCTGGCCATTGAAGGATTTCACCAGTTTTCTGACTTCGATGGCACTCATTTCGACTCCTGATCCTGACGATTAACATGCTGCTCCAGCCGGTTCTGCAGGGCGGACAGCACCGTCGCCATTACCCAGTAAATCAGCGAGGCAGCCAGATACATGGTGAACACTTCCAGCGTACGCGAGGTGATCAGCTGCGCCTGACGGAACAGCTCCGGCACCTGGATGGTCGCCGCCAGCGAGGTATCTTTTACCAGACTGATAAAGCTGTTACCCAGCGGCGGCAGCGCGGTCCGTGCCGCCTGCGGCAGTATCACCCGGCGCAGTGTTTGCCAGCGCGTCATGCCAATACTGGCCGCCGCTTCCCACTGGCCGCGCTCAATCGCAGAGATTGCGCCACGCAGTGATTCCGACGCATAAGCCGCGGTATTCAGCGACAGGCCAATCATGGCGGAGGGAATCGGATCCAGCTCGATACCAAACTGCGGTAAGCCGTAGTAGATCATAAACAGCTGGGCGATCAGCGGCGTACCGCGGAAGATCGAAACGTAGATCCGCGACAGCCAGCTAACCGGCCAGAAGCGTGACAACCGCATCAGTGCCAGAATGAACCCCAGCACCAGGCCGAAGAACATTCCGCCGATGCTGAGTTGCAGCGTAAACAGCGCGCCTTTTAATAAAAATGGTGCTGAATCCAGCACCAGTTGAAGACTTTCCTGCATTATTTAGTCACGTCCGCGCCAAACCATTTTTCAGACAGCTTGCTCAGTGAGCCATCTTTCTGCATCTCTGCAATAGCCTGATCAATCGCTTTCAGCAGATCGTCATTGCCTTTACGCACCGCCACGCCAGACTCCTGACGGGAGAAAGCGTTGCCTGCTACGGCCATGGTATCGCCGGTTTTCTTCACCAGATCCAGTGCTGCCAGGCGGTCCACCAGAATGGCGTTCAGACGGCCAGAACGCAGATCCTGATATTTGGTCGGGTCATCATCATAGGTACGGACATCAACGCCCTTCACGTTCTCACGCAACCACTGTTCGTAGTTGGTACCCAGACCGACGCCGACCTTTTTACCTGCCAGATCCTCAGGTTTGGTGATGCTACCGGCGTTGGCTTTCATGGTCAGCGCCTGAATGCCCGAGATGGTATACGGCGTAGAGAAGTCATACTTCTTCTTGCGCTCGTCAGAGATGGTGACCTGGTTAATCACCACATCAATCCGTTTCGCATCCAGCGAGGCCAGCATGCCGTCCCACTTGGTTGGTTTCAGGCTGGCCTTAACGCCCATGTGCTGCGCCAGTTGTTGCGCGAACTCCGCTTCAAAGCCGGTCAGCTTGCCGTTCTCATCCTGGAAGCTGAACGGCGGATAGGTACCTTCCAGTCCCACCAGCAGCGTGCCGCGCTCTTTAATTTTATTCAGCAGATTTTCAGCTGCGAAGGTTTTAACGTTGACGCCCGCGACCAGCGCCACGGCCATCACGCCCATCACCAACTGGCGACGTACAAGAGAAAAGGTCATATTCACCCCATTATTGATTGTGTTGTGTGTATTTTATAACGGCAACGCCGCTACATTGCTGCCGGTCCATCGTGATAACGGCAAGATTATAAACTGTTTTTTTTGCTTGTCTCAGACCGAAGGATGATAAGCAAATAACGCCGGCGCGCCGCCAGTATGAATAAACAGCAGCGGGCCTTCCCGGCGGAAACGGTTCTGGCTGATGCCATCCAGCAACCCCGCCATCGCCTTACCGGTATAGACCGGATCCAGCAGAATGCCTTCCAGCTGCGCCAGCAGTTTCACCGCCGCCATGCCCTCGTCGTTCGGTTCACCGTAGCGTGGTGCATAATACTCATCCCACAGCGTAATCGGCGCGGTAGCGGGCACTTCAAGCTGGGCTGCCAGTGGCTGGCGCAGACGCTCAACCAGCGGCAACTGAGCCTCAGCCTGACGGGAAACGGTCACCCCCACCAGCTCGGTATCCGGTAACAGCTGTTCAAGGCCAACCGCCAGCCCGGCATGGGTGCCGGCGCTGCCAGAGGCGACGATAACGGCGGCAAAATCCACCACCTCTTCGCTCTGATGGGCAATCTCCTGCGCGCAGCCGACATAGCCTAACGCACCCAGCGTATTCGAGCCGCCGACCGGCACGATATAAGGCCGGAAACCCTGCGCCTCAAGCCGTGTTGCCTGTTCCGCCAGCTGCTCCGCCGGACGATCCAACGCATCGACCATGATCACCTCGGCGTCCATCAGATCCAGCAGCAGCCGGTTACCGTTGCTCAGGTAGTTTTCTGCATGGGTGCCGATTGGGTTTTCCAGCAGGGCAACGCATTTCAGACCCAGACGGGCCGCGACGGCTGCGGTCTGGCGCACATGGTTGGACTGAATCGCTCCGGCAGTCAGCAGCACATCGGCCCCTTCGCGCAGCGCGTCGGCCGCCAGATACTCCAGCTTACGCAGCTTGTTGCCGCCCATCGCCACCGGCGTGACATCATCGCGCTTGATGAAAATATCGCGGCCGAGATAGTCGGAGAGTCGTGGCAGATGCTCTAACGGGGTTGGCGCGCCCAGCAGTTCAAGGCGGGGAAACTGGTGTAAAAGATGTAAAGACAATGCTGCCTCCATTCGGGCATTGGAAATTATCCTTACAGTGTTGCAGAAGATGCGAAAAGGATCACCCTGATTCAGGTGGCGGGAGATGCGGTGATGGGCAAAACAGGCGTGCTCCCCCGTCCCGCCCTTTTCAGCAGCGTGAAAATGGCGGGGACGTACCGGCGGTACGCGGGGGAGCAATGGGTGCACAGCGGAGCGTTAGCCCTGTTGCCACCCTAAGAACTGATCGTATTTGCGCAGCGCAATACGGTAATTATTATTGCCCGCATCCGGCAGGTCGCTTTCCAGACATTGATGCCAGCTATTGCCCTGCAGCCGATCGGCCGGGAAATTTTTCGCTTTCAGCATGTCGTCCAGCCGACGCAGCCGCACCACGTATTCCCGTATGGTGCTGGGGCTCATCTCTGTCTGTTCGAACAAATACTGTTTGAACGCCATAATGTCGAAGTAATTAGGATGGGTATTACAAAAAATATCGCTACAAAAGCGACAGAGCGCAGTCAGTTCTGGCTGAAGTTTCAGCCACAGTTGCTCATCAATCATCTGGTCCATCCGAGCGATGGCCTCTTTATTGATGATCTGGCCACGAAAAACGAGCGCCATTCGATCTAATACCTTGCCACAGTGTGAACAGTTGCTCTGGCTGTGTTTATAGTCTTTAAGATAACGACTTAACGGTCTGGCCTTGGTCTTGGCTCCCATTGCTGAGTCCCCGGTTTCTTATATTTTTGAATCGCCAGGAACTGATACTGCTAGCGCGCTCCCGTAAGTCGGGCCCGCAGACGTTTAATCGCCTGACTGTGCAGCTGGCTGACACGGGATTCCCCCACATCAAGCACCGCGCCAATCTCTTTCAGGTTCAGTTCTTCCTGGTAGTACAGTGTCAGCACCATCTTTTCACGATCGGGTAACGCTTCGATCGCTTCGATGACGCGCTCACGCAGACTCCCTTCCATCAACTGATGAAGCGGGTTGGCCTCTTCATGCCCTTCCGTCACCAGTTCCGCACTGTCGCCATGTTCTTCCCGATACTCGTCGTAGGAAAAGAGCTGACTATTGTTGGTGTCCAGCAGGATCTGCCGGTACTCCTCCATCGAAACATTCAACTGCTGCGCGACTTCCTGCTCGGAGGCAGCACGACCCAGCGTCTGTTCCACCTTATGCATTGCCCCGGCCACCTCGCGCGCGTTACGACGAACGCTGCGTGGTGCCCAGTCCCGGCTGCGAAGCTCATCCAGCATTGCGCCGCGAATACGCTGCACGGCATAGGTGGTAAAGGCTGTTCCCTGTAGCGCGTCATAGCGCTCCACGGCATTTAACAGACCGATACCTCCGGCTTGCAGCAAATCGTCCAGCTCAACGCTGGCTGGCAGACGAACCTGCAGGCGCAGCGCTTCATGGCGCACCAGCGGCACGTAGCGCTGCCAGAGCGAATGCTTGTCCATCACGCCTTCGGCGGTATAGAGATCGTTCACGTTGACTACCCTGCGTTAATGAAGTTATCGGCATGATTATCCAATTCTGTAGGGTTATTGATTGGGGGAATAGGCGGGGTAAAACGAGGTTATTTCATTTTTGTTATGTCAGGGGAGCCGATCCTTCGTTCCCCCTTCACATTGGCTAGCGTCGCGCCCGCAGCCGTTGGCGCGTCGCGGGTGGTACCGCCGACCACAGGCTGCAGATACGGCCATTTAGCTCCTGATAATAAGGGCTTATGTTGGTCTGCGCTTCTTCGCTGGGGTGTACCTGGATCTGTCCCGACTCACCATCAATGCTTATCAGTCGGTTGAGGAAAAGCCGTTGCAGATCGCTACGCAGGAATAAGCCGTTGTCGACGCTGTTATCCGCCAGTCCCCCTTCATCATTCTCCTGCGTATCGATATGACAGGCTTCTACCCACGGCCAGTTATGCCGATCGGTCAGCCGGGTTCCGGTCATCACGCAGGCGCCGTAGCGCGCTTTGACGCCCGCACTGAACTCGGCCTGGCTGGCGCGCTGCAGTACTCTTGCCTTCACCCGCCGCCCCACTTCGGTGCCCGGCATCACTGCGGCAGGCACCTTGTGCTGCGGCGTACTCAGCACCACGATGAACTGAATGCGGCGTGACTGAGGAAAACAGGGATTAGCCTGCGGGTTGAACAGCTGCCAGTAGGCTTCTTCCTCATCCTGGTGCATCAGCACCAGTTTGTAGCCGCGGCTGTTGAGCAGGTTCTGGGCGGTGGCAGAATGGGGATCGATCATCGCAAACACCTGACTGCTGCCCATCACCTTCCACAGATTGTCGCGTTTCTCTTTCTCGCTGCGGCGGAAATAGAGGAAAGAGAGGTTTTGCTTCAGGTAGTGCTCAAAGCGGCGCAGGTAATTTTTACGTTCATTATCGTTGGCGATGAACAGCAGATCCTCCAGCGGACTGTTGCTCTCTTCCTGCGCGAACACCGCACGGATTTTCAGGGTGCGAAAGCTGGTTGACGGGCTGAGCAGCGCGCGCGCCGTCAGCTCCTTCTCCTCAGGATATTGCTGGGCATAGCGCAGCGCGATCTCCTCAAAGGTCAGCCGCTCACCCGGTAACAAGTCATAATTGAAGCGCATAGACACTCCACAAAATAAGGAAAATGGATCAAAAGTGATGTTGTTCTGCAAGGAGTTATCGGCAGGCTGGAGGGGAACTGTAACCGGGGGGTGAATAAGCGCAGCGCAGAACGATAAATAGTGCCACGGCAGGGTTATTCAGGGGGCGTTCAGCGAGCCACGGCATGACTTTTTTGACCGAAGCGTTCACGCTGATTCATCGATGGCAGACAGATTGAAACTTTATCAGCCCTGTTAAGCGGCGAACCTGCTGTTGCACTTCAAGGAATACAGTAAAGGCCAGACCCAATGAAGCGGTGATGCAGCGTTAGCCGGGCACGCGATGGAATACGCCTAAAACAGGCAAAAAAAAACCCTGCCGAAGCAGGGTTTTGAATTGGGGTGTAAGGCGATTAGCCCTGCAGCAGAGACAGAACCTGCTGTGGAACCTGGTTAGCTTTAGACAATACTGAGTTACCCGCCTGCTGTACGATCTGCGCTTTAGACATGTTTGAAACTTCAGTTGCGTAGTCAGCATCCTGAATACGAGACTGTGCTGCAGACAGGTTAGTGGTGGTGTTGTTCAGGTTAGTTACCGCTGAGTTCAGACGGTTCTGGACCGCACCCAGGCTTGAACGGAAGGTATCAACAGATGCGATAGCCTTGTCCAGCAGTGCCAGTGGATCATTAGTTGCAGCACCAGAGAACTCAGGAGTAGCCTTAGTATTACCTTTGCTTGTCAATTCAAGAGCCGTGGTGCCACCTGTTGCAATGTTAGTCGGTGTAGCACTACCAGTGTTAGCTAAAACATCGTCACCATCACCAGTGTCACCTGCGATGTAATTTTTACCTTGAACAGTAACAAAACCAACAGCATTACCATCTTTGTCAGCAGATACTTTAACAAACTGACCACTTTGGCTTGCACCACTTACACCGTTCACAGCATCATTATAATTTACGGTCGTAGTGTTCAGCGTAACTTTGCCGCCGGTACCTGCAGTTTTGTCCACAGAAACGGCATAGTTATCGCTACCAGAACTGACAACATAGTTAGCAGTTGAAGCGCCATCCTTGTCCAGCACGTTGTGCAGCGACAGAGAGCTTGCATCAACACCCAGTTTACTAGCAACATCAGACAAGTCTACTGCAGCCATTTTGCCGCTGGTATCACCAATCTGAGTAATAGAATCGCTAACTTTCAGGGAGTTTTTGGAAACAGAAAACCCTGACAGACCCAGAGTTGAAGAGTCAATCTTCTTCAGATCAATATTGATGGTTTCGCCGTCGTTTGCGCCAACCTGAATTTTCATTGCGCCGTCTTTAGCCAGCACGTTCACGCCGTTGAACTGAGTCTGACCCGATACGCGGTCGATTTCGCCCAGACGTGATTTGATTTCGTCCTGGATTGAAGACAGGTCTGAATCAGAGTTGGTACCGTTCTGAGCCTGTACGGTCAATTCACGAACACGCTGTAAGTTGTTGTTAATTTCTGACAGTGCGCCTTCAGTAGTCTGCGCAGCAGAGATACCGTCGTTGGCGTTACGAGCAGCCTGAGTCAGGCCCTTGATGTTAGAGGTGAAACGGTTGGCAATTGCCTGACCAGCAGCGTCATCTTTCGCGCTGTTGATACGTAAACCAGAAGACAGACGCTCCATTGAAGTAGACAGAGCTGACTGGTTCTTGTTGATGTTATTCTGAGTGATCAGCGAGAGGCTGTTGGTATTAATGACTTGGGCCATGATAAATTTTCCTGTTAATCAAGTCTTTCGGTTAAGGTGTGGGCTTCAACCCGCCGGCTTCAGCGCCGTCAAAGTTGTTATCGTCTGCCGTTAAACAACCTTTAGAATTTTTTTAGTACCAGGCGAATTTTTTTGCTTCAACCTGTCACGTTTTTGGTTATCGCCACCCTGCCGAACTTCTTTAGACTTAATTGATTAATTTTCTAGTCGTTGAAATACCCTTCTCTATAGTGCTTATTTACCTCATTACCCTAAGGCAAATAATTTTAAACTTTAGTTAATCAAGGCCGATAACCCTGGTAATCATTCTCCTTGTCGACCTTATAAAGGAATTATCATGGCTAGCATTACCAACCTTGGCGTAGGTTCCGGCCTGCCACTCAGTACTATGCTTGACAGTTTGACCACCGCTGAAAAAGCCTCACTCAAACCTATTTCAACCCAGCAGACGGCTTATACCGCCAAGCTAAGTGCCTATGCCACCCTGAAAAGTTCACTGACGACCTTCCAGACTGCAAACACCAAGCTGAACAGTGCCGACCTGTTTACCGCTACTACCGCGGCTAGCAGCTCTACAGCATTTAGCGCTACCACCTCTGGCAGCACCGTGGCAGGAAAATATGCGATTAATGTGACTCAGCTGGCACAGGCGCAGGTCCTGACCTCATCAGTGCAGAGCAGCAACACCGCCGCTCTGGGCGATAGTTCAGTGGCCAGTCGCAGCATTGCGATTACCTTAAAAGATGGCACCAGCAAGAGTGTGACGCTTTCCAGCGATCAGACTTCGCTGACCGGCATGCGTGACGCCATCAACAGCGCCAATGCTGGTGTCACCGCCAGCATTATTAAGGTATCGGACGGCAGTTTCCGCTTATCCATGAGCGCCAATAAAACCGGCAGCGACAATGCGGTGGCATCCATTGCCGTTACCGGCGACAGCACATTGCAGGGGATCATGGGTTTTGATGCATCTGCCAGCAGCAATGTAATGACAGAGAGCGTTAAGGCGCAGAATGCCCAACTGACCGTGAACAACGTGGCGATTGAGAACAGCAGCAATCAGATCAGCGACGCACTGGAAGGGATTACCTTAAATCTGACTGCGCAGACGGTTGGCGATCAGACACTGACGATTACCAAAGATACCTCAAAAGCTTCCAGCGCCATCAGCAGTTGGGTAGATGCCTACAATTCGTTGCTGGATCAGTTCAATACCCTGACTAAATACACCAAGGTTGATACCAATACGGATTCGCAGGACTCCAGCAATGGCGCACTGCTGGGTGACAGCACCCTGCGCACTATCCAGACCCAGTTGAAAGGCATGCTGACTAACGCGCAAAGCTCATCATCCTACAAATCACTGGGACAGATTGGCATAACCACCGATCCCCAGACGGGTTCATTGAAAATTGATTCCACTAAGGTTAGTGCCGCGCTGGATAAAGATGCCGCTGGCGTTAAAGAGATGATCGTGGGGGACGGGAAAACTACCGGCATTACCACCAAAATCGCTACCAACATCACAGGATGGTTGTCGTCCAAAGGGATTGTTCAGGCCGCCACCGATGGCGTCAGCAAGACACTGAATAACTTAACCACCCTTTATAACACTACTAGCGATCGCATTGACGCTGATATCGCACGTTATAAAACACAGTTTACCCAGCTGGATCTGGCCATCAGCAAACTCAATGCGACCAGTACTTATCTGACGCAACAGTTCGATACTTCAAATTCTTCAAGTAAATCATAGGAGTGACCATGTACAGTGCTACAGGCACCAAAGCCTATGCAAAAATCGGCGTGGAAAGCGCCGTGATGAGCGCCAGCCAGCAGCAGCTGGTGGTGATGTTGTTCGACGGCGCGCTCAGCGCGCTGATTCGCGCTCGTCTGTTTATGCAGGATGGCAATATTGAAGGCAAAGGTAATTCCATCTCTAAAGCCATCAATATCATTGAAGGAGGTCTGAAACAGGGCCTCAGTGAAAACAGTGGTGATGAGCTGGCAGATAACCTGCTGGGTCTTTACAACTACATGACGCGCCGCCTGCTGCAGGCCAACCTGCACAATGATGTTGAAGCTGTCGAAGAAGTCGAAGGCTTACTGCGCAACATCGCGGACGCGTGGAAAGAAGTGGTTCAACCTAACCTGATTCAGGACGCCGTTTAATGATTATTGCACCGCATCTGATTGCCGTTTACCAACAGTTACTCGATCTCAGCCAGGGAATGCTGCGTCACGCGGCGCAGGGCGAATGGGATGAATTGATCAGCCGGGAGATGGAGTATGTCAGCGCGGTGCAATCATTAGCGCAATCGACAGAGGCTGCCGCCCCATCGGTTCAGGTTCAGGAGCAACTGCGCCCGGTACTGCGCCATATTCTGGATAACGAAAGTGAAGTGAAACGCCTGTTGCAGGCGCGCATGGATGAACTGGCTTCGCTGGTCGGCCAGAACAGCCGCCAGAAATCGGTGCTTTCCGCCTACGGTAATCAGGGCGGTGTGGTGATGGTGCCACGCGAAACCCTCTCCTGATAATCTGCCCTCTCTCGCCGCGTTGAGATTTATTTTTCAGCGCGGCGCCTCTTTTTTGCCGCTTACTCCATACTTGATTCTCATCATCCCCCTGGAGTGCAGTAGATGCAAAACCCGACGTTATTACAGTTTTTCCATTGGTATTACCCGGATGGCGGCAAACTGTGGCCGGAAATCGCCGAGCGTGCCGCCTGGCTCAGTGAAATTGGCATCACCATGGCCTGGCTGCCGCCCAGCTATAAAGGGGAATCAGGTGGCTATTCTGTTGGTTACGACAGCTATGACCTGTTTGACCTCGGTGAATTCGATCAGAAAGGCAGCGTTGCCACCAAATATGGCGACAAGCAGCAGTTACTGGCAGCCGTCGAGGCGCTGCGCAGCCACAACGTCGGGGTAGTGCTGGACGTGGTGCTTAACCATAAAATGGGTGCCGATGAAAAAGAACAGATCAGCATCAACCGCGTCAATCCGGACAATCGCGACGAAATTTATGACGACGTGGTCGAATGCGAAGCCTGGACTAAATTCACCTTTCCGGTGCGCAACGGAAAATATTCAAAATTCGTCTGGGACCACAAATGCTTTAGCGGCGTAGACCATATTGAAAACCCGGATGAAAACGGCGTCTTCAAAATCATTAACGATTACACCGCCGAAGGCTGGAACGATCAGGTCGATAATGAGCTGGGCAACTTCGACTATCTGATGGGCGCGAACATCGATTTCCGCAACAAGGCGGTGAGCGAAGAGCTGAAGTACTGGGCGCGTTGGGTGATGGAACAGGTGCCATGCACCGGCTTCCGGCTTGATGCGGTGAAACACATTCCGGCCTGGTTCTATAAAGACTGGATCGATCACATTCAGGAAGTGGCTGAAGAGCCGATGTTTATCGTCGCTGAATACTGGTCGTTCGAAACCGATAAGCTGCAGGAGTATGTGCATCAGGTGGAAGGCAAAACCATGCTGTTTGATGCCCCACTGCACATGAACTTCCATCAGGCCTCCACCGCCGGCAGCGCTTACGATCTGAGCCAGATCTTTGCTAATTCGCTGGTGGTCGCCGATCCGTGGCATGCGGTAACGATCGTCGCCAACCACGACACGCAACCGCTGCAGTCGCTGGAAGCGCCGGTAGAAGCCTGGTTTAAACCGCTGGCCTACGCGCTGATTCTGCTGCGTGAACAAGGCGTGCCAACCATTTTCTATCCCGATCTGTTCGGTGCCAGTTATGAAGATACCGGCGGCGACGGCGAGAAACATAAGATTGAGATGCCGGTGATCCCGGAGCTGGAAGGGTTGATCCGCGCGCGCCAGCAGTATGGCTGGGGCGCACAGACCGACTATTTCGACCATCCCAACTGTGTCGCCTTTAGCCGCAGCGGCACCGAAACCCAGCCGGGCTGTGTGGTTATCATGTCGAATGGCGATGCAGGCGAGAAAAGCGTGGCGATGGGCGAAGGCTATGCCGGTAAGGTGTGGCGTGATTATCTGGCGAACCGCGAAGAGACCATTACCGCAGATGAACAGGGTAATGCGGTGTTTGTCTGCAACGCCGGCAGCGTCAGCGTCTGGGTGGTCGCAGACTAAGACTTAAAACAGAGGATCTGGCAGGGCTGACGCCCTGCCAGCGTCACTTATTGCGCTAATGCCGCCGCATTGTTTTCAGTGATGCGGGTATGCAACAGCTGAGGCTCAATATTCTGAATCACACTGGCCTTGGGTTGCTTCGCCACTTCGTCCAGCGCCTGCTGGCACTCCACGGTTGGACGTGCCACTTTACGCAGCGTCAGCCCGTCATAATTCAGTTCACCGTTATCAACCACCAGCGGCATCACCCGAACCTGACGCGTGACGTTGACATAATCGCCGCTCAGCAAGGTCAGTTTGCCCGGTTTGGCGATAACCCGCTGCCATTGACGGCAATCCAGTGTGCTGCCATCCGCATTGATAATCAGGCTGCCTATCGCCTGACCGCTAATCAGGCCACGCTGCGGACCGACCGTTTGCCAGTTACCCTGCAGATTAGCCGGTGCCGGCGTTTGTACCGCACTGTCATAGTCGTTGATTTGTGCACATCCGCTCAGCGCCAGCGCGGCAATCAGCATCCACTTTTTCATGTTTAATCCCTAAGATCGCATCAATGGCGGCTACGTTATAATTTTTCCCCTGAGGTGCGCAAGGTATCTGGCTGATCCAACCGCGCCCGGCGCGGTTTTTTTAGCGCTGCCGCGCAACTCAGGCAAACTCAGCCGATGCTAAGCGACATTTATCCGCTAACGCGCCAGTCTGCTTGCGCGCGTCCTGACAAGTCAGGCACAACCCGCTACACTGACGCGCTGCAACTGACTTTCAGGAACCTGGCTATGAAAACTCCAGAAGCGTATTACGCGCAGGCGCGCGAAATGTTCTTTACCGCCCATCCCGATTTCCAGGCGGCGCTTGATGAGCTGACCGAAAGCGATGCCCGCGCTGCCAATCTTTCCCTGCGCCAGCTGCGTGAATGGCACGCTGAACGCATCTATGCGGCCTTTTTACGTCAGAAGAATCTGGATGGAATGATTTTTTCGATTCAACTGGCTGAACCAGACAAAGCCGTGGCGGCTGAGGCAATCGAGACCTATCTCAAATCACATGCTGAATCACTGGGGATGAGCTGGGAAGAGTTTTGCATCAAAAACGAACTCTGATCGGGCGGGACTGGAAGGTGTATTTTTTATACACCTCCAACCAGTGGTTTAACCACCGATAAAGTTGTACAAGTACGAGGAAAGTGTATAACTTCATCGTACGACTTCGGTCGTGATTGTCCTTGAACGAATAGTGCTTTTGCACTGCCTCTGGAGGTGTTGCTGGATTTCCACCTCCAGAGGCGAATTTTTTTCCCGTCGCTACTCTTCTTCTGCCATCTTTCCTTTAACTTCCACATACTGTGCCACCGCCAGCAGACGATTAATGTGCGTCAGCAGCAGGTCAACGTCGGACTGCAAAAACTCGGTCGATGAACGTGAAGCCGTGACAATCGCATCCTGTACCGTCTCGGTGATGGTCAGCGTATTGTCCTGTTTGGCCTGCACCAGCAACGCAGCGACCAGCAGCGATTGCGCTTCGAGCTGAGCGGTCAGCTCTTTCGCGTCGACGTCCATTTTTGCCAGTTTTAGCAGAATATCAATGACCAGTTGTCGCATCGCACTTCTCCTGATGTATGGAGTGCCATTATGTCGCGATGATGCCGCAATAAGCCAGACCAGGATGCAGTCCGGCATAACATAAAAAAAATTAGCCGTAATCGGGCGCATCGCCTTGCCACTGTTTTTATTTACAGTATTATATCTCTGCGATTTTGCCCTGAATGGATTGCCATCATGTTTGTTGAGTTGATTTATGACAAGCGAAACGTAGCCGGTTTGCCGGGTGCTCGCGAGATGATTCTCGAAGAGCTGGAAAAACGGGTGCATCGGGTGTTTCCTGACATTGAAGTTAAGGTCAAGCCGATGGAACGTAACGCGATTGATACTGATTTGAGTAAGAACGATAAAGCGACGATTGCGCGGATAGTTGAAGAGATGTTCGACGAAGCGGAAATGTGGCTGGTGGCCGATTAATCCTTTAACGGCCACCGCATCAGTTAGCGGGAGGTCAATTAACTCTCCTGCTCACTGTGATTAATTTCGATTTCGATGTCCTGAATGGCGGCATCCAGATCTTCCAGCATCTTACCCTGCTTGTTGAGTAGTGCATCGATACGATCGGCGTTCACCTTATCTTTGTATTCACCCGCATCGAAGGCTAACCAATGAGTTGAAAGGGTCTCGGTGTTGGTTTGCGCGTAGTGTCGCATCTCTTTTAGCTGAGAGGTCACGTCACGTAGATAATCGTTTTTGGTCTTGGTTTCTGTTGAATCGCTCATGCTAAATGTCCTTCTGGTCAGTTATCCAAAGTGATTTGGCGTAGCGGTTCATCAACCGGCCAACCTGCGGGCGCCTTTCCTGCGAAAATCTCGAAAGAAAATGTCGCCCGGAGATTTAAATCTAGTCGATAATAGCGAAGCCGCACTAAGAATAATCGGAAGTTACGGTTTACGGCCGGAATGCGTCGCAGGCCCCTCACTTTCAATCACCACTTCCTTCACCTTATCGACCGTTTTGATCGCGGTGCGGTCCGGTATCGCATCGAGCTTATGCTGTAGCGCACTCACCTGATTGGTTAGCAAATCCACCCGCGCATCTCGTTTTGCGGCGACATTGCGGTAATCCTTGCGAATCTCCTCCACCCGCTTGTTGGCGGCATTATTGACGTAAAGAAACAGAATAGTCATCAGCACGCAGATCATCGAACAGCCGAGCATCACGCCGCCGAGAATAATCTTGCGTTTGAGGAGCATGGGTGTAACCGGACTATTTATCGTAACCATCGCTGCGATCCTCCAGAGTTGAGATAAGGCGATCGACTTCGTTGCGGAACTTATCGCTATGATCGGTCTCGGTCATGGCCAGCAAAATACCTAATGCATTTTTGATCAGCCGAAGATCGGTCTCGAGCATGGAGATACGCCGCAAATTTTTGTCGTGTCGTTCGCGTAGTTCATCGTTCTCTTCACGTATCAGTACGTTGCTCTCCTTCAGCAACACCACCTGCTCTTTGTAACTGGTTATAATTTCGCCGCCGGCCCGATTGCTGGTTACGATTGACGCAATGCCCGCCAATAACGGTTTCCAGAACAGTGCCGCCGCGCCCCCACCCAAAACCAACGCACCCATACTGGTAATTAAACTACTTTCCATGCCGCACCCCTCTACCCGGTAAGGTCACTGGAACACCACGGCGTGCTACAACAGGCACGTCCCCTGCCTGAAATTTAAGATTGCTTAAATACCAGGGTTAAGTATACTTAAGTCATTCTTAACCTGAATGTCAAGCAGATGAAAAACGAAACGCTGGGCGACCGTATTCGCCACCGAAGAAAAAACCTGGGGTTAACGCAGAAGCAGTTGGCGGAGCAGGTAAAAGTGTCCCATGTGGCGATCTCACAGTGGGAAAAAGAAGAGACGTTACCGCGCGGTGAGAATCTGTTGCGGCTGGCGGAATCGCTGGGCTGCGCACCGGCCTATCTGATAGATGGCGATGGTCCTGTTTTCAGCGAAAGTGGATTTGCCGGGCTGCATCAGATTCCCTTACTGAATCAGCGCGACGTGGTGCCGTGGCTGAAGGATGCCGGTACGGTGAAATGCGATTTTCTGATGCATAACGATATGGCACTTTCTCAGCGCAGTTTTGCCGTGCGGGTTGGGGAGCTGGCGATGGCGCCTGCCATTTTGCGTGATGATGTGGTGATCATTGATCCGGCGGTATCACCGATGCCGGGTGACAGCGTACTGGCGCTGCAGCAGAACGTTGCGCTGCTGCGCACTTACCGGCTGCGCGAGCCGGAAAACGGCATTACACAGTTTGAACTGGCACCGGTTAACGTCGATTTTCCTTTGATGCACTCTGGTCGCGATGGCCTCAGGCTGGCCGGCACGCTGGTCGAACTGCGTCGTTACCGTCAGCACTGAATAAAAAAACCCGCTGCGATGCGGGTTAATTACTTCAAATTACACACTTTACTACGGCAAATGACGACAAAGGTCAGGCAACTTACAATGCGTCAGTCAGCTTATCCACCACCACATTACCGTGCAGATCGGTCTGCGTGATGCGATAGCCGACACACCATGAGCGGCGGGTGCTCAGTTTGTCGAACAGGGTCACGCCGCCTTTTTTGACACCGTGCGGGTTAACGATGGTCCATTCGGTCACGTCTTCCTGTCCGCGATTTTTCAGGCTCACGGTGCCGTTTTTAATCAGCTGATCATCAGCTTCAATCTTTAAATAGTCTCGTAACATAATTTCAATCTCCTGGTAACGCTGGTCACTATATGCTTTTTACTAATCCGTTCAATCGAATTTATTAATCGATTAATTTGTGACCTGCCGCACGTGAGATAACAGATTTGTCCATTCACGCGTCTGCCTGGCACGGTTAGCATGGTCCCGCTGCACACAGACACGCAACGAATAATGCCGTGCACCACACGAGAGAAAACTCCGATTCAGCCCGCCTCGCGCGGGCTTTTTTTATTTCAGACCGCTCCGTCCCGTCAGGTTGACGACGGCTGGTCTAGACTTAAGACACTGAACAAAAGGAGTTAGCCATGTTTAAACATAAAACCAATGAAGAACGTAAACACGAAGGTGAAGTGAGCAAGAGCCTGCCGGAAGCGGCACCGCACGTAGGCAATGCGTATGAAGAAGACGATCATCCTGCTACTGACGCGCCGAAAGATCACGGCGAAGTGCCACGCAAGAATGACGACAGTCAGGATGATAAAAAAGATCCGTATAAAGCAAGTTGATACGCCGCAACGCGCCCCGTTCAGGGGCGCACCGCTATCGTGACCACGTTAGAGCTTATCGAGATAATTTTCCGGGAATGGCACGCCAGAATGTTCCAGTCGCGACAGCTTCTGCGTGATGTCGTTTCTTATCGTCTCATCGCCGTCCTGCCAGTACGACTTTACTACCGCTAACACCCGTTCAGCGGTTTGCTCAGTGAATCCGGACGGTTCGTCAGCCTGCAGCACCTGATGAATTTTCTCATTCATCTCTCGAAGATTGATCATTTCGCCCTCCTGTCAGAAAAAAGATAAGTATAGTTCAGACCACCCTGAGCGGGATTCGCGCAGTGGCGGGCTAAACAATTTTCACGCCGCACGCTGCTTGCGGATCGTCCTGTAAAGGGCAGTGAGATGAAGGCAAAAGTGACGGGATTTGAACCGATGAAGAAAATAATATTGCTGCTCATGTTGAGCATTACTGCTGGCTGCGTCGATACCGGCCGGGTCGGCTTACATCCGCATCTGCAAACCGCCTATTTTAATGCGCATCCTTATCAGGTGCAGTCCTGCCTGTTTTCAGCCGCGATTAATCAGCGTCTTTCGCTTGAACGGGATGATCCCCTGCCCGGCGGCGCGCAACGCTATAACCTTGAACAAGGTGATGGAACCGTTATCGCCTGGATCGAAACAGACAAATTCAATCACAGCGAAACCAGCGTGAATTTTTTTATGACGCCCAGGCGGCAGATATCCGCGCTGCGGTAGCGACGATGATTGCTGAGTGTAAGAGCGCTGTCTGAGTTCCCTACGCTATCAGGCCTGTTGCTGGTGGATCAGCGGCTGTCTGCTAAGAAATCGTAAGGGTACGATCAAGAATTTAGCTTTTTGTGCTTCATTTTGTCAGATTGCTCTGATAGGTTAGGCCGGTTTATTCTTTGGTGTGTTGTTACTCTGATGATTTATGACTGTTTTTTATACTATGACGAAGACCTGCTGCTGGAGATGCGTTTAAACACCCTTCAGCATGTGGTTGACCGCTTTGTCATTGTTGAATCGCTTTATACCTTCACCGGCAAGAAACGCGAGAAACTCCATTTCGATATCGAAAAGTTTAGCCGCTTCCGCGATAAGATTATTTATGTGGTGAATGATGCGGTACCGACTTTTCATCAGCAGGCGTTTAAATCAAACAGCTCTATGGTTAACGCGGGCGAAACTGACCCGTGGGAAAATGAAACCATTGCACGTAATACCATTATGCGCGGCCTGAAGGACGCCAAAGACGACGACATTATTATTGTGTCAGACGTCGATGAAATTCCGTTACCCGAGGCGATTGAGCAATTCAGCCACCATCATTTATGCACCACGCTGCATCAGCAATATTTCAATTTTAAATTTAACGTGCGGGTGTTAAATGATGACGGCACACCGCGCTGCGCCACCCTGGCAAAAATGGTGACCTATAAAACCCTGTGTCAGTTCTTTGAAGGACAACCGGAACTGCTGCGCAACGTAAAACGCCGTGGGACGTCGATCCGTGAAAACTGGCTTCGCTGGAAGTGGCTCAACTTACGCACCCGGGTGATTAAACAGGGCGGATGGCATTTTTCCTGGGTGATGAGTGATGAACGAATCAGTGAAAAAATGTCCTGTATTTCTCATACGGAGCATGACCGACCGGAATTTAACAATCCGGACCACATCCGACGCTGTGTCGAGAACAATATTGATATCTGGAACCGCCCGCGCAAAATGCAGATTCTGCCGGTGACAAGTGAGCATTTCCCACAGTGGCTGGTTGATAATCAACACCGCTTACGTCATTTAATCAAGTAACGCCGCGCCGCATTCAGCCGGCACTCGCTTCAGTGACTGCGCAGGTCCGGCTGCATTGCCAGGGTCACCGCTACCGCCTTACGCACACAGGCCGTTTTCGCAGGCGGCAGCACAGAATCTTTGCCGCCCTGCCGCGTCCATTATTTCTTTTCGCAATCGTAGCTGCCGCGGATCTTTATCTGACTCTGACTGGTGCGGACGATCTCAGCATCCAACAACGATTTCCCCTCACGGGTCACCAGATCCATATCGATCATGCCTGGCGCTTTGGCGTTTTTGACCCGCCAGTGCAACTTCACGTTATCGTAATCGTCTTTAGCCTTGAGAAAGGTGGTGCTCTTAATCTTCGCACTGTTGCCGTTAACCGTAACCGTCCCCTTCTGGTCGGCTTTCAGGTCGAAAGGCCCACATTGCAGCGCGGTAAATGCAGAAGCAGAAAGAGAGGTCAGTGAAAGTAACCAGATGAACGTTTTTATCATTGTCGCGGCGACCTGCTGATGGCTGATGAAATCGGAACGGCGCGGCGGGCAGTGGGTATGCGCACACTGTCGACGCGATCCTTGTCTGCCAGCAGTATAACTGATGAATATCATTGCAGCTGACGCGGTTACACATCGACTCGCCACACGATCCGCTACAGCATCTGGTTCGCCCGACTGCCGTCAGCTCGCAACAATAGCTGTGAGCAGGTCAGCGCGCTTAGCGCCCTGCGTGTGGATTACTCGCCTGAGATTCACAATACGCCTCAAGGAGTTAGGCTGTGTCTTATCTTGCTCTCTATAATAAATATCTTAGGAGCATTATACTGCCTATATTTCTAAGTTAATAAATGTAGTTATCAGTTTTCTTAAGCATTTAACATAATGTATATATTCTTTTCAAACTGGACCCACCTGTTACACTGCCGCAGCGTTGAGTGTAGTTGTCAGCCTCGAATCGGTGCAAATAGGCACTACTACTGCCCACCAATCGAGCTCACCCATTTTAGGTTATGATCTGCTCCAAAGCACTCGTGGTATAATTGCCTCTTTATGCGCCGAAACTGCCTTTAATAGGCTCTGTATGGATAACCAGTAGTATGGAACGATATCTTAATAAAGATAGGGAAATTCTTAAGGTGATAAAAGTGTGAAGGTAAGAGAAGCTATACATGAACTATCTCGAGGGTTAGTGACTAATCTCCATAAATCATGCCGCAGACTATTCATATAATGACATACTTCAACTACAGAAGTTTTTTACTAACCTGCATGCTAATTTTCATAATGTTTTTTCATTATTCTGCCCCTTTAGGGTATTATGGTTTTAAACGTTACTTATCTTTATTTAATATGTTTGGAATCCAGAAATGACACTTGTAACTAAGAAGAATATGGACATTCAGGCTTTGCGCGCAATAGCCATCATTATGGTTATATTGCAACACTACAGGAATCGGTTACCCTCTCCAGAGTGGTACACGCAAAGTTTTAATTATGTAAGCTATTGGACTGGCGTTGACATTTTCTTGGCGATCTCAGGTTATCTTATGTGCAAAACCTTATCCAGAGATATTAATAAAGGAGGTTCAACAACAGATGCTTTTATAGGTTTCTTCAAGAGGAGATTGTTTAGACTTTTCCCTTGCTTGCTGCTATGGGGTGTACTATCAATTATTTTTTCAGTCAGTGTGGGTTTTTCAGTAGAAAAATCGTTTATAAAGTTTTACACTTCAATTCTTGGATATTCGAACTTAAATTTTTATCAATGTGCTATTGCCAATGTTGATTGTGATCAGATGAATGCTGTTACATGGTCCCTATCTTTAGAGTGGCAATTGTATATATTACTTGCAGTGATAATGATATTTTTAGGCAAATCTAATCTCATTTTAAAATTCGTATTTATTATTATTGCTGCAACCTTCTTGCCTGTAAGCCCCACTTATATTTTATCAATTGGCTGGTGGATCCGGCCACAGGCTTTTTTATAGGCGCCATTATTTTCTTGGCTCAAAATAAAATAAAACCAGTTTCACCCCGTTACCGAACAGTAATAGCTATTATTGCTCTCACTGTTCTTTTTGATTGCTCCTCTCCATTTTAATTATCATTTGACCCTACCCATCATAGGTATCAGTGGTGCATTATTATTATTATTATTATTTCTAATGGGCGGAATTACTATTTTAAAGAATGGTTACCTTTACAACGCTCTAGATTGGATAGGAGATAGATCTTATAGCATCTATCTTTGTCATATCCCATTAATGCATCTTACAAGGGAGACATTGAACAGTTTTCTAATAGAGACTCCCTTTTATCAGAATGAGGTATTTTATTTCCTGATTTTTATATCCATTACAACAGCAAGCTCTAATCTTTCATATAAATACGTAGAGACTTATTTTATTAGTAAGATGAATAAGTTTAATTAATCTGGCACGTTTAGAAAGAACCCAATCATGGCGGAGGAAAATCCGCCTCGATTTTAATTCTCTACTCGACATAGCCCTCCTCATAGCCCATGTCAACCTTAAATAAATATTGATATTGAGGGCTATTTAGATTTAGATTTAGATTTAGATGCTGAACGATATGCCTTAAAAACCTCAGCCATTCTTATCTTTTTAAAAGTTATATTACTTATAAAGATATTAAAAAAGAACATTACGCTTCATCATAAGAGAGCCTGTAATATTACATGACTCCTTACCAGTCTTAATATAATACTCACATAATAAAAAATAATGCTATACATACTTATAATTCAGAAGGTAGGGTTAAGAATGGCACCCCGATATTCCTCTGCACTATGTAATAAATAATGGCATGTACTTTTGATAACATTCTGAGTTTGAACATAAGTCGTCATTCGCATTAAATGCTTAACACTTAATTGCTGAGCATGTGAAATAAAAATGATAAAAGTATAGCGACTTTTCTAACTTAAATTTTAAGTTGGATCAGACTTGCATCACTGACTTGGAATTAGACAGGTACTACTACTACTACTACTACTACTACTACTACTACTACTACTACTACTACTACTACTACTACTACTACTACTACTACTACTACTACTACTACTACTACTACTACTACTACTACTACTACTACTACTTTAGTATGCATCTACAATTATTTTAAGTGTTGATACTATATGCATCAATAAGTTAAACGCGATTTAAACACTAACCCAATAGAAGTTAATTGGTTTTACCAATATTTTTATTGAGGCAGTAACTATAAAGAAAAACACACCCTCATTCAGAACCGCCTAATGGTTTATTATAAAAATGAAGAATACTCATTCGTGACAAACTTACATAACCTCTTTGAATATCATCCGGATTTAGATTGCCTCGCAATACTACTTCATAAGCTGCAACCACTTCTGTTAATTAGAGATGTCCATTACCTCCTTATGATATACACATCATATATTTCGGCCATACGTAATACTACTAACTGATGGACTGGTGTGCAGCGATATCTGAAGCGGAAATCATAAAGTTAGTACCTGAAGTATGACGCAGTCTAACTTTTATTAAACTGTACTATTTACCGAGCGTTAAAACACTTGTTATTCCTCAATGCCATGTCTGTGGATGCTTATTAATAATTAAATTTATTTTTGCAGGCCAGAATTCTGAGCAAGAGTTTATCTATTTTTTTAAAAATATTGATTTCCCTACGTTTTTCAAAGCTTCCATGTAAGCTAAGTTTAACGCACCAAGTTCATTATAGACAAATGAAACCAAAGAAAAACTTTTCCCATTTAAATCATAATTGATCAATAATTTATGCATGTCCGGAGTTAAATTTGACAGAGGGTTTTCACCCGCTTCCATCAGCAACTTTATGATTTCGTGTTTAGAGTTAATCTCGGCTTTAAGTGTATTAAGGTGAACGATAGAATTTTCCATTTGCATAGCTCATATCATAATAGTCAACCCCTTAATTATACAATTAAGAAAGTTCTTATTGAAGGTATAAAAACTCACAATGCTGTGAGAAAAACTCACAACCTTTCTTATCCATTGAATTAACTTACTTTTATGAGTCAGACCACCTAAAAACACCCATAATTTATCATCATTATGGTAGGAGATCGTAAAAACCTCCTTAGTCGGAGGCCTTTGTGAAAAGACACCTAAGATGTATTATATGACTAAAATTGGCTGCACTTCAGTCGATGGCTAAAGATAATGCGAACGGACGTTTTTCTGCACCGATTATGGCTGTTTAAAAAGTCTCTCACGGTAATTGTATTAGCTGGTGGCGGGGGTAACTAAGTTTTATAAAAGTTCAATAAATCGGCAGTTTTTAGTTGTGGAGTAACAGCGCGGGGAGAATTGAACTCACCATCTACTTCAACCTATCGCCGGATCGGCAGAAGTCATTTTACTCGGTTAAACTACGGCGCTGTACTCCACTGCAGCTAGCTTACTTTCGTAATGAGCCAACCTCAATAGCAGCTGCTGATTTATTCCATGATTATCATCATACCAAAACATCCCTGCATCGTTTTTGTAACACTAGATGCGAGTGATTTTATCCGCAATTGAAGTGGTGACCTGACCCCAGCCTTAGATGCAACGATCAGTTAGTAATGTCGGTTTGATTACCTTCTAATTTTCTCTTTCTCCAGCCCGCTGCAAATTCAGATTGTGTCTGGTAATTCAGCGACGAATATGGACGGCACTCGTTATAATCCTGCCGCCAGTGATTAATGATTTCCCTGGCGTGAACAATATCGCTGAACCAGTGTTCATTCATGTATTCATCCCGAAAACGGCCGTTAAAGCTCTTAATCAATCCGTTCTGCTTTGGCTTCCCCGACTGGATTAAGCGCAACTCAACACCATGCTCGAAGGCCTATCGATCGAGCGCGCGATAGGTAAATTCCGGGTCCTGATCGGTTCTAATCATCGCAGGATAGCCGCGAAACAATGTAAATATATCCAGAATGCGTGTCACCCGAGCCTGTAATACCGAATGCAGTGATGATAGTCAGGCACTCCCTGGTGAAGTCATCCACACAGGTCAGGCACTTAATCCGACGGCCGCTCCCCAGTGCATCCAGGGCAAATCCATCGGCCAGGTCAGGTTCGGTGCATCCGTGTGCAGAAGAGCAAGCCGCTCAGTCGCCAGGCTTAAAAAGTGACGCTGAAATAGCATGCCTACAGCAGAGTTCCCGGGACGAAACCCCGGCTTCGGCCTCGCGGAGGATACTGATGATCTGTTCGTCGGAAAATCGCTTTTTCATGGGGATGTCCTCACGTGACTGATGAAGACATTACTAACATAGCGGTGTGTTAATCAACGGGGTGCAGGTCAGAGTCACTCGGACAGAAATGGACCGGCGCACAGAGGCGGGCAGGACTTCATTACCGGAAAGCCTATCAGTCCCGTCATACGTTCGCATGCTGGGCACTCTCAGCAGGCGCAAACCCGAACTACGTCGCTTCGCAAATGGGTCACTCCGATGCGCAGATGGTGTACCGGGTTTATGGCGCCTGGATGTCAGAGAACAATACGGACCAGCTATCACTCATCAACACGAAAATGAGCGATCTTGTGCTACATACGTGCCCCACTAAAGTGGTAGTATGATAAACCTTAATAGTTTCAGACAGTTAACCGCCTAAACCTGCATATTCATAATATCGCTATACGCCGACACCAGCTTGTTCCTGACCTGAATCCCCATCTGCATAGAAATAGACGATTTCTGCAGATCGACCATCACATCGTTCAGCGCGATACCGGGTTTCCCCATCTCAAAATCCTGCGCCTGGCTACGGGCGGTGGTTTGCGTCTCGCTGATCTTATCCAGCGCAGCTTTCATGGTGGCGCCAAAATCGATCTGGTTAGGGGCTTCGTTGCTGCGGTTGCTCGCCTGCAGCGAGGTGACCTGAAGCTGTTGCAGTACGCCGTCGATTGCCTGAATGGACATTAACGATACCTCATATAAAAGAGTGGGGTTTTTCTGTGTTCAAAAATCTAACACGTTGTCAATGAGACAAAGGCGCTAAATGACAGCAAAAAACCCGGCTTATCCAGCCATCGAATTTTTGGTTTCAACAAATAATGCCTGGCATTGAAGTGGAAATTTTATCTACGCAGGTCAGGGAGTCTGTTTTGCCATCTCAACTAACCCGGTCAATTACGTCAGGCAGGAATCGGTCATGAATGCGAGTGCAGCCGCCACACAAGATCAAGAAAAGAAAGGCTTCGGTGACCTTCTCGCTCGCCTGCGCGCAAATCCGCGTATTCCTTTAGTCGTCGCCGCCGCCGCCGTTATCGCTATCGTGATTGCGATGGTGCTGTGGGCCAAAGCGCCCAGCTACAGCGTTCTCTATAACAATCTGTCGAATGAAGATGGCGGTGAAATCGTCACGCAGCTGACGCAGATGAATATCCCCTATCGCTTCGCCGAAAATGGTGGTGCGCTGATGGTGCCGGATGAGAAGGTGCATGAGCTGCGTCTGCGTCTGGCACAGCAGGGTCTGCCGAAAGGCGGCTCAGTTGGTTTCGAACTGCTGGATAAAGAGAAGTTCGGTATCAGCCAGTTCAGCGAGCAGGTCAACTATCAGCGCGCGCTGGAAGGCGAGCTGGCTCGCACCATCGAATCGCTGGGTCCGGTAAAAACCGCCCGCGTCCATCTGGCGATGCCTAAACCCACCTTATTTGTCCGTGAGCAGAAAGCACCGTCGGCATCAGTCACCTTAACCCTGCAGCCTGGCCGTGCACTGGATGAAGGTCAGATTCAGGCCATCGCCCACATGGTTTCCAGCAGCGTGGCGGGTTTACCGCCGGGTAACGTTACCGTGGTCGATCAGACCGGTCGCCTGCTGACCCGTTCCGATAGCGTCGGCCGCGATCTGAATGATGCTCAGCTGAAGTATGCCTCTGATGTTGAAACGCGTTATCAGCAACGTATCGAAGCGATCCTGAATCCGATTCTGGGCCAGGGCAACGTGCATGCGCAGGTTACCGCGCAGATCAACTTCGACACCAGCGAGCAGACGGATGAGAAATATCAGCCTAATGCGAATCCATCTGCTACCGCGATTCGCTCGCGTCAGACCAGCACCAGCGATCAATCAGGCAGCCCTTATCCGGGCGGCGTACCGGGCGCATTGTCCAACCAGCCTGCGCCAGCCAACACCGCGCCGGTCAATGCACCCGCAGCTAACGGCCAGAATGCCAACGGTCAGAACGCCAATGGTCAGAATGCTAACGGACAGAATAATGCCGGCCAGACCACCAGCACCGCCGCGGCCAGCGGCACGCCGACCAACTCACGCCGTGATGATACGGTTAACTATGAGCTGGACCGCACTATTCGTCATACCAAGCTTAACGTCGGCGATGTCCAGCGTCTGTCGGTGGCGGTGGTGGTCAACTATCGCGAAGACGATAAAGGGAAAGCGGTTGCGCTGAACGAACAGCAACTGAAGCAGATTGAAGACCTGACCCGTGAAGCGATGGGCTACTCCCAGACCCGCGGCGACAGCGTGAACGTGGTGAACTCGCAGTTCAATACCACCGAACCGACGACCGGTGATCTGCCCTTCTGGCAGCAGCAAGCGTTCTTTGATCAGCTGATGAATGCCGGTAAATGGCTGTTGGTTGCTCTGGTTGCCTTCATTCTGTATCGCAAGCTGGTCCGTCCGCATCTGGTGCGTAAGCAGGCTGCGGAGAAAGCCGCTGCAGAAGCTGCTGCTGCCCGTGCCGCTGAACCGGCAGAAGAAGAAGCCTATAGCGTTCAGCTCAGCAAAGATGAGCTGGATCAGGAACGTAAGTCTAACAACCGCATGAGCGCAGAGGTGATGAGTCAACGCATCCGCGACATGTCTGAAAACGATCCGCGCGTTGTTGCGCTGGTGATTCGCGAATGGATGAGTAAAGAGCTATGAGTCTGACCGGAACCGAAAAAAGCGCCATCCTGATGATGACTATCGGCGAAGAGCGCGCAGCGGAAGTTTTCAAACACCTGAACCAGCGTGAAGTGCAGCACCTGAGCGCCGCGATGGCCAACATGCGTCAGGTCTCGCACAAGCAGCTGACGGAAGTGTTACGCGAGTTTGAAGCCGATGCCGAGCAGTTTGCGGCGCTGAGCCTTAACTCCAACGATTACCTGCGTTCGGTGCTGATCAAAGCACTGGGCGAAGAGCGCGCCTCCAGCCTGCTGGAAGATATTCTCGAAACCCGCGAAACCACCAGCGGGATGGAGACGCTCAACTTTATGGAGCCGCAGGCGGCTGCCGACCTGATCCGCGACGAGCATCCACAGATCATCGCCACCATCCTGGTCCACCTCAAGCGTGGTCAGGCGGCGGATATTCTGGCGCTGTTCGACGAGCGTCTGCGTCACGATGTGATGCTGCGTATCGCCACCTTTGGCGGTGTCCAGCCAGCGGCGCTGGCCGAACTGACCGAAGTGCTCAACGGTCTGCTGGACGGTACCAACCTCAAGCGCGCGAAGATGGGCGGCGTGAGAACCGCAGCCGAGATCATCAACCTGATGAAGACGCAGCAGGAAGAAGCGGTTATCGAAGCAGTACGCGACTTCGACGGCGAACTGGCTCAGAAAATTATCGACGAGATGTTCCTGTTCGAAAACCTGGTGGAAGTGGACGACCGCAGTATCCAGCGCCTGTTGCAGGAAGTGGAGTCCGAGCAGCTGCTGGTTGCACTGAAAGGTGCCGAACAGCCGCTGCGCGAAAAATTCCTCAAAAACATGTCAGCCCGTGCGGCCGATATCCTGCGCGACGATCTGGCCAACCGCGGTCCGGTGCGGATGTCGGCGGTGGAAAACGAGCAGAAAGCAATCCTGCTGGTGGTGCGCCGCTTAGCCGAATCGGGCGAGATGGTGATTGGTGGTGGCGAGGAAACCTATGTCTGATGCATTTTCTGCCCGCCCATGGCAACTGTGGCAGCCGGCCGATCTAGGCCGCTTCGACCAGCCTGAACCGGAGCCGCTGCCCGAGATCACCGAATTTGATTCCGGGGTTGATGAGCAGCAGCAGCTGCTCGAACGCCAGCAACAGCAGATGCGTAAAGAGGCGCAGGCTCAGGGCTACAACGAAGGTCAGCAGCAGGGTTTTGCCGAAGGTCAGAAAAGCGGTTATGAAGCCGGTTTTCAGCAGGGTCTGGCAGATGCTCAGCAGCAGCACGCGCCGTTACAGGCGCGGATGCAGCAGCTGGTCACTGAGTTCCAGAACACGCTGGAGTCGCTGGACAGCGTTATCGCCTCGCGCCTGATGCAGCTGGCACTTGAAGCCGCCCGCTCGGTAATTGGCCAGGCGACTGCGGTCGATGGCAGCGCCCTGCTGCGTCAGATTCAGGGATTACTGCAGCAGGAACCGATGTTCAACGGCAAGCCGCAGTTGCGGGTGCACCCGGACGATCTGCAACGTATCGAGCAGACGCTCGGCCCGACGCTCGACCTGCACGGCTGGCGTTTACTGGCGGACAGTACCCTGCATCCAGGCGGCTGTAAACTCAGCGCCGAAGATGGCGATCTGGATGCCAGCGTGGCGACGCGCTGGCAGGAACTGTGCCGCCTTGCCGCGCCAGGAGAAGTGTAATGACCACTCGGCTCAATCGCTGGCTGGGCGCGCTCGACGCGTTCGAAAAGCGAATTGCTCAGGTTCAGCCGGTTCGCCGTTACGGGCGACTGACCCGTGCCACCGGCCTGGTGCTGGAAGCGACTGGCCTGCAGTTACCGCTCGGCGCGACCTGCATCATTGAACGTAATGATGGCAAAACCATCAGCGAGATCGAAAGCGAAGTGGTGGGATTCAACGGACAAAAACTGTTGATGATGCCGCTGGAAGAAGTGGATGGCATTTTACCGGGCGCGCGGGTGTACGCACTGCAGAACGGTGAAAACCCGCAGGCCGGTAAGCAAATGCTGCTGGGTCCGCAGCTGCTGGGCCGGGTACTGGACGGCAGCGGACGCCCGCTGGATGGCCTGCCGTCACCGGATACCGGTTACCGCGCGCCGCTGATCACCCCGCCGTTCAACCCGCTGCAGCGTACCCCGATTACCGATGTGCTGGACACCGGCGTTCGCGCCATTAACGCCCTGCTGACGGTAGGACGCGGCCAGCGTATGGGCCTGTTCGCCGGTTCGGGCGTCGGTAAAAGCGTACTGCTCGGCATGATGGCGCGCTACACCGAAGCCGACGTGATTGTGGTCGGGCTAATCGGCGAACGTGGCCGCGAAGTAAAAGATTTTATCGAGAATATTCTCGGTGCCGAAGGCCGCGCGCGTTCGGTGGTGATCGCCGCGCCGGCTGACGTTTCGCCGCTGCTGCGTATGCAGGGTGCCGCCTACGCCACCCGCATCGCCGAAGATTTTCGCGATCGCGGCAAACATGTGCTGCTGATCATGGATTCCCTGACCCGCTACGCCATGGCGCAGCGTGAGATCGCGCTGGCGATCGGTGAACCTCCGGCCACCAAAGGCTATCCACCGTCGGTGTTCGCCAAGCTGCCGGCGCTGGTGGAACGCGCCGGTAACGGCATCGACGGCGGCGGCTCGATTACCGCCTTCTATACCGTGCTGACCGAAGGCGACGATCAGCAGGACCCGATTGCTGACTCGGCGCGCGCCATCCTCGACGGTCACATCGTGCTGTCGCGGCGGCTGGCAGAAGCCGGTCACTATCCGGCGATCGATATTGAAGCCTCAATCAGCCGTGCGATGACCTCGCTGATTGATGAAAACCACTATGCGCGCGTACGCCAGTTCAAGCAGTTGCTGTCCAGTTTCCAGCGTAACCGCGATCTGGTCAGCGTGGGCGCCTATGCCGCAGGCAGCGACCCGATGCTGGATAAAGCGATCAAACTCTATCCGCAGATGGAAGCCTTTTTGCAACAGGGCATTTTCGAACGCAGCGATTATGACGACGCCTGCCTGCATCTGCATGCGCTGTTCGGCTAATCGACGCGATTAACGCGAGGTAACGGCAATGAAAACTGCAAATGCCATCGACACGCTACGCGATTTAGCGGAACAGGATCTGGAACGCGCCGCCATCTATCTCGGCGATATGCGTCGCGGTCAGCAGGCTGCCAATGAGCAGCTGACCATGCTGCTCGACTACCAGGACGAATATCGCAACAAGCTGAATGACGATATGTCGACCGGGATTGCCAGCACCCGCTGGACCAACTACCACCAGTTTATTCAGACGCTGGAAAAAGCGATCGATCAGCACCGCAACCAGCTCAATAACTGGAACCAGCGTCTTGAGCAGGCGCTGATCAACTGGCGTGAGAAACAGCAGCGGCTGAACGCCTATCAGACGCTGATCACCCGGGCAGCGGAAAATGCATTACGACAGGAAAACCGTCTCGACCAGAAACGGATGGATGAATTTGCCCAACGGGCCGCTTTGAGGAGAGGCGAATGATTACGCTGCCAAACATTGCCATGAAAGCGGCGGTGAAAACCGACGCGGATACATCAGTTTCAACCGATGCAGCTGCCGGCACCGATGCCCTGCCGCACGACTTTCTGACCGCGCTGGGAAACCAGTTGCTGAGCCTGGCGAAACAGCAGGGAAAAGCGGCGCAATCGGCTGATCTCAAAACAGAAAGCGACACCGATGCGCAGCCTGGCGCACCACTGAATGCCCTGATCGCCGCACTGGATAATCCGGCGGCGCTAAGCGCACTGTTTAAGCCGGAAAATATTAAAGCCGGCACAAAATCAGCCGATGATAAAGACAAGTCAGAAGCCGCGCCCTTAAGTGCCAGCGATATGCAAAATGTGCAGGCGCTGTTCGCCATGTTACCGACCACGCCGGCCGCCACCAGCGCAGCCGTCAGCCCGGTCAGTGAGGCGCAGGGTGAACTGGCTGTCCAGAACGACAGCGCGCGCAAAAGCCTGACGTCACTGGCACAGATGCTCACCGGCAGCGATCAGGCGAGCAAAGAACCCGGCGCGGAGAGTTCGCCTGGGGTTAAAACCGCCGCGCTGAATGCGCCCGCGGTGAGTAGCACAGCCAGCCAGAGCAGCACGGCTGCGGTGAACAGTAACAGCCTCAGCCCCGAGCAGACGCTGGATAGCAGTTTTCAGCAGGTGCTGAGCAATTTAACCCGACAGGACGATCAGGCCGCCATCAAAGCCAGTGCCAGCGATAATTCGCTGATCGCCAGCACGCCGATCTCCAGCGCCAGCAGCCTGGCGCCGCCGGTAATGGCGTCGTCGACCACCAGCACGCCCTCGACCCCGATGCTGAATGCGCAGCTGGGCAGCGATGAGTGGCAGCAGGCGTTAAGCCAGCAAATTGTGATGTTCAGCCGCAACGGTCAGCAAAACGCCGAATTGCGCTTACATCCGGCAGACCTGGGCGCCATCCAGATCAGCCTGAAACTGGATAACGACCAGGCACAAATTAATCTGGTTTCCGGCCATAGCCACGTCAGAGCGGCGCTGGAAGCCGCGATTCCGCAGCTGCGCAGTGCGCTGGCAGAGAGCGGAATCCACCTGGGTGAGAGTCAGGTCAGCAGTGACAGTTCCGCGCAAGGCCAGAACTTCCAGCAACAGCAGGAGGCGCGCCGCGATGGACAGCATGGCCGCTTCTCTCTCGCTCAGGATAGTGACACCGACATCACGCCGATTGCCGTTCCCGCCGCTCTTCAGGCGCGGGTAAACGGTAATGGCGCGGTCGACACTTTTGCCTGATAGCGACAAACGCTGAAGGTAAGCGTAAAACCCGCGTCTTTTCTTCCCATTGTTTGACTTAAGACGCGGGATAATCTGTCCAAGTGAGCCGAGAGGCTTGCCCATAATTCACAGGAAGTAACTGCAAACATGTCTGATAACGCGAAAGCTAAAGGCCGCAAACGTAAACTCTTAATTCCGGTGTTGCTCATTGTGACGCTGGCCGCTTGCAGCGTGGCAGGCTATGCAGTCTGGCGAATGATGAATAAACATGAGGGCGATAAGCCGGAGGTGGCGAAAGTCGAACCGCCTCCCGCCCCGGTCTTTTTTGCACTTGATACATTTACGGTTAACCTGGTCAATCCCGACAACGATCCTGACCGCGTGCTGTACGTAGGCTTTACCCTGCGTCTGGCCGATGAGGATACACGGCGTCGGTTAAATGACTATCTGCCTGAGGTGCGCAGTCGTCTGCTGCTGCTGCTCTCGCGTCAGAGCGCTGCGGCGCTGGCGACGGAGCAAGGAAAGCAAGCGCTTGTTGAACAAATCAAACAGGCGCTGGCACCACCACTGGTAAAAGGTCAACCTCCGCAGGCCGTGAACGATGTGCTGTTTACTGCCTTCATTTTGAGGTGAATCAATGGGCGATAGCATTCTCTCCCAGGCTGAAATTGACGCCCTATTAAACGGCGACAGTGGCAGCGCGGAAGAAGAAAAGAAACAAAACGGGCCGGAAGGCGATATTCGTCCTTACGACCCGAATACCCAGCGCCGCGTGGTGCGCGAGCGTTTACAGGCGCTGGAGATTATTAACGAGCGTTTTGCCCGTAGTTTCCGTATGGCGCTGTTTAACCTGCTGCGTCGTAGCCCGGATATCAGCGTCGGCGCGATCAAGATTCAGCCGTATCACGAGTTTGCCCGCAACCTGCCGGTGCCGACCAACCTGAACCTGATCCACCTGAAGCCGCTGCGCGGTACGGCGCTGGTAGTGTTTTCACCCAGTCTGGTGTTTATCGCGGTTGATAACCTGTTCGGTGGCGATGGTCGCTTCCCGACCAAAGTAGAAGGTCGCGAGTTTACCCATACTGAGCAGCGCGTTATCCGTCGCATGCTGAAGCTGGCGCTGGACGGTTACAGCGACGCATGGAAAGCCATTTATCCACTGGACGTCGAGTATGTGCGTTCAGAGATGCAGGTGAAATTCACCAACATCACCACTTCACCGAACGACATCGTGGTTAACACGCCGTTCCAGGTGGAGATTGGTAACCTGGTGGGTGAATTTAATATCTGCATTCCGTTTTCAATGATTGAGCCGCTGCGCGAACTGCTGGTCAATCCGCCGCTCGAGAACTCGCGCCAGGAAGATAACCACTGGCGTGACAACCTGGTAAAACAGGTGCAGCACTCAGAGCTGGAACTGATTGCACACTTTGCCGAAACCTCGCTGCGTCTGTCACGGATTTTGCAGCTGAAGCCCGGCGACGTGCTGCCGATTGAGAAACCGGAACGCATTATCGCCCATGTCGATGGCGTGCCGGTCTTAACCAGCCAATATGGCACGATGAATGGCCAATATGCCCTGCGTGTCGAACACCTGATTAACCCGATTTTGAATTCGCTGAACGAGGAACAGCCCCATGAGTGACAGTAATAAGCCGTCTGACGATATCTCTGCGGACGATCTGTGGGCTGAAGCAATGAATGAGCAGACCGGCAGCAGCAGCGCCCCGCAAACCGATGACGTGTTTAAGTCATTCGAGAGCGGTAACGTTTCTGGCTCACTGCAGGATATCGATCTGATCATGGATATCCCGGTCAAACTGACCGTGGAACTGGGCCGTACCAAGATGACCATCAAAGAGCTGCTGCGTCTGGCGCAGGGTTCAGTGGTGTCGCTCGACGGCCTGGCAGGCGAACCGCTGGATATTCTGATCAACGGTTACCTGATTGCTCAGGGTGAAGTGGTGGTGGTCAACGACAAATATGGCGTGCGCATCACTGACATTATTACTCCGTCCGAACGTATGCGTCGTCTGAGTCGCTGAGAATGACTAGCCAGAATCAAAGTCTGCAACCTGCTGCGCCACACGCTCAGCCGATTTCCACCGGCTCAATGGTGGTGCAGGTCAGCAGCATGTTAGCGGTGATTATTTTATTGATTCTGGCCTGCGCCTGGCTGGCACGCCGCTTTGGCTTCGCGCCGAAGAAGGTGAGCGGCCAGGAGCTTAAACTGACCGCCAGCGTGCAGGTCGGCCAGCGTGAGCGGGTGGTGATTGTCGATACCGCCGATGCCCGTCTGGTGCTTGGCGTGACCGCACAGCAGATTACCCATCTGCATACGCTACCGCCGGGTGCGCCGCTGGAGAATACGCCAGCACAGGCTGCCCCACAGGATTTTCGTCAGCTGTTACAGAACCTGGTTAAACGTCCCGGAAAACCCCAATGATGCGTCGACTGCTTCCTTTATTGCCACTGCTGTTGCTGGCACCGGTTGCCCATGCCCAGCTTCCGGGCCTGGTGAGTCATGCGCTGCCAAACGGCGGCCAGAGCTGGTCGCTGCCGGTGCAGACGCTGGTGTTTATCACCGCCCTGACCTTTATTCCGGCGGTGCTGCTGATGATGACCAGCTTTACCCGCATCATCATTGTGTTTGGTTTGCTGCGTAACGCATTGGGTACGCCCTCTGCACCGCCGAACCAGGTTCTGCTGGGGCTGTCGCTGTTTCTGACCTTCTTTATTATGGCGCCGACCTTCGACAAGATTTATCAGGACGCCTACCTGCCGTTCAGCCAGGACAAAATCAGCATGGATGTGGCGATCGAGAAAGGCGCCCAGCCGCTGCGTGAGTTTATGCTGCGTCAGACCCGTGAAGCGGATCTGGCCCTGTTCGCTCGCCTGGCGAATACCGCGCCGATTGCCGGCCCGGAAGCGGTGCCGATGCGCATCCTGCTGCCCGCTTACGTGACCAGCGAGCTGAAGACCGCTTTCCAGATTGGTTTTACCGTGTTTATCCCGTTTCTGATTATTGACCTGGTGGTGGCCAGCGTGCTGATGGCGCTGGGGATGATGATGGTGCCACCGGCGACAATCTCACTGCCGTTTAAGCTGATGCTGTTTGTGCTGGTCGATGGCTGGCAACTGCTGGTCGGCTCACTGGCGCAAAGCTTCTACTCCTGATCCCCCCTATTCCCGGAGCACAACATGACACCCGAATCAGTAATGGTAATGGGCCAGGAAGCGATGCGCGTCGCGCTGATGCTGGCCGCCCCGATGCTGCTGGCCGCGCTGGTCAGTGGATTGCTTATCAGCCTGTTGCAGGCCGCCACTCAGGTCAATGAACAGACCCTGTCGTTCATTCCGAAAATTCTGGCGGTGGCGACCACCGGCATTATTGCCGGCCCGTGGATGCTGAATCTGCTGCTCGACTATATCCGCACCGTCTTTTCCAACCTGCCTTACATCATCGGCTGATGATTACTCTCGACAGCAGCCAGCTGGTACATTGGGTGAGCCAGTTCTTCTGGCCACTGGTGCGTATTCTGGCGCTGCTGGCCTCTGCGCCGCTGCTTAATGAACGATCTATCAGTCACCGGGTCAAAATTGGTCTGGCAGTGATGATCACCTGGCTGTTAATGCCGCTGCTGCCGCCGGTTAACGTGACGCTGTTTTCGCCGGCCGGCTTCTGGCTGCTGATCCAGCAGATGCTGATTGGCATTGCGCTTGGCTTTACCATGCAGTTTGCTTTTGCCGCGGTGCGGACCGCCGGGGAAGTGATTGGCTTACAGATGGGCCTGTCGTTCGCCACCTTTTTTGATCCCGGCAGCCGCCTCAACATGCCGGTACTGGCGCGTTTTTTAGACATGCTGGCGATGTTACTGTTCCTGACCTTCAACGGACACCTGTGGCTGATCTCGTTGCTGGCGGACAGTTTTCATACGTTGCCGATTGGCGGACATCCACTGAATGCCAATGCGTTTATGGCGCTGGTGAAGTCGGGCGGATTAATTTTCCTTAATGGCATGATGTTAGCGCTACCCTTAATCGTTTTGCTCCTCATGCTAAATCTGGTACTAGGTTTGTTAAACCGTGTTTCACCACAGTTATCAATCTTCGCAATTGGCTTCCCGATCACCTTATCAGTAGGCATTTTGACTATCAGTATGCTGATGCCACTGCTCGCCCCGTTCTGTGAGCATTTGTTCGGTGAAGTGTTTGATTTACTCGCCCTGTTCCTGACAGAACTATCCCGTCCCTGAACATTAAGTTTCTAACTATCTTTGCTTACTGATACTTAAGTAACGCAAAACCATCCGTGCATTTTTCAAACCATATTTTCCAGAATGCAACTAAGGAAATTCTGATAAATGTGCTGAGAGTCTGAAAATAATTCTTATTAAACCGGGCTTCGCGTATTTTAGTTGGGCGGTTCACAGCAGCGGTTAGACTGTGAATTTGTTGATAAAAAAGGCAATTCATTGAATTTGAACAAAAAAAATTCTTTAGTGATTTTTCTTGTTAAAAAATGTTTTTTCCGGCATTGTCAACACACGCTGAGACATCACACTTTCGTAAAACAAATGTTTTTAAGATTTGTCCTATCAGAAAACTCCGGGTTTTCAGCGATAGTGACAGCGCTCCCAAAAACAGAGTCTTACTTAACCTCCGGTTTTTCACTGGCATTCCCCGCCATAACCGGAGAATGTGTGACGTCAAAGCAGCACAATATTTTTGCAGAACGGGTCAGGGATGAAGACTTTTACAGGCGTTTGCCTGTTACCACACTGCACGAGCAGAATAAAAAAGTGCCTTAGAAATCTCTCTCGTACCGCAACGCGTAATTCATCGTTGATTTAAACGGATAACAAATTGGTGAGGGTCGCTATTATGCCAACGATTATTATGGATTCCTGCAACTACACACGCCTGGGATTATCGGACTACATGTCTTTTAAAGGAGTTAAGAAGAAAAATATCACTTCTGCCTCCGATATTGAGCAACTACAGCAAAAATGTGAACAATTAAAACCTGGTGTCGTCTTTATTAATGAAGACTGCTTTATTCATGAACCCGACTCCAGCGAACGTATCCGCAGCATTATTACGCAGCACCCTGATACGCTGTTCTTTATATTCATGGCGATAAGCAATATCCATTTTGAGGAATACCTCTACGTTCGTAAGAACCTGATTATTACGTCAAAATCGATAAAGACATCGACTCTGGATTCGTTACTTAGCACCTATTTGCAGAAAAAACTCAATCAGTCTGCGCGTATCTCTTCAGGAATGGATGTTCATCCATTAACGCTGAGCCAGACCGAGTCAAATATGCTGAAGATGTGGATGTCAGGTCATGACACCATTCAGATCTCAGATAAAATGCAAATAAAGGCGAAAACTGTTTCGTCACATAAAGGTAATATTAAACGCAAAATCAAAACCCATAATAAGCAGGTTATTTATCATGTGGTGCGTTTAACTGATAACGTCACGTCGGGTATCTACGTTAACGTAAGATAACGACCCGCAATGAAAACCGGCCAGGATGGCCGGTTTTTTTTTGCCTCAAACTGGGAGCCAGATCTCACTCCTGCCGCTAAGCCTTTCCGCTCTTTTGCCGATGTTAAGCCTTATAACAACAGCCTCAAGAGAGCAAGGATATGAACACTGCATTGGTTAATGATGGACAGAACACCTCGGGTATATGGCAGAACCTCCGCCTTGTCCCGCTGTTTAGCCTGATCTTCGGCGGCATTCTGCTGCTGTTTGCACTCTGTATTGGTGTCGCCAGTTACTTTCTTATTTCAGGTAATCACTCGCTCAGTGACGCCACTGACGAAATTCAGGTGCGGATGGGTATCTCGAACAGTTCAAACCACTTACGTACTGCCCGTCTGACGGTTATTCAGGCCGGCGCCGCGGCGCGTATCGGTGAGATGGATGAGTTTCGCGCTAATCTCGCGTCGGCAGAGAAACGTATTCAGCAGGCTAAAGACGGGTTTAAAGTCTACGCCGACCGCAAGGTGAAGTCGCCCGAGGATGTCGCGCTGGATGCCACGCTGCAGGCACGCTTTAACGACTATATTGAGAAAGGCCTGATACCGATGATTAACGCCGGTAAGCAAGGCAGCTTCGAAGGCATTATCGCGCAGGAAACCGACGTTACCCGCAAACTGGACGCCGACTACAATGCGGTGCTGCTGAAGGCGATCAAAATCCGTACCGACCGCGCCAATGCGATCACCGCCGAAGCCAACCATCAGTCGCGTATTGGCTTTATTGCGATGGCGGTGGCCTTTGGCGCTGCGCTGCTGCTGGTGCTGCTGACCTTTGTCTTCCTGCGTCGGGTGGTGATTAATCCGCTGCGTCAGTCGGTGTCACGCATTGAGCGTATCGCACAGGGCGACCTGACGGCACCACCGCTGCCACATGGTCGCAGCGAAATAGGCACCCTGATCCACAATCTGCAGTTAATGCAGCAGTCGCTGGTAAAAACCGTCGGCACGGTGCGTGAAGGTGCCGTCGCCATTTATCAGGGCTCCAGCGAAATCTCTGCTGGCAATACCGACCTCTCCTCGCGTACTGAACAGCAGGCGGCAGCACTGGAACAGACGGCCGCCAGCATGGAACAGCTCACCGCCACGGTGAAGCAGAACGCCGAAAATGCCCATCACGCCAGCCAGCTGGCCGCCGATGCCTCCGGTAAAGCCCGCAGTGGCGGCGACCTGGTCAGCGGCGTTGTAAAAACCATGACCAACATTTCCGGTAGCTCGAAAAAGATTGCCGAGATCACCAACGTCATCAACAGCATCGCCTTTCAGACCAACATTCTGGCACTGAACGCGGCGGTCGAAGCCGCTCGTGCCGGTGAGCAGGGTCGGGGATTTGCGGTGGTCGCGAGTGAGGTCCGTAATCTGGCACAGCGCAGTGCGCAGGCAGCAAAAGAGATTGAGTCGCTGATTGCCGAGTCGGTCACGCTGATTAAAGATGGTTCGCAGCAGGTCGGCGCTGCCGGTAACACTATGGGCGAGATTGTCGAAGCGGTACGTCGGGTCACCGATATCATGGCAGAGATTGCCGCCGCCTCTGACGAACAGAGCCGTGGGATTCAGCAGGTCAGCCAGGCCGTTACCGAAATGGATAATGTCACCCAGCAGAACGCCTCGCTGGTCGAAGAAGCCTCTGCGGCGGCTGCATCGCTGGAAGATCAGGCCGGTAAACTGACTCAGGCGGTATCGGCTTTCCGCCTGCAGGATACGCCGGTGCTGGCTGGCACCGCCAGCCGCGCCACCGCGCCGGTGAAAACCCCTGCCCTTGCGCCTCGTCCGGCACTGGCAAGCGGTAATGATAACTGGGAAACGTTTTAAGCGCAGTTGGAGTGCAGACAGAGAGTGCCGACAGGGAAGTGCAGAATTAATAGAGCAGTGATGCCGTCGGGTCAGTGACGGCGGTCTGGCTTTGCCTCCTCCCCGCCACGGGGAGGAGGATCGCATCAGCAGTGGCGCGACGTGCCGGCCGGTTTATTCTGTGCTGTAAGGCTCAACAAAAATCCCCTCCGGATGACCATCCTCGTTAAAAAACCAGATGCCTAACGGGTAATCTTCCAGCGCCACCAGAAACATGGTGCCTTCATTAAACGGCTCCATGGCCAGAATAGTTCCGACGCGGCGCGGGCCACCATCGGTTTTAACGCTGACGCGGTCATTCACCTTCATTTCGGTTCTCCTGATTATTTCCTGTTGCACAGTCTAAACGAAGAACCGCAGTGATGCCGAGCGTTAGCGACGGGCAATCACCCATACAGCGTGCACGATACCCGGAATGTAGCCACACAGCGTCAGCAGGATGTTCAGCCAGAAGGCACCACCGAAACCAACCTGCATAAAGACGCCAAGTGGCGGTAACAGGATCGCGATAATAATTCTTAAGATGTCCATAACCATTCCTTTAGGTATTGATAAAAATCAACTTTATCACGAACTATAGCCGATTCTGCTCTCAATGAGCGAAAAGTCAGGTAAATCTGAGTAAGCCTGCGTTTTTTCAATTCCTTAACACTTCGCCGCAAGACTTCTGACGCGCGCCCGCCTTACACTCTCCCTACTGCGCCAACCCCATAGGGGCAGTCAACCTAAAAGTAACAAGGATTTTGCCCGCGCAGCGCGGGCTTTTTTTTGCTGTGATCGCCCCCTCACCTCTTTCTGCACCAGCCACTATACTGATCATTCTGTCCGCGCGCGGGAGTCAGAAAATGACAGGCGAAAAACAGCATACCGAACCGTCTCAGTCAGCGATGAATGTTGATGTTGATCGTTTGCTGGAGGCGTTACAGGCCGGGAATGCCGCTGAGATGCACGAATCTATGGCGCAGCCGCCAGTGGCTGATGAGCGACCAGCACCGCAGCTGTTGCAGCGCGGAACTGAACTGGCCGACGCCTTTGAAATGGATATCTGTGACTGTCGTTCCTGTGAGGCAAACCGCTGAAAACGATTTCAAAAAAAATACCCGGCGGGATGGCCGGGTAAAAATTTCAATTCGTTACACCAGGGAATTCTTAACACCCTTGCAGACTACGCCTTCCCTTTTTTAAGACAAGTCTCTGCTATGCACATTTCTGCAACGAAACGGTGAATAAGGCGGCATATGTTACCGAAAACACCGCAGCAGACAGCGACTTAGCCGCTGCACACTTCATGCATCCCGCCGATCCACAACGTTTCGATTTAAGATTATTCCTGGATTTATCCGGCGGGCGCTTAAGAAAAAAGTGTGAGCCATATTCAACTATAATATTGAAAAATCGCCGCTTTAGCCGTGCTGACAGGAGCTGACCGATGCCCGATCTTCAACAGCCGTTAATGATTATTACCGATCTCGATGGTTCGCTGCTCGACCACCACAGCTATCGCTGGGATGCCGCCACGCCGTGGCTGACCACCCTGAAACAACATGACGTCCCGCTGGTGATCTGTTCCAGCAAAACGGCAGCCGAAATTATCCCGCTACAGAAGAGGCTCGGCATTGCCGGTGCGCCGTTTATTGCGGAAAACGGCGCAGTGGTCCAGAGCGGGGAGCAGCGAACTCATCTGCCCGACAATAGCCTGACCTATGAGGCGATCTGTAGCCGGCTGGCGGCGCTGCAAACGCAGTACCGGTTTACCGGCTTTCATGACTTTACCGATCAGGCGGTCTCATCAATGACCGGCCTGAGTGAAGCGGATGCCGCCCTGTCACGCCAGCGCGATGCTTCTGAAGTGGTGGTCTGGCGCGACAGTGACGAGGCTTTTGACCGTTTCCGCGCCGCGCTGACCGCTGAAGGACTGGCGCTGGCCCAGGGCGGCCGGTTCTGGCACGTCATGCCAGCCGGCAGCGGCAAAGGCGAGGCGGTGCGCTGGCTACTGGCACAACAGTCTGGTTCCGCCTTTACCACTATCGGACTGGGCGACGGGCCTAACGACGCGCCGATGCTGGACGCGGTCGACTACGCCGTCGTGATTAAAGGCTACAGTAAAACACCGGTCACCCTCAGCCGGACCGATCAGCAGCAGGTCTACCATACGGCGCACTATGGCCCTGAAGGCTGGCGTGAAGGGCTGGACTACTTTTTGACTCAACCTCTGTAAGCTGCCCACGGGCATTAAAAGGATGGTGCGATGAGTGATTTTTTTCAGAACGGCGTTATTACCAATTTTCATAATCTCACCCACCGCAGCGTGGAATCACTGGAAAAGGAGATGGTGCGCTTTGCCCGCAAACGCAAGATGGGGCTGATCCTGCCCTCGCTGTTTTCTGAACTGGAAGGACCGGCGCTGACTAAGATTGTCGATGAGCTGGCGAAGGTGCCGTACCTTGATGAGATCGTGATTGGCCTCGATCGCGCTGACCGCGATCAGTTTCTGTTTGCCCGCGAGTTTTTCTCACGCCTGCCGCAGCGGCACCGCATTCTGTGGAATGACGGCCCACGTCTCAAGGCGATTGATGCCGAGCTGGATAAAGAAGGCTTATCGCCTACTAATCCAGGCAAGGGACGCAACGTCTGGTTCTGCACCGGCTATACGCTGGCTTCTGACCGCACCAGCTGCGTCGCGCTGCATGACTGCGATATCGTCACCTATGAGCGCGGCATGCTGGCTCGCCTGCTCTATCCGGTGGCTAATCCGGCGTTTCAGTATGAATTCTGCAAGGGCTTCTATGCCCGCGTCGCCGACGGGAAGCTGAACGGCCGCGTCGGGCGTCTGCTGGTCGGTCCGCTGCTGCGTTCGCTGCAAAAAGTCTATGGCCATTCGGAATACCTCGATTATCTCTCCAGCTTCCGTTATCCACTGTCGGGTGAGTTTGCGATGCGCACGCACGTGCTGAACGGCATCAAAATTCCGGGCGACTGGGGTCTGGAAATTGGCGTGCTTTCAGAGATCTATCGCAACTACACCACCCGTCAGTCCTGTCAGGTGGAAATTGCCGATAACTATGACCACAAGCATCAGCCGCTGGCGGAGGAGGATGGTACCGGCGGGCTGAAACGCATGAGTAGCGACATCGTGCAGTCGCTGCTGCGCAAGCTGGCCACCATGGGCGTGCCGCTGACCAGCGACTCGTTCCGGGTGCTGAAAGCCACCTACTACCGTAATGCGCTGGATATGATGGAGATCTACAACCACGAGGCGGCGATGAACGGGCTGAAGTTTGATCAGCACGTCGAGGAAGCCGCGGTGGAAATGTTTACCCAGTCGATTCTGGAAGCCGGTCAGGCATTTATTGAACGGCCAAACGATAAGCCGTTTATTCCGAGCTGGAGTCGGGTGCAGTCAGCTTTCCCGGATATTCTGCAGCGCATCTATCAGGCGGTAGAAGAGGATAACGACGGCAACGTCTGAGGAGAATCAGGCACAGGGAGTGTGCCGGAAAAGGTAAAGGGAATGCGGTATAGCGGGGCCTGTCAGATCTCGCGACCTACAGGCCTGATCGCAGGCCGCTTAACTGGCAAGCTGTCGGGCGGGATTTGAGGCGCTAAGCTCTTCGCTGCGAAATGCTTCACGACGTACCGCGTAGCCATCATACCAGCGACACTCGACCATTCCGCTGGCGTAGCCGGTCACCACCATCGTCTGTCCGTCTTTCTTGTGCTGAACTTCTTCACTGATTGCAAAAACCATGTTGCGCCCTCCTCATTGACCCTGTGGTTTGATTATTTTCTTTATAGCAGTCAAAAAAGGTTTCTGCCTGTTAAGGCACGCAAATAAGCGGCAAATTCAGAATTAAACAGTTGGATATGTTGAAAATAAAAAAAGCGGATAATAATTATTATCCGCTTTGAATGGGGTTCAGGCTGGAATCAGATTTTGCAGCCTTCGCAATCCGCTTCGTCGCTCAGATCGTCCGGCACTTCGCTGGCCTTTTTCTCTGCTTTCGCTTCAGCCTGCTCAAGTTGCGCGTCGATATCAAATTCAAACATGTCGTCGTTCATCGTCATTCTCCTGACCGTAATTACAGTGCGCTTTATACCGATTTCCCGCGCAGTTTGGCAATAAGGTTCACCACCAACAGCACGATCGACCCAATGATAAAACCGAGCACCAGATTGGCGCCGTTGCTCAGCAGCATGGCGATCCAGCCGCTGAAACCGCTGCTGACTTCTTCAATCAGATGATGCAGCGGCGCAATGCCATGTACCACAATGCCGCCGCCGACCAGGAACATCGCAATGGTGCCAACCACGGACAGAATCTTCATCAGCCACGGTGCCGCTGCCAGCAACACGCTGCCGATGCCCTGAGCGATAGGTGAGGACTTCTCGCGCAGCCAGAAGCCGAGGTCGTCGATTTTAACAATCGCCGCCACAATGCCGTAAACGCCAATGGTGACCAGAATGGCGATGCCCGCCAGAATAATCACCTGATTGAGCAGCGGCGATTCCGACACGATCCCCAGGGTGATGGCCACAATCTCTGCTGACAGAATAAAGTCGGTGCGCACCGCGCCTTTAATCTTCTTCTTTTCAAACTCCGCCGCATCCTGCTTTGCCAGCGACTCGAGGCGCTGCTGACGCGCTTCCGGCGATTTATGCTGCTTGTCGTGTTGCAGACTGTGCATCACTTTTTCCACGCCTTCGTAGCAGAGATAAGCGCCGCCGATCATCAGCAGCGGCGTAATCAGCCACGGTGCGAAAGCGGAAATAATCAGCGCCAGCGGCACCAGGATCAGTTTGTTCAGAAACGATCCTTTGGCGACGCCCCATACCACCGGCAGTTCGCGGTTGGCTTTTACGCCGGTCACCTGCTGGGCATTCAGCGACAGATCGTCACCCAGTACACCAGCGGTTTTTTTCGCCGCCACTTTCCCCATGACGGAAATATCGTCCAGAAGTGTTGCAATATCATCAAGTAAAGTCAGTAAGCTGGTTCCCGCCAAAATCGTATCCTTAGTCTGGTTCGTTATGTTGACAACATGGGCAGCGCTCGATTTCCGTCACCGTCATCTCGGCGATGCCCTCACAATCCCACTCTACCCGCACCGCTTCACCCGCCGCGCCTTCAGCATGTAAATACTTACTGACCGGGCTTTCTGTCATGCCGGTGATCTCTTCCGTGGCGATCAGCCTGTCGCCGAGGTAAACGCGCGCGGTCGCTTTGGTGTTCACCATGCGCTCGTCGCGCAGCTGGTAGAGGCGTTTAACCGTCAGTTTAATGCTGCTCATGTCAGGCTCCTGGCCACGGAGAAAGCGCAGATCTAACCAATTATGTTGCTGATTAGCAAGGCTCACTCTTCGCAATAATGATGAATACCCTGATGGTCAATCTCGGCACTCTGCGTCATTGCCAGCAGCCACTCTTCCAGCCGCTCCAGCAGATCGCCATCCGCCAGCCGCAGTTTGCCGCGCAGGGCGCACTCCCAGATGATCAGGACCTTCCAGCCGCTCTCCTGTAGCTGACGCACATAACGCCGGTCACGTTCGACATTGCTGTTGATCTTGCCGGTCCAGAATTCGGTACGGGTGGCCGGCAGTTTGAAAAGATAGCAGTGATGCCGATGCCAGAAGCAGCCGTGCACAAAAATAATTGCCTGCTGCTCCAGCAGTACAAAATCGGGTCGGCCCGGTAGATTTTTATCCTGTACCCGATAGCTGAATCCGCGATCCTTCAGCAACAGCGCCACACGCTGCTCAATAGCAGTATCCTGCGCGCGAATGGCACGCATATTTTTGCTGCGTGTTTCGCTGGAGTGAACGTCAGCCATAAATTCTCCTTTTTTGCTGGTCCTTCAACTTTAGCCTGCGCCACGAAAAGCGAAAGCAGCAGAGGCTCGCTATCAGATTGCTGCCGTAAAAAATGTCCCTCCGGCCAATCGGTCCGGTGGCACACGCCGCCAATTTCCTCGCTGCGTCAGGAGTGATAGCATAGGCGGCTCACTGTTAAGGAAAAACGCATGCACCCCGCCGCCATTGCTGAACCACTCTCTGCTGCTCTTTCACCGTCTGATGCGTCTCAACTGTTACAGCAAGTGCTCGACATCTATTCGGTCCGGGATGTGACCACCCGACTGCACCAGGCCGGCTTTCTCAACTGGACGCCTGCGTTGCTCAACCGGGTGCGCCAGGGCAAAAGCGCGCTGCCGCCGCTGTGTGACGCTGAACTGGCGCTGCTGCAGGACCTGCTGCCCAGCCGGCCGGCTCATTATGACGCGCCTGAGTTTCGCTTTATCGATCTGTTCGCCGGTATTGGCGGCATTCGTAAAGGCTTTGAGGCTATCGGCGGCAAATGCGTATTCACCAGCGAGTGGAATAAAGAAGCGGTCCGCACCTATAAGGCCAATCACTATAGCGATCCGCTCGAACATCACTTCAACACCGATATCCGCCAGGTAACGCAGCCGGAAGGCCTCAGCGATGACGCCGACATTTACCGTGCGATTGATGCGGCGATCCCCGATCATCAGGTGCTGCTGGCCGGTTTCCCCTGCCAGCCATTTTCGCTGGCTGGCGTCAGCAAGAAAAATGCGCTGGGCCGCGCGCACGGCTTTGAGTGCCAGGTTCAGGGCACGCTCTTTTTCGATGTCGCCCGCATTCTGGCGGCGAAAAAGCCACCGTTCTTCGTGCTCGAAAATGTGAAAAACCTCAAGAGCCACGATAAGGGCCGGACCTTCGCCATTATCATGGAGACGCTGGATGAGCTGGGCTATGAAGTGGCCGATGCCGCCGCCAGCGGCCCGGATGCGAAGGTCATTGATGCGCGCCATTTTCTGCCGCAGCACCGCGAACGCATCGTGCTGGTTGGCATCCGCCGCGATATCAAAGGCTGTCAGGATTTCACCCTGCGCGATATCAAAAAGTTCTTCCCGCCGCAGGTGCCGAGCCTGCAAAGCCTGCTGGAACCGCAGCCAGATGAGAAATATATTCTGTCACCGGTGCTGTGGCGCTATCTCTACCAGTACGCCAAAAAGCACAAGGCTAAAGGCAACGGCTTCGGCTTCGGGCTTAACGATCCGCGTAATCCCGACTGCTGCGTGCGTACTCTGTCGGCACGTTACTACAAGGATGGTTCGGAAATTCTGATCGATCGCGGCTGGGATAGCGCACTGGGCGAAGCAGAGTTTCATCATCCGGCCAATATGGCGCGCCGTCCGCGCCGACTCTCACCGCGCGAGTGCGCCCGCCTGATGGGCTTCGACGTACCGGGCAGTGAACCGTTCCGTATCCCGGTGTCGGACACCCAGGCATATAAGCAATTTGGTAACTCGGTGGTGGTGCCGGTATTTGCGGCGGTCGCTCAGCTTTTGCTGCCCCATATTCGTCAGTTACGCGCTGATTAAGGTGCGCGGTTTCCGTTAAGAAAACCGATTCTGCTGTTCTGCCGTCATCCGGCCGGATTGTCACAAAGATGTCACGTAACCCCTTAATACTGCGCTTTTTCTTATTTCGGGTTGCGTGATGTCACTGCTTACTTTATTGCCGCTGCGCGGTCGTAATCGCCGGTTTTCCCTTACGCTGCCGGGCTGGCTGACCAGCCTGCGTGGCCATTTCATTCTGTTCGTGGTGCTGTTCTGCCTGCTGCAATCGGCCGGTATTGTGCTGCTGACCGCCCAGGTTAGCCAGGCGCAGCGCAGCCTGGCGCAGACCCATGATTTGCGCGAGCGGCTGGCGCTGCTCGATCGCGCCCGCATCGAACTGCTGACCGCCAGTGATGACAGTCATCGGGCGGGAATTTATCTGATGCAGGACCAGCAGAGCGGATCGGTCGACAGCTGGAAAAGCCTGGCGGAGAGTGCGAACGCCTCGCTGAGCGAGGCCGAACGGCTGTTCAGTCGCTACCAGCCTGCGCCTGACAGTGCGCTGCAACAGAGCTTTATTCTGCTGAGCCAGGGACTAACCGAGCAGCTTAAGGGGCTGGCCGCCAGCAGCACCGACGCCTTTTTTATGGTGCCAATGCAAGCCTACCAGCAGCAGTTTAACGATGCCTGGTTCGGCGAGATCAGCCAGGCGAATCGCCAACTGGCCGCCGTCAATCGCAGTTCGCTGGCGAGCTTAACCGGCACCCGCAATGTGTCGCTGCTGGTGACCGGGCTGCTGTCCGGACTGCTGGTGGCGGGCGGCGTGCTGCTGCTGCGCGGGGTGATTACGCCATTGCAGCAGGCCAGTCGCCAGCTCCAGGCTATCGCCACCGGCGATCTGCTGGCGTCTGCCGCCCCACTCCGCAGGCAGTCGCGTGAGACGTTACAGCTGTTCAATGCGATGGATGAGATGCGCCAGGGCCTGCGCCACATCATTCATGAGATTGACGTAGTGGCCGTCAGCGTGGCCGCCGCTGCGGGCGAGATGCAGCACGCTAACCAGCAGGCGCGCAAGCAGCATCAGGCGCAGAATGCCAGCTTCAGTCATCTGTCACAGCGTCTGCATCGGGTCTCTGAAGAGGTGGAGAACAGCACCCGCTTCTCGCTGCAGGCCACCGATCAGGCGCAATCCGCCGACCGCTTAATGCAGCAGTGCGCCGGTCAGGTCGATCAGATGGAAAGTCAGATGCGGCACATCGTGCAGGCTTCGGGTGACATTGCCGGCATAGTCGATTTGCTGGATAGCCTGTCGCTGCAGACCCGCCTGCTGGCCCTGAACGCCGCCATTGAATCGGCGCACGCTGGCATCTATGGCCGCAGCTTCTCGGTGGTGGCAAAAGAGATTGGCTTACTTTCGACCAAAAGCGGTCACTCGACGCGCCAGATTGATCAGCTAATCCAGCATACCCGACACCATGTTGATAGTGGCTTCAGCAAAGTGAAGTCGCTGGAAACGCTGTTCGGGCAGATCGGGCAGGCGGTCAGCGCAGTAGTGACGCGACTGAATGAGCTGCAACACAACGCCAGCGCGCAAAGCGCCCGGGTGTCGCACATTGCTGCCGAGGTGGAGGCGCTCAATCAGCAGTTACAGGCCAGTGAAGGATTAAGTGTGCAGCAGAGCAACGCGGCAGATGCGCTGCACCAGCAGGCCAGCCGGCTGGCGCAGACGGTGCAGCAGTTTCGCCACGGCGGTGAGGCGGGATAAAATAAAAAACCCGTCAGGCGACGGGTTTGCATTTACTTCTTCTTCTTGCCCTGCTTCTTCAGCAGCAGGCGAATCTGTTTCACTTCCGCACTGGTCAGCCCGTCGGGTGACGCTTCGGTCAGATCCTGATTATCAATCGCCGGATGCGGATGCGTTTCCAGACTGGCCTGCAAACGCTGCACAATTTCCTGGCTCATCGAAATCTGGTTCTCCAGCGCCAACTGTTTAATATTTTCTTTCAGTGCGGGATCAATTTTAATCGTCAAATTAACGGTTTCGGTCATCGTGCTGCTCCTTTTTGTTATTGCTTCCACGCTACCGGATGACCGTTTCGATTAACATACTGTCACAAAAATTTAATATTCGGTCCGTAATGGCGTGAAGTCCCGCAGCACGCCTTCGTCCATCCCGGTCAGATTGCCCTGCAACTCCGCATACAGCTTGGCCATATAGCGCACCAGGAAGTCAGCATTATGTTCCGCCAGCATCCGCCCGGTCTCGGTGTGCATGGTTTCCGGCAGCCGCAGCAGCTTCTTCTGGAAGTGATCCAGCGTCCATTTCACATCATTCAGCTCGCGATCTTTTCCCAGCGGATCGGCACTGTCGAACAGCGGACGATTCAATGCCCCGGCGGTATAGAACACCCGCGCCAGGCCAATGGCACCGAGCGACTCCAGCCGGTCGGCATCCTGAACGATTTTGGCTTCAAGCGTCTGCGGCGGGATGCCGGCGCTGAAACTGTGGGTTTTAACGGCGTGCATTACCGCCTCAATCAGCTCTGCAGGGAAGTCGGTAAAGTCCTGTTGCAGAATACGCTGCGTTTCCGTGGCGGCGTAGGTCGAAGCCAGATGGCGTTCAGGGTGATTTTTCGGCAGGTTGACCACATCGTGAAAATAGCAGGCGGTTAACACCACCAGCGGATTGGCGGCGCTGCCTGCCATGATCCGTTGTGCGCTCATCCATACGCGGCGTAAGTGCGCAATATCATGGGCACCGTCATCGTGGATCCAGTTGGCCTGAAACCAGCTTTCATAGCGAGATTGCCAGAGTGTGAGTGACATAATTTATCTCCCTGTAGTATTCAATCGCAAAACTGCGTCGCGATCGGTGCGCAAACGGCAAGCCATCATAGCGACTGGCTAATGACACTTTTCTTTCAGTGCTGAGGAAAAGAGCGGCGCTGCCAGGGTTTTCCGGCAGGAAAATGAGATCTGGATCATTTTTATAGCATCTCTTATACAAAATAACCGCAATTTCAGCGCTTTTCGGGCTTTCCTTATCGGATCGTCGCTAAGCGAATTAGTTTAATGGGTGTAATGTTTGTTCCAGCAGAAAAAAATCTGGCTGGCCGCATTGCGCGCGATCAAATTCCTTAAATAACGGAAAAACTGTCAATAATCACAGGTGAACAATTCCGAAAAGGTTCCTATTTTTACCGTTATAACGTACTGTATCCGGGCTATTCAGCGCTTTATGGACGTTGCATGATAAGCTTTGGTGCGGTTTTTGCATTTTGAGGTTTTTTAACACCAAAAGCGGCCATTGTCGCCTGAAGACCCATCGACAAATTATTAAGCAAAATGATTTATACCCTTTATGATAATCCTCTGAAGTGCAGCAAGGGGATGTTTACAGCAGTAACCGGGTTCTACTAATAAAAAGAGGTAATCCATGAAAGAACGGCCGATTCTTTTTTCCGAACAGCGTGTTCGTGCCCTGTTGGTTGGCCAGCAAACGCAAACCCGGCGCATTATGAAAACTCAGGCTTTCGGCCCGGGACAGGATCATCACGAAGGTGTGCATGCTTTCGATGTGAGTGCTAACCATCTGCATGGCTACAAAATGATGTCGATGACGGATATCAGTTATCACTGTCCGTATGGCAAACCCGGCGATGTGCTGTGGGTGCGTGAAACCTGGCGTGGTCCGCTGGTGCCCGAAGATGCGCTGGCAGAGTATGAGCGCGATCCGACGCCATTCCGCCAGCCGGCTTATTGCCAGTATCGCGCGGACAGTAACGAGCTGGGACAGCATATAATGAGCAGTCCGGAAGCCGAGCAGTTTGGCTGGCAGACCGCCATCCACATGCCGCGCTGGGCCAGCCGCATTAACCTGGAAATTACCGGGGTGCGGGCCGAGAAGATTCAGGACATCAGTGAAGATGACATTATGGCCGAAGGGGTGCAGACCGATTCGCACTTCCTCAACAATTTCTTCACTATGAACGTTAATTCGGAATCGCCTAAAGAGGCGTACCGTAAAGCCTGGCAAAAGCAGTACGGTGCCACCAGCTGGGAAGTAAACCCGTGGGTCTGGGTGATTGAGTTCCAGCGCATTGAGCGTAAGTAACACCTCAGGCCTGCGCTTTGCGGGCTGAATCACAGACAACGGCTGCGCTAACGGGTTGAATAGACAGCCTTAAGCCCTGCAGCCAGATCGATGGTGCCAGCATGCTGTTTTCGATGCTGGCATTTTTATATCTGGCGCGCCAGGATAGCGAGATAGTCCGGTTCTGTGCGGGAGTGACGATGTTTAAATGGCCGTGGAAAACGCATAACGACCCTGCACTGGGCGCGCTGCCGTGGCAGCCTGGTCTGGCGCAGCCGATTTTTACTCTGCTCAGTGAAGAGGAGCAGCAGGCGCTGGTGCACCTGGCGCAACGTTTCCTGCAACAGAAAAAGCTGGTGCCGCTCGGAGGGGTTCAGCTGGATGAGTTGCGCAGCGTGCGCATCGCCCTGCTGTTCTGTCTGCCGGTGCTGAAACTGGGGCTGGAGTGGCTGGACGGCTTTCACGATGTGCTGATCTATCCGGAGCCGTTTGAAGTTGACGATCTCTGGCAGGACGAAGCGGGTCTGGTGCACAGCGCGCCCGCGGTGCATGCCGGTCAGAGCTGGACCCAGGGTCCGGTGGTACTGAACTGGCTCGATATTCAGGACTCGTTTGATCTTTCCGGCTACAACCTGGTGATCCACGAAGTGGCGCATAAACTGGATGCCCGCGGCGGCGGTTATACCAGCGGGATTCCAGTGATACCGCTGCGTGAGGTGGCGCTGTGGGAGAAAGATCTGCGGGCGGCGATGGCGGCGATTGAAAGCGAAGTTGATCTGGTGGGCGAACAGGCGGCGAGCATCGATCCCTATGCTGCCAGCGACCCGGCCGAGTGCTTTGCCGTGCTGTCGGAATATTTCTTTACCGCGCCGGACCTGCTGGCCGAGCGCTTCCCGGCGATGTACCAGCATCTGCGCCACTTTTATCAGCAGGACCCGCTGACGAGAATCGTCGCCCTGTCAGCGCAAACTGCTTAAATCGCGATCGCTTTGCGCTAAAGCTAGCCAGTTGAATGATAATGTATTTTTTGCTGTTGACACCTTCGGGCGACGCCGTTAATATTCGCCTCGTTCAAACGATTCCTCTGTAGTTCAGTCGGTAGAACGGCGGACTGTTAATCCGTATGTCACTGGTTCGAGTCCAGTCAGAGGAGCCAAATTTAGAGAAGCCCGCTCAGGGAAATCTGAGCGGGCTTTTTGCATTTTATCTGGCGGTTCTTTTTTCTCAGACGTCCACTCTCCTGCAACAAACACTCTTCGGGACCATCGCCTTCTGCTGACAAAAGACGGGTCATGCCATTTCAATGGAATTTTATTGCTCCACGGGAGATGCCGTTATCCAGCTACTGATACCAGGAAAATGCCAATCCCCTTGATAAGCAATACAAGCTGACCGATGGCTACGATAAACAGCACCGCCCTTTGCCGACCAGTCACAGTAATACCGTCATACTCTGATCTCAGCCGTTCATGGCATCATACAGGCATTGAGTATTGATCGGCTGCTGTTAGCTGCCGCGACGTTAAGAATAAGACTGACACAAAATAGGCGCTGATTTTTGAAAAAGGATATTCAGATAGACGGGATGATAAAGATCGAGGTTACTAACAAATTAAGGCTCCCATGAAGCGCGCAGCCGCGACTACCGGAATGACGTGCCGCCTGCCGGCAGCACGTCTCATCTGCATCCTCAGAAGAAACCCAGTGGCTCAATGCTGTAACTGATCAGCAGGTTTTTGGTTTGCTGATAGTGATCGAGCATCATCTTGTGGGTTTCACGTCCGATACCCGATTTTTTATAGCCGCCAAAAGCGGCATGCGCCGGATAGAGGTGATAGCAGTTGGTCCAGACTCGCCCGGCTTTGATCGCCCGGCCCACGCGGTAAGCGCGGTTGATATCGCGCGTCCAGACGCCAGCACCCAGGCCGTAAATCGAATCATTGGCGATGCTGACCGCTTCGGCTTCATCTTTGAAGGTGGTAATGCCAATCACCGGGCCAAAAATCTCTTCCTGGAACACCCGCATGCTGTTGTTACCTTTCAGTAAGGTCGGCTGGATGTAGTAACCACTGGCGAGCGCGTCGTCCAGCTTCTCAACCCCCCCGCCCACCAGCACCTCTGCGCCTTCCTGCTGGGCAATCTCCAGATAAGAGAGAATCTTATCGAACTGCTGCTGTGACGCCTGCGCCCCGACCATCGTCTCGGTGTCGAGCGGATCGCCCCGCTTGATGGTTTTGACGCGTTTCATCACCGCCGCCATGAACGGCTCGTAAATGGACTCCTGCACCAGCGCCCGCGAGGGGCAGGTACAGACTTCGCCCTGGTTAAGGAAGCCCAGCACCACGCCTTCAGCCGCTTTCTCAATAAAACTCTCTTCCGCCTGCATGATGTCTTCAAAGAAGATGTTGGGGGATTTGCCGCCCAGTTCGACCGTTGAAGGGATCAGGCTTTTCGCTGCCAGCTCCAGAATATGGCCGCCGGTGGCGGTTGATCCGGTAAAGGCGACCTTGGCAATGCCCGGATGGGACGCCAGCGCTTCGCCCGCCTCTTTGCCGAAACCGTGCACCACATTCAGTACACCGGGCGGCAGTAAATCTTTAATCAGATCGACAAACAGGGTGATCGACAACGGCGTCTGCTCCGCCGGTTTCAGTACCACGCAGTTTCCGGCACCTAACGCCGGTGCCAGCTTCCATGCGGCCATCAGCAGCGGGAAGTTCCACGGAATGATTTGCGCCACCACCCCCAGCGGCTCATGGAAATGGTAGGCCGCGGTAAATTCATCAATCTCTGCTGCGCTGCCCTCCTGCGCCCGCACGCAGCCGGCAAAATAACGGAAATGATCGACCGCCAGCGGCATATCGGCGGCCAGGGTTTCCCGCACCGGCTTGCCGTTATCCCAGGTCTCGTTTACCGCCATGTATTCCAGATTCTGCTCCAGCCGGTCAGCGATTTTCAGTAGCAGCAATGAACGCTGTTGCGGTGACGTTTTACCCCAGGCATCGGCCGCTGCCGCTGCGGCGGCGACCGCATTATCCACATCCGCGCGGTCAGAACGCGGAAACTCACCTGCCGCTGAACCGTTTACCGGTGAAGTGTTGGTGAAGTAGTTGCCATTCACCGGCGCGACGAATTCACCATTGATAAAGTTGCCATAATTCTTTTGTAGCGTGATCAGAGAACCCTGTTCTCCGGGGGCGGCGTAACGCATGGTCATTCTCCTTACAGGTGACGAGATGCAACAATGATGAAACTTATTATTAACATGAAGGATCATTGCCAGCCTGTCAGATCTGTTGCCCGGAAACTGTGACCGCCCCGAAGGAAAAGCCGCATCGGCTGCCGCTACAGATAATTCCGACTTTTCCCGGTTGCGCTTATAAATAAGAAACTTGTCAGCAGGATGGGGTCAATATGAGGAAGAATTCATACTCGAGGTAAGCATGCTGGCTTCGGCTTTCACCTTAATGCGCGCAAAGGCAAACTTCGTGCATCAGTTCATCCGCAATCCGCGCAAGATGGGCAGTATTACGCCCTCATCCGATGCGCTGTGCCGCACCATGATCGAGTCGGTGGAATGGAATAATCAGCTGCGTATCGCCGAGCTTGGCGCAGGAGACGGTGTGTTGACCCGTCGGTTACTGGAACGAATGGCACCGGAAGCCACGCTGGATGTGTTCGAAATCAGCAGTATGCTGGCGGAGAAGCTTAATGCGTTAGACGATCATCGTATGACGGTACGCACCTGCTCCGCGGAGTATCTCAACGGCCAATATGATGCGATCTTCTCCGGCCTGCCGTTGTTGTCGCTGCCGCCTGCACTGCGTGAGGCGATTCTGCGCGCGGTCTACGCTGCGCTGGGCCCGAACGGAGTGTTTGTGCAATTTCAGTACACTTCGCTGACCCAGCCTGACCTGTCACGCTATTTTACCTGGGAGCGGCAACGGGTACTGAAAAACGTGCCGCCCGCCTGGGTTTATCGCTGTACCCGCCACTACGCTCCCTGAGCCTGCTCAATTGACGGGCGCGTCTGTTGCCAGAAGGTGGTTAACAGTTCACGCGCCCAGTCTTTTCCTTCCATCACACCAGCCACCTCACCACTGCCGTCCGGCAGACAGGCGCGCATGATGGTTGACGAGAATTCGGGATGAAACTGCACTGACAGCGCCTGCGGTGAATAACGAATAATCTGGCAACCATCGCGCTCAGAGGCGGCTAATACCTGTGCCTGCGACGGCGGCATCAGCACCGACTGTCGGTGCGACAGCCAGGCGCTGAAGGTCGGCGGCAGTTTCCGTAACAGCGGGTCGCGCTGCGCCTGGGCACCGCAGGTGACCGGCAGCAGACCGCGTTCCCAGCCATTCGGGTTATCTGCCACCTCGCCACCCAGCGCATACGCCATCAGCTGATGGCCGTAGCAGACGCCCAGTAACGGCAACGACGCGTCGATGGCCGCTCTGATCCACGCGGCGCTGCGTTCGCTCCAGTCGGCATGGTCAGTGACCATCGCCCACGATCCGCTGAGGATCGCCGCAGAAATCTGGTCGAAGGCCGGCAACGCCTCGCCCAGATGCGGACGGACGATCAGATACTCATCAGGTTGTAACTCTAACGCGTCAATGAACCAGCGTGGTTGTTCACCAATCTGCGCGACGACGTTAGCGGGCGGGACTTCAAGCTGAATCAATGCAATGGGCAAGGCGGGCGTGTGGGTCATACCGAATCGGGTCCTGTTCAAGAGGCGTTTCGGAAAATCAGTCTGACAGCAACGCGCAAAAAAGTCTTATGATTTTATTTTTCTCAGCGCGACAGAAAATTTCTAACCGCTGCTGCCTGAAATGCCCTGGTTCGTGCCATCATTAGCCAGCTAAGCAAAAAAAGTTAAGGATATTATTGTGGCGGTGCGGCATTTTTTTCTGGTTCTGATGGTGGTGTGTATCTGGGCCTTCAACAACGTGGCGGTGAAATGGGGCTTACTTGAGCTTCCGCCGCTGTTTCTGACTTTTATGCGTTTTGTGGTGGTCGCCATTGTGCTGGTGCCGTTCTGCCGCATCACCCGACAGCAGCTACCCTGGCTGTTGCTGCTGGCCTTTACCTTCGGCTTTATGCACTTCTCGCTGCTGTTTGTCGGTATGCGGTACACCGATGCCGGGACCGGCGCAATCGTGGTTCAGCTCGGTACGCCGATTGCCATGCTGCTGGCGATGGTGGTGTTAAAAGAGAAGCTGAAGCTGGTGCAGCTGGCCGGCATTATGATCTCGCTGAGCGGCGTGGTAGTGCTCTCCGGCAGCCCGACCATTCCTACGTGGTGGGTGCTGTGCCTGCTGTTGTGCAGCGCAACTGGCTGGGCGGTCAGCAACCTGATTGTCAAAAAATCACCGTCAATTAAACCGCTGACCATGACCGGCTGGATCGCCTTCCTCGCCATCCCGATTGTCGGTGTTGCCAGCCTGGTGATGGAGTCGCATCAGCTCTACGCCCTGCGTCATGCGGGCTGGCACGGCTGGTTTGCCATCCTCTACAGCGCCATCGCCTCATCGATTGTCGCCTATACGCTGTGGTATATGCTGCTGAAGAAATACAACGTTAACCTGATCATGCCCTACTCGCTGCTGACGCCGGTGCTGTCAGTGCTGATGGGGATTGTGGTGCTGGGTGACAGCCTTAACAGCTTCAAAATTATTGGTGCCTCGCTGGTGATCCTCGGCACGGCGATTGCGGTGATCAATCTGCGTAATCTGCGAATGCATGCCCGCTTCCCGCGTCTGCGGCGACGTTAATCACGCGTGCTATGCTTGAGTGATTGTCACTCGTCAGGAGCACAGCACATGGACCATCAGCTCGCCACGTCCCTCTGGCAGCAGATGTGGCAGGGATTGCGTGGCAACGCCGCAGCGCATCCGTTACCCACCTTTGTCGATAACGCCAGTTTCCCCGCCGCCTTTGCCGTCAGTGAACTGGCGGCCACCAGCATCGGCCTCGCCACGCAGGCCACAGCCGCCCTGATCAATACCAGCCGCCCGGTTGAGGTGAATGTCCGGCTGGCGTCGCGCTGGTTTCAGCACAGTTTTATGCCGCTTAATCGCCCTGCACCCGCAATGTGGGATGCCTTTGCCGGCGATTATGCCAGCCGCGATGGCTGGATCCGCCTGCATACCAACGCCGCCCATCATCGGCAGGCGATGGAGCGGGTGCTGGGCCAGCACGCTGACCGTCGCTCGCTGGCGCGTGAGGTGCAGCGCTGGTCCGCCGGTGAGCTGGAGCAGGCGATCGTTGATGCGGACGGCTGCGCCGCGGAGATGCGCAGCACTGCCGCCTGGCAGCAGCATCCGCAGGGCCAGGCCGTGGCTCAGGAGCCGCTGTTCGCCTGGCAGACCACCGATCAGGCCGCCGCGCCGCAGTGGCAACTGCCCGAGGCACGTCCACTGCTCGGCATTCGGGTGCTGGATCTGACGCGAATTATTGCCGGCCCGGTCGCCACCCGCTTTCTGGCCAGCCTCGGTGCCGATGTGTTGCGTATCGATCCGCCAGGCTGGCAGGAACCGTCGCTGGATGAGGAGATCACCTGTGGCAAGCGCCGGGCGGTGCTCGATCTGACGCGCCTTGCCGATCGCGAGCAGTTTAGCCACCTGCTGCGTGAGGCCGATGTGCTGGTACACGGTTATCGGGCGGATGCGCTGGAACGGCTCGGCTTTGATGCCGCTACCCGACAGGCGCTGGCACCAGGGCTGGTTGACGTCAGCCTGAATGCCTGGGGCTGGCAGGGTCCGTGGCGCAACCGGCGCGGCTTTGACAGCCTGGTGCAGATGGGCTGTGGCATTGCCGAACAGGGAATGCAGTGGCAGCAGAGTGATAAGCCGACGCCCTTGCCGGTGCAGGCGCTGGATCACGCCACCGGTTATCTGCTGGCAGCGGCAGTACTGGAGGGATTACGTCAGCGGCTGGCTAACGGATATGGCAGCCAGGTGCGGCTATCGCTGGCGCGCACCGCCTGGCTGTTGCAGCAGCATCCTGCGGCACCGGGCAGCGATCAATCAGCTATCCTGGCGAAGACAGAGGATAATCTGCCATTTTATGAGTTAACGCAGTGGGGGCTGGGCGTGAGGTTGCGGGCGCCATCCTGGCTGCCCGGCACCGCACAACTCTGCGCGACGCCGGGCTGTCTGCCGGGTACGCACCCGGCATCATGGTAAATCAGGCATCCTGCTGGGAGTCGGTGCTGTCGAGCAGTTCATTGTACATCGCCTGAATCGCCTCACGGCTGAGGGCGGCCAGCGTACGGTAAAACGCGGTGGTAGCGTGCGCTTCAACCTTACCGAGGAAAGTGCCGCACCACGGCAGCAGATACTCTTCAAACAGCGCCAGCTGGGCGCTGCTCTCATCTTCCGCTGACTGATCTTCCAGCCATGACGCCGCCAGCAGCAGTACGCCAAAATGATCGGCAGGCGCATCGCTCAGCGGCATGCCGCGTGAGGTCAGAAATGCGCGCACCTCCGGTTCGGTTTTTCCTTCCGGCCACTGTGACGCATACGGCGACACCTTACAGTCGCTGCCAACAAACAGCGCATTGTAATCGGCGGCCAGCGCCTGCGGATCGCTGTTCTGTTGCAGACGGGTCAGCAGTTCGTCCTGCTCCAGCGGCCACTGCGCCTGCAGTTTTCCCTCACGCAGCAGGGTAAACAGCGGCACCAGCAGCGGGTCCTGCGGCTGACGATTGAACAGTGAGCCGATCACGCGGCACAGAATGGAAAACTCATTCATGAGTCAGTTTCCTTGAGGCAAAGTAAATTAAAAGTCAGCCAGTTCAGCAATATGTTTGCCGGTACGCTGCTCGAGAAAGTCGAGCAGACGCCGCGGCGTGACATTTAACACCCGATCCTCTGGAAAATCCACTTCGCGGGTGATGCGCAGGCAGTGTTCAAAATGGCCGAGCGTAAAGGCGGTGTGTGAATCTGAGCCAAACGCCAGCCGTCCGCCTGCGTCACGCACCGCTTCAGCGATTGCACGGCAGTTAGGTTCACTGCCCGGACGCGAATGGGTAAAGGAGGAGTTATTGATCTCCAGCGCCACATCGTAGTGGGCTGCAGCCCCGGCGATTGCCGGGATATCCACCGGGAATTTCGGGTTACCCGGATGGCTGATGATATGCACCAGTCCCCCCGCCATCGCCGCAATCATCGCGTCAGTATGGTGTTTTCGGTCACGCGGCGCGTAGACCGGCTCATGAAAGCCCGCCACGATCAGGTCCAGCGCATCCAGCATCGGACCGGAGCAGTCAATCTCGCCCTGCTGGTTTTTAATATTGGCTTCAATACCGCGCAGAATCCCGACGCCATCAATCACCCGCGGCCAGATGCGCATATTGATGAAGTGCCAGTAATGCGGTGCATCGGCCATATCAGGCCCGTGATCGGTAATGGCAAACAGTTTCAGTCCCGTTTGCCTGGCCTGAGTGACGTAATCGTGCAGCGTACTGTAGGCGTGCGTACTGGCGATGGTGTGCATATGCAGATCTACCGGATACATCATCTTCTCCTGCTGATAGCCCCTGATTGGGCAGGGTAATTAGTAGCCACGTTGACGATCGACCCGCCCCTGCGGTGTTTCTCCCGCCTGATGCTGGTGAATCGCCCGGGCGATATAGTCAATAGCTTCGTCGATTAAGGTTACCGCAGCATTATGCGGCGTCAGCGTGACGCGCGGGTGAGACCAGAGCGGATGCGATTCCGGCAACGGCTCGACCTGGAACACATCCAGCGCGGCGGCTTTCAGCTGGCCGCTGTTGAGCGCCGCCAGTAAATCCGCTTCCACCACCTGTGCACCGCGTGCGATGTTGAGGAAGAAAGCGCCGTGCGGCAGCTGCTGGAAAAAGTCGTGATTGATTAGGTTGATGGTTTCCGCAGTGCTGGGCAGCAGGTTGATTAATACCCGGGTCTCTTGCAGAAAATCGTGCAGCGCCTCACGGCCGGCAAAGCTGGTTACGCCCGCGATCTGCTTCGGCGACCGGCTCCAGACCCGCACCGGGAATCCCCAGGGTTTAAGCGCTTCCGCCACGCTCTGCCCCAATACCCCGGCACCGAGAATACCGATGGTGAAGCTGTCGCGCGGATAAGCGGGCAGCGGCTGCCAGCAGCGCTGCTGTTGCTGTAACCGGTAATCGTCAAAGCGGCGGAACCAGCTCAGCACGCTGTGGACCGCATACTCCTGCATCTGCCGCGCCATACCGGTATCTTCCAGCCGGAACAGCGGCACCGTCTCCGGCAACATATCCGGATACTGCTGTAGCTGGCGGAGAATTTCATCAACCCCGGCACCCAGCGCAAACACCCCGCGCAGCCCGGCGCGCCCTCGCAGCATCTCTGCTGGCGGAGAACGCACCAGCGCATAATCGGCCGGACCCTCATCGCCCGGTTGCCAGGCGCGTACCCGCGCCTGCGGCAGACGCTGTTGTAAACCGTTAATCCATGTCGCGGCGGGTTGCGACGGGTGATACCAGATGATCTCCATCCTGCTCTCCTTTTTTTCTTTCAGCGTCAGGGAAAACCGGCATCAGGGCAAGCAAAAACCGGCTGGAAAAAACGCTTTTTTCAGTAAAAATTATTCACGTGGCTTCACATTTCCGGTTGGCTTCAGGGTGAAGCGGGCAGATAAGGTCTAAAGTTGGTCGTGTGGTCAATGCGTTACACGCGGCCGCGTTTCGGACAAGGAGAAAAACCGATGACAAAAATTGAGGTAAACGCCACTGAACGGCGTCAGCGTTATGCACCCCTTCTGCTCACGCTGCTGCTGAGCGTACCTGCCTTCACCGTTCACGCCGACGACACGTCGCGTATGCTGAATAATCAGCCGCAGCCGCCGGATGTCCGTTTAGGGCCACTGTTTAATGCCGTACAGCAAGCAAAGTTCTTCCCCGATCAAAAAACCTTTGCTGATGCAGTGCCAAAATACGATCCGGCATCAATTCTGGCCGACTGGCAGATGCAGAAGAAACAGCGCAACTTTGATCTGAAACGCTTTGTTGCCGCCAACTTCACGCTGCCCACTCAGGGCGATAAATATGTGCCGCCTGCCGGGCAGAATCTGCGTGACCATATCGACGGCTTATGGCCGGTGCTGACCCGCACCGCCAGCAGTGCCGGTCAGTATGACTCGCTGCTGCCGTTGCCGAAACCGTATGTGGTGCCGGGCGGCCGTTTCCGCGAAGTCTATTACTGGGACAGCTACTTTACGATGCTCGGCCTGGCGGAAAGTGGCCACTGGGATCGGGTGCAGGATATGGTGGATAACTTCGCCTCGCTGCTTGACCGTTACGGCCACATTCCGAACGGCAACCGCAGCTACTACCTGAGCCGTTCGCAACCGCCTTTCTTTAGCCTGATGGTGGACCTGCTGGCGAGCCACGATGACGGCAAAGCCTATACCCGCTACCTGCCACAGCTGCAGAAAGAATATGACTACTGGATGGCCGACAGTGACAAACTGGCCGCCGGCTCAGCCAGTAAACGCGCCATCAAACTCAGCGATGGCACGGTACTGAACCGCTACTGGGATGCGCGCGATGTGCCGCGTACCGAATCCTGGATGGATGATGTGACCACCGCGAAGAAAGCGCCACAGCGCGACAAGGCGGAGCTTTATCGCGATCTGCGTTCTGGCGCGGCATCGGGCTGGGACTTCAGCTCCCGCTGGTTCACTGATGCCCACAATCTGGCGACCATCCGTACCACCCAACTGGCACCGGTCGATCTCAACAGCCTGATGTTCCATCTGGAGCAGACGCTGTCGAAAGGCTATCAGATGAATAAGCAGGACGATCTGGCGAAGCAGTTTGCCGACCGTGCGGAGAAGCGTCAGGCCGCGATTAACCGTTACCTGTGGGACAGCAAACAGGGCTGGTATGCCGATTACGACTGGCAGAAAAAACAGGTGCATTCGCAGCTGACCGCCGCCACGCTGTTCCCGCTTTATCTGCGGGTTGCCAGCGATAAGCAGGCTGAAAGCACCGCCAGTGCGGTGGAAAAACAGCTGCTGAAACCGGGCGGACTGGTGACCACCACCGTCAATAACGGTCAGCAATGGGACGCCCCGAACGGCTGGGCGCCGCTGCAATGGGTGGCAGTGGAAGGTCTGGAACACTACAACCAACCTAAACTGGCGAAAGAGGTCGGGCTGCGCTTCCTGCAGAACGTGCAGAACACCTATGACCGCGAACACAAGCTGGTTGAAAAATATGTCGTTGAAGGCAAAAACCTCGGCGGCGGTGGTGGCGGTGAATATCCGCTGCAGGACGGCTTCGGCTGGACCAACGGCGTCACGCTGAAACTGCTGGATAAATATTGCCCGAAAGATAAAACCTGTAACAGCGCCCACGATATTCCTCAGGCGTCTGCCGCTCAACCCTGATGTTCTCTGGAGACCGTCGGCCTTGCCGGCGGTCTCTGCCCTCGCCTTTTAGCGAAATTTACTTGACGTTCTTCGATTGCCAGGCAAAATTGCAGCGAACTTACAAACGGTAATAATTCTCACTCTGATAATGAGAATGCTTATCGAGACTATTATTCACCTGCTGAACCTCTGCCATGAAAGGAATTTCAATGAGATTGCCCTCGCCGCTGAAAGGTTATGTCCCGTTCTGCACCCTGGCGCTGACCGCGCCGGCCCTGAGTTTTGCTGCTGATATGGTGGTCACAGCCCAGCCGCAGGAGCAAGCTGACTCCCCGACACAGGGATATCTTGCCACGACCAGCCAGGGCGCGATGAAAAGCGATCGTCCACTGATCACCACGCCACAGTCGGTGTCGGTGGTGACGCGCCAGCAGATGCAGGATCAGGGCGCGCTGACCCTGAATCAGGCGCTCGGCTATACCTCCGGCGTATTTACCAACTTCGGCGGTGCCGCGACCCGTTATGACACCATTGCCCTGCGCGGCTTCCACGGCGGCGATGTTGATAACACCTTCCTCGACGGATTACGGGTGATGAGCGACGGCGGCAGCTTCAACGTGTTGCAGGTCGATAACGCCTTCCTGGAACGGATCGATGTGATTAAAGGCCCCTCTTCTGCTCTGTATGGTCAGACGGTACCGGGCGGGCTGGTCAACATGGTGACGAAGCGTCCTCAGTTCAGTGAAGAAGGCCATATCCAGTTACAGGCGGGTAATAACGCCACCACCGGGGCGATGTTTGATTACACCAACGCGATTAACGATCAGTGGGCGTTTCGCCTGACCGGTGTGACCCGCAACAGCGATACGCAGTACGACCATACCCGTGAAGAGAAGTATGCGCTGATGCCACAGCTGATGTGGCAACCGGATGAAGATACCCATTTGATCCTCAAAGCCTATCTGCAGAAAGATCCGTCCGGCGGCTATCACGGCTCGGTGCCGGGCGACGGCAGCCTGAGTGAGCATAACGGCTATAAGCTGAGCAACGGTTTCTATGAAGGCAACAGCGATCTGGATCAGTTCAAGCGCCGTGAACAGATCTACAGCTACGATTTCGCCCATCGCTTTAACGACGTCTGGTCGTTCTCCTCCACCGGCAGCTACAGCCATTCCAACGTCGATCTCGATCAGGTTTATCAGATTGGCTGGAGTGCGGTAAATCCTGACCTGCTGAATCGCTACTATTCCGGTGAGCGCTCCTCTCTGGCCGGCTGGGCTACCGATAACCGGCTACAGGCGGAGTTCGCTACCGGGCAAGTGGAACATCGGGTGGCGATCGGTGCGGAGTATCATCGCTATAAGAATGAGATCAGCAGCGCGGCCGGCGGTGCCTCACAGCTCAATGCGGTGACCGGCGAACAGGTTGGCGCAATGCCGGCCTACAGCTGGAGCGATGAAACCCGCCGCTACTATCAGACCGGCCTCTACCTGCAGGATGAGATGAAGCTGGATCGCTGGCATCTCGATCTCTCTGGCCGCTATGACCGGATCGTCGCTAATAACAGCGGCAACGATCGGCGGCAGGATGACCACATCAGCGGCCGCGCGGCGCTGCTTTACGCGTTTGACAACGGTATCTCGCCTTATGTCAGCTGGAGCCAGGCGATCACCCCAACGGCACTGACCGATCCTGATAACAACCTGCTGAAACCAACCACGGCAGAGCAGTATGAAGCCGGGGTGAAATATCAGCCGAACGGCACCCGCGATCTCTATACGCTGGCGGTCTATGACCTGACGCAGAAGGATGTGGCTAACCGTAATGTCCAGGACGGCACCTATACGCCGTCCGGTAAAGTGCATTCGCAGGGGATTGAACTGGAAGCGCGTAATCAGCTAACGCCACGTCTGAGCACCGTCGCCAGTTACACCCTCAATCACCTGCGCTTTAAAGATTCAGTTGATGGCAATGAAGGTCACACGCCTTACGTGACGCCGAACAGCATGGCGGCCCTGTGGGGTCATTATCAGTTTGATTATGGCTTAAGCGCGGGCGCGGGCGTGCGTTACATCGGCAAACAGTGGGCAGACAACGAAAACACTACCCGTGTGCCGTCAGTTACCCTGTTTGATGCTTCGGTGCGTGCCGATCTCGGGGTCTGGAACAACAGTCTGAAAGGCGCGTGGCTGCAGGTTAACGCCAATAACCTGACTGACCGTAAATATGTGGCGGGCTGCTACGGCACCGGCTATTGCTACTGGGGCGCGGAACGCAGCGTGATGGCGACGATAGGTTACGATTTCTGATCGCCAGTGACTCGTCCTGATAAAGGTCGACACTCTTCACAGCCTCTAAAACGCCTGATGCATCGCATCGGGCGTTTTGTATTTCAGCGACAGATGCGGCCGCTGACCGTTATAGATCCTTACCGACTCCGCCACCATCTTTACCGCCTGACCGGGATCTGCCGGACGGTTGAGCAGCAGTTCGTTTTAAGTATGCCGTTGACCCTCTCCGCCAGCGCATTCTGGTCGCGGTCATAGCCATCCGCCATCGGGCAGGTGAGCCCGTGCTTTTCATGTACTGACTGATACAGCGTGGAGCACTGTGCTTTTACTTCGGATTCAGCCAGCTGCTGCTCAGGCTCTTTGATGCGCTGTTCCAGCGTAAGGGAAGGAATTTCGTTATGTGTCCTGCGTGGAGGCCGCGCTGCTCCGGAGTTTGCCAGTCCAGCTGGCCATATTTACGCAGCCACTTCAGAACGGTGGAGCATCCCTGTATACCGTAGCGCTCCAGGGCCTGACGATACGTCACCTCGCCTTTTTCAACCGGCTCGACGCGGCCAGTTTAAAAGACAAAGAGTCGTCCCGCTGAGTGCGTTTAACATACTGTCTCATCACATTCTTCTTAAAACCTGTAGAAATTGTGTCAACGCTCTTCAGGACGGGGCACAGATAACAAAAAGGCCCGCGCAGAATGGCGGGCCTTTAGGCGATTAAAGTACAACAGGGATTATTTTTCATGGTAGCGATGCAGCGCCGGATAATATTCCATGCCGTAAAGCTGGCTGAGGGGAAACAGCAATTCAATGTTGATATCGCGTTCCGCCGCAACCGGCGCCGATCCGCTCAGCAGTTGTTCAAACCAGGCTTTCAGTTTCTGTTTCATGGTATGCGCTCCGTCAGGGTTGATGAGACGAGTAAACCCGCTCTGGCGCGTAAACTGAACCAAAAATTTCTGCGCTGCTATGCCAGAAATTAACTATACCTTCCGCCCGGCCGTCGCTTTAGCCGGCAATTAAGGTGACCCAGTTAGCCCCTTTGCCGACGGGCGCTTCCGCCACTCGCCTGAGTTCGCCAGTGGCCGCATCGATGGCATAACTGCCGATCACCGCACTCTTCTCGCCGCTGGCAATCAGCCATTTTCCGCTGGCATCAATCGCAATACTGCGTGGCTGCTTTTCAACCCGCCAGCTGCCGATCAGCGTCAGTGCCCCGGACGCCGGATCGACCTGATAGCCGCTCACCGTGCTGGAAGTCCGCTCGGTGACATACAGAAACCGGCCGTCGGGCGTGATTTTAATGTCCGCTGCCCAGATGCGCGGCGTCGGATCGCTGTAGCCCGCCGGACGCTGTTCGCCATGCTGCAGGCCATATTTCCCGGCAACCGCATTCGGCCAGCGCTTCAGCTCACTCAGTGATCCATCGGCCGCGCGCCTGTACTGGGTAATGGTGCCGCTCATCTCAGCCAGGTTATACAGGAAGCGGTTATCCGGGGAGATCACCGAATGGCGCGCGCCGCTGTTTTTCTCGCCCTGAACATAGCCGGTACCGATTGGGGTGATAGCGCCATTGTCTGCGAAGCGATATTGCAGCACCCGATCGGCGCCGAGGTTACCGACGTAAAGCGAATGGTTGCTGACATCAGTGATCACCGAATGGGCATGCGGTCCGGTCTTAACCCGGCCGGTCACCTGCGGTGTCACCACGCCCTGCGCATCGATTCGGTTGCTGGTAACGATATCACTGTCATACGAGGCGGCGAGCAGGTAGTGCCCGCTTTTGTCGGTGGTGATCCACGGAAAACTGGCTTCAACCGGCGTTACCGCCAGCCGCTGCAGGTCGCCCTGCCGTGACATCACCCGCCAGCTGATGATCGAATAAGGCGGGCTGCGCAGCGCGCCATACAGCCGCTTGCCATCCGGGCTGGCAGCCAGCGGCATAATCTTTTTTCCGGCTGGCGTATCGCCGCGCCACTGCAGGCTGCCGGTGGTGTCATTGAGGTGATAGCGGGAAACGGTGCCGGAGTCGGCGTTCGAAACATAAACAAAGCTTGTCGCCCACAGCGGACTACTGCACAGCAGCGGCAGCAAGGCCAGCGCCGGTTTGAGACGGATCATAGGGTCACCTTTAGCATCGTTATTATTATCTGCTTCAGTCGGCAGGAGAGTAACGCTAACGGCGGAAATGCCGGCTGGCTTTGTGCAATTGACTGAAGATTGACTCAGAAGCCTGGAGATGTGACGGGGATGGGGTTTTTGACGATGGGGCAGCTCGCCGTAACGCCTTCCCCGGCTCAAGGGAAGGCGTTATCGGCTGCACTAGCCTGATTTGGCGATCATCCGGCGGTAGTTATTCAGCCATTTGCCGCTGTTGAGTCGCCACCAGAAAAAGACGCCGCGTACCGTCCAGTCGAGAAACATCCCCAACCAGACGCCGATGACGCCCATTCCCAGCTCAATGCCGAGCAGATAACCGGCCACCACGCGCGCGCCCCACATGCTGAACATCGAAACGTACATGGTGTAGCGTGCATCGCGCGCGCCCTTCAGACCGGCAGGCAGCACCCACGAGGCGGCCCACAGCGGCATAAACAGCGCGTTAAGCCAGATCAGCTGTTTCGTGACGTTAATCACTTCCGGATCGCTGGTGTAAAAGCGCGCCAGCAAACCGGCCAGCGGCACCGTCAGCAACGCCATCGCGGTCAGACAAATCGTCGCCAGCCAGAACACGTGCCGCACCTGCCGCTCCGCCTGAAACACCTGATTCTTACCCAGTCGGGTGCCGGTAATGATGGTCGACGACGAACCGAGCGCATTGCCCGGCAGGTTAATCAGTGAGGCGATGGAAAAGGCGATGAAGTTACCGGCGATCTCACTGGTACCCATTCCGGCGACGAACACCTGGGTCAGCAATTTCCCGCCGTTGAACAGCACCGACTCGATACTGGCAGGCACGCCGATGCCCAGTACCTCCATCAGAATGCTGCTGTTCCAGCGCCGGAAATAGCTCGACAGGGTAATCTTCAGCGAGGCGTTGAAGCCAATCATCAGCACGTAGATCACCGCAATCGCCCCGATATAGCGGGTGATGGTCAGCCCCAGTCCGGCCCCGATAAAGCCTAAGCCATCCCAGGAGAAGCAGCCGTAAATCAACACGCTACTGATGATGATGTTGAGGATGTTCATCCCGCCGTTAATCAGCATCGGAATTTTGGTATTGCCTGCACCCCGCAGCGCGCCGCTGCCGATCAGGGTAATGGCCGCCGCCGGATAGCTCCAGGCCGAGGTCTGCAGATAGCTCAGCGCCAGCTCTTTCACTTTGGGATCGGCGGCACCGGCTATCGCATCGATGATCAGATGCCCCCAGAACTCGATAGCGATGACCAGCACAAACGACAGCACCGTCATCATCCCCAGCGACTGTCGCGTGGCGGCACGGGCGCGTTTGCCGTTGCGTTTTGCCAGGCTGAACGCCACCACCACCGTGGTGCCGAGGTCGATGGCGGCAAAAAAGGAGATGATCACCATATTGAAGCTGTCTGCCAGGCCTACGCCCGCCATCGCCTCTTTCCCCAGCCAGCTGACCAGGAAGGTGCTCAACACGCCCATCAGTAACACACAGGCGTTCTCGAAAAAGATAGGCACTGCTAATGGCGATATCTCACGCCAGTAGAGCGTGCGGTAAGCGCGACGTTTCGGATACCACGCCGTGCGCTTGATCGCCTGCATCACTGCTACGCCGGGATTTTGCAAAGGATTACCAAATCAGAAGAGTCGGGACAGGAGATCTAATGATGATAGTGGGCAGAGAAATATGCAAAGTCTTTCCTGCCCAAATTAATCATCGTTACAAACTTTTTATTCCGCCGACGGCAGGTGCTGCTGCGCCGCCCAGATAAGCACTACGAACCTCTTCATTGTTCAGCAGTTCTGCCCCGCTGCCGCTTAAGCGAATTTCGCCATTCACCATCACATAACCGCGATTGGCCAGCTTCAGCGCATGGCGCGCATTCTGCTCCACCAGAAACAGCGTCATCCCCTGCGCCGTCAGCTCGCGCAGAATAGTGAAGATTTGCTTAACCACAATCGGCGCCAGGCCGAGGCTGGGTTCGTCCAGCAGCAGCAGCGCTGGCCGGCTCATCAGCGCGCGGGCAATCGCCAGCATCTGCTGCTCACCGCCGGAGAGCGTCATCGCACGCTGCCGACGCCGCTCCAGCAGGCGCGGAAACAGGCTGTACATCCGCGCCAGATCCTCTTTCTGATAACGATTGCCGATGGCAATGGTGCCCATCTGCAAATTCTCCTCCACGGTCATGTCGGCGAAAATACGGCGTCCCTCCGGTGCCTGAGCGATGCCACTGGCTGCAATAAAATGGGTCGACTTCTGGCTGATCGGCTGACCGCGAAAATAGATTTCCCCGCTGGCGATGCGCGGCTGACCAAAAATCGACATCAGCAGGCTCGATTTACCCGCGCCGTTGGCCCCAATCAGCGCCACTGTCTCACCCGCATTGACCGTCAGCGAGACGCTTTTCAGCGCCTGTAACGGGCCATAAAACAGATCGACTGCCTCGAACTGCAACAGCGGCTCAGCCATGGTTTTGCTCCTCCTCGTCATCGCTGCCGAGATACGCAGCAATCACCCGTGGATCGTGGCGAATTTGCTGCGGCGTGCCCTCGGCAATAACTTCGCCGTGGTCCAGCACCACAATGTGATCGGAGATACTCATCACCATCGGCATATCGTGCTCAATCAGCAGTACGCTGATGCGGTGATCGGCGCGCAGACGATGCAGAATGGCACTGAGCGCCTCGGTTTCCACCGGATTCAGCCCGGCTGCGGGCTCATCCAGACAGATCAATTCCGGCTGGGTACACATGGCTCGCGCAATTTCCAGTCGCCGCTGCTGGCCGTAAGAGAGCGTCCCGGCCAGCCGGTTGGCGCTGGTCGCCAGGTCCACCGTTTCCAGCCAGTAGAAAGCGCGATCGAGCGCGCGGTTTTCCGCTGCCCGGTAGCTGCGGGTATTGAACACCCCCGCCAGCAGGTTACGGTTCACCAGCATGTGCTGCGCCACCAGCAGGTTCTCAATCACCGACATCTCACGAAACAGCCGGATATTCTGGAAGGTGCGCGCCAGTCCGGCACGGTTAACCAGATGCGCACCACCAAACATTTTGTACCAGAGGCGGGACCCGAGCTGAGCCGGATTAAGCCAGTCAGCGACGTGAATTTTTTCACCCAGCACCTGAATCACATCGGTCGACCGCTGGTTGGCGTTGAGCTGTATTCGCCCCCCGCTGGCGCGATAAAAGCCGGTCAGACAGTTAAACACGGTAGTTTTACCGGCACCGTTCGGCCCGATTAAGGCGGTGACCGATCCGCGTTCAACCTTAAGGCTGACCTCGTTTAGCGCCCGGATACCGCCGAAGCGCATCATCAGCTTTTCGACCTGCAAAATGGCATCACTCATGGCGGGCTCCCTGACGCAGCGGGACACCGACCCGGCTGGTGCGCACCAGTCCACGCGGTCGCCAGATCATCATCAGCACCATCAGCATGCCAAACAGCAGCACGCGATATTCGGCAAAACTGCGCAGCAGTTCCGGTGCCACGGTCAGCACAAAGGCCGCCAGTACCACCCCCAGCGTCGATCCCATGCCACCCAGCACCACAATCGCCAGGATCAGCTCGGACTCAAAGAAGGTGAACGAAGTAGGATTGACGAATCCCTGATAGCTGGCGAAGAAGACGCCGGCGATACCGGCCGTCGATGCCCCCAGCATAAAGGCCGACAGCTTGACCAGCACGTGATTCAGCCCCATCGCCCGACAGGCGATCTCATCTTCACGTAACGCTTCCCAGGCCCGGCCGATCGGCATACGCGTCAGGCGATGCTTGATATACAGCACCAACAGCACCACCAATACCAGCACCGTGTAGATGAAGATAAACTTCATGTTGGGGTTATAGCTAAGGTGGAAAAACTCGTGGAACGGCACGCCGCCTTCGCGCGCACGGCGGCCAAACTCCAGCCCGAGAAAGGTCGGTGCCGGCACCGATACGCCATTCGGTCCACCGGTAAACGACAGCCAGTTATTCAGCACCAGCCGGATAATCTCGCCAAAGCCAAGCGTCACAATGGCCAGGTAGTCGCCGTGCATTCGCAGTACCGGAAATCCCAGCAGCGCCCCGGCACAGGCCGCCATCAGCGCCGCAATCGGCAGCATGCTCCAGAATCCCAGTCCAAGATATTGATAGCCTAACGCCAGGCCATAAGCACCGATGGCATAAAACGCCACGTAACCCAGGTCCAGCAATCCGGCCAGTCCGACCACGATGTTCAGCCCGAGGCCGAGTAGCACATAAATCAGCCCGAGTATGGCCACCGTCAGCAGATATTTGGTTGAAAACAGCGGGAACAGACAGGCGGCGATCAGCAGCAGCGGGAGGATCCAGCGCAGCCGGGAGCGATAACCGGGTTCACGCACGTACACCCCGCCACCTTCGCCGTCAAACTTGCGCAGCAGTGCTTTACCACTGCGGGTTTGCAGAAACAGGCTGAACAGCAGGCGACCCGCCATCACAATGCCCACCAGCACCGCCACCCGCAGCGGTTGTATGCGGAACTGGTAGCCCTCCAGCACAATGCCAACGATCGGGCCAAATACCACCAGTGCGATTAACCCGGCCAGCACCGTTTCCAGCAGCGCCTCGGCCACATTCACTCCCTGATTGGTTTGATTCATCTCAGCGTCCTCACACTTTTGCCACCAGCGGGCGACCCAGTAATCCCTGCGGGCGGAAGATTAAGATCACCACCAGTAACGCGAAGGAGAACACATCTTTGTAATCGGAATTCACCAGCCCGGCGAACTGCGCCTCCGCCACGCCGAGCAGCAGGCCGCCCAGCATCGCGCCCGGCAGCGAACCGATACCACCCAGCACCGCCGCGGTGAACGCTTTGATGCCAATAATGAATCCGGCGTAAAAATCGAAGGTGCCGTAGTTCATCGTCACCAGCACGCCGGCCAGACCGGCCATCGACGCGCCAATCATAAACACCAGGGAAATAACCCGATCGGTATTAATCCCGAGGATCGCCGCCATCCGCCGATCCTGCTGCACCGCCCGACAAATGCGTCCCAGCCGGGTGTACTGGATAATCCAGGTCAGCAGCGCCATGCCGCAGGCCGCCGCCAGCAGGATGAATACTTTGGTCCAGGTAATCTGCACCACGCCGCTTGCCAGCTCCAGCCGCAATACGCCGCTCAGCAGCGTGGGCACGCCCTGCTGGTTGGGCCCCTGGCTGAGCTGCACATAGTTTTGCAGGATCAGTGACATGCCGATGGCGGAGATCAGCGGTGCCAGCCGGGTGGAGTTGCGCAGCGGACGATAGGCGATGCGCTCAATGGTCCAGCCATAAACGGCGGTAATAACGATGGTGAACAGCAGCGTTCCGAAGATCAGCAGTGGAAAAGAGTGAATACCGAACGCGGAGAGCAGCGCCAGACCGATGGCGCACAGATAGGCGGACAGCATATAGACCTCGCCGTGGGCGAAGTTGATCATGCCGATAATGCCGTAAACCATGGTATAGCCAATGGCGATCAGGCCGTAAACTGCACCCAGCGTCAGGCCATTCACCATTTGCTGTAAAAAGAAGGCATCCATAGCAAAAGTCTCACTGCGGGAGCCCGTCGCACCGGCTCCGGAAAAGGTATACCTGAGTGACGCGTTGCCGCGTCCTCCGGCTGTCGCCCGACTGTTTCAGGCTGTAATCGCGGGGATTACAGCCTGGCGGTTTACTCAGAGCTGATGATATTTTCCTTTGTCATCCCACTGATACACCACGTAGTCAGAGACTTTTAAATCCCCTTTGCTATCCCAGGACTTTTTGCCCATCACGGTATCAACGCTATTGGCTTTGAGCCATTCGCTGGCTTTTTCGTTATCCTTGCCGGCGCCTTTGTAGGCAGCAGCAATCGCCTGAATCGAGGCATAGGCGTAAAGGGTATAGCCTTCAGGTTCGAAGCCGCCGGCACGGAATTTTTCAATCACCGCTTTGCCATCGGCAATCTGGCGTGGATCGTTGCCAAAGGTCATATAAACCCCTTTGGTGTATTGCGGCCCGCCAGCGGCGGTCACCATCTCTTCGGTCACGATGCAGTCACCGGAGAAGAAGTCCGCTTTCACTCCCTGCTCACGCATCTGACGCACCAGCGGCCCCGCTTCCGGGTGGCAACCGCCGAAGTAGACCACGTCGGGTTTTAACTGGCCGATTTTGGTCACCAGCGCGTTAAAATCTTTCTCGCCGCGCGATAAACCTTCATACATCGCCTCCTTGACGCCGCGTTTCTCCAGTGCGGCTTTGGTGGCATCTGCCAGCCCCTGGCCGTAGGTATCTTTGTCGTGGATCACCACGACTTTCTTCGCCTTCAGTTTGTCGAGGATGAAATCCGCGGCAATCGCACCCTGCTGGTCATCACGTCCACACATGCGGAACAGAGTTTTCATGCCCCGCTCGGTAATTTTAGGATTGGTGGAGCCTGGCGTAATCGCCAGTACGCCTGCTTCGTCATACACCTCTGAGGCAGGCATAGTGGAGGAAGAACAGAAGTGACCGACCACCGCATTCACTTTGTCCTGATCCACCAGTCGGTTCGCGACTGACACCGCCTGCTTCGGTTCACAGGCATCATCGCCCTGAACCAGCACAATTTTCTCGCCGTTAATGCCGCCCGCCGCGTTGATATCCGCCGCAGCCTGCGAGGCACCTTTCCAGTACTGCGCACCATAGGTGGCATTCGGACCGGAGAAAGGTCCGGCGACGCCAATTTTAATATCGGCGTGTGCCGATAACGCGGTCATTAAACATCCGGCCATGACGAGCTTGATAGGGAACTTGATCACTTTCACAGACATGCGGTCATCCTCAACAGGGTTAAGAGCCAATGCCAATCAGGAGAAATCAGTTTCTGAACAGAGAGTGGAGAGTGGTATTACCGGGTGCGGCCAGCCGCGCCACGGAAGATTTAAGCAATAATCTCGCCATAAAACCTGCGGCTGTGAAAATAATCCGCACGGCGGGTGAAGGCGACCTGCCACGTTAGTGAGGGTCACCGATCACTAACAATAGAGCGACGCGGCCAACACACCAGCACCAGGTTGGTGCAAAATGCGGTCGATCACAGATTCTTCACCAATCTCTGCAACAAACCCGCTAAGCTTGGGCAAAACGCGGTAACAAATGGAAGGAGAAACCATGCCGACACAACGGAAAAACCTGACCAGCCAGCAAGCGCTGGATGAACTTGAGCGCCTGTATGAGGGCGCGGTCGATGCGCTGCGCACGGCAATCAAAGCCTTCACCGAGGATGGCTCGCTACCGGATGCCGCCAAACGCGCACAGGGATTGTTTGTTTACCCTGAGTTGCGTATTAGCTGGCACGGCGAAGGGCCTCAGCAGAACCGCACCCGTGCATGGGGACGTTTTACCCACACCGGCAGCTACAGCACTACCATTACCCGCCCTGCGCTGCTGCGGCACTATATTGCTGAACAACTGGCGATGCTGGAGAAAGAGTATCGGCTGGAGATCGAAGTCGGGCCTTCCAGCCAGGAGATCCCCTATCCTTACGTGATTGACGGTTCCGATCTGTCGCTGGATCGCACCATGAGCGCCGGTATCGCCCGTCACTTCCCGACCACCGAACTGTCGCAGATTGGCGATGAGACCGCCGATGGCCTGTTCCATGCCGACGCCCGCTTTCCACTGTCGCACTTCGACGCGCTGAGAACCGACTTCTCACTGGCCCGTCTGCGTCACTACACCGGCACTGCCGTCGATCATTTCCAGCCGTTTGTGCTGTTCACCAACTACACCCGGTATGTTGACGAGTTCGTGCGCTGGGCGATTGAGCAGGTACGCGATCCCAACACGCCGTATGACAGCCTGGCCTGCGCCGGTGACGTGGTGCTGACGGCCGATACCGCCAACAGCGAGTCGATGCTCTCCGACCTCGCCTGGAAGAAGCATCAGATGCCCGCCTGGCATCTCACCTCGCCTGACCGCCGCGGCATTACGCTGATCAATATCGGCGTCGGCCCGTCGAATGCCAAAACCATCTGCGATCATCTGGCGGTGATGCGCCCGCACGCCTGGCTGATGATTGGTCACTGTGGTGGCTTGCGCGAGAGCCAGCGGATTGGTGACTATGTGCTGGCGCACGCTTATCTGCGCGACGATCACGTTCTCGACAGCGTGCTGCCGCCGGATATCCCGGTGCCGAGCATTGCGGAAGTGCAGCGCGCCTTGTATGACGCCACCAAGACGGTGAGCGGCATGCCGGGTGAAGAGGTAAAACAGCGCCTGCGTACCGGCACCGTCGTCACCACCGACGACCGCAACTGGGAGTTGCGCTATTCAGCCTCGGCACTGCGCTTCAACCTGAGTCGCGCGGTGGCGGTCGATATGGAGAGCGCCACCATCGCGGCGCAGGGTTATCGCTTCCGCGTCCCTTACGGCACCCTGCTCTGCGTCTCGGATAAGCCACTGCACGGTGAGATTAAGCTGCCGGGCCAGGCGAACCGTTTCTATGAAGGGGCTATTTCGGAGCATCTGCAGATCGGTATTCACGCGGTTGAGTTGCTGCGTGCCGAAGGCGATAAGCTGCATTCGCGTAAATTGCGGACGTTTAATGAGCCGCCTTTCCGGTAGGGGTTTGAGGTTCGCTGCGCGAACGGGGCTGGGAGAAGGTTTCGTTCGCTGGCTGGCTGTGGCAGTTTCAGTTTCGCCGCTGCCGGCGACCGACAAGGGGGCGCCAGTCGCCGCGCCCCCTTGACCCCGGGCTCCGGCCTGCTTCACCGCCGCTTCGCGGTCCCTTCGCCTCTTCCGGATTTCTCACGGAACACCGGGACGCGCCATCCATGGCACGATCCCGCCTCTTCGCGACCTCCCTGTCGCTCGTCCTGAAATCCCTCATTGGCTCAGCGGTTCTGACGGCCTCCCAACCCCTCGCTGTTATTTCTGCTTTTTATGTCGGGTACTTTATCGCTGTCGGTTTTTGGGATTGCCTCTGGCTTTCGGCTCAGCAGACAAAATGTTATTCAACCCACCCGCTGTTATCTCTTTTTTATGTTGGGTATTTTATCGCTGTGGGTTTCTGGGATTATCTTTTCTATCGGGTCGGCAGACAGCGCGGCTTTATAAATCGCAGCGGTTGTTTCGTCTTTTTCAAGTTGGGTTCGTCATCCCGGTAAATATTGAGGTTTGTCTTTGCAACGGGCCATCAGACAGCACGGCAATAGCGAAATGAAAAGATAATTACAGACGGGGGGTTTGTGAGAGGCGTCCGCAGCGCTGAGGAACAACCGGAGGCCAGGAGAGCCGACAGGAGGTCGGCGAAAGGACGGATCGCGCCACGGATGGCGCGTCCGGCCGGTCCGTCGGCCGCAGGGAATGACGAAGGGACCGCGCACAGCGTGGCGCGCAGGCCGCCGGACGCCGGGATTGTTAAGGGGCGGGCGTCCGCCCCTTGACGCGTCCGCCTGCTCAGGCAATCTGAAACTCCCCACTGCCCGGCGGGCGTAACCTTACTCTATGCCAGCCCGCAGCAAGGCGTAATCTGCTCGATTTCAGGTCTACGCGAGGCGAAACCTTACCCTATGCCAGCCCGCAGCAAGGCGAAACCTGCTCGATTTCAGATCAAAGCAAGGCGTAACCTGCTGAATGTCAGCCCGCTGCACAGCGTTAAACCACTGCCAGCCGGCCCCTGCGCATTCAGGCGCTCAGCCACCCCAACTTAATCACAAACAGAATCGACAGGATCACCAGCGCCGCGTTGACCTCTTTGGTGCGGCCACTCAGCAGCTTCACCAGCGTCCAGGTAATAAAACCAAACGCGATACCGTTGGCGATCGAATAGGTCAGAGGCATCGCCAGCGCCGTGACGGTTACCGGTGCGGCAGTGGTGATATCTTTCCAGTCAATCTCCGCCAGACCCGAGGCCATCAGCACGGCGACAAACAGTAAGGCAGGCGCAGTTGCATAGACCGGTACGCTGGAGGCCAGCGGTGAGAAGAACAGCGCCAGCAGGAACAGGACAGCGACCACAATTGCCGTCAGACCGGTACGGCCGCCCGCACTGACGCCAGCCGCAGATTCCACATAGCTGGTGGTGGTCGAAGTACCCAGCAGCGAACCAAACAGGGCGGCCGCACTGTCAGCGATTAGCGCCCGGCCCATCTTCGGCACGTTACCCTGCTCATCCGCCAGACCGGCACGTTTGGTCACGCCCAACAGCGTCCCGGTATTGTCGAACACATCAACAAACAGGAAGGCGAAAATCACGCTTACCAGCCCGACGTTAAAGGCACCGGCAATGTCCAGTTGCATAAAGGTCGGCGCGATCGACGGCGGTGCAGAGAACACGCCGGCAAAAGGTGACAGGCCGATACCCATCGAAATAAAGGTCACCAGTAAGATACCGATCAGCACTGCGCCGGTTACACGACGCGCTTCCAGCACCACAATCACGATAAACCCCAGCATGGCCAGCAGCGGCCCAGGCTTAGTCAGATCGCCAATCCCCACCAGCGTAGCGGGGTTATCGACCACAATGCCCGCCCCTTCCAGCGCAATCAGCGCCAGGAACAGCCCGATACCGGCACCAATACCGGCGCGCAGCGGCAGCGGAATGCTGGCAATGATCCATTCGCGGATTTTAAAAATCGACAGCGCAAAGAAGATTACCGCCGACAGGAATACCGCACCCAGCGCCACCTGCCAGGTGTAGCCCATGTGCAGCACCACGGTGTAGGTAAAGAAGGCGTTCAATCCCATGCCCGGTGCCAGTGCAATCGGGTAGTTAGCGATCAGCCCCATCAGAACGCAGCCAATCGCCGCCGCCAGACAGGTGGCCACAAATACCGCGCCTTTATCCATGCCGGTGGCACCCAGAATGCTCGGGTTCACAAACAGAATGTAAGCCATCGCCAGGAAGGTGGTGATGCCGGCGATAATCTCGGTGCGAACCGTAGTGTTGTGTGCTTTGAGTTTGAATAATTTTTCTAACATCATCATCTCTCGATACAGGAGACGTCACGAATGTGCGTTCTCACTTGCCAAAGGGGTTTGCATGCTGATTATTCTGTTTCCGGTACAGCGAAACGGGCTGCTGCATACTCGCTAGCCTGAATTCGGTGAAAAAACGTTTATTGACCCACAGCCCAAAGCAATTGCCATGCCATAAGCCGACGCAATCGATTACCTGGCGCGCTACAGAAGGGCTAAGACAATTCCGAACCAAAACAAGGCGCGATTATGGTGCAATGCACTGATTGTGCGCAATCGTTTTCCTGCGGCGACATTGACCGCCTGAAAAACTCTGCGCCAGCGCACGATTCCGCACTCTGCCAGGCGAAGCTGGTCACGTTTCAGCAGGCTCATACAGCAACCGTTGTTAGCCTGTGTACACTCCAGAATTAACTCTTTCGTAACATTGGGGCCGCGCAATGAAGCCAGCGATTTTGGTGGTGGATGATGATCTTGCCGTCTGCGACGTGTTGCAGGACGCGCTAAGTGAACATGTGTTCAATGTCTACAGCTGTCATCAGGGCAAAGAGGCCCTTACGATGCTCCATCAGCACCCGGAGATTGGGCTGGTGATGCTGGATATGATGCTGCCGGATACCAATGGCCTGCTGGTGTTACAGCAGTTACAGCGCCAGCGGCCCGATGTGCTGGTGATTATGCTGACCGGAATGGGATCGGAAGCGGAAATGGTGGTCGGGCTGGAGATGGGCGCGGATGATTATATTGCCAAACCGTTTAATCCGCGGGTGGTAGTGGCACGCGCGCGGGCGGCCCTGCGCCGGGGAGGACGCCTGCTGCCGGCCGAACAGGAACAGGAAGGCTGGCGCTTTAACGGCTGGCAACTCGACGAGAGCCGCTGCCAGTTATTTAATCCGCAACGTGAACTGGTGCCGCTGACGCAGGGCGAATATAGCCTGTTGCGTGCGCTGGTGCGTCATGCCCGCAAGGTGCTGACCCGCGATCAGCTGCTGGAGCTGACCCACAGCGAAACGCTCGACGTATTTGATCGCACCATCGACGTACTGATCATGCGGCTGCGGCGTAAGATCGAAACCAATCCACATCAGCCTAACCTGATCCGCACCATTCGCGGCCTCGGCTATGTCTTTTCCGCTGATGTGGTCAAACCCGATACGCTGGCGCGCACCAGCCAGATTGCCTGACTGACCGCGCCGTGCCTGCCCTGCTCACGGTAGCCAGTGCGCATAATCGTTGCACAGCAGCCAGCGCGGCGTCTCATCCTCCAGCAGTGGATTGAAACGTGCCAGCGGCGTCAGAAACACGTTGTCATTTTCATCATCATTCGGCATCGACACCTCACCCACCAGTACGTCCCCGAAGCCGTTCTCGCCCCAGAAACTGTGCCAGATGCCCGCTTCCAGCGTCACGCTTTCACCCGGTGACAGCCGCAGTTGCGAGCCGGCAACGTGCGACTGACGCATGCCGTCGAGCGTCACCGCGACCGCCGAATGTGCCAGTCCGTCGCCGTCGCGGTTATGTATTTCGATAATCAGATTGCCGCCGCCGCGATTGATAATGTCTTCCATTTTCTGCGGATGATAGTGCATCGGCGTCCGCTGGCCCTCACGCACGTGCATCACCTTTTCGGCATAGGGTTTGTGCCACGGATGCCCACCCGGTGAACCGTTACGCAGAGTGAACAGCGTCAGACCGGTGTGCAGAAAGTCAGCCGCGCCAAAGCTGGTCAGATCCCAGCCCAGCCGCAGCGCCAGAATCTCCTGCGCCTGCTGACGATCCTGAGCGCGCCACTGGCTGAGGCTGAAATCGGCCCACGGCGGCAGATGCACATTCTGACGCATCAGAAACTCGCGGGTCAGTTGCAGATAGTGATTCACCTGTGATCGCTGCATTGTGGCCTCCTGTGGGCGGCACCCGACGGTGCCGCCGGTGGCTTATTTCACCGTCCAGCCCTGATAGCTGCCGATGTTGTTACGATCGATCAGCTTCACCGGAATCAGCACCGGCTTATCGGGTGCCGGTTTGCCCTGCAGAATGTCATAGCCGATCTCAACCGCTTTGGCCGCCATCACCTGCGGGTCCTGCGCCGGTGTAGCGACGAACAGCGAGTTCTTACGTTTCAGCGCCTCTTCACCGTCCGGCGATCCATCGACGCCGACAATAAAGAATTCGTTACGTTGCGCCTGTTTGGCCGCCAGATCGGCACCAATCGCCGTCGGATCGTTGATGGCGAATACCGCATCGATCTTCGGATTCGCCGACAGCAGACCGGTCATCACTTCCAGCCCGCCTTCGCGGCTGCCTTTGGCGTTCTGGTTGTAAGAGAGCAGCTTGATATCCGGATGGCGTTTCAGCTCGGTCATACAGCCCTCAACGCGGTTCTGTACCGCCGAAACCGGCGGCCCGTTGATGATCACCACGTTGCCTTTGGCTTTCAGACGGTCAGAAATATATTTACACGCCATCACCCCGGCCTCGGTGTTATCGGAGGTGATGGTGGCGTTGGCACCATCGGCCGCCACGTCAACCGCCACCACCACGATGCCGGCGTCCCGCGCCCGTTTCACCGCCGGGGCGATGCCTTTGGAGTCGGCAGCGTTGAGGATGATCATATCGACTTTCGCCGCGATAAAGTTATCGATCTGGCCGACCTGCTGACCGAGATCGTAACCGCTGGAGACCAGCGTCACGTTGACCTTATCCCCCGCCAGTTCCCGCGCTTTCATCTCCGCACCTTTGGTGATCTGCACGAAAAACGGGTTAGCCAGATCGCCGACCGTCACGCCGATAGATTTGAGTTCTTTTGCCTGAGCCATGCCGGTACTGAACAGCGTCGCCGCCAGCAGTCCGGTTACAATCGGATTAAAACGCATAGACCTTCTCCTGCGGTTATCAAAGTGCCAACGACTAAATGGCGTTTTTATGGCGGCGGACGCGCGGCTGCGCATCCCCCTTTCCAGCCTTAACTCACGTGATGACGGGTGCGATATTTGTCGATCAGCACCGCAATAATGATCACCGCGCCCTTGATCACCAGCTGCCAGAAATAGGAGACGCCCATCAGCGTCATGCCGTTATTCAGGGTGGCGATAATCAGCGCGCCAATCAGCGTACCGGTAATGGTGCCGATGCCGCCGACGAAACTGGTGCCGCCGAGGATCACCGCAGCGATTGCATCCAGCTCATAGCCGACGCCGAGGTTACCGTTGGCGCTGTAGAGCCGTGAGGCGCTCATCAGTCCGCCCAGCCCCGACAGCAGGCCGCTCATGCCGTAGACAAAAATCAGCACCATGCCGACCTTGATGCCGGTCAGGCGGGCAGCCTGCATGTTGCCGCCCACCGCGTAGATATGTACCCCAAGCGTGGTGCGGCGCAGGATAAACCAGCAGATAGCGATGACAGCGAATGCGATCACAATCAGCCACGGCACCGGGCCGAGATAGCCGTTGCCGATCCATTCAAAATTGATATCGGAGTTGATTACCGTGGTGCCGTCCGCCAGCAGATAGGCCGCTCCGCGCAGCGCGGTATAGGTGCCAAGCGTGACGATAAACGGCGGCAGCCCTGCCCACGCCACCAGCACACCGTTGAACAGCCCCATCACCAGTCCGGCACCCAGCGCCATCGGAATGGTCATTGAGGCCAGCATTGGATCGAGCGACGCCACCAGCGCCACCACTGCGGTAGTGCCCAGCATTGATCCGACCGACAAATCGATGCCGCCGGTCAGGATGACAAAGGTCATGCCCGCCGCCAGCACGATATTGATTGAGGCCTGGCGGGTAATGTTCAGCAGGTTCGCTTCGGTAAAGAAGTTCGGCGTAACAAAGCCAAACACCGCCACGATCAGGATCAGAATCGGCAGGATACCGACGGTTTGCAGCAGATCGCCCATCAGCGCGCGTTTCAGCGTCGGGGCTTTGGTCCGGGCCAGTTGTGTCATGATGGTATCCTTATACCTCGAGCGGTGACGCGCTGTGCGCACCGGTTGCCAGCGTCATAATATTTTCCTGACTGATGTTGCTGCCTTCCAGCTCACCCACGATGGTGCCTTCGTGCATCACGTAAACGCGGTCGCTCATCCCGACCACCTCCGGCAGTTCGCTGGAGATCATTAAAATCGCCACACCCTGCCGCGCCATCTGCTGCATCATGCGATAAATTTCGCTCTTCGCGCCGACATCGACGCCACGCGTCGGCTCGTCGAGGATCAGAATGCGCGGGCCAATCGCCACCCAGCGCGATATCAGCAGCTTCTGCTGATTACCGCCGGAGAGTCCGCCAGCTCGGACCTGGGCATGCGGCACCCGGATATTGAGTGAAGCGATCGCCTCATTGGCAATCGACTGTCCTTTGCGACGGTCTAGCATGCCGTAGCTGGCATCACGTTCCAGCGTGGCCATCACGATGTTTTCCTGCGCCGCCATCTCCAGAAACAGCCCCTGCTCTTTGCGGTTCTCGGTCAGAAAACCGATCCCGCGCGCAATCGCCTCACGGGGTGAGCGAATCGTGACCTTCTCGCCGTCGATCCAGATCTCGCCGTCTTTCGGTGGGTGTACGCCAAATATCAGCTGCGCCAGTTCGCTGCGCCCCGCACCCACCAGCCCGGCCAGCGCCACGATTTCACCGGCCCGCACCGCCAGACTGCTGGGATGAATTTTGCCGCCGTCGGTGAGGTGATTCACCGCCAGCCGGATATCGCCGAGCGGAATAGTACGGTCCTTATTGAACAGATCGCTGAGCGGCCGCCCGACCATCATCCGCACCAGTTCGCTGGCGTTGAGCTGTTCGCGGGTCAGACTGCCGACATACTGGCCGTCGCGCAGCACGCTGACCCGGTCGGACAGCTCATAGACTTCGGCCATTCGATGACTGATGTAGATGATCGCCATCCCTTCGCTGCGCAGCCGTTTAATCAGCGCAAACAGCTGTTCGGTCTCACGGTTGGATAGCGCCGCGGTTGGCTCATCCATCACCAGAATGCGGCTGTTACGTTGCAGCGCACGGGCAATTTCTACCTGTTGCTGCTCGGCAATGCTCAGCCGGCTGACCAAATCCCAGGCGCTGAACTGCGCGCCCAGCCGGTCGATAACCCGCTGCGCCTGCTCCGCCATCTGCCGCCGCTTCACCAGCCCACCGGGCGCAATTTCGCTGCCGAGGAAGATGTTCTCCGCCACCGTCAGATTGGGCGCCAGATTGATCTCCTGATAGATCAGGGTAATCCCGGCGGCCAGCGCCTCTTTGGGCCCCTTCAGCGCATAGGGTTTACCTTCGATTAAAATTTCCCCGCTGCTGGCGGTATAGGCACCGGCCAGAATCTTCATCAGCGTACTTTTACCGGCGCCGTTCTCGCCCATCAGGGCGTGAACTTCGCCGGGATAGACGGTGAGATCGACCCCTTTCAGGGCATAAAAACTGCCGAAGCGCCGGGTGATCTCCCGCATTTCCAGTATCGGTGTGGCTGTCATCGGCCAGCTCCTGCTGATTATGAAGAGCCGCCAGTTAAGCAACGCCAGATAAACGGAAAATGTCAGGACCCGTTCATATTTGTCATATTCGTCCGCCTGTGCGCTCCTATACTCGGCCCATCGTTGCAGTGATGATGAGGTCGTGGGATGCAGCGCAGTTATCCGTGGCAGGCCGGGGCGCGCGGCCGCCTGTTACTGTTCAATCTGCTGGTGGTGCTGGTCACGCTGATGGTGAGCGTGGTGGCGATCTTTGGCTTTCGTCATGCTGGCGCGATTCAGGAACAGGCCCAGGCGCAGACGCTGGCCGACATGAACGGCAGTCTGGCGCTGGCGCGCGATACCGCCAACGTGGCCACGGCGGCGGTGCGGCTGTCGCAGGTGGTCGGGGCGCTGGAGTACCAGAGCGAATCACAACGCCTGAAACAGAATCAGCAGGCGCTGCAGCATTCACTGACGCTGCTGGCCAGTGCGCCGCTGGCAGCGCGCCAGCCGGAACGCATCGCCCGCATTCGCGCCCGCAGCCTGATGCTGGAACAGACCATCAACCAGTTACTGCTGACCGGCCATCAGCGCCACCTGCAACGTAACACCATGCTGAGCGACCTGTGGCAGGCGCAGCTGTTGCTCAGCCATATCGACCAGCTGGTTCGACGTGAACAGCAGACTCAGCCAGACGCCGCGCTGCGCCAGCAGACCGAGCGGCTGATCGGGATCGCCATTCGTACTCCCTCGCCCGTCGCGGTGATCGATCAGTTACAGCAGGTGATGATGCAGTGGCGCGCGGTGCCGTTGCAGGGCGTCACCGGCGAGAAAGTGCAGCGCCTGCTGGCGACTCAGCAGCGCCTGCTGCCGCTGGCCGATGCGCTGGAACAGAGCGATCTGGCGATTGCCTACGCCACCTATCGCATCAAAGCGCTGGTGGCGATGCTCAATGAGGACATCAGTGCCTCGGTGCAGCAGGTGGCGTTGCAGAGTGAGGCGCGGACCCTCGCCACCCACCGCGAGCTGGATTCGATAATCGGCTTTATTACGCTGTTTGCGCTGCTGGCGCTGGCGATCACCGGTTACGCCGGCATCTATATCTACCGCAATCTCGGTTCCAGCCTGACGGCGATTGCCGGGGCGATGACCCGGCTGGCGCAGGGTGAACAAAACGTCAGCGTGCCGGGGCTGCAACGGCGGGATGAGCTGGGCGAGCTGGCGCGCGCCTTCAACGTCTTCGCCCGCAATACCGCCTCGCTGGCCCACACTTCACGCCTGCTGAAAGAGAAGAGCAACCAGCTGGAATCCACTTTTCTGGCGATGCGCGACGGGTTTGCGCTGTTTGATAACGACGGTCAGCTGGTGGTGTGGAATGCGCAGTATGCCGAGCTGCTGGGCATTCCGCCGCGTGAACTGCACCGGGGCGTGCCGTGGCAGCAGCTGCTACAACCGCTGGCGGTTGATCTGCATGGACCCGGTGAACCGCAGGAGATCCGGCTGGCCGATGGGCGGACGCTGGAACTGCGCTTCAGCCCGATCCCCCGGCGCGGCATGGTCAATACGGTGCTGGAACGCACCACCCGCAAAGCGCTGGAAGAGGCGTTGCTGCACAGCCAGAAGATGAAAGCGGTCGGTCAGCTGACCGGCGGCCTGGCGCACGACTTTAATAATCTGCTGGCGGTGATCATCGGTAGCCTGGCGCTGACCGAAGGCCAGCTGACGCCTGGCCCACTCGCCAGCCGGATTGAGCGGGCGCGCCAGGCAGCCGATCGCGCTGCCCAGCTGACCCAGCGTTTGCTGGCCTTCTCACGTAAACAGGCGCTGTTTCCACGCGCGGTCTCGGTGGTGACGTTGGTGGATAATCTGCAGGGGCTGTTGCAGCACTCGCTGCTGCCCGGTCAGCAACTGGTTATTGATGCGCAGCGTCCCGGCTGGCCCGCCTGGATCGATGCCAGCCAGCTGGAAAACGCGCTGATGAATCTGGTGGTCAACGCCCGGGATGCGATGCAGCAGCAGAGCGGAGAAATCCGCATCCGCATCTGGAACCAGCGGCGACTGGAGCAGGAGGAGAAACGTGACCGTGTCACAATTGAGGTGATTGACCACGGTTGCGGCATGTCGGCCGCGGTGCGCGAGCAGGTATTTGAGCCGTTCTTCACCACCAAAGCCACCGGCAGTGGCAGCGGGCTGGGGCTGTCGATGGTGTATGGCTTTGTCCGCCAGTCCGGCGGTCAGATTGAACTGGAGACGGCACCGGGACAGGGAACCACGGTGCGGCTGCTGTTGCCGCGCGCGCCAGAGATGCCGGCCACCGCCCCGCTCCCGCCGGTCCAGCCGACGCCACCCGACGCGGCCAACGATCGGCTGGTGCTGGTGCTGGATGATGAACCGGCGGTGCGCCAGACGCTGTGTGAGCATCTGCACCAGCTAGGCTACCTGACGCTGGAGTGCGGCGACGGTGAACAGGCGCTGGCGCTGCTGCGTCAGACGCCCGATATCGATCTGCTGATCAGCGATCTGATGCTGCCGGGCGAGATCAACGGCGCTGAGGTGATCCGCCAGGCGCAGCAGAACTGGCCGCAGCTGGCGACCCTGTTGATCAGTGGTCAGGACCTGCGCCACCAGCCGGTCACCTTACCGCTGTGCGAACGGCTGGCGAAGCCCTGGCAGCAGGCGCAGCTGGTGCAGGCGCTGCAGCGCGCCTGGCAACGCAGCGAACGGCTTAATCGCGCCCAGCAGGCTGCCACAGCGGCACCGGTGTCCCGCTGATATAGCGCTTGCGCAGACGACTGGAGAGCGCATCCATCGCCATCACCACCACCACCAGGATCAGCGTCAGGAACATCACCACGTCCCAGTTCCACAGCCGCATATTCTCGGCATACACCAGGCCGACGCCACCGGCGCCGACGAAGCCCAGCACCGCCGCTGAGCGGGTATTGGACTCAATCTGATAGAGGCTGAGCGCCAGAAACTGCGGGAACGACTGGGTAAAAATGCCGAAACGGTGCTTCTGCAGACTGTTGGCACCGACGGCACCCAGGCCGCGGCTCGGCGAGCGCTCAACCGATTCGTGCCCTTCGGCATACAGTTTGCCCAGCAGCCCGACATCCTGCAGGATAATCGCCAGTACCCCGGCCAGTGGCCCCATGCCGACCGCCCGGACAAAAATCAATCCCCAGATCGCCATGTCGATGCCGCGCAGCAGGTCAAACAGCCGGCGCATCACAAAGGCAACCGGTCTGGTCGCCCGGCTGTGCATCACGTTGCGCGCCGCCAGAAATGACAGCGGCAGCGCCAGCAGCGTGGCGGTCAGGGTGCCGGCAAACACGATGCCCAGCGTAATCCCGACCTGCGAGAAGTAGTAGCCAAACGGCCAGTTGGCAAAATCCTGCCAGACAAACATCCGCAGAAAGTAGCGCCCCAGTTGCTGACAGCCGTTCAGCAGGCGCGACCACTCAATGCCATAAAACGAGAAGAAGAACAGATAGTAGAGCAGCAGCGCCAGCGCCAGCAGGCCAAGGCGGCGCAGATAGCGCGGTTGCGCGGCAAACAGCGCGCGGTGCTGCGCTCTGAGATGCGTGATATCCGGTACGACGCTGATCATGCGGTTTCTCCTACGACGCGACGGCGCAACTGGCCGGAGAGCGTATCCAGCAGCGACACCACAATCAGGATCAGCAGCAAGGTCATGCTCACCTGGTCGTAGCGATCGAGTTTGATATTGGTCATCAGCTCCTGGCCGATGCCGCCCGCGCCCACCAGCCCGAGGATGGTTGAGGAGCGGAAGTTGATCTCCAGCCGCATAAAGCTGTAGGAGAGAAAGATCGGTTTCACCTGCGGCCAGAAGGCGAAGCGCATCCGCTGCAGGGTGGTGGCACCACAGGCCGCCAGGCCGCGCACCGGCTTGTCAGACGCCGATTCAATCGCCTCGTAAAACAGTTTGGTCAGGCTACCTATCGTGTGCAGCGCCAGCGCCAGAAAGCCGGGGATTGCGCCGATGCCAAACGCCATCACGAACATCACCGCCCACGCCAGCTCCGGCATGGTGCGCAGAAAGGCGACAAAGGCGCGGATAGCCAGTCGCAGGCTGGCGGGCGTACGGGTATTGTCAGCGGCAAAAAAGGCCAGCATTGCCGCCAGCGCCACTGCCAGCAGAGTGGAGGCCAGCGCCAGCTGCAGCGTTTCCCAGATCAGCGGCAGCTGGATCGGCAGACGGTAGCCCCAGTAAGCCAGCGACCCTTCGGTTTTGCCATCCGCGAACAGCAGCGGCAGATGCAGCACCGGCATAATTTCATGCAGATAGTCGAAGAAGTGTGGCAGCGACTGCCAGACGGTCAGCAGATTGAACTCCGCCACGTTGCCCGCCGCCAGATAGAGGGCGACCAGCAGCAGTGACCAGAGCAGCGTGTCGCGCTTCTGCTGGTGTCGGATGCGTTGGTAGTAACGTTCGAATTCGGTCAAGAGGGGGATCTCCGGAGCTGAAGCAGCGGGACGCCGGCCGGTTTGCCGCGTCCCCCTTCCCCGGATAGTCAGGGAAGGAGGTAATGAGATTGCCGCCGCCGCGTTAGCCGCGGCTGCCTTTCATCAGGTCGCGCTTCATATCAATGATGTTCTGATAATCTGCCACGGTGGCATTACCGATATGCTGCTCACCGCCAACCGCTTTGACGAAACAGGCGTGATCTTCTTTATCCAGCTTCTTAATCGCCGCCACCACTTTGGCTTTAAAATCCGCCGGCAGTTTGTTGCTGACCAGCACCGGACCGTTGGGGATCAGCGGCGACTGCCAGATAATGCGGATCTGCTTCATCAGATCCGGATGGTCCATACGGATCAGACGGCCAAATGCGCCGGAGGTATAGCCGCTGTTGTAATCGCCGACCAGTGAGGTCCAGGTCACTGCGCCGTCGAACTGGTTGTTCAGCACGCCGAGAATGTCCTGCTCATGGCCGCCGGAGAAGGTCACGCTGGAGAAGGTATTGTTGTATTTATCGTCTACCGTGCCGCCAAACTGTTTCTTAAAGGTCTGGTTAGGCATCAGAAAGCCGGAGGTCGAATCGGGATCGGCCATGCCAAACGATTTGCCTTTCAGGTCTTCCAGTTTTTTATACGGGCTGTCCGCTTTGACGATCACCACCGAGTGATAGCCGCGTGACTGATCTTTGTCATCCACCACAATGCCGACCACATCGACCGCTTTCGGGTCCTGCAGGTAAACCGAGGCAAACGAGGCCGGTGACATGCTCAGCACCATATCAATTTTGCCGCCCAGCAATCCCTGGATCACCCCGGAGTAGTCAGAGGCGTTACGCATCTGCGTATCCACGCCCAGCTCTTTATCAAAGAAAGTCTTCACACACTGGTTATCACCAATCTGCTGGGTGGCGTTTTGTCCGCCCAGAATGCCGAGGTTGAGTTGTTTCGGCGCATCCGCTGCGTTAACACCAAAAGCCATTACACCCGTCAGTAGCGCTAAAGAAGTCAGTTTCATTCGAGGTTGTTCTCTTGCCGTGGAAGTTAGTGGATCTGATTAAGTTCATCGCCGTACAACTGATGCAGCAGGCTGTCGGTAAGCTGCGACGGATGGCCATCGAACAGCACCACCCCGCGCTGAATACCAATCACCCGGGTGCAGTAACTTTTTACCAGTTCGATTGAGTGCAGGTTCACCATCACGCTGATGCCCTGCTCGCTCACCTGACGCAGCACATCCATGATGCGTTTGGTGTTTTTCGGGTCGAGTGACGCCACCGGCTCATCGGCCAGCAGGATTTTGGGGTTCTGCATCAGCGCCCGGCAGATCGCCACGCGCTGCATCTGACCGCCCGACAGGTTTTCCGCGCGTTGCAGCGCCTGCGGCAGCATGTTCATCCACTGCAGCAGTTCAATCGCGTGGGCGCGGTCATGGTCAGAAAAAATTTTAAAGAACGATTTCAGCGTACTGGTCTGGCTCAGTCGGCCCAGCAGCACGTTGGTCAGCACATCGAGACGCGGCACCAGACAGAAATCCTGAAAGATCATGCCGCACTGGCTGCGCCATTCCCGCAGCTGGCGGCTGCTGAGTGCGACCACGTTGCGGTCCGCTTCGCCCTGATGCAGGCTGATAATCGCGCCGGAGCTGGCGGCAATGGTGCCGTTGAGCATGTGCAGCAGGGTCGATTTCCCGGCGCCGGAACGGCCAATCACCGCCACCAGTTCCCCGGCGTGCAGATCGAAGCTGACCTTATCCAGCACCTTGCTGTCGCCGTACGCTTTGCTCAGACTCTGCACCGACAACACTTTTTGTCCGCCGAGACTGGCCGGTGGCAGGTCGTTATCGACCACCGTTTTCAGAAGTGCCTGTGCCATATTGTTCTCCGTCATCACTGATTACGTTCTGCCGGTTATTAAGGCGTGGCGGCATGAAGGCGGCATGACAGTCAGATGATCAAACTGTGACAGGCCAGCCGGAGCCCGATGACAGGATCAGACCATCGCGCGCAGGCTGAACCGCCTCTGGCAGCGGGTGATCGGCTAACCAGTTGTCCATCTCGTGACTGAGGTGGGTTAACCAGGCCTGACGCGGCTGAAGCCGGTCGATGATCGCCAGCGCCAGGTTGAGATCGTTGTGATTGCGCGGCGCGGTCTGCGGCGGATCGTTACAGTCGATCACCAGCCGATCGAGCAGCTGACCGCGCAGAAAATCTTCGGTATCGGGCGGCAGGCCACAGGTATCGCACAGCCAGGCCAGCCGGCTGCCCTGCCAGTCGAACAGGTAGCCATGGGTCAGCCGTGAATGCTGCAACGGCAGCGGCGTGACCTGCAGTTCACCAAACGACTGGGCAACAAACGGGGTTAATGAGGGCCGGAAATCGAGCAGGCCGGGATGCTTAAACAGGTCATCGCTGCCGCGCGTGTCGGGCGGCCCCCACACCGGAATAGAGGCACCCTTGCCCCAGCGCAGCGCAAACAGCCCCTGCACGTGATCCATATGGTAGTGCGTCAGCAGAATGCGGGTCAGCTCACCGGGCCGGAAACGCGTGGCCAGCAGCGGCAGGCCGGCGTCGAGCAGGATGCGCTCGTTGCCCGCCTCAATCAGCGCACTGCACGGTGCACGATGATAACGCCGGTCCTGCTGCGCTCGCTGACAGGCGCGGCAGTTGCAGCCAAACAGTGGCGCGGCGGTGACCCCGCCAGTCCCCAGAAAAGTGAGCTTCATTGATACGCCTCCGGTCGCTGAAGTCGATGCCGGACTGTCTCCGCGCTGCCAGCAAAGGTCTGTTTCATTGATGCGCCTCCAGCAGCTGTCGAAGTTGCTGTACCGTGCGGTCCAGCGCCCCGTCATTATTGAGCAGCAGACACCCGTCCGGCTGGGGCTGGGCAGCACGCGCCAGCCGCCGGGCGATCGCCGCGTCATCTTCCCGTCCTCGCTGACGCAGCCGCACCGCCAGCACCGACGGTGTCACCTGCAGACAGAGCGGCAGCAGCTGCGGCCCGAATCGCGCCTGTGCCTGCGCCAGATGCAGCCGCGAGCCGTTAACCACTACGTTCTGACCGCGCTGCAGCCAGCTTTCCACTTCAGTACCGATGCCGTAATGAAACCCGTGCGCCTGCCAGCTGACCGCGAACAGCCCCAGCGCGGCACGCCGGGCGAACTCCGCCTCGCTCAGCGCCACATGGTTTTCACCGCCGGCATCGGCGGCGCGGGTGATGTAGCGATGGGCAATCAGCAGCCGTGCCGGCGGGGCATCGCGCAGCGCATTCAGCAGGCTATCCTTGCCCGATCCGGACGGCCCGATTAACCAGATAAGGCGCGCCATTAATAGACCTGCCGGCCTTTGCTCCAGACGTGGCGCACGTGCGGGTGACCGTGGGCGGTATGCGCCAGCACCAGATCGGCGCGGCAGCCTTCTGCAATCACGCCGCGATCTTCCAGTCCCAGCGCCCGCGCCGGATTACAGGTCACCAGCGCGATAGCCTGCGCCATGCCAAGGCTGTTGCGCTCATCCGCCGCCAGCCGGAACGACGCATCCAGCAGGCTGGCCGGGTAGTAATCTGACGACAGGATATTCAGCACCCCGTGTGACGCCAGCTCCCAGGCGGCGACGTTGCCGGAGTGAGAGCCGCCGCGCACGATGTTTGGCGCACCCATCAGCACCTGCATATTGCGATAACGCGAGGCGCGGGCCGCCTCCAGCGTGGTCGGGAACTCGGCGATACGGCTGCCCGCCGCATGTGACTCCTCAACGTGCGCCGCGGTGGCATCGTCGTGGCTGGCGATGGCGATGCCATGCTCACGGCACAGCGCAGCAATCGCCTGGCGGTTAGGCTGAGACCAGGCAGCCGCCAGCGTGAGCTGGTCATGCTCGAACAGGTTCATCTCCTGATCGTTGAGCTGATATTTGCCCTGATAGTACTCGCGATATTTTTCCAGCGAAGCGTACTGACGCTGCCCCGGTGAGTGATCCATCAGCGATACCAGCGCCAGTTCCGGCGTCCCCATCAGCGCCTCAAACAGCGGCACGGTGGTCGGATGCGGCAACTCACAGCGCAGGTGCAGCAGATGCTCGGCGCGGTTCAGCCCTTTACGGTTGCTGTCGCGGATGGCGTCGATCATCTTGCTGAGATTCTCCAGCCGGTGGCCGCCGTCGCGCACGTCTCCGACGCCAATCGCATCCAGCACGGTGGTAATGCCGCTGGAAACCATCAGCGCATCGTGGCTGCTCATCGCCGAATGGGCCGGCCAGTCCACTTTGGGCCGGGGAGTGAAAAACTTGTCGAGGTTATCGGTGTGCAGCTCCACCAGCCCCGGCAGCAGCCAGGCACCCTCGCCGTCCAGCGCGCCCGGTTGCTGACTGGCGGTTTCGCTGAAGCTGCTGATGCGGTCGTCACGGAACTCCAGCGATCCGGCGACCACCTCGTTTTCCAGCACCAGTCGGACGTTATTAATGATCATGCTTGTGCTCCTGTGGCGATCGGTTGCATCAGGTGCAGCCGATCGGCCACCCGGTCGCGCACCGCTTCATCGTGGAAAATGCCGACAATGGCGGCACCGCGGGCGCGCGCCTGTTCAATCAGTCCGACCACCGCGTCACGGTTAACACTGTCGAGTGAGGCAGTCGGTTCATCCAGCAGCAGCACCGGATAGTCGGCGATAAAGCCGCGCGCGATGTTAACCCGCTGCTGCTCACCGCCGGAAAAGGTCGACGGGGCCAGCGACCAGAGACGCTCCGGCACGTTAAGCCGGCTCAGCAGCTCACGGGCGCGCTTTTCACAGAAGGCGCGCTCGACGCCGCGCTCCAGCAGCGGCTGCATCACAATCTCCAGCGTCGGCACCCGCGGAATAACCCGCAGGAACTGGCTGACCCAGCCGACCGTATCCCGCCGGATGGCGATGATCTGCCGCGCCGTCGCCTGCGCCATATCGATCAATTCGCCCTGATGCTGCAGCCGGATATGGCCGCTGTTGGGCTGATAGTTGCCGTACAGCGCCCGCAGCAGAGTCGATTTACCGCTGCCGGAGTGGCCCTGCAGCACCACACATTCGCCCTGACTGACCGTCAGGCTGGCGTTCTGCAATACCGGCAGCGCAGCGCCGTTCTGGTTATGCAGCACAAAGGTTTTACACAGATTCTCAACCTGCAACATGGGGGTGTGAGTCATCATTTAATTGAGCACCGAAGAGACCAGCAATTGCGTGTAAGGATGATGGGGATCGTCAAGCACCCGATCGGTTAATCCGCTCTCCACCACCCGCCCCTGCTTCATCACCAGCAGCCGGTGCGCCAGCAGTCGCGCCACCCCGAGATCGTGGGTGACAATCACCACCGCCAGATTGAGTTCCCGCACCAGCGTGCGCAGCAAATCCAGCAGTCGCGCCTGTACCGACACATCCAGCCCGCCGGTCGGCTCATCCATAAACATCAGGCGCGGCTGGGTCACCAGGTTGCGGGCAATCTGCAGACGCTGCTGCATCCCGCCGGAAAAGGTGGTCGGCAGATCGTCGATACGGTTAGCGGCAATCTCTACCGCCTGCAGCCAGCGGCTGGCTTCGGCACGGATATCGCCATAGTGGCGCTGGCCGACCGCCATCAGCCGTTCGCCGATATTGCCGCCGGCGCTGACCTGCGGCCGCAATCCGTCCAGCGGATGCTGATGCACCACGCCCCATTCGGTGCGCAGCAGACGACGGCGATCGCTTTCGCTCATCTGATAGAGGTCGCGTCCCTGATAAAGAATGCTGCCCTGTTGCGGCGTCAGACGCGCCGACAGGCTGTGCAGCAGTGTGGTTTTGCCGGAGCCGGACTCGCCGACAATGCCCAGCACTTCGCCCGGATAGAGATCAAAACTGACCTGTTCGAACCCTTTGCCCGGCGCATAAAGATGGGTGAGCTGGCTGACCGCAAGCAGCGGCTGATCACTGTGCATGTTGCTGTTCCTGCTGCTGATGGCAAAAGTCGGTGTCGGAGCAGACAAACATCCGCGTTCCCTGATCGTCCATCACTACCTCGTCGAGATAGCTGTGGCGCGAGCCGCACAGCGCACAGGGTTCATCCCACTGCTGAACGGTGAATGGATGGTCGTCGAAGTCGAGACTTTCTACTTTGGTATAGGGCGGTAAGGCGTAAATGCGCTTTTCGCGGCCGGCACCGAACAGTTGCAGGGCCGGCATCATGTGCATTTTCGGGTTATCGAATTTGGGGATCGGCGACGGGTCCATGACATAACGATCGTTGACCCTGACCGGATAGGCATAGGTGGTGGCGATATGACCGTAGCGGGCAATATCTTCATACAGTTTGACCTGCATGATGCCGTACTCCTCCAGCGCGTGCATGGTCCGGGTTTCGGTTTCACGCGGCTCGATAAAGCGCAGCGGCTCCGGGATCGGCACCTGGAAGATCAAAATCTGGTCCTCTTCCAGCGGCGTTTCCGGAATGCGATGCCGGGTCTGGATCAGCGTGGCATCGGCGGTACGTTCGGTGGTCGCCGCCCCGCTGACCCGCTGAAAAAAGCGACGAATCGACACCGCATTGGTGGTGTCATCCGCACCCTGATCGATCACCTTCAGCACATCCTGATCGCCAATCACGCTGGCGGTGATCTGAATGCCGCCGGTGCCCCAGCCGTAAGGCATCGGCATTTCCCGTCCGGCAAACGGCACCTGATAGCCAGGGATCGCCACTGCTTTGAGGATCGCGCGGCGGATGGTGCGTTTGGTCTGCTCATCCAGATAGCCGTTGTTATAACCGTGGAGTTCAGCCATGGTTGCGCTCCTGATGATCCTGCCGCAGCCGTTTCAGCAGTTCCAGCTCGGCCTGGAAATCGACGTAGTGCGGCAGTTTGAGGTGGGAGACGAAGCCCGCGGCTTCGACGTTATCGGCGTGCGACAGCACAAACTCTTCATCCTGCGCCGGGCTGGTGATGCGTTCCTGCTGCTCACGGCTCTGCAGCGCCCGGTCAACCAGCGCCATCGCCATCGCTTTGCGTTCGGCGCGACCAAACACCAGACCGTAGCCGCGGGTGAAATGCGGCGCGCTGTCGTCGCTGTGGGCGAAGCCGTTGACCATTTCGCACTCGGTCAGCAGCAGTTCACCGATCTCCAGCTCAAACCCCAGCTCTTCCGGGCAGATGCTGACGCTGAGATAGCCGGTACGGATCTCACCGGCAAACGGGTGGGTGCGACCATAGCCGCGCTGGGTTGAATAACCGAGCGCCAGCAGAAAACCTTCATCACCGCGCACCAGTTGCTGTAACCGGGCGGCGCGTGAGGCAGGAAAGCTCATCGGCTCGCGGGTGATATCGGTCGGTTCGCTGCCGTCATCCTCTTCACGCACCGCCAGCCCTTCATTGCTCATCATGCAGAACATGTGCGGACAGGCGGCGTCCAGTGCCCGATCGTCGCGTGGCGATGCCGGCGTTTCACCGTTGGCCAGCAGCGTAAAGTCGAGCAGACGGTGGCTGTAGTCATAGGTCGGTCCCAGTACCTGGCCGCCCGGCAGATCTTTGTAGACCGCCGAGATACGCCGCTCGATACGCATCGATCCGGTCGCCAGCGGTCGGCTCTCCGCCAGTCGTGGCAGCGTGGTGCGATAGGCGCGCAGCAGGAAGATCGCCTCCACCAGATCGCCGCTGGCCTGCTTGATCGCCAGCGCCGCCAGTTCCGGATCGTAAATTCCACCTTCAGTCATCACCCGATCGACCGCCAGACCGAGCTGCTGTGCCACCTGATCGCAGCCCAGTTCGGCGACATCCCGATCGCCGCGCCGCAGATCGGCCTGCAGTTGATGGGCGTGGGCAATCGCCTTTTCGCCCCCTTTTACCGCAACATACATCAGCACACCTCCACAAGCGTGGTGCGCGGCACCGCCATCATCGCTTCGCCACAGGTAAAAATCAGATCGACGCCCTGCGGGAACGGATGTGGTCGGCTACGCAGATAGGCCAGCACGCTTTCCGGCAGCTGCGGCGCAATGGCGCGGGTTTCACGCAGGCCCGGTCCGGAGAGACGCAGCGTCAGGCCGCCATTCAGCGACGGCACTTCAATAATCAGGGTGGTGCTCTTTTCCGGCGCCAGATTATCACCGGCGGCAAAATGGGCCGGATCGGGATGTGAGCTGGCATGACTGAGCGCGAAAGGCGCATCCTGTTGCGCAGTAATCGGCGCGCCGGTATGGAAGCGCAGGTTATTGCGCAACTGTTCGTTATCGATCTGCGCATCCAGCCAGACCGGGCTTTCCTGATCGACCAGCGTCAGTAACAGTGCGGTGGCGGCAGGCGACAGTGCGCCCCAGCCCTGTTGCAGCGGCAGCGACACCATCACGCCAGGTTCGCTCATCGCCTTGAGGATGCGACGAAATGCGCGCTGTGCATCCGCCACCGGATGGTTAAAACTTGCCAGTAAAGTCATCAGTTATCTCCGCGTACCAGCGTAAAGAAGTCCACTTTGCTGCTGGCAATTTCACGCGCGCGCAGCTGACGCTGCTCATCACGCCATGCCGCCAGCGGGGTAATAATTTTCTCTTCCAACAGCGTCCGGGTTTCCGGCTGCTGTAACAGGGCATCGAGTAAGGCGCAGCGCTCGGCATGGGCTTTGTCACGTCCCAGGATGTAGCTGTAGCCCAGCGTGCCGTCGCTGAGCTGCACCACCGCGCGCGTCACCGTCGCATCCCCCATCACAAAGCGTTTACCGGTCGCGCCCATCCGCGCCTGCAGCCGGGTCAGGCCGATCTCTGCCGGACGAATCAGGGTGAACGCTGGCTGGAGGTTAAGCGCCTGCCAGTGCGCGTTAAGCTGTGCCGCGCTGCTGTGTGCCAGCACTGAAAGCCAGCGCTGGCGGGCCGTTTGCTGTTCCATTAATGCTCCAGAGTCAGTTCAATCATGTCGCCGCGCGTCAGGCTGACCGAGTATTCGGCCATCGCACCGTCACGGGTTTTATTCAGCGTCCGCACGCAGAGCAGCGGCGAATGCAGCGCGATTTCCAGCTGCTTGCACTCTTTCGCCTGCGCTCGCCGGGTGCTGATGCGGGTCTGGGTACGCACCAGCTGTTTGCCGGTGTGCTTATCGAGGTAATCGTGCAGCGAACCGCTGTTAAAATGCTGCAACTGCGGCCACCAGCTGAGATCGGCAAGGAAATGGTTGATGACACACAACGGCACGCCGTTGGCACGTCGCAGAGTGCGCAGGTGAATGACGTTGTCGCCCTCTTTGACGCCCAGTGCGCTGGCGACGTCCTGGCTGGCCGGACGCAACACCGCCAGCAGCCGCTCGCTGGTCGGGTGGCTGCCCTGCTCCATCAGGTTCTGACTAAAGCGCGCCTGAGCGTGCAGCGGATAGTCATAAGGCCGCATCAGCACCAGAATGCCGACGCCATGACGGCGTTGCAGCAGCCCTTTGTTCACCAGTTCATCCACCGCCCGGCGTAGGGTATGGCGGTTAACTTCATAGTGATCGGCCAGTTGTTGCTCGGAGGGAAGATAGTCGCCACAGCGGTAGCGTTGCTGTAGCGCCTGTTCGAGTTGTGCAGCGACAACCTGATAGACAGTGGTCGGATGTCTGGATAACTCCATCACGATGAAATCCTCACGGGTTACAGAGTGGGGACGCAGCGAAAAGTCACTGCGGGATGGCATTACCTTGACCGGATCAGATGACAGAACCGTGACGGAGGAGTGAAGGAGAGGTGAATTTGGGTGATGTGGGGCACATCAAAAAACCCATCACCCATAAGCCTGACTGGATTAAATCCCCTCAAGCCATCTTTTCCTTTCTGTCACAGCTGCTCCTGCTTCCCTCACCTTCACCGCAAAAACCATCGCCGGCTTCACTGTGCGTGAAGGTTTGTGTGGAAGACCCGTTACCGTCTGCTAGTTTTTAAGCTGTACTCCTGCTGCAGAGAAAAAATAAAAATGATAAACAGCCTTAAACTTTCTGGCGATTTCCGCCGCAGTTTTCTGCGTGAAGTGCTAGTGCCGCTGGTGGCGATTCTGCTGCTGACCTTTGGCGGCGCGGGCACAGCGTTGTTCATTGGCACCTCGCTGACCAACGCCGAGGCCCGGCAACAGCAGCAGCGGATGATTGAAGCCTCTTTCTCCCAGAGCCTGGACGAACATCTGCGCCAGCTACGCAGCCTGTCGCGCTGGCGGCCGCTTCAGCAGTATCTGCTGGATCAGGATACCGCGCCGGGCTGGCTGGATGAGAACATTGGCAACTGGCTGTTTGAGATGTTTGGCCATCAGCTGATTCTGGTGCTGGACCCGCAAAACCAGATTGTCAGGGTATGGCGTGATGGCCAGCCGGTCGCGCCACAGCAGGAAGCCACACTGATTAACGACATCCTGCAAAGCCCGGTGGTTCAGAGTCGGGGCCGTGAGGATAAGGTCGATTATGCCCGCTTAGCTGGTCGTGCAGCCGCGCTGGCGGTCGGTAATATTCAGCGCGACAGTGATGCCCTGCCGCGCTTCCGGCTGGTCAGCCTTAAGTTCCTCGACGATGGCTATCTGGCCAGCCTGGCCGAACGCAACCAGCTAAAAGGACTGCACTTCTCCAACGGGACGCCGCAGCCCGGAACCGAAGCGCGCTACCTGCTGATTGCGCAATCCGGTGATGCGGTCGGCTACCTCAACTGGGTGCCAGCCCGTCCCGGCGCGCAGATGTTGCGCACGATCGGCCCGTCAACCGGTCTGGCGGTGCTGGCGATCTCCCTGCTCTGCCTGTATATGGTGCGTCGCCTCTGGACCTCGTCGATCACTCTGTCGCAGTCGATGCTGAAGCTGGGCGCGTCTGAGGCGCAGGCGCAGCATCTGGCGTTTCACGATGTGCTGACCGGTCTGCCCAATCGTGCGCTGGTAGAAGATCGTCTGACTCAGGCTCTGGCGCTGGCCACGCGTCACGATCAGCGGGTGGCGCTGCTGCTGATCGATCTGGATCGTTTTAAAGCGATCAACGATACCCATGGCCATCATGCCGGTGACGAGCTGATCATTGCCGTGGCGCAGCGCCTGAGCCGGATGGTGCGCGCCAGCGATACCGTCGGGCGGATCGGCGGCGATGAGTTTATCGTGGTGATGCCAGAAGTAGAGATGCTTTCCCAGGCGCAGGGGCTGGCGCAGCGCATCATCGACCAGCTCAGCCAGCCGTTTACGCTGTTTGGCAGTGAGGTCTGGAGCGGTGCCAGCATCGGTCTGGCGCTGGCCCCCAAAGATGGCGTTGATCGGCTGGAATTAATGCGCAAAGCGGACATTGCGCTGTACGAAGCCAAAAGCGGCGGACGCGGCAAATATCGACAGTTTGAACGGGCGATGGATGAGTCGGTACGTACCCGTCAGACCATCGCCGCTGACCTGCGCAGCGCGCTGCAACGCCAGCAGGGGCTGGAAGTCTGGTATCAGCCGCTGATGGACATTGGCGGTCAGCAGATGGTCGGCGTCGAGGCGCTGCTGCGCTGGCATCATCCGACCCGTGGCCTGGTGGTGCCCGGCGAATTTATTGCGATTGCCGAAGAGACCGGGCTGATTATTCCGCTCGGAGAGTGGGTGCTGGCGGAAGCCTGCGCCACCCAGCAGCGTTTTCCCGGCCTGATGGTGGCGGTCAACGTCTCGCCGGTGCAGTTTCGTGCCACCGGCTTTGTTGAACGGATGACTGAAATTGTCCGGCAGCACGGCGGCGATCCGATGTGGATTGAGCTGGAGATCACCGAAGGAGTGTTGATCGAAGATGAGCAAGAGGCGCGCGCCATCATTATCGCGCTACGCGAGGCGGGTTTCCGCATCGCGCTGGATGATTTTGGTACCGGCTACTCAAGCCTGAACTATCTCAGCCACTTCCCGGTCGATAAGATCAAAATTGACCGCTCGTTTACGCAGTCGCTGGGCGTAGCGGAGAATTCGGTCGCCATTATTGAGTCAGTGGTTAAGCTGGGACATGCGATGGGCCTGATGGTGACCGCCGAAGGCGTTGAGACGCCAGGCCAGATGTCAGCGCTGGCAGATGCGGGCTGTAATCAGCTACAGGGTTATCTGTTCAGTCACGCGGTTCCGGTCGATCAGCTTGCCAGTCTGGTTGAGGCCAGCCCACAGCGCGATGCGCGGCAGAGCTGACCGACTGCGGGCCGCTGTGGGTTATCCACCGAGGCTATCCAGCAAGGCAGCCGAACTGGCAACCGCGCCAAAAATCCCGCCCTGCATGTGGATCATACTCAGCGCCGCTTCATGATGTCGCCGCTCGGTGGCGGCGCAGCAGTCAGACAGCACCAGACATTCAAATCCGCGATCGTTGGCTTCACGCAGCGTGGTGTGCACGCAAACATCAGTGGTGATGCCGCTGAGGATCAGATTGCGGATGTTGCGGCTGCGCAGGATCAACTCCAGATCGGTGGCGTAAAACGAACCTTTGCCCGGTTTATCAATCACCACCTCGCCCGGTAGCGGCGCCAGTTCCGGGATAATCTCCCAGCCGGGTTCGCCTCGTACCAGAATACGACCGCACGGCCCGGCATCACCGATGCCCGCCTTCATCCGTCGCGATCGCCAGTGCTTATTGGCCGGCAAATCGCTGAGGTCCGGCCGATGCCCTTCGCGGGTATGGATGATCGGAAACTGTCGGGCGCGCATCGCCGCCAGCACCTGCTGCAACGGCGCAATCGGGGCACGGGTCAGCGCCACATCGTAACCCATAGTATCGACGTAGCCGCCAACGCCGCAAAAGTCAGTTTGCATATCAATCACCACCAGCGCGGTATCGGCCGGGCTGAAACCGCCGTCAAACGGCCAGGCGTAAGGCACAGAGTTGACGCTGTAATCAGGCATTTTTATTCTCCATCACCGGCTGCGGCGCACGCGCCCGGCTAATCAGGCTGTAACTGAGGGCGGCGGTCACCAGGCCAATCACCGCCTCACCAAATTGCGGAAAGGCCAGATGAGCGATGACCGCGCACAGGCTGCCGATCGCCCAGGCCGCAAAGGCGGTAGCGCGAAAACGCTGTGACGGTCGCTGCTCGCTGATTTTCGCCATAAAAATCAGATCAACAATCATCACTGCGCCAAACGGCGGCACCACAATCCCCAGCAGACTCAGCCATTCAAGGAAGTAAGACCAGACGCCGGCCAGCGCCAGCGCCCCGCCAATCGCGCCCAGAATCAGCGTCCAGAGGCGCATTTTGCTGCTGAACAGATGGCTGAAACCCACTGCGCCGTTATACAGGCAGTGGGTGCAGACCGAGCCGAGGTTGATGAACACGAACAGGCAGGCCACTACCGATAAAAAGGCGCTGTGTCCCATCAGCATCGGCAGAAAGTTGCCGCCATTGGTCAGCGGATCGACCGCCGCGCCGACCGCGACGATCACCACCCCAAACAGATAGGAGATCACATTCGCCACCGGAAAGGCTGAGAATGCGGCGATCACCGCGGAACGGCCATTTTTCGACCAGCGGGTAAAGTCGGCGGTCATGGTGCCGGAGTCGGCAAAGCCAGCTACCACCATGGTGACGGCGGTACCCATACTCATCGCGCCCGCCGCACTGGCGCTGCCCTGCCAGTGGGTGACGGTTGTGAAATCATGCTGCTGGCTAATCAGCCAGAGCGCCACCCCGCCCAGCACCACAAACAGCGGCGCGGCGATCATCCCCAGTACCGACAGCGCACGCACCCCGAGAAAGGTAATGGCGGTATAAAGCACCATGGCAAAGGCGGTAACCGCCAGCGCATTCCAGCCAAAGGTCTGATTAATTACCGTGCCGGTCAGCCCGGTCTGAAACGCGTACCAGCCAATCACCACGGTCGAGAGAAAGCCGGAGACCAGAATGTAACCTTTACTGCCAAAAGTGCGGCGCGCCTGTAAGGCAAAGTTCATCCCGCTGTTACCGGCGTACCAGCTCAGCGCGCCGACGTAGGCGAACAGCACCAGATTACCGAGCAGAATGGCGATCAGCGCCGGCCAGAAGCCCAGGTGCCAGGTGATGATGCCGCCGAATAGCGCATTGGTCAGGATCATCGGAAAGCCGAACCAGACTGCCGAGACGGAACGGGTGGAGTGACGGTGCGTTAGCGGCACCGGCTGATGTTCAAATTCCTGTTCTAATGCAGGTGCAGAGGCGTTTTTCATTGGGCGATTCCAGGTTGGAGGTGGTTCCACGGCTGAATGCGCTCGAAAGCCGCGCTGGCAGCCAGCACTAAAGCATCATCAAGATGCCGTCCGACAATTTGCAGTCCCACCGGCAGGCCACTGGCGGTGAAACCGGCCGGCACCGAGGCCGCTGGCTGGCCGGTGAAGTTGAACGGGAAGCAGAACGACAGCCAGTGATCGCTGCGTACCATGCGGCCATCGATGATTTCCGGCCCCTGCATACCGAGCGCGAACGGCGGCACCGCCAGCGTCGGGGTGATCAGCAGATCGTAGCGCTGCATAAAACGCCACAGGCTATTGCTGACCGCTTTGCGGGTGGTGATGGCGTCGGTAAAGGTTTCGGCCCGCCAGTCGCGCTGTAGCATGGCGACCAGGTGCGGCGACATCCGATCGCCCTGCTGCTCCATCATCCTGCGCATCCCACTAAGATCGCTTTCCATCGCCACCAGCGCACCAAATGCCGCCGAGGGATCGCTGAAACCAGGATCGGCCAGCTCCAGCTCTGCGCCGATTTCCGCCGCAAAACGCTGCGCGGCGCCACTGACCACGGCGCGGACCTCAGGATCGACCGCCACGTAGCCAAAATCGGCGCTAAAGGCGATGCGCAGTTTTTCGACCGGCTGATCGGGCGCGCCCAGCCAGTCAACGTCGCTACAGGGAATCGAGTGGCGATCGCGCATATCCGGGCCAGCCATCAGCGACATCATCAAGGCGGCGTCGCGTACCGTGCGCGTCATCGGGCCAATGTGCTCCAGCGATTCCCAGCTCGAGACGCCCGGATAACGTTCATCGCGACAGCCGGGCCACAGCGGGACGCGTCCCATTGAGGCTTTGAACCCGTAAATGCCGCAGTGAGCCGCCGGAATGCGCACCGAGCCGCCGCCATCACTGCCAAGGGCGATCGGACAGAGCCGCGCCGCCACTGCCGCGCCCGATCCGGCACTGGAGCCGCCAGGTGTCTTCGTCAGATCCCACGGATTGCGGGGCGACGGGAACAGAGGATTGTGTCCGACGCCGCTATAACCAAACTCCGGCGCGGTGGTTTTGCCCAGCAGAATGGCATCGGCTGCCAGCAGTCGCTCGACCGTAATATCGTCGTCGTCAGGAATAAAATCCTGATATGCAGCCGAACCCGAGGTGGTACGTACGCTGGCGGTGCAGATCAAATCCTTTACCGCCAGCGGCACGCCTGCCAGCGCACCCAGCGTTTCACCGCGCGCCCTGCGGGCATCCAGTGCTTTTGCCTGTGCCAGCGCCCGATCCGGCGTCGGCGTACAAAACGCCTGAATGTCAGGCTCCCGCCGCGCCATACGCGCCAGCGCGGCCTGAGTCAGTTCGCTGGCCGAAACGTCACCGCTGCGGATCATCGCCGCCAGGGTGGTCGCATCTTCATCTAATAAGGAGTCAAACATGGTCTACCTCGCCAGTAACATCGCTGATGAGTAAGTGCAGGAAGCGTGCCAGAAAGCGGTGAACGGACCGGTCTGAAACGGGGATGCCAGACGGGATACGGACTGGGATACAAGATCGAATTCTTATGATGGCCTGAGACCACTAACGGATGCGGGGGCGGATTTTTTCAGCACGGCGATAGCGCACGGATGCGCGATAACGGGGCGCATTGCTGAGATGAAGTGCGGCAAGGGTCGCAAAATAAGGTCGATGCGCAGCAACAGCGACTATCACTCTGGAATGGATAACCCTAATTTTCATATGGGTGTTTGACGAGTCCGGGCAGCTACTGAAAAATCGCGGCTTAACGGCTTAAGGATTTACAGGCTGCATGCAGGGATGATAAGTGCGCATAGACGAAGAGGTTTTTCTCGAACACTACGACATCAGGCGAAAAAGATTCATTTTCGACCGGCGGGTTCATCACAGCTACGTGTTTGTTGCCGGTAATAAGTCTTACACCGTTATCGCTGGCAACCTGATTGATGAACATATCTTTACTCGTATCGGATATCGGATGCCACAAGGCATCTCCTTTCCGGTTAACGGCCTGGCTGAGGTCTGTTTTGACGTATTCGATGGTCTGGAGTGCCTGGGTGATTTTCGCCACATTAGCCTTGCCGGATTGGGCAGTGCTGTCGTTTTAAAGAACGTAGTACTGGCGTTAATTGCACACCATGAAAGCTGCTGTATTGGCGGTTTTGTTTTCCAGGCCGCGTCAGGAGAGATCGTTGACCGCAATCGTCCGACACCCCTGGAGGAGATTTACGATGCCATGCTTGGGTTAAAAAATGAACTACGCTACAATCGCCGAACAGGGTTGCCGAAGAAAGCACCGCAACCTTTAATCCCGGAATTTTTCCAGGCTTATAAAATAGTGACTACAGGGAGAGCTTGTTATGTCGTATTACGATAAACACGATGATACCACCGCTTTGGATCCGACTGAGGTCGGGAACCGGGAGTTAAAGGCACTGTTGATTGCTGAGTGGATGGCCAGACCCGATCTGCCCGCCATTAAAGCCCAGTTAGCTCAGGCGAAAAAACGCTCCTCCTCTGCCCTGGTGCGCCGCAAGTTGCAAGAGCTGCAGGTGCGCGAAACGCAGGAAATTTAGGCTCGCGCTTCGCGGTGAAAGGCCCGTTATCCGGGCCTTTCTGTTTTACCGGCTTCGGATTCAATTCCACATTCTGACGACTTCCCGCCATCCGCATTACAGTCACCTACTCAGGAAAATCGGTGTCCACCGACGTCTGTTTCCACGCTTCAATCTGCGCCAGACGTTCTTTGAGCTTACTGGTGACTGCCTCATAGCCCCATGCGCCCATTACCAGATGACGTGGCGGATTATCATGTTCGGTAATCGCAATCATCGCCTGAGCGGCACGGGCAGGATCGCCTTTCTGAGTGCCGCTGTATTCGGCGGTAGCTTTCATCCGGGCGGCAGCGGTATCAGCATATTCCGGCAAGGTGCTTGGGGTCTGATGCAGCGAGCGGCCGGCCCAGTCGGTGCGGAATGGACCCGGCTCGACGCAGGTGATGTGAATACCCAGCGGACCCGCTTCCTGTGCCAGCGAGTCGGACCAGCCTTCCACCGCATGCTTGCTGGCCGAGTAGTAACCGGAGCTGGCAAAGCCGATAAAGCCCGCCACTGAGGTGATGTTAATGATGTGCCCGCTGCGCGCCTTGCGCATCGCCGGCAGCACTGCCCGGGTCAGGGCAAACAGACCGAATACGTTGGCATCGAACTGAGCGCGGATCTCCTGCTCCTCACCCTCTTCCACCGAACTCTGGTAGCCATAACCGGCATTATTCACCAGAACATCAATGGTGCCGAACGCATTCAGCGCTGCCTGCACCGCCTGATCGATGCTGGATTGCTGAGTGACATCCAGCGCCACCGCCAGCGCATTGTCATGCCCTTCAACCAGATCGGCGACTTTCGCGGTGTCACGTGCCGTGACCACCACCCGGAAACCGCGCGCGATAGTCTGCTGCGCCAGTTCGCGACCAAAACCGGTAGAGCATCCCGAAATAAACCAGACAGGGCTTGTATCAGTAGTCATGGTAAGACTCCCGTTAGTTATGCTGAAGAAGGGGGAATACCCGGACGCGAGTGCGCCCGGGGAGAAAAGCGTAAGGGTAGCGGCGCAACATGGCCCGGCTTAACCCTTAATGCTTTTTATGCAACAGCTGACTGGCGGTATCACTGATGATTTGCGCCGCGCCACGGTCACCTTTCGCCATCGACGCCATAAAGGCTTTTGCCTGCTTAAATGTGATGTGCGGCGGCAGCGGAGCGACTTCCGGATCGGTTTTCACCTCCAGCAACACCGGGCGGTCGGCGCTCAACGCACGCTGCCAGGCGGCAGCCAGATCGTCAGGGTTGTCGACAAAAATGCCAGTTAATCCCAGCGACTCAGCAAACTCGGCGTATTTTACATCCGGCAGCTGCTGCGAAGCGTCAAAGCGCGGATTGCCTTCCATCACCCGCTGTTCCCAGGTCACCTGATTAAGATCCTGATTGTTGAACACGCAGACGATCAGACGCGGGTCGGCCCACTGTTGCCAGTATTTCTGAATGGTGATCAGCTCCGCCATGTTATTCATCTGCATTGCGCCATCACCGACCAGCGCCACCACCGGTTTTTCCGGGTGAGCAAACTTAGCCGCGATGGCGTAAGGCACAGCGGCACCCATACAGGCCAGCCCGCCGGAGAGCGAGGCGCGCTGTCCCTGTTTGACCCGATAATCGCGGGCAAACCAGTTGGCGCACGAGCCGGAGTCAGAGGTGACAATCGCATTGTCCGGCAGCTGTGGTGACATCTCCCACACGACGCGCTGCGGATTGACCGGATTCGCCGGTGCCATTGCTCGCTCTTCCATCAGCGTCCACCAGTCACGTACCTGAACCGCAATATCTTCCTGCCAGCTTCGATCCTGCTTATGCTCCAGCAACGGCAGCAGCGCGCGCAGGGTTTCGGCGGCATCGCCATGCAGGTTGACTTCACAGGGATAGCGCAGGCCGAGCATCGCCGGATCGATATCGATCTGTACCGCCCGCGCCTTGCCCTCTTCCGGCAAAAATTCGGTCCACGGGAAGCCGCTGCCAATCATCAACAGGGTATCGCAGTTTTTCATTAAATCTGACGAGGGTTTGGTACCGAGCAGGCCAATCGATCCGGTAACAAACGGCGCGTCGTCCGGCAGCACATCTTTGCCCAGCAGCGCTTTCGCCACGCCGGCACCCAGCACGTTGGCGGCCTGCACCACCTCAACCGCGGCGTTGCGCGCGCCGGCACCAATCAGAATCGCCACTTTTTTACCGGCGTTCAGTATGTCGGCAGCCCGTTGCAGATCCGCTTCATACGGAACCACTTTCGGCCGCTGATAGCCGCTGCCCGAATGGGTGAAGCCGTGCAGATGCTGCGGCGCCTGCCACTCTTCATCCTGGATATCTTTGGGGATGATCACCACCGCGACGCCGTTCTGGGCCTTCGCAATACGCACGCCGCGATCGATCAGGTGACGAACCTGAGCAGGCGCGGCCGCTTCCTGGACGAAATTCGCCACGTCCGAGAAGATGCGATCCAGATTCATCTCCTGCTGATAGCTGGCTCCCCGGGCCGTGGCTTCCGCCTGACCGGCAATCGCCAGCACCGGCGCATGGTCCATTTTGGCGTCATACAGACCGGTCAGCAGATGGGTTGCGCCAGGCCCGCCGGTTGACAGGCAAACACCCATTTCACCGGTGAACTTGGCGTGACCGGCCGCCATAAATGCGGCCATTTCCTCGTGGCGCACCTGAATAAATTCGATGCCATCACCCTTCTCATTGGCGCGCTGAATCGCCCCCAGCACGCCGTTAATACCGTCGCCAGGGTAGCCGTAAATCCGGGTGACGCCCCATTCTTTCAGGCGCTGGACAAAAAAATCACTGGTTTTCATGCTCATCGTCGCGTTTCCCTTGGTTGTCCTTGCAGACTTAAAGCGTAGTAGACGATGCCGCATTGCCGTTAGTTGTTCGCCATTGCCGGGTATCGCTGACGCAAATCACTGAATATTTGCGCCATATCCGCCGTTTCGCCTATTTCTTCCACCGCGCGGAATACCTGGGTTTTCAGGAAGTGCCGCCAGCTGACCGGCGCTGCGGCAAGAAAAACCGTAAGCAAGTGATACCGCTGCGCTGTCCAGAGCGATTCAAAGCGCTGACGCGCCGCGCCGTGCTCAAAATGCTGGCTCGCTTGCTGTGGCATCGCGGCGCGCAACCGGGCTGTCTCCTGCAGATCCAGCTGATCATCCACTATCGCCACGCCATACTGTTGCCGGGCCGCGTTAAGGCTGAGAAAGCCGCAGCGCACATCCTGTAGCACCGCTTGCGGGTCGCGCTGTGACGGCAAACCATAACCGCCTGCGCCCGGCCCGCGCACTTCCACCACGTCGCCCGGCTCTGCGCTGATCACATCGGTATTGCCGTGGTTAATCACTCTGCCGTCACGCAGAGTGCGGAAGTGCGACAGCGCCCCGCTCTGCCCGCCGACCACGCCGGCGGAGGCAAATACCGACCGGTTGCGGTTACGTGCGGTAATAGTGGTATTGGGCGAGAAAACTTCGAATGCCATTTCGGTGGCTAATCCGCCGCGATACTGGCCTGCACCGGCGCTGTCCTGGGCCAGTCCATAGCGGTGAAAACGAATCGGTACTTCCGCTTCATTAATCTCAATCGGGGTATTTTTCAGGAAGGCGGAGAGGCCACCCGAGCCGTCTGGTCCGTCATGACGCGGCGTGCCGCCTGCGCCACCGCCGACCGGACCGAGCGAGGCAACCACGCTGCGGTTTTGAGTCTGGGTGCGGATATTCATGATCGAGTTGCCGCCGGGCGAGTTAGCCGGCAGACGGTCCGGCATTGCCAGCGAGAAGACGCCGACGGTAGCAATCTGCGACAGCGCGCAGGTCAGTGAGCGCATGCCCACCGCCGCCGGTGCCTCACAGTTCATCACCGTGCCCGGCGGCAGTATCGCCCGGGTCGGCCGCAGCGTACCGGCGTTGAGCAGCAGCGAACGATCGAGCGTAGAGAGCACATAGGTCACGCCGACCAGCGCCAGCGGATGCCGCTCACGGCCGCCGGTCGGCATGTTCAGCGAGGAGGCCAGTTGGGGATCGCTGCCGGTGTAGTCCAGCTCCAGCCGATCGCCCTCTACCCGCAGCGTAATGGCGATGCGACAGGGATAACCGCCTTCGCCATCTTCATCGGCGTAGTCGGCATAAAAATAGTCGCCGTCAGGAATGGTGGTGATAATGCTGCGCGCCTGCGCTTCGGCGTAATCGAGAATCCCTTCAATGCCCTGCAGGAAATCATCAACGCCAAAACGGGCAATAATGTCGTGAATTTTGCGCTCACCCACGTTAACCGACGCCAGCTGCGCTTTGAAATCGCCCCAGTTCTGCTCTGGTGCCCGCACGTTGAGCCGCATGATGCGGGCCACATCGTCGTTCAGTTCGCCGTTGCTGACGATTTTCAGCGGCGGAATGCGGATCCCCTCCTGCACGATATCGGTCAGCGAACGCGACAGCGAAGCCGGTACTGCCCCTCCGACATCGGTGTTATGAATGTGGCCAACCACGAAGCAGACAATTTCGCCCTGATGAAACACCGGCTTCCAGATATGGATATCGGGCGAATGGGTGGCGACGTTACCGGCGTAGGCATCATTGGTAATGCAGATGTCGCCCTCGGCGTAATCCTCAATCAGCGCCAGCACCGGCGCATAGTCGATGCCGCTGTACCAGGGTGCGCCAAAGCTGCGCGGTGAGGCGAACGCCAGGCCAGTGCGGCTGACAATCTGGCAGGAGAAATCTTCAGTCTCTTTGACAAAAGTCGAGTGCGCGGTGCGCATCAGGGTAAACGCCATCGCATCGGCGGCGGCCGCGCAGTAGTTGGCGAGGATTTGCAGGTTACGTCCGTCAATTGCCATATTACGCCTCGCTCGCAGTGATCAGCAGGTTACCAAAGGGGTCGACTTTGACCCACATGCCGGGCGGCACGCAGGTGGTGCAATCATCCTGGGCGACGATCACCGGGCCGGTCAGCCGATGCCCGGCGCGCAGTTCCGACCGCAGCACCACATCCACCTGATGCCACGCGCCATCAATCCACGCCGTCACCTGCTTCAGCACCGCGACCGGTTCGGTGGCGGCTGGCAGGCGATTAATTTCTGGTTTTGGCACCGGCGAGGCGATCACCAGCCGCAGATTGATCAGCTGCACCGGCGCATCCGCGTCACAGTGACCGAACAGCTGCTGATGCTGACGATCAAACGCCTGATGCAGCGCCGTGACGTCAGCCGTCGTCAGCCAGGTCGCCTCCAGCGGCACTTCAATCTCAAACGACTGGCCGCGATAGCGCATATCCGCGCTGAATTGCAGCTGGTACGGCATCTCGCTGCCATGCTCCTGCACCAGCCAGCCACAGGCACGTTGCTGTAACGCCTGCGCTTCGCTGGCTAAGGTGTCGGCCAGCGCTGGCGTCAGGTCACTGTAAAGAGTGCGGATAAAGTCATTGCGGATGTCGGCCACCAGCCCACCGAGCGCCGAAAGGACACCAGGCGTGGGCGGCACGATCACCCCTTTCATGTTCAGCTCGCGTGCCAGGAAGCAGCCCATCATCGGCCCTGCGCCGCCAAAGGCGAGGAACCAGAATTCGCGCGGGTCGAGGCCAAACCGTGACAGCAAACCGCTGGTATCGCTGTACATGCTGGAGATCGCCAGCTGGATGGCGGTCTCTGCCGTTTCATGCACCGTCACCTTGAGCGCATCGGCCAGTGGCTGCCAGGCCGCGCAGGCGGCGGCTACATCTACGCTCACGGCGTTATAGCCGAGCGCGCCGTGGCCCATCATGCCGCAGGCGGCAAAGGCATCGGTGGCGGTAGGCTGCGTCCCGCCGCGCTGGAAGCAGACCGGTCCCGGCAGCGAACCGGCGCTGTCCGGTCCCATCTGCAGCACGCCCTGGCCGTCGATCCATGCCAGTGAACCGCCGCCCTGCCCGACCGAGGTCACGGCAACCGACGGGATAAAGATCGGGAAATCACCAATGATTTCGCCGTTGCCCTGCGCCACCTTGCCATCCACAATCACCGCCACGTCGGCACTGGTGCCGCCGATATCGAGGCTGAGAATTTTGTCGAAACCGCAGGCGCTGGCGAGATAACTGGCCCCGATCACTCCGGATGCGGTCCCGGAGAGTACCATCTGTACGCACTCGCGTTTCGCCTGCTCAATGCCCATCACGCCGCCATTCGATTTGGTAATGCGCGGCGGGGGCTTCACCCCGAAACGCTGCAGCGCCTGCTCAAACGATTCGAGGTAGTTGATCACCATCGGCTGGACATAGGCGTTGATGGTGGCGGTGATGGTGCGTTCGTATTCACGAATGATCGGCCAGATATCGGCCGAACAGGAGGTCAGCAGCTCGGGTGCAACTTCGTCAATAATCGCTTTAACGGCAGCTTCATTGTGCCGGTTGCGGTAACTGTGCAGCAGCGAAACCACAATGCCCTGACAGCCCGCCGCCCGCGCCTGCGCGATCGCATCCAGCACGCTTTGACGATCGACCGGTTGCAGCACGTTGCCGTGACAGTCGCTGCGTTCGCGGATAGCAAACACCCGACCGCGGCTAATCAGCGGTGCGGGACGCCGCGAGAAGAGGTCATGGATATGCGGAATTTTCAGCCGTGCCAGCTCCAGCACATCGCAGAAGCCTTCGGTGGCAAACAGCGCCAGCCGAACGCCGCGGCGCTGGATCACCGCGTTGATTCCGACCGTGGTGCCGTGGGTAAAATAGCCAATCTCTGTCGGTTCAATGCCATCACGCTGCTGAAACTGCGTCAGCCCGTTGACGATTTCGCTGCCCGGCCGATCCGGGCGCGACAGGACTTTGAGGGTATGAATCTGATTGGTTTGCTGATCAAGCACGGCGAAATCGGTAAAGGATCCGCCAATATCCACGCCAACGCGGTATCGCATCTCAGGGTAACTCCGGAGTCAGGAAGGAGGAAATTCCATCAGCGTCTGCGGATCTTGCACCACACGCCAGCCGAGTCGCTGGTAGACCTGATGGGCATCACGGGTTGACAGCATCCAGCGGTGCACCGTTTGCAGTTCGGGATGTTCACGGACGCAGGCGGCCAGCCAGCTGCCCAGCCCGTGCCCACGCCAGTTTTCATCGATCATCACATCACACAGCCAGCCAAAACGGGTGTAGTCAGTAATCAGCCGGGCGAAACCGATCTGCGCCTGCTGGTGATAGAGGCCAAACGGCAATGATCCGGCAATCGCCCGCTCGGTTTTGGCCCGCGGCTGACCCTGCGCCCAGTAGGACTTTTCAGCCAGCTGGCGATGGATCCAGTCAAGGTCCAGCTGCTGGCGCGCGGTGGACACGGTGAACGCATCACGTTGCCAGTGCTGGTCAGCAATGATTAATGAACTCATGACAACTCCTTGTATCGGTTGAAAACAGTGTAAAAGGGTTTGCGAAACGGTTAAGACCGTAGCGTGCATCAGAAGGTGTTGTAGCGCCTGAATTTCAGCGGCGAAAGAAATTTTATGCTGTGCGCCGGATTCCCGCTGCTGGCATGACCGGCCATCAGTTTCACTGTGGCGCGTCGACGCAGAAAACAGGGCTAAAATGACGGACGCGTTGGCGGGGGAAATCAGAACGGGAAATGCGGGGTTAAATAACAGGCACGTTGGCGAAGGCAAATCTGAACAAGGAACGCGGAGAATATGCCGTTAAGCCGCAGTCATGACCAGCGGCGGGATCGTTACTGACAGTGCAGCCGCCCCGCCTTCCCCGGTGATGAGGGAAAGCGGGGATGAGCGATCACAGACCGCCCGCTACACACCAAACTCGACCGAATTTTGTTTACCGATCAGCGATCGCAACGGCACGCTGCTTTTCATGATCGGTGACTTAATAACGATATAGCTGAAGTACTTATCGATGCCGATCTGTGCGTCGAGCATCTTCTCAATCACTTCCTGGTAATGTTCAATGCTGCGGGTAATAAAGCGCAGCAAATAGTCGTAACCGCCGGTGATCAGATGGCACTCCATCAGTTCATCCACGTCGCGCATCGCACTTTCGAATTTCATAAAGTCTTCGCGACGATGACCGGAGAGAGTCACTTCGGTAAATACCGTTACCGAATCGGTGATCCGCGTCAGGTTAATATGCGCTTCATAGCCGGTGATAAAGCCCGCCTGTTCCAGACGCTTGACCCGTTGCAGACAGGGGCTGGGGGAAAGGCCTACCGCATCGGCGAGGTTAACGTTGCTGATACGGCCATCTTTCTGGAGTTGCACCAGGATATTGATGTCGATGCGGTCAAGTTTCATTAAGCCGTTCATAGCACCCCTCATTGTCAGAGCCTATCCCAGTAGGCGTAATTGTTGCAGGCAGTCTGGGCACGAACAGCGCGGAACAACCGGAGCGTACCAGGTAGTACGGGAGGATTGTGAGCACTGCCCAGGTTCAGACTGACAAATGAAATAGCCTAATGGGATAGGCTCTTAATCAAATGTGCAGAACCTCCCGAAGGTATAACACGCTTTACGGTAAACGCGCCAGCGCTAAGCAGTGGTTATACCAGCGGGAGATTTTCAAATTACTTTAACAATATCAATGAGGAAGCTCGACTTACCCTAACCGTCCCGTGGCACGGGCCAGGGCAATATCGAAGATATGCAACGCTTCTTCCAGTTGCGAGTCGGTGGTGACCAGCGGCGCCAGAAAGCGAATAGTATTACGATGCAGCCCACACTTAATCAGCAGCAAACCTTCCTGGCAGGCGCTATCCAGGATCTTCTGCGTCAGTGCCGCGTCGGGCCGTCCGGTCTCAAAATCCAGAATCTCTACCGCCTGCATAAAGCCGACGCCACGCACGTCACCGATGCAGGCATATTTATCCGCCAGCTGCCGCAGACGCGCATTGAGCTGTTCGCCAAGCTGGCAGGATCGCTGCAGCAGGTTGTCCTGCTCGAACAGGTCCAGTACCGCCAGCGCCGCGGCACAGGCCAGCGCATTGCCGCCATAGGTGCCGCCCAGCCCGCCGGGAGTCGGCGCATCCATAATCTCTGCTTTACCGACTACGCCGGAAATCGGCAGGCCGCCGCCCAGACTTTTCGCCAGAGTAACCAGATCGGGTTTGATGTCGAGATGCTGGAAGGCGAACATCTTGCCGGTACGGCCAAAACCGGTCTGCACTTCATCACAAATCAACAGAATGCCGTGCTGAGCGGTGATGCGCCGCAGCGCCTGCATAAACGCCGGACCGGCCGGCAGGAAGCCGCCGTCGCCCTGCACCGGCTCGATAATAATTGCCGCCACCCGCTCCGGCAGGATCTGTACCGCAAACAGCTGATCCAGCGCTTTCAGGCAGTCCACTTCACTGATGCCATGCAGCGGATTAGGAAACGGCAGGCGATAGATATCGCCAGGGAACGGACCAAAATTCTGTTTATAAGGCGCAGACATGCCGGTCAGAGTGACACCCAGCAGCGTGCGGCCATGAAAGGCGCCATCAAAGGCGATGATGCCGGGGCGCTGGGTATGCGCACGGGCGATCTTCACCGCATTTTCTACCGCTTCGGCACCGCTGGTGAAAAAGACGCTTTTGTACGCGTCGTCACCGCCCACCAGCTTGTTCAGCCGCTGGGCCAGCGTAATGTAGCCCGGATAGGCGACCACCTGAAAACAGGCGTGGGACACCATGCCCAGCTGACGGGTGACGGCGTTGACCACCGCCGGATGATTATGACCGACATTCAGCACGCCAATGCCGCCAACAAAATCGAGATAGCGATTGCCTTCTACATCCCACACTTCGCTGCCTTTGGCTCGTTCGATCACCAACGGATGTGCGGTGACCACGCCACGCGGCACGTTCTGCTCGCGTGCATCCAGTAACAGGCTGTTATCGGAGTATGCTTGCTGCTCTGCCATGACATTCTGCATTTTAAACCCTCATCCACGTAACGTTCGGTTGGCTCAAGTATCGCAACCCGTTGGTTTCTTACGCTGCCGTAATTCCGCAGGCAGCGGCATTTCCTGTCAAAATCCTGCTGCATTCAGCAGGGAAATTTCTCTGCCAGCGCCTGACGGATCAGCGCGACAAATACCTGAATGCCATGCGGAATCAGCGCATCATTAAAGTCATAGGCAGCATGATGCAGTGGCTTACTGGGGGCCGATCCCAGCCACAGATACGCGCCGGGACGCGCCTGCAGCATGAAAGCGAAATCTTCGGAAGTGAGCGCCGGCTGCGGTGCGACGTCAGTCGGGATGCCCGCCTGACTCAGCGCCTGCAGACAGAACTGCGCTTCGGCGGCACTGTTGATGGTCGCCGGGTAATAGCGGTGATAGCTGACCTCGGCACGCAGGCCGTGCGCGGCGGTGATGTGTTCTGCCATCTGGCGCAGCCGCGCTTCCAGCGTCGCCTGTGCCGCCGGGTTGAAGGTGCGAACCGTGCCGGTAAGGCTGGCTTCGGCCGGGATCATATTGTGCGAGAAGCCGCCCTGCATCCGGGTGACGGTTAACAACCCGGTTTCGCAGGGATCGAGCGCACGCGCCACCAGGGTATTGAGCTGCACCACCAGTTCACTGGTGGCCAGCAGGGTATCGCGTGTCAGGTGCGGTTGTGCTGCATGACCGCCACCGCCGAACACCCGGATATCAAAGCGATCGGCCGCCGCCATAATCGGCCCGGGCCGGGTTTGCACCGTGCCCAGCGGCAGTTGCGGCCAGTTATGAATGGCATAGACGGCGTCACAGGGAAAACGACTGAACAGCCCGTCGTCGATCATCGCCTTCGCCCCGGCCAGTCCTTCTTCGGCTGGCTGGAAAATAAAGCAGACGCTGCCATCAAAGGCGATATCGCGTGCCAGGACCTCCGCGGCCCCCAGCAGCATCACGGTGTGACCATCGTGACCGCAGGCGTGACTGACCTGCTCCACCTGACTTTTCCACGCCGCCTCCCCCTGATCCTGCATCGGCAGCGCATCCATATCGGCGCGCAGCCCGATCATGCGGGAGCTGGTGCCCTTTTTCAGCACCCCGACCACGCCGGTTTTACCGATGCCGCGATAGACCTCAATACCCTGCTGCTCAAGAAAGGCGGCCACGATATCGCTGGTGCGTTGCTCCTGAAAACCGATCTCCGGATGAGCGTGCAAATCACGGCGCAGTGCGACTAAAGCGTCCATTTTAATATCCTCGCGAGCGGTCAATCAGCCCGTGCAGCGGCTCCCCGCGCTGATAGCGCCGCAGGTTATCCAGCAGGGCGACAATGGCACTTTCGTTTTGAGTCTGGCTGGCGATGTGCGGCGTCAGCCAGATCGCCGGATGACGCCAGAAGGGGTGCGACGGCGGTAACGGTTCCGGATCGGTGACATCAATCACCGCCGCGCGAAGCTGACCGCTCTCCAGTGCCAGCAGCAGATCGTCATGATTGAGCTGCGGACCGCGGCCAGCCTGCACCAGCGCGGCACCGTGCGGGAGCTGGTTAAACAGCGCGCTATTGAGGAGGCCGTGAGTCGTGGCGGTCAGCGGCAGCAGGCAGACCAGGATATCGCTGTGTGCCAGAAATTCGGCCAGTTGGTCGTCGCCGTGCCAGCAGCGTACGCCGCTATACTGGCGTGGGGTCCGGCTCCAGCCGGCGCAGTCAAAACCCAGCGCCACCAACTGTCGCAATGCCGCCTGGCCCAGTTCGCCCATTCCCATTACCCCAACCCGCCGCTGCGCGGCTGGCAGCGCACTGTGCGCCTGCCACTGTTGCTGGCGTTGCTGCTGGAAATAGCGCGGCATATCCCGATGCAGGCCCAGCACCGAGAAGGTGACATATTCAACCATGCCCTGCGTCAGGCCCGGTTCAATCATCCGGATGACCGGTAAATCGGGTGGCAAGATGGTCAGGTCAAACTGATCGGCCCCTGCGCCAACTGAAAACAGCAGTTTCAGATTGGGGAAACAGGCGGCTATATCGTCGGGTGGCTGCCAGGCGATCAGCGCATCAACCTGATCCGGTTCACCGGTTTCGGGCCAGATATGCAGCGTAATGTCTGGCGCATGTTGTGCCAGCCAGCGCTGCCACAGCCGGCCACGTTCCGGCTCAGATTTATAGACGAGCTGCATCAGGCCATCGCCTGCGTCATCAGGCCAAACGCCTGCATTCCCTGCGGCGTCCACGGTGTGCCGCGTACCATGGTGGTCGGCGCGTCAACCTGTTCCACTCCCAGAGTGCTGAGCCAGGCGGCCAGCGGCAGGCTGGCATCGGTATCAATGCGCAGAAACTGCCCCTGCACGCCCTGCATCAGCGCGGCGACCAGCGTCTGCGCCAGCGGGAAATCATCGGCAATCACCGGACCAATCGCCCAGCCGTGACCAAAGCGGCGCAGGCTGGCGAAACCGTGGATCTGCCGATCGGCATCCTGTAACAGTACGGTCTGCGTGTCGCTGAGCAGATGATCAAACAGCGCCGGACGGTGCATCCCGTGCGCCTGATAATCCAGCGCCACCAGCGACGATTTGTCGGCTGCGCTGGCGCGGCGCAGTTCCAGTCCGGCAGGCACGGTGACCTGCGGTACGCTTAACAGTGCGCGGGTCTGATGCTGGCGGATCTCACCGCAGCTGACAAAACCGAGTTTTTCATACAGTCCTTTGCCCATTTCCGTAGCGTGCAGACGCACGTTGTAGCCGGGCAGTTTTTCCAGTTGCGCCAGCATCAGCTGTTTGCCGAGCCCCCGTCCCTGCTGCTGATTGTCAACGATCACCAGACCGACGGTGGCCGCCTGTTCGCCCCAGCGCCACAGCACGGCGCTGGCAATCAGTTTGCCCTGCTCCTCAATCACCGTGCCCTCACCTAGTTGCAACGCCAGCTGCCAGTCTTCGCGGCGATGCGGCCATTTCAGCGCCTGGGTCATCGCGTAGCAGTTATCGAGGTCATCTGGCGTCATTGCACGTAGCGTTATGCTCATCGGGTCTCCTTACATCATGCCGGGGGTTTCTAAGCCGCTGCCGTCAACCAGACGGCTGTAGCGATAAGGTCTGGGATCGACGATCGGGGTGGCGTCAGTGGCGAGATCGGCGGCCAGCCGTCCGGCACCCGGCCCGATGCCGAAGCCGTGCGCGCTATAGCCGGCTGATAACACCAGCCCGGGCAGTTTTGCCACGGTCGAAATCACCGGGATCGCGTCCGGGGTGCTGTCGATCATGCCGCCCCACGACTGTGCCAGCCGCAGATTAGCCAGCGCCGGATATTCCCGACGCATCGCCGCCAGCCCCTCTTCGACGATATGCGCATCCGCCGCCGGATCGAGAATTCGCATCCGCTCAAAGGGCGACATGCGGTCAAATTCCCAGCGTCCCATCGCTTCCGGACCACGGAAGAACGGGGTAATGCCGAGGTTGAGGGTGAGATTTTTACGCCGGCTTTTAAAGGTCGGATAGAACTGACGGGCATAGCGCAGCCCCTGAGCCCCCGGCTCCAGCCGTCCCCGCCCGGAGACTGACACGGTGTAGCTGCCATCCAGCTGTGGCCGACAGGCGAAGCCCGGCGTGTAGAGCGGCATGGCAATCGCCTGCTCAATTGGCTGGGTGCGGAAGGCGGTGCCGATTACGTTGCCGAGCGGCAGATCGATACCGTGACGACGGCAGAACATCGAAGTCCAGGCACCCGCGGCACAGATTACCCGGCTGGTTTTAATCAGGCCGCGCTCGGTCCAGACGCCGCTGACCCGGCCTGCGGCAATATCCAGCCCACGCACCGCACATTGCTGGAACACCAGCGCGCCGTGCTTCTGCGCTCCCATCACCAGACCAGGTGCGGCAAGACGCGGTTCGGCATGGCCGTCGGTCGGGGATGAGACACCACCACGCCAGGCGGTGGTGCTGCCAGGCGTCATCGCTTTCGCCTGTTCGGCAGTCAGGATGTCGCTGCGGACACCGTAGCTTTTCGCCATCTGCCCCCACTTCTCCCATGCGGCGATATCCGCTTCAATCCGGGTGGCGTAAACCAGACCGCTGCGGCGAAAACCCAGCTCTTCACCGGTTTCGGCGTTGAGTTCACCCCAGCGTTGCAGGGCATAGATAATCAGCGGCAATTCACGCTCATCACGGTTTTGCTGGCGACACCAGCCCCAGTTGCGGCTCGATTGCTCTGCCCCCACCAGTCCTTTTTCGATTAACACCACCTTCAGTCCCTGTTTTGCCAGCTCCCAGGTGGCGGCAGCCCCGGCGATACCGGCGCCAATCACCACCACATCGGCGGCCTCGGGAAAGTTTGCACTGTCCTGTACATAACGAATCGGTGCAGGCATAGCATTGCTACCTCTGTTATTGGTTATCAGGCCGGGCGCGATCCGGTAAACCGGCCGCCGGCCCTGCTCCGCGCCTCTGCCACCGTGGGCAGAGACCTCTGTCAGATGCGCTTCGCTGCGTCTCTACCGCTGTGCGGCGAATGACGTAACGGGGCCTACTCCGCTTTCAGCACCTCTTCATGCTCATCCAGCCAGCCCTGACGCAGTTCCGGTACGGCCCGCTTCAGGCGCTCAAAATAAAGCTCACTGGTCGGCTTATCGTAATCGTTGCGCGCCAGCTGCGTGACGATACGTCCGCTCTTCATCACCACGATTTCATCACACACCGCGCGTACCGCATGCATATCATGGCTGATAAAGATCACTGAGAGACCCAGTTCGCGGCGCAGCTCGCTGATTAAGTCCAGCACCGCTGCGGCCACTACGGTATCCAGTGCCGAGGTCACCTCATCACACAGGATCAAATCCGGCTCAGCTGCCAGTGCGCGCGCCAGATTCACCCGCTGTTTCTGCCCACCGGACAGCGCCCATGGGCGACGCCACAACACGCTGCGCGGCAATTTGACCAGATCCAGCAGCTGCCAGAGCCGCTGTTGCCGGGCCGCACCGCTCAGACCGTGAAACAGGGTCAGCGGCCGCGACAAAATGCGTTCGACGCTGTGCGCCGGATTGAGTGCGGTGTCCGCCATCTGAAACACATACTGAATGCGACGCAGCTCGTTGTCAGGACGTTTTTGCATATCACCGGCAATGTAGTGGCCGTTGAACAGAATATGGCCGTGACTCGGCGCGTTCAGCCCGGCGATGGCGTGTGCCAGCGTGGTTTTACCTGACCCCGATTCGCCAATGATGCCGATTGCCTGCCCCTTCCACAGCTTGAGGTTGATCTCTTCCAGAATGCGTACTTTCGGGTGGCCGTCACTGCCGCGCGGACCGTAACCTGCATTCAGGTCGCGCACCTCCAGCAGTGGCTGAACATCAGCCGCCGCCGGGCACCAGTTGCTGGGCCGCTCTTTCTGTCGTGCCGCATCCATCAGTAACCGGGTGTACTCTGCCTGCGGCGCGCCAATCAGATGGGCGGTGGTGCCGTACTCCGCCATCTGGCCGCGCAGCAGCACCAGAATCCGATCGGCCATCTGCGCCACCACCGCCAGATCGTGGCTGACGTAAATGGCGGTGACACCACGCTGAGCCACCACGCGGCGGAACGCTTTAAGCACCTCCACCTGGGTGGTGACGTCCAGCGCGGTGGTCGGTTCGTCGAGGATCACCACGTCCGGATCGCCAATCAGCGCCATCGCCGTCATCAGGCGTTGCAGTTGCCCACCGGAAACCTGATGCGGAAAGCGGTCGCCAATGGTGTCCGGGTCGGGCAGCGCCAGTTCGCGAAACAGGCCAATCGCCTTGGCCCTGGCCGCTTTACGGGTCATGGTGCCGTGGATCACCACTGGCTCGATGACCTGGTCAAGAATCTTCATGCCGGGGTTAAAGGATGCGGCGGCGCTCTGGGCAATATACGAGACTTTATTACCGCGAAAGGCGCGTAGCTGGCCCGGCGACAGGCTGTTGACGTCAGTGCCCGCCACGTGAATATTGCCTTCGGCGATGCGGCAGCCGCTGCGGGCATAGCCCATCAGCGCCATGGCGATGGTGGTTTTTCCCGAGCCGGATTCGCCAATCAGCGCCAGCACTTCGCCTTTCTGAACGGTAAAGTGAATGTCGGAGACCAGATCGATCTCTTCGCCGCGATCGGTCTGCGCGGTAACACGCAGCTTATCCACCGAAATCACCGGCATTGCAGTATGTGGCGTCACGTTCATGCTCCCTCCTTCGCCAGCGTCATCGGACGCATCGCCTGCAGGCTGTCGATAAACAGGTTGGCCCCGATAGTCAGGCTGGCAATCGCCAGCGCCGGCATCAGTACCGCGGGCGAGCCATCAAACAGTCCCTGGATATTTTCGCGCACCAGCGTGCCCCAGTCGGCATACGGTGGCTGAACACCGAGGCCAAGAAAACTCAGGCCGCTCAACAGCAGCACGATGTAGACGAAGCGCAGGCCAAAATCGGTCAGCATCGGGTGTACCATGTTAGGCAGAATGTCATGAATGGCGATGTACCAGCGGCTTTCACCGCGCAGTCGCGAGGCGCGGACGTAATCCATGCTGCGCAGCGTGCTGGCCATGGCGAAAGCGATGCGGAATGCGCCCGGCCAGTAGGTGAAGACCGCAGTCAGGATCAGCATCGGCAGCGACGAACCGAACACCGCGACAATCATCAGCGACAGCACTTTGCCCGGCAGCACCAGCAGCGCATCGTTGACCCGTCCCAGCAGCTCCTCCAGCCAGCGGCCAGCTACCGCCGCCAGCAGCGCCAGCAGCGTACCAATCAGGCTGGCCAGCAGCGCGGCGCTGAGTGCCAGACCGATGGAGAACTTCGCGCCATACAGAATGCGGCTCAGCATGTCGCGCCCGAGGTAGTCGGTGCCCAGCAGGTTATCCGGCGTCAGGCCGCCCATTAGCGGTCCACCGCCGATATCATCAATGTTGTGCGGTGCCAGCTGAGTACCGAATGCCGCCATCAGCAGCCAGAACAGTGACATCAGCAGTCCCAGTCGTCCCGACCAGGAGAGCGACTGAAAAAAACGCACCGGAAGCAGGAGTGTATTCATGCGCTTCTCCATTTTGGGTTAAATGCGATGGTCAGAACATCAGCCGCCAGCAGCAGCACCAGATAACAGGCAGCAAACAGCATGACGCAGAGCTGCACCACCGGCAGATCGCGGTTGCTGACCGCGTCTACCAGCTGACTGGCGAGGCCGGGATAGCTGAAGATGGTTTCGATAATGATTACGCCGCCAAACAGATAGGAGAGACTGAGTGAAATGGCGTTGGCAATTGGCCCGACCGCATTGGGCAGTGCGTGACGGAGCACCGCCCGCAGTGGCGATACGCCCTTCAGCAGCGCCATCTCCAGATAGGGACTGTCGAGCTGATTGATGATTGCCGCCCGCGTCATACGCGCCATCTGCGCCACCAGCACGCAGCACAAGGTCAGCACCGGCAGTGCGTAGGCCTTGAGGTAGCTCAGCAGATCGCTGTCCGGGCTGCCGAACGACATCGCCGACACCCAGTGCAGCTTGACGGCAAAAATCAGTACCGCCACCGTCGCCACCAGAAACTCCGGCACTGCGACCGTCGCCATGGTGCCGATCACCAGCACCCGATCGAGCCGTGAACCACGGTTCATCGCCGCGATGATGCCGATAATCAACGCCAGCGGCACGCAGATCAGGGTGGTGATGGCCGCCAGTTCAAAAGTGGCCGGAATACGCTGCGCCACCAGCTGCGAGACCGGCAGATGGCTGGCAAACGAGGTGCCGAAGTCACCCTGCAGCATCCCAGCCAGCCAGCTGAAGTAGCGCATCAGCAGCGGCTGATCTAAGCCCAGTTGCTGACGTAACGCTGCGACCGTTTCTGGCGTGGCGTTCTGCCCAAGGATCATTTGCGCCGCATCGCCCGGCAGCAGGCTGGTGATAAAAAACACCACCGCCGAGACGATAAGTAAAGTCAGGATGCCGGCCCCCACGCGCCGGGCAATCAGCAGCATCATGTATCGGTTCATCGGCGTACTCCTTATGACGAGCCTGGCCCACCAGGCGTAATTGTTGCTGGCAGTCCGGACACGGACTGCGCGGAACAACCGGAACGTACACGTAGTACGTGTGGATTGTGAGCACTGCCCAGCTTCAGACTGACAAATAAAATCGCCTGACTGGATAGGCGCTAAGCCAGGATCAGGCGGTCAGCCAGGCAAACTCATGGAAGCGATAACCCATCATCATGCCCGACGGCCAGGCCTCCACACCTTTCACCTTTTTGTTGTAACCGTCGGTCGAGCTGATAAAGGTCGGGATAATGGTGCCGCAATGGTCATAAATCAGCGCCTGCATATCGCCATACATCTGCTTGCGCTTCGCCTGATCGCGCTCGCCACGTGCAGCAATCACCAGCTGATCGAACTGTGCGTTCTTCCAGCCTGATTCGTTATTCGGTGCGCTAGAGAGATAAAACTGTGAGAACAGCATGTCGAGCGTCGGACGCGGGTTTATCGAGCCGTATCCCACCGGATCTTTGGTCCAGTGCGAAGACCAGTAACCGTCATACGGCACGCGTCGCACTTTGAAGTTGATACCCGCCCCTCGCGCCACCTGCTGAATCAGCTGGCCGCCTTCGTTGGCGCCTTCAATATTCGGGGTGGTAATGATCTCCACCGTCGAACCGGTCATGCCGGCTTTTTTGATGTGGAATTTCGCCTTTTCGACGTCGAGTGGCCGCGGTTTGAGATCGGCGTTGTAGAGCGGGTGCCACGGCGGAACCGGCGTGTCATTGCTGACGTCGCCGTAGCCCTGCAGCACGGTTTTGACCAGCATTTCACGCGGTTGCAGGTATTTCATTGCCAGCACGAAATCTTCGTTGCTGCCCGGCTTGACGTCGGTGCGCACAATCAGGTTGGTGTACATGCCCGATTTACTCTCCAGCACGCCGAAGTCAGCGGTGGCCTTGATGCGTTTGCAATCGGCTGCCGACAGGGTGGAGACAATGTGCAGATCGCCCGACATCAGCGCATTGACCCGCGCCGCATTGTCGGTAACACCAATCAGCTCAACCTCATCCAGATGCGGTAAGCCGGGCTTGTAGTAGTTGGGGTTTTTGCTGCCAATCGAGCGCACGCCCGGCATAAAGGCTTTGCAGATGAACGGGCCGGTACCGATGCCCTTGCTGAAATCTTTGGTGCCATCCTGCACGATCAGAAACGGCGGCGTCGCCAGCATGTAAGGCACATCGAAGTTGGCGCTATTCAGCTCCAGCAGCACCTCATGATCGCCAACTGCGCTGATGGTTTTGAACTGATCGGCCAGCTTGAAAGCGTTGGAGGCGACGGCCGGATCTTTATGGCGGCTGAGCGAGTAGACCACATCTTTGGCGGTAAAGGGTTTGCCGTCGTGGAAGGTAACGCCCTGCCGCAGTTTAATATGCCAGCTGATGCCGTCACTGGACTCCAGCGATTCAGCCAGCGCCGGCTGCGCCATCAGGCTTTTATCCAGCTCGGTCAGGCCGCTGTAAAACATGTACTGGCGGGTGTAGTCGCCGCTGTTGTTACTTTTTGCCGGATCAAGGGTGTCCGTGGCGGAGGCGTTCGACATCGCCGCCCGCAGCTTGCCGCCTTTGACCGGCTTATCATCGGCCAGTGCCGCGCCGGAGAAACCGATCAGGCCGCTGCTCATCACTGCGCCGGCTGAAAGAATTTTCATCAGGCTACGGCGTGACAGCGATCCTTCAGTGATCATTCGCGTCAGTGCCGGATTGACCGCGTCAGGCTCTTTATTATCAAATTTGCTCATCTGTACACCCTCAATAAACCATCAAGCGAACGTGAAGTGACTCTTCCGGTGGCCGGAGGTGGCCTGAACCCGGCGGGAATTTATGACAGGCGATCCTTTGCTTTGTAATAGAGCCCGGCGAGGGGCAAAAACCATGGCTTGCCGTGATAACCGGGCAGCGCTGGCCATGACGCGCGCTGCCAGGGATTTTCAGTCTGTTTTTCGGCCAGCAGATCGGCCATCACCCGCCCCATCCACACCGACATCTGGGTGCCGTGGCCGCTGTAACCCAGCGAATAGAACAGGCCATCCTGCTCACCGGCATGCGGCAAACGATCGGCTGTCATATCGACCATGCCGCCCCAGCAGTAGGCCAGTGACGTATTGCTGAGCTGAGGAAACATCTGCGTCATGGCCCGACGCAGGATCTCGCCGCTGCGCGAATCGGAGGTCGGGTTGCTGACCGCAAAACGCGCCCGGCCGCCGAACACCAACCGACGATCGGCGGTGCTGCGAAAATAGTTACCGATGTTGAGTGACGTGACGTAGGTGCGATCGTGAGGCAACACCCGGCGCAGCAAGTCTTCATCCAGCGTCTCGGTCACCACGATAAAGCTGCCGACCGGCACGATGCGGCGCTGAAACCACGGAAAAGGCCCGACGTTGGAGCAGCCTGTTGCCATCAGTACTTTATCGGCCAGAATCACGCCCTGATCGGTATGCACCCGATGCTGATAACCACTGAGTCGCTCCAGCCGGGTCACCGGATGATGCGGGTAAATTTTTGCTCCGCTTCGGGCGGCGGCGTTGGCCAGTCCGACGCCAAACTTGCCCATGTGCATCTGTCCGCCGCGTTTTTGCAGCAGGCCACCGTGAAAATCATCGCTGCCGATCTCCTGCCGGACGGCCGCTTTGTCGAGCAGCTCAATCTCCGGGTCCACCGTGCGACGCATCAGCTCGGCGGCTTCACGCAGCCCGGCGAGGTGGGTCGCTTTGCTGGCCAGCTTGAGCTTGCCGCACAGGCGAAAATCGCAGTCGATCCGTTCGTCCCGCACCAGCTGTTCGACGTAGCTGACCGCGTCATCAAAAGCCCGATAGAAGCGACTGGCCTGTTCCAGCCCCTGACTCGCCACCAGCGCGGCAAAGTTATGCGCCACCCCGGTATTGCAGTGCCCGCCATTACGCGACGAGGCCTGACTCATCACCTCGCCACTCTCCAGCAGCACCACGCTGAGGCCGCTGCGCGCCAGGCTGAGCGCCGCCGAGACGCCGGTAAAACCACCGCCAATCACCACCACATCCGCCTGTGATGGCAGCGGGTCGCTGGCGGCCCCGCTAAAGGCCGGCGCGGTGGCTTGCCAGAACGATTCCAGTTTCATGGCGCTATCCTCAGAGTCCAACGACGCCTGGCAGGCCGCCGATGTCTTTAATTTCGGTGTACTGGTAGTACGGATTGGCCGGTTCGTGACCGCGGTTGACCCACACTTTGTTTTTGATGCCGAGATCGTGCGCGGTCATCAGGTCGTAGCGGAAACTGGAAGAGACATGGAGGATCTCATCCGGGCGACAGTCGAGCTTCTCCAGCATGTACTCGAAGCCTTTCATCTGCGGCTTGTAAGCCCCCGCCTCTTCTGCGGTGATGGTCATATGGATCGGCGCACCGAGACGCGGCACGTGATGCGGGATCAGGTCGTTCATCGAGTTAGTCAGCAGCACCAGCGGAAACGCCTCCGCTACTTTTGCCAGCCCGGCCGGCACGTCGGGATGCGGTCCCCAGCTGGCACAGTCGGTATAAATAAAGTCGCTGTCGGCTTTGTCCCAGCTGACACCCCACTTTTTACAGGTGCGCTGCAGGGCGTTGCTGACCACGTCGTAATAGGGTTTCCAGGCGCCCAGGACCTCATCCAGCCGATAGCTGGAGAAATCGGTAGTGAACGCGTGCATCTGCTGCGGGGCGATGCGGTCGCTGAAGCGACGCTGCGCGGCACCGGCCATGTCGAACAGAATCAGCGTGCCGTAACAGTCGAACGTGATGTATTTCGGTTTAAACAGTGCCATGTAACAACCTCGTCATTGTCAGTTGCGCTTAGAAATCGATGAGTACGCTTTTCTGGCGCTGGCAGGCCTGAAATGCCTGACGCCCTAAATCTTTCCCGATGCCCGATCCCAGGAAGCCACCGGTTGGAATAATGAAATCGCCGGAGCGGCCATAGCGGTTGATCCAGACGGTGCCGGCGTCGATGGCGCGCATCGCCCGCATCGCACGTGGCAGGCTGAGGGTGTGAACCCCCGCGCACAGGCCGTAAGTGTCGTGTGCCGCCAGCGCCAGACCCTGCTCTTCATCGTCGAACGGCTGGATGGTCAGCACCGGACCAAAAATTTCCTGCTGCACTGCCGGATTGTCCTGGCTGACGTGGCTTAGCAAGGTGGGTTGCCAGAACCAGCCGCCGTCGGTATCCGCGAAGCGTTCACCGCCCACCAGCACCTCGGCACCCTGCGCTTTGGCGGCTTCAATCACTGAACAGACCTTGTTGCCCTGACGTTCATCGATCAGCGGCGCATAGCGACTGCCTTCGTGCCAGGTCACGCCCGGAGTCACTTCACGGCACAGCCGCGCCAGCCGTTCAGTCAGTGCATCGGCAATGCCGCGCTGGACGATTAAGCGGGTGCCCGCCACGCAGGCCTGGCCGCCGTTGGCGGTGAAACCCCGCAGAATGCGCTGCGCCAGGATGTCCGGGTCACCGGCATCATCAAACACCAGCTGTGGACTTTTACCGCCAAGTTCCAGCGTGACCGGTTTCATGCCGAACTGCGCCGCATCGCTCATGATGCGCGCGCCGGTCAGGGTGGAGCCGGTGAAGGAGACTTTGCGCACCAGAGGATGTTTCACCAGCGCACTGCCGGTCACCGCACCACTGCCCTGCACGATGTTGAGGATCCCGGCCGGTAAGCCAGCCTGAATCGCCAGCTCGGCCATTCGCACGGTGGAAAACGGGGTCAGTTCAGAAGGTTTGAGCACCACGGCATTACCGGCTGCCAGCGCCGGTCCGCATTTCCATGACGCCATCGACAGCGGGAAATTCCACGGGGTGATGGCCCCAATCACGCCATAGGGTTCGGCCACCAGCATACCGAGACTGCTGTCGCGGGTCGGAAACAGGTCGCCGCTGTATTTGTCGGCGCATTCGGCATAAAAGCGAATCGCTTCGGCGGTGAACGGAATTTCGTGCAGTACCACATCACTGATTGGCCGGGTCGACCCGAGCGCTTCGAGCTGAGCCAGCAGCGGGTCCTGCTCGATCAGATCGGCCCAGCGCCGTAATACCCGACCGCGCTCACGCGGCGGACAGCCGGACCAGCCGCTGGTTTTCAGCGCCTGATGAGCCACGGTCACGGCATGGTCGACATCCTGCGGCGTGGCGTCATGCAGCGTGGCGTATACCTTGCCGTCGGAGGGACGCTTCACCGCAAAGGGCGCGCCCTGGCTCTGAAGATGCTGGCCGCCAATATAATGACCAACCGGAAGGGAAACTTTTTCAGGGTCGAAACTTAACATGGAAGAATCCTTATTTGTTACACCCGTCATTCGCTGGCTTATTAGCGTTTTAAACGTCACTTAGTTATCGCGTTAATAAGCTAATGCAGAAAGTATGCCAGCCGGGCAAAAAATAAAAATGCGTTTAAAACAGCGCAAAAAAATTTTCTGCCGTATTGGCGGAGGAATTTTTGCGGAATTGCCGAACAATTAAACAGATGATTTACTTCACAAAATTTATGCACTCTGCGGGTGCAACGCGCACGGAAATTGCACCATTACGGGTATCGCTGAGTCAGCGTTGCACCCGACGACAGAATTTCGCCTTCAATTTATCGACACAGTTCACATCATTGATAAATTTCCAGCTTTTTCAGAGTGCAGATAAATCAGAGCGCAGATAAATAAGTCAGCCGGTGAGAAAACATTCAGCAAAAAAAACGCCAGCCCGAAATGCAGGCTGACGCGTTTTTATTCACTGCTTATTCAGAGGCTGCCGATATGAAATGTTTTTTGTTCCAGGTACTCATCAATTCCATATCGCGAACCTTCCCGGCCAATGCCGGATAATTTCACCCCGCCAAACGGTGCCACTTCTAATGAAATTGCCCCGGTATTGAAGCCGACCATGCCGAACTCCAGCGCTTCCGCCACCCGCCACGCCCGGCGGATATTTTCAGTGAAGAAGTAGGCTCCCAGCCCATACGGCGTGTCATTAGCCATCGCAATTGCCTGCTCTTCATCATCAAAAATAAACAGCGGCGCGACCGGGCCGAAGGTTTCTTCATGGGCGATACGCATGCTACTGGTCACGTTACCCAGCACCGTCGGTTCAACAAAGGTACCGTTGTTGCGGCTGATCCCGCCGGTCAGCAGCGTGGCACCCTGACTCAGAGCATCGTCGATGTGTCCGTTCACTTTCTCTACTGCCCGGTTGTTGATCAGCGGGCCAATGGTGGTGCCTGGCGTAAAGCCATCACCGACTTTCAGGGTGGCGACCGCCTCCAGCAGTCTGGCGCTAAAGCGTGGATAGATGTCGCGCTGCACCAGAATCCGGTTGGCACAGACGCAGGTCTGGCCGGCATTGCGGAACTTGCTCACCATCACCCCGGCCACCGCTATCTCAATATCGGCATCGTCAAATACGATCAACGGGGCATTGCCGCCCAGCTCAAGGCTCAGGCGTTTGATGCTGTCAGCGCTTTGCTGCATCAGCAGTTGTCCGACCCGGGTAGAGCCGGTAAAGGAGATTTTGCGCACCGTGCGGCTGGCAGTCAGCGCTTCACCGATTTCGGTCGGCAGACCGGTAAGCACCTGCAGCACGCCAGACGGGAAGCCGGCACGCTCCGCCAGTACCGCCAGCGCCAGCGCTGAGAGCGGCGTCAGTTCAGACGGTTTGACTATGATCGGGCAGCCGGCGGCCAGCGCGGGGGCGACTTTGCGGGTGATCATCGCAATCGGGAAATTCCACGGCGTAATGGCGGCTGCCACGCCGACCGGCTGTTTCAGCACCAGAATACGGCGGTCATCGCTGGGGGCCGGAATGGTGTCGCCATAGATGCGGCGCGCCTCTTCAGCGAACCATTTAACAAAGCTGGCACCGTACAGCACCTCACCTTTGGCTTCTGCCAGCGGTTTGCCCTGCTCGGCGGTCATGATAATCGCCAGATCGTCGGCATGATCAATAATCAGCTGGTGCCATTTTTCCAGCAGCGCCGCACGCGTGGCATTGGGCGTCTTTCCCCAGGCAATGCGGACCGATTCGGCATGCGCAATCGCCTGCTCAGTCTCGGTTTTTCCCAGCGCTGGAATAGTGGCGATGGTTTCGCCAGTGGCAGGATCGGTAACCGGCAGTGTGACGCCCTGCTGTGCGCCCTGCCAGCGTCCGGCGAACAACGCCTGCTGGCGCAGTAGATCGCTATCTTTCAGTTGTAGTCGCGACATAACATCCCCTTGTGATCGGCTGATTCCACTTTATCGCGGCGGGTCAGCGCAGGATGTTGTTGTCAGAGAGGAGAAAGTGTCGGAAAGGAATTTTTCGCCGCGAAAAGAAATTTTATGCCGTGCGGCGAAATGCGCACCCCAGCGGATGCGCATCAGCGTTAAATCTGGAAGTCGATTACCGGTTCATCTTCATTACCGTAGGAGAGTGCCTGACGTTTGATCTCTTCCAGTGACAGGTTAGCGTTGCACAATTCAAGGAATTGCCAGACATAGTTACGCTGTAGCTGCCCGCGCTTGAGGCCGAGCCAGACGGTGCTGGCATCGAACAGGTGCGTCGCCTCGACCCGGACCAGGTCATCGTTCTCTTCGGTTTCACATGCCTGATCGGCCAATATCCCGACGCCTAAACCGAGTTTAACGTAGGTTTTCACCACGTCGGAGTCCTGTGCGCTGAGCACAATATCGGGTTTCAGTCCGGCCGACTGGAAAGCCCGATCGACGCGTGACCGTCCGGTGATCCCCTGACGATAGGTGATCAGCGGATAGCGGCTGAGGGTGCTGAGCGATACCGGCTGATTCTGCACCAGCTCATGCTCTTTCGGCACCAGTAAAGCGTGGTGCCAGCTGAACCACGGGAACGCCGCCAGGCTGCTGTTATTGACCAGCATTTCACTGGCAATGCCGATATCCGCCTCACCCGCCAGCAGCATGCTGACAATTTCCTGCGGCGAACCCTGATTCAGTTCCAGCCGGACGTTGGGATAGAGCTGACGGAACGCCTTAATGATTTTCGGCAGGCTGTAGCGCGCCTGAGTGTGGGTGGTAGCGATAGTCAGTATGCCGCTGGTTTCATTGGTAAAAACATCGGCCAGCCGACGCACTTTGCCGGCCTCATCGAGAATGCGCTCGGCGATGGTCAGTAATGCTTTTCCTGGCTCCGTCATGCCCAGCAGGCGTTTGCCACGCCGGATAAAAATTTCGACGCCCAGTTCATCTTCAAGGTCACGAATATGCCTGCTCACACCCGACTGGGACGTAAATAGCGTATTGGCGACTTCCGTTAAATTAAATTCACAGCGTGCCGCCTCGCGGATGATTTTAAGTTGCTGGAAATTCACGGTATTTACCTCCCTTTACGTAATCTGATTTGTTGATGGTAAGAACTATTATTGATAACAGGAAATACTAAAAAAGTTACTTATATGACAATAGGGAATAAAGGGGTGGGATTGAGGGGGGCGTGTTCGCTGCGCGAACGGGGCTGGGAGAAGGTTTCGTTTGCCGGCTGGCAGCGGGTATGCACTGAGCGGGTTTCGCCCGCCTGGCCCTGGGTTCGCTGCGCGAACGGGCTATGAGCAGGTTTCGTTCGCCGGCTGGCTGCGGCAGTTTCAGTTTCGCCGCTGCCGGCGACCGACAAGGGGCGCCAGTCGCCGCGCCCCCTTGACCCCGGGCTCCGGCCTGCTTCACCGCCGCTTCGCGGTCCCTTCGCCTCTTCCGGATTTCTCACGGACCGTCGGGACGCGCCATCCCTGGCACGACCCCGACTCTTCGCGACATCCCTGTCGCTCGTCCGGAAATCCCTCATCTGCTCAGCGCTTCAGATGGCCTCCCTAACCCCTCGCTGTGATTTCTTTTTTTCTTTGTTTGGTGCTTCGTCGCTGTAAGGAGTGAGCACCACAACTGTCAGCGCTTCTTTTAAGTTCAGAGGCGTTAACCGTCAGGAAAAAGAAAGTATCCATACAGCCACCAGATGTAATCCCTGCCACCAGCCAAAACCAGTCCATCTACAAGAAAGAGGATTACAGACGAGGATTTTACCAGAGGCGTCCGCAGCGCTGAGGAACAACCGGAGGCCAGGAGAGCCGACAGGAAGTCGGCGAAAGGACGGATCGTGCCAGGGATGGCGCGTCCGGCCGGTCCGTCGGCCGCAGGGAGTGACGAAGGAACCGCGCGCAGCGTGGCGCGCAGGCCGCCGGACGCCGGGACTGTTAAGGGGCGGGCGGCCGCCCCTTTACGCGACCGCCTGCTCAGGCAATCTGAAACTCCCCATCGCCTGGCGGGCGTAACCTGCTCAATGTCAGCCCATAGACATGTGAAACCCTGCTTTATGCCAGACCAGCCAGACGTCACTCTGCACAGCGCGCCCCCTGCTACAAAGCGCACCGCCGCCAGGCGTAATCCACCAGCCACCAGACGATACTAAGCCCTGTAACAAGAAAGAGAGATTACAGACGAGGGTTTCACCAGAGGCGTCCGCAGCGCTGAGGAACAACCGGAGGCCAGGAGAGCCGACAGGAGGTCGGCGAAAGGACGGATCGTGCCACGGATGGCGCGTCCGGCCGGTCCGTCGGCCGCAGGGAATGACGAAGGCACCGCGCGCAGCGTGGCGCGCAGGCCGCCGGACGCCGGGACTGTTAAGGGGCGGGCGTCCGCCCCTTGACGCGTCCGCCTGCTCAGGCAACCTGAAACTCCCCATCGCCTGGCGGGCGTAACCTCACTCAATGTCAGACCGCAGCAGGTCTAACTAACCCACCAGCCACCTGCCAAAACCAGTCCATATACAAGTCAGAGAGATTACAGACGGGGATTTACCAGAGGCGTCCGCAGCGCTGAGGAACAACCGGAGGCCAGGAGAGCCGACAGGAGGTCGGCGAAAGGACGGATCGTGCCAGGGATGGCGCGTCCGGCCGGTCCGTCGGCCGCAGGGAGTGACGAAGGCACCGCGCGCAGCGTGGCGCGCAGGCCGCCGGACGCCGGGATTGTTAAGGGGCGGGCGTCCGCCCCTTGACGCGACCGCCTGCTCAGGCAACCTGAAACTCCCCGTCGCCTGGCGGGCGAAACCCGCTCAATGTCAGACCGCAGCAGGTCTAACTAACCCACCAGCCACCTGCCAAAACCAGTCCATATACAAGACAGAGAGATTACAGACGGGGATTTTAGCAGAGGCGTCCGCAGCGCTGAGGAACAACCGGAGGCCAGGAGAGCCGACAGGAAGTCGGCGAAAGGACGGATCGTGCCAGGGATGGCGCGTCCGGCCGGTCCGTCGGCCGCAGGGAGTGACGAAGGGACCGCGCGCAGCGTGGCGCGCAGGCCGCCGGACGCCGGGATTGTTAAGGGGCGGGCGTCCGCCCCTTGACGCGTCCGCCTGCTCAGGCAACCTGAAACTCCCCATCGCCTGGCGGGCGTAACCCGCTCAGTGTCAGACCGCAGCAAACGCAACATTACTCAGTGTCAGCCCGCAGCAAGCGAAACCCGCTCAATATCAGACCGCAGCAAGCGTAACCTGCCCCATTAACTCACCAACATCAACTCACGCTCTTCGCTCATCGGCTTATTCAGCAGCGACAGCAGAATATTTTTTACTGCCTGCGCCGACGGCGACAACGGTAAACGGGCGGAGATATTCAGCGACAGCGGCAGGCTCAGTGACGGACTGTTGATCCGCGCCATCCAGGCATTGGTTGAGCCAACCAGCGAACGTGCGGCGGATTCCGGTAACACCGTGACGCCCATACCGCTGGAGATTGCCGCCGTCAACGTAGAGATCGATTCGATTTCGCCGATGATACGTGCACTCAGGCGACGCAGTGAAAACGCCTCATCGACACGTTTGCGCACTGCACTGTAGTCGCGCGGCAGGAACAGGCTCATCTGTGCCACATCAGCCAGATCGACACTGGCACCCGGACAGTCGGTGGCACCGACCAGATACAGCTCCTCTTTCATCAGCGGCATGCTGTTAATTCCGGCGGTCGGCGCACGATCGTACAACACCGCCATATCCAGCTGACCGTTCATCACTTTCTCATTCAGCGAGCTGCCGCTGTTTTCATGCAGATAAACCAGCACTTCCGGGAACTGATCGCGTACCGTCTGCAACAGCGGCATGGTCAGCGATGACGCCGCCGTACCCGGAGCCAGCCCAATCGAAACCTGACCGCTTAACACCTGGCCAGCATTGATCACCGCGGTTTGTGCCTGCTCACACTGGCGCAGGATGGTCCGTGCATGCGAGTAAAGAATCTTACCGGCTTCGGTCGGTGTGACGCCGCGCTTGGTGCGAATCAACAGTTGTTGATCCAGTTCGTTCTCCAGCGTCGCAACCTGCTGACTCAGCGCAGGCTGGGCGATGTGCAGCACTTCTGCCGCCTGAGTCAGACTGCCGATATCGACGATTTTAACAAAGTACTTCAGTCGTCTTAAATTCATCTTGCCTCCGTCACTAACCCCGAATAGCTAAATTGGTCTGAGCCAACCGCGTTGTTGCTAAGGAAATTGCAAGATGCAGGCCAGGTTTCATCCGGGCAGCCATCAGCCCAACCAGAATTTTCCTAACGCGCCGGAAAATAAGCGTTTCTGATTACCTCATAAGAGTTAATAAGCGGCGGCGATAGGCTGTCCGGCGACGAAACGGCCAGTCACGCACCTCGATAGTGCAGACGCTGCGAGTCAGGCGTGCATAAAAGTGATGACCTGCAGATCCGTTTTAGTGCAGCGGTAAGCGGATAAGGCACGCACAGCCTGGCTTCAGGCGCTGGCGTGGCGGCTCAGCGTGTAAACGTTATCAGTGGGATTTCTTATCGTTGGCGGGAATTCGCCGGGATCGGACTGAACATTGCCCTCTCTGCCAGGCAGCAGAGAGAGCAATGCATGCGCCAGGGTCCGGCGGCGCAGTACCGGTGGCAAATCAGCGTTTTTTACGGTTGCGATGCATATCAATCGAGACCGCAGCGACAATGATGATCCCTTTGATGATGTCCTGAATATAGGCATCGACACCGACAAAGGTGAATCCGCTTTTAATCAGGCCGAGGATCACTGCACCGATCAGCGTACCGGTGATGCGGCCGACGCCGCCCATCAGGCTGCTGCCACCGATTACGGCTGCGGCAATCGCATCCAGCTCATAGGACATCCCCATGCTCGACTGTCCGCTGCTGACACGGGCCGCCAGCACCACACCGGCCAGGCCAGAGAGCGCACCGGCAATGGTATAGACGATGATCAGGTACTTATTAACCTTGATACCCGAGACTTTGGCGGAGGTCATGTTACCGCCGATGGCGTAAACATATTTACCGTAGCGGGTATGCTTCAGGGCGATATGAAACAGCAGCGCCACCACCAGGAAAATCACCACCGGCATCGCGCCCTGGCCGATAGAGGTAAAGCCATCAGAGAGGAAGCTGATCGGGTTACCCTGAGTGTAATACTGTGCCAGACCGCGCGCCGACACCATCATGCCGAGAGTGGCAATAAACGGCGGGATACCGGTGCGGGTGATCAACACGCCATTCACCAGACCACACAGCAAGCCGACCCCGATACCGGCGGCGATCGGGATCACCGCCGGCATATTCACCAGCGACGGATACATCGGCGACAGGCTGTCCGAGGTTTGCGCCAGGCTGGCGGCGACGACGGCCGTCAGGGCGATAACCGACCCGGATGAAAGGTCGATACCGGTGGTAATGATCACCTGGGTCACGCCTACCGCGATAATCCCGATAATCGCCACCTGCAACACAATCAGGATCAGACGGTTGGTGTTGAGCAGGAAAGACTGGTCACGCACGTACCAGCCGAACATTTCAAAAATTAACGCTATCCCCACCATCACCACAAAAATGCCGGTATCTTTCGGCAATTTGTGACGCAGACTGGCGAAAAAGGAGGGTTGCTGCGGAGCTGCCGGGGTGGCAGTGGCTTTCATATTGCTCATAGTTGTCTCGCGCCTCACTCGGATGCCAACGACAGAATGGTTTCCTGATCGGCTTCTTCTTTATCGAGGATGCCGGTTATACGCCCGCCGTGCATCACCATTACCCGGTCGCTCATGCCGAGAATTTCCGGCAATTCAGACGACACCATAATGATGGCTACGCCACGGTTGGCGAGTTCACTGATTAAGCGGTAAATCTCCGCTTTTGCCCCGACGTCGATACCGCGCGTCGGTTCATCCAGAATCAGGATCTTGGGTTGCGCCAGCAGCCAGCGGGCAATCAATACCTTTTGCTGATTGCCGCCGCTGAGGTTGTTGATGATCTGATCCATGGTCGGGGTTTTGATGTTGAGTCGCCGGATTTGATCCATGCAGTCCTGCGCCATCTTCACATGGCTGACAAAACCACTTTTCCCGCTGTACTCCGGCATGTTGACGATGCTCATGTTCTCCATCACCGATAGCACCAGAAACAGCCCGGACTTTTTGCGATCCTCGGTGAGAAACGCCATCCCCTTCTCAATCGCGGTGGACGGCGAGTCGATATTGACCGGCACACCATCAATTAAAATTTCACCGCTATCGAAGCTTTCCATGCCGAACAGGCTTTCCATCACCTCGCTGCGGCCCGCGCCTACCAGACCGGCCACGCCGAGGATCTCGCCACGGCGAACGCTGAAGTTGATATCGGTGAAGCGGTCTTTACAGCTCAGATTACGAACCGTCAGCACATCTTCGCCGATATCGTTGTTGAATTTCGGGAACAGCTGGGTCAGTTCACGCCCGACCATCTGGGTGATTAATGACTGGCGGGTGTATTTCGCCGTCTGGTCGCTGCCAATCCAGCTGCCGTCGCGGAAAATACTCACTTCGTCGGTGATGGCGAAAATCTCATCCATCTTGTGACTGATATAGATGATGGCTTTGCCCTGCTCACGCAGGTCACGGATGATGGTAAACAGATGCGCAACTTCCGTTTCAGTTAACGCGGAGGTGGGCTCATCCATAATGACGATGTCGGAATCCCACGAAACGGCTTTGGCAATTTCCACCATCTGCTGCGATGCGATACTCAGATCGCCGACCATACGATCGGCTTTCAGGCGGATGTTCAGTCGGTTCAGCAGCGTCTGCGTCATCTGGTTCAGGCGGGCGTGATCGACAAAGCCAAACTTCATCGGTTCACGACCCAGCCAGATATTCTCGGCCACCGTCATGTACGGCACCAGATTCAGTTCCTGGTGGATCATCGAGACACCGGAACGCAAGGCATCCATAGTGTCCTGAAACTGCACCGGCTCCCCTTTAATGCGGATGGTGCCCTTATCGGGACGATACATCCCGATAAGGCACTTCATTAAAGTGGATTTGCCCGCGCCATTTTCGCCCATCAAGGCATGTACCGTTCCCGGACGCACCCGCAACGAGACGTTGTCGAGTGCCTTCACCCCAGGGAAGAACTTGCTGATGCCTTCGGCTTCAAGCGCAAAAGCGGTCATACATCACCTCCGTACAGCTGGGTCGGGAACGATTATTTCAGATTACGCTGGGTAAACTGGTCCATATTTTCTTTGGTAATCAACTGGTAAGGGATATTGATAACTTTCTGTACTTTTTCGCCCTTCGCCAGTTTCACCGCAGCCTGAACCGCGCCTTCACCCTGGCCCTGAGCATCCTGGAACACGGTGGCGATCATCTTGCCCTGCTTCAGCATCTGCAGCGCATCTGGCGTGCCGTCGACGCCAGCAATCAGGATTTTGTCCGGATTCTTGCCCAGCGCCTGTAAGGCACCGATTGCCATTTCATCGTTGTTCGAGGCGATGGCGTTGATGTCGTTGCCAGCGGTCATCCAGTTGCTGACCACATCCACCGCGTCGTTACGCATGAATTTTGCGGTCTGCTTCTGCACGATTTTGATGCCGGGGAATTTTGCGGCGACTTCTTCTACCCCTTTGGTGCGGTCACGGGTCGATTCATTCGCCAGGTCGCCCATCAGAATGGCGACGTTGCCTTTGCCGTTCATCGCTTTGGCGAGTGCTTCCATTTGTAAACGTCCGGCCAGTTCGGAATCGGAACCGACGTAGGCCATTTTGTCGGTCAGCTCAGCCTGTGGACGACGGTTAACGAAGATCAGCGGGATACCGGCTTTACTGGCCTGATCCATAATCGGCTTCACCGCGTTGGTGTCGACCGGGTTGACGATGATGGCGTCAACGCCCTGACCGATGAAGGTCTGAACCTGTTGCAGCTGTTGGGAAACGTCACCTTTGGCATCTTCTACCTGACCTTTAACGCCATCTTTCTGCATCTCTTTCTGCATTGAGGTGCGCAGGATGGTGAGAAAGTTGTCGTCAAACAGTGCCATAGAGACACCAACCGAGAGATCTTTTGCCATGACGGCGGCAGGCAACATGCAGGCTAACAGTGAGGCGACAATCGTTTTTTTTTAATGTTCATAGGGACCCTTCTTATTTGTTAACTTGCTCAGTGGCTGACACTGCGAATGAAAAATATCTTTTACATTCATCCAACCGGGCTGGCGTCTGTTTCGGTAAATTTGAGGTAAGACTTCCGCTTCTGGCTATTTTTGTGACCGACCACTCCTTTTCACAATCACTTGATTCACAAACAGTTAATTTCAAAATGACGTTTTACTTTTTCAGAAAGGTTGCGTCCGTGATGATAAGCAGTTTATTTATTCCATATAATCACGTTTTGAAATTTTTATCATAAAAGCACTGAAATGATTGTTTTAACATCGCCAAATAACAAAACTTTGACACGCATCTAACATCTGTGGAGAAATGCCTTTAAATTGAGATCCTGTTGGCAGTTTGAAAAGTCACCGAAAACCCTAAAAAAACGCCGATCCGCTGCTTTTACGAGCATCTGAACGCAATTCATCAAAGAGAGCTTTGACAAGCTGAACCCACGCCGCTAATATTCGCCCCGTTCCAGCAATTCCTCTGTAGTTCAGTCGGTAGAACGGCGGACTGTTAATCCGTATGTCACTGGTTCGAGTCCAGTCAGAGGAGCCAGAATTAGAAAAGCCCGCTCAGGGAAACCTGAGCGGGCTTTTTGCTGTTGTCTTTTTATGGCGGCAGCGTGCCGCAGCCGTGCTGCTTCATCAGCGCCTGCGCGGCATAGCCGGACAGGCGCGGTGGCGATTACTTCAGCGCAATCCGCACGATTTCGTCAGTGCCTTTGGTAGACGAGTCCTTATTAAACTCGGCCTTCAGGGTGACGTACAGCGTGGCGTTATCCGGTCCAATCAGCAGGCTGTTAGGGTTTTTATCAAACGACCAGCTCTTTTTCACCGCGTAGGTGGTGGCGTCCAGTTGCAGCACTTTTTTCGATTCACGCTGACTGATGTAGAGTTCATTACGCTGCGGGTTGAACTTAATGCCCAGCGCATCGCCTTCGATACGTTTGATCACCTTCCCGCTCCGTTCGTCGAACACCAGCGTGGTTTTGGCTTTGGAATCGTCAGTGACAAACAGACGGCCGGTAGCCGGATCTTCCGCCATATTAAGGAACAGGTACTCTTTGCCATCACCCGCGGTCAGGCGTTTTTCGATTTTGTGACTGCGCGGATTGATGACCAGGATTTCGCCGGAACCGTTGGCGGCATAAATACGTTCGGTCAGCGGGGAATAGATGATGCCGGTGACCCATTTACCGGCATTTTTAATCTCGGTTTTCAGCTTAAAGGTTTTGGTATCCACCACCGAGATATAGCCAGGATCGGCGACCCGGCCGACGTATAACTCGTTGCCGTGCCACAGCACTTCACGCGCACCGGCAGGATAACCCTCTTTGCTGATCTTGCCGGGGAATACCAGCCGCTGCAGCACTTTGCCGCTCTGCGCATCCACTTTGGAGAGCGCGCCATCCAGCGAGTTGGTGGTATAGAACACGCTGCCCTGCTGATCGATGGCGGTACCGAAATTTTTCAGGTCGGTATGGGTTTCGCCTTTGGTATCCAGCGTGGCTGGATCGAGGCGATAGATCATGCCGCCATTCACATCCTTAAACGCCTGAGCACTGGCAACAAACAGCGCTTTGGACGCCGGCGAATAGGCCATCTCGTACAGACCCTCTCCCAGCGCGCGTTGCGTTATCGCCGTATCAACCGGTTTTGCTGCTTCAGCAGCAGGCGCGTCAACTTTTTTGGCCGGCGCCTGACAGGCGGTCAGGCTAAAGGCCGCGGCAACGGCCAGGGCAACAGCGGCTTTGCGCGGACTAAACAACGATTTCATGCTGAACTCCATCAAGGGATGAATCGCGCCGGTCCAGTGTGGCCGCGCGGAAGAATGAGAATCATACGCATTAACAACCGGTAATCAACTTAACCGGCAGATTGCGGCCCGCATTTCCCGCTTGATTGATGTCCGATTCGGCTTTTGTTGCCGCTATTTAGCATCAGTCGCCCCTTTTTACAGCCCTGAAAACCTGTAAACATCCGTTACTATCCGGATTAAAATGCTTTTATCTGTTTGATTATCAAAACCTTTACATCTTCTTACACTTGGTGTTGATTCATTCCGAAAAAATATAAAGCAAATGATTATCATTGGCATTCGCAAATCATCATTCCCTGCTGATTTCACCAGGGTAAAGGCGCGCGAAGCTCACTGAAAAAGCGTAACGGCTTAAAAATAATAATCATTGCTTACGGAAACTATTATGTCTTTAAACGGCATGGAATCAGGCTTCAGGAAAACCTTTCGCGTTTCGTTGCTGGCAGTGGCGGTACCGGCGCTGTTCACTCCCCGGCTGGCACAGGCGGCTGAGGAGTCACAGCAGGATCTGGTGGTGAAGGCCGCCCCCGACGATGACAACCGCAGCTCTGAGCAGGACTATGCTGTTCAGACCACCCGGGCTGGTACAAAACTGCTGTTAACGCCGCGAGACGTCCCGCAATCGGTCAGCGTAGTGACCCAGCAGCGGATGAAAGATCAGGATCTGCAATCGGTTAACGATGTTCTGACCAATGCCACCGGTATCTCGACTAATCTGATCGACAGTGAACGTTCTGAATACTATTCGCGCGGCTTTAAGGTGAGTAATTTCACCTACGACGGCATCCCCACTTCGGTCAACGATGCGTGGAACTACGGCGATGCGGCCTCTGATACGGCGATTTACGATCGCATCGAAATCGTCCGTGGCGCTACCGGGCTGATGAGCGGAGCAGGCAGCCCTGCCGCCTCGATTAATATGGTACGTAAACATGCCGACAGTAAAACCTTCACCGGTACGCTGGATGCCAGCTACGGCAACTGGAATAAGCAGCGTTATGTGGCGGATCTCTCAGCCCCGCTAAACAGTGATGGCAGCCTGCGCGGCCGGGTCGTCACCGGCTATACCGATCAGGACAGCTGGCTGGACCGCTATCATAAAACCAAAAAGTTTGTTTATGGCGTTATCGATGCCGACCTGAGCGAACGAACTACCCTGTCGCTGGGTTACGATTATGAAGATAACAACACCGGCAATCCCACCTGGGGCGGTCTGCCGATGTTTTACAGCAACAACGCTACCACCCACTACGATCGCAGCCTGAATTCAGCGGCCAACTGGGCGCGTTACAACACCAATGCCCGCAAAGTTTTCGCCGATATCGATCACAACTTTGATAACGGCTGGAACGTTCACTTTAACGGGACCCACGCCGAGAATACCTTCAGCGATAAGCTGCTCTACGTAATGGGCAGTGCCGATCAGGATAGCGGCGAAGGCACCACCGGTTTCGGCAGCATGGACCGCGGAAAGCGTAAGGTGGATTCCTTCGATGGTTTCGCCAGCGGTCCGTTTGCGCTGTTGGGCCGTCAGCACCTGTTGATGGCGGGCATCAGCTACAGCCGCCAGCATAACGCGACCTGGAGTCAGGATGGGGTCAGCAATGCCGGGGCAGGCGAAATCACCGCTGAAGATATGGGCATCTTCAACAACAGCTGGAGTGGCAATATTGCCGAACCTGAATGGCAGGGCTGGTATCTCAATGCGAACGACACCATCCGTCAGAAATCGGCTTATAGTGCAGCACGCTTCTCGCTGACCGATCCGCTGTCGTTGATTATTGGCGCGCGTTATACCCAATGGAGCACCGAGGGCAGCAGCGGAGATATGACCAAAAACAACACCACGCCTTATGCCGGCCTGGTGTACGACATCAACGATACCTGGTCCGCGTATGGCAGCTATACCGCGATCTTCCTGCCGCAAACCTATCGCGATACCCGCGGGAAATATCTGGCGCCGGTCACCGGTAAAAGCTACGAGACCGGACTGAAATCGGCGTGGTACGACGGCCGGCTGACTGCAACCGTCGCGATCTTCCGCATTGAGCAGGACAACGTGGGTCAGGCGCTTGACGGGGTGTATCTCAGCGGCAGCGAGCAGGCTTATGCGCCGGCGAAAGGCGCAGTAAGTAAAGGTGCCGAGTTCGAACTGAACGGAGCGTTGACCGATAATCTGCAGCTGACCTTTGGCGCAACCCGCTATGTCGCACGGGACAAGAGTGGCCGCTTCAACAGCTATCAGCCGCAAACGTCCTTTAAATTCTTCACCCGCTACCAGTTGCCAATGCTGCCCGATCTTACGCTCGGCGGCGGCCTTAACTGGCAGAACCGGGTGTTCGAAGATTCCACCAACGCCAGCGGCGATAGCGTGCGCGTTTACCAGGGCAGCTATCCGCTGGCCTCGCTGTTTGCCCGTTATCAGATTAACCGGCAGGTTGCGCTGCAGGCTAACGTCGATAATCTGTTTGATCGCGAGTACTACAGCTATATGAACAGCTACGTTTACGGTGAGCCGCGCAACATCAACGTCAGCGTTTCCTGGCAGTTCTGATCCGCCGGGGTAGATACGCGCGTTGCCTGGTTTGCAGGTTTAAAAACGGCCGCAGCGCATCAGGCTGCGGCGGTTGTGGCGTCAGGGTTGCTGTTTACAGCGTCAAAAAGTCACAAAAGATCACGTTAAGGGGTAAAATCCGCTGCAATGCGCATCATTCCCGCGCGGGTCTCGCCCTGCCCCTGACTGCTGCAGGGAAGCATTATCTCTGCTGTGTTAACTGCGGAATATCACCCAGCGCGGCAATTGCCCGATCGCTATAACCGGCCTGCTGGAGCGGCTGCACAACTTCAGCAGCCAGATCCGGCACATAGCCAATCAATACCTCGCCCGCAGGCTGCAGGGTCACTTCATCTAACGCGGCGGGTAACAACACTGACTCCGCCCGCCCGATTTCCACCGTGACGCCATTAGCCGTTACCGTTAGCGGCTCACCGAGATTAGAGAGAATGCGCGCGCGATTGAAACTCAGGCGTTGTGGCTGGCTAAACTGCCAGCGTTCCAGCGCAAAATAGGGCCCGGCACAGCAAAACAGTCGGGTCAGATCCGCGCTATTCAACGCCAGACCGGGCTGAGGTTCACAGCGCAGTTCCGGCCGCAGCTCCTGTAACAGCGCATCAATATTCTTCTCCCACTCCGCCTGGCTCAGACGCGAGCCGTCTTCCATTTTCCACGGCATGGCGTGCTGCTGAATGTCGGAGGTTTGTTCGATTTCATAGATCAGTGTGTCGGGACCAAAGCTGTGCAGCATCCCGCCGGGAACGTAAAAAGTATCACCGGTTTTTACCGCCACCCGATGCATCACCGCATCGTAATCCTCTGCCAGCAGCGCCGCTTTGAGCCGATCATTATTCACACCCGCACGCACCCCTAACAGGCAGGTGGCATCCGGCGCCGCCGACAGAATATGCCAGGCTTCGGTTTTGCCATTCGGCTGCTGCTCCAGCCGCTGTGCCGCTTCATCATTGGCGTGCAGATGCACCGGCAGCATTCCGCTGCCATCAATAAATTTGCTCAGCAGCGGGAAGTGCGGACCGCGCCAGCCGGGTGCGACGATTTCATCGGGATAACGGGTGATCAACTCGCGCAGGCTGGTGCCCGCCAGCTCGCCGTTGGTTACTGAGGCGATCATGCCGTCGACATCGCTGATCTCCCAGGTTTCGGCCACCCGTGAGTCAGGCAGTCCAGCCTTACCCAGTTGCTGCCTGATGCGCTGACCGCCAAAAATATGGCTGGCGATTGGCGTGGTCAGCTTCAATGGATACGCTTTCATCATTCCCCCTTAGCCTTAATCAGATCACTGCGACACCACCGGTAACCGCAATGGTCGCGCCGGAGATATAGCTCGCTTCGTCACTGGCCAGCATCACCCAGGATGAAGCCAGCTGCGCCGGCTGCCCCATACGCTGCAACGGCACTTCACCGCCAAAGCTTTCCACCTGCTCGGGTGGCATGGTGGCCGGAATTAACGGTGTCCAGATGGGGCCAGGCGCCACGGCGTTGGCGCGAAAGCCTCTATCCGCCAGCAGCGCAGCCAGGCTGCCTGAGAAGTTAACGATTGCCGCCTTCGTAGCCGAATAAGCGATCAGCTTCGGCTTAGGCTGAATCGTTACTGTTTACGACAGTAAGTCTAGCAGCCCTTACTAAAGCGCAAGGACGATGACGTGGTGTAACAGTTTGAGTGGTCAACTATTTTAGTGCTAAGCGTGACTGCGCCGGGCAAAATTGAACGGCTTGAGTGCCAAACTGATTACGCTTTCTGCAATCGCGCGCAAAGGGTTAAAAAGGCCATTGCACCTGCGGCAGAAATCAGTAAACTGCGCGCCATCAACCGATTCCTCTGTAGTTCAGTCGGTAGAACGGCGGACTGTTAATCCGTATGTCACTGGTTCGAGTCCAGTCAGAGGAGCCAAATTAGAAAAGCCCGCTCAGGGAAACCTGAGCGGGCTTTTTGCTTTGGTGTCTGAATCGGATTCGGCATCTGCCTCGGCTCTCAGCTGACGTAACGCTTTGCCATAAACAGGAAGGCTACTGCTTTCTTAGTCTGTTTCGCTATCGGGCAGCGGATAGATCAATTCGATTTCAGGAGCATCCGCTAAATGCCGGCCTGACCGGGCCATCAAATAGCCTCCGATCTGTTCCGGACTCAGGTCGATAGCCATCATATCCGGGTTGCGGAACCATTCATCAGGCCAGTAGATGAGATCGGAGGGATTAGCGTCAAAATTCTTTTCCAACAGTGAAATGGCGAAATGCTGTTCAGCATCCTTACCTTCTGCGTTACAGATAAAATTGATTGTTTGCACCAGCTCATCCCAGCTCAAATCCGCGTAATATTTTATCGGGTTAATCGCGATACGGGTAAAGTCGCTGGCATCCATCGATGAAGAAAAATCTCTGAAGTCTGAATAGCCATAAGGATGGGTTACCTGAGCGTTCCAGTCAGCGATCATCATCGTTAATTCACTCTCCTGCGGGTCTGTTCCGGCATCAATTTTGGCGAGTATCTGCTGAGCCTGGCTGGCCAGCTGTGCGATTTTTTTTCGGCTTACGCTGGCGGGTTTCATACGTTCAGGTAGCGGCATTTTTACTCCTTTAAAATAGCCTGCAATAAAACAGCGTGATCAGCGGATTAGGTTACTCAAAATTTAACAGTCCCGATAGTGATTCAGATATACCGACTCCGGTTTGTCTGTGTGGTATCGGCATGCCAGCGTCATTGAGTCACATCACCACCCACAGTCGATTCCCGGCATGGCTCATGCCATACAAATGCGCGTCTGCTGCTGATCAACAGATGATTACTGCCCCGCCGGTGCCTATGTTTCGCCTGACACCGCTATCAACCGTAGCGGTGGTCACCTTTCACATGCGCCACCTGTGTAGAGAAAGGGGGTGCCGCATCGGTTGCCGCCAGTCAGCTCAGCATAAAATCATTCATAAACTGTCTGCGTGAGCCCGTTAAGCGCTCTCAGCTTAGCAAGCCAGGTACGGGCGTAGCCCTGAACGCATTCACTTTCTTATCCAGCAAAACCTGACTCTCACTGCCTGAATCCAGTACGGTATTTTGCAAAGAGGCTTTTTCGATCTGTACTGCGATAACCTCCAGAGCGACCAGCCCTTTTGTTGCCAGCAGTGCACTCACCTGAGTTGAGAAACAGGATCCGGTGGCCGCACTCTCCGCCGGTGAAGCTTCAGTGGTCGCGACAATATGGTTATCAGAAATATAATTCCTCTCACCCGACACCAGCCGGATTATCACCGGTGTTGCGCACTGCGGGATGATATGCTGAGAATCAATCGTTTCCGAAATATGATTAGCAATAATGGAGTTATTGTTACCGCTGATATAAAGCAGACCATACAAATCATCCAATCCATTATTATAATCCTGCATCGGTCCCCAGGGTTCACGCTCACGGAAAAAATGGTTAGCCGTGATCAGGTTTTCTGAACTATTGCCTTCCAGAACCAGCATTCCCGGATAAAATGAATGAAGTCTGTTGCTGGATATCGAAGAGCGAACTACCCCAGAAAAATGTACGCTGCTTTTGCCGCGCGGGAAAATATTATTGGCCGTAATCAGCAGGCCGCCAAAATTTTCTGCATAAATGGAATAGCCTCTGTAACCCGCACCTATCAGATTATCGGTAATTTTTGATGCCTGTCCCGAACCGCGCAACTCAATACAGTTCCCACATTCAGCGATGAAATTATTGTGTATCGCCAGCGCATCAGCGTTAAAAATTGTCACCCCATGCTCTAAATAGACCAGACCCATACCGCTGATACGGAAAGAGTCTTGCGCGCTCGCGATATAGATACCCGTTTTACCGTTCAGATAACTATTTTCGGGATCATCATTGCCTGATCCATCATCGACAAAATGTAAGCCATCAATACAAAAATCAGCAAACTCGACCGAACTTATGCGTGGCTCACCGCTACGTTCGACATAAAAGGCAGCACCGGCAGAGGGGTCAGCTCCGGCTGCGGGAGAGAGATTAACGCATAGTCGGCTTCCCCCCGGCCACACTTCATGCCAGTTCGCCCACTCACTTTCGGGCGTATTAAATCGAATACTTGAAGAGGTGAAACCATGCCCCGAACCAATAATCTTCAGATAGCTAATATCAATTAACACCTGGGTAAGAAGCGGATAATCGCCGGGTGGAATATAGATAACCGCGCCGGGCTTCCCGCCTTGATTGAGATCCGTTTCGGTTTGTCTTTTTTTAATATCAGAAATAATACTGTTTATAACCTCACCAATATCCTGATAAGGGTTACCTTCCTTCCATTCTGTAACATCGTAATAGTTTTGGCTTGTCATGACTAATTCCTTCGGTGACAGTAATAAGAAAAAATCGGCAGTAATTTGAGTTATGGCTGTGCGTAAGGGGAGTGATAACGGGTTATTTTTGCCTGTGCGCCAGAGAGCGTTATTTCAGTCAGTGAGCTGCATGAATAATAACGTCGCGTTCCACACACACTCCCCTGCTGAGCGAAAACTTCCACTATTCCGGCATCAAAACATAATGTCACATCGCCCACCTTGGCCAGCGGAGCCTGATAACGGCCGTCATCCCGATCTTTTTCCAGCAGACTCAGAGTGTGTCCATCGTGCGCCAGAATAATCTGCTGCCCGGTTTGACCGGTCAGGGTCAGGCAAAAATGCGAGGTTGGGGTAAAGGTAATTATGCAGGACTTACAGGCAGTACTGCCTGACCAGTGACTCCACGCATCCAGCCGTTCTTCACTGATGATCAGCGATGCTGGCGGCAATACCGGTGTCATACAGAGTTGTTGCCGGGCATTAAGATGAAAACGACGCGGCAGAGACATTTCGCCGGAATAGGCAGAATGAACACTCTTTTGTGTCGCCCAGTTGTATAACCAGGCAAACCCTGTGCGACTGTCGCTTTCACCCCAGGTCTGCAGGGCATAGAAATCGGTGCCGAAATCCAGTATCTGCAGCGGTTGCGCTGAGGGAGTGAAATAACCGTGCCGAAAATCACCCGTTTGTGCAAATAACAGATTATGTCGTCCGGTTGTCGGCTCGGTGTAACCCACAATACCGATAATCAATACCCAGATGCCGTCAAGGCAGAAAAAGTCCGGGCATTCGACGCAGCGGCCCCCATTTTCCCGAAAATAAGGGGGAGCGGTGTAGAGCACATGATGGAATTGCCAGCTGTCACTGTCTTCGGAGTGAAACAGCAGCATGGCTGGATCGCCGTTCACCGACGCGCCCAGGATCATATAAAAGGTCGCGTCCGCTTCCTCATACCAGACTTTCGGATCGCGGAAATCACAATCGACGCCTGCTGGCAGCGCTGTTAATACTGTTTTTATCAAAGCAGGCTTGTCGTAAGCAGGCTGCGGGACCGCCATTTTCTGGATTTCTCGATAACCGCGATAGAGATCGTAAGCCGGAAGCCTTTCGGTATACCAGAAACGCGTTTGCCCCTCGGCATCGATGAAAGCGCTGCCAGAAAATGCGCCGCCCGTTGCCCCAAGCGCGGATAAATTCTGCTCTGGCTGAAGGAAAACCGGATAGTGACGCCAGTGGTAAAGGTCCTGACTCACCGCGTGGTTCCAGTGCATCGGCCCCCATTGAGTACTATGCGGATGGTATTGGTAAAACAGATGCCACTCATCACCTTTCCGATGCAGACCATTAGGGTCATTCATCCAGCCGGTACGTGGAGAAAAATGTAATGCCGGGCGTAAGTCTTCCTGCTGATAGTGCTCTGCAACTGCGCGGTCATCTCGCAGGCAAAGGTCGTTATTTTCGATATCAATAAAGCTGATGCCCTGCTGAGGGAGCGTGTCAGGGTGCCAGCTGTAACACAACGAAATTTCACTGTGCTCCGGTAACCACTCCAGAGAGACAATACCCTGCTGCCATGCGGTCCAGGTAAAGTATTGATAATACGGCGGAGCTGTTTCTATTTTGAAAAGCACCGCATTTTCCATGTGGATAGCAAATAGGGGCTGACCGGCCGGCTTTGTTTGCTTTAGCCATAAATCAAGCCGCTGACCTTGCTTAACATTAATGGACAGGGACATTTTTAAACTCCTGCGATTGAACCGAACCTTTTTCAAGCTCGCGTTTTGCGAGATCGACTTTAATTTTTTCCAGGAAGAGGTTATCCAGTTTGAAGTAGCGCACCATAAATGCGCTGATGAAATAACTCACCATCGGCAGTAGTGAGAACATGATAATAATGCCCTCAAGGGTCTGCGCATTTTGTTGCGGTTTGTTAGCGACATAGCCGGTATAGGACAGAATCCAGGCGACGATTGCTCCAGCGACCGCCAGTCCCATTTTCAGCATAAACAGATTACCGGCAAACGAAATACCGGTGAGCCGTTTGCCAAATTTCCAGTCACCGTAGTCATCGACGTCTGACATCATTGCCCACAGGATAGGTCCGGACTGAATTAAATGCAGAATATTAATGATCACAAATAGCGTAAGCAGTGGCGTCAGCGATTTTGGGTCAACAAACCACAGCGCGAAAGAGAGAACACCAAGGATAATATTAATAATGCGGAAGAGCTTAATTTTATCAAACCGGTCAGTCAGTGGCTTAGCTATTACGCTTCCCAGCATATTACAGGCGACACCAAGCGCCATAAAAAAGGTAATAAATCCAACGGAGGCCTGCATTACATAGGTGGCATAATAAATAGTTACAGCTCCCCGAATAAAGGCCGGGAAGACATTAAGAAAGGTAATCGTAATCATCAGCAGCCATTGGTCATTTTTAGCAATGTCTTTCAAATCTTTCATTAACGAATCATCAGACTTAATTGAAACAACGCGCTCTTTAATACTGGCAAAACAGAACAGGAACATCAGCGTCGCGGCGCACCCCATGATCACCATGGTCAACTGAAAGCCTGAAGCGCGGTTACCGTTACCCAACCAGTCGGTTAACGGTAAAATGGAGGAAGAGACAATCAGCGTCGCCAGGCCATTCAGGAAGAACCGCCATGATAAACAGCCCAGTCGCTCTTTTTGATTCAGGGTGATCACCCCCGCGACTGAGCAATAGGGAATGTTGATCGCGGTATAGATCAGTGACATCACCAGATAGGTCACCCAGGCATAAATAATTTTTCCGTTCATGCTCAGGTCAGGTGTGGTAAACATCACGATGGCGCCCAGGCCAAAGGGTACCGCCATCCATAACAACCACGGGCGGAACTTACCCCATCGACTTTGCGTACGATCGCAGATTGCGCCCATGATCGGATCGCTGAAGGCGTCAAAAATACGGATGACCAGAAATAGTGTTCCAACGACACCAGGCGCTAATCCATATACATCGGTATAAAACCACGTCAGATAGAGCGCCAGTACACTCCAGATCATACAGGATCCCGCATCCCCCATCCCGTAACCGATCTTCTCTTTCAGACGCAGCTTTCCATAAGCGCTTTGTTTTTCCATTACCGTTGCGGACATAAAATCACCTCAATAATGCACAGCTCTAAAAATTAAACACAGAGCATTATCGCCAGCCCCTGTGCGGATGACTGAATAAAAATTTTCGACTCGTTTAAACAGGATTAAGTGGGAAAAGCAGAAATCAGACAGCCGTGATATTAAGCGCGATACTGCTCTCACGTATAATTAACCGTGAGACAATTTCATACATTTCGATACTCTCCTGCTTATGGGTATTATTCACCATCTGGAATGCCAGGTGGGCAATCTCGCCAATCGGTTGAGCCACGCTGGTTATTTTTTTGGTCTGCGCCAGCAAGGTATTGTCAAAACTGGCGATAGCAATATCCTGCGGGACAGCCACCCCTCTTTCCTTTAAGCCATCGATAACATAACTGGCAGCAACATCGTTATAGATCCAAAGAGAAGAGCATGCTTTTTTCCGGTCAGCTAATATCCCGATAATATCGTCCAGTATCCGAATATGGCCGGATATTTTTTCACCTTCGCCTTTCGCTATCCAGAATTGATTCTCTTTAGCGAGTGTTAAACCCTGACTGGTGATTTTCTTACTCCAGGCAGAGACTTTTCGATTATCGACGCCCTCCTGAGCAATAAAACCAAAAGTGGTATGCCCGGTCTGGATAAAATGCTCCGCAATAGCCTCTGCACCTTTCCTTTGATTGATAGAGACAGAATTAAAAAAACGAGAAACCTGCGTTACCACTGCCACCGGAATGCGGGTTGCGGTCAACCATTCCGCAAGTTCGCTTTCGGCCTCTGTCGGCACCCATAGCAGACTGTCGATCCCCATTCCGATTAGGCTGTGAATAATCTGCTTATCCTGTTGAGGCTGATTCTGATGGGTCTTAATAATTACCGATTTCCCGATGTATCTTGCCTCCTCTTCAAAGGTTGCCAGTAACTCAGAAAAGTGAGGATTCACCAGGTTTGGTAGCACCACGCCAATCAGCCCGGAACATTTACCACTCAGCTGAAACGCACTTTTGCTGGGGACATAGCAAAGGTAATCCATTGCATCACGTACTGCCTGGCGTGTTTCCGGCGTCACGCTGGGATGATGGTTCAGCACACGCGATACGGTCGCCGTAGACACTCCTGCTTTTTTTGCTACGTCTTTAATGGATGCCATGATAATGAGATGCGTCGTTTAATCAGGCGGTCACTATAAAGTGTGATGAAGGTCAAAAATGTAAGCCAGTTCACATGTTGCTGCGTTACATAAATCCCTGCTTATCCACTCAATTTAGCCTGAATCACGCTTTACCTTAAAAGAGAGACAACAGAGTATGTCATGGTTAGCCCGTTCCGCATTTGCTGGCGGCCAGGCAACACGCAGCCCCACAGCGGGCTGGTTAGACGGCGAGCACAACCGGCTGGCGTTCTGATCGCCCGCCATCCACCATTCGTCACATCAGGCAAAATTGGTTATTATCCGCCTCCCCTCACCTGCCGGTAGTCCGATGTCTGAGATAGTCGATAGTTTTGTTGCGCCGCCGTGTCATGACCCGATTGAGATCCTCTATCAGGATGAGCATCTGCTGCTGATCAATAAGCCCGGCGGGCTACTGAGCCTGTCCGGCAAAAATCCGCTGAATCTTGATTCGGTGCATCACCGGCTGGTGAAAAGCTTCCCCGGCTGCACGCTGGTCCATCGACTGGATTTCGGTACTTCCGGGTTGATGGTGATTGCCCGCAACAAGGCGATCAATGCGGCGCTCTGCCAGCAGTTCAGCCAGCGCAGCGTGCGCAAAATCTATAGCGCGCTGTTGTGTGGCCATCTGGCCGATGACGACGGAGTGATTGAGGCGGCGATTGCCAAAGATCCGGCGCGCTTTCCGCGGATGACGATTTGCGATCGCCACGGCAAGCCGGCACGTTCACATTATCAGGTGGTTGAGCGCGTTGATTACGCGCAGCAGGATGGCAGCACGGTGCCGGTTACGCGGGTGGTGCTGACCCCGGAAACCGGGCGCACTCATCAACTGCGGATTCACTGCCAGCTGCGCGGTCATCCGATTCTGGGCTGCGACCTGTATGGCGGGCTGCTGTTACCCGGCAGTGAAAAGACGCCGCGACTGATGCTGCACGCCAGCGAACTGCATTTTGTTCATCCGGTCAGTGGCGAAGCGATTCACGCCCGGCACGCCACTCCGTTCTGACCCGGCTGAGACGCAGCAGCGCCAGCTCTGGCCCGGCTGGCACTGCGCAACATCCGCTTTAACGCGGACTTACCACATCAGGTCATCCGGCACTTTGAAGTCTGCATACGGATCGTCCTCATCCTGCGCTTCCTGACTCAGCGCGCTGTTCAGTACGATGCTGCTGGCATCGCGCTGCGCAATTTTATCCGCCACGCTGGCCGGGATAATCGCATACTGATTCTCGCCGCCGTTCTCTGCCGCCAGACGGGCAATAGCAAGACGGCCGCTGATCAGCTGCGCCTGGGTCAGCTTATCGACATTAATTTTTTTAATCAGGTTGTTATCGGTGAAGTTAAAGCCGATATTGCCTTTTGAAATATCAATCTTATTCATTTCAATTAGCTGCTTGACCTGCGCTTTATACTCTTTGGATAAAACGGCTTGTTTCTGCTGCTCATTCAACTGCCTGTCGCGCTCAAGCTGCGCTTTTTTATTTTCTTCGACCGCCGCTCTGGCTTCACGCGCCTGAACCCGTGATTTCTTAGCGGTACGCTGCACTTTGTCCATCTTCTTGCTGCTGACTAATCCCGCTTTCAGCATCTGCTCTTGTAAGGTGAGTTTGGTCATTTTGGTTTCTGAGCCTGTTACGAAATTTCAGCGATTATACCTGTAAATTCCCGGCCTGTGTCAGGTTGCGGGCGTTGATCGCCGCGCACAATCTTCGGCGCTGCCTGCCGCGCCGCGCTGTCGGTTAAACGCATCCTTCTGCCGCTGTGCTACCATTCTCCGGTCAAAATCACCCTGTTGAGCACTATGTCGGAATTAACCAAACGTAAAAATGACCCTGAAGGGCTGAAGAAACGTATTATCGCGGGCGCACTGAAAACCTTTGCCGAGTTTGGCATGCAGGGCGCACGGCTGGAGCAAATTGCCGAACATGCGCAGACCACTAAACGGATGGTGGTGTATCACTTCGGCAGCAAAGAGCAGCTCTATATTGATGTGCTGGAACAGGTTTATCAGCAGATCCGCCAGCACGAAACCGGCCTCAACCTGGCGGCGATGGAACCGGAACTGGCCATGACCCGCCTGGTCGAAGCCAGCTTTGATTACCATGTCGCCCACCCCGACTTTATGCGACTGGTGTGCAGCGAGAACCTGTTACGTGGCCGCTATATCAGCCAGTCAACCCAGATTAAAACCCTTAATCGCAGCGCGCTGGACGTGCTGGATGACATTCTGGCCCGTGGTCAGCAGCAGGGGCTGTTTATCGAAGAGGTGCAGACGATAGACGTGCACCGCCTGATCAGCAGTATCTGCGTGCACCACGTCTCCAACCGCTACACCTTTAATGCGTTGTTCAGCCCGGATAACAGTGAAGAAGAGAGTATTCGCCGTAATCGTCAGCTGGCTGTAACCGCAACGTTACGTTATATCCGCAAATAATCTGGCGTCGTTCCGGCTTGGCTTAGTCATAGTCTACGCTTAGTGAATACCGTCATAAAATCGCCATAAAAGGAATGCTGTTGTGAGCAGAGACGCCCACCTTTATCCGCTTCGCCACACCGACGTTAATCCCAAAGATGACGTGCTATGGAACTGGGCGCAAAACGCACAGATCGGTAGCCGCCATCAGGTGCAGCGTCCCGCCAGTGAAGCAGAACTTCAGGCACTGCTGCGCCAGTCACAGGGCCAGATCCGGGTGATTGGCAGCAAGCTCTCCCCTGGCCGTATGCTGCACGTCAGCGAACAGGATCTGCTGCTGGATCTCAGCGCATTCAGCGGTCAGACTGCCAGCGATGAACATAGCGTGACCTTTGGTGGTGCGACCCCGCTCGATCAGGTTTACCGCACCCTGACCGGGATGAACCGGATGCTGGCATCGTCGCCAGGGGTGATTGCCATTCAGACGCTGGCCGGTGCCATGGCGACCGGTACTCACGGTCAGGGTCTGCAGCAAAGTTCGATTGCTGATGAAGCGCTGTCGATTCGCATGGTGCTGACCGATGGCAGCGTGCGGGAGTTTACGCGCGGCGAACCTGATTTCCCGGCGGCGCAGGTTTCACTTGGCGCGCTGGGTATCGTGACTGCCGTGACGCTGCGAACCGAACCGTTTCGCATCTTCACCTGCTACAAAAATGCGGTTTCTGCCGATACGCTGGAGCAGGATCTGCTGCGCTGGAATGATGAATATCCGCTCAGCAAAGCCTGGTGGTTTGTCGACGATAATCGGGTCCACGTCTGGAACGCTCACCAGGCGAGTGACGACGAACGTCTGCGCTATGAACAGCAGGATCGTCAGGTGGTTGAGCATGAAGGTCAGGCTGATGACAGTCTGAACGACACCATCGATCAGACGCTGGCGCACATGCATCGTGATACCCAGATCCAGGGCAAAGGCGGTAAGCAGTTTCGCACCGTGACCCGTTTTCGCGATTTCACCGATGTTACCGGTGACATCTACCAGCTGTTTTGCCGCGGCATCGCAGTGCCGCAGATCAATGTCGAAATCGGCGTACCGCTGGCGAAAACGCCTGCCATCATCAGCCGGATCAAGCAGTGGTATGCGGCAAACCGTCCGCATATGCACTACCCGATCATCCTGCGCTGTACCGGTGCCTCCTCTGCCTGGCTGAGTCCGGCGTATGACCAGCCAACCTGCTTCTTCGGCTTCGTGGTGTACTACGCGGATGACGGCTCGCTCTCGCCCGACGGTCTGCATTTTTTGACCGAAGTAGAAAAACTGCTGGCCGATGAGGGCGGACGCCCGCACTGGGGCAAATATTACGACGAAGAACGCTATCGCTGGCGTGAGATCTACCCGCAGTGGGATGCGTTCCGTACCCTGCGCAGCCAGCTCGATCCGCAAGGCCGATTAGGCAATGACTACATCGCCCCACTTTTTGACTGAATTAATAAGGGAAAATATGTTTGCCTGGGTAACGCTGTTAACTCAACCCGACTATCTGGTGGGCGTGAAAGCGCTGCACCATTCGCTGAAGCAGAGCAACAGCCAGTGGCCGCTGGTGGTGATGACCACCTCAGCGATTTCCGCCGAAGATTGCCAGGCTTTGCAGGCCGAAGGCTGCGTGATAGCGCCGGTTGAGCCGATCTACCCGCGCGCCGATCTGGATCAGCATTATGCTTCGGCGCAATTTGGCGAAGTGTGGACCAAGCTGCGTGCCTGGCAGCTGACTGATTATCAGCGCGTGGTGTTTCTCGATGCCGATATGCTGGTGCTGCAGAATATGGATGAGCTGTTCACGCTCGATCTCGGGGATAACCTGATGGCGGCGTGTCACGCCTGTCGCTGCAATCCGAACCAGATTGCCTCTTATCCGGCGGACTGGCAGCCCGAGCAGTGCCATTACACCTGGCAGGCGCGGGGTGAAGCCGCGCCTGCCAGCCTGGACTATTACCTGAACGGCGGTTTTCTGGTGCTGACGCCGGATAATGCGGTTTACGAGGCACTGGAACAGCGGATTGCGGCGATTGATGACCTGAGTGCGTATCCCTTCTCAGAGCAGGACCTGCTAAACGAGGCGTTCGCCGGCCGCTGGAAACCGCTCTCTTACGTTTATAATGCGCTGAAAACCTTACCGTTCCAGCACAGCGCGATCTGGCGTGACGACGAGGTGAAGAATCTGCACTTCATCCTGGCGAAGCCGTGGAAACGCGACCTGAATCAGCCGGAAAGCCAGCGCGACCGCTACTACGCGCTGGATAAGCTGTGGTGGGAAAAAAGCGGCCTCGCCTGATCTCTACCGGGCAGGAAGTCACCGCTTCCTGTCCGCTTAGTCCCCCACCGTCAGCGCTACACCGTCATCCAGCGACGCTCCAGCGCAGACAGCGCAATCGCCTCCAGCACCTTCTGCACCTGTAATCCTTCCGCAAAATCGGGCCACATACGATCGCCTGCCGCAATGCCGTTAATTAAATCGCGGATCTCAACCGTCTTCTGATCGTTGAAGCCGATGCCATGTCCGGCCGACACGCAAAAGTTGGCATAATCGGGGTGCGCTGGCCCGGTCAGCAGCGTTTTAAAGCCCTGCCGTCCGGCCGGTTCATCGTGAATATAGAGTTCCAGTTCCGCCATGCGCTCCTGGGTATAGCGCAGCATGCCTTTGGTGCCGGTGACGACATAGGTCAGCCCCATCTTGGCACCACAGGCGATGCGGGAGGTTTCAATTACGCCATGCGCCCCGTTGTGGAAACGCAGCAGCGCACTGGCCTGATCTTCGTTTTCCACCGGCAGCTGACGGCTGAGATCTTTCGGGTCCGGGCGTGAAGTGATGACCGTCATCATGTCGCCACTGACCTCGGCGATATCCCCCACCAGATAGTGCGCCATGTTGACGATATGCGCCGCCAGATCGCCGAGCGCGCCGAGACCGGCCAGCGCTTTCTGACAGTGCCAGTCGAGCGGCGTCTGCGGTTTTGCCAGATAATCTTCGTTATGGGTGCCGTAGAAATGCACCACCTCACCAATCTCGCCATTGGCAATAATCTCTCTCGCCAGCTGGCTGGTGGGGTTTTTCATATAGTTAAAGCCGACCAGGGTTTTGACGCCGGCGGCCGTGGCGGCGGCCACCATCTCTTCGGCATCAGCCACACTCAGCGACAGCGGCTTTTCGGAGTAGACGTGCTTACCGTGGCGGATCGCCTCCAGCGCCATCTCTTTATGCAGGAAGTTGGGGGCGCAAATGTCGACCACATCGATAGCCGGATCGCGCACCAGCTCGCGCCAGTCGCCGGTCGAACGGGCGAAACCAAAGGTTGCGGCCTGGCGGGCGGCCAGGTCCGGGTTCACTTCCGCCAGCATCTCCCGCACGATCTCGCCTTTCAGCGCAAAAACGGTGGGTGCCTGGGCATAAGCAATGGCGTGACAGCGACCAATATACCCACTGCCGATCATGCCGATTCTGACTTTGTTCATCTCAACTCCATACACGCATCATAAGGTTGAAATGAAATCTAAATTTCATTTATGCCGTTTACAAAGCCAGAATGAAATAAATGTGACGATGGTGGAAAACAATCCGCCAGAACCACTGATTACGCCGCCTGACAAGGACTGCTCTGCGGCAAAACACCTCATAAAAACCTCACTTTTGCCGGCCCGAGCTTTTTTACTTAGCGGCGGGAAACCGGCGAAAAGCGGACATTTCAGACGCGACCACCACCGGCAGTGGCGACTATTTCAGCAGTCAGGCGATTTTGTGAAAAAGAGCTTTGACATGGCCCGGACGGGCCGTTACTATGCGCCCCGTTCCAACAATTCCTCTGTAGTTCAGTCGGTAGAACGGCGGACTGTTAATCCGTATGTCACTGGTTCGAGTCCAGTCAGAGGAGCCATATTTAAGAAGCCCGCTCAGGGAAACCTGAGCGGGCTTTTTGCTTTGTGTTATTAGTGAATCAGTAACAAACTCAGTGGCTATCCATCAAATAACGATGCGCTTTGGACGCTGCACTAGCGGCCTTGAAAATATAGCGCTTGTCATTCTTCAGTGGTTTCAGCCAGGAAGCAATATCGCTTTAATGCTGACCCCTCCAGCGATCCCCAGATCCGCCATCAGGTACGCGCTTCCCGGCTTGGCGATCAACTCCTCAAAAGCCTAACTCGCACTGCCAAACTTCCCTTTCATTTCACGATTCAGGCGGCTTTTGCCCCAGTCCAGTGAACCAGCTCATGCAGACCGGTGGCGTGAAAATTGGCCGCATCAGAAAAAAGGTAACGCTCCGGCAACCATGTAAACATCCCGTAAAACCCGGCCACCTGATTTTAGATATCTTTCCTTAACGTGTCGTGATGTTCGCGAAGTCAGCTCCTGGCACGAGGCGGACTGACATACAGGCCAATATCCATGAGGAGCGGAAGTTATTTCTCTGCTTACCTAAACGACATAATGCAGTGTAACTATCAGATCATGCTAAAGTATTAGCAAAATACAGGCGTTCTAAAATAAATCCTCTTATCCAGAAGCCATTTTTATAATGAAAACATTTACTAAAAAAGTTAGCGTTTTTCACTTCAGTCCTTTTCGTTATCTGTTTGCTGCTCGCCTTCTTACCGTTTTGGGCAATGGTATTGCACCGATTGCATTAGCGTTCGCAGTGCTTGATATTGGCGGATCGGTATCTGATTTAGGTCTCGTTGTTGCGTCCCGCTCCATTTTTAACGTTTTATTCTTGTTGATCGGGGGCGTATTAGCGGACCGCTACTCTCGTAACAAGGTATTGGTATCCTCCTCTGTTATTGCGGCAGTTTCACAAGCTATTGTCGCATGGTCTGTGTTGGACGGATCAGCAACTGTGATGAGTCTGGCATTACCTGGAGCTTTGAATGGAGCAGCAGCTGGCATCGCGTTACCTGCCTCCTCCGCGCTGGTCCCCCAAACTGTTCCAGTGCAGAATTTGCGAGCAGCGAATGCATTAATTCAGCTTGGTATTTATGGCGGTACGATTATCGGCACTTCGCTTGGTGGGATCCTAATCAGTTCTGTCGGACCCGGTTGGGGACTGGCAATTGATGCGATTGGTTTCGCAGCCTCTGCACCGCTTTATTTCTTAATTCGTATTACATCAATCAAAGCATGCCCACCATCAGGTAATATCCTGCAGGACTTAAAAGAAGGATGGGAAGAATTCACAAGCCGAGCCTGGGTATGGGCAATTGTGGTCCAATTCACCATTATCAATGCAGCATTTAGTGGCGTAATGATGGTACTTGGCCCTGTGATTGCTGATGCTTCTTTTGGGCGAGCTAATTGGGGAATTATGGTTGCTGCGCAAAGCGTTGGCCTTATGACAGGTTCGTTCTTCGCCCTAAGATGGCGTCCACGACGCGATCTTTTTATTGGTGCAATGCTAGTAGCACTATGCTCAGTGCCAATTTTTATGCTTAGTCAACCTGCTTCTGCAGCGTGGCTTATTGCAGCTTTTTTTATTGCTGGCGTAACGTTCGGTCTATTCGGAGTCTCCTGGGCTCATTCATTACAAACTCATATTCCTCAGGAAAAATTGGCTCGCGTGTACGCCTATGACGCTGTAGGTTCGTTTGTGGCCATTCCCTTAGGTGAACTGGTCGCTGGGCCGCTGGCAATTCATTATGGCAGGAGTAATGTGCTTCTGGTTTCAGCGATAGCAGTAGTCATAGCAACTTTAGGAACCTGCCTGGTCCCTGGGATTAGACAGCTCGACAATTTTTCACAGGTGAATTCGAAAAAAGCCACCAGCTCCTCATGACAATATTCAAAAAATTACAAAATATGAAATGTAGATTATTGCTTGAGACTATATAAAACGATGAAACATTCCCAAGGGATTAGTATTCCCTGAACGCTTAAATCTCCGTTTTTGGCACACAGCGGTTGAGCTATCGAATCGGAAGGTCCGCTGTGAGCGAGAAGCGGACGTAAGTTGTACTCACGTTTTCGATTATGCCATCTTATTCATCTCGTATCGTTCAAAAAATGCGGCAACACTTTTGATAATCAAGCTATGTAATGACACATTTAAGGAATCATTATGCCTGGAATAACGCTCACATTGTCTGGTTGCAAAGATCAAAAATTAACCAAAAAGTGTGTACTTTTAGCTACTCAAATCACATGCGAGATATTGAAGAAAAACAGCTTCGAAACCATGGTCATAGTAAGACATGTGGACGATGATGACTGGTTTATTGATGGCAAGAGTCTGGCTGAATGGGGAAAAAATTCGTTCAGACTTGAAGTTACTGTCGTGGATGAAACCTGTAGCAAAGATCAGAAAGCAGCGTATCAAAAAGCAATTTACAACGCTATGGAACAAGCTATTGGTAACCTACATCCTCAGTCAAATGTGCATGTTATTGATTGTAAAGCTGCTTCATATGGATACACAGGGATAACGCAAGAATACAGATATCAGCATAAAGATGAGTTTTACTAACCAAAATTTCTTTTCTATCACCGTTAATGTGGCGCATTTTGATTGTGGACTTAAGGCGCTAACGTCCGCTTCTGGCACAGAGCAGACCGTCAGAGCTCTTTGACCACCATCACGCTTCGAGCCGACTTTTAGATGCTTGTTCTGAACACCCGTCTTTTGCAGAGAACCTCGTGGCACGATCAGCGATGAAGCGAAGTTTTAAACCTGTTTTACGTAACGAGCAACTATTGGTGGTCATTCTTGTGGTCTTGACAGAAAGATAACTCAGCTTTATCTTTCTTATCAGACAGTTACTGGCAAAGGCGAGTCCAGTCTGAGCAGCCATATTTAAGCAGCCCGCTCAGGGAAACCTGAGCGGACTTTTTGCTGTTACTGCCACTTAGCCTTTGGCAAAGTTCGCCTGGATACGCTGTTGCAGATAATCTTCAGCACTGATCGCCGGATACTTCGCCTGCGGGCCGAGGATCTCAACGTCTTTATTCGCCTGACAGAAGAAAGCCAGGCTGTAGCGCGCGCCCTGATATTCCCCCGGTAGCGGGCTTCTTACCCGATGGAAGTTTGACGGCAACTGGTCGTCACTCCAGCGCATCAGCATGTCGCCAATATTGCAGGTGATCACCTCTTCACGTGGTTCAATGCTGGTCCACTGCTGACTTTCGCGATCTTTGCCGGGACAGACCTGCAGGCCGCCCTGGCCGGGGCGCTGGAACAGCAGCGTCAGGCAGTCGAAATCGGTATGCGCACCGGCGCGCCACATCCCCTGCTCCGACTGTTCGGTGGCATAGTAGTGCAACATTCGCAGCGTGCTCTGGTAGGTATTCCGATCGGGATTGTGCGCCTGCTCGAAGAAGTGCTCAGGAAAACCCAGCTTAAGCGCAAAGCAGGAGAGCAACTTCATCCCCAGCTGCCAGCATTGCGACTCAAAGCTCAGCATGGTTTGCTTAAAGGCGGGCAGCTCCTGCTCTGTCGGCCACAGCGAATCCATTAACGGACGGGTAATCTGATAGGACTCTTTCTGGTCCGGGGTTTTGGTCGAGGGACGGACCTGCGACTTATTTTCCCAGCCGGCGTTGCGCGCCAGCGGATAGCGGGCTTTGACCGCTTCCGGCAGCGAGAAAAAATCCTCCGTCATGCTGAATGCCTGGCGGATATCGTCGAGGGCAATGCCGTGATTGCTGACCTGAAAGAAACCGATCTCTACCGCTGCCTGCCACAGTTCATCGGCAATCTCATGTTTACGCTGTTCGAAATCTGACAGGTCGATGCAGCGCACCTCGCGGGCAAAAGTCTCTTCACCCATTGCGCCCATTGCCGCTTCTTTCTCCAGTTCCTGCAGTGCATAACCTTGTGTCCGGGTTGATTGTGTCATGGTATTTTTCCTATACAGAAGAGGGTTAACCGGCGGCACGCTGTTGCAGCGTCCGGACGGCTGACATTGCCTGATGGCGCATGGCATCCAGATCGAGACCAGGAATGTGATCGTTTTCGACAATCACCCGGCCATTGATCATCAGCGCCTTTAACGAAGCCCGACCGCCGCAGGCCACCGGCCCAATTGCCATGTCATGCAGGCCGAAATAGCGCGGATCATCCAGCCGGTACACGGCGATATCGGCCAGCATCCCGACCTGCACGGTGCCGCTCTGCGGCAGACCGAGGATCTGCGCCCCGCCGGCGCTGCCCCAGCGCACCACATCTTCAATGGTTGCCGCATCGCCACCGCCTTCAAAAGTTCCACCGTCATAGCGTGGCGTGGCGAACATGCCTTTTCTGGCGCGCTGCAACAGCCACGCCGCATGCGCTTCACTCTGCATATCGGCTGCCTCGTTCGATGCCGCGCCGTCCACGCCCAGGGAAACCGGCACGCCCGCCTGCTCCAGCGCCAGCAGATCGGCAATGCCGCTGCCCAGTCGTCCGTTACTTTGCGGGCAGTGCGCAATACCGGTCCGGCTGTCACCCAGCAGCGTGATCTCCTGCGGCAACAGCTTCACCAGATGGGCAAACCAGACGTCATTACCCAGCCAGTCGTGTTCAGCACAAAACTGCACCGGCGTCATGTTGAAGCGGTCGCGCGCCGCATCCAGATAATCCACCGTTTCCGACAGGTGACTGTGCAACCGGATACCCAACTGACGCGCCAGCCTGGCCATTTCGCGCAGCTGCGCGCCCGGCGCTGAGTGCAGCAGCGTGGTCGGAGCCATCACCACCCGACACAGCGAGGTCGGCCGCGGATCGTGGTAGCGTCCCACCAGCCGTTCTATGTCGGCCATATAGTGATCAAAATTCTCCGGGCGCAGCGCCTGCGGTAAATCCTGCTCAATCGTCCGTCCCTGAGTCGCACCACCCCGGCACAGCACAATCCGCATGCCCAGCGCCTCGCCTTCACTGAACAAAATGTCGGAAGGATCAAACGGCATATCTGGCCAGTAGAGATAGTTATGATCGGCGACCGTGGCGCAGCCGGATCGCAGTAACTCGATCAGGCCGATACGAACCGCCAGCCGGAACGTCTGTTCGTCAAAGGTGGCGCGAAAACGATACGGCGTGGCGCTTAACCAGGCGGTCAGGCTTTTGTTCAGCCCCTGCGGCTCACCTTTCAGCAACGACTGAAACAGGTGGTGATGGGTATTGACCCAGGCGGGATAAACCACGCAGTCGCGGGCATCAATCAGCCGCTCGTCCGGCAACGCGGTCAGCGACCCAATGGCTTCGATCACGCCTTCGCGGATGCGAATATCGGGTCCGGCATGACGTGCCCGCTCGCCCGGCAGGCCGGTCAGAATGGCGTGCGCGTTTTTAATCAGTAATGATTGAGATGACATCGCAACGTTCCTCACGGTTTAACCTGCATCTGCTGAACAAACTCAGTGGTATAAGCCTGTTTCCAGTCGGTATCCGCTTTAAGCAGGCTGGCTTTGACCATAAAATCGCGGGTTTTTTGCCAGCGATCCTGCGTCATGGTGCCCCAGCCGGCTGTCGCGGCATCGCCACCATCAATCAGATGGTGCTGTTTGATCTGCGTGACGCCCCAGGCCAGCAAATCATCGGTCATTTTTGGATTCTCTTTTTTAATCAGCGCGTTGCCTGGTGTCGGATTAGTGAGATAGCTGACCCAGCCCTCCATTGAGGCACGTACAAATTTCGCCATCGCTTCGCTGCGGCTGCTGATCTGGTCCGGACGGGTAATCAGAATGCCGCCGTAGGGCGGATAGCCGTGCTCGGAAAACAGGAAGAAATTCGATTTCACCCCGGCCTTTTGCGCCTGGAAAACCTCAGAGCTGACATAAGCCTGCTGTGCCACATTCTGATCGGCGATAAACGGCTGGATATTGAAGGTATAGGGGCGCACCTGCCCATCGCTGAGCTGATACTGTGCCTTGAGCCACGGCCACCAGGTGGCTTGCCCGGAACTGGAGACCAGAATGGTTTTGTCTTTCAGGCCGTCGAGGGAGGTGACGGAGGCGTGGGTCAGCAGTCCCTGCGGATCATACTGAAACGGGGCGGCAATCGCTTTAGCCTGAAAGCCACGCTGCACCGCTTCAAGTAACTGCAGGTCATAACCGATGATCACATCGGCGCGCTTCGATAACAGCAACTGCATGCCGTTGATCTGCGGTCCGCCGGACTGAATGCTGACGTCCAGCCCGTAGCGCTGATAGATGCCGGTCGCCAGCGCCTGATAATAGCCGCCCTGCTCAGCCTGCGCGTACCAGGAGGTGAGTAAGGCAATCTTCTCTGCGGCATCGGCCGGCAGGATGAATGCGCCAGAAATCAGCGTGCTCAGCACGCAGCCAGACAGGGGAATGCGGGATCGTAACTTCATTGCTCCTCTCCTAATCGTCACCGGAGGGAGGCTGAGCAAAGGCGACTCAGCCCCCAGCCGGTTCAACATGAACCGCGAAATGGTGGCTGAGCAATGTCCCGCGCAGTTGCCTGCACTGACCGCTTCTACTCACAGTGAGTTATACAAAAAGGATGCCAGGTTAGCCGATCGGCGCGGCTTAAGGGCTGAGCGGCGATCGGCGGAGGCGGCGCTGCAACCTTTGATTCATTAAGGAGCAACCAGCACCATACTGGTGCAGCGTCAGGGCCGCTGGCGTCCGGGCGTCTGAATCTGGCTGAACAGCATCTCCAGCTGTTTGAGCATCATCGACGCCGCCAGCGACAGCTGCCTTGCCGGGGCGACGCACAGTGACAGGGTGAAGGTTTTGAGTTGCGGATCGGTCAGCGGAATAAACTGCAGTTCGTCGCTTTCCACCTCATCCATGATATCGAGCCAGCAGAGAATGCCGATGCCGATTTTCTCTTTGATCAGCGAGCGGATCATGTGGATATTATTGGAGACCGCCACCTCGTTGATCATCTCGCCATGGATGTTGATCAGCGCCTGCACCGGTTCAGCCAGCATCAGCGGGGCAGAAGGCAGGATAAACGGATACTCACTGCACTGGTTAAACCGCACCCCGCTTTTGCTGCTGAGCGGATGGCCGGTCGGGACCACAATCCCCAGATCGATCTCGGCAAAGGCTCGCACCTGCAGTTCGCGTGACGATTGCGGGTTCAGCATCACCCCGAAATCGGCATCGCCCGACATCAGCGCCTGCTGAATATCGACGTTGTTCATGGTGGTCAGGGTGAAAGAGATGTTCGGATAGTCGAGATGCACCTGTCTGAGCATTGACGAGAAAAACTGCCGGTTAATCGCGTCGATGGTGGCGATGCGCACATGGCCGCGTCGCAGTCCACGCAGGTCATCCAGTTGTTCGCAGACCCGTGAAAAATCCTTTTTCCAGTTACTGGCGGCGTGCAGCAGCAGTTCGCCCGCTGCGGTCAGCCGCAGGCCGCTGGGGTGACGCTCAAACAGCGGCATCGCCAGCTCTTTCTCAACCCGCAGGATTTGCCGATCGATCGACGACGCCGCCACGTGCAGGCTTTCAGACGCCTTGCGAAACGATCCCTGACGGGCCACTTCAGTGAAATAGAGCAGAAATCGGGAGAATGCAAACATAGGGAGTGCTCTCTTTTATGCAACGGGATGTGCGAATCAAAGCGCTGGACGCAACAGTTTTATCACAATAACGTAGATTTCATGGCAACGGGAACAATCGTTTCATCACTCAGCTGGCTGCAGTTGCGCAGCGCTGGGTGATAACACCGCCGGTCAGGCGGCAGCGACGATGACCTGCTTTTTTATCACTGCTCTCTTTAAGCACAGACGGTAAATAATGATGAAAGAGTCCGGACTTATTCCAGTCACGATCAGCGCTGTCAATATTAATGGTGTCGGCAATCTTTCATTACAGCTTATTGCCCGGCGCGGTGGTTTATTACCGGCTTATTTACCGGGCGCGCACATTGACGTTTTCATTCCGCAAATCGGGCCGCGCCAGTATTCACTTTGCAGCGAAAGCCACGGCGGTGAATATTACGAGATCTGCGTGAAGCGGGCAGACCTCTCCAGCGGCGGATCGCATTATATTCATCACCATTTACGGCCTGGCGATGCGCTGGAAATCTCAGCACCGCGCAATCATTTCCCGCTGCCCGACGCGGGACGCTATCTGCTGTTTGCCGGTGGAATCGGTATTACCCCACTGTTGCCGATGGCGGAACAGCTTGCCCGACAAGGGTTTGACTATGAACTGCATTATTTTATCTCGTCGCCAGAACAGGCGGCGTTTGTGCCGCGATTAACCGCACCGCGATTAGCAGACCAGGTTTATTTTCATCACAGCAGCGCAAACGATTCTCTGCGTGTGACTACGCCGCCGTGTTTATCGCAGCCCGATCCACAGACCCGGATAATAGCCTGCGGCCCGGACGGCTTTATTCAGCGTCTGCAGCACCTTATGCAGCAGCATGGCTGGCAACCGGATCAATTGATTTTTGAGCGATTCAGCAATGCAGCGCTAAATAATAGCGCCAGCGACAGCGCCTTTTATATCCAGCTCAATTCTACCGGCACCCGCTATTTAGTCAGCCCGCAGCAGACTATTGCCGAAGTCTTATTAAGCGCCCGGGTCGATATTATGCTGTCGTGCGAACAGGGAATATGTGGTTCCTGCATCACTGAGGTAATCGACGGTATTCCCGATCATCGTGACTGCGTGCTGACTGCCGAAGAGAAAGCGGAGAATACGCAGATAACCTTGTGCTGCTCCCGATCCAGAACGCCGGTTCTGGTGCTCGACCTTTAATCTCAGCGCGGAGTCTTATCATGTCTGTTGCCCGGTCCGATGCACCGCTTGCTGGCCTTGCCAGCGTTCGCCTCCCCGCCTGGCTGCTGCCGGCGGACTGGCCGCGTGAAGCCGGTGAGCCGGTGCTGGCCGATCTGCGCTTTGCGGCTGGCAAAATTACTGCGCTGACGCCAGCCCGGCCCGATCAGAGCGATCTGTGGCCGGTGGATGGCGCACTGGCGCTGCCGGGGCTGATTGAACCGCATGCGCACCTCGATAAAACCTTCACCCTCGCCCGCAGCCGTCCGTCAAAACCGGGCCTGCTGGCCGCCATTGAAACCCTGCATCAGGATCGCCAGCACTGGACGGCGTCGGACCTTCAACAGCGTGCCGGCCGGGCTTTCGGCTGGGCGGCCGCCAACGGCGTGACCCGTTTGCGCAGCCATATCGACTGGTTTGACCATCGCCCTCCGCTGGCCTGGACGGAACTGGCTGGCATGGTACCTCCCGGCATCACGCTGGAACGGGTGGCGCTGGTGCCGCTGAGCCTGTTCGCCGATGCCGGGAGCGCTGACCGCATCGCCCGCGCGGTGGCGCAGAGCGGCGCCGGTTGCCTGCTGGGCGGCTTTATCCACTCCTCAAACTGGGACCCGGTGGCGATGACCCACCTGATGCGCAGCGCCGCCCGCTGGCAGCTGGATCTGGATTTGCATATTGATGAAGAGCTTTCGCCAGTGGCCCACGGCCTGAGCTGGCTGGCGCACTACCTGGCTGAAAACAGCTTCAGCGGCCACATCTGTTGCAGCCACGGCTGCGCGCTGGCGTCCGGCAGTGAACTGCAGGCGCAGCAGGTACTGCGGCAACTGGCTGCCCACGCCGTCACGCTGATTGCCCTGCCGATGACCAACCTGCTGTTGCAGGATGCGGTAACCGGACGCACGCCGCGTCAGCGCGGCATTACCCTGCTGAAAGAGGCGCAGACGGCCGGCGTTCCGCTGCTGATCGGCTGTGACAACGTTCAGGATGCCTTTTGTCCGGCAGGCAGTTACGACCCGCTGGATACCCTGAGCTGCGCGCAGTTCGCTTTGCAGCTGAGCAACGTTTTTGACCAGCATTCGCGGCTGATTTGTGATGCCGCCGCCCTGACCGGCGCGCACTCAGCCCCACCGCCGCTGTCACCGGGCAGCGACGCTACGCTGGTGCTATTCCCGGGCAGCGACAGCGCCAGCTGGCCGTTAAACAGCGCAGCCCGCCAGGTTATCCATCACGGCAGGCTGACCCATCAACGTATCTGGCAGCAGGAGATATCCCATGAGTCTTGAAGAGGGTGCGGGCAAACCGCTCGCACACTATGCCGCCTGGCGTCGGGCCGGTGATTTTATCTTTCTCTCCGGCATCATTCCGGTTAATCCGCAGAGCGGCACTATCGTGCGCGGCTTTAAGGATATCCCGGTTGAAGTCCGTCAGTTAGTTGGCGAAACCGGCGAGTTCTCGACCGACGCCAGACAGGGGCCGATCCTCGCGCAGAGCTGGTATGTGCTGGAAAGCATTCGCCACACCGTGCAACAGGCGGGCGGACAGATGAGCGATGTGATCAAGCTGGTGCAGTACTTCCGCAATCTCGATCACTTTCCCTGCTACAGCCGGGTCAGAAAGCTGTTTTATGACGGACAACCGCCGGTTTCAACCGTGGTGCAGGTCAGTGAAATGCTGCCGAGCGCCGAGGTGCTGATTGAAGTGGAAGCCACCGCCTGGTTACCGCTACCCCCCTAATCTCCGACTACGAGGCACAGCATGATTAACGGTTATATTCCTGCAGCGCGTTTTCTGCCTTTTCTGAGCTGGACGGCCATCGCGGCTCTGCCCGACAAAGCCAACACGGTGATTGTTCTGCCGACCGGCGCGATTGAGCAGCACGGTCCGCATCTGCCCTGTTCGGTCGACAGCGTGATCGCCTCCGGCGTGGCGGGCCATGCGCTGGCCAGACTGCCAAAAACCATCCCGGCTTACGCCATTCCGCCGATCACCTACGGCAAATCGGATGAACATCTGAATTTCCCCGGCACGCTGACCTTAACCGGCGACACCCTGCTGCAAACCGTGCTGGAAATCGCTGAATCGCTTTACCGCGCTGGCTTCCGCAAGCTGCTGATGATCAACGGTCACGGCGGACAGCCGCAGGTGCTGCAAATGGCGGCACGGGAAATGCGTCTGCGTCACGGCGATATGATCATCATCCCGCACGACGTGTTTCGGGTGCCGAACGTCGAAAACCAGTTCCTCAGCGCCCGGGAGCAGAAAATGGCGATGCATGCCGGTCACAGCGAAACCGCGGTGATGCTGGCGCTGGCACCGGAATGCGTCCACCCCGACCAGGCGGTGGCCAGTTATCCGCCGGAATTCCCCTGCCCGACGCTCTCCTCCGGTCGCCCGGCAGCCGCCTGGGTCTCTTACGATTTTGGACCGAGCGGCGTGATTGGCGATCCGACCGGTGCCACCGCAGAACAGGGTCACGCAATCCTTGATTCGCTGGCCGCAAGCTGGGCGCAGGCGATCACCGAAATCCACCAGATGAGCTGGCCGGTGCGCAGCGAACCCACCTGGGGAAAACAGCACTGGAGCGGTTTTGTGCAAACCGGCTTTACTCCTCCGTCTTCTTTGGCCTCTGAATAGTGGAGTAGTTACGATGAAAATTGGGCGTAAATCGACTTTCTCCCTGCTTGCTCTGATGCTGGCCGGGGTCTCTGCTTCCGGCATGGCGGAAGAGAAGTTTACCTTCCTGACTAACTGGTACGCGCAGGCGGAGCACGGTGGCTTTTATCAGGCTCAGGCTAGCGGGCTGTACAAAAAAGCCGGGCTGGATGTCAGCATCAACATGGGCGGGCCACAGGTGAACGTGATGCAGCTGATGGCGGCCGGACGCGCAGACTGTACGCTGGGTGACAACGGCCAGGCGCTGGAGACCTGGGAGGCTGGGGTGCACGCCGTCACGGTCGCTACGGTGTTTCAGCATTCACCGACGGTATTTATCAGCCATGACAAAGTCGACCAGCCTCAGCAGCTGAAAGACAAAACTTTCCTGCTGGCCACCGAGGCTTATAACTCGTTCTGGCCGTGGGCAAAAAGCGAACTCGGACTGGAGAAGGTGAAAATCCGTCCCTACACCTTCAGCGTCCAGCCTTTCCTCGCCGACCGCAATCTGGTGCAGCAGGGATACGTCACCTCTGAACCGTTCTCGATTGAGAAAGGCGGCAAACCGTTTTACGTCTACATGCTGAGCGACTGGGGCTACCCGCCGTATGGCAACTCGATTATCTGCATGGCCGACACGGTTAAACAACGCCCGGCTGCGGTAGCCGCCTTCGTTAAAGCCTCCATGCAGGGCTGGAAAACTTATCTGCAGGACCCGACCGCCGGCAATGCATTGATCGCCAGAGATAACCCGCAGATGACCGCCGACCAGATCGCTTTTGGTATCGCGCAGATGAAGAAATATCAGCTGGTGACGGGCGGCGACGCACAAACCGGCGGTATCGGCATCATCACGGAATCGCGGCTGAAAAAGAGCTGGGACATGCTGGTTAAAAACAAGCTGATCGACGCGGAGAAAGTGCCGTTCGGCCAGACCTATACCCTCGATATGATTAAAGACGCGAAGGTTATGCCATGAATACTGTCCCCAACCTCACCGTGATGCGCGACGTTCGCGCAGCCACGCCGCAGGCAGAGCCGGCGATCGAAGTGCTGTCGGCAGAGAAGATTTACAGCAACGGCACCCGCGCCCTGCTGCCGGTCAATCTCACCATTCATCAGGGCGAATTTGTCACCCTGCTCGGTCCGTCGGGCTGTGGCAAAAGCACCCTGCTGAAAATGGTCGCCGGGCTGACCGAGCCCAGCGACGGCAAACTGGTGTTGTGGCGTCGTGACAGCCGGGAAAGCGCCCAGGTCCCGCTCTCCTTCGTGTTCCAGGAAGCGACGCTGATGCCCTGGAGCACGGTGCAAAACAACGTCCGTCTGCCGCTGGATCTGGCGGGCGTGCCGCGGGCCGAAGCTAATACCCGCGTTGCCGAGGCGCTGGAACTGGTCGGGCTGGGTAAATTTGCCCGGGTCCTGCCGCGTGAACTCTCCGGTGGCATGCAGATGCGGGTCTCGATTGCCCGTGGGCTGGTGACGCGCCCGAAACTGCTGCTGATGGATGAACCCTTTGGCGCGCTCGACGAAATCACCCGCAATAAACTCGACAGCGACCTGCTGCGGCTGTGGCGTGAACAGGGCCTGACGGTGGTGTTCGTGACTCACTCAATTCACGAAGCGGTTTTTCTGTCGCAGCGGGTGATCATGATGGCTGCCCGGCCGGGCCGGGTGGTGGAAGATATCGCCATCAATGAGCCGTTCCCGCGCAGCGAAGATTTCCGCGTCAGTCCGGCCTTTTCACGTTATGCGAAGCAACTGCAGGATAGCCTGCTGCAAGCCAGCCAATCGGGAATGGAGTAATACCATGCAGACGCAAAAATCTTCTCCGTGGATGGCTAATCCCGGCTTTCGTAAAGTGTTTTATCCCACCGTTGTGGCGGTGGTCGTGGTGCTGCTGTGGCAGGGATGGGTGAGCTATTTCAATATCCCGCAGTTTCTGGTGCCGTCACCGCTGGTGATGCTGCAAAGCCTGTGGACCCACTTCGGCTCGCTGATGATGGCGCTGCTTTTCACCCTGAAAATCACCCTGATCTCGTTTTTACTCTCGATCATCATCGGTGCCGCCGTGGCTTTCGTGCTGGTGCAGAATCGCTTTGTCGAAACCGCCCTGTTTCCCTACATCGTCTTTCTGCAGGTGACGCCGATCGTCGCCATCGCGCCGCTGATTATTATCTGGGTCAAAGACACCACCCTGTCGCTGGTGGTCTGTTCAACGCTGATGGCGGTGTTCCCGATTATTTCCAACACCACCCAGGGATTGCGCAGCGTTTCGCCGGGGCTGCTGAGCTACTTCAGGCTGAGCCGCGCCAGTCGTCTGCAGGTGCTGATTCGTCTGCGCATTCCGTCCGCGCTGCCCTACTTTTTTGGTGCGCTACGAATTTCCAGCGGGCTGTCGCTGATCGGAGCGGTGGTTGCCGAGTTCGTGGCGGGCACCGGCGGGAATAATACCGGGCTGGCCTACCAGATCCTGCAAGCGGGCTATCAGCTGGACATTCCGCTGATGTTTGCGGCGCTGCTGCTGATCTCCCTCGCCGGTATTGCGCTGTTTGGCATGATGTCGTGGATTTCCCGTCGCTCCCTCTCCGCCTGGCATGAGAGCGAAGCGGTTCAGTCTCATTAACTCCCTATTTTCAGGCAGGAAAATTATGCACAGCGAACACCGTCAGCACGCGCTTGCCCTGATACAGCAGGCGCTTCCCGATCTCGACTGGACTTTGCAGGCCGCCAGAGTTAAACGCCTGTCACGCGATTTTCACTGGTTCAGCCCGCTACTGAAACGGCAACTGGAAGATAAACAGGCCGATGCGGTGGTCAGACCGCGCAGTGAAGAGGAGCTGAGCCTGCTGGTCAAAGCCTGCGTCCGCCATCAGCTACCGCTGATCCTGCGCGGCGGAGCAACCGGTAACTATGGTCAGCTGGTGCCGCTGGCGGGCGGCATTCTGGTCGATATGACCGGCTTTAATCAGCTGTGTGAACTCACCCCTGGCGTGGTCCGCGCGCAGGCCGGGATGCGGCTGGCGGAGATTGAAGCCCTGACCCGTCCGACCGGCTGGGAACTGCGCTGCATGCCTTCGACCTATCGCCTTGCCACGCTGGGCGGGCTGTACGGTGGCGGCTTTGGCGGCATCGGCTCAATCAACTATGGCCCGCTGGCCGCCGCCGGAAACGTACTCAGCGTGAAAGTGATGACCGTGGAAGCGGAACCACGCATTCTGCAGGTTCCGGCACCGCAGGCGCTGCTGCTGCATCACGCTTACGGCAGTAACGGTATCGTGCTGGAGGTTGAACTGGCGCTGGCACCGGTACATGACTGGATAGAGCGGCTGGACGTGTTCGACGACTTTACCGACGCGCTGGATTACGCTAATGCCTTCGCCCGCTCACCAGGACTGGTGAAACGTCAGCTGGCGTTATTCGCCGCGCCGATCCCCGGCTACTTCACCCATCTCAGCGGCCATTATCAGGCGGATCAGCATGCGGTGATCAGCGTGATTGGGCAGGAAAGTGACGGGTTAGCGGCGGGCCTGCTGGAAAAATATCGCGGAAAGAGTGCGCTGCGGCAGTCTGCCAGCGCCGCTCGCGATGCGAATGCGTCACTGATGGAATATTGCTGGAACCACACTACCCTGCACGCGCTAAAAGTTGACAATACCCTGACCTATTTACAGACCGCGTTTAACCCGGCCTGTTATCGCCAGCAGATTATCGACATGGCCGCTCTGCTGGGTGATGAGGTGATGTCGCATATTGAGTTTCTGCGTGACGCTGACGGCAATCTGACCGCCAGCGGCCTGCAACTGGTGCGCTACAGCAGTGACGCGCGACTGAACGAGATCATGAACGCTTTTCGCGCCAACGGCGTCCGGATCAATAATCCGCATGTTTATCAGATTGAAGAAGGCAAACAGGGAGAGATCAAACCGGCGGTGGTCTCGGTTAAACAGTGTCTGGACCCGGATGGATTACTCAATCCCGGCAAACTCAAAGGCTGGGAACTGCGCGATACGCTGGTGCTGGATGACGATCCGCTGGGGTTGCGCCGCCCTTCACCCTGAGCGCGCCCTGATCAGCCGGCTGCAACGGCATCGCTGTCATCGCTGATATAAAAAAACCCGCTTATCACTAAGCGGGTTTTTGCCTTTCAGTGGTTAATCGCAAGCCATCAGAGCTCGAACCGATCCAGGTTCATCACTTTGGTCCAGGCAGCGACGAAGTCCTTGACGAACTTCTCTTTGGCATCGCTGCTGGCATAGACTTCTGCCGACGCGCGTAACACCGCATTGGAGCCGAATACCAGGTCAGCGCGGGTGGCGGTAAAGCGGACTTCACCGGTCAGGCGATCGCGTCCTTCGAACTGCTCGCTGGAGCCATCAATGGCTTTCCATTCAATGCGCATATCCAGCAGGTTGATGAAGAAATCGGTGTTCAGTTCACCGACGCTGCGGCTGAAGACGCCGTGCTGGCTGCCGTCATAGTTGGTTCCCAGCGCGCGCATCCCGCCAATCAGTACCGTTAATTCCGGCACCGTCAGCGTCAGCTGCTGTGCTTTATCAATCAGCAGGTGCTCGGTGGTGGTTTTGCCGTATCCGCGACCGTAGTTACGGAAACCGTCAGCGCGAGGTTTCAGCAACTCAAACGATTCGATATCGGTCTGATCCTGACGCGCATCGACCCGGCCCGGGATAAAGGGCACCTCAATCTCAACGCCGGCCGCTTTCGCCGCCTGCTCAACCCCGACCACTCCGGCCAGCACAATGACATCGGCCAGCGAGACTTTATTGAATTCCCGCTGCAGCGCTTCCAGCTTCGGCAATACCCGGGCCGCATTGGCGTTAACGTCCCACTCGCGTTGCGGCAGCAGCGCCAGGCGCGCGCCGTTGGCACCGCCGCGTTTGTCACCGCCACGGAAGGTTGAGGCTGACGCCCAGGCAACCGAGGTCAGTTCACTGACGCTCAGGCCAGCGGCCGCAATCTTCTCTTTCAGCTGCGCGATGTCGGCGCCGGTCGGATGATAAACCGGTGTCGGCAGCGGGTCCTGCCAGATCAGATCTTCTTTCGGCACTTCCGGACCGATATAACGCGCTTTTGGCCCCATATCACGGTGCGTCAGCTTGTACCAGGCGCGGGCAAAAGCTTCATTGAAGGCCTGCGGATCGTTGTAAAAACGACGCGATATTTTCTCGAATTCCGGATCGAAACGCAGGGTCAGATCGGTGACCAGCATGGTCGGCTTACGTTTCTTCGTCTGGTCAAACGCATCAGGAATGATCTCTGGCGCGTCGATCGCTTCAAACTGGATGGCACCGGCCGGGCTGCGGGTCTGCACCCACTCATATTTGAACAGGTTCTCGAAGAAGTAGTTGCTCCACTGGGTCGGCGTCTGCGACCAGATCACTTCCAGACCCGAGGTAATCGCATCGGCACCCACGCCAGTGCCGTGGCTGCTTGCCCAGCCCAGACCCTGTGCTTCAATCGGTGCGGTTTCCGGATCAACGCCTACATGCTCGGCCGAACCGGCACCGTGGGTTTTGCCCAGCGTATGGCCACCAGCGATCAGGGCAACGATCTCTTCATCGTTCATTCCCATATTGCCGAAGGTCGCACGAATGGCCGGAGCGGCTGACGCCGGATCGCCGCTGTGTTCCGGGCCTTCAGGGTTAACGTAGATCAGCCCCATTTCGGTCGCGCCGAGCGGTGAATGTGCCAGCGATTCCGGATGACGGTGTTCCAGCCAGGTGCTTTCATCGCCCCAGTTGACGTCCATATCCGGTTCCCAGACATCTTCACGTCCGGCACCAAAACCAAAGGTGCGGAAGCCGGAATTTTCCAGCGCCACGTTACCCGCCAGGATATACAGGTCGGCCCAGGAAATTTTCTGACCGTACTTCTGCTTCACCGGCCACAGCAGACGGCGCGCTTTATCCAGGCTGACGTTATCGGGCCACGAGTTTAACGGAGCGAAGCGCTGCTGGCCGCGGCCTGAACCACCGCGACCGTCTACTGCGCGATAGGTACCGGCGCTGTGCCAGGCCATACGGATGAAGAGACCGATGTAGCTGCCCCAGTCGGCAGGCCACCAGGCTTGTGACTCAGTGAGCAAGGCTTTGAGATCGGCTTTTAGCGCAGCGTAGTCTAATTTGGCAAATTCTTTACGGTAGTCGAACGACTCGCCCAATGGGTTAGAGCGGGATGAGTGCTGGTTCAGCAGGTCGACACGCAGCTGGTTAGGCCACCAGTCACGGTTGGACGTGCCGCCGCCTGATGTCTGATTGGCCTTTCCTGCATGAAAAGGACATTTACCTGCCGCTGCTTCGCGATCGGCTTCGACAATAGGCTTTGCATCTTTTGCATCTTCATCAACAGAATTGCTCATGGTCACACCTCTTTTATGTATTCTCAGCGCTACTCTATAGTGGCTTTTGAAAAAGGCACACCTGTCTCATCCTATACCTTTGATAGCCTGACCCTTTGAATATGCTTAGCTGAAAAAGGTTTTAACGATTAAAAAGAACCGCGCCGGTCAGTTCAGGCGAAGCGGTTAAAAATACCATTACCCTTGTCGCCAGGGATCGCGTCTGCCAAATAATAATCAGCAGCGTGACGGCGATCATGATTGGCAAAAGTGGCGCTATCGCCTGCTGATTCAGGCTGAAATGCCGGGCCAGCACCTGCGGTGTTGAAATCAGATCAGGGATAAAAGAGGATGCGGAGAGCGGCAGGGATCACTACAGAATGAGATGAACAGCGCCTTATCACTAAGGCGCTGGGTCGGGATCGATATTAACGCCAGCCGAGTTCCGGCGCGACATACTTCAGTATCGCCTCAATCACATGCGCGTTATACGCCACCCCAAGCTGGTTCGGCACGGTCAGCAGCAGCGTATCGGCTTCAGCAATCGCTTCATCCTGCGCCAGTTGCTTAATTAACTGCTCCGGTTCAGCGGCATAGCTGCGGCCAAAGATGGCGCGGGTTTTTTCGTCGAGGAATCCCACCGAATCCTGGTCGCTACCGCTGCGGCCGAAGTAGGCGCGGTCCATGTCATTGACCAGCGCAAAAATGCTGCGGCTGACCGAAACCCGTGGCTCTCGCTGATGGCCGGCGGCTTTCCACGCTTCACGGTAGGCACGGATCTGCTTCGCCTGCTGGATGTGGAACGGTTCGCCGGTTTCATCATCTTTCAGGGTCGAACTTTGCAGGTTCATGCCCATTTTTGCTGCCCACTCTGCAGTGGCGTTGGAGCCGGAGCCCCACCAGATGCGGTCACGCAGCCCTTCAGACAGCGGTTCAAGGCGCAGCAGGCCCGGCGGATTCGGGAACATCGGCTGCGGATTCGGTTTGGCAAAGCCTTCACCGCGCAGCACTTCCAGAAACTCTTCGGTATGACGACGCCCCATATCAGCGTCGGTCTCGCCCGCTTTTGGCTCAAAGCCAAAATAGCGCCAGCCATCCACCACCTGCTCAGGCGAGCCACGGCTCAGGCCGAGCTGCAAACGGCCGTTGGAAATCAGGTCGGCTGAACCGGCATCTTCCACCATATAGAGCGGATTTTCATAGCGCATGTCGATCACGCCGGTACCGATTTCAATATTTTTGGTACGGGCACCGACCGCCGCCAGCAGCGGGAACGGCGAACTCAGCTGGCGGGCAAAATGGTGCACGCGAAAGTAAGCTCCGTCTGCGCCCAGCTCTTCGGCTGCAACCGCCAGGTCAATCGACTGCAGTAACACATCCTGCGCCGAACGGGTGGCTGACTGTGAAGAGGGCGTCCAGTGACCGAAGGATAAAAAGCCAATCTTTTTCATCTGTTACTTCTCCTGGCGGGCAAAAGTGGCCCACACATGCTAAGGCGGTTTTCGATAGGCAAAGGTTACGCCGTCGTCGTCGCCACTGATAGTCAATATCTTTCAGCGCCATATTCAGGATTTTCGACATAGCTAAGAAAAATAACGTCTTTGTCTTTGCGCAGCGTTTATTTCACTGTGGCTCTCTGTTCCTCTTCTGCCAGGCCGATCATGCAAAAAAGCCGTGCCGCTTACCTTCATCCGCAGCAGCGCGCCCTGCTGCAACAGCTCTCGCGCAGCTGGTTATGGCGCACTGAACTGCCCACCTGGCTGCTGATCGTCGCGGTCTATGGCGGCTGGTTCGGCACGCTGCTCGGCTGGCAGATCCTCGGACGGCTGCCCGCTACCCTGCTGCTGACTGGCTTCACCGCCTGGTATATGTCGCTGCAGCATGAGCTGATCCACGGCCATCCGACGCGCTGGCCGCGGATCAATCAGCTGTTCGGCATCCTGCCGCTGGCGGTGTGGTTTCCGTTTGGCCTCTACCGCGATTCTCATCTGGCCCATCACCGCAATCACACCCTGACCGAACCGGATGACGATCCGGAAAGTTACTACCTGTCCGCCGCACGCTGGGCGCAGCTGTCGCCGTGGCAGCAGCAGCTGATCCACCTGCGTAATACCTTTTTTGGCCGTCTGCTGCTGGCTCCGTTGCTGGATATCTGCGGCACTTTCAGGGCGATGTGGCAGGCGTTTCGTCACGGTGAGCGGGCCGCCATCGGCATGTGGCTGCTGCACTGGAGCCTGCTGGCGCTGCTGTTTTACGGCATGGCGCAGTGCGGCTTCTCCCCGCTGTGGTATCTGCTGGCGGTCAGCTATCCGGCGCTGGCGCTGACCAAAGTGCGCTCATTTTATGAACATCGCGCGGCTGACGATCCGCTGGCGCGTTCGGTTAATAATGAGGCGGCGCTGCCCTGGCGGATCCTGTTCCTGAATCTGAACTACCATTCAGTGCATCACGATCTGCCCGGCGTGCCCTGGTATGGTCTGCGTCGCCTTTATCTGCGCGACCGTGAGCGCTATTACCAGCGCAATCACGGTTTCCGCGTGGCGGGCTACCGGGTCTGGCTGCGTCAGTTCTGGGCGCGGCCGGTCGGGGTCAATGCCCATCCGGGGCGTTCTGAAGAGGCTCGCCATGACTGACCTGCTGGCATTACCGATGTACGACATTGATCGCCCTGCCACTGAGGCGCTCAGCCAAGCGATAGTAACGTTACTGGCGCAGCACGGCACGGCGGCGCAGCCAGTCTGGCCCGACGATCTGCTTACCCACTGGCAGGATGATCGGCTGCTGCTGAGTCAGACCTGCGGCTATCCGCTGGTGACGCGACTGCCTGCGGTGCAGCTGGTCGGCGCGTTTCACTACAGCGCGCCAGGCTGCAGCGGACCCGATTATCGTAGCTGGCTGGTGGCGCGGGATAAGGGCGCGACGCTGAGCGATTTTCACGCCCGCCGGGCGGTGGCCAACGGCCTCGATTCACACTCCGGCTATAACGCGCTGCGCCTGGTGGCGGCCCTGTCGGGCGTGCTGTTTTCACGGCTGGTGCTGAGCGGCGGGCATCGTCAGTCACTGGCGGCGGTGCGTCAGCATCAGGCGGATATTGCCGCCATTGATTGTGTCAGCTGGGCCCTGATCGCCCGGTACGCGCCAGAGGAACTACAGGGATTGCACATTATCGACGAAACACCGCCTGCGCCTGGGTTGCCACTCATCACTTCGGCCTCCACCTCGGCGCAGCAGCGCCAGACGCTGCAGTCGGTGCTGGGCGAACTGGTGACGAGTCCGGCGTGGCGTGAAGTCTGTGCGGCCAGCCTGATTAGCGGATTCAGCCCGCTGCAGCGCCAGGATTATCAGACGATAATCCGCTTTGAACAGCAGGCGGCGGCGCATGGGGTGGCCCGGCTTTGAGCTGAAAGAAAGGCGGCTTCCCTGCCGCATCGCCCTATTTACGGGCGGCAATGATCTCATCGGCCACGTTGCGCGGTGCCTGCGCGTAGTGGCTGAACTCCATGCTGTAGGTGGCGCGCCCCTGGGTCAGCGAACGCAGGCTGGTGGAGTAGCCGAACATCTCCGACAACGGCACTTCGGCGCGAATAATCCGGCCGCCAAAATGCTCATCCATGCCCTGCACCGCGCCGCGCCGTGACGACAGATCGCCCATAATCCCGCCGGCGTACTCTTCCGGCGTCTCCACTTCCACTTTCATTACCGGCTCCAGAATCGCCGGATCGGCCAGTTTTGCCGCCGCACGGAAACCGAGAATCGCTGCCATGCGGAACGCCATCTCCGAGGAATCGACCTCATGATAGGAGCCAAACGTCAGGGTCGCTTTGATATCGACAATCGGATAGCCCGCCAGCACGCCGCTGTTCAGCGCTTCGCGGACCCCTTTCTCTACTGACGGGATATATTCGCGCGGCACCACCCCGCCTTTGGTGGCATCCTCAAAGACAAACCCGCTGCCCGCCGCACCCGGTTGCAGGCTCAGCACCACATGGCCGTACTGCCCTTTGCCGCCCGACTGGCGCACAAACTTGCCTTCAACATCCTGCACCGCCTTGCGCAGCGTCTCACGGTAGGTAACCTGCGGCCGCCCGATATTGGCCTCTACGCAAAATTCACGTTTCAGACGATCGACGATAATCTCCAGATGCAGTTCGCCCATACCGGAGATAATCGACTGGCCTGACTCCTCGTCGGTGTGCAGCCGGAACGACGGATCTTCTGCCGCCAGCCGCTGTAACGCCAGCCCCATCTTCTCCTGGTCCGCTTTGGTCTTCGGTTCTATCGACAGCGAAATCACCGGTTCAGGAAACTCCATCCGCTCCAGAGTAATTATGGCGTGCGGATCGCACAGGGTTTCGCCGGTCGTCGCCTCTTTCAGCCCGACGCAGGCGGCAATATCCCCGGCGCGTATCTCGTCGATCTCATGGCGGGCGTTGGCGTGCATCTGCACGATACGGCCAATGCGCTCCTTCTTGCCTTTGACCGCGTTAAAGACGCTGTCGCCCTTGCGCAACACGCCCGAGTAGACCCGTACAAAGGTCAGCTGCCCGACAAAGGGATCGCTCATCAGCTTAAACGCCAGCGCCGAGAACGGTTCGTCATCATCAGCGTGCCGTTCGGCGTGGTTTCCGGCCTCATCCACGCCGCTAATCGCTGGCACATCGGCCGGTGACGGCATCAGTTCGATCACCGCATCCAGCATCCGCTGTACCCCTTTATTTTTAAACGCACTGCCGCACAGCATCGGCTGGATCTGGTTGAGTAGCGTGCGCTGGCGTAAACCGGCAATCACCTGCTGCTCGCTGAGATCGCCCTGCTCCAGCCAGGCTTCGGTCAGGGTTTCATTGGCTTCCGCCGCCGCCGCGACCATTTTTTCACGCCAGCTCTGCGCTTCGGCCAGCTGATCAGACGGAATTTCACCATAGCTGAAGGTCATCCCCTGGCTCTCTTCATCCCAGTAGATGGCCTGCATGCGGATCAGATCGATCACCCCGACGAAATGCTCTTCGCGACCGATGGGAATCACAATCGGCACCGGATTGGCTTTCAGCCGTGACTGCATCATGGTGACCACGCGGAAAAAATCGGCGCCCTGCCGATCCATTTTGTTGACGAACGCCAGCCGCGGCACATGATATTTATTTGCCTGCCGCCACACCGTCTCCGACTGCGGCTGTACGCCGCCCACTGCGTCATACACCATTACCGCGCCGTCCAGCACCCGCATTGAGCGCTCGACCTCGATGGTGAAATCAACGTGGCCCGGGGTGTCGATAATATTGATGCGGTGCGGCTCAAAGCGCTTATCCATGCCCGGCCAGAAGCAACTGACCGCGGCAGAGGTGATGGTTATGCCGCGCTCCTGCTCCTGCGCCATCCAGTCGGTTGTTGCAGCGCCATCGTGCACTTCCCCCAGCTTGTGGCTCATTCCGGTATAAAACAGAATGCGCTCGGTGGTGGTGGTTTTACCGGCATCGATGTGCGCGGAGATGCCGATGTTGCGGTAACGTTCGATCGGAAGGGATCGGGGCATGATGTATCCTTAGTCAGTTTGACGGAAAGAGGTGCACACTTTTCAGGCACCCATGTCAGCAAGCTTAGACTAATGGTACGACTCCATACGAACAGATTGAGCTATAATTAACCGGATCATTCCCCTGACAGGAACGTTATGCTGAGTAATCACCCTGATACTGAACAGTTACGGTTAGAAAATGTGTTGTTTGCGCTGGGCAATCCGCTGCGGCTGGCTATTGTTGATGCGCTGGCGCGTGAAGGTGAACAGCCTTGCGGCCTGTTGCGTGGTGAGGTGGCGAAATCGACCATGACCCATCACTGGCGGGTTCTGCGTGACAGTGGCGTGATCTGGCAACGGCCGCTGGGGCGGGAAAATCTGATTTCGCTGCGCCGTGAAGATCTTGAACATCGCTTTCCAGGCTTACTCACCAGCGTGCTGACGGCTATCAGTCAGGATGCCTCACCGCACGGACCGGCTGGCAAGCCCGGCGATGACGTTTTAAGGTAACGGTTTTTACTTAAAGGGAAATTCTATGCGCATTCTGATAGCAGGTGCCGGCGCGACCGGTGGATATTTTGGCGCGCGACTGGCCCAGGCCGGCCAGGACGTGACCTTTCTGGTGCGCGAACGGCGTTACCGCCAGTTGCAGCAAAAGGGACTGGTGTTGCAGACCCCGAGCGGCACCGAAACGCTGCAGCCGCAGCTGGTGCAGGCGGCTTCTCTGCACGGTCACTATGACCTGATTATCCTGACGGTAAAAAGCTTTGCCCTCGAGCAGGTGATGCAAGATATTGCACCCGCCGTCGGCCCGCAGACGCTGATTATGCCGATCCTTAACGGCATGCGGCACATTGAAACGCTGCAACAGCGCTTTGGCCGCGAAGCGGTGATCGGCGGGTTGTGTAAAATCAACGCTACGCTGGGCGATAACGGCGAAGTGATCCAGATGACGCCGCTGCATCAGCTCTGTTACGGCGCGCTCGACGGTAATAACGATGCGCGCCTGCTGCGGGTCGATGCTGCACTGCGCGACAGCCAGGTTGATACCCGCTTCAGCGACAACATCATGGATGAGCTGTGGGAGAAATGGCTGCTGCTCAGCACGCTCGGCGCGGTGTGCTGTCTGGCTCGCGGCGATACTCAACAGGTGCTGCGATCCCACGGCGGTGAAGCGCTGTTACAGGCTGTTTTTAGCGAGATCCTGACGGTAATCAGCGCTGCAGGTTATCAACCGCGCCCGGCGGTGACCGCCAAAATCTTCGAGCTGCTGAACAATCCAGCCACACCGATAACCTCCTCCATGTACCGCGATTTATGCCAGGGATTCGATATTGAAGCCGACCAGATCATCGGCGATCTGCTGCTGCGCGCCAGTCACTATGGCCTGAGCACGCCCTTATTGAATGCGGTGTATGTCAATCTGCAGGTCTATCTGCAGAACCGTTAAGCGCCAGCGGGCCGCATCACGCCGGCCCGCCACTTTTCAGCGGCCCTGAATCCGCTGCTGCACCCCGGAAAGGCGCATCAGGCGCTGCCACGCCGCATCAATCTGATCAGGCAGTATCACTTCCGCGAAGAATCCTTTCCCGCGCGGTCCGTAGCCCTGCTCATCGTTTCGCAGCCGCTGCACCTCTCCCATCAGCAGGGAGATAAAGCGCTCCAGCGACCACATACCCTGCGGCGCGGCGCCGGTGATGCGCGGCTGGCCCGCCTCCAGCCTCAGTTGCGGAATGAAAACCGGCCAGTTGATAAAGCGGGGAGCCGCCGGCCGATCGCGCCACTGCCAGCGGAAGGTGGCGTCAGTACGCCGCTGCAGTAACGGGTCCTGAATCAGAATGACCTGCTGCGGCTGTATGCCACGGCTATCCAGTAACCGCTGGCTGAATGCCGCATTTTCGCCGCAGTTGCGCGATTCCCCTTCCAGCAGCAGCTGCTGTTGCGGCAGATCAGCCAGCCGATGCGCGATAGCCGCCAGCATCTGCGCCTCGCTCTTTCCCTGAGTCTCAAGCGGGTGAAAGCGCGGATCTGCCGCCATCGCCTGCGCTAACAGCGGCGTGGCGTGGCCGACGCCGCCACTGATCAGCAGCGGCAGACCGGAGGTTTTCGCCAGCGCCACCGCGCCCTCAATATTTGGCAGCACCGCATGGCCCGCCAGAATCAGCAGATCGGCGTCGGGGTGCTGCGGATCTGTCAGCTGATCAAGCGCCAGCCAGTTGGCGATCAGGTTGATGTCATCAATATCATGGTCAGTAAGCTGCATATTTTTCTCCTTATTGCTGAGCAGTGTAGCGCGCAGCAGCAGCGCTGCAGCCGGAAAATTTGCTACAATCGCCGCTTCATCTACTGGAGAGATCAATGACTTCCCGCTCTGTGACCCTTGATGATGTCGCTCAACTGGCTGGCGTCTCTTACCAAACCGTTTCACGGGTGCTTAATCGTTCTGAACAGGTCTCGGTCCGCACCCGGCAACGGGTCGAAGCGGCGATGCAGCAGCTCAATTACGTGCCGAACCGGGTCGCGCAACAGCTGGCGGGTAAAGCGACCCGCACCCTGGGTCTCGCCACCAGCGATCTGGCGCTGATGGCCCCGGCACAGATTGCTTCGGCGATTCAGCGGCGCGCAGCGGCAGCGGGCTATCATCTGGTGATCGCTATGCAGAGCGGCAATGACGCGGCGGCGACCATCAATGAACTGCTGGCGCAGCGGGTGGATGGATTGCTGATCAATCTGCCGCTGCAGGCGGAGGAAGCGCAGCAGATCCAGGCGCTGTGCGCTGCGAAACCGGTGCTGTTTCTGGACGTCGAGCCGCAGGCGGCCGTGGCGCAGTGTCAGTATCCGAATCATCACGGCGCGCGGGCGGCGGTAGAGCATCTGGTGGCGCTGGGACACCGGCAGATCGGCTTGCTGAACGGTCCGGAGCGGTCCGTGTCGGCGCGTCAGCGTGAAGCCGCCTGGCATCAGGCGCTGGCCGATCATCAATTAACGCCGCATTGTTCCCTGCGCGGCGACTGGAGTGCGCAATCAGGTTATCAGGCGCTACTGGCACAGTTACCGAATGCCTTACCTCAGGCGCTGCTGGTAGCGAACGATCAGATGGCGCTGGGCGCGATGCGGGCGCTGCATCAGCACGGCGTGGCGATTCCGGGGCAGATTTCGGTGATTGGCTATGACGATACCGCCGAGAGCGCGTGGTATCAGCCGCCGCTGACCACGGTGCGGCAGGATTTACAGCAGCTGGGCGTACTCAGCGTTGAGCAGCTGCTGGCGCGGTTACAGGGCGAATCAGTCAGTGATGAAGCGCTGGAAACCACGCTGGTGATCAGAGAAACCACCGCACCACCCGCCGATTCACACCGCGATCTCACTGCGCTGGCGCAGCAGCTTCAGGCGATTGCCCGCCAGCTGACCGAAAAATAATGCCTTCCTGCCGCCAGGCAAATGATGCTGCAGCGTCGATCCCGGCGATAAAAAAACCCGCCCTCCTGACGGGGAGCGGGTCTCTGTTAACCGAGCGGAGCGTTCACGCTCTGTTATCAGCCTCAGGCTTTCGGGTGTTCGCCGACGCCCATGGCTTTGATCTTTTTCGACAGCTCACGACGCTCTTTCGACAGATCGGCGTTTTTGATGATGTATTCATCAACGCGGTCTTCATAATCCACACGCATGCTGGCGATAATTTCCTGAATCGCCTCGACGCTCATGCCGGGTTTGATGTACTCGCTCAGGTTGTCTAACAGCAGGACGCGCTTCTGGTTGTCACGAATTTTCTTCTCGTTATCGACAATTTCACGCTGCAGTTTGTTTTTGCGGCGGAACATACGCACGAACTCCAGGACGTCCTGAAATGATTGCTTGGCATTTTCCATGATGGCACCTTTCTTTGAGCCTGCTGACGCAGGGAGAGAGACAAAACGATCAGCTTAGCGGCTAGCCAGCCTTATACGCAATTTTCACAGCTAATTTCGGACTGGCCCTTATCTTAGCGCAAAGAAACCCGGTTTCACATTAAGTCATTGTCTGAGGTGATTATTTGCGCAGCGCCATTCGCATCAAATCGGTCATCCGCTCCAGCTGTTTTGCCAGCTCAAGGCTTAACCAGACGTAACCGTAAATCGGCGTCTCCTCCAGTCCTTCACTGCCCGCCTCGGCAATCAGCCGCCGCAGCTCGCCGCTGATTTCGGTCAGCTCATGGCTGTTAGCCAGCACCTCGTCGGTTTCGCCTTCAATCGCCATCACCGACAGCGCACGCAGCGTGCTTTCGGTCATCTGCTGGGTTCGGCGTAATGCCGGGGCGTTAAGCAGAATCAGATGGCTCCGACGCGAGGCCCACCAGGCATCAATCTGCATCTCGATGGTGTACACCATATTACGGTTTATGGTCTGAATGGCTTCAAGCACCGATTTCGGGATGCGCGTCTCTTTGCTTGACGGTTCCAGCAGCGCCCGCATTTTGATCACGCTGGTCAGCAATTTGCCCAGCGGCTTGTTAAGGCGCGGCTTATCCACCAGGTTGGGCGAGAAACCGGCGTGGTAGATTTTCGCCATCTCCGCCAGCGTGTCCGAGAGCTGGATTCGCCAGTGAATGTAGGCGCGCTGCGCCCAGATGGCGGTAAACAGCAGCGCCATCAGCGAGCCAAGAATCACATCGCCGCCGCGCCACAGCGCCATGGTGAAATCGCCGGTGGGCGCGCCGACCACCACGCTGAGGGTGATGCCGATCAGCAGCGCCATATACGGATGTTTACCCAGCGTCAGGTAGCCGCTGATAAACATCGCTACGCCACACCAGGCCAGCATCATCGGCATGGAGATCAGCTCCAGCTTCAGGGCAATCAGTCCTGAGATCGACCCCGCCACCGTGCCGCAGATGCGCTGCAGCGCGCGCGGAAACACATTCCCCCAGGTTGAGATCGGCCCCATCACCACCACCAGCGTAATCAGCGGCCAGGTGCCTTCCGGAATATCCGTCGCCCGGACAAAAATAAAACAGAGCAAAAAGGCGATAGCGATGCGCACGCCGTGAACGGTGCGGTAATGGCGGTAGAACCAAAACTCAAGTTTTGATATGGGCTTATCAGATCGCAAATTGGTTTTCCGGTTGAGGGATCATTTCGTGCGCTATCTTAACCCCTGATGTTGCTAAGGCTTAGTGCGCCATCTACATTTCAAAACAGTTTTGACGTTCCCTTACAATTATCAACATCGCCTTTACATACGGCCCCGAACTCAAAAAACAAATTGCCAACAATTTTTAACCTTTAGCTTTTGTTAGTAACACTTGAGAAGGAAGCACGATGCGAAAAAGAGCAAAAACCCTGCCGGGCGTTACGCGGCGGCAGGTTCTGACATGGTCGACGCTGGGCGTAGCAGCGACTGTCAGCCAGGTCGCCGATGCCGTTTCGCTGAAAGGCAGTCCAGGCTGGACGCCATTCTCCGATAATCCTCCAGAAACTTACCCACAACAAGGCTGGCTGTTTTTTACCGATGCCGAAGCCAAAACCATCGAGGCGATAGTTGACCGGCTGATCCCGGCCGATGATCTTAGCGTGGGCGGCAAAGAGGCGGGCTGTGCCGTCTTTATCGATCGTCAACTGCACGGCTCCTACGGTACTTTTGAGCGCCTTTATATGCAGGGCCCCTTTCAGCAAGGCACCACCGAGCAGGGCGATCAGTCGCCGCTGGTGCCGCGTCAGCGCTACCGCCAGGGCATCGCCGCACTTAACCGCTACGTTCAGCAGACCTCAAATAAAAACTTCACTGACCTGACGCCGCAACAGCAGGACGAACTGCTGCAGGCGATGGAAGCCGGTAAGGTGCACTTCAGCGATTTCGATGCGCAGTCCTTCTTTCTCGAAGTGCTGAATAACACCATGGAAGGCTTCTTTGCCGATCCGGTGTATGGCGGCAACCGTGAGATGGTGTCGTGGAAGATGCTCGGTTTTCCGGGTGCGCGCTATGACTATCGCGATTACATCGAACGGCATAACGAAAATCTGCACTTCGAGCCGATCAGTATTGCGCAATGGAAGGCAAAGGACTAATCATGAAAAAACTTCCCAAAACCGATGTAGTGGTAATTGGACTCGGCTGGGCCGGATCGATTATTGCCAATGAGCTGGCCGATGAAGGCCTCGACGTGGTGGGCATTGAACGGGGTCCGTGGCGCGATACCGCTCGCGACTTTAATATCGGCACCGTAACCGATGAGCTGCGTTATGTGATGCGCGAAGAGCTGATGCTGCGCACCCGCCAGAACACCTGCACCATGCGTAATAATCCGTCGCAGACCGCGCTACCGATGCGGACCTGGGGATCATTTCACCCCGGCAACGGCACTGGCGGCGCAGGCAACCACTGGGCTGGCATCACCTTTCGCTTCCAGCCGGAAGAATTCCGCCTGAAAAGCCATCTGATCGAGCGTTACGGTGCCAGTGCCATACCTGATGAGCTGGTGCTGCAGGACTGGGGCACCAGCTGGGAGGAGATGGAGCCGCACTATATGCAGTTTGAACGTGTGGCCGGCACCTCGGGCCGCGCCGGCAACCTCAACGGTGAAAAACGGCCGGGCGGGAATCCCTTTGAGGGCGCGCGCTCCGGCGACTATCCGACACCGCCGCTGCGTCAGCCTTATGGTCCGACCCTGTTTGCCGATGCGGCAAAAAACCTTGGCTATCAGCCGTTCCCGGTGCCCTCTTCGCTGGTCTCTGAAGCCTATACCAATCCGTATGGCGTCACCATGGGGCCCTGCACCTTCTGCGGTTTCTGCACTAACTACGGATGTGCCAACTACTCCAAAGCCAGCGCCATCACCACCGTACTGCCGGCGCTGATGCGCAAGCCTAACTTCACCGCCTATACCAACAGTGAAGTGTTGCAGGTGCTGACTGACTCTACCGGCAAAAAAGCCACCGGCGTCACCTACATCGACTCGTCGGGTGATGAGTGGGAACAGCCGGCCGATCTGGTGATCGTCGCCGCCTTTACCTTCGAGAATGTGCGCCTGATGCTGCTGTCGGGCATTGGCGAGGCCTACGATCCGGTGACCAACACCGGCACCACCGGACGCAACTACGCCTATCAGACCGCCAACAACGTCACGCTGTTTTTCGATAACAAAAACTTCAATCCGTTTATCGGCGCTGGCGCGGTCGGCATGGGAATCGACGAATTCAATAACGATAACTTTGACCACAGCGGCCTCGGCTTTTTTGGCGGCGGCAGTATCCGCGTCACCCCGATTGGCGCGGCTCCGATTGGTTATCGTCCGTTGCCACCTGACACGCCAAAGTGGGGATCGAAATGGAAACAGACGCTGAAAGATAACTATCTCAGCACCATGTCGATCGGCTGTGAAGCCAGCAGCTATACCACCCGCACCAACTATCTGTCGCTGGATCCTAACTACAAAGATCCGCATGGCCGCCCGCTGTTACGAATCACCTTCGACTTCGCGCAGAACGACCTGAAGATGGCGCAGTACTGCACTAACAAGGTGGCTGAGATCGCTAAGGTGATGAACCCGCGCGAGATGATCGTTAAACCGATGACCGGCCACTGGAGCAGCGTGCCCTATCAGTCCTCTCACGTGGTAGGCGGCTTCATCATGGGTGCCGATCCACGGACCAGCTCGGTGAATAAACATCTGCAGGTGTGGGATGTGCCGAATCTGTTTGTGGTGGGCGCTTCCGCCTTCCCGCAGAATCCCGGCTATAACCCGACCGGCACGGTGGGCGCTCTGGCCTTTAAAGCGGCGCACGATATCCGTCGCTACTACCTGAAACGTCCGGGGGAGATGATTAGCGCATGAAAACGTTACCGCTTCTCTCCGCCGCCGCGTGGTTACTGGCCTGCAGCTTCAGCAGCCAGGCGCAACCGGAATATGATCAGATCGCCCGCGGCAGTTATATCGCCACGCTGGGCGACTGTACCGCCTGTCACACCACCGATGAGAAACAGCCTTTCGCCGGTGGCGTTAAGTTACAGACGCCGTTTGGGACGCTGCTCGGGGCGAATATCACCCCTGACCGTGAAACCGGGATTGGCGACTGGAGTTATGATGATTTCCGCCGCGCCATGAATACCGGTGTCGGCCATGACGGTAAGCGTCTGTATGGCGCGATGCCGTTTACCGCCTACACCAAAATGTCGGAAAAGGATCTGCAGGACCTGTGGGCATGGATGCAGACGCTGCAACCGATCCATCATCCGGTAGAAACCAATCAGCTACCCTTTCCGTTCAATATCCGTACCAGCCTGATGGTGTGGAACTGGATTAACTTTGATAAGGGCGAATTCAAACCGAATCCGGACAAATCGGCGGAATGGAATCGCGGGGCCTATCTGGTTGAGGGACTCGGCCACTGTGGCACCTGCCACTCACCGAAAAATCTGCTGGGCGGCGACAAAAATGGCCGCTTCCTTGGCGGCAGCGAGGTCGAGGACTGGTATGCGCCGAATCTGGACGCCAGCGATCATACCGGACTCGGTAAATGGACCCAGCAGGATATCGTCAGCTACCTGCGGACCGGCGTGAACCGCTATGCCATCGCTTCCGGTCCGATGGCCGATGCGGTGCGCCATTCAACCCAGCACTGGCGCGAGGACGATCTCAATGCGGTGGCGGTTTATCTCAAGGATGGCGAGAAAAAAGCCGACGAGAAGCCAAAACCGCTGGATGCTAATGATGACAGGATGAAGCTTGGGGCGACGATCTATGAAGCCAAATGCTCGGCCTGCCACAGTCCGGGTGGCCGTGGTGAGAAGAATATCTTCCCGCAGCTGGCGGATAATCCGCTGATCAATCAGCCGAATGCGACATCACTGATGCATGTGGTGCTGGCGGGCAGTCGCGGCGTGGATACCGATGCACGGCCAACGGCTCCGGCGATGCCCGCCTTTGCCGGTACGCTAAGTGATGACAATATTGCCGCGGTGCTCACCTACATTCGCAACAGCTGGGGCAATGCTGCCACGCCGGTTGAGGCCAGTGAGGTGAAGAAGATGAAGGAAGCGTTGCGTTAAGCAGTCAGGGGGCAGCCTGAAGGCTGCCCCCGATTACGCGGCCAGCAATGCCGATCAGAACTTCTGCTTGAGATAATCGGTAATGCGGGTAATGACGCCAGCAGGCTCAACTGCGCTCAGCGCCACCAGCGGATAGTGGGCAATCTGCTGATCTTTATCCATTACCTGAATTTCACCAATCACCTCATTGGCTTTCAGCGGCGCTTCCAGATCGCTGCGGTTAATAATGTATTTCGCCTTGACGTTCTGCACTTCACTGCGCGGCAGCGACAGGTAGACATCATTCGCGGTACCCACTTCGACCTGATGCGGATTGCCGTACCAGACATTCTCGCTGCCAATTTTCTTACCAGCATGGAACAGCTGTACGGTATCAAAGGTATTCTGACCCCATACCAGCAGTTTGCGCGCCTGCTCTTCCCGCCCTTTTGGACTCTTGCCACCCATCACCACGGCGATCAGACGATGTTTGCCCACCACGTTAGAGGCGATGATATTAAAGCCTGCGGTTTCGGTGTGGCCGGTTTTCAGCCCGTCCACATGCAGGGCGTTATCCCACAGTAAGCCGTTACGGTTGTTCTGGGTGATGCCGTTCCAGGTCAGGGTTTTCTCACTGTACATGGCATAGAAGTCAGGCTCGCCGTCGATAATCGCCCGCGACAGTTTTGCCATATCCAGCGCGCTGGAGAACTGGCCCGGCGCGTCCAGCCCATGCACCGTTTCGAAGTGCGTATTTTGCAGGCCCAGCTTGTCGACATAGTGATTCATCATTTTGACGAAATTGTCTTCGCTGCCCGCCACATAATCTGCCAGCGCCACGCAGGCGTCATTACCGGAATCGATGATTACTCCCCGGCTTAAATCACGTACGCTCAGCTTGTCGCCCGGCTTAAGGAACATCAGCGATGAGCCTTTAAATACCGGATTACCGGCTGCCCAGGCATCTTTGCCGACGGTGACCATATCATCGCGGCTGATTTTCTTTTGATCGATAGCGCGATCGACGACGTAACCGGTCATCAGCTTGGTCAGACTGGCAGGATTGCGGCGCTCATCCGGATTACCGGCGGTCAGGACCTGGCCGGTGGTGGCATCCATTAACACCCAGGACGCCGCATCAATCGCCGGTGGCGTCACGGGAAATGGCATGTCGTCAGCCTGTGCCAGCGAAGCCCAAAAAACAGTAGCGGTAACGGTAATCAACAGACGCCTTTTCAACACTTCATCCTTACCTGCACGGGAGAAAAATTCATATATGAAACGAAACGGAAACAGCCGCACGTTTTACGGCAAAACCGTTGTGAAGGTTTGAATAAATTGAAAAAAAGTATGAACTGCGGCGGCTAAGACACCGGCTGGCTGTTCGATGGATCACGGCGCGCGGTGAAAGCTGTTTACTTAATGACCATTTACCCGTACCTTTTGTACGGTTAAAAAAGGAACATCGACCTGAGGGATAAGGTTATGTATTACGCTGATGAGATTATCGATTTTCTGCAAACCAACAGGATACTGGCGCTGAAATTTGATCACGCCTTAACCGATGTGAATAACGCGCTCTCTGCTCAGAGGGAACTTATTGGAAAAGGTGCAAAACGCGCTTTGTATTACACATTACTAAATGATTATTTCCCTTAAGTTTAAAGGGTGGCAGGACACAGACTAACCATAAGGAAACGGTTATGTACTATAATAAAAACGTTATCAGTTACTTGAAGTCAAATAATATCCTCGCGTTAAAACTTGACCGCACATTTACCGGCGTTGGAAAAGCTGTATCTGATCAAATTGATATAATAGGCGCAGGCGCAAAGCGTGCACTGTTTTACACATCGTGCTTTACTGAGGAATATCAGGATGTTTGTCAGAAACAAAAAAATGAAGATCTAAGATTCATCGGAGGTATTTATAAGCTAGTGGAGCATGGCGATATTATATTTGATATGCTCAAAATATATTTTGAAGAAATATTCAGGCATAAAACCAGTAGTCAATTAGGAAAGATAAAAGAATCTCTGATGGCAGTAAATATTCACATTGCAGTAAGTCAATTTACAAAATACGGATTTATTTTGGCCGTGTCTGCTGCAGTAGCTGCTGGCATGAAGCTCAGCCTCGATATGAGTGTACTGGCTGGCCGAAGAGCTGGCGTTGCCATTGCCATAGCTGGGATGTATGGAGTTGTTCAGAAAGCAGCTGATAGCGCAAACCGCCTGCGTTATGCCTTACCTGAATATTATTCAGCATTGTATGCCAATGAACTGGAAATGATGTTTTTCTTGATTGAACCTCTATTCGAAAGATCTGATGCGCTTCTTAGTGCGTGGGCATCTGATGACGAAGTTTCCCGAATTATTACTAATATGATTCGGTAATAAAATTATGAAAAATTTAATGACGAGGTTTTTTAAAAGAATATTTAAATCTTTATTTTTTGTCTATGCACCGGTCATTCTCGTTCTTGCATTTGCATTATTTTATCTAAAATTATTTCCTGATGGGCCTTTGTGGCCTATACCAGTTTTTGTAGTACTGGTAATAATTTACTTCCCCCTGATTGTTAAATGGTAATATTCCATTTAACGAAAGCCTGATTACCTTTAAGGATAAAATAACATGTCTGCTCCCGCACATTTATGGCTTAACGATGAAAAGGGTTCTCCAATCGTCGGTAGTTGTCAGATGCCACTGCGTTCAGGCTCTATTGAACTCAAATCATTCTCCCACGGCGTTACTATTCCGGTCGATCCTAACTGGGGAAAACTTACAGGCACACGCATTCACCAGCCTGTTACGATAGTGAAAGAGTTTGATCAAACAACTCCACTTCTATACAGAGCTGTCTGCGAAGGCCGAATCATGAAGAAGGCGATAATCAGGATGTACCGGATAATTGATGCAGGAATTGAGACTGAATATTTTAATATCATCCTGGAAAACGTGAAGGTCACCACGGTATCGCCCTATCTTGCACCCAACGGCATGAGCAGCACGCATCTGGAAACGCTGGAATTACGCTATGAAGCGATAACCTGGAAATATACCGAAGGTAATATTATCTATCGAGACACATGGAACGATCGTGCTATAGGCTGACCGGTAAAACAGGTTCATTTTTGTCCCCTGACACTTCTCAGGCAGTTGTTATGCCTATCCCCGGGTGGTGCAGCAACTGCGCTAACCGCTCAGGCGCTGCCGCTCCACCAGCCGCGGTTTTGAGCCTCATTCCCGCTTTGTCAGAACCGTACAGCCTGCCCCCGCTACCATCCGAAACTTCAGGCCGGTCGGATTATGGTTTACCATATAGGTTGTGAAGCCTGATGCTGCCTGGGTGATTTTGCTCTGCACCGGCACATGCGCACCAGCAGTCAGGCGCAGATGAAGAAAAGCATCAAGCGAACGGGAAGAGTGACAACTTGCTGTTCATCAGTTTAGTGAATGAAATTAAGCGGATATGAAATTTGAATAACGATCGCGTCCAGGCCACCTTCCTCTTCCACGATTACGAGACCTTCGGCACCAGCCCTTCACGCGATCGGCCGGCACAGTTCGCCGGTCTGCGTACCGACAGCGATTTTAATCCGATTGGTGAGCCGCAGGTGTTTTACTGCCGTCCGCCGGATGACTATCTGCCGCAGCCGGAAGCCGTGATGATTACCGGCATCACGCCACAGGTGGCGATGGCGCGCGGTGTGACAGAAGCGGAGTTCGCTGAACGCATTCACGCCCTGTTTACCACCGAACAAACCTGCGTGGTCGGCTACAACAACGTGCGCTTTGATGATGAAGTGACGCGCAATATCTTCTACCGCAACTTCTACGATCCCTATGGCTGGAGCTGGCAGAACGGCAACTCGCGCTGGGATCTGCTCGACGTGATGCGGGCCTGCTATGCATTGCGCCCGGAAGGGATCAACTGGCCGGAAAATGAAGAAGGCTTTCCCAGCTTCCGGCTGGAACATCTGACCAAAGCCAACGGTGTGGCGCATGAAAATGCCCATGACGCGATGTCTGATGTCTATGCCACGCTGGCGATGGCCCGGCTGGTGAAAGAGAAGCAGCCTAAGCTGTTTGAGTTTTTGTTTACCCACCGTAACAAAAACAAGCTGATGAACCTGATTGATATCCCGCAGATGAAGCCGCTGGTTCACGTCTCCGGCATGTTCGGCGCGGCACGCGGCAACACCAGCTGGGTAGTTCCGCTGGCCTGGCACCCGGATAACCGCAATGCGCTGATTGTGGTCGATCTGGCCGGTGATATCTCACCGCTGCTGCAGCTGGATGCCGAGACCCTGCGCGAGCGGCTCTATACGCCGAAAAACGATCTCGGCGATCTGCCAGCAGTGCCGGTTAAGCTGGTTCATATCAACAAATGTCCGGTGCTGGCACCGGCTAATACGCTGCGTCCGGAGGATGCCGCCCGGCTGGGTATCGATCGTCAGCACTGCCTGGCGAATCTGGCGCTGCTGCGTCAGCAACCAGAGGTGCGTGAGAAGCTGGTGACGCTGTTTGCTGACGCTGAACCGTTTACCCCGTCGGACGATGTTGACACCCAGCTGTACGATGGCTTTTTCAGCGATGCCGATCGCGCGGGTATGAACATTATTCGCCAGACTGCACCCGCTAACCTGCCGGCGCTGGATTTAACTTTCGACAGCGCGCGCGTGGCGAAACTGCTGTTCCGTTATCGGGCGCGTAACTTCCCCGGCACGCTGGATGATGCGGAACAGCAGCGCTGGTTGCAGCATCGGCGCGAGGTGCTCAATGCTGAGCGGGTGCAGGCGTTTTTGCAGGAGCTGGAGTCACTGGCGAGTCTGCATGAAGCCGATCCGGAGAAGCTGGGACAGTTAAAAGCGCTCTATCTCTATGCGCAGGAACTGGTTTCTTAGCCCCGAAACTGCCCGGCAGTTTCTGCTGCCGACTTCGGTCGGGACCGCAACTGTTCGCGGTCCCGGCACGTTGCCGCATTACATCATTACCCATACCAGCCAGGTCAGCGCAAAACCACACAGTCCCATCATTGTGGTCAGTATTGTCCAGCTGCGTAACCCATCAGCCACCGACAAACCAAGATAACGGGTGACCACCCAGAAGCCGGAATCATTGACGTGTGACAAGCCCAGCGCACCAAAACAGGCTGACAGGGCGACCAGCACCAGTTGCAGCTCGCCAAGCCCCGTCACGGCAGTACTTAACAACCCACAGGTTGTGACAATCGCCACCGTTGCCGACCCCTGTGAAGCGCGCAGCGCCAGTGAAAGAATAAACGCAGCCGGGATCAACGGCAGATGAATCGTCTGCAATGAACTGGCCAGCGCTTTGCCTACGCCTGATTCCACCAGTACCTTGCCGAATGCTCCCCCGGCGCCTGAGACTAAAATCACCCCGGCAGCGGTGGATATCGCGTTATTTGACAGCGTCTCCAGCTTCTCTTTGGTCCAGCCACGACGCAGACCCAGCAGCCATCCTGCAAGCGCCAGGGTAATCAGCAATGCCACAGCTGGCGATGCCACTAACGTCAGAATCTTCAGTGGCAGGCTATCGGGGGTAAGATGCGGCGGCAATAACGTACCCAGCATGATCAGCAGAATCGGCAATAAGATTAAGCCCGAAATCAGCAAGGCGCCCGGCGCATCTTTACCGCTGGCAGATGTCGTCTGGGCGGTGGGTGCAGTAAGCTGCAGCTGCTCCAGTACCTGAACAGAAAGATGGTATTTTTTAAGATTTAGCGCCTTAGCCACGAAATAACCGGCAATGCCTGTCGGTATCGACAATGCTATCCCGGTCATCATTAACCAGCCAGGATCGGCATTCAGCAAACCGGCGGCGGCGGCCGGTCCTGGATGAGTGGGCACCGTAACATGCACCATCAGCATCATACCTGCCATTGGCAAACCAAACTTCAGCGGCGATACGCGCATCACTTTGGTAAAACCATAAATCAGCGGGACCACGATAATAAACCCGACGTCAAAAAACACCGGCAATCCCAGAATAAAGGCTACGGTGGTTAACGCCGCGACCATGCGCTGTGGTCCGCACAGCTGCGCGAAGCGGTTTGCCAGCCGATCAGCGCCGCCAGATGCTTCAATAATCGCGCCGAGTATCGCCCCCAGTACAATTATTGCGGCAATGCTGCCGAGCAGGCTGCCCATCCCGCCCAGGATCACTTTCATAATGTTTTCAGCCGGGATACCGGTAGTGATGGCGACAAACAGGCTGGCAATCAGTAACGCAATAAAGGGATGGACTTTGGCTTTGATTACCAACAGCAACAGCAGAATCACGCTGACCAGCGCGATGGATAACAGCAGCGTAGTGGACATCGGCAGACCTCTGATTAATTATAATTTTCAGTAAGTTATATTTTTATTGATTGAACACTGGTGTGATTAAGCTGCAGCAGGACTCACACCGTTTGTCTGACAATCGGTGTGAGTGGCCGTGCAGATGATTAACGGCGTGTACGCCAGCGGGCAAACCAGCCGAGGCCAGCGGTGGTGCTGGTTCGCGGGAAGTATTCGCAGCCGACCCAGCCCTGATAGCCGACCTCATCCAGCAGGGTAAACAGCCACGGGTAGTTAATTTCCCCCTCATCCGGCTCATGGCGATCCGGTGCTGAGGCGATCTGTACGTGACGATAGCGCCCGGCGTAGTGGCGAATCAGATGGCTGAGGTTGCCATCCACTAACTGCGCGTGGAACAGGTCGAGCTGGGTAAACACATTGGGCCGATCGATCTGCTCCACCATTTCCAGCGTCTGATACTGACTGGAATAGAGATAGTTCGGCTTAGTGGTCGGGTTCAGTGCCTCAATCAGCAGGTTGATGCCGTGCGGCGCAAAGCGTTCAGCGGCATAACGCATCGCGCTGATAAAGGTCTCAACATAGCGCTGGCGATCGGCTCCCGGCGGCACCGTGGCCGCCATGATATGCACCTGCGGGCAGTTGAGCGCCAGCGCATACTGCAGAGCGCGATCGATATCCGCTCTGGCTTCCGCTTCACGGCCGGGAATGGCGGAAACGCCCCACTCACCCGCGGCAACGTTGCCAGGCGCGGTATTGAACAGTACCAGCTGGAGCTGATTCTCATCCAGCCACTGCTTCAGCTGTTCTGCGGGATAGTCATAGGGAAACAGAAACTCCACCGCCTCAAAACCGGCCGCCGCTGCGGCAGCGAAGCGTTCAGCAAACGGCAGTTCGGTAAACTGGGTCGACAGGTTAGCAGCAAACTCAGGCATTATCGGCTCCTTAACTCGGCCACTTCGGCGTCATTGAGATAACGGATGGCGCGGTCGCCAAGGGTAAAGATCAGCCGGGCCGTCTCTTCCAGCTCCTCGGTGTTATCTGCCGCTTCACGCAATGATTTCCCCACTACCACCGGCCCATGGTTGGCCAGTAAAAAGGCGCGGTAGCGCGGTGCCAGCTGCGCCAGATCTTCCGCCAGCCGCTGATCGCCCGGCTTGTAGTACGGCACAACCGGTACATCTCCGACCCGCATCACCACATACGGCGTGAACGGACGGATGCAGTTTTCCGGGTCCAGCCCCTGTAAACAGGAGAGCGCCGTCAGGTAGTGACTGTGCAGATGCACCACCGCTTTGCAGTCGGGATTGTTCAGGTAGAGCGCGCGGTGAAACGCGATCTCTTTGGACGGTTTATCGCCAGAGAGCCACTCACCGTCAGGCGTGACTTTAGCGAGACGGTCACCCTGTAACTCACCGAGGCAGGAGCCGGTGGGCGTCGCCAGCAGATTGCCATCTTCCAGCCGCACGGACAGATTGCCGGCCGAGCCGGTGGCGTAGCCGCGCTGAAAGAAGGAGACGCCGAGCCGGACCATTTCGTCACGCGCCTGCTGCTCGGCTAAAGAGAAAGATTCAGACATGGGAAAACTCCGTTTGCGCGCGGCGGAAAAAGTCTTCATCGCCAAAGTTACCGGACTTCAGCGCCAGCGACAGCGGCTGCTGAATATCACGCACCCACGGCACGCCAGGCGAGATGGTCGGGCCGATATGAAACGCCGTAACCCCCAGGCTCTGGGCCACCACGCCGGAGGTTTCGCCGCCCGCCACGATAAAGCGCTGCCAGCCGCGCCGCTGCAGCTCACGGGTCACGGCGGCAAACAGCTGCTCGACCGCCTCACTGCTGCGCCGGGCACCATATTGTTGCTGAATCAGCTGCAACTGCTGCGCGTCAGCGGTAGCAAACAGCAGCGGCGCCAGGGCCTGATGACTGTTGGCTGCTACCCAGTCACACAGCTGCAGGGCGTAGCCGTCAGCATCCTGCAGACAGCGTTCGACCTGCACTTCCTGAGCGGGTGCCAGCTGGCGATAGACACTGACCTGGCGTTGGGTCATCTGCGAGCAGGAGCCGGAAAGCACCACCGCACGATCGCCCTGCGGTCGTCCTGCCTGCTCCGCCGCCGCTGCATCCACTCCGGCCATCGCCCACTGGCGCGCCAGCCCGATTGCCAGCCCGGAACCGCCGGTCACCAGCCGCAGATCGCGTAGCGCCTCGCCCTGGGTCAGCAAATGTTGTTCATTCAGCGTGTCGATAACTACATAGTTAATGCCCTGCTCCCCCAGCTGGCCCAGCGCCTGACGCACTGCCTCCGCGCCTTGATCGACCTGCGCGGCAGCGATCAGCCCGGCCTGACCGTTGGCCTGCGCCGTCATCAGACGCAGCAGGTTGCTGTCGTGCATTGGCGTGACCGGGTGATGGCGCATGCCGGAGTCCGACAGCAGCCGATCGCCGACAAACAGATGCCCCTGATACACCGTGCGCCCGTTCACCGGCAGCGCCGGACAGATCACCGTCAGGCTTTCGCCCAGTGCGGTCAGCAACGCATCGGTCACCGGGCCGATATTGCCCTGCGCGGTGCTGTCGAAGGTGGAGCAGTATTTAAAGTAGAAGCGCTCACAGCCCTGCTGTTGCAGCCACGCCAGCGCCGCCAGCGACTGCGCTACCGCCTGCTCTGCCGGGCAGGATCGGCTCTTCAGGCTGATCACTATCGCCTGCGCCCCGACGGCCCGATCGCCGGCCGGTACGCCGTTGAACTGAATGGTGGTCAGGCCGTTTTGCGCCAGAAAACTGGCGATGTCGGTCGCACCGGTAAAATCGTCGGCTATCACTCCAAGACGCATCAGGTATTCTCCTTACCCTGTGGCAGGCTGATGCCGCTGAAGATTTTAATCACCGCGCTGTCATCTTCACGGCCATAACCGGCGTTGCTGGCTTCGGTAAACATATTGAGCGCGGTCGAGGCCAGCGGCAGCGGGAAGTGCAGCGATTTGGCGGTATCAGCCACCAGGTTGAGATCTTTGACGAAGATATCGACCGCCGACTTCGGACTGTAGTCACCGTCCACCACGTGCCGCATGCGGTTTTCGAACATCCACGAGTTACCGGCGGCATGGGTAACCACCTGATACATGGTCTCCAGCGGAATGCCCGCCCGTGCTGCCAGCGCCATCGCTTCTGCCCCGACTGCGATGTGTACCCCGGCCAGCAGCTGATGAATGATTTTGACCGTCGAGCCGAGGCCGATGTCGCTGCCCACCCGATAGACTTTGGCCGCCACAGCATCCAGCACCGGTTGCAGCTGCGTAAAAGCCTCTTCGCTGCCGGAGGCCATTACCGTCATCTCACCGCTGGCGGCTTTTGCTGCCCCACCGGAGACCGGCGCGTCGAGCATCAGCAACTGATGTTGTGCCAGCCGCTGTTCAATCTGCTGCGCATCCTGCGCTGAGAGGGTCGATGACACCATCACCGCCGTGCCGGGCCGTAGCTTCGCGGCCAGGCCATCGTCACCGAACAGAATGGCGTTCACCTGCTGCGCATTCACCACCAGCAGCAGCACCGCGTCGAGCTGGTCAGCAAACCGGGCGGCGGAGGATTGCGCGTCACGAGCGCCCGCCTGGCGCAGGGTCTCCAGCGCGGCGGGATTCAGATCGACGCCCCAGGTGTTAAGACCGGCGCGGATACAGGATTGCGCGGCGCCCATGCCCATGGAACCTAACCCGATAACACAGATATTTTCGACTGGCACTGTCGGCCTCCACTGTTAAATTAAGTGATTATTTGTTTGTTACTGTTAATCCTGCCAGCTTTACCCCGGCAAAAACGTGTTGCAACTCACAAAAAAACATCTGTGATGTGATCAGGAACAATTCTTAACATCCACCATAACCCCTGACATACCCCGCTTTGCAGGCATTATCACCCGGCTTAACAACGGGCGCAGGCTGTTATTTTCTGTTCTTCCCGACCGGCAGATGCTCTACAATGTGAAAAAATGATAAATCTCAGGGAGCGAATATGATTCCGGTTGAACGTCATCAACAGATTCTGGCGCTGGTGGCCGATCGTGGCGTGGTGAGCATTGCTGAACTGACCGAGCGGCTGGGCGTGTCGCACATGACTATCCGGCGTGATGTGCAAAAGCTGGAGGAGCAAGGCGCGGTGCTGTCGGTGTCAGGGGGAGTACGTTCGGCGGATCGGCTGGCGGCCGAACCGTCACATCTGACCAAAAGTGCCTTGTACAACGATGAGAAGCGGGCGATTGGTCGCTATGCCGCTCAGCACATCCCGCGCAATAGCTGCATCTATCTGGATGCCGGCACCACAACGCTGGCGCTGGCGCGGGAAGTGGTGGATCGGGACGATTTACTGGTGGTGACCAATGATTTTATGGTGGCTAACCTGCTGATGGAAGCCAGTCACTGCCGGGTGATCCACACCGGCGGTACGGTCTGCCGTGAGAACCGTTCCTGCGTCGGCGAGTCGGCAGCGCGCAGCCTGCGTCATCTGGCGATCGACATCGCCTTTATTTCCGCCTCCTGCTGGGGGCCGCGCGGGCTGTTTACGCCGGATGAAGATAAGGTGACGGTGAAGCAGACGGTCAGCGAGGTGAGCAGTAAGCGGGTGCTGCTGAGCGACAGTTCGAAATACAACAAGATTGCGACCTTTCTGGCCCTGCCGCTGGAGAAGTTTGATCTGGTGGTGACCGACAGTCAGTTGAGTGAGGCGGGACGGATGGCATTGAACGCCGGACACTGGGAGCTGGTGCTCGCCAGTTAAGACTTTCGCCGCCCTCCCGTTTTTAGCGCGGGAAGGCGGCGAGGTTTAGCGCGATTAAATCTCTTCGCTGAACTGCGGCACCGGGTTACGGAAGCTGCGGGTCACGAACGCCAGATAGATAATACCAATGGTCGCCCAGATCAGACCCAGCACCATTGAACTCTCTTCCAGGTTCACCCACAACGCACCGACCGTCAACGCACCCATCAGCGGCAGAACCAGATACTGGAAGTGATCTTTCAGCGTACGGTTACGCTTTTCACGGATCCAGAACTGGGCAATCACCGACAGGTTAACGAAGGTGAAGGCCACCAGCGCACCGAAGTTAATCAGCGCCGTTGCGGTCACCAGGTCGAAGTTAATCGCCATCAGCGCAATCGCACCCACCAGCAGCACGTTGAGCGACGGGGTACGCCACTTCGGATGGACGTAACCGAAGAAACGCTCCGGGAACACGCCATCACGGCCCATCACATACATCAGACGTGAGACGCCGGCATGCGCCGCCATACCGGATGCCAGCACCGTGACCACCGAGAAGATCAGGATGCCGACCTGCAGCGCTTTACCGGCAACAAACAGCATGATTTCAGGCTGAGAGGAATCCGGGTCCTGGAAGCGCGTGATGTCCGGGAAGTAAAGCTGCAGGAAGTAGGAGGCGATGATGAAGATCACGCCGCCAATCAGCGCGGTCAGGAAAATCGCACGCGGAATGGTACGTTCTGCATCTTTGGTCTCTTCTGACAGTGAGCTGATGCCATCAAAGCCGAGGAACGAGAAACAGAGTATCGTCGCTCCGGTGATCATCGGCACCACGTGCGCGTTCTCAGACCAGAACGGTTTGCTGCTGACCAGCGTACCGGCACCAACGCCGTTCGCCACGCCGTAGATGACCATCGCCGTAATCCCGACCATGACAATCACCTGCAGTACCACGATCACGCTGTTAAAGTTGGCGACAGTTTTGATGCCCTTGAGGTTGGAGAGCGTCATAAAGCCGACCAGCAGCACCACGAAAATCCACGAAGGGATGCCGGGCACCAGCGATTCGAAATAGTTTTTCGCCAGCAGGATGTTGATCATCGGCATGAACAGGTAGTCCAGCAGCGATGACCAGCCGACCATAAAGCCGACGTGCGGACTGATCGCCTTCTGAGCGTAGGTATAAGCGGAGCCCGCAGAGGGGAAGCGGCGTACCAGCTTACCGTAGCTCACGGCAGTAAACAGAATCGCAATCAGCGCGAAAGCGTAAGCCGTCGCGACGTGACCGTCGGTCAGCCCGGAAACGATGCCAAAGGTATCGAACAGGGTCATAGGCTGCATGTAGGCTAAGCCCATCATGACGACCGGAAGTAACGTTAGCGTTTTTTTCAGCTGTGCACGCTGTGGTGCAGCGGAGGTGTTAAGCGACATGCTTCAGTCCCTCCTGCGCGACAACCTGACTGGGTTGGGTCACAGGACAACTGCGCATTAAGCGACAGGGAGTAAGGTTGGTGATCAACGCGGCGCCGTAGTCATCACGAAAACGCGCACCAGCCTGAGCTGGCAGTGTGGAAAACATCCCCATCTTTGTATCCTCAATCTCACGCTAACGCGTGTTTTCAGTGTTTATCTATCCGGGTGCGTGCCCGGCCTCGGTTAAGTCAGCGAAAAACTATTTGTTAAAACAGGATGCAAAAAAAATAACCGGCGCGGTAAGCGTCGGTTATGGTCTGATTTTGCAGGCCGCGTATTCTGCCTCATCCCAGGGCCGAAATACAAGCCACCGGGGCACCGGATGCAAAAAAAAGGTTATCAGGCGTTTTTCAGCATCCAGTCAATCTCCGTTGCGGTTATCAGCCGTTCGAACTGCATCAGTTCATAATTCTTGCAGCTATACCAGACGCTGGCAAAGCGTTCGCCGAGTAATTTTTGCAGCGGATAGCTGTTGTTGAACTCATACAGAGCGTCACTCTGCCGAATCGGCAGCGCCAGACCCTCGGCGTGATGGCCGTTGCCGGTCACCGGCTGTGGCAACGGCAGCTGGGTATCCAGACCGTGCAGCATCCCGGCAAGTATCGCCGACACCACCAGATAAGGATTGGCATCCGCCCCCGCTACCCGGTATTCGATGCGATGATTATCGATATCGCCGCACGGCACCCGCAGCGCCACGGTGCGATTGTTATGGCCCCACGACGCCTGCAACGGTACGTAAGCCTCCGGCACAAAGCGGCGATAGGCGTTAACGTTTGGTGCCAGCAGCGCCATCGAGGCGGGCATCAGGTCGATCATTCCGGCCAGCGCGCGCTTCATCAGCGGCGAGTCACTGCCGTCATCACAGGCGAAGGCGTTGTGATCGGCGGCATCCAGCATACTGATGTGGACATGCATGCCGCTGCCCGCATACTCCTCATACGGCTTGGCCATAAAGGTGGCGGTCATAGCGTGATTTTCAGCCACCTGACGGATCAGCCGTTTCAGCTGCACCGCGTGATCGCAGGCGCGCAGTACGTCGCCAGTATGATGCAGGTTGATTTCGAACTGACCCGGCGACGCTTCAGCCAGCGCGCCATCGGCCGGAATACCCTGCTGACGCGCCAGATCGTCAATATCACGCAGCACATCGGCGAAATGATCGAGATTATCGACCGAATAGACCTGGCTCTGCATATTGCGTTCATCGCTGCCCGGCGCGCACGGCGGCTGGATGAAGCCCTCGGCATCGCGCTTTTTATCCACCAGATAGAACTCCAGCTCTACCGCTACCACCGGAAACAGGCCTCGGTTACGCAACTGTTGCCACAGCCGGTTAAGGACATTTCGGGGTTCAACGTCAAAGGGAGTGCCATCTTGGTTGCACATGGTGAGCAGCAGTTGCGCGATGTGCTGAGGATCGGAAGCGGAGGGAACTAAGGTGCCCGCGACAGGCAGACAGAGGTTGTCAGGTTCGCCCAAAGACTGGCCGAGTCCGGCTTCTTCCACCGTGTTGCCGAGGATATCCATGGCGAACACTGAGGCGGGGAAGTAACAGCCCTTTTCCAGCTTTGGCAGCGCTGAGACGGGAATGCGCTTACCGCGAAAGACACCGTTTAAATCGTTTAACAGAATGTCGACATACTGCGTTTCAGGATGGCGCTCCAGCCAGGCTTTCACCTCAAGCTGGAACGCGCTGGTTCGTTTCTCTTCACTGTGAAGCGTGAAGTCTTCCACTTCTACCAGGTTAGTCATGATCTCACCCGCCCCTATTCGGTTTGCGCAATGCTCAAAATAACAGCCACTCCTCTAACATAGCGCCAACATAAAAAGTGTGCAAATGTAACAAATCTGTTTGAAGAACAAACAGCAGATTGCTAGATTGACAAAATATTGCACACTTAACCGCCAGACGTGCCCTTTCGGTAGATATTTCGAACAGCGATGCGAGGACGTGAGATGGGCATTATTTTTGACAAACCCTTGATTGGCGTAGTGATGTGCCAGAGCCACATCGGTGGCCATCTGACGCAAACGGTGCACAACAAATACCCCGACGCGGTGATCCTCGCGGGCGGCGTTCCGCTTGCCCTGCCCCACAGCCTGATGAACGCTCCCCACCTATTAGAAAACGCTATGACGGTGCTGGATGGTCTGCTGCTGACCGGCAGTCCGAGCAATATCGAACCCTGGCATTACGGTGAAGCCGGTGAAGAGCCGCACGCCGATCCGGGTCGCGATCGTCTCGCCTTCCAGCTGATTACCTGGGCCACCAGCCGAAAGATGCCGATGCTGGGGATCTGCCGTGGAATGCAGGAACTGGTGGTGGCTAACGGCGGTGCGCTGTGGCGCGATCTCAGCCAGCAAAAACAGTTCCAGCGCCATCATGAAGATGAGACCCAGCCGCTGGATCAGCAGTACGCCCCGGCGCATCCGGTGACTATTGAAGCGAATGGGCTGCTCAGTTCCCTGCTCGACAGCACGCAGCCGCTGCAGGTTAACTCGTTGCATCATCAGGGCATACGCGAACCGGGCCCGCAGCTGCGGGTTGAAGCACGCGCGCCGGACGGGCTGATTGAAGCGGTCAGCCTGCGCCATCATCCCTTCGCGTTGGCGGTGCAGTGGCACCCGGAATGGCAGGCGGATCGCACAACCGGCTCGCGTCAGCTGTTTGACGGTTTTATCCAGGCCGCAGTTCGCTTTCATAAGGAAAAAGATCATGAATGACGCCACGCTGGCACCCGGACGCCGGCTGTCGCAGATCCGTCAGGCGCTGGGTTTGTCACAGCGCCGCGTGGCTGAACTGGCGGGCCTGACCCACAGCGCCATCAGCACCATTGAGCAGGATAAAGTCAGTCCGGCCGTCAGTACCTTACAGAAGCTATTAAAGGTATACGGGCTCTCCCTGTCGGAATTTTTCTCAGAACCGAAAGCCGACGCCACGCCTAAAGTGATTGTCCGTCCGGACGATCTGCTGGAAATCGGCAGTCAGGGCGTCTCGCTGAAGCTGGTCGAAAATGGCAATCCGCAGCGCTCGCTGGGCATGCTGCTGGAAACCTATCAGCCTGGCGCCAGCACCGGCGAAAAACTGCGTCATCCCGGTGAGGAGACCGGCACGCTGCTGGCGGGCGAAATCACCTTAGTGATTAACGGCCAGAGCTTTCACCTGTACGCCGGTGAAAGTTACGTGATTGATACCGGCCTGCCGCACAGTTTTACCAATACGTCTGACGAACCCTGCCGCATTGTCAGTGCCCATACGCCTGCCAATTTCTGAGCGCATCAAGGAGGTAGTTATGAATTACGTGGAGAGTTATTACGCCGCGACCGCCAATCCGCACGCGCCGTGGCCGACGTTGCAGGAGAGCATTCAGTGTGATGTCTGCATTATTGGCGGCGGCTTCACCGGCCTGTCGGCGGCGCTGCATCTGACCGAAGCGGGTTACGAGGTGGTGGTGCTGGAAGCAGCGCGCATCGGCTTTGGTGCCAGCGGGCGCAACGGCGGTCAGGTGGTCAATTCCTACAGCCGCGATGTGGACGTGATCGAACAGCGTTACGGTAAAGAGAGCGCACGGATGCTGGGCAGCATGATGTTTGAGGGAGCAGAGATCATCCGCGATCGTATAGATCGTTACGCCATTGCCTGCGACTACCGGCCCGGCGGCATTTTTGCGGCACTCAATGCCCGCCAGATGGCGCACCTGCGTAAACAGAAAGCGTTATGGCAGCAGTATGGCAATCATGATCTGGAGTTGCTGGATGAGCGCGGGATTCGTCGTGAAGTGGCGACCGAGCGCTACGTCGGTGGGTTGCTGGATCGGCGCGGCGGCCATCTGCATCCGCTCAACCTGGCACTGGGTGAAGCGGAAGCGATTCGGCGGCACGGCGGACGTATCTATGAACAGTCCGCCGCAGTGAAAGTGGCCTACGGCTCGCCAAATCGGGTAAAAACCGCGCACGGTGAAGTCACTGCAAAATTTGTGATTTTCGCCGGTAATGCCTATCTGGCCAGTGAAGTTGAGCCCCGTCTGAGCGGTAAAAGCATGCCGTGCGGCTCGCAGATTGTGGCCACCGAGCCGCTGTCACCCGATCAGGCGCTGTCGCTGCTGCCGAATAATCATTGCGTGGAAGATTGTAATTATCTGCTCGACTATTTTCGTCTGACCGCCGATAACCGGCTGCTGTATGGCGGTGGCGTGGTTTACGGCGCGCGAGAGCCGGGCGATATTGAGGCGCTAATCCGGCCAAAGCTACGCCGCACCTTTCCACAGTTGCAGAACGTAAAGCTGGATTTCAGCTGGAGCGGTAATTTTCTGTTAACGCTGTCACGTATGCCGCAGTTTGGCCGGCTGGAGAATAATGTCTATTTCATGCAGGGCGACAGCGGCCACGGCGTGACCAGCACCCATCTCTCCGGCAAGCTGATCAGCGAAGTGCTGCGCGGCGATGCCGAGCGTTTTGATGCCTTCGCCCGCCTGCCTCACCTGCCGTTTCCCGGCGGACGACGTTTCAAGGTGCCACTGACCGCCATGGGCGCGGTGTGGTACGCCATTCGCGATCGTTTAGGGGTTTGATGTAGCGCCAGGCCCCTGCCCGGCGTGCTTAGCTGAAAAGCGGGATCGGGGCAGGCTCTGGCGTGCTTTCGCAGGCTTTAAGTATGTTGTAACTATGAGGTGGCCGGCGTGGTCTGCCTTGATGGCTGTTCCGGTGACGTGCGGCCGGAACAGCAGCTTCCGCTTTACTCCAGCGGCATTTTAACCGGATCGTCGTAGCGATATTCAAAGCCCAGCTCGGTGCAGATGCGCGAGCCATCAATCAGTTTGCCGCTTTCGTTAGCGGTTTCCGGCGCGAAGTGTGGCGGTTGCAGCCCCAGCTGACGGGAGACCGCCGGGTAAAAGGTATCACGCGACGGATGTTTTGCGGCGCACAGGTTATAGACCCGTCCCCCTTTTGGCGTCTGCAGCAACAGCGTAATCGCCTCAACCACGTCATCCAGATGTACCAGGTTAACGCCCTGTGACCCATTCGCTACCTGTTGCTTACCGGCCAGAAACCGGCCCGGATGGCGCTTCGGTCCCACCAGCCCGGCAAGGCGGACGATATCGACGCTGGTGCCCGGCAGATCGTGCAGCCAGTTCTCCAGTTTAACCAGCGTTTTGCCGGCCACGGTTTCGGGCGTCAGCGGAGTGGTTTCGCGTTTGATGCCCGATCCGCTGCCGTACACCGAGGTCGAGCTGGTAAAGATGATGCGCGGAACGTTATAGACCAGCGCGCTGTCCACCACGTTCTGGACCGCCTGCAGATAGGCTTCGCCCCCTTCCGCCGTGCGGCTGGCGGGTAACGTCACCACCAGCGCATCGACGTTGAACAGCGGCTCGACATCGGCGGCATCACAGATAAGTTCCGGCGTCAGCTCCAGCTGGAAGGCTTCGATGCCGCAGCGGCGTGCCGCATCCACCCCATCCGGCGTGGTTTTGCTGCCGGTTACCTGCCAGCCTCGTGCGGTTAACGCCGTGGCCAGCGGCATGCCCAACCAACCCAGCCCCACAATTGCGACCTTCTTCATTTTGACTCCTGGCGTAAAACATCAACCCTGACTTCAACGTAGTTTGCCCCCGGATTGCAAATCAGAACAACCTGTTTCAGTGCTTTCCGAACCACCTGGTTAAAAAAGGGTTGCCAATCGCGGCCATCTTCGCTAGGTTAAACCTCACAAATGAATACTCATTCATCTACGGAATTTTTTATGACACGCGTTCAGTTCAACCATCACCACCACCATCATCCTGACTAGTCTTTCAGGCGATGTGTGCTGGAAGACTTTTAAGATCTTCCAGTGGTGCGAACGCAAGAGAACCCCCGGAAGATCGTCTTCCGGGGGTTTTTTTATGGGCTGAAGCATATCCACCAACCAGGACAGGAATAATAGCCTATCCCATCAGGCTATTTTATTTGCCACTCTGGCCCTGGGCGGTGCTCACCATCCTTACGTACTGCGTGTACGTTCCGGTTGTTGCGCGCTGTCCGTGACCAGACTGACTGCAACAATATACGCCTACCGGAATAGGCTTAAAGAGGACAGGAACCATGTTAGATAACACCCGTTTACGCATAGCTATGCAAAAATCCGGCCGTTTAAGTGATGATTCACGCGAACTGCTGGCGCGCTGCGGCGTTAAAATCAACCTTCAGCAACAGCGCCTGATTGCGTTTGCGGAAAACATGCCGATCGATATCCTGCGGGTGCGTGATGACGATATTCCTGGCCTGGTGATGGATGGCGTGGTCGATCTGGGGATTATTGGCGAGAACGTGCTGGAAGAAGAGTTGCTGTCTCGCCGTGCCCAGGGTGAAGACCCGCGCTACTTCACGCTGCGTCGCCTCGACTTCGGCGGTTGCCGTCTGTCGCTGGCGATGGCGGTTGATGATGAATATACCGGTCCGCAATGCCTCGATAATGCCCGCATCGCCACCTCTTATCCGCACCTGTTAAAGCAGTACCTCGATAAAAAAGGCGTCAGTTTCAAAACCTGTATGCTGAACGGTTCCGTTGAAGTGGCAACCCGCGCCGGGCTGGCAGATGCGATCTGCGATCTGGTCTCGACCGGTGCCACGCTGGAAGCCAACGGTCTGCGCGAAGTCGAAGTCATTTACCGCTCGAAAGCGGTGCTGATTCAGCGCGACGGCGAGATGCCTGCCGCCAAACAGGAACTGATCGACAAGATGATGACCCGTATTCAGGGCGTGATTAAAGCGCGTGAATCGAAGTACATCATGCTGCACGCGCCAAGCGAGCGGCTGGAAGAGGTCATCAGCCTGCTGCCCGGTGCCGAGCGCCCGACCGTGCTGCCGCTGGCCGGTGATGTCAGCCGCGTGGCAATGCACATGGTGAGCAGCGAAACCCTGTTCTGGGAAACGATGGAAAAACTGAAAGCGCTGGGTGCCAGTTCGATTCTGGTGCTGCCAATTGAGAAGATGATGGAGTAAGCCATGGCCTTTTCTACCCCGATTGACTGGCAGCAATGCAGTGCAGAACAGCAGCAGGCGCTGTTGTTACGTCCGGCTATTGCCGCCTCAGAGAATGTGACCCAGACGGTACGTGACGTGCTGGAGCAGGTAAAGGCGAACGGCGATGAGGCCCTGCGCACCTTCAGCGCCCGCTTCGATAAGGCGCAGGTTGATAATCTGCGCGTTACGCCGCAGCAGATCAGCGACGCCAGTGCCCGGCTCAGCGATACGCTGAAACAGGCGATGGCGGTGGCGGTAGCCAACATCGAAACCTTCCATAATGCGCAGATCCTGCCGCCGGTCGATGTTGAAACCCAGCCGGGCGTGCGCTGCCAGCAGATTACCCGCCCGGTTCAATCGGTCGGGCTCTACATTCCTGGCGGCTCTGCGCCGCTGTTCTCTACCGTGCTGATGCTGGCAACGCCAGCGCGCATTGCCGGATGCGGGCGCGTGGTGCTCTGCTCACCGCCGCCGATTGCTGATGAGATCCTTTATGCTGCCCAATTGTGTGGCGTTGAAGAGGTGTTTCAGGTCGGCGGCGCGCAGGCGATTGCCGCCCTCGCCTTTGGCACCGAAACGGTACCGCGGGTAGATAAAATTTTTGGTCCGGGCAATGCCTGGGTGACGGAAGCGAAGCGTCAGGTCAGTCAGCGGCTGGACGGGGCGGCAATTGATATGCCGGCCGGTCCATCAGAGGTGCTGGTGATTGCCGATGCGGGTGCCACGCCCGCCTTCGTCGCCTCGGATCTGCTGTCCCAGGCCGAGCATGGTCCGGATTCGCAGGTTATCCTGCTGACGCCTTCGCGGACGCTGGCCGACGCGGTCGCTGACGCGGTTGAACAGCAGCTGGCGCAGTTGCCACGTGCCGCTACCGCGCGTCAGGCGCTGGAGAGCAGTCGTCTGATCGTGGCGCGCGACCTGCAGCAGTGTGTAGAAATTTCAAACCAGTATGGCCCGGAGCACCTGATCCTGCAGACCCGCCAGCCGCGCGAGCTGGTGGAGTCAATTACCAGTGCTGGTTCAGTATTCCTCGGCGACTGGTCGCCGGAATCGGCGGGTGACTATGCGTCGGGAACCAATCACGTGCTGCCGACCTACGGTTATACCTCGACCTGTTCCAGCCTGGGTCTGGCTGATTTCCAGAAACGCATGACGGTACAGGAGCTGACGCCGCAGGGCTTCCTTAACCTGGCCGCCACCATTGAAACGCTGGCTGCCGCCGAGCAGCTGGATGCCCACAAAAACGCTGTCACCCTGCGCGTTGCCGCACTGAAGGAGCAAGCATGAGCCAGAATATCGAGCAACTGGCGCGCGCCAACGTTCGCGCGCTGACGCCTTATCAGTCGGCACGCCGGCTGGGTGGTAATGGTGATGTCTGGCTCAATGCCAACGAGTTTCCGCTGCCGGTGCCGTTTGAGCTGTCGCAGCAGACGCTGAACCGCTACCCGGAATGCCAGCCCAAACTCGTGATTGAGCGTTACGCGGCCTATGCCGGCCTGAAACCGGAGCAGGTGCTGGTCAGCCGCGGCGCCGACGAGGCGATTGAACTGATCATGCGGGCGTTTTGTGAGCCGGGCCAGGACGCGATTCTGTTCTGCCCGCCGACTTACGGCATGTACAGCGTCAGCGCGGAAACCATCGGCATTGAGTACCGCACGGTGCCGGCGCTGGCCGACTGGCAGCTTAACCTGCCTGCCATTGCGGACCAGCTGGAGGGCGTTAAGGTGGTTTACCTCTGCAGCCCGAATAACCCGACCGGCAACCTGATCAATCAGGATGATATCCGTCAGCTGCTGGCGATGACCGCTGGCAAAGCGCTGGTAGTGGCAGACGAAGCCTATATTGAGTTCTGTCCGCAGGCGACGCTGACCGGCTGGCTGAAAGATTATCCCAACCTGGTGATCCTGCGCACCCTGTCGAAAGCCTTTGCGCTGGCTGGCCTGCGCTGTGGCTTTGCGCTGGCGAATCAGCCGGTAATCGATCTGTTGATGAAGGTGATTGCCCCCTATCCGCTGGCGACGCCGGTGGCGGATGTGGCCGGTCAGGCGCTGAGCGAGCAAGGCATCGCCCTGATGCGTGAACATGTGGCACAGCTCAACGACAATCGCAGCTGGTTACTGGCGGAACTGGCGAAGCTGGCCTGCGTCGAGCAGGTTTTCGCCAGTGAAACCAACTACGTGCTGGCGCGGTTTACCGATTCACCAGAAGTGTTTAAAACCTTATGGAATCAGGGCATTATCCTGCGTGACCAGAACAAAAATCCGGGCCTGTCGGGATGCCTGCGCATCTCCATCGGCACGCGTGAAGAGTGCGGACGTGTGATCGCCGCGCTGCAAGCCTTATCTGTGGAGCAAGCATGAGCCAGAAGACCCTTTTTATTGACCGCGACGGCACCCTTATCTCTGAGCCGCCTGAAGATTATCAGGTGGATCGCATGGACAAACTGGCCTTTGAGCCGGACGTGATCCCGGCACTGCTGGCGTTGCAGGCCGCCGGTTACCGTCTGGTGATGATCACCAATCAGGATGGACTGGGCAGCTCAAGCTTCCCACAGGCGGACTTTGACGGCCCGCACAACCTGATGATGCAGGTGCTGACCTCGCAGGGTATCGCGTTTGATCAGGTGCTGATTTGCCCGCACCTGCCGGAGGAAAACTGTGACTGCCGCAAGCCGAAAACCAAAATGGTGGAAGCCTGGCTGGCCGAAGGCGCGCTGGATACCGCCAACAGCTACGTGATTGGCGATCGCCTGACCGATGTGCAACTGGCAGAGAACATGGGCATTCAGCCGATCCGTTACGGTGCCGAAGGGGAAAACTGGCAGACCATTCAGCAGCGTCTGACCCAGCGCGATCGCCATGCGCTGGTGCAGCGTAATACCAAAGAGACCCAGGTGCGGGTCGAGCTGTGGCTGGATCGCGAAGGCGGCAGCAAAATCAACACCGGCGTCGGCTTCTTTGACCACATGCTGGACCAGATTGCGGTGCACGGCGGTTTCCGCATGCATATCGAAGTGAAAGGCGATCTCTATATCGACGATCACCACACGGTGGAAGATACCGGGCTGGCGCTGGGTGAAGCATTGCTCAAAGCGCTGGGCGACAAACGCGGCATTGGCCGGTTTGGCTTTGTGCTGCCGATGGATGAATGTCTGGCACGCTGTGCGCTGGATATCTCCGGCCGCCCGCACATCGAATTTAAAGCGGAATTCAACTATCAGCGCGTCGGTGACCTGAGCACCGAAATGGTTGAGCACTTCTTCAGTTCCCTCTCCTACGCCATGATGAGCACCCTGCATCTTAAAACCAAGGGTAAGAACGATCATCACCGCGTCGAAAGCCTGTTTAAAGCCTTTGGCCGCACCTTGCGCCAGGCAATCCGCGTTGAAGGTAATACGCTGCCGAGCTCGAAAGGAGTGCTGTGATGAACGTGGTGATCATGGATACCGGTTGCGCCAACCTCTCGTCGGTAAAATGGGCGATTGAACGTCTGGGGTATACCCCGGAAGTCAGCCGCGATCCCGATGTGGTACTGCGCGCCGACAAACTGTTTCTGCCGGGCGTCGGTACGGCGCAGGCGGCGATGAATCAGCTGGAAGAGCGTGACCTGATCGATCTGGTCAAGGCCTGTACCCAGCCGGTGCTGGGTATCTGTCTCGGCATGCAGCTGCTGGGACGCGGCAGTGATGAAAACGGCGGCGTGCCGACGCTGGGTATTATCGACCAGCCGGTCTCGCTGATGGACACGCACGGTCTGCCATTGCCGCACATGGGCTGGAACCAGATTACCGCGCAGGCGGGCAATCACCTGTTCCGCGGCATTGATGAAGGCTGCTACTTCTACTTCGTGCACAGCTACGCCATGCCGGTTAACGCCAGCACTATCGCCCAGTGCCACTACGGTGAAGCCTTCACCGCGGCGGTGCAGAAAGATAACTTCTTCGGCGTACAGTTCCACCCGGAACGCTCGGGCAAAGCGGGCGCGCAGTTGCTGAAAAACTTCCTGGAGATGTGATGATTATCCCCGCGTTAGATTTAATCGACGGCAAAGTGGTCCGTCTGCATCAGGGCGATTATGGCCAGCAGCGCGATTACGGCAGCGATCCGTTGCCGCGTTTGCAGCAGTATACGCAGGAAGGCGCCACGGTGCTGCATCTGGTGGACTTAACCGGCGCGAAAGATCCGGCAAAGCGGCAGATTGCGCTGCTGAAAACCCTGCTCGACGGCGTCGACGTGATTGTGCAGGTCGGCGGCGGCATTCGTCATCGTGACGATGTGAAGGCGCTGCTGGACGCCGGAGCCAGCCGCGTGGTGGTCGGTTCGACTGCGGTTAAACAGCCTGACGAGGTAAAACGCTGGTTTGCCGAGTTTGGCGCAGAGGCGATTGTGCTGGCGCTGGACGTGCGCATTGATGCTGATAACCGCAAAGAAGTGGCGATCAGCGGCTGGCAGGAAGCGGCGGGCGTCACGCTGGAGCAGGTGATCGCCGATTTTCAGCCAGTCGGCCTGAAACATGTGCTGTGCACTGATATTTCCCGCGACGGCACCCTGAGCGGCTCAAACGTTGCACTTTACCAGGAAGTGACCGCTCGCTTCCCGCAGATTGCCTTCCAGTCCTCGGGCGGCATTGGTGAACTTAACGATATCGCGGCCCTGCGCGGCAGTGGCGTCCAGGGCGTGATCGTCGGACGTGCGCTGCTGGAAGGTAAATTCACAGTTTCGGAGGCTATTTCATGCTGGCAAAACGGATAATTCCCTGTCTTGATGTACGTGACGGCCAGGTGGTGAAAGGCGTGCAGTTTCGCAATCACGAGATCATTGGCGACATCGTGCCACTGGCGCAGCGTTATGCCGCCGAAGGTGCCGATGAGCTGGTATTTTATGATATCACCGCCTCATCCGATGGCCGGGTGGTTGATAAAAGCTGGGTATCGCGGGTCGCTGAAGTGATCGATATTCCGTTCTGCGTGGCTGGCGGTATCAAGACCCCGGAAGACGCCGCGCGCATTCTGGAGTTCGGTGCCGACAAGATTTCGGTTAACTCACCGGCGCTGGCCGATCCCTCGCTGATTACCCGGCTGGCTGACCGCTTCGGCGTACAGTGCATTGTGGTCGGCATTGATACCTGGTTCGATGAAGCCAGCGGCAAGTATCAGGTCAATCAGTACACCGGCGACGAAGCCCGTACCCGGGTGACGCAGTGGGAAACGCTGGATTGGGTGCAGGAAGTGCAGAAGCTGGGTGCTGGCGAAATCGTGCTGAACATGATGAACCAGGATGGCGTGCGTAACGGTTATGACCTGGTGCAGCTGAAAAAAGTGCGTGAAGTCTGTCATGTACCGCTGATCGCCTCTGGCGGCGCAGGCACCATGCCGCATTTTCTCGAGGCATTTACCGATGCCAACGTCGATGGCGCGCTGGCGGCCTCGGTGTTCCATAAGCAGATTATCAATATTGGTGAGCTGAAAAGCTTCCTGATCGACAACGGAGTGGAGATTCGCGCGTGTTAACCGAACAACAACTGGCCCAGCTCGACTGGGACAAAACTCAGGGCATGATGCCGGTGATTGTGCAGCATAACGTCTCAGGCGAAGTGCTGATGCACGGTTATATGAACCAGCCGGCGCTGGAAAAAACCCTGGCCGAAGGCAACGTGACCTTTTTCTCGCGTACCAAAAACCGGTTATGGACCAAAGGCGAGACCTCCGGCAACTTTCTGCAGGTAGTCAGCATCACGCCAGACTGCGATAACGATACGCTGCTGGTGCTGGCGAATCCCATCGGTCCGACCTGCCATCTCGGCACCTCCAGCTGCTTCTCCCCGGCCGCTACGGAGTGGACCTTCCTCTATCAGCTGGAGCAGCTGCTGGCGTCACGTAAGAGCGCCGATCCTGAAAGCTCCTACACCGCCCGGCTCTACGCCAGCGGCACCAAGCGCATCGCGCAGAAAGTAGGAGAGGAAGGCGTTGAAACCGCCCTGGCGGCCACGGTTAACGATCGCCATGAGCTGACCAATGAAGCCTCCGATCTGATCTATCACCTGATGGTGCTGTTGCAGGACCAGGACTTAGACTTCAGCGCGGTAATTAATAACCTGCGCGCCCGTCATCAGTAAAATATGCAATAAGCTGCTCAAAATCCGGCTGAGTCGACGATTTTGAGCAGCATCCTTCTCAAAAACAACTCTGCCAGGGATGGGATTTGACTATCTCGATCAGCGCATTGAGAGCTGGCAACGATGAATAAAACACTGTCGCCCCTGGAACGAGAAGCCATTATGCTCACGCTGTGACAGCAGTTTATTCAGGAAGAGCTGACGCAGGGCGAGCTACCCAAGCTGCTTCGTAAAAAAGTGTTGGGGTTTTCTCAACAACGCTACGCGCTGCTGGCAGGAATTAGCCGACGGACGCTGTCCGATATTGAGCAGGATAAAGGCAACACCACCTTAACTACGCTGAATCGCGCCTTTAAACCGTTCGGTCTCAGGACAGGTCTATTACCGCGTCAGCCAGCCGCATCTGCTGCAAACCCTGATCCAGCAACGCACTGCGCCAGGAGAGCACCATGACAACCCATGAAAAACTGATCGCCCTGCTCGACCAGCACCTGGCACGCTATCGACTGATGGAACATCAGGCTACCGGTAAGTGCGAAGCGGTGGCGGCGATCCGCGGTACCGAGGTCGGTCAGGGTGCCAAAGCGCTGGTCTGCCACGTCAAAGGCAATGGTGTTAAGCAACATGTCCTGGCGGTGCTGCCCGCCGATCGTCAGGCGGACCTCAGCAAAGTAGCTGCCGCAGTGGGTGGACGTCGCGCCTCGCTGGCCAGTCCGGCAGAAACCGATGCCCTGACCGGCTGTGTGTTTGGCGCTATCCCGCCATTTAGCTTTCACCCCGCTTTAGCCCTGGTGGTTGATCCGCTGCTGTTTAAACGCTATCCGGAGATCGCTTTTAACGCCGGTCTGCTGGATCGCTCGGTGATCCTTAACACCGAAGATTATCGGGCGCTGTGCCGTGCTAACGTCGTGAAAATAATCCAGTAATTGCCATCAATGCGGGTCAACGTTACTCTGCGTTAACCCTCATCACGACAAAAGAAGACCTTAATATGGCAATGAACCGCTTTTCTACTCGTCTGCGTCAGACGCTGATGCTGGCTGTAATGGCTGGCAGTACCTTTGGTGCGCAGGCAAAAATCGACCAGGTACGCTTCGCCGTTGATCCCACCTATCCTCCGTTTGAATCCAAAACCCCGCAGGGTAAACTGGTCGGTTTCGATATCGATCTGGGCAATGCGCTTTGTGCCCAGATGCAGGCGAAGTGCGTCTGGGTTGAGAGCCAGTTTGACGGCATGATCCCGGCGCTGAAGGCGCGTAAGTTCGATGCCATCCTGTCGGACATGGGCATTACGGAAGAGCGTCTGAAGCAGATCGATTTCACCGTGCCACTGTACGACACCCACACCCAGCTGATTGCCCGTAAAGGTGCTGGCGTGCTGCCGACGGCGGAATCCCTGAAAGGCAAAACGGTGGGTGTTGAACAGGGAACGGTGCAGGAGCGTTATGCCCTGGCGAAATGGCAACCGCATGGCGTGAACGTGGTGCCGTATGGCGATCAGGCACAGGTCGAGAGTGATTTAGTTGCCGGTCGTCTGGATGCGGTGTTTACCGATGCGGCGCAGGCGGCAATTGGCTTCCTCAAACATCCGCAGGGGAAAGATTTCGAGCTGGCAGGCCCGATTGTTCAGGATCCGATTATCGGTCCCGGTACCGCTATTGGCCTGCGCAAAGGTGACGCGGAGCTTAAAACCGCGCTGGATAATGCCTTTAGCGAGATCAAGAAGAATGGCACCTTCGACCAGATCCAGAAGCGCTATTTCGCCACCGATATCTCTATTCAGCAGTAACGGCGCGAGCCGGCTTTTCCGTCATTGACTGCGATCCGGCACTATACTCTAACCTTTTCGGGACGGCGCACTGTCGTCCTTCGCCGACTACAGGACATTAACACGGTATGCATCAACAACATCATCCTCTGTTAAGCGCCTCTTTAGGCACCCAACGTGAAATCATCAGTTTCCATTTTGCTGAAAACCACTCGCGTCAGGTTTATATCCAGGCTGCGCTGCATGGCGACGAGTTGCCGGGCATGGCGGTGGCGTGGTTTTTAAAGCAGCGGCTGCAGGCGCTGGAGTCAGCCGGCCAGCTGAGAGCCGCTTTCACACTGGTGCCGGTCGCCAATCCGCTGGCACTGGGCCAGCACTGGCACGGCACTCATCTTGGTCGTTTTCATACCTTATCGGGACAGGATTTTAATCGCCGCTTCCCCTCGCTGGGCGAGACGCTGGCAACCGGGCTGGCCGACAGTCTGACCCAGAGCGAAGCGCAGAATAAAACGCTGATCCGTGAGGCGATCGATCGTCACTACCGCGATACGGTGCCAAAAACCGAGCTGGATGCACAGCGTTTTACCCTGATGCGCATGGCCAGCCAGGCGGATCTGATGATTGATCTGCACTGTGACTGGGAAGCGGTGCCGCACCTTTACACCACGCCGCACGCCTGGCCGGATATCGAGCCGCTGGCGCGCTGGTTAGGCAGTGAAGTACAACTGCTGGCGCAGATTTCAGGCGGCGAACCGTTTGATGAAGCCTGCTGTGAGCCCTGGCTGACGCTGGCCGAACGTTATGGCAAAGATTTCCCGATGCCGCGCGGCTTGCTGCCGGTCACTCTCGAACTGCGGGGTGTGCGCGATGTCTCACCGGAGCAGGCAGAGAAAGATGCTGATGCGATTATTTCGGCGTTGCAGGAAGGCGGCTATATCGGTTACAGCGAACCGGCGGTGTCGGTGGAAGTGGCGGCCCCGGTGATTGGCGGCGATGAACTGGTATCGGTGACCACCGGTGGCGAAGATGTGGTGGCAATTGGCGAAAACGGTACCGGCCTGAGCGCGCCTGAGGTGGTCGAAGCAGCCGATGAGCAGAGCATGATTAAAGAGCGCTACAGTGAAGGTTCAGCTACACCCTCGCCTGCCCTGAAGAATCTACCGACGCCATTGGCGGCCTGTGAATACATTCATTCGCCGGTTTCCGGTTTGATCCTGCACCGCAAGCCACTGGGCGCGCGGATTCGCGCTGGCGAAGTGGTGGCAGAAATTGTTGATCCGGTCACCGATCAGATCACGCCATTAATGGCTGAGCACGGTGGCATTCTGTATGCGAGGCACTGGGTACGGTTTGCAACGGCTGGCATGCTGGTGGTGAGACTGGCGGGCGAGAGTGAGATTCGGAGCGGGGATTTACTGGTGGGATGAAATCAAAAATTTGCAACTGATGAGATGCTTAATTGATACCCGGGGAAAAGCATTTCAGTTAAAATTGGTCAGTACTTAAAATGGCTTCCACACCTTCCTGTAATTTTACAGGAGAGTGGGCCAATTAATGTTGCATGTATAAAAGTATTCTTTTGACATGTTAATGTGTAAGACCTGAAGCAAGGCACTTAATGAGATATTTGATAAATCGACAAAACCACCGCATGACGGTAAAAATCTAAACATACAAATTCTCCGGGCTATAGCTATTATAATGGTTGTAATGCAACATTATAAAATCAGGATGCCAACAGAGAGTTGGTATCTTGAAATGTTCAGGTATATTCAGTTGTGGCCCGGAGTCGACATTTTTCTGGCAATATCTGGATATTTAATGTGTAAGTCTTTAAAAAATCAATCCAGCGGAAAAGGTGATTTTGTTAAGCATCTCAAGTCATTTTTATTAAAAAGATTTTTTAGATTATATCCTGTTCTGATGGTGTGGGGCACTTTGACCGTGCTAGCCTGCTTTTTCACAGCTGAACGGTTTTATACAAACCCGCTAAGCGAGTTTAAAACCTTTTTGACTTCATTGATGGCTGTATCGAATATATACCTTCATCACTGTGTAACAAACGGCTATATCTGTTCGAATGGCTCGGGAGGTGTAACGTGGTCTTTATCGTTAGAATGGCAGTTATATTTCCTTATAGCATTGATCTATATTCCGCTCAGCAGGAATATAAATATATTAGCTTTTATATTCACCATAATATGTATTCTCTCGATATTTATTCCTGCCGCCGAACCACAAAATATGGCCTATGCCTGGTGGATTAGACCAATACCGTTTTTTATTGGTGCCATTATTTATCTATATAATGACAAAAAAATACCTATCAACCCTTTATTATCAAAGTTATTATTTTTAATTTTTTTCATTACCCTGATAGCATCACCTTTATTAGTCGCGACACAATTCGTATCCTTATCAATAGGGTTGTCCGGAGCATTTTTATTTTATATATTCCTAAATAATATCACTATTAAAAGATCCCTGATTACACATATTTTAAACTGGCTTGGCGACCGGTCGTACAGCATTTATTTATGCCACATTCCTGTAATGTTAATTCTTGCCACCTTTTATGAATACATAAGCAAAACGTTAAATATGCATCCTGGTTACTTAACATTATTAATTGCCTATATTGGGACTATGTTATCAAGTGCTCATATAACATATGAATTGGTAGAAAAAAAAGGAATCGCAATAAGACTTAAATTAAATAATATAAAAAAAGGGCATAGCCCTTTTTTTTATATTTAAGCAAACCTAACTCTTAAACTACAGTTTTGCATTTGCGCTTTTGTATAACCCAACTGAAACCCAAAACTTCTTCAGGGATTTTTGAACTATGGGATCAATGTATTTTATCAGCACATATGCAATCAAAAACACCAGTAAAATTGCAATTATTGTCATGGTGTAATAACCGACATATTCTTTAAAAAATGCATATTTCCCCCACCACTTTCGTTCAAAGATAGCATGTGACCAAAAACCTAAATCTGCATGAATCAAGTATAAAGGATAGGTCATAGCGCCTAAAAATCGTACGAGAGGATAGTAAACACCCAAAGAACTAATATTTGAACCTATCCACACTAATACGATTAGGAAAAAACATGTAAACAGTATTGAAGCATGATCAAAATGGACATTGAAACTGTCTATCCATAGTTGATGCTTGACCATATTATTATAAACTAACACACTAGAAAGCAGCATTATTAACATATGAATAGGTTTAATACTCGATGTTCTAAGTTCAAAAAGCATTATTCCTAAAATGAAGTGTCCTGCATACTGTGTTATTAGCAAAGTTGACAAAAGAGCATTTTTAAATATAAACGAGTTCAGATAAGAAATAATAAGCCAAATAGCACAAACTAATAGCCTTTTCTTATCCCATAAATTCAAGCTCATTAATAGTGCAACTAAAATATAAAATGTAACTTCGATAGTTATAGTCCAGTAAACTGCACTAAAATATTCTTTCCCAAAAATTTTCGGAAAAAAAGATAGGCTATATAAAAGTGAAACGATTCTTTCTTTAGCGTCAATCATCGGCAGGCTTACACTAAACAAAAAAACAATCAATGCACAAGCGATGAATAAAGGAACAATCCTATTAAAACGTGCTATTAAAAAACCTCTGGCAGTACGGTTCTCTGAGGAGAGTGTTATTACAAAACCACTTATTAAGAAAAAAAGATCAACCCCATATTCTCCAAAGGAAAAAGCTTCAACAGCATAAGCTCTGGGAATAGACCCTTGCAATGGCGCAATAAATAAATAGTGATAAAACATTACCATAAGAAAAGCTATAAATCTTAACCCGTCTAAAGCCTCTATTCTATGTTTAGTATTTTTCATGTTTGCAAAAACAATAGGGTACATCAAAGAAATATAAATTATATTAATGCTTAAGTAAAGCAACTAATGGTATAAAAAAACCCGCGAAACGAGACGCGGGTTTGATTTAATACTTGTACTAATCTAACCACTCAGTGTGGAACACACCGTCTTTATCAATGCGCTTGTAGGTATGCGCACCAAAATAGTCACGCTGCGCCTGAATCAGGTTGGCAGGCAGCACTTCTGAACGGTAGCTGTCGTAGTAAGCAATCGCCGCAGAGAAGGTAGGCGTTGGGATACCGTTCTGAATCGCGTAAGAAACAACATCACGCAGCGCCTGCTGATACTGATCGGCGATATCTTTGAAGTACGGCGCCAGCAGCAGGTTAGCGATGCTTGCATCTTCAGCATAGGCATCAGTAATTTTCTGCAGGAACTGGGCACGGATGATGCAGCCAGCACGGAAAATCTTGGCGATTTCACCGTAGTGCAGATCCCAGTTGTTCTCTTCTGAAGCCGCACGCAGCTGTGAGAAGCCCTGCGCATAAGAGACGATTTTACCGAGGTAGAGTGCGCGACGCACTTTCTCGATAAACTCAGCTTTATCACCGGTAAAGGCTTGAGCTTGTGGACCGCTCAGGACTTTGGAAGCCGCAACACGCTGCGTTTTCAGCGAGGAGAGGTAACGGGCAAACACTGATTCAGTGATCAGCGATAGTGGCTCGCCCAGATCCAGTGAACTCTGGCTGGTCCATTTACCGGTACCTTTGTTCGCTGCTTCATCCAGAATCACATCAACCAGATAGTTACCTTCTTCATCTTTCTTGGTGAAGATATCTTTGGTTATATCGATCAGGTAGCTGCTCAGCTCGCCGTTGTTCCACTCGGTGAAGGTTTCCGCCAGCTCTTCGTTGTTCAGACCCAGTGCACCTTTAAGCAACGCGTAAGCTTCTGCAATCAGCTGCATGTCGCCGTATTCGATGCCGTTGTGCACCATTTTCACATAGTGACCCGCGCCGTCCGGACCGATGTAAGCTACGCAGGCTTCGCCATCTTCTGCACGTGCCGCAATCTTGTCCAGAATTGGAGCAACCAGCTCATAGGCTTCTTTCTGGCCGCCCGGCATGATAGATGGGCCTTTCAGCGCGCCCTCTTCACCGCCGGATACGCCGGTACCGATGAAGTTGAAGCCCTGGTCTGACAGCTCTTTGTTACGACGAATGGTGTCTTTATAGAAGGTGTTACCGCCATCGATCAGAATGTCGCCTTTATCGAGGTGTGGCGTCAGTGAGGCGATGGTTTTGTCGGTCGCTTCCCCTGCCTGAACCATCAGCAGGATACGACGTGGTTTTTCCAGCGATTCGACAAACTCTTCAACGGTGTAAAAAGGAGCAAGCTTCTTGCCCTGATTCTCCGCGATGACTTCATCCGTCTTTTCGCGTGAACGGTTAAAGATAGAAACAGTGTAACCGCGGCTCTCAATGTTAAGAGCCAAGTTGCGGCCCATCACTGCCATACCTACAACGCCGATCTGTTGCTTGGACATTTTTTACTCCTGTCTAATGAAATCATTGATACATTTTTAACACTTAGCTTATTAAAGCTCAACGTGCAACTTGTAAATAATTCATAAAATTCAAACTTCAATTAATTACTAACGCCGCTTTATTTTTCTCTTATAGAACACGGCAAGATCAATTATAGCTGCTAGCACATGGCGATGGATAAAACTTAAATCGTTTTTCCTTCTGACACCATCGCTCCACTGATTAGCTATAACAAAATCTATTAGCTCGTGTCTCTTTTTCCAGTCAAATAAGGATTTAAAAATATCAATTAATGAAGGAGTGTATTTTTTTGATACATAGCCTCCTAAACCAAATGTTTCATTATGATTTAAATTACTAAATGCATTGTTAAGAGAGTCATTGACACCAGTTATTAAATCACCCCAAATCTTTAAAGATAAAGGCCTTAAATCATCACTTGATATAATATATAGCGAAGTACCTTCGGCCCATTTTTTTATTGAAAACAAGATACCATCCTGGAAATCTTTCGTGAATGATTCCCACGCCTGATTCTCGCCTTTATCAATTTTCCTAACGGCTTTAATACTGTCTCCGTTATTTTGGTAACCTATTACGCTACCCGATGGAGAGTTAGAAATCATTTCAATCGGTGCGACTGAGTCTAAATAGTGAGGCAACTCCGGTGAAATGTTCAAATCAGGGCCGTATGCATATTTTTTACTATTATCAGGTTGTTGGTTTAAGAATTTTGCGAGTCCTAAATAGATACCATGAAATTTAACCTTAGGTAAACACAATGCTATGTTATCTTGAATCGTTCCCCGCCAACCTACATCAACAACGCAAATGTTTTCCGATAAATCATTAAGGCCTTTACTATTTAGATATGCTGTCAATAATTTTCTTTTTTCATCTCGATGGCTAATGATAATTTCTTTAAAATCATTATCCGAAAATAAAGACTGTATTCTCGAATCCTGCCATGGATATCGAATAACTTCTTCTGACGGGATATTATACTTCCCGAGTAACGTTTCAAATTTTGCTTTATCAATACTTAGCGTTTTGAAAAAAGCTTCCATTGATTGTGAGGAGTAGAGATTCCATATGCGCATCATTTCTGTTGTCGTGACTTCGGTGATCGATGCAGCAAAAGTAGCCAGACGACTTACTTCCAGAATATTAAATTCTGGGAAATTCACTTCGGGAAGATCAATTTTTAACCTGGACAACAGTAAGTTAAAAGCCTGAATAAAAAACTCACCTTCACGGGTAAAAAAATATATTTTTTTGCAGTCGCATTCTAACGCTTTTTCAAGAATGAATAACGAATAACCTAAAATGAAAGGAGATACTTTAATACCCAAATTAAAGTTTTCATTATACTTTTGATAAGAACTATCGCTTTCTGTTAATGAATTTTCAATGCCATTAATGGCATTTTCAAAAAGCTTACTCTTATCATGGAATAGAAGCTCCAGTTCTACTCTCTTGTTGTGCGCTTCCGGAGGAAGAAAATGAATGCAATTAACACCCTTTTTTCCCGGTTGTGTTACATCAGACCACTCATTATCGCCAATATGTAACCACTCAGTCGCATTTATTTTTAGCTCATCCTGAACATAGTCAAAAAGTCTGCCAGATCTTTTATTAAGCTTAATGTCTGCAGATGAAAACCCATCCGAAACGTAGGCACCAAGACCATTCTTATCTATTAGCTTTTTAAGACGATCCCCGGACATATAAAAATCAGAAAGGAATAAAGTCTGCTCCGATGGGTTATTTTCCAATAATTCGATAATACTTTTATCGGGCGATGTCAGGGACATTTCCAGATTAAATTCATATTTACAAAGTTCACTAACAGCTTCTTGCAAATTTTCTTCTGAAAAGCCCTTCAAAAAAAACTGGCACCACTTGTAAATAACATCTTCAAAAAGATACTCATCATCATATCCACTAAGTGCTGTCTCGCGGCCGATTTCCCTCTCAATTTCCACGCGCTTATCAAAAATAATTTTTATATTATTTATACCGTGAAATTTTATAAATTTAAAATACAGGTATTTTGCAGTTGCATATTTAATAGTATCTGGATGGCATTTTCTTCTTAATAAAGTATCCCAGACATCAACTGTTTTTAACTTGAATTTCATTATCATATTACCTTTTCACAATTCGGTATAATTTTTTCAATGGGCCTTGCAATCCTATAGGCAACAACATTGCTAATTTTCTTAATCGGGATGGGGATACTATGTGCAATGCTGCAAGAGTAGCTTGACGTGTTATTGCGGCCTCAACCAGCCTCCCCTGATACATTCTTTGAACAGGTTTCGAGTCTGGGGTTCCCCCTGCTAAAAACTTCTCCAGTGCAGACGAAAACTGCTCAGTCTCAACAGACAGGTTTCGGGATTCCATGAAATCTACACCGGCTTTTGACATCATTGCACATCGAGCCGGGTCAGCTAATAACTCAATAAGAGCTTCAGCCAGACTTTCGGGAGTCTGCTTAGCTAACAATGTAGCTGAATCAGGCAAATCATATAAATTATTATCACGCCACAATTCAACTACAGGTAGACCTGATGCCATCATTTCAAATGGTATACGAGAAGGATTAGATGAACTCAGACACAAACCAACAGTACACTTATTATATAAATCATTGCACTCTTTAAGGTTAATTAATCCTAAATTCTGATGTTCAAACCATACATTTTCTTTAACATCCGAGCCATATAGATATATTTTCACATCAGGGACTCTATGCTTAACAATCCCAAGTGCTTCTATACCTATCCTTGAACAACGGCGAGGTTTATCTGGTTGATAAATAAAACAAATGGCCTTTTCTTTTACTACCAGAACATCCTTTTTATAAATATCAAGATTTGCACCAAACTCAAAATGATAACCTTCAACATTGAAGCGTTCCTTCAGAGTATGCTTTAGCCAGCGGCCAATAGTTATTGGCGTAAGCCCATACTGGTATGAGTTCTCGGCCATTAAATAAGCATCACCCATCGGATTAAACCAGGCTTCATAATCCTGTACCAGATAAGCTTTCTTACAATTGAAAGGAAGTGAAGCTACGAATGCTGCGGAATACCACACGGTTGCAATTGCCACATCCGATGCAATAGCGTTTTTCCATCCGTATACAACGCTGTTAAAATGCATATTAAAAAGAGATAATATTTTGTCCGCAGGATTCCCAATACCATGTTCATCTTCCAGGTAAATGGTGCAACTATGCCCTTTGCTTTCAAGATAATGTGCATGCTGCAGAATAGTACGGTGCCCGCCTGATCCTTTTATCAAGCTAGGAATAAACCATGAGATGGTGGACATAATAAATTCAGGTCCTAATAATGATGTAAATTACGAAAAGCAAACCAATGCCCTTCATCGATAATTAAATTAAATTTTTAAGCTCAGATATAGTATTATCTCTTTCAATAATCATTTTTTCCATTTGCTGCATAGCGTCCCATCGTTCTTCAACGAGCTTTTGCTGTGATTTAATGACTAATTCAAGTTCATTTATAGCTTGCATACGCTCTTCCAGCATCCTACCCTGATCAACTATAGTATCGTCTCTTTCTTTAATCATGCTATTCATATTTTTAATAGCATCCATACGTTCTTTCAGGAGAGCTGACCAGGTCTGATCATTTAATAAAGGGATTATATTATCATGCTCACCCAAATTATTTTTCAGATTAGATAGCTTTATCAACCAGTCAATGATGTCATGATAAATAAAGAGAGTAAAAACGAGTGGTTTTTCTTGACTACCCAAAAGCTCTTTATAAGATACATTTAAAATATCTATACCTCTTTCAAGCCCTTCTGATAGATACTTTTCGCAGTTAATTGTATCTCCAGACGTATAAAGCATCATAGCAATATTATAATATGCCTGAAGAACTTTCGTACCTATAGTTGGACTAAACTTTTCGTATGGATAACTGAGCGCTGCAAGGTACAAATTTAACGCTTCGTTTTTCTTATTCTGCAATTTTGAAATTTCTGCGCCCAAAACTGAAAGTGATATTAACCATCTTATTTGATGCGGCGATTTTTTTTTGATTTGATTAACGACTTTTATATAATTATTAATTTCAGTAAGAACGAAGGGTATGCTATTTTTTTCTGAAAAAGCTTGATATCCGAGAATAGCAATAGCAGCGGCATAGTCAGGCAATTTACTATCATATTCTCTTAAGATTTTTTTAGCATATCGCTTTAGTGCAAATCGGTTCCTGTTTCTGGTTGGAAACTCGACTACTGCTTTGAGCAACCATGGATTAAGATAATCTCTTTCAAACATAATTAAGTTCTTTGGTGGAGAACTATATGAATATGTTTTTTCAATATATTCGAATTTTTGGATATCTATTAGAGGGTTTTTCATTGCAACAAAATAGCCATCCAGACTACCTTGGACTATATCACAACCGCTGGTGTTATCAGGAACCTGACGATCTTTACTTATATATGCAACTTCTAATTCGAACAACCGGTCTGGTGCCAAATCCTGAAAGTCATCAGATCTAAATATTATACGACCGCCCGGACATAAATTCTCTGTATATCTCACAAGAGAACTTAAATCAGTTATATCGTTTTCTTTATTTAAGACGAATATACAGTCAAAATACTTCTTTTTTTCCTTATCATTGACTTTGTTAATGTCGTTTATGATTCGGATGCCTTTAAAAAATGCCTCTGCACTCCTGAATTTTTTGATATCTTTAAATATACACCTTTGGGATAAGATACTAGCGAAAAAATCACCCCCCTCATATATTAAACATACATTTTCATGAGGTCTCACATATTGAGTCAATTCAACAATACTGTGTTCGGTTTTTTTATCATCTATATCGTAGGATTTTAAATTTAACGAAATCAGAGGAATACACAACTGGCCGAGAGCATGTAATTCCAAAAGTTCAGCTGTTACATCATCATATCTAAAACCAGATGATTTTATCATCGTGTGAAAACAAATGAAGTCAGATGTCTTCTGCATATCTTCATCTACAGTTATCAGTAGTTTTTTTACATGGTTTAAACTATGCAGACACCTGGAGATAAAGTCATTAAAGGCTATATTATCTATAACAGAACTATAGTTAACTACCATAAAGTCATATTTATAGCCTGCATTGAAGTTGCCGGCACTTAATTCTTTAACATTTAATACATTATAACCAGCTGATAAAAAATAACTCGAGAATTCACTGCTACAGTTAACAAATACGTAACTACCAACACCATAAATTTTATCAATGAATTCAGGATTCAGCATTTCATCACCACTTTGCAATCATTTTTAAATCAGTAATACCACCAAAGAAGTAGATATCCCTCAGCACGTGAACATGAAAAAAAGCGGCTTCATCGCGCCAATGAAGTATACGTTGTGAAAAATAGTCGGGCGTTTCTTCATATGTTACAGACGCCTGAATTTCATATAAATTGCTGCCAAGGGTACAATCAAACTCAAGATCGACAAAACCTTTATACCCTTTCTCAAATTTTTTCTGCCAAAATAAACCATCCTTAATGCCAGAGCTTATTTTGTACATATCCTGATTAAGTGTCCCCCAGGAATATATTTTCACACCTTCCTTGTTTCTTATGCGCACACCAATATTAAGTTTATCTGTGCCCTGATGAACGGAGAAATGAACTCTTATAGTTATTTTTTCTCCCGGATTGAAAACATTGCTAATTTCATTAGCTGCATTAAATAATTCAACACCATCTACAATAGCTTCGCCTTCCCCGAAAGAAAGTTTATCAGAGCGTAATACGTCAGACACTAACAGCTCAGCTTCGTTGTTATCATCCTCTAACTCGGAAGCATGCTCATTAATAGCAACAGATTCAGTTTCTAACTTCGTTCTTTCTGCAATATCGTTAGCTAGATTTGAATAGAATTTATTTTCTTCGTCGTGCAACAATCGCCTATACTCGAGCAGCACTTCTGAAGATAAACCAGTCATTAACTGTTTTCCACGATCTAACAGAACTGATTTATTAGTTAAAGTCCTGACTGACTCTTGATCATGCGATACAAAAAGAAGTGTTACACCATTACTGGTTAATTTTTCAATCTGTCGAAAACAACGTTTCTGGAAAAGCGCATCACCTACAGCTAAGGCTTCATCAACAATTAAAATATCAGGCTCAAGCTGAACCTGCACAGCGAACGCCAACCTAACCATCATTCCGCTCGAATAGGTTTTTACAGGCTGTTCAAGATGTGTTCCGATATCAGCAAAGCCAGCTATAGCATCGAATTTATTATCTATTTCTTTTTTCGATAAGCCTAAAACTGCACCATTGAGATATATATTTTCCCTGCCTGTAAATTCAGGATTAAAACCCGATCCTAATTCAAGTAAAGCTGCAATTCGCCCATTTGTTGTTACTGTCCCTGTAGTGGGTGTTAAAGTGCCGGTAATAATCTGCAGTAATGTGCTTTTACCTGAGCCATTACGCCCGATAATCCCTGCTGCCTCACCCTTTTTTATTTCGAAATTTATATCTTTAAGCGCCCAGAACTCATTATAGAAACTTCGGCTTTCGCGACCTAGCATGTTATCAAATCTAGGAAATATAAATTGCTTAAGACGATCGCGAGGATTATCGTATATTTGATAACATTTGCTTACATTATTAACAATGATTGCACTTTCGTTAGAGGACATCAGCAAACCCTTTTCTTACCTTTTGGAAAAAAGCATATCCAACAATACAAACAATCCCGCCAATGAGCAGGTTAATTATTAGCATCGTCCAGTCAGGGTTGACCCCCCAAAAAACCACCTTCCTTGCTTCTTCAATCATAAACGCTAAGGGGTTAAGCATAATTATTTTCTGAAAAGCGGCAGGTAACGCTGAGATAGGATAAAAGACTGGCGACATAAACATAAGCACACTTATAACAATACCAATAGTTTGTGCTATATCTCTAACAAAAACACCTAATGCGGAAAGAATCCAACTCAAACCTAAAATGGCGAGCATTAGTGGCAAAACAATGATAGGAAGAAGGAGTATGGTCAGATGTACCTGCTGTTTAAATACGATTATCGCCAGTAAAAGCACGGCAAAACTTACCAGAGCATGAAACAAAGCAGCAAAGAAATTAATAAATATGAGTATTTCGAGTGGAAATACTACTTTTTTGACATAGTTTACATTTGACGTAATCAACCCAGGGGCTCGTCCAATACATTCTGAAAATAAATTGAATATTATTAGCCCAATAAAAAGCACGATAGCAAAATCTGTCTTTCCAGCATTTGGATCTGTACCCCAACGTGTTTTAAAAACTACCGAGAAAACGAATGTATATACTACAAGCATCATTAATGGGTTAAACAGTGACCACGCTAACCCAAAAAAAGATCCTTTATACCTCCCCATTACTTCTCTCTTAGTCATTTGCCATATAAGGTCTCTGTTATGATGAAACCCTTTAAGCATATTTTTTAGAGCGGATAACATACTTATTCCTGTTAGACGTTAATTTATTTACATAATGCTTTTTTATAAACTTCGAGTGTTTTACCGATTATTATTTCTTTAGAAAACTTCCTTTTTATAATCTCTGAAGATTTAAATCCATAACTTTTTCTAATGCCTGGGTTTTGCGCTAAAAATTTCAAACTTGCACTCAATGCATCAACCGAATGTTGCTTGAGAACGACTCCATTGACTTTATCTTCAATGATGCTTTTGCAACCCGGCATGTCTCCTACAATACATGAACGACCAATTGAGCAAGCTTCTAATATTATGCGTGGTATTCCTTCTGCATATTTAGTTGGAAGAACCATCACATTGCACTCTTTTAAAAGGTTTTCAACGTCGTTCCGCATCCCTAACCATTTTAAAAGCCCTTCATTCTCCCATTCTTTGACTTGTTCTAAAGGAATTCGATCAGGGTCCTCTTCATCAATAATTCCGGCCACGAGTAATTCCAGACAAACACCCTCTGCTTTTAGCTTTTTGACACTTTCAACCAAAATCTCAAGACCTTTTGATTTAAGCAGTCTGCTGGCAAAGAGAATGGTAAAATCGCCATCTTTTTTTTCTGGATGATATTTAAATTTGTCAGTGTCAATTCCTGCCCCATCAATCACATATAAATTACATGGGTTGATAGAAACAACTTTCTGTAAAGTATTTTTGTCCGAAGCATGTTCAAAAATTATCTGCACTTTATTATTTTTATATATTACTGTTTTGTATAGCAATGTTACTATTTTTTTTAGTAAGTTATCTTTCAGGAAAACTCTACCCAGACCAACTATACTTATTATCTGAGGGACTGATTTAAACCTCGCAATTATTCCCCCGATTAAGTTAGGTTTAATTGTGATAGTATGTATCAGGTCAGGTTTAATACTGTTTAATAGTTTCATTACAGCTATTAAATTTTTAACATTAGAAAAAATATTTATTGAGAATCTATCTATATTAACATTCCAGCACTTGATTCCTAAATGCTCTAACCTTTTTTTTATGTTTATATCGGTAAAGCAGGTTATCAGATGAACTTCATAACCATCATCTACAAGCTTGTTAACACGGTCCAGCCAGTGAAGTTCGAAATACCAAGCCGTGTTAACAAAATACACTATCCTCATCAAAGCCTCAGATCATCATTACTTTAGACCACGCTACCGCCCTTGGCTTTAGCTACCAAATCGCTCATTTACAGCCATGTGTGCGGCTTTTAATCAATTGCCGGTTTATTATTCGGTTAACTCGATGATTATAATAACATCGTTAATTTTTTTGGGAAATCCTAACACTGACTCCAGGTCTATGAAAGAGACCTGGAACATATAATATTTTGTTTTAAAAATGCAAAAAGCCTGTCATTTGACAGGCTTTTGTTGTTTTAAACTCAACTACTTAAACCCATTCGGGTTCTTGCTCTGCCAGTTCCAGGTATCACGCATCATCTCGTCGATGCCGCGCGTCACGCGCCAGTCGAGTTCGCGGTTGGCCAGCGAGGCGTCGGCCCAGAAGGCCGGCAGGTCGCCATCGCGACGCGGTTTGATCTCGAAAGGAATCGCTTTGCCTGACGCCTTCTCAAACGCTTTGATCATCTCCAGCACCGAGAAGCCTTTACCGCCGCCGAGGTTGAAAGCGGTATAACCTTCAACCTTGCTCAGATGGTCCAGCGCTTTCAGGTGCCCTTCCGCCAGGTCGACCACGTGGATGTAGTCACGCAGGCAGGTACCATCTGGCGTATCGTAATCACCGCCAAACACACCCAGCTTCTCCAGACGGCCAATCGCAACCTGAGCAATGTACGGCAGCAAGTTGTTCGGAATGCCGGCAGGATCTTCACCGATTTCACCCGACTCATGCGCGCCGACCGGGTTGAAGTAACGTAAGGCGATCGCCTTGAACTTCGGTTCGGCTTTGGCGAAGTCACGCATCACCAGCTCGATCATCAGCTTGGAGGTGCCATAAGGACTGGTGGTGCCGCCAATCGGCGTGGTCTCAACGTACGGTACCGGCGCATCTGCACCGTATACGGTCGCGGAAGAGCTGAAGATAAAGTTCCAGACGCCCGCTTCGCGCATCTCTTCCAGCAGCACTACGGTACCCGCGACGTTGTTCTCGTAATACTCGAGCGGCATGCGGGTTGATTCACCCACCGCTTTCAACGCAGCGAAGTGGATCACGGCAGAAATGCTGTTTGAGGCGAACAGGTCACGCAGACAGGCGCGATCGCGGATATCACCTTCAACGAAGGTCGCTTTCTTACCCGCCAGCTTCTCGACGCGGTTAATGGCTTCCCGCGAGGCATTGCACAGGTTATCCAGTACCACAACGTCATCACCGCGCTGCAACAGCGCCAGCACCGTGTGGGAGCCGATGTAACCCGCTCCACCCGTTACTAAAATAGCCATGTGAACTCCTTTCTCTCTGCCGCGGGGTGCGCGGCGAATCTGTTAGTGTTGTTTGGCGAGAATCTTCTGAATCGCTTCGCGGAAATCACGGCCCTGAGCGTTGCTGCGCAGTCCGTAAGAGACAAACGCCTGCATGTAACCCAGTTTACGACCGCAGTCGAAGCTGTGGCCGGTCAGCAGCGAGACATCTACCGTTTTGTGCTTGCTCAGGCTGGCGATCGCATCGGTCAGCTGGATACGGCCCCACGCGCCTGGCTCAGTGCGCTCCAGTTCTGCCCAGATATCAGCAGAAAGCACATAGCGGCCCACGGCGGCCAGGTCAGAGTTCAGCTCAGCAGGATGCTCTGGCTTCTCAACAAAATTAGTGATGCTGCTGATGTCGCCTGGGTGATCAATCGGCTCTTCAGTGGTGATCACCGAGTACTCAGAGAGATCGGAGGTTGGCATGTGCTGCGCCAGCACCTGGCTGTGGCCGGTCTCTTCAAAACGGGCCACCATCGCCGCAAGGTTATAACGCATGTGGTCAGCGGTGGAATCATCCAGCAGCACGTCTGGCAGCACTACCACAAATGGATTGTCGCCAATCATCGGGCGGGCACACAGAATAGAGTGGCCAAGGCCCAGCGGCTGTGCCTGACGCACGTTCATGATGGTCACGCCTGGCGGGCAGATAGACTGCACTTCGCTCAGCAGCTGGCGCTTCACGCGCGCTTCAAGCAGCGCTTCCAGCTCGTAGGTGGTGTCGAAGTGGTTTTCCACCGCATTTTTAGAGGCATGGGTGACCAGCACGATCTCTTTAATGCCTGCAGCTACACACTCGTCAATGATGTACTGAATCATCGGTTTGTCGACGACAGGCAGCATCTCTTTCGGAATGGCTTTAGTCGCAGGGAGCATATGCATACCGAGACCCGCAACCGGGATTACTGCTTTAAGCTTGGTCATATTTATTCCGTTTAATAAAATGAAGATGTGGGTCGATTATGCAGGATCGGCCAGAACAGCAAGTATAATCTTTATCTGAAAATCGGACACTAACTCTCTGTCACACCATGGAAATTCGGCATTTTGCCCATTGCCAGCGATAGCAGAAACTGAATAAAGACAACCAGTAAACGTGATCGGCGTCGGCTGTTTCGGCTGTCGTTGCGCAACCGGCTGAGACCAGCGATAAATGAAAACGGGCGACCCTGAGGTCGCCCGTTACTGTCACTGCTGCTGGCTTACAGCCAGCCTTCAAACCACTCAGGCATCACGAACAGATTGAAGTGATTGACCAGCATCATTACGCCGACAAACACCGCTGAAACCGCGACCCACTGGCGGGCATACGGCATAAACCGAATGCCAATCACCGGCTTGATAAAGAACGGATGCGCCAGCGCCGAGATCAGAATCTGCGAGATGGAGAGCGTCAGCGCCACGTAGAGCACGTTCGGCCAGATAAAGGTGGTCGCCAGCACTGCCAGTACCACCAGGCTTGCCACGATGTTCCAGTAGAACTCGACATTGGTGCGCCCGTTAGCCTGCGAAATCGCCCCGGTCAGGCCACCCATCGGCCGCAGCATGCCAAACAGCAGCATCAGCGGAATCAGGTGATAGACCTGCTCATGCGCCGGTCCATACAGCACCCGGACAATCACCGGTGAGAAGATGCCAATCACCAGGTACATCGCGCTGCTGAACAGCATGATCCCCAGCGTGCCTTTGAGGAACAGTTTCTTCAGCTGTTCGGCATCGTGCTGTTTCTCGGCGAAACGCGGCAGCGCCAGGCGGTTAATCACCGGCGTGACCAGTTTCAGCGGTTGCAGCACCAGCTCTTTCGCCAGCGAGTAGACCCCCAGCATTTCAGCGCCCATTACCTTACCGACCACTAACGCATCGGCCTGGGTACGCAGCTGATTAATGGTCTGCGAGCCCAGCTGGTAGCTGCCGTAACGAATGGCACCAAAGAAGGTCGCTTTATCGAACTCCCAGGTCGGACGCCAGGACTTCTCACCCAGCGCAATCATGCACAGGATGCGGGTAAAGGCGTTGATAAACAGACCCAGAATCGCCGCGGCCACCGTCAGTGAGGTGAACTCCAGCATCGCCACCACGCAGAGAAAGGCAAACAGCTTGGTGCCCATCTCAATCTTCGCCAGCGAGACCATCCGCTTGGTTTTGATGTAGTGCGCCTGATACTGCGACAGATGTCCCAGCACCAGGAAGTTGAGGCTGGTCAGCATAATCAGCCCGACCAGTTCAGGCAGATGATAGAACCAGGCGACCGGGAAGGCGATCAGCAGCATGATCAGACCGGTACACAAACTCAGCGAGACGTTGACCCAGTAGATGGTGCTCTGCTCGCGGCGGGTGATGTTCTGGCGATGCACCAGATAGCTGCTCATCCCCATATCCTGCAACACCCCGGCCACCGCCAGAATGGCGTTGATAATCGCTAACAGCCCCAGCTCGTGGGTTTCCAGTTTGCGGGCGAGAAAACTGAGCTGCGCCACCTGCAGCACCGCAGAAAAGCAGGTGCTGCCGAACAGCCAGATCGCCTGTGACTTAAATCCACTCACGCCAGTCGCTCCAGAATCTGTGCCAGTTCGCCGTAGGCGATATGCTGATTGAATTCAGTTTCAACTTTATGGCGCGCCGCCGCGACCACCGGGGCGACGTCAACTTCACCCTGCGACAGCTTCAGCAGCGTTTCGGCCAGCGCCTCAGGATCGTCTTCTTCCACCAGCCAGCCGGAAACGTTGTTCTCAATCAGCTCCGGGATACCGCTGTGGAAAGTCGAGACCACCGGCAGACCAACCGCCATCGCTTCCATCAGCGCCACCGGGATGCCTTCCATATCGCCATCGGACGCAGTTTTGGACGGCAGCAGGAAGATATCCGCTTCACTTAAGGCGCGGCGGATTTCGTCCTGCGGCTTGAAGCCCGGCATGCTGACGCAGTCTTCCATCCCCTCGCGGGCGATGAAATCACGCATCATCTCATCCTGATCGCCGTTACCAATAATGGTGTACTGGAACTGACCGCCCCGCTGTTTCAGGATCGCACTGGCTTTCACCGCCACATCCAGCCCTTTCTTCTCGGTCAGACGAGCCACCGAGACGATACGCAGCGGTGAGTGAAACGCCTGGCGCGGCTGGAAGTTAAACTTCTCCGGCTCAATCCCCATGCGCGTAACGTGAATTTTTTCCGGCGGACAGCCCATCTCGATCAGTTTGTTCTGCCACAAATGGCTGATCGGTAACATCAGCTCACTCTGGCGGAACAGATTAACGTAATCGAGCTTGTGCTCTTCCAGAATGTGACGACGGGAAATGTCCGCCCCATGAAACACGGTCGCCTGCTTGCCCTTCAGCACACCCAGCTCACGCAGCTTGTTCGCCAGCGCGCCGGCATAGCCGAAGTGCACCAGGAACACGTCCGCGGTAAAGGTCTGGGTGGCGTTGGCGACGATCGACGGCAGCAGCAGCTTGCTCGACTGTGCGCCATAGCGGCGCACGTTAAGCGAACGAAGCAGCGACGGCTTAGTGACCTTCGGCAGCACCAGCCGCAGACGCTGGTTCAGCTTATCGACAATCGAGACCTTCTCTTCCGGCAGCAGATAGTGCGTCTTTGCCGCCAGGCCATACTCATCAAAGGCGGCATGCCGGTTGACTAAATCACCGGGAAACACCGAAATAATCTCCACCTCGTAACCAGCATCAATAAAATGGGTCACCTGATTTAGTACGAATGTCTCAGAGGCAACCGGGAAACGCATGGTGAAAAAAGTCAGTTTCATCACATTACCCTAATACTTTGAGAATCTCTGCAGTGATCCGGTTGCCAATTTCCCTTTCATTCGCAACGGCCGTGTCGACCTTTTGCTTGATGTTGTCGTAATCGGCAAGGACCGTCTGGACCTTGTCGATCAGCGAGCCATCCATCAGGCTTTTCACATCGGTTGCCATCTGCGGCAGACCTAACTGGTTCATCACACCCATCGACTTGTGCTCGTAGTTAATCGCCACGGCCGGGGTGCCAAAGTTCATGGAAATAATCGCGGAGTGCAGGCGGGTACCGATAGTCAGATGACAATGACTCAGCAGGATGCCCAGCTCCAGATCGTTAAACTCGTCCATGATGACATGATAATGCTCAGGTTGTGCCACATGGTCACGCAGCGTCAGCGCCACCATACGGTCATCCTTAGCGTAGCTGTCGATGCCGGTACAGGTCGAGAAGGCGACCACCTGATAGCCGTCGGCGATCATCGCGTTGATCACCCGGCCAAAGGCGGCTTCGTACTCTTTCTGGGTGACGCCCAGACGTTTATCAAACGGCGCCAGTTCACGCACGGTGATAGCGATGGTTTTGCGACCGCTGATAATGCCCTGCCAGTGCAGCAGGTTATGGCTTGGGTTTTCCACTTCACGCGCCCGTACCAGGAAGGCGGTATCCACCCCGGCGGCCACTTTAGAGCTGGTGACGCCATCGCGCTTCATCAGATCAAGGCTGACTGACTCACGTAGCACCAGGCTGTCGACGCGATCGAACACGAAGTTGGCCAGCGCATTAACGCGTGGGTTCTGGAACGGGCCGACGGAGTGACCAATCAGGTAGATCGGTTTTTTCGCCATCAGCGCACACAGCGCGTGGTCAAACTGGGTCACACCGTACAAATCGACGAAGAACGACCCGCCAACCTGAATAATCGCATCATACTTCGCCAGGCTTTCGGTAAACGCTTTCAGATGTGGCGGCACGGCGAACGACTTATACAGGCCGCCCTTGCCCAGATGCGCCATCATAATGTCGGGCATCAAGCGGTTCGCCACTTTACGCTTAAACGAACCGACCAAACCTTTGGCTGACTTGCTATTGTGCAGAAACAGCGAATCCTGCTGAATATCCTGCTGGAGCAAATAACCGGAGCTGGTTGGATAACGGCTAATCACATCAATGTCTAAATCACTGCGAGCAGACTTCATTGAATCAATCAGTCCACGAAGAATCGCGCCATCCCCACGATTCCCACACGTATGGTTACCCACCAATAAAATTTTCATAACAACTCCGAATGAATTTTTTTAATTCTGCAAGCCGCCCAGATCCGCAACGGGCAAAATGAACTCTGTTTAAATAACTGCAATACGGGATAACGCACCCAAAGGGTCCTGCTCCTGTTAAGACCGGCCGCCTCCTTTATGGCGGCCGTCATGCATCGGTGATAACTGAATCTGTTACGACTTGATGGCGAAGTAAGGCAGCGCAACCTGTTTACCGTTGATCACCACCGAGACAAAACCTTCCGGCTTGCTGGTATCAACCTGATCGGCCGACAGCGGCCGCGACGCCATCAGCAGGTCGCCCTGCTCGTTGGCACCGACGCCGGCTTTGCCGTTGTGCAGGCTGAAGCGCTGCGGTGCCCGTTTGGTGGCATCGCCGGCTGGCGGATTACCTGGCTGCATCCGGGCATTCACCCGCGCGCAGCGTCCGGTGACAAAACGGTCTTTACCGGTAGTTTTCACCAGCACCGCGGCCGCCGGGGTCCAGCCCGCCAGTTTGATAAAGATCCGTACGTCGGTGTCATGCTCAGCCACATAGCGCACGTCGACCACCGGCGAACTGCCTTCGGCAGACCAGCTCGCTTCCGAGCGCCCTTTCTTGCGCTGAACGTGGATCACCGCGCGGCCACCGGTGGTTTTGTCGCTGATCAGGTTCATCAGCGGCTGATCGCCACTGCCGTTGCTGAACTGCGCCTGACCAAAAATTTCAATCTCCCACGAATCACCCACCGTCGGTGAGTAGAGGCTGCCGAGATCGAACCAGGTTTCCTGATTGGTGTTGTTCTCTAACCGCCAGCGCGAGGTGATGTAGTTGTACTTCAGGCTGCCATCCAGCGCGACGCCGTACGACTCAACGCGGGTTGAGCCCATCTCCCAGATGCTGAGCAGACGATCGCCCTGGCTGGAGTTGTCAATCCAGCTGCCTGACTGCAGGCTGGTCTGACGCATATTGAGTCGGGTGTTGTGTGCGATCAGCGGATTCTTACAATCCTCAAGGCTCAGCGCATCGACGATCCACTGACCGTTCGAGATGTCGCCCGGGTTGTCGCAGTGCTCAATCCAGCCGTTGTGAATAATCGACTGACCGCAGCGCGGCAGGTTCAGTACTTTACCGCCACGGCAGTGCTGGGCATTGAAGTTAGATAACTCAATCGCGGTACTGTGGTCCCACTTGCCCTGCTTCTGCCCTGACCAGCCGGATTTGATCACGTCGCCGCTGCAGCGCGAGGCGTACCACTGGTCGATTTTACAATCCAGCGTGTCCTGCAGGCTGATGGCGGTACCGCCGACAAAATTGAAACGCAGGCAGGCGCCACGGAAGTACTGACCGCCAGGACAGGTATTGTGGAAGAAGCCCTGTTTGTTCGGGTTCTTGTCACTGTTACCGTTGAAAATCAGGTTGGAAAGCTCAACCCGGCGCGCATTCATCGAGAAGATGAACTCTGACTTACCGTCAGAGACCACGGTAGTGGCCGGGAAATAGCCGAAGTTGACCATCGCGCCTGACACGCGGAAGAAGTTGAGATATTTATCGCCAAAGTCGCAGACTGAGACAAAAAAGGTCCCGGCCGGGAACTGGACGCAGATTTGCTGGTTAGCCTGCTGCGACCAGGTAAACATCGCCATGATCGCCGGCGCGGTGTCGGTTTTGCCGTCGGCAATCGCACCGAAATCAAACAGGGTTAAGCGGTTGAAATCCTCAACCACCCGACGCCAGTGGAAACCCTGGCCGGCAAAGTTAACGCCGCCATCATCCTGCGCTGGCTGGAAGCTGCCGACAAACTCGCCGCCGCCGACTTCGAAGCCGTCGTGCCAGCTTTTCAGCTTCACTTTGGCCCCTTCGAACAGCGGACGGGTTTTACGTAACTCTTCCACTGACGGGATTTCACCAATCAGTTGGTAACCGGCCGGCTGCGCCAGACGCTGGCTGAAATCAGCCGCGCCAGGACGGCTGACGTCGGTGATGTTAAACAGCATCTGGCCGTTATTGTCTTCAACCGCCATCGAGTGCGACGGATCGGCGATCAGTGCCGCATTGTCTTTAATAAACTGCGAAAAATTGCCTTTATTCAGCGCCACCGGCTGGGCGATCTGCGACACGTTGCCGCTGGCATCGCGCAGGTAGACCGGGATCTGGTTGCCCGGTTTGCTGGCGTCGGTGCCAGCTTTACCGATCCACAGTTTGCCTTCAAAGCCCTGCCAGAACTGCGGCGGCATGGCGTAAACGTTTTCCGGCGTCAGGATCGGCACATCACCTTTCGGTACATCAGTGGCATCGACCGGCTTCAGGGCGATACCGTTACTTTTAGCAGCGTAGCTGGAAAAGGTGCTCACGGAGAGAGCCCCCACCAGAGCGGAGGCGGCGGTCTGTAAAACTTCTCTTCTTTTCATGCATCAATTCCCGTAGTCAATAAGGCCGGATAATCGGCCATGGCGGTGTCCCTGAGGCACGTCGCAAGGGTGCTTTTCCAGCACCGAATTACACCAACGCCAGCCAGCTTTGCTTGATTTGATTTCCGTCGAATTTCAGCGCGGTCTGTTTTGTTTTTTCGCTCATGGCATAGAACAGGGCGTCATCGCTGGCGAGTTGTTCCATCCGCGCCAGAAAGGTGCTTTTGTCATTCATCGGCACCAGGAAGCCATCTTCACCGTGATTGATGATTTCCTGCGGTCCGGTCGGGCAGTCATACGCCACCACCGGCAAAGACCAGGATTTGGCTTCCAGCAGCACCAGCGGCAGGCCTTCATAGCGTGAGGTCATCAGCGCCATGTCGCTGTCGCGGTAGTAATCGTTAATGTTGCTGACCTTGCCGACAAAGTTCACGCTGTCGGTAATGCCCAGCACCGCAGCCTGATCGTGCAACTGCTGACGCAGTTCGCCGTCACCGGCAATCACCAGCGTCCAGTCAGGATGGGAACGGGCAAAGTCGCGCCAGATATCCAGCAGCAAATCGAAGCCCTTCTGGTTATCCAGACGTCCCACGGCCAGCGCCTGACGATGACGCGTCTGGCGTTGATAACCTTTGTAGACCACCGGATTCGGGATTTGCTTGCTGGGAATGCGCCAGCGGTTGAACACCTGATGATCTTTATCGGTCAGAACAATCACGCGGTCGTAGTAGCGCAGCAACAGAAACTTGAGGAACTTGATCGGTTTGCTGAAGGAGTTAATGGCGATATGTTCGCAGGCGTAGGCTTTGCCACGCTTTTTCTTCATCGCCAGCAGGTTCCAGAAGGCGAACATCACGCTGAGGCGACCCATGCTGATCAGGAAAACGGTGTCGAAACCCTCTTCATGAATGCGGGCCACCGCGCTCTTAATCGGGTTGCTCTGCCCTTCAAAGCTGACGATCTGTTTGACGTGCTCAAACGGATAGAAGGTTTTTCCGCTGCCTTCCAGCGAGTAAATGGTGACGTCGTGCGTTTCGCCAAGACATTCTGACATGAAGTTACAGATGTTCTCGGTGCCCGCATACGAGTAGGCATCTTTGATCACCAGGACGATTTTTTTCATGAAACGCTATCCACCTCAAATAATAAAGACAATCCTGCCGATTGGCTTAACGATGCTTCAGGGTAAACAGCACGCCATTCACCATATACCAGCCGTAATAGTAATAGATTTTTAAAGGATTGTTTTTATAGATAATTCTTAATAATTCGAGGTGCCATTTCGCCGCTTTGTTCTTATTGCGGGAAAGGGAATCACCTAATTCGTAATAATTGACCAGAATGGTCTGAATCACGCGTGCCTGCTGATAGCGGGTGAACAGTTCATACAGGAAAAGGAAGTCTTCGTGACCCTTACGCTGGAAGAAGATGCCCTCTGGCGGACGACGGAAACAGACCGACGAGAAGCAGACGCGATACTGCTTCTTAACGAAGTTCTCCTGCTGCAGATAGGGCTTGCTGTAGGTGATATCGTGCTCAGCGTTGCGGGTTTTGTAGTGATATTCGGTGATGACAAAGTTGTCACCCGCGGCGATTGCCGCCACCTGCTGCGCCAGCTTGTCAGCGTGCCATTCGTCGTCACTGTCGAGAAACGCGATGATCTCTTCGCTGGAGGCCCGCAGCCCGACGTTACGGGTTTCGGCGGCGCCCATGTTGACGGCGTTGTCCAGAATGGTAATGCGCGGGTCCTGACACTGTTCCCGCACCCAGGCGAGTGAATCGTCGGTCGACTTATCGTTGATCAGGTAAAGGTGCCAGTCGGCATAACTTTGATTGATAACCGATTGCACGGCGCGTAATACCGTCTGACGTGCGTTATACATAGGCATGACAATGCCGACGGTTCCAACGTGATTATTCATCTTTAACCCAGAATAATAAGCAAAATAGAGAGAGAGCTGCTCCTGGCATCAGGAGCAAAGAGAAGCTGGCTGCGCATCAGGAGAGCGCTTTTTCACCGCCAAAACGCGCCCGGACCTTGTCTTTGACCCGGTTCATAAAGTAAGCGCGATTGTCCTGGTTGGTGAGGAAGAAGTAGCGGGCAAAGGTCAGGCTCGCCATCAATCCCTTGCCGTCCATCTTGTAGCGCAGCGGCAGCTTAAAGGCTTTGTAGGTGTGGATGTCACGCGGGGTCAGGTGCGGTTTCATTGCGTCGAGCCAGAACATCGAGTAATTCACCGACTCGCCTTTGTGTTTCGAGCCGAACTTCGTCACCAGATGGTAGTTGGCCAGCGGCGCAGCGATCATCACGAACTCATAGCCCATGCGATCGGCACGAATGCAGAAGTCGTAATCCTGATGGCGGATATAGCGGGTATCGAACTGAATTTTTGCCGCATCTTCGCGCTTCAGCACGATGGTACTGGTCTGGATAAAGCCGTAGCAACCGAACAGGTACTCTGCCACGGTTTCATTTTTACCCGGTGGCTGCATCGGCATCACTTTCAGAAAAGCGCCATCCTGATAGATGTTCACCTGGCTGAAAATCACCACGTTCTGCTTGCCCTGGGCCTCCAGCTGAGCAATTTTTTCGCTCACCTGACGCAGCTTATCGGCGTGCCACTCATCATCGGCGTCGAGGAAACTGACGTAATCGCCGGTTGCCAGCTCAATACCTTTGTTGCGCGCGCCTGCGCCGTTGAGTTTAACCTCGGAGAGCACCAGGTTAATGTTCAGGTCCTGATAGCGCTCGCTGCGCACCACTTCAGCCAGAGCGGCCGCATCGGCGGACTTATCATCAACGATGATCACTTCAAAATTGCGATACGTCTGCGCTTTAACGCAATCCAGCGTCGTCACAATCGATTCTGACGCATTATAAGCAGGAATTACGATGGAGAAGCGAATGTCCTTCATTGCCAGCACCTCATTAAAAACAGTTCCAATTTCAAAGATATAACGTTTGGACGTAGCAGGGTAACCGGTGATGTCCTAATTTGTCGGCGAGGTTTCGATCGCCACTTTTTTCTTATTGCTGCTGCCGATGAACGGTTTTTCCACATACAGATAAGTCAGCTTCGCCACGTAAAACGACACCACAAAAAACAGCGTGGAAAGCGCGGTATAAAGAACAAAATCGTGCTGCAGCGAAGGCAGCGGCAGCTGCTTGATAAAATAGAGCACCACGCCGTGCATCAGATAGAGGCTATAACTCACTTCGCCAACCGACATCAGGGTCTTATTTTCCAGCAGGCCAAAAAGCGCATTGCCGCTGCTGACGATGAAAAACACCAGCGCCAGGCAGCAGAGAAAGATCAGGTAGAAGAACTCGCTGCTGGTAAAGAACAGCGCCACCACGGCGAGCACAATCGCCAGTCCCGCAGCCCGAGCTGAGTTGCGGCCCGCTACCCAGCGGTCGCGGTACTGCCAGGCCAGATAGCCCATCGCAAACCCGAGCACCGGACGGGGATCGGTATAGGCGGTGCCCCACAGCCGCAGCGCCACCGCAATCACAAAAATCACCCCAATCGACCCGAGGATCAGCAGCGTTTTGTAGCGGCCGCCGGTCACGCGATTAAGCAGGTAATTCAGCGGAATCGACAGATAGAGCAGCCATTCCAGCCGCAGCGTCCATTCGACGCCAGAGTTAACATTGGCGGTCATAAACGACCCGATGTGGTAATTGCCGACAAACAGCAGCCACAGCATCGCCTGCTTCAGCGACGTCAGGTCCGGCACCAGGTCGCCCTGTAACCAGCCAATCGTCATCACTACCAGTCCCGAAAACCAGAACATCGGCACGATGCGGCGCAGGCGCGATTTCATCAGTTTGTGGGTCAGCTCGCCGGGCGTCAGACCGTCGTTATCCAGCCAGCGGTAAAACAAAAAGGCGGAGATCATAAAAAACAGCGCCACGCCAAACTTGCCGCTGTTGACAAAAAAGTTGCCCTGCGAAATCAGGGAAAAATAGTCTTTATCAAATATCCAGTCATGATCGCGTGCGTAGACATAATGCGCGAAGTGCGAAAAAGCCACGATGCTGGCCAGCAGCGCACGCAATCCGGAGATGCTTTTAATCCCGCTTTCGTTGTAAATGCCACGATGGAAAGAGAATGCGCGCAATACCAGCAGCGCCAGTCCCAGTGAAAGCACCATCATCAGTACGTACATTCCGCCCTGCTCCTGAAGTCCATAAAATCATAAAGTTAGCTGGTGGTTTTAAACACGCTGTCAAATTGCTGGCTTAGCAGCTCAAAAGTTTGTTCAGCTTTCTTTTTATAAAGTGTTTTGGTCGGGTGAATACAGTCGGCAGACATTTCGCTGCGCCAGTCATCCTGCTGCTTAATCAGCTGATACTGACGAACAATCGGCACCTGCTGCTGCTGCGCCACCTGATTCAGCTGCCAGACGTAAGGCCAGACGTTCCAGCGCTCGGCCCGTCCACACAGCGGATTCGGCTGTTGCAGCACCACCTGCTTGTGATGCGCTCGGGCGGTTTTAATCAGGCTGGTCAGGGTACGATTAAAATCCTCAGGACTTTCTGCCCCGGCCGGCCGGTTTTTCGCCGAGTAGATGCGCGCATCGTTAATGGCGTAATTGATCAGGATGATACGCGCATCGGACTGCGCCATGCGCTGCTCCCAGCTGACCGGCGACCTGATCAGCTCAGTGAGCTGGGCACCGGGCGAGCCGTGATTCTCGATGCGCACCGCCGGACCATATTTCTGCTGCAACATCTGCTGCAGATAGCTGATTTCGTTCTCTTTGCTGATGATATTGCGGCCGCCTGACGAGGTCACACCGGCGGTGGTGGAATCGCCATAGGCCGCGATAACAATCGCGGCCGGCGCGCTCGCCGCCTGTACCAGCAGCGGCGAAGCGATCAGCAACAGCGGCAGACAGCGTTTCATCGTCAGCCCCCGTTTCATCAGTGAACCAGTTTAAATTCGCGTGCCACCTCGTACCCCACCACAGCCTGTTTCAGGGAAATGGTGTTGTAGTAGAGGTAGTACATCTGGAAGAAGACAAACATGGCAAACATCGCCGGCTTCCAGACCCGTTTCGACTGGTAGATCAACAGCGTCAGAATGATCGGCTCCACCTGCAGCAGGTAGTTCGACAGACGCGCGCCGGAGGAGTAGTTGTAGAAGAAGATCCTGATGCCGCCGCCGATGGCAAAGGTGATGATCAACAGGTAGTTCATCCGCCAGGCATCGTAGTTATCGCGCTTGAGCTGGTTGCTCAGCATGAAATAAACAAAGATGAACACCAGCGCGACGTTTTTCAGGTTGGAGACCGAGAAAACGCTACCGGTGGTGGCCGCGGACGAGTTGTCGTTGTTGTAGTTGGCTGCCCTCTCCCCGAGTGCCCCGAGGTGACCGGCGATGATCGAGACGAAGCCCATTCCCCCGACTTTGGAGGCCGGAATACTCAGCACGATAATCACAATCGGCCACCAGCGGCGTTCACGCATGAACAGGAACGGGATCAGCGTCACCACCATCACGGCGGTGTTGTGACTAAGGAATGACAGCACAAAGAAGCCGGTCGCCAGCCAGTAGCGCTTCAGGTAGAGCGCCCAGATCACCCCAAGGAACAGGGCCGAGCTGAGACCAAAGCGAATCTGGTTCATATCTTTGTTAATGAAGATATGCGCCGAGTAGAGCGCCAGCGCCATCACCGGATACGGCGACATCTTTTTAAAGAAGATCGCGTTGGTGCCCACCGCCAGGATCGAAAAAACGAACAGGAAGGTGCTGGCGTTATGGGAAATCAGGCTGGTCAGGGTGGCGATAGCAAAAATCAGCGGCTCGTAGCGGAAGAACGCCACGGTATTGAAGAAGCCGTTGACCTGAATACGCCGGATAAAATCTTCAAAGAAGTTGCGGTATTGGTAGTCATCCATCCCGGTGCCGAGACCGCGTATGCCGCCGAACACAATCAGCGTTACGGTCGCGATGCAGAGCAGATACGTCAGAAGATGGTTGGTTCGTTCGTCTTTTTTCAGCAGGAGTTCAACCAGCGAAATCACCAGTAAAAACCCTGATACATACCAATATGGAGCCATGGTGTGATTCCTTAATTCCACAAGTTCTCATGCCAACAGTCGGCGACGCTGATTGCCTTCCCGGCTGACGTCTCAGCGTGCCCGGCGCGCCGGCCTTTCAGGGCGTGCGACAGGCTGATGCCATGCTGGTGATGAATTCTGTTGAGTGACGCTCGCCATGCGATTTATACCTTCATCGCTTTTGTTGGTTATATACAGAATCACCTGTGTAAATTGATGCGTGTCGTCATTCAAAGGTGCGATAAAAAGGGGCGGTCAGACCGCCCCTGCAACTCAGTGATTAGCTTTTGGTTGGTTTACCGTATTCGTAATCGTAATAGTCATAACCATAGCCATACGCATTGGCTGCTTTACGCACCACGGCGTTGAGGATCACACCTTTAATCTCAATACCGTTCTGGGCAAAGCGTTTGAAGCTGACATCCACTTCTTTGGTGGTGTTGGTTTCGAAACGCGCCACCATCAGCGAGGTGCCGGCCAGCTTACCGATAATTGACGCATCGGTAACCGCCAGAATCGGTGGCGTATCGATTAACACCAGGTCGTAGTTCTTGCTCGCCCAATCCAGCAGCTCACCCATACGACGATGCATCAGCAGTTCAGACGGGTTCGGCGGAACCTGGCCACGAGGCAGGAAGTCGAAACCGTAAACGCCCTGCTGAATCAGCGCCGGGCTGAACTCAGTTTTACCGGACAGCACGTTGGAGAGACCCGATTTGTTTTCCGCGCCCAGCAGTTCGTGGGTATAACCACGACGCATGTCGCCATCGATAAACAGCACGCGCTGACCCGCTTTCGACACCAGAGTCGCCAGGTTGGCACAGATAAAGGTTTTACCAATACCCGGGCTGGCACCGGTGATCATCAGGATGTTGTTTTTGGCTTCCATCATCGCGAAGTGCAGGCTGGTACGCAGGCTACGAATCGCTTCGATGGAGAGGTCAGTCGGGTTACCCAGCGCCAGCAGCGTTTCGTGCGGATCGGTTTTCACCTTGTTACCGCGACGCGCCAGGGCTTCGGTGTCCTTCTTACGCTGCCACTCTGACAGGGGAACGCTGGCGTAGACATTCATGCCCAGCTCTTCCAGCTGATCCGGGTTTTCAATGCCGTGATGCAGCAGCGCTTTCAGCAGTACCAGGCCGACCGACACGAACAGACCTAACAGCAGGCTGGCGGCGATAATCAGCAGTTTCTTCGGTGCTACCGGCGAGTTAGCGGTTTCGGCGCCATCGATGATGCGAACATCACCTACGGTGCTGGCTTTGCTAATGCCCAGCTCTTGCTGACGGTTCAGCAGCTGCATGTAGATCTCCTGACCGGACTGCACGTCACGGGTCAGACGCAGGATTTCCTGCTGAGTCTGTGGCATACCAGAGATTTTCTTGTTCAGCTGTGCCTGCTCACCTTCCAGCGTTTTGCGTTTTTCCAGCAGCGCGCGGTAAGTCGGGTGATCTTTGGTAAACAGCTGAGACACTTCGGCTTCACGGAACGTCAGTTCGTTCAGCTGGCTCTGCACGCTGACCGAAGAGTCGAGTGCTGATTTCGCTTCCAGTGACAGGTCAACCGATTCGTTCTGACGACGGAAGGTGTTCAGCTTGTCTTCCGCTTCATCCAGTTTGGCGCGAACCTGCGGCAACTGGGTGCGTAAGAACTCCAGGCTCTTCTCCGCCTGCTCAGACTTGCGCTCAACGTTCTGCAACAGATAGTTGTTGACGATCTGGTTCAGCACTTTGCTGATCTGCTCTGGATCTTCACCCAGATATTCCAGGCCCAGCACGCCAGTGTCTTTACCTTTGTCAGCAACGGTCAGGTTAGACAGGACCGAACGGATCGCCTGCAGGTTGTTCAGCTTGGTCACGGTGAAGCTGGTGCCTTCATCGGCGTGAATCTCGCTCACCAGCATGGTGATGTCGCCGTGCGACTCCAGCTGACCCACTTTACCTTTGAACAGCTCATCGCCATCTTTCGACACGGTGTAGCTGTCCGGACCGGTTACTTCCAGTTCAACGTTACGCTTGTCGATAGTGCGTGGGATTTCCAGCCGCGAAATCGCGATGTTTGACGGCTTGTTGCCCATCAGGCGTGACAGACCTTTACCGATTACCGGGAAGTAGTTCTGCTCAACCACGGTATCCAGACCCAGATCGTCAACGGTTTTGCCGATCACCATGCGCGATTCAAGAATCTCGATTTCAGTATCTGAAGCAGGTGTCGGTGGCAGAATGCTGTCCAGTTCGTTCAGAACGGTGCTGGCATTCTTCTGCTCAACCTGGACTAAGGCATCGGCGCTATAAATCGGTGTCGCAAACAGTGTGTAGAGCGTGCCCGCCAGCATAAAGAAAGCGGTAACGGCAACAATGATCCAGCGATGATCAATAAGCTGTCCCACAAGATGCGCCAGATCCCATCCATTCGAATCCTCTCCCGGCGCGGTTCTAACCTTGTTTTTTATATTCATGGATAATCCCAACTATCGGCTTAATACGTTGACCCATTTCTGGGTAGCGTTTTCCAGTAACCCGTAAACCTCTTCAAAGGCCTCACGGCTTTTTCTGTACGGATCCGCAATTTCTTTCTGATTGAGCCAGTGCCCAAGCAGCATGGTTTTGCCACGCGCGGCCGGGTCAATGCGGTTCACCTGTTCAATCTGACGCTTCTCCATCACCAGAATCAGGTCAACGTTGCGGCACATTTCTGCCGTCAGCTGTTGTGCCTGATGTCCTTCCAGCGACAGGCCATGTGCGGCCGCTACGTCGCTGGCAGTCTGATCGGCCGGACGCCCTACCAGGGCACCCAGACCGGCAGAACTGACCCGGATATTGGGAAGCGCGCGTTTAAACAAGCGCTCTCCGGTTGGAGAGCGGCAGATGTTGCCGACGCAAACGACTAACACGGACGTAATCATGGTGAAACCTTAGTTTGACCAGTTGCGGATACGCAGTGCGCTCTCGCTCACATCGTTGATACCCGCAATGGTTGGCAGTAATTGCGAGATCACACGGTTCCAGCGCGTAAGCGGCGTGGAGGTGACATAGACGATGTCGTACGGTTCCAGTTGGAATTCAGTACCCATGACCATTGATGCCGCATCTTTGGTATTCAACTGATAGATGTTGGCAATCTTGTTGCGATCGGTGCCGCGCAGTGGACGGATAACGAACACGCCGGTGGCGTCAGAGGTGGTTTGATCCATCCCGGCCGCATTGCCCAGCGCTTCAGCCAGCGTCATGCCGCTGCGATCCATTTTCAGGGTCGCCTGCTGCTTCACTTCGCCCATCACAAACACTTTCAGATCGTCATTACGCGGAACGTAAAGGATATCGCCTGGATAGAGCAGATGGTTCTGGCTCAGATCGCCGTTCTGCATCAGAGCCTGCAGTGAGACGCGCTGTTCGCGACCGTTGTGCGTCAGCACCACGTTGCGCCAGTCTGCATCCGCTGCCAGACCGCCTGCGGCGTTGATGGCATCCAGAATCGTCAACGGTACGTTGGTAATCGGCTGCTGACCTGAAGTGGTCACCGAACCGGTCACGTAGGTCTTCTGCGATTTGAACGAGGCGATGCTGACATCCACCTGCGGGCTTTCGATGTACTGCGCCAGGCGACGGGCGATTTCGTTACGCACTTCACCTACGGTACGGCCAGCGACGCGGACTTTACCAATGTATGGGTAGAAAATCGTACCATCGGAATGTACCCAGTTACCGGTGTCGCTGGCGCTACGGTACTGACCGGCCGGCGTGGTTAACTCAGGGTGATCCCAGACGGTCACGGTCAGCACGTCGCCGATGCCGATACGGTATTCATAGTTCTGAATTTCGTTCTGCAGAGAAGGGTTCGCCTGAGCCACCAGAGGCTTAGGACGCATTTTCTCTACCAGCGTTGGGGTTAACGGAAAGACGTTGACGTACTTATCGATGTCAAAGTTGCTGTCCTGCTGCTCGATGACATCTTTTCCCGATGTGGAAAGGCGCTGACCTGGTTCGATCGTACACCCGCTAAGAAAAGTGGCAGATACCAGCAAGGGTATCAATTTCATTTTGATTGTAATCATTTAGATCTTCGCTATCAGTTATTGATTGATAGAGGCGAATACGCCGCTGTGTAAGCGTCCAACAAAAAGTAAAACTAACTTAATTAAGCACTGAACCTGTCGTTCATTATCCTTTGCTCCAATTGTTATAAGTAGTAACCATCCATCAGGGCGGAATAACAGTAGCAGAGGATTACGCAACGGTAATGACAATCTACTTTCTCCCTGACGATGGCCGCTAACAACGACACGCCTGACAACGGCACCGAACCACGAGAGCGCGCGGTTAACGCGCTCTTATCGCCTCACAATCAATACGCACCGTCTCGCTTCAACACCACACCGACTGTTTTAAACAGAATGGCGATGTCATTCCACAGTGACCAGTTTTTCACGTACCACGAGTCGAAATAGACGCGGGTTTCGTAGTCAACATCATTACGACCGCTGACCTGCCACAATCCCGTCATGCCTGGCTTTGCCATCAGGTAATAATCAACATCACCGGCATAACGACAGAGTTCATCTTCAATAACCGGACGGGGACCGACCAGGCTCATGTCGCCGCGCACCACGTTCCACAGCTGCGGCAACTCATCAAGACTGGTTTTACGGATAAAATGGCCCACTTTGGTGATGCGCGGATCATTTTTCAGTTTGAAATCTTTGTCCCACTCCGCGCGCGCCACCGGGTCGGTACGCAGCACTTCTTCCAGCACTTCTTTAGAATTAATCACCATCGAGCGGAACTTCAGGCATTTGAATTTACGGCCATTCATGCCAACACGCTCGTGTCCATAAATCGGTGGTCCACCGTCACGGCCGACCAGGAAACCCAGCACCAGCAGCGCTGGCATCAGCATCAGAATAATCGACAGGGCACCGACGATATCAAAGGCGCGCTTCAGGAAACGCGAGGTGCGTTTCGCCAGATTGTTCTGTACGCGTAAAATCATCACTTCGTGACTGAAGATATACGCCATATCGGTGCCATACAACGGCACGCCGCGTAATGTCGGGATGACCGATACCGAACGACAATTGTGCATCGCCAGCGATTTCAGCCATTTATCACGGTACTGGCTCTGCTCGAACTCTACCGCCACGATAAACTGGGTTTCGCTGTTGGTCAGGCTCCACAGCTCCTGCTCATCACGCAACACCGGTACGCCGTCGAGAATGCTCTGCGGACAGGTGCCATCCACGTCGTAGAAGGCGATAACGTCAAAACCCATCACCTCTTCGCTCTGCAGAGCCTGCCAGGCTTCGTGGGCATTTTTGCTGCTGCCGATAATAATGGTTTGCTTTTTCCACATCCCGTAATGGTTAAGCACCCGCTTAGAAAGCGCGCGGCAGGTCGGGATGAAAATAAGCGCCAGTACCCAGGTCAGTAACCAGACAAAACGCGACATCTGCCACTGCGACAATGCGGTAATCGACAGATCAATAACCGAGAATATAAGAATGGTACGAAAAATTTCTTTTAATTCGAACCAGAAAGGTTTGCGGTATGTATAGTGGCGCAGCCTTACCCAGAACCAGCCAATACAAATTACTGACAGGCAGATGTGGGTGGCAATTTTTAAATTCATTTCTTTTTCAGAAATATCTGCCAGTGGCGAATCAGACTGCATATTAATTAGCATCATCGCCACAAAGAACGCTGCGTTGAAACAAATTAAGTCTGAGCAAGCCAGCATTAATTTGGTGATAAGACTTTTAAACGTAAATTCTGTATCGCGCATATTTAACTCTTTATTTTATTTCCTTAAACCCGCCACGTCTCTCACCTGTATATTTATTGAGCGGTATAAATTCTCAGGGCTGAGCCGTTTCTGAGGGGAGCTCCTGCGGCCTTTACGCCAACGATCTTAACCATAAAACCAGCATTATTGTGATTAATTCCAACAGATTACTCTGACTTTAATCGACCTTAACGGCGCTCAATTAATAAACGATAAACGCGATTCAGGCACGCTACCGCCCTTGGCTGTCGCTGCCAATACCGCTGTCATCATTCATATTGCTCTGCACGGGGCGTCGTATTGACGCTTAATGCATCAGTTATCGGACGAGATCACAATTCACAACATTTGACGTCGATGGGTCACGCGAATTACGACATGGGCGCAGACTTTTGCAAACTCGTTGCTATACTAGTTATTACTGGCTTGTTTACAAGTAGGCCCCGCCATCCCTGGACTATTTTAGGAAAAAGACTACCAGCCATTAGTATTGACGCCACAGCAGCAGTGCAATCCTTTCTTCATAATTCAGATTAATGCCATGTCGCCATTAGGATAAATCGCATAAGCAATACAGCGGGATATCCCTGCATTTGAAAATATTACCCGTCATCTGTGCTGCTAACTCAGTGTGGATTTAATCAAATCATCTTCAACGCAGAGACAAAATTATTGCGGCTAAATTGCTGCCAGCGGTTGCTCACCGCCGGTTCCGGCATTTGTACCGGGCGTCACACTCCACTATCATCAGACAAAATTCAATTAAAGACATTCAGGTGAATAACGCATGCTGGAGGTTATTGCAGATCCGTCGCTGTGGGCAGGATTAGTCACGCTAATCGTTCTTGAACTGGTTTTGGGCATCGATAACCTGGTGTTCATCGCCATTCTGGTTGAGAAGCTGCCTGCGACGTTGCGCGACCGTGCCAGGGTGATTGGCCTGCTGCTGGCGCTGGTGTGCCGTTTACTGCTGCTGGCCTCGCTCTCCTTGCTGGTTACGCTGACCCAACCGTGGGTGACGCTGGCCGGTCACGCGTTTAGCGCGCGCGATCTGTTACTGCTGTCAGGCGGGATTTTCCTGCTGTTTAAAGCCACAACGGAGTTAAATTCGCGCCTAGAAGGCCATGATGATGACGCCGGTCAACAAAAAGGCGGCGCTAAATTCTGGCCAGTGATAGCGCAAATCGTGGTTCTGGACGCCATTTTCTCGCTCGATGCGGTGATTACGGCAGTCGGAATGGTGAATGATTTACCGGTGATGATGATTGCGGTGACCATCGCCATCCTGCTGATGCTGCTGGCCAGCAAACCCCTGACCCGCTTTGTCAACAGTCACCCGACCATTGTCATCCTCTGCTTAAGCTTTTTACTGATGATCGGCTTCAGCCTGGTGGCGGAAGGCTTTGGCTTTGCGATTCCGAAAGGCTACCTCTATGCCGCCATCGGCTTCTCGGTGCTGATTGAGGCGCTGAATCAACTGGCGCAGTTTAACCGTCGTCGGGTGCTCTCGGCCGGCCGGCCGTTACGTCAGCGCACTGCCGAAGCGGTACTGCGACTGCTGCGCGGCGAGGCGGAACCGGCAGAGCTGGATGTCAAAACCTCCTCACTGATTGCCGACAGTGACGCCACGATGCTGTTCAACCGCCAGGAACGGGTGATGATTGCCCGGGTGCTGGGACTGGGACAGCGCCACGTTAACAGCATTATGACTTCGCGCCACGACGTTGAGCATATCGACCTGAGCGACGATCCGGCTGAGATCATGGCGCGCCTTGACCGTAATCAGCATACCCGGATTCTGGTTACCGACCACTCCAGCGAACCGCTCGGCGTGGTTCACGTTATCGATCTGCTGCATCAGTCGCTGCATAACAACTCCCTCGATTTGCGGGCGCTGATTCGCCAGCCGCTGGTGTTTCCTGAACGCCTGACGCTGCTTCAGGCGCTGGAGCAGTTTCGCCAGGCGCATACCCATTTTGCCTTTGTGGTGGATGAGTTTGGATCGGTTGAGGGGGTGGTCACCCTGAGCGACGTGATGGAGACCATTGCCGGTAATCTGCCGAATGAGGCGGGCGAAACCGACGCGCGCTACGATATTCAGGTTCAGGGCGAAAACCACTGGATCGCCAACGGGCATATGCCGCTGGATGACCTGGCGCTGTATGTGAAATTACCGCTGGAAGCACAGCGGGATTACCATACGCTGGCTGGCTTACTGATGGACCGGCTGCAACATATTCCGCAGGAAGGGGAAGAGGTGCAGCTGGGTGACTATCTGTTGCGGACGCTGCAGGTAGAAAATCACCGGGTGCAGAAAGTCGAAATTCTGCAACAGCCGGCGATGGACTATCAGGTCTGAGGCGCTGCGCCGGTTACGGGCGCAGCAGCTTCTGCATATTCTGTTTATTGTCGCTTTCCGGCTGACGCTCGATCCATTTGTCTAACCGCGACTTCGCCTCGTTCTGCAGCCGGTCGCGCAATACCTCATCCACCGGCAATGAATATTGCAGATCGTTCCAGCTGCCGTACATCCGCAGCGGGATTGGTTGATCGGAGAGCGCGGCCACCAGCTCTTCATCGCCTTTCCAGCCGCTGATCTTCAGCCCCAGCGTCACGTCGAGCTGCTGCTGCACCATGTTCACTTTGCCCTCTCCCTGCAGCGCCAGATGCTGACCGTTGCCGCTCAGCTGGCTGAAGCTGAGTTCGCCGCGGTTCAGCGCCAGCTGGCCGCTGATCTGATCGATGCCCTGATCCGGCTGGTCGTCGCTGCTGACGCGATTACTGGCCCGCGCCACCGCGCGGCGCACCATCTGCTGCAGATTGAGCTGTGCCAGTTTGAGATGGCTGGCGCTGATCGCCGCCCTGCCCTGCCAGCTGCGCTTCGCCTCGGCCACGCTCAGCGTGTCACCCGCCAGGTTGCCGTTCAGGCTCACCGTTCCCTGCAGGCTTTCCGGCAGTTCAAAGGCTTTAAGCAGCGGCTGAATGTCAATCTGACTCAGCGCGGGCTGCAGGCTGATGTGGGTCACTGGCTGACGGATATCAATGCTGCCCGGAATCGAGAAACTCCCCTGCCCCAGACTGCCTTTCAGGGTGTTAAGCGTCATCAGGCCGCGTTGATTGGTGGCATCAATGGCCAGCCCGGTCAGTGGTAATCCGCGCCACAGCGCCTTATCGGCCTGCACTTTGAGCGCCAGGTCAAGGCTGTTAAGGGGTGAATCTGCGTTACTTGTCTCGCGCGGCTGCGCAATCACCGGCGAACGGGCTACCGTCGCCCGCTGTGCGCCCGGCGCGTCAGCCACCGACGTATCGGTCAGTAAATTGTCCAGATTCAGGTTACTGGCTTTGAGGTCGAGCGCCAGCCGCTGCGGCATTGCCAGGCGACCATCGGCCTGACCGGTCAGGGTGCTGTCGTTGGCGGTTAGCTGCAGATTGCGCAATGCGAACTGCTGGTTATCGGCGTTCCAGTCAGCCTGGACACTCAGCGTACCTTTGATCCCCTGCGCCGGCATATCCGCACCGGAGAGGGTGTAATCGAGCTGCTCTATCTGACCGCTGAGGCGGTGCGGATACTGCGCCGCATCCAGCTGGCCTTTCAGGTTAACGGTGGCGTTGCGCTGATTGCGCGTCAGGCTGGAACTCAGGGTCAGCGTGGCTTGCTTACGCGCATCCTGTTCCAGATTGAGATTGAAATCGCGGAAGTTATATTCGTCGCCGCCCGGCTGTTGCCAGATCAGCAAACTGTCGGCTACCCGCAGCTGGGCGATATCAAAAGACCAGCCGGTGGACGGCGCAGAAGGCTCGGCGTTACGCGGTCCCTGCGGGGCGTTTTTCGCCGGTTGCGCGGCGCTGTCGGGCGTAACCCGCACCACCGCATTTTTCAGCATCACCTGGGTCACGCTCAGCTGATGTGACAGCAGTGGCCAGAGATCGACATCCAGTCGCATATTGTCCGCCGTCACCAGCGGCTGGCTGGCACCGGGCGCGGTCAGGCTCATGCGGCCGGCCAGAATGCTGAGCTGCGGCCAGACGTGCCAGCGCAGATCGCCGCTGACCTGAAGCTGATAACCACTGCGTTGTTCAACCTGTTGCACCATGTAGGCACGAAAGTCGTTGGGATTTACCAGCAGCACCAGTGCGGTCATTCCCGCTACGACCACCACTAACAGGATGGCCAGCGTGGTTATCACTCTCTTCATTACATCCTCAGTAAATCAGTCTTTGTCGATACGGCTCGCGTCAGCGCCCTGCTGACCACGGTATTTTGCATCTTCACGTCGGTTATAGGGACGCGCCGCCGGCCCGGAAAGCGGTTCGAAGCTCAGCGCACCGATTAACATGCCAGGACGCAGCGCCAGCGGCAGTTTACCTGAGTTATAGAACTCCAGCACGATGCGCCCCTGCCAGCCGGGATCGATACGGTGCGCGGTGACATGCACCATCAGACCGAGTCGCGCCAGCGAAGAGCGTCCATCCAGCCAGCCAACCAGATCGTCCGGCAGCGTGACCGACTCCAGCGTGACCGCCAGCGCCAGTTCACCGGGATGCAGGAAAAAGGCTTCGCCGTCCGGCAGCACGATTTCATCGCTCATGACCCGGTCCAGCGCCGCGCTCACTTCATGTTTCGGACCACTGAGATCGATATAAGCCGCAGTGTGGCCGCTGAACGTACGGAACTGATTGCCCAGCCGCACATCGACTGTGGCACCATTAATCCGCTCGACGGGCGGGCGTGGCTCAATGGCCAGCTTGCCATTATCCAGCCAGGCTTCAATATCGCGGTCGCATAATCTCATTGCGCTAACTCCATGACGTAAGTGTAGCGAACAGGCGCCATACTGCGTGCCGCCTGTGCGCATCACATCCAGACAGACGTGAATTATTCAAAAAACTGATTGATTTTGGCTTTAAGAATATCAATAGCAATGCGGTTTTTCCCGCCGCGCGGCACAATGATATCGGCGTACTGTTTTGATGGCTCGATGAACTGCAGGAACATCGGACGCACGGTTTTCTGGTACTGGCTCATCACCGAATCCATCGAACGGCCACGCTCATTCACGTCACGCTTCATGCGGCGCATCAGGCAGATGTCGAGCGGGGTATCAACGAAAATCGAGAAATTCAGTTCCTGACGCAGACGCGCATCGGTTAACAGCAGAATGCCTTCAAGGATAATCACCTTTTTCGGCTTCAGGTGCAGGGTTTCTGCGGTGCGGGTATGTTCAACGTAACTGTAGACCGGTAACTCAATATCCTGGCCGGCTTTAACCGCCTGCAAATGCTGCAACAGCAAATCATGATCCATCGCGCTTGGATGGTCATAATTGGTTTTAACCCTCTCTTCCATGGTGAGGTGACTTTGATCTTTGTAATAAGCATCTTCCGGGATAACCCCGATATGCTCGTCACCTACCTGATCACGGATTTCACGATAGAGCGTGCTGGCAATTAAACTTTTACCGGATGCGGAAGCGCCGGCAATGCCTACAATCACGCACTGATGAGACTTGTCAGTCATACTTTTTTAAGACCTGATAACTGGAGCCTGCCACTGGTCACGCATTACGCGTCCAGATGACGGGCCGAAATGGAGAGGGTGTGTTCGCGCTAAGTATAGGGATTTCGGCGTTTTGATGCCAGAGAAATGGCGCGGGTGACTTTTCAGACTTTCTCCTTTGGACGTCACTCATTTCACCGATAAACTAAGCACACACTGTAATATAAATAAAACCGCCTGTGCGGCGCGCTCAACGCGTGTCTGCCGGGTACGATCGATCCCATCAGGAGTTGTATGCTCTGGAAGACTTTGACCTATTTTGGCGACAGCATGCTGTTGATTCCGACAGCGGTGCTTATTGCGCTGATTTTGCCGTGGAAGAGTGATAACCGCCGGACGGTGCTCTATTGGGTGGTCGCCTTTGGCCTCGCCGGACTGCTGGTCAGCCTGTCAAAAATTTTGTTCCTCGGCTTTGGTATTGGCAGCGCACGCTTTAATTTTACCGGCTTCAGCGGCCATAGCGCGATGTCCGCCACCCTGTGGCCGGTGATGCTGTGGCTGATTTCGGGCCGCTGGTCCGCCCTGTGGCGCGGTGCTGCCATTGCCGTCGGCTATATGATCCCGCTGATGGTGGGCTTCTCGCGCCTGGTGATCCACGCCCATTCCAAAAGCGAAGTGGCGACCGGCCTGCTGCTCGGCTTCACCCTGAGCACCGCCTTCCTGATTTCGCAGCGTCGTACCGCGCTCAAAGGGTTCAGCTGGCCGCAGGTTGGCGCCGCGCTGTTAGTGCCGTTTGTCCTGTTAAGTCATGGCCGGGTAGCCACCACCCAGCAGTTCCTCGAACGTTTTTCCGCCAGCCTGGCCGGCCTGGAAAAGCCTTACACCCGCGCTGACCTTTTCCGCCAGTAATCAAAGGCTAACTTTCTCTGCCCGTCAATTCGCCGAATAACGGGCAACTTTGATTTCCCCCCTTTTTTCTTGACTGAATGTGCTAGCATGCTGAAAGAGAATGACTGGTGCATATTTCGCCGTTGCGGAACCCCTGCACCCTGCCGGACGTCTGCATGACCATAGAGATCCCCTACCTGCACAATCGACCGAACAAGCGCTGGATCTCTGCGCTTTTACTCGGCTGCTCGATGTTTGTCCTGACGCTGTTCTGCCTTGAACTGATCGTGGTCAGCGGTAAAATTTCGCCCCTATGGTTTCCGACTGCCGCCATGACGGTGGTGGTTTTCCGCTGCCCGTCACGCCAGCTCCCGCTCTACCTGGCGGCCTGCGTGCTCGGCACCGCCTGCGCCAATGCAATCATCATCGGTCCGGCTCTCTCCAACATCAAATTTGCCCTGCTTAACCTGCTGCAGGCGGGTCTGGGCGGAATACTGCTGCGGGCGTTACTCGATCGCCGAGCACCACTCAGTTCACTGCATGACTGGGCGCGACTGGTGCTGTCAGTGGGGATCGTTACGCCGGTGATCGGCGGGCTGATGGCGCTGTGGGTGCTGCAGGTCAGTGGTCACGCCTCGTTTCCCTTCTTTTATACCTGGGTGATCTCCGAGATTATCGGCATGCTGGTGCTGGGTCCGATGCTGCTGTTGCTGCCGTGGCCGGTGCGCCGTACCCAGCTGCGCGAACTGCGTCTGACTGAATTCTTCCTGACGCTGGCGGTGACGCTGGTGGCCAGCTATCTGGCCCTGCGCTATCTGCCGTGGCCGTTCACCTTTATTGTGGTGATTCTGTTCTGGTGCGCCGTCCGCCTGCCCAAGCTGCAGGCGTTTGTGCTGTTTTTCCTGAACGCCAGCTTTATGTCGATGCTGCTGGCCTTTGGCCTGGTCAGCGTGGTGAACAATAACAGTGCGCTGGGACCGGTCTCCAGCTGGCTGCCGTTCCTGCTGGTGCTGATCCCCAGCCACATCATGTCGCTGGTGATGGATGCGTTTCGCCGTGAGAAGAATCACATCAGCGAGAGCGAAACCCGCTTTCGTCACGCGATGGAATATTCGGCGATTGGCATGGCGCTGGTCTCCCCTCAGGGCGGCTGGCTGCAGGTGAACCATTCGCTCTGCCAGACGCTGGGCTATCCGGAAGAGGAACTGCGGCGGCTGACCTTTCAGCAGATTACCCATCCTGACGACCTCAGCAACGATTTGCAGCAGCTCAGTAAGCTGCTCAGCGGTGAGATCTACACCTACACGCTGGAAAAACGTTACTTCCGCAAAGATGGCGAGATTGTCTGGACCCGGCTGACGGTGTCGCTGGTGCGCGATCCCGCCCATCTGCCGCTCTACCTGATTGCCCAGATCGTCGATATCTCCGAGCTGAAACAGAGCGAGCAGGTCAACCGCCGGCTGATGGAGCGCATCACGCTGGCCAATGAGGCGGGCGGCATCGGCGTATGGGAATGGAACCTGCTGACCGGCGAAATGCTCTGGGACAAGCGGATGTATGCGCTGTTTGGCCTGGCACCGCACGAGTCACCCAGCTACGATTTGTGGATCCACCTGCTGCATGCTGGCGATCGGGAACATGCGGCGCTGACGGTGCAGCAGGCGATTGAACTGCGCAGCGCCTTCCATATGGAATACCGGATTGTTAACGACGACGGCCAGCGCTGGGTGCGTACTCAGGCCAACCGCATCCTGAGTAAAGAGGGACGGATTGAGCGGATGCTGGGGATTTGCCAGGACATCACGCCATTACGCAACCTGAACGAGGCGCTGTTCCAGGAGAAAGAGCGGATGGCAATCACCCTCGACTCAATCGGTGAGGCGGTGATCAGCACCGATGAAGCGATGCGCGTCGCCTTTATGAATCCGGTGGCCGAAAAGATGAGTGGCTGGTCGCAGCAACAGGCGGCTGGCAAACCCCTCAGCGAGCTGCTGCACATCACGCAGGGCCGCAACGGACCAGAGATAGACATTCTGCTGCTGTGTCAGCTACCGCGTGAGAAAATCACCCCGGATCTGGATCAAGATCTGGTGCTGCATACCCCGGATGACGGGCATATCGACATCCATTACAGCATTACCCCGCTGCGCTCTGAGGCCGGACTGGAACAGGGTGCGGTCATGGTCATTCAGGATGTCAGCGAATCGCGCCAACTGATGAAGCGCCTGAGCTACAGCGCGCTACACGATACCCTGACCCGCCTGCCGAACCGCGCCAGCTTCGATCATCAGCTAAAACGGCTGCTGTATGATGCAGCAGAACATCAGCATCACCACGTGCTGGTGTTTATCGATCTCGATAAATTTAAAGCGGTCAACGATAGCGCCGGTCATGCGGCGGGCGATGCGCTGCTGCGGGAACTGTCAGACCTGATGCTGCATCATCTGCGCAGCAGTGATTTCCTGGCACGGCTGGGCGGCGATGAGTTTGCGTTGCTGATGCCCGACTGCCAGGTTGAGCAGGCGTGCGAAGTGATTCAGCGCATTGTCACCACGGTCAATGATTACCGCTTCCAGTGGCTGGGCCGCCTCTATCAGGTCGGGGCCAGCGTCGGCGTCACCCAGATTTCGCCGGACAACTGCCAGAGCAGCGATGTGCTGTCTCAGGCCGATATTGCCTGTTATAACGCCAAACGCAGCGGACGTGGCCGCTATGTGGTTTATGAGCAGCACCGGTTGCCGCTGGCGGGCAATCATCAGGGCCTCGACGCCGCGATGATCGATTCGCTGCAGATAGAGCTGCCGGCCTGGGCTGTCGCCCCGCCGAATACGCCACAGTCAGCCTTTCTCTGGCTGCTGGAAGTGCAGCTGTTAACCCCGGATGGCCTGCTGATTGATGAAACGCTGCTGCGCAATAATCTGCCGGATGAAGGACTGCGGCGTCAGCTGGATAATAAAATCCTTGAGGCCTTCTTCCAGCACGATGTGCAGGGGCTGAATGAAAAAGGCATTGCGGTGGTTCTGCCGCTTAGCGCCCAGGCGTTGCTCGATGCCGATTTTATCCAGCAACTGTGTCGCCGTTTTGTGGCGGCCGGCCTGAGTGACAGCCGCTGTGGCTTCGCCTTCCCGGCTGCCAGCGTGTTAACTCAGGGCGATCGGCTGCACAGCGCACTGCTGCAGCTGCGTCAGAGTGGCTGCCGCATCGTGCTGCAGCACTTTGGCCGTAACCTCGACGCCTTCAATCAGCTCAGCGATGAGTGGGTCGACTGTCTGGTGCTGGCACCTGAACTGGTCTCCAATGTGCATAACAATCTGATGGATGAGATGTTGCTGACTATCATCCAGGGCCAGGCGTCGCAGCGCAACATTGCCCTGCTGGCCGGTCCGGTTTCGGTTCCGGCGGTGCTGACTACCCTCGCCAGCCTGGATGTGGATGGCGTCTGGGGCAGCGCGGTCGCCGAACGTCAGCCGCTGAGCGTACTGGCCGAGGCGCGCTTTTTTGCCATCCGTTAAATCCACCGTTGAGCGCTTGCTACCCTGCTAAAGCTGCGCTAAAGTCGCCCCCTTTTTTCCGGCATGGGGGCAAAAATGTTCATAGGATTCGATTACGGCACGGCTAACTGTTCCATAGCCGTCAGTGAAAATGGCGCGCCGCGTCTGTTAACGCTGGAAAACGGCCAGCGCCTGCTGCCGTCGATGATCTGTGCGCCTACCCGTGAGTCGGTCAGTGAATGGCTCTATCGTCATCATCAGGTGGCGACGCCCGACAGTGAAACCACCGCTCTGCTGCAGCGCGCCCTGCGTTTTAACCGCGAAGAAGATATCGACGTACAGCCCAACAGCGTGCAGTTTGGTCTGACCGCGCTGCAACAGTACATGGTCGATCCGGAAGATGTCTGGTTCGTAAAATCCCCCAAATCCTTTCTCGGTGCCAGCGGCCTGAAACCGCAGCAGATCGCCCTGTTTGAAGACCTGGTCTGCGCCATGATGCTGCACATTCGTCAGCAGGGCGAAAGTCAGCTTGATCAACCGATCGATCAGGCGGTGATTGGTCGTCCGATTAACTTCCAGGGCTTAGGCAGTGAAGAGGCCAACCAGCAGGCACAGGGTATTTTACTGCGTGCCGCGCAGCGGGCCGGCTTCCGCGACGTGGAGTTTCAGTTTGAGCCGGTAGCGGCCGGTCTGGATTTTGAAGCCACCCTCCAACAGGAGAGCCGGGTGCTGGTGGTTGATATCGGCGGCGGGACCACCGACTGTTCGATGTTACTGATGGGACCGACGTGGCGCGACAAAGCCGATCGCCGCGAAAGCCTGCTGGGCCACAGTGGCTGCCGCGTCGGCGGTAACGATCTCGACATTATGCTGGCGTTCAAAACGCTGATGCCGCTGCTCGGTCTCGGCGGTAATACCCAGAAAGGCATCGCCCTGCCCGCCCTGCCGTGGTGGAATGCGGTTGCGATCAACGATGTTCCGGCACAAAGCGAATTTTACAGCGCCGCCTGCGGTAAGTTACTGCGCGATTTAGTCCGTGACGCGGAACAGAGTGAGGTGGTCGCGCGCCTGCTGAAAGTGTGGCAGCAGAAGCTGGGTTATCGTCTGGTGCGGGCTGCCGAAGAGAGCAAAATCGCGCTGTCAGATCGCGCGGAACATGCGGCGTCGCTCGACTTTATTGCCGGATCGCTGCAGGCCGATCTCAGCGTCAACCTGCTGCAGGAGGCGATCAATCAGCCGCTGGAGAAAATCCTTGAGCAGGTCCAGCTGGCGCTGGCCACCAGCCAGATCAAACCTGACGTGGTCTACCTGACCGGCGGCAGTGCCCGCTCGCCGCTGCTGCGTGCGGCATTGCAACAGGCGCTGCCTGACACGCCGATTGCCGGCGGCGATGATTTCGCCTCGGTGACCGCAGGCTTAGCCCGCTGGGCAGAAGTGATGTTCCGCTAAGCGTGATCGCGCAGCAAAAAAAACGGCGCCCAACGGCGCCGTTACTGTTTTGACTGCGGATCAGAACGCGATATTGGCGCTGATGCCGCCGATAAACGCATCTTTCACTTCGCTGACCGCGCCAGGCGCCACCACATATTGCAGATTCGGGCGCAGCGACATCCAGTTGGTCACTTTGGCGTTGTAATAGACCTCGTAGTTATACTCCGAGCCGTCCTGAATCGGCAGATAGGTCGGGCTGTCAAAACTGCTCTCGCCGTTGGCCTGATTCTGCTGACGCAGCGAGCGGGTGTAGTCGCTATTAACATGAATACGCGCCGCGCCTACGCCAATTTCATCATCAGGACGCGCATCAAACGGCCCTTTCCAGGTAAAGGCGATCGACTGGTAGTTGTCGGTTTTTGAGGTTTTGTGATCGTTCATCACCGCCTGAACCCGCACGCCCAGACCGCGATTCACATCGCCATCCTGCGCCGTCAGCTGTTGCTGCAACAGCAGGTAGCCGCCATAGGCGTGATCCTGATCCTGATACGCGCCGTTGCGCCAGCTGCCATAGACATCGCCATTGGCTGAAGAGTAGTAATAGCCGATGCGGTAGTTACCCGGCAGCTTTTGCGCGCCCAGCGTCGGTTTCCAGCCCAGTTCGACCGGCACCAGATTGCCTTCAGAATTGCTGGTATCCAGACGGAAGCCGTCGCCGCGATCGTAGTTAGCCCGGTTCTGGTTATAGAATCCCACCTGGAAGAAAACTTCCGGGGTGATATTCAGTTTGATCCGGCCGCCCCACTGGGATACCGGCCAGTTAAACCAGCGGTCACCACGCCAGTTACCCGCCTGACCGCTGCCCAGCGCCAGGTTCTGGAACAGGTTGCCGTCGAAGTTATCAAAGTCCTCACCAACCGTCACCCGGCCAGCTTTCAGGTCGACCACATCGTTAAACAGCCCTTTGCGCAACCAGAACTGGGTCAGACGCCAGGTCTGGCCACGACCATACACTTCCTGCACCGAAGAGAGCATGCCGGTGCGCTTGTCCGCCACCTGTTCGGACAGGTTTTGTCCGTCACGGTTGGTGATAGTCATCTGGAATTCCGCATCCTGCCAGTCCAGCAGTTTTTCCAGATCGAAATTGGTGCCGAAGCTCCACTGATCGCTGTAACGCATGGTGGTGTTGGTATCGGCCCCGCCGCCTAAGTTGGCCGCGCTTTCCATGGTGTAATTTACGTCAAATTTAATGCCGTCGTTCTGCAACTGCGTTCGGTAACCACCCCAGTCACCAAACATCCACTCTGAATCAGCGCTCAGCGCGTCAGCGGCCATCGCATGACCGGTTAACATCGCCAGGATCAGGGTGCCGGTTGCCACACGGCGCAGCGGAAAACGCTGCTCTGCTTGTTTATTTTTCATCATGCTTATTCTTATGTGAGTTACGGGGGAATGACCCGCAGAGAATAGTGCTGAGAAAAGTTCAATTTTTGTAAATACGTGCGCACGAATAGTCAACTAACCAGTTTATTCGCGCAAATGTGAGCTGGATCTCAGTGTGGTTACTCTTGCAGCAGCGGAGGCGAAGCGTGAATGGATGGGGGCGAAACGGGGCGCAGCGGCCCCGTTCTGTTAGCGGCTGGCGTCGGCCAGCTGTTCAATCTGTTCCGGCGTCAGCGTCAGCCGGGTTGCCCCGACCAGATCGTCGAGCTGGGCCAGCGAGGTGGCACTGACAATCGGCGCGGTGATGCTGGGACGGGCAATCTGCCACGCCAGCGCCACCTGCGTCGGTGAAACCTGATGCGCTTCAGCGATTGCATCCAGCGCTGCCAGGATCTTCAGGCCGCGCGGGTTGAGGTATTTTTCCACCACACCCTGCCCGCGCTGACTTTTGCTGGCATCGGCCGGCTGGCGGTATTTACCACTCAGGAAACCGCTGGCCAGTGAGTAGTAGTTAATCACCCCTAACCCGTGGTGGCTGACCACCGGCTCCAGCTCTGATTCGTAGGGCTGGCGATCGTAGAGATTGTATTCTGGCTGCAGGGTTTCATATCGCGCCAGCCCTTCCGCTTCGCTGATTTCCAGTGCCTGCTGCAGGCGAGCCGCACTGTAGTTGGAGGCACCAATTGCCCGCACTTTGCCCTCTTTAATCAGGCCATCAAAGGCGCTCAGCGTCTCGGCCAGCGGCGTGTCCTGATCGTCACGGTGCGCCTGATAGAGATCGATATAATCGGTTTGCAGCCGACGCAGTGAGTCTTCCACCGCCTGGCGGATATACTGCGGTTTCAGTCCGGTTTTCTCCGGCGAAAGCTCCATCCCAACCTTGGTGGCCAGAACGATACTGTCGCGTTTGCCGCTTTTCTTCAGCCATTCGCCGATAATGGTTTCTGATTCACCGCCTTTATTTCCCGGTGCCCAGCGTGAATAAACATCGGCGGTATCAATAAACCACAGCCCTTTTTCCACCAGCGCGTCCAGCAGCGAAAACGAGCCAGGCCGATCCACGGTCCAGCCAAACACGTTGCCGCCAAACGTCAGTACCGGCACCGAAATGCCGCTGTCGCCTAACTGTCGGGTTTTATTCTGACTCATCATCTGCTCCTTAGTGGTGTATCGAAACGGTCTGTCACTGAGCATAGCAAAGCGAAACGGTTTCTTTATGACGATTGTGGTGTGATTAATGCCAGAAAAGGCATACTTACCCGGCCCTGACAGATATCCTTATTTCCTTCAACTTTTGCCCGTCAGAGGCGACTACAATCTGACGTTTGCAGGCTACCCGTTTGATGCCTGCGCCTGGGACTACATCACTGCTGGAGAGCAAGCAAAATAATGAGCACCCAACATCCTGTTATGAAAAAGAGCCTGATTGTGCTGGTGGTGATTGCCGCGGCCGTCGGCGGATATTACTGGTGGCAGCACGCTGCTGAGCCGCAGACCGACCAGCAGAGTGGCGCACGCACGCCGCGCGGCAAAGGCGGCGCTGACGGCGCCCGTCGTCCTCTCGCCCCGGTTCAGGCCGCCAGCGCCACCAGCCAGAGCGTCCCGCAGTACCTGAGCGGATTAGGCACCGTCACCGCCGCCAATACCGCGACGGTGCGCAGCCGGGTTAACGGCGATCTGGTGGCGATACACTTTACCGAAGGCCAGCAGGTTAAGGCCGGCGATTTGCTGGCAGAAGTCGATCCGCGTCCGTATCAGGTGGCGTTAACTCAGGCCCAGGGCCAGCTGGCAAAAGATCAGGCCACGCTGGCGAACGCCCGCCGCGACCTGGCGCGCTTCGAAAAGCTGGCGAAAAGTTCGCTGGTGTCACAGCAGGAGCTGGATACGCAGCGCTCGCTGGTCAGCGAAACCCTCGGCACCCTGAAAGCGGACCAGGGCAGCGTCGCCAGCGCCCAGCTTAATCTGACCTACAGCCGGATTACTGCGCCGATCGACGGCCGGGTCGGTCTGAAGCAGGTGGACGTCGGCAACTACGTTACCAGCGGCGACACCACCGGCATTGTGGTGATCACCCAGACCCAGCCGATTGACGTGGTGTTCACCCTCGCCGAAAACAACATCAGCCAGATTCTGAAGGCGCAGAAAAGCGGTGAGCCGCTGCCGGTCGAAGCCTGGGATCGCAGCAATCAGGCGCTGATTGCCAGCGGTAAACTGCTGAGCCTCGATAACCAGATTGATGTCACCACCGGCACCATTAAGATCAAAGCGCGCTTCGATAATCAGGACGGTGCGCTGTTCCCCAATCAGTTCGTTAACGTCCGGCTGAAGGTCAATACCCTGCAGGATGCGATTGTTATTCCGGCCGCCGCGCTGCAGATGGGCAATGAAGGCCACTTCGTCTGGGTGGTCAACAGCGATAATAAAGTCAGCAAGAAAAGCGTGATTGCCGGCCTGCAGGATAGCCAGAAAGTGGTGATCAGCGCCGGGCTGGAAGCGGGCGAACGGGTGGTGACCGATGGTCTGGATCGCCTGACCGAAGGCGCGAAAGTTGAGATTGTCGCGGCGCAAAGTACCGCACCGCGCAGTAGCCGTGCGGCGCTGCCGTCGAAGGGAGAGCGTGAGTAATGCAGGTAATGCCTCCCGATCACAGCGGTGGACCGTCGCGCCAGTTTATTCTGCGTCCGGTAGCCACCACGCTGTTGATGATTGCCATTCTGCTGGCAGGCGTGCTGGGCTATCGCTTCCTGCCGGTTTCGGCGCTGCCGGAAGTTGATTATCCGACCATTCAGGTGGTTACCCTCTATCCGGGTGCCAGTCCGGACGTGGTCACCTCATCCATTACCGCGCCGCTGGAGCGTCAGTTCGGCCAGATGTCGGGCCTGAAGCAGATGGCGTCGCAGAGTTCGGGCGGCGCATCGGTGGTGACGCTGCAGTTCCAGCTCAGCCTGCCGCTCGACGTGGCGGAACAGGAAGTGCAGGCGGCGATTAACTCCGCCACCAACCTGCTGCCCAACGATCTGCCCAATCCGCCGGTCTACAGCAAAGTGAACCCGGCCGATCCGCCGATCATGACGCTGGCCGTTACCACCCGCAGCATGCCGCTGACCCAGGTTCAGGACATGGTGGAAACCCGGGTGGCGCAGAAAATTTCTCAGGTCAGCGGCGTCGGGCTGGTGACCTTGTCCGGCGGTCAGCGTCCGGCGGTGCGGGTCAAAATGAATGCCCAGGCGCTGGCGGCGCTTGGCCTGACCAGCGAGACGGTGCGTACCGCCATCAGCGACGCCAACGTCAATTCGGCTAAAGGCAGCCTGGATGGGCCGACGCGCTCGATTACCCTGTCGGCCAACGACCAGATGAAATCGGCGGAAGATTACCGTCAGCTGATCATCAGCTACAACAACGGTGCGCCAGTGCGGTTGGGTGACGTCGCCACCATTGAGCAAGGCGCAGAGAACAGCTGGCTGGGTGCCTGGGCCAACCGCGACGCCGCGATTGTGCTCAACGTGCAGCGTCAGCCGGGTGCCAACATCATTGCTACCGCCGATAATATCCGCGCCATGCTGCCCGCGCTGACGGCGGCGTTGCCAAAATCGGTCGAGGTCAAACTGCTGACCGACCGCACCACCAATATCCGCGCCTCGGTCAGCGATACCCAGTATGAGCTGATACTGGCGATGGCGCTGGTGGTGATGATCATCTACCTGTTCCTGCGCAATGTGCCCGCCACGCTGATCCCGGCGGTTGCGGTGCCGCTGTCGCTGATCGGCACCTTTGCGGCGATGTATTTTCTCGGCTTTTCGATCAACAACCTGACCTTAATGGCGCTGACCATTGCCACCGGGTTTGTGGTCGATGACGCGATTGTGGTGATTGAGAACATCTCCCGCTACATCGAAAAAGGGGAAAAACCGTTAACCGCGGCGCTGAAAGGCGCAGGCGAAATCGGTTTTACCATCATCTCGCTGACCTTCTCACTGATTGCAGTGCTGATCCCGCTGCTGTTTATGGGCGATGTCATTGGCCGCCTGTTCCGCGAGTTTGCGGTGACGCTGGCGGTGGCGATTCTGATCTCGGCAGTGGTCTCGCTGACCCTGACGCCGATGATGTGCGCCCGGATGCTGAGCGCCGGGTCGCTGCGTAAGCAGAACCGTTTCTCACGCGCCAGCGAAGCGATGTTTGAGCGCATCATTGCCGTCTACGGTCGCGGGTTACGCCGGGTGCTTAATCATCGGTGGCTGACCTTATCGGTCGCGCTCGGTACCCTGGTGCTGACCGTCCTGCTGTGGATGATGATCCCGAAAGGCTTTTTCCCGCAGCAGGACAACAGCATTATTCAGGGCACGCTGCAGGCGCCGCAGTCCGTCTCCTACGCCAGCATGGCCGAACGCACCCGCGATGTGGCTTCAATCATCATGAAAGATCCGGCGGTGCAGAGCATGACCTCGTTTGTCGGGGTGGACGGCACTAATGCCGCGCTGAACAGCGCTCGGCTGCAAATCAACCTCAAGCCGCTCGACCAGCGTGAAGATCGGATCCCGGTGATTCAGCAACGGCTGCAACAGCAGGTGAGCCAGATTCCGGGCGTGCAGCTGTGGTTGCAGGCGGTACAGGATCTCACCATTGATACCCAGGCGAGCCGCACGCCCTATCAGTTTACGCTGCAATCGGGTTCGCTGGCTTCACTCACCACCTGGGTGCCGGCGCTGCTGGCCGAGCTGAATACCCTGCCGCAACTGCGGGATGTCAGCAGCGACTGGCAGGATCAGGGACTGGAAGCCTATATCAATGTCGATCGTGCCAGCGCCAGCCGGCTGGGTATCAGTATGGCGGACGTGGATAACGCGCTGTATAACGCCTTTGGTCAGCGCCTGATCTCTACCATTTATACCCAGGCTAATCAGTATCGTGTGGTGCTGGAGCAGGACAACCGCGCCACGCCGGGCCTGCAAAGCCTGGAGAGCATTCGTCTGGCCAGCAGCGACGGCGGCAGCGTGCCGCTGAGCACCTTTGCCCGTATTGAACAGCGTCATACGCCGCTCAGTATCAACCATCTCGATCAGTTCCCGTCGGCGACCTTCTCGTTCAACGTGGCTGACGGCTATTCGCTGGAAGATGCGGTCAAAGCGGTATCGCAGGCAGAAGCGCAGCTCGGTATGCCCGCCGAAATGATGACCCAGTTCCAGGGCAGCACGCTGGCGTTTGAAGCGGCGCTGAGCAGCACCGTCTGGCTGATTGTGGCGGCGATTGTAGCGATGTATATCGTGCTCGGGGTGCTGTATGAGAGCTTTATCCATCCAATCACCATACTGTCGACGCTGCCAACCGCGGGCGTCGGGGCGCTGCTGGCGCTGATGCTCAGCGGCAACGAGCTGGATATTGTGGCGATCATCGGCATCATTCTGCTGATCGGTATCGTGAAAAAGAACGCCATCATGATGATCGACTTCGCGCTGGCGGCTGAGCGTGAACAGGGGATGCAGCCTTACGATGCTATCTATCAGGCCTGCCTGTTGCGTTTCCGGCCGATTCTGATGACCACGCTGGCGGCGCTGCTCGGCGCATTACCGCTGATGCTCAGCACCGGGGTCGGCGCGGAACTGCGTCACCCGCTGGGGATTGCGATGGTCGGCGGTCTGATTGTCAGTCAGGTGCTGACGCTGTTCACCACGCCGGTGATCTACCTGCTGTTTGATCAGCTGGCGCACGCCACCCGCCGTCGCCTCGGCCGCACGGAGGCCGCAGAGTGAAGTTTTTTGCCCTGTTTATTCATCGGCCGGTCGCCACAACCCTGCTGACGCTGGCAATTGCGCTGGCCGGCATCCTCGGTTTTCGCCTGCTGCCGGTGGCACCGCTGCCGCAGGTCGATTTTCCGGTGATCGTGATTTCGGCCTCGCTGCCGGGTGCCGCGCCGGAGATTATGGCGTCGTCGGTCGCCACGCCACTCGAGCGCTCGCTGGGCCGCATCGCCGGCGTCAGTGAAATGACCTCAACCAGTTCACTCGGCAGCACCCGCATCATTCTGGTGTTTGATTTTGATCGTGACATCAACGGAGCCGCGCGCGATGTTCAGGCCGCGATTAACGCGGCGCAAAGCCTGCTGCCTACCGGGATGCCGTCGCGCCCGACGTATCGCAAAGTGAACCCTTCAGATGCGCCGATTATGATCATGACGCTGACCTCGGACAGCTACAATCCGGGTCAGCTGTATGACTACGCCTCAACGCAGCTGGCGCAGAAACTGTCGCAAATCGAGGGCGTCGGCGACGTCACCGTAGGCGGCAGCTCGCTGCCTGCGGTCCGCGTGGCACTGAATCCACAGGCGCTGTTTAATCAGGGCGTGTCGCTGGATGCGGTGCGCACCGCCATTTCCAACGCCAATCAGCGACGGCCGCAGGGCGCACTGGATGATTCGCAGCAGCGCTGGCAGTTGCGTACCAATGATGCGCTACAGACCGCCACTGAGTATCAGCCGCTGATAGTGCATTACAACAACGGCGCGGCGGTCAGGCTGTCGGACGTGGCGACAGTCGAAGACTCGGTTCAGGACGTGCGTAATGCCGGGATGTCACGCGGTAAACCGGCGGTGCTGCTGCTGATCCGCAAAACGCCTGAAGCTAACGTCATCGATACGGTGGACCGCATCCGCGCCGAAATGCCGCTGCTGCATGAGGTGATCCCGGCCGCCATCGACCTGCAGATCGCTCAGGATCGCTCACCCACCATTCGTGCCTCGCTGCATGAAGTGGAGCAATCGCTGGTGATCGCCGTGGCGCTGGTGATTCTGGTGGTGTTTGTTTTCCTGCGCTCGGGTCGCGCCACGCTGATCCCGGCGGTGGCGGTGCCGGTTTCACTGATTGGCACCTTCGCCGCGATGTACCTGTGCGGCTTTAGTCTCAACAACCTGTCGCTAATGGCGCTGACCATCGCCACCGGCTTTGTGGTCGATGATGCGATTGTGGTGCTGGAGAACATCGCCCGCCACGTCGAGGCGGGCATGAAGCCGTTGCTCGCAGCGCTGAAAGGGGTACGTGAAGTCGGCTTTACCGTACTGTCGATGAGTCTGTCACTGATCGCGGTCTTCCTGCCGCTGCTGATGATCGGCGGGCTGATTGGCCGCTTCTTCTCCGAGTTTGCCATCACCCTGTCGGTGGCGATTGTGATCTCGCTGTTTATCTCAGTAACCCTGACGCCGATGATGTGTGCATATCTGCTGAAACCGTCGGCACCCGGCAGCCAGCCCCGTCGGCATGGATCGGGCCGGCTGCTGCTGGCGATTCAGCAGGGCTATGGCCGCTCGCTCAATGTGGTGCTGAACCATGCCCGCTGGGTGCTGCTGCTGTTTTTCGCCACCATCGCCCTCACCGTCTGGCTGTTTATCAGCATCCCGAAAACCTTTATGCCGGAGCAGGACACCGGCCGGCTCTCCGGTTTTATCTCGGCCGACCAGAGCATTTCGTTCCAGGCGATGCGCAGTAAGCTGCAGGATTTTATGGAGATCGTCGGTGCCGATCCGGCGGTAGAGAGCGTGGTCGGCTTTACCGGTGGGATGCGCACCAACAGCGGCTCGATGTTTATCTCGCTGAAACCGCTGTCAGAGCGCAAAGAGAACGCGCAGGCGGTCATCGCCCGGCTGCGGGTTAAACTGGCAAAAGAGCCGGGTGCTAACCTCTACCTGAATGCGGTGCAGGATCTGCGGGTCGGCGGCCGTGAATCGAATGCCGGTTATCAGTACTCGCTGCTGTCGGACAATCTCGACGACCTGCGCAGCTGGGAGCCGAAAATCCGTCAGGCGTTCGCCGCCCTGCCGCAGCTGGCGGACGTCAACTCCGATCAGCAGGATAAAGGCAGCGAAATGGCCCTGACCTACGATCGTGAAAGTATGGCGCGACTGGGTATTAACGTCGCTGAAGCGAATGCCTTGCTGAATAACGCCTTTGGTCAGCGCCAGATCTCTACTATTTATCAGCCGCTTAACCAGTACAAGGTGGTGATGGAGGTCGATCCACGCTATACCCAGGATATCAGCGCCCTGTCGCAGATGTTTGTTATCAACAGCGAAGGCAAAGCAATTCCACTGTCGTGGTTTGCGCACTGGCAGCCCGCCAACGCCCCGCTGTCGGTCAATCATGAAGGGCTTTCTGCCGCCTCGACCATCTCGTTTAACCTGCCGGAAGGCGTGTCGCTGTCGCAGGCATCCGAGGCAATTGAGCGCACCATGACCTCGCTCGGGGTGCCTTCCAGCGTACGCGGCAGTTTTGCCGGTACAGCGCAGGTATTCCAGCAGTCGCAGAGCAGCCAGCTGTGGCTGATGCTGGCGGCCATTGGCGCGGTCTATATCGTGCTGGGGATGCTGTATGAGAGCTATGTCCATCCGCTCACCATTCTGTCGACGCTGCCGTCGGCCGGGGTTGGCGCACTGCTGGCGCTGGAATTGTTCGATACGCCGTTCAGCCTGATTGCGCTGATCGGAATTCTGCTGCTGATCGGCATCGTGAAAAAGAACGCTATCATGATGGTAGATTTTGCCCTTGAGGCACAACGCAACGGCCAGCTCAGCGCGCGCGAGGCGATTTTTCAGGCCTGCCTGCTGCGCTTCCGGCCGATTCTGATGACCACGCTGGCGGCGCTGTTTGGCGCGCTGCCGCTGGTGCTGACCAGCGGTGACGGCGCGGAACTGCGACAGCCGCTCGGCATTACCATCGCCGGCGGCCTGGTGATGAGCCAGTTGCTGACGCTCTACACCACGCCGGTGGTCTACCTGATGATGGATAAACTACGGCGTAAAAAGCGTCCGCTGGCGCTGGCGCAACAGCAATAACGGGGTGTGCGACGCCGCAGCGTCGCGCGAGGTGAAGAACGAAGCGACGCGATTTCGGGACTGAATGATGAGTACACAGAGCGCAAACGTCCGCTGGCAATTATGGATAGTCGCCATCGGCTTCTTTATGCAGACGCTGGATACCACCATTGTCAACACCGCTATACCGGCGATGGCGCACGATTTAGGCGTCAGTCCGCTGCATATGCACTCGGTGATTGTCTATTACGTGCTGACGGTGGCGGTCATGCTGCCGGTCAGCGGCTGGCTGGCAGATCGCTTCGGCGTGCGTAACATCTTCTTTAGCGCGATTGTGTTGTTCAGCCTCGGATCGCTGCTGTGCGCGCTCTCTACCACCCTCGACCAGCTGGTGCTGTCGCGGGTAGTGCAGGGAATTGGCGGCGCGATGATGGTGCCGGTCGGTCGCCTGACGGTGATGAAAATCGTGCCGCGCGAGCAGTACATGTCGGCGATGACCTTTGTCACGCTGCCGGGGCAGATCGGGCCGCTGCTGGGTCCGGCGCTGGGCGGCGTGCTGGTGGAGTACGCCAGCTGGCACTGGATTTTCCTGATCAATATTCCGGTCGGCATTGCCGGTGCCGTCGCGACCCTGATGCTGATGCCTGACTACGCGATGCAGACCCGACGATTCGACTTCACCGGCTTTATCCTGCTGGCGGCTGGCATGGCGACCTTAACCCTGGCGCTGGATGGTCAGCGCAGCAGTGGCGGTTCACCGTTGCTGCTCGGGGCGATGATCCTGATCGGCATGTTCTCGCTGCTGTTCTATCTGATGCATGCGCGCAGCAATGACAATGCGCTGTTCAGCCTGAAGCTGTTTGATAACCGCATCTATTCGATTGGCCTGCTCGGCAGCTTTACCGGCCGCATCGGCAGCGGCATGCTGCCGTTTATGACGCCGATTTTCCTGCAGGTCGGCATGGGCTACAGTCCGTTTCACGCCGGGCTGATGATGATCCCGATGGTGCTCGGCAACATGGGGATGAAGCGCATTGTGGTGCGCATCGTTAACCTGTTTGGCTATCGCAACGTGCTGGTGGTTTCGACCATTGCACTGGCGCTGGTGGTGCTGCTGTTCCCGCTGGTGGCGATCATGGGCTGGGTCTGGCTGCTGCCGCTGGTGCTGTTTCTGCAGGGGATGGTCAACGCCATTCGCTTCTCCTCAATGAATACCCTGACGCTGAAAGAGTTGCCCGATGAACTCGCCTCCAGCGGCAATAGCCTGCTGTCGATGATTATGCAGCTGTCGATGAGTATCGGCGTGACGCTGGCGGGCTTACTGCTGGGTGCGTTTGCCCAGGATGCCGCCAGCGACAGCAGTGCGGAACACCAGATGTTTATTTATGCCTACCTGTGCATGTCGCTGATCATTATCTTGCCCGCGCTGGTGTTCTGGCGTGTTCCGCAGCAGGTAAGTAAAAACGTCGACTTACGACGCCGGAGAAAGTCATGAGGGTTAACCTGCGCCTTGGCATTGGCGCCAAACTGTTTATGGCGATCTTCTCGACCTGCATGCTGGTATTGATCACCATGCACTGGGGCGTCCGTCTGAGCTTCGAGCACGGCTTTGTTGACTATATTAAACGCGGCAACGAGCAGCGGTTAAGCCTGCTGAGTGACGCGCTGGCCGATCAGTATCAGCAGCACGGCAACTGGGATTTCCTGCGCCACAACGATCGGCTGGTATTCAATATTCTGCGATCGCTGGAGCAGAATCCCGACAGCAATAATCAGCTACCGCCGCACGGCTGGCGCACCCAGTTCTGGATCCTCGATCAGCAATATAAAGTGATGGTCGGCCCGCGCTCACCGGTTCCGCCCGAGGGGTCGCGGCGTAATATCACCACCAGCACCGGCAAAGTAGTTGGCTGGGTGATCGGATCGCCGCCGGAGCGGCTGACGCGCAGCACCGACATCAACTTTGATCAACAGCAGCGGCGTACCAGTTGGTATATCGTCGCGCTGTCGACGCTGCTGGCCGCGCTGGTCACCTGGCTGATGGCGCGCGGCCTGCTGGCACCGGTCAAACGGCTGGTTGACGGCACCCATCACCTGGCGGCCGGTAATTTTGCGACCCGGGTTGAGGTGGGCAGTCAGGATGAGCTCGGCCAGCTGGCCGGTGACTTCAACCTGCTGGCCAGTTCGCTGGAAAAGAATGAAAGCATGCGCCGCGCGTTTATGGCGGACATCTCGCACGAGCTGCGCACCCCGCTGGCTATTCTGCGCGGCGAGCTGGAGGCGATGCAGGATGGCGTGCGTAAACTGACGCCGGAAGCGCTCGCCTCGCTGCAGAGCGAAGTGGTGGTGCTGACCAAGCTGGTGGACGATCTGCATCAGCTGTCACTCTCTGATGAGGGCGCCCTCGCCTACCGCAAGCAGGCAACCGATCTGGTGCAGTTGCTGGAGGTGACCGCCGGCAGCTTTGCTGAACGCTATCGCGCCTACGGCTTAAGCCTGAAACTCAACTTACCGGATGAAGCGCCGTTCTTTGGCGACCCTGACCGGCTGATGCAACTGTTCACCAACCTGCTGGAAAACAGCCTGCGCTATACCGACAGCGGTGGCCGGGTCGAGGTTAAACTCTGGTATGAAGCCCCTTACTGGCGCATCGATCTGGAAGACAGCGCGCCTGGCGTTGACGGTGAACATCAGAGCCAGATTTTCGAACGCTTCTTCCGCACCGAAGGGTCACGTAACCGTGCCAGCGGCGGGTCGGGACTGGGGCTGGCGATCTGTAAAAACATCGTTGACGCACACGGCGGGCGCATCGCTGCAGAGCACTCTGATTTAGGTGGACTGAAAATCGCGCTACACTTGCGCTACGTTCCCTCTGTGTAAGCGCTTATGAGCCAGGAAAACCACGACCCGCTGATTCTGGTGGTCGAAGACGAACCCAAACTGGCGCAGTTAATGATCGATTATCTGCACGCCTCTAACTATCGCACTCACCATATTGCCGATGGCAATGCGGTACTGGACTACGTTCGCCAGTCGCCGCCCGATCTGATGCTGCTGGATTTAATGCTGCCCGGCACCGACGGGCTGACGCTGTGCCGCGAGATCCGCCGTCATTCTGAACTGCCGATCATCATGGTTACCGCCCGTACTGAAGAGATTGATCGGCTGCTCGGGCTGGAGATCGGTGCAGATGACTATATCTGCAAGCCGTTCAGCCCGCGCGAAGTGGTGGCGCGGGTGAAAACTATTCTGCGACGGGTTAAACGCGCCACGGAAGCGGTGCCGGACAGCTCTCTGCTGACGGTTGATGAGGGCCGTTTCGTGGCCAGCTGGCGCGACCGGCCGCTGGATCTGACGCCAGCGGAATTTCGCCTGCTGAAAACCCTGTCGCTGGAGCCGGGCAAAGTCTTTTCGCGCGAACAGCTGCTCAACCACCTGTATGACGACTATCGGGTAGTGACCGATCGGACCATCGACAGCCACATTAAAAACCTGCGCCGCAAGCTGGAGAGCCTCGACAGTGAACAACCCTTTATCCGCGCCGTCTATGGAATGGGTTATCGCTGGGAAGCTGACGTCTGTCATTTGATCTAGTTTGATCCCGATCAATTTACATCCGTTTTCTCCCTGCCTACAATTCCGCACCTTTAGCAGGGCCATCAACCGGCCCTGCCGCTGTCGCCTGAGGCGGCATACTGACCTGACATCAGTGAGAACCCGATGAAACCCGAACTGCTTTCCCCTGCCGGCACGCTGAAAAACATGCGTTACGCCTTCGCCTACGGTGCCGATGCGGTCTACGCTGGCCAGCCGCGCTACAGCCTGCGGGTGCGCAACAACGAATTCACCCATGAAAATCTCGCCAAAGGGATCGATGAAGCGCATGCGCTGGGCAAAAAGTTTTATGTAGTGGTCAACATTGCCCCGCATAACGCCAAGCTGAAAACCTTTATTCGTGATTTAACCCCGGTGGTGGCGATGCAGCCCGATGCACTGATCATGTCCGATCCGGGCCTGATCATGCTGGTGCGGGAGGCCTTTCCACAGATGCCGATTCATCTGTCGGTGCAGGCCAATGCGGTTAACTGGGCGACGGTAAAATTCTGGCAGCAGATGGGGCTGAGCCGGGTGATTCTCTCTCGTGAACTGTCGCTGGAGGAGATTGCCGAAATCCGTCAGCAGGTGCCGGAGATGGAACTGGAGGTGTTTGTCCACGGCGCGCTCTGCATGGCCTATTCCGGTCGCTGCCTGCTCTCCGGCTACATGAATAAGCGCGATCCCAATCAGGGTACCTGCACCAACGCCTGCCGCTGGGAGTATAAGGTGGCTGAAGGCCAGCAGGATGAAGTGGGTAACATCGTCGGTATTCACCAGCCGATCCCGGTGCAGGATGTGACGCCAACCCTCGGCGTAGGTCAGCCGACGGATAAAGTCTTTCTGCTGGAAGAAAAGATGAAACCGGGCGAAGTGATGAGCGCCTTCGAGGATGAGCACGGCACCTATATCATGAACTCCAAAGACCTGCGCGCGGTGGCGCACGTCGAGCGTCTCAGTCAGATGGGCGTTCATTCGCTGAAGATTGAAGGCCGCACCAAGTCCTACTATTACTGCGCCCGCACCGCTCAGGTCTATCGCCGGGCGATTGACGATGCCGCCGCCGGTAAACCTTTCGATCCCTCACTGCTGGAGACGCTGGAAGGGCTGGCGCACCGTGGCTATACCGAAGGCTTTTTGCGTCGCCATACCCACGACAGCTACCAGAACTATCAGCAGGGCTTTTCGGTCTCCGATCGTCAGCAGTTTGTCGGTGAATTCACCGGTGAACGACGGGATGCCTGGGCGGAAGTGGCGGTGAAAAACAAGTTTATGCTGCACGATACGCTGGAGATCATGACGCCCGCCGGGAATCTGTTGTGCCAACTCGATGCGCTGCAAAACGGCCGCGGCGAGGCAATTGACGTTGCGCCGGGCGACGGCCACCGCGTCTGGCTGCGGGTGCCGGAGGAGGTTGATTTGCGTTTCGGCCTGCTGCTGCGCAACTTCGATCACGGTCAGGACACCCGCGATCCGCATGCAAATCGTTTACCATCTGAAACATTTTGACGAAGTTAGAACAGGATCACAGACCCCTGCGCGCCACTGCCTTATAGTCCCGCCTGCTGCTAACGAGTAACAATAATCAGCAGGTTATTACTGGAACCACCTCATTCACCCGCCCGGCTCCCCCGTGCGGGTTTTCTTTTTTCTCACTTTCGCCAATAATTTTCAGCTGTCAGCTGTGTTATAACCCCCCTCTCACTCTGGTGATCTTCAAGGAACAGATAATGGATAAAAAATCGCTTACGCTGCTGATCCTGAATGGAAAAGGCGCAGGCAATGACGATCTGCGTGCCGCGATCGGCTCGCTGCGTGAAGAAGGCTTTGATATCGCAGTGCGCGTGACCTTTGAAAAAGGGGACGGCGACCGCTACGTCAAAGAGGCGATTGCGCTGCAGGCAGAGACCGTGGTCGCGGGCGGCGGTGACGGCACCATCAATGAAATCGCCACCGCGCTGGCGGCGTCTGAGGCAGACCATCGTCCGGTACTGGGCATTCTGCCGCTCGGCACCGCCAACGATTTCGCCACCAGCGTCGGCATTCCCGAAGAGATGGAACCGGCGCTGCGGCTGGCGATCCAGGGCAAAGCCAGCACCATCGATCTGGCACGGGTTAATCAGACTCACTACTTCATTAATATGGCGACCGGCGGTTTTGGCACCCGTATCACCACTGAAACGCCGGAAAAGCTCAAGTCCGCCCTCGGTGGCGTTTCCTACTTTATTCACGGTCTGATGCGGATGGATACCCTGAAGCCCGATACCTGTGAAATCAGCGGACCTGACTTTCAGTGGCAGGGCGATGCGCTGGTGATCGGTATCGGCAATGGCCGTCAGGCGGGCGGCGGACAGCGCCTCTGTCCGTCGGCGCTGATCAATGATGGCCGGCTGGATGTCAGCATCGTTACCGCGCAGGAGTTGCTGCCTACCCTGCTGCATTCGCTGACTGGTGATGATGACAATCCGGGTATCGTCACGACCCAGCTGGAGTCGCTGACCATCCGTTCGCCGCATGAAATGACCTTTAACCTTGATGGCGAACCGCTGTCCGGGCGCGAGTTCGTGATTGAAGTGCTGGCGGGCGCGCTGAGCTGTCGCCTGCCGCCGCAGTGTCCTCTGCTGGCCTGATACGCAGACAAGGGGGCGAAAGCCCCTTTTTTTGGGCAAATGTAAATGCTTTGTGATTGCCTTCACAACTCTGCCCGGCCAACTTGTATGGTAGTATTAAAGCGCGTATTTTTTCATCATTGAATGCTGACTGAAGGCTACCAGGATGAAAATTGTTAACGCTGAAGTATTTGTTACCTGCGCAGGCAGAAACTTTGTCACCGTCAAAATCACCACCGATCAGGGCCTGACCGGGATTGGTGATGCCACGCTGAATGGCCGCGAATTACCGGTCGCCTCCTACCTGAAAGATCACGTTTGCCCGCAGCTGATTGGCCGCGATGCGCATCAAATCGAAGATATCTGGCAGTACTTCTATAAAGGCGCTTACTGGCGTCGCGGTCCGGTCACCATGTCAGCCATTTCGGCGGTGGATATGGCGCTGTGGGATATCAAAGGCAAAGCCGCCAACATGCCGGTTTACCAGCTGCTGGGCGGCGCATCGCGCACCGGCGTTATGGTCTATTGCCACACCACCGGTCATTCGATTGATGAAGTGATGGACGACTACGCGAAGCACAAAGAGCTGGGATTCAAGGCGATTCGCGCCCAGTGCGGCGTGCCAGGCATGAAAACCACCTACGGCATGGCCAAAGGCAAAGGTCTGGCCTACGAGCCGGCGACCAAAGGCAACTGGCCGGAAGAGCAGCTCTGGTCCACCGAGAAATACCTCGATTTCACGCCAAAACTGTTCGCAGCGATCCGCGACAAATTTGGCTTCGATGAACATCTGCTGCACGACATGCACCATCGCCTGACGCCGATTGAAGCGGCGCGTTTCGGTAAGAGCGTGGAAGATTATCGCCTGTTCTGGATGGAAGATCCGACGCCGGCTGAGAACCAGGAGTGCTTCCGCCTGATCCGTCAGCACACCGTGACGCCAATTGCGGTCGGTGAAGTGTTTAACAGCATCTGGGACTGTAAACAGCTGATTGAAGAGCAGCTGATTGACTATATCCGCACCACCATCACCCATGCGGGCGGCATTACCGGCATGCGCCGCATCGCAGATTTCGCCTCACTTTACCAGGTGCGCACCGGTTCACACGGTCCGTCCGATCTCTCGCCCATCTGCATGGCGGCGGCGCTGCACTTCGATCTCTGGGTACCGAACTTCGGTGTGCAGGAGTACATGGGCTTCTCTGAGCAGATGATGGAGCTGTTCGAGGCGAACTGGACCTTCGATCAGGGCTACATGCATCCTGGCGATAAACCGGGTCTGGGCATTGAGTTCAACGAGAAGCTGGCTGCGAAATATCCCTATGAACCCGCCTATCTGCCGGTGGCCCGTCTGGAAGACGGTACGCTGTGGAACTGGTAAGGAGAGCCTGATGAAAAGTGTGGTGATTGAACAACCGGGCGAGCTGGTGCTGGCTGAACGTCCTCTGCCGCAACCGACGGCCGGTGAAGTCCGGGTCAAAGTGGCCTATGCCAGCATCTGCGGTTCTGATGTGCATATCTGGCACGGCCACAACCCGTTCGCTAAATATCCGCGGGTGATTGGTCATGAGTTTTTCGGCGTGATTGATGCGCTGGGTGAAGGCGTCGATCCGGCCCGGCTGGGCGAGCGCGTGGCGGTCGATCCGGTGGTCAGCTGCGGTCACTGCTACCCCTGCTCGGTGGGTCGCCCCAACGTCTGTACCTCACTGCAGGTGATTGGCGTGCATCGCGACGGCGGCTTTAGCGAATATGCGCTGGCGCCGGCCAGCAACGCTTATCATCTGCCGGATGCGATCCCCGACCGGCTGGCCAGCCTGGTCGAGCCGTTCACCATCGCGGCTAACATCACCGCTTTCCTGCAGCCGCAACCGCAGGATGTGGCGCTGATTTACGGGGCCGGTCCGATGGGACTGACCGCCATCCAGGTACTGAAGGGCGTTTACAACGTCAGAGAGGTGATGGTGGTGGATCGTCTGCCGGAACGGCTGGAGCTGGCGCAGCAGAACGGTGCCGATCGGCTGTTTAACAACAGCGAGATCCCGCTGGCGGCGCAGCTGGAAGGCATTCAGCCGACGCTGATTATCGACGCGGCCTGCCATCCCACCATTCTGGCAGAAGCGGCCGCCCTCGCCTCTCCGGCGGCGCGCATCGGTCTGCTGGGCTTTTCCGGCGAACCCTGCAGCATTACCCAGCAAAGTCTCACCAGTAAAGAGTTGTCGCTGTTTACCTCACGTCTCAACAGCCACCGCTTTCCGCAGGTGATTGACTGGATGGAAAAAGGGTTAATCCAGCCAGAGAAGCTGGTCACCCACTATTTCCCGTTGCAGGAGATTGAACGCGCCATGACGCTGTTCGAAAAAGATCCGCGCACCTGCTGCAAAGTGATCCTTCAAATGGGTTAATGCCCACTGAACACCAGGTGTCCTCAGCCGGTGCGTACCCGCCGGCTTATTACAAAGAGAAAACAGATCACGGAGTTTTTATGTTCAAGAATCTGCGCTGGACCCTCGTTTTGCTGTTGTTCCTGGTTTACATGATCAATTACCTCGATCGTGTTGCCCTGTCACTGACGGTGCCGCTGGTGGAAAAAGATCTGGCGATCAATGCTGAGCAATTCGGCATGATCTTTGGCAGCTTCTTCTTCGGTTACGCGCTGTTTAACTTCGTCGGCGGTCTCGCCACTGACCGGTTTGGCCCGAAAATCGTGCTGGCCGTCGCGGTAGGCGCCTGGTCTATCTTCTGCGGCATGACTGCGCTGGCGACCGGCTTCTGGTCGCTGCTGATCCTGCGCGTGCTGTTCGGCATGGCTGAAGGCCCGATCTGCGCCTCGGCGAATAAAGCGATCAACGGCTGGTTTCCCAAAAAACAGGCAGCCACCGCGATGGGCTTACTCAGCGCCGGTTCGCCACTGGGTGGCGCGGTTGCCGGTCCGATCATCGGTTATCTGGCGCTGGCGTACGGCTGGCGTCCGGCCTTCATCATCGTCTGCTGCATCGGTCTGGTGTGGATGACCTTCTGGCTGTTCTTTGCCGCGGACAACCCGGCAAAAAGCAAACGGGTCAGCGAAGAGGAACGTCTCTTAATTGAACGCCTGAAAGCGGCTAACCCTAACGATGAAGCCGATCTGTCAGAAACTGCCCATCCGTTTGGCTACTACCTGCGTCAGCCAATCATCCTGGTGACCGCCTTTGCCTTCTTCTGCTACAACTACATCCTGTTCTTCTTCCTGAGCTGGTTCCCGGCCTATCTGGTGCAGGCCCATGGTCTGGATATTAAGTCGATGAGCATTACCACCATGATCCCGTGGATTGTGGGTTTCGTCGGCCTGGCGCTGGGCGGCTGGATCTCCGATAAAATCTTCAACATCACCGGCAAACTGTTGTTGTCACGTAAAATTGTGCTGGTGGTCTCACTGCTGGCGGCGGCAATTTGTGTGGCGCTGGCAGGTACGATAAAAGAGGTGGTTCCTGCGGTGATGATGATGTCGGTATCGATCTTCTTCCTCTACATTACCGGCGCAATCTACTGGGCGATTATTCAGGATGTGGTGCACAAGAGTCGTGTCGGCAGCATCAGCGGCTTTATCCACCTGGTCGGCAGCCTTTCCGGCATCATCGGACCGATTGTGACCGGCTTTATCGTCCAGCATACCGGTAAGTTTGACAGCGCCTTTGTGCTGGCCGGCGCTGTCGCTGCGCTGGGTGCCTTCCTGGTGCTGTTTGTGATCCGCAGCCCGAAGACCCAGGATAAGCCAGTTTCGGTGTAATCCTCATCACGCAACATGATCACTGATTTCGGGGCGCCTCGCGCCCCGTTTGCCATAAGGACGGACTATGTTACAGATCGATCGCCTGCCCGCTGAGATCCAGCGCCCTGCCTATGACCGGGCCCAGCTTAAAACCCGTATGGTGCATATCGGCTTTGGTGCCTTTCACCGCGCGCATCAGGCGCTGTGCAGCGATAAGCTGGCCGCCGAACACGGCAGTGACTGGGGTTACTGCGAAGTTAACCTCAACAGCGGCGAACTGATTCAGGCGCTGCGTGAACAGCAGTTGCTCTATACCCTGACCGAAATGGCGAATGATTCGCTGCAGACCCGGGTGATCGGCGTGATTACTGCGGCGCTGCACGGCAAAGGCGACGGCATTGAGGCGGTGATCAACGCCATGTGTCAGCCCGAGGTGGCAATTGTTTCGATGACCGTGACCGAGAAAGGCTATTGCCATCAGCCAGCCAGCGGCAATCTGAACCCGGATCATCCCGATATCGTGCATGACCTCGACAATCCGCAGACGCCGCGTTCGTTGCCAGGCCTGATTCTGGCCGCCATTAATCGCCGTCGGCAGCTCGGCCTGCCGCCCTTCAGCGTGATGTCGTGCGATAACATGCCAGAGAACGGCCACGTCACCCGCAACGTGATTGTGCAGCTGGCACAACGGCAGGATGCGGCGCTGGCGGAGTATATTCAGCAGCAGGTGACCTTTCCCTCAACCATGGTTGACCGGATTGTGCCGGCGATGACGGAGGCGGCGTTTGACGCGCTGGCCGGGCGGCTCGGCTCCCGTGACCCGGTAGCGGTTGAAGCGGAACCGTTCTTTCAGTGGGTCATCGAAGATAATTTTGTCAGCGGTCGTCCGGCGTGGGAAAAGGCGGGAGCAGAACTGGTCAGCGACGTATTGCCGTATGAAGAGATGAAACTGCGCATGCTGAATGGCAGCCATTCGTTTCTCGCCTACCTTGGCTACCTTGCCGGCTATCAGCACATCAGCGATTGCATGGCCGATCCGCACTTCCGCGCCGCTGCCCGTTCACTGATGGTCGATGAGCAGGCACCCACCTTGCGCACTCAGGGCGTGGACCTTGAAGCCTATGCCGATTCGCTGATCGCCCGCTACGAAAACCGCGCCATCAAACATCGTACCTGGCAAATCGCCACTGACGGATCGCAAAAATTACCGCAGCGCCTGCTGGACAGTCTGCGCTGGCATCTGAGCAATAACAGCCGCTGTGAACTGCTGCTGCTCGGCGTGGCTGGCTGGATGCGCTATGTCGGGGGGACCGACGAACAGGGTCAGCCGATTGAGGTTCGCGATCCGCTGAAGACGACGCTGGCAGAATGTGTGGCCAGCAGTGAAGAAGGTGAAGCGCGCGTGCGTGCGCTGCTCGGCCTGCGCCAGATCTTCGGCGACGATCTGGCAGACAACGCCGATCTGGTCGCCCGGCTGACCGCCTGTTATCAGCAGCTGACTACCCAGGGTGCGCGTGCGACGGTGCAGCAGTACATGACCCGCGCCTGATGCGATGATGACAAAGCACTGGCGCAGACGCAGCGTGCTGATTAGACTGACCCTTTCCCTTCGGGCTGGCACCAGCCAGCCGTAATATGGATATTGCTGCATGTCGATCGCCTATACCATTACCACCAGCGAACCGGTGAATCAGCAGATTTACCGGTTTTTGCGCAAAGATATCGTGACCTGTGTGATTCAGCCGGGTTCGCTGCTGTCGGAAAAAGAGGTCTCTGCGCGTTTTAACGTCTCACGCCAGCCAGTGCGCGAAGCGTTCATCAAGCTGGCCGAAGCCGGACTGGTACAGGTATTGCCGCAACGCGGCACCTTTGTGCGTAAAATTTCCGCCAAACGGGTGGCGGACGGCCGCTTCATCCGTGAAGCGGTGGAAGTCTCAGTGGTGCGCCGTGCGGCGCTGGAGATTGGCGACCCGGCGCTGATGATGCTGGAACACAACCTGCAGCTGCAACGCATGGCGGCTGAGCGGCATGACAGCCAGGCGTTTCTCAGCCTGGATGATGAGTTTCACCGGCTGATTGCCGAAAGTATTGATTGCAAGCTGGCGTGGGAAACCGTCGAGAACATTAAAGCGGCGATGGACCGGGTTCGTTTTCTGACCCTGAGTGAGGTTTCACCGCCGGAAAGCCTGATTCAGCAGCATGAGGAGATTTTTGCAGCGTTGAAACATCACGACGCAGACGCCGCCGAAGCCGCGATGCGCCGTCATTTGCAGGAGATGATTTTCTCAATTACCCCTATTGCCGAGCGCAACAGCGCATGGTTTGAAGCACCCTGACCCGGCAACGGTGCCGTCCCGCCGCCTCAGCGCGGGATGGCACATCCACCGCTACCACCACTGATGAAAATGGTGCACCGGCCCGATTCCCGTACCGACCTCCAGTGAATCCGCCTGTAACAACGCCTGCTGCAGCCAGGCTTTCGCTTCGGTGATCGTATCAGCCCAGTCGGCGTGACGCGGACGCAAAGCCGCCAGCGCCGCTGACAGCGTGCAGCCGGTGCCGTGAGTATGACGGGTATTAACCCGCGGCGTGCTGAACCGCTGCTGGCCCGAAGGGGTGATCAGCCAGTCCGGGCTGTTATCAGCCGTCAGGTGACCGCCCTTGATCAATACCGCCTGACATCCCGCCGCCAGCAACGCCTCGCCCTGCGCCCGCATCTGCGCTTCGCTCTCCGCCACCGCGCACCCCAGCAACGCTGCTGCTTCCGGCAGATTCGGCGTAATCAGCGACACCTGTGGTAACAGCAGTTCGCGGACGCTGGCAATCGCATCGGCGGATAACAGCGGATCGCCGCTTTTCGCCACCATCACCGTATCCAGCACCACGAAAGGAATTGCGCTACGTCTCAGCCGTGCCGCAACCTGCCCGACGATGGCGGTTTCCGACAACATGCCAATTTTCGCGCTGTCGATACGCACATCGTCCAGCACCGAATCAAGCTGGGCGGCCACAAAGTCAGCATCGATTCGGTAGACCGACTGGACGCCATGGGTATTTTGCGCCACCAGCGCGGTGATCACGCTGGTGCCATACGCGCCCAGCGCGGAAAAGGTTTTCAGATCGGCCTGGATCCCTGCCCCGCCGCTGGGATCGGTCCCGGCGATGGTCAGTGCATTAATGCGTTTCATGGTCCACCTCCAGCGTCCAGAGCGCATCAAGAAACGCCGTGGCAAAACTGCCGGGGCCGGCTGAGCTTGCCGCCGCCTGTTCACCGGCCCGCGCCATCACCTGACAGGCACTGGCGACGTTGAGCAGCCGATCGCCGCTCAGACTGCTGAAGCCAGCCACCACCGCCGACAGCGCACAGCCGGTACCGACCACCCGCGTCATTAACGGGCTGCCGCCGCGAATGGCAAAGGTGCGCTGACCGTCGGTGGCGTAATCTACTTCGCCGGTCACAATCACCAGCGTCTGATAGTCGCGAGCCAGCTGCCGGGCGGCCTCCAGCGCTGCATCCGCCTGATGCAGGCTATCCACTCCGCGTCCGCCGCTGGCCTGTTGCGCCAGCGCCAGGATCTCTGAGGCGTTACCGCGGATCACCGCTGGCTGCTGGCTCAGCAGCCGCTGGCAGAAGGTGGTGCGCAGCGTCAGCGCTCCGACCGCCACCGGGTCCAGTGTCCAGGGCGTTCCCGCCTGCCTGGCGGCCGTGACCGCCGCCTGCATCGCCTGCTGGCGCTCAGCGGTCAGCGTCCCGACGTTAATCAGTAAGGCATCGGCAAAGCCGCTGAACTGCGCGGCTTCCTCCGCATCAATCACCATCGCCGGTGAAGCGTTGAGCGACAACAGAACATTGGCGGTGAAGTTTTGTACCACGTCGTTAGTCATGCAGTGCACCAGCGGTGACTGACGGCGGAAACGGTGCAGAATGGGCGCGAATTGCGCAGCAGAAAGGTGTTGAGATTGATCTGTCATCATAGCTCCCAACCGGCGAATAAGAAGGCGAATGCGGTCAGGCATCAGACTTCCCTACGCTGGCATTATCCAGTTCAGGTCAGCGGGTTTTTCTCAGCCTTCACGTGGAAGGGCACCCCGAGTCATGTTGATTACATTTCTTTATTAATTAGTGAGTTATGTGAGTTTGCTTTTTGTCTACGGTTGTTTTTACGAATCTCACTACTGAGCATTGTACCCCAGTCTGTACCCCATTTTGTACCCCACAGGAAAGCAAAAAGCTTGATTCTTCTTCATCCATATAAAACGGTTATAGATAGAATCTATGGACAGAATTAATCATTATTATCGCCAAATGAAGTTTTGAATCATGTTTAGAAAATGAAGTAGATGCCCTACTTTATTAATTACTTACCGCTATGTAATTACCTTCAACAGAAATAATCTGTAGAGACAATAATTAACTGATATTTTCTCATGAAACAAGGTTTTTTTATGACCTATACTAAAATCTGGAAGCCAAATTTTATACACGTAGGCATTAAAATGAAAGTAAAAGAGAATTCAGAAATTGAAATATTATCTAATCTAAAAAGCCTGGAAGAAGAATATGATGAAATGATGTATTTCAACAATTCCCCACCAGATATGAGTATTGTTGCAACAAAATGGATGCAACAATATCTTAGCAAAAGAAAAAATAATGGAGAATAAAAATTGAAAAAAAGGGAAATACGCACCAATAGAAAGACGCTGAATAAATCAGTACGTAAAAAAACAATTGCATCAGAAATATCACTGACTTTTGATCAGTATGAAAACATTCTATGTAGCGATATGACCTCAGCACGAATATGTAACATATTAAAAGTGCGATTACCAAAAGGATACATAGAGAAGCTAAGAAATAACAAACTCACGAAATACAAAAATTGGTATCAAAAAATAAAATTTAAGCATTTACACAGCCCTCGGCGAAACAACTAATCTCTCCCCCCAAAAAAAAGCCGACTCACTCGCATGAATCGGCCTTTCTAAATTTATCAATATGGAGCGTGTAAATAATTAACCCTACATTTATTTTACCAAATTTAAGTGTGTATCTGCTGAGTATGGTTCAGGAAGAACATATATTTTATGTGATATAATTAATAAGTGTGCTAATGGAAAAAATATTAGAAACGATTAATGATTCTATCCTATATTAAGTATGCTGTCTGATAATACAATATAGCGTTAACAATAGCAAACAGCATATCAATTACTGAAAGATGACATTCAAGCTGGGATGGCAATATTTAAACTGTAATAAAAAAGCACCAGAATCTTTCGGTTATAATACTTTTGAAAATGGCATTAATGCCATCAACTAATGAATTGCAAGTTAAGAATGCAAAAGAAATAGCTGATGGTAATAAAGGAACAAGACATACATTATAAACTTATTTAATCATATCCGCTAATTAATAAAAAACATAATTATATTAGACTTGGTGGTTATAACAGGATTTTTTATGGCAGGCAAAAAACAAAATTTTAACAATGCTGAATTTAAAAATATAGCTGGTAACTTTAGTAGTTACAATGATCTTACATTAAATGGAAAAAAAATTGTTAATGAGATTATTACTAAGTGTTCTGGTAAGAAAGGATATCCACACAAGAAGGTATATTATGTACTTTTTAATATTTATGAAGTGAATACAGACACTATTAAGTACTCGTTAGATTACTATTCAGCTAAGTACAAAGAGGATTCACTACCAACTATTAATACTGTCCGTAAGTTTCTTACAATCATTAAACAGTTATCTGTAGCATTGGTCACAGCACATAAGAAAGGCGTAAGACTGTTTAAGGCAGCTCAGGATGGACACTATTACTTAACGCCAGTCGATAAGTACGAAATTGATAAGATATATGATAACGGGTCATCAGCACAGGAAATTATTGCAATACTTCAGAATATGATTGATGATTCTGCGAAATAATTGCTTCGCAGAATTATAGCCTTACTTCGCAAGATGAGTACAGATACGACCAAAAAACACCATGTAAACACGCTAATTCATTGATTTTATTACGGTATAATGTACCTTTCACTATCTTGCGACCTTATATTAATATTAACCGATACTCCGTTAATTCAAAGAATAGTGTCTTACTGATATTCAGCCTCTGAAGAGACTAACTTCGCTTCGCTCGTCAGCCTCTTAAAAACCAAATATTAGATCGTAACGTTGCGATTTTCTCGCGGTACTCGAAAAGACGCAAGGCGTTACTTCTCGCTTTGCTCGATTGGTGTTAGTACAGCAAGTGAAATACCTAAAGTGAATTGGTAAGTACGACGTGCCTTGTCAGTACTGGCCCGAGCGAAGCGACCCCGATCCGATTAATCCCCTTTCATGATGGTGCTGAGGACAAAACGCACAGGAAGCCCCTGAAGTGGAAGTAGCTAAAAACAGTAATCACGTATCTAATCTGTCAGAAAACGCCTCAGAAATGCACTGAGAGCGTTAAATTACAGTTGATTAAGTACTACCATTACTTCTCCCAGCACATCAAAGGAAGATAGTGAATCCTGATTGACGGTCATCGCACTGTATTTGATGTTATCACTGCTTAAATTGTATCCATCTGGCACCACTTGGACTCGTTTGTACAGGTAGTTTCCTTCTTTGTGGAGTGCTGCCACTTTACCATCCCGTAGCTGCTTTTGGTTCTGGTTTATAAGCAAGACGCTACCTACCATGAATGTTGGCTCCATTACATCAGTCTTAACGCGAAGGGCTGCAAGGTTTGCCCTTTTATCCCGCAAATCGGGGAAAGCATTCGAGTCCAGTAAAAGGAAATCTTTGCCATCAATAAAAGGAATTTTTAGCAGTTTTTCGACTTGGTCTGTGCTTGTCGTTTTTGAAAACTCTTTTCCCGTCGCCAGCCATTCAACCGACACGTTTCCTGCCTTAGCCAGTAGAATAAGATTTTCTAAAGTTGGGCTTGAAACAGCCTGAAGATAGTTATGTACAGTACTGTACCCTATGCCTGCTTTTTTGGCGAAATCTCGTCCTGTACCAGAAGGTACTATTGATTTTAGCCTTTCACTGAACTGTTCAACGCTTTCTTTTTTGCCAGACATGCACAACCCACCACATTAAAAGGAACTTTGTTCCTTATTTTTATTTGACGAATTCCTTTTAATGATCAATCATGTTCTCAATGTTAGTAACGAGTGGTCATTATGAGTATTCATAATCAATCAGAATCGCAGATAAAGGAGCAAAATGCCAGTACTGAGAACTGGCACAGAGCGGATATTTTGGCGGCTATCAGGAAACGAGGAGGAACATTGGCACAGCTTTCGAGAGACAACGGATTACATGAAAGAACACTTTATAACGCTCTTGAGCGAAATTGGCCTAAAGGTGAGGGAATTATTGCCGCTTATATAGGAGTAGCTGTAAACGTTATATGGCCTGAGCGGTATAGAAAAGGGGAAAATTAGTGCAAAAGGTTATAAAGGTTGGTATTTACTCAATTTGGGGCGTTTGTTTATTGCTTGCAGCAATAGAGAAATTTGGTGATTTTTTCGCTACTGGTGTTGGTTTCTGGTCGGTACTGATGCTTTTCGTCGCGGGAGCCAGCCAGCTTGGGGCTGCTCTTATCGCTATTGGATGGGCTGTGCTGGCATTTGGAACGCTGAGATCTAAGTACTTACCCTATAAATTCGTTAATAATTATACGGTGCCGGTACTAATCATTGTACTTGCTTTCGTGGCAAGTACTGCCAGATCGTCAAGTGACGAAGCCAGAGCACAAAAACTCGGCTTTGAAGACGGCAAAGAATTTGCTACCGCTCGCGAGAATAACATTAAAAACCCTACAGATTACGCAAAGTACTTAGCTGAACAGAAAGCTAATACGGAAGAAAAGGCCGCTCATGAGGCATCACTTGCAGTAGAGAAGGAACAAAAAGCAAAAGATGAAGAAGCTGAATGCCTACAACTTGATAATCCAGAGTGCTATATCTCGAAACATGAACGTGGGGATTATATGTGTGCAAAAGCTGTCGAGGATTCAGCTAAGTACGAATTTAAATGGACTGATGGATTTACAGAACCAAAATTTTCATCTCTTAGCTGGCACGATAGAAGCAGGAGATTAGTGACTCTTTACGGGCATCGGGCACAGGCTCAAAACGGTTTCGGTGCGTTCAAAAATATTGAGTACTCCTGCACATACAACGCTGATACTGGTGAAGTATTAAGTACTAATCTTCAATAAGGAAAGATAAGTGAAGAAATATTCAATTGCAGTACTCTTATTATGTTGCTCGATGTCTTCTAAAGCAGCAGTACCTGACGGAAAAATAGAGAAACCATTTGAATTTAATAACGAAGTTGTTTGTCTAAAAGAAATTCAGAAACAAATCACTCCTTATCTCAAATCATTTGAAGAAGAAAGTGGGGTTAAGTACAAATACAATGTTAAATCCGGTCTATCTTACAAGGACACTGTAGGGCTACGCTTACAGATAAACCGTGTAGATTCGGGGTTGAATGTGCGTGTAGCCGATCTTGATTACTACTGGTTACAGGAACGCGGCAGCATGTGCGAGCCAGCGTACATGGTACTTGATCGCTCTCAATGATTGCTGTGTTAAAAAAGGTCGCGTAAGCGGCCTTTTGGGACTTTATTTCTGAGGGTAACTTGCTGAAGTGAAACTGTCTGTCATCAGCAACATTTGATTCGCTTTAAGGGTTGTGAATGGAAATGCGACATAGTCCAAATTTCCTTGCGTCATATTGAAATATAAATTTTCGTCATTAATTTTTAACTTAGATGCATGTGCCGGATATGTCCCTTCATCTTTAAAAGTAATTAAAAAAGCCATAGGGAAGAAGTGCATACAGCTACAGTGGCATAGATGACCGTTGTTAAAAAACGAAGTTTGCTGAGCAGTTATCTGTGTTCTGTTAGGATAAAACCAATAATAGAAATCATGAGTATCTTCTATTTTTTTATTTTCCCCTAAAACAAATCTTCTTAATGGTGTGTAATATTCACTATCAATAAGAGCATTTTTGCATAATTGTACGGATGTTGCTGCGAGTAGATGACCCACCATTGCACGCAAAAAAGGTTCTGCATTCAAAGGCGTCGAGATAATGTTTCCGTAAAAATGAACACCAGCTAAATATTGCCTAATTAAACTTATGAAGTTCTCGATGGGAAGTTTGATCTCACGATCCAAACTCCCAAGTATGTTGCCATTACAATTCTTGCATATGGTTTTAAATGTCGCTCCGGCGTGGGCATTTATTGGTTTTATTTCATCAGAGGAATAATGTTCAGACACTGTTTTCTGAAACATTGGTTGAATAGTCGTTGCACAACGAGGTGGAACATGATCCTTACTTAATAGACCATATGAACCGCAAATGACGCAATACCCCTCACTCATTCTTGCATGTCTCAAACGTTCGGAAATTTTACCCATAAGAAACCTCGGAATAGCAATCTTGACTAATTTTATCGCAAATAGGTAACATATGCATTTCTATATTAATCTCCTTTACAGCCTTCGCGTTTAAGAATGTGGCTAAGGTACTCGCCTTTAGTGCAAAAAAATAATCAAAACCCTGGCATCTCGATTTTTGACAAAAAAGTTAAAGGGATTGTTTACTGAGATAAAAGTACAGCCAGCTTTTTTCCGTTTGATTTAAAATTTCGTTCGCGTTATCAGGTTCAACCCTGCCGACAAAATACCATCTACTCAGATCTCAGTGCCGAACTTTCCACTAACCCTGTATTGCCTAAAAACAGAACGAACAAGAATCTCTTTTGGGTACTCCCTAACGATACTCACTTTTCTCGTCTCGTTTAGTATCATTTAAATGTTGAATAGTCTTAAATGATACAGTATCATTGAATTAATACAAATGATACTCATCAACAAGTGAGGGCAGGAAAATGATTTTTGGGTATGCTCGTGTTTCCGACCGGAGCCAGAATATGGATCGCCAGTTGGCAGTACTGGGACCTGTTTGTGACAAAATCGTCACCGAGAAAGAGTCAGGTAAGTCCACCAGCGAAAGACCTGAATTATTGAACCTGCTTTCACACCTCCGCGAAGGTGACACGCTCGTGACTCACTCCATTGATCGCCTTGCACGTAATACCCGCGATTTGCTGGAAATGATTGATAACCTCGTTGCTCGCGGGATCACTGTTCAGTTCCTTGCTAACTCAATGAGTTTCGATAACTCCCCACAATCTCGCTTAATCTTAACCATGATGGGAGCCGTTGCAGAATTTGAGCGGGGAATGATCGCATCACGTCGCAATGAAGGAATTGCCCTTGCTAAAGAGGCTAAGAAGTACAAGGGCAAGCAAAAGAACAAAGAATTGCACCGTAAAATCATTGAGATGCTTCAGGCCGGAAAGAACACACCGGACGAAATCGCTAAGTTGTGCGATTGTGGCAGGGCTACAGTGTTTCGCGTGAAAAAAGAAATGCTCGCCAATATCAGCGGCATTGAACGCTGATATAGCTGAAGTGGGAGAATAAAAAAGGCTTGCAGTTTATAGCTGTTCAAATCCTCTCGATATCCTCAATAAGTCTATAAACAATTCGGTGTCACTGTATCAAAGGTGATCGCTCAGGCGGTACCGAACTCGCTCATAAAGCGGTTCATCGCCAGTAACCAGTTTGGGTCGCCATACTCCTTTTTGAAGCACCGTTGATCGTCAGATATATAACATCTCGCACTGGCTTTCTCGGTGAACACGTAATCAAAAAAAATCGTTTTAATGGCTGGTTTCTCTCTGTACATCATTGCAGGCTGGAAACAAAATATAAGCTACGTCTGCCATGTAATATCTCAACAGTGTATTGATTTGTGTGTTGCGATTTTTTTTAGGTATTACGCTGAACAAGCAATGATGACCACAAGCCCCACTCACGCTTTAGGAGCATGTTTGCTAAGTAGTGATTAAGGGTGTTAAATCGATACAATGATAGCCACTCTTCTTATAAACAAGACGTGTCATTGCTTGATGTGACTTCACACGTGGACTAAAATTGGCCGTTCATGAAAATTTATCATTTAATTAATAGACTCTGGTTTTTTAGTTTTATATGATACATTTTGCAATTTTTTGGTCAAAGGTAATATATGATGAATAAAATAGATATAAGCAAACTAAAAATCGTCCCTACAAAGCAGTTAGCAAATGAGGCACTACAAAAAAACAGAAAGACACTGTCTAAAACGACTTGGATTTTGAGAGAGAACATAAGAGCTGTCGATTTTTACTGTTATTTTAATGTAAGGTTTGGCTCCCCTAATGGATTATTTACAGCCTTAAAAAACAAACATGATTCCGATAATTTAATTCATTGGGATTATACCTTTGATTGCGAAGGACATAGGATTAATTTAATTTGTAAAAATTACTATATTGAAATCATGAAAGAGATATCTTTCGAAAATGAAACTGAAGCCAAGGAATTATTCATTGAGCAACTTCGTAATGACTTTAAAAACTATGGTCGTCAGCTTTCTGAGTTTAGAAAAAGTTTAGAACCGTGGTTGGTTTTTGTTAATCCTTTCAAACGATTAAAGCAAGTAATAGAAAATCAGCTAACAAAACTTGAAGAGTTAGATATTAGCAGCATTAAACCTAACAACATATCAGACCCCAGAATGAAAGCCACAAAGGAAGATCTCGAACACTGGCAAAAAAATGCGGAACAGATAGGTAAGAAATATGTTGAAGCTACTTCACTGGGCCTATCAATAAGCATGTTGCTTCCTGTATATGCTGAGTCTTTTGTGAATTTTTTAATTTTCATTTTGGCTAAACCAGAAATTAAAAATAACGTTGAACAGTACAACAAAGTACTAAGAATGCGAATTAATGAGCGAGTTAGTTCTTTACACATTAACTGCATCGGATTTTACCAACCTGTAGATTATAATGAGATTGACGCATGCAAGGCTTTTCATACGATTATGAATAAGAGGAATGAAATTCTTCATGGAAATATTAACCCTATGAATTATGCATTCGACTCTCTTTATTTTGACTATAGAACACCATTATTTGAAAACTTCCGAGATATTGAATTTGACACTTATAAAGCTTCAATCCGAGGAATAGAATTTGAAAAGTTAGAGTGTGATTATCAGCATGTACAAGATTTTATATCCTATATTTTGCTTTGTCTTGACGAGAAAATATTAAGCCATGTTAAAACTATAATTGATACAGTTCACCCTGGATGGAATAAAAAGACCAAAAGGTTGGGTGTGTTATTTGCTAATTATGGAGTGGAGGGTGTAATGATGTATGGAGATGATATTAATTTTTGTTGAATGATAATGTTATCTTTTATTTAAATACACTTTTTATAATATACAATAGGAAATATAATGGCTACAGATTTAATTACTACTCAGTTGATTACTGTCGGTGGTACCATTGGCGGTGCTTTACTCACAGGAATTGTTACGATTGCAAGCCAACACATTAGCAAAAAAAGCAAAGAAAATGAAATAAAACAACAACTCACCTTCAAAATTATCGAAGAAGACTTAAAAGAAAGAAAGTCATTAATTAAACCAATATTACAATATATTGACTCCTTCAACTTACCTGAACATCAAGAATTTTACGATGATAGTGGTGAGTGGCTTGAAAGAGCAATGATTCGTTCTTATCCTAAAATAAAGAAAGAGATCAGTAACTTCATGTTGAATTACACTTTATATATGAATGATAAGATCCGTGAATGCATATGGGATTTAACAACAGCTATAAATAAACTCTCTGAAATAGAGGGGCACTTATATGACACATCAAAGAGTTCTGAAGAAAATGATGATGCTGTATATATGAACTGCAAACGTGAACCTACAGAAATCTGGACTAACTTGCAGAATCTGAGAGATATTCTTTGCACCGAGATAAACATTCTAAAAATAATATAATTTCTCAACCCCCTCTTTTAAAATGTATCATATGGCAGAAGTGATTCTGCTATTAACCATCGCAGCTTTAACCATATATTAATAATAAACATATTCTTTTTGCAAAACTTACAACCGTCATACTATCCACTTTTCCTTCCACTTGACATATTTGACAATATAAATCTTTTAATTATACCTCTCTTATGAAACCCAATTTGTTGTATAATTAATTTAGAACCAACCAAAATTCATTCAGGATTTATTGTCTGACCCAACAAATCCCATCAATAACATAACAAACGGACGATAGTGGGAACGTATGTAAGTAGCGTTTGGTTATCCCTCCACTCTTCTCATGGCCTACTGTTTGTTGAAGATGCAGGATGTTCTTTACCCATCCAGCCATCGCAGTAGAGCAAACAGAATGACGAATGCTATGCAAAAGCCTCCGCTGTCCAAAATCGTCTAAGTACGGAATGCCGAGCTGATCACGCACAGCAGCAAATTCTTTACCGATTTTCGTCATGTTCGTACCTGCCACTTCTGAAAAAATCCGCTCTTTCCACTGGCGACCAACGTATTCCATGAAACCCCATTCGATCAACTTAGGGTGGATCGCTACTTGTCGAGTGGCATTTTCTGTTTTCCCCTGCCCTCCTTCTGCAATCAGAAAATAATACCGCTGGCTATCCTCATCATATTTGATTTGTGATTTTTCCAGTTTGGCAATTTCACTCCTCCTGGCTCCAGTATACGCCAACAACAATGTAATCCACTTCAGCCAACTATCTGGCTGCTTAAGTGCCCACTCTACAAACTTCTTCATCTCCGTCGAACTGTATGCACCAAATCTGGCTTTTGATGGTGCCGCTACTACGCCATCAGTTGGCGACTTAGATAAAATATCTTTGCTATCGGTGAGAAATGTTTTGAACAAGGATTTGTAGAGCTTAAGATGCTTATGGATAGCCTCAACACCTACAAGCTCATCAGGTGACACGTCATCACAATCTATCAACTGCTGAACATTCATTGAGCGATATGGTTGGACAACACGCTTAGGTAAATTCTCAACAACTTCCATCACCTGTCTAATGTCCTGTTTAGTGATCGCAGTTACGTCCGTAGTTTGCCCCAACGCTACAAACAATACTTCAATGTAACGTTCATACGCCATTGAGATCGATTTAGTCCAATTACGCCCCTTTTCGTCTTTGTACATAGCCCAAACATCAGAGAGAGTTAACACGTTTTCCGGCTCGACTTGTGCCGGTGACTCCTCGATTTCAGCAGGAACAACAATCGATAGGCTGGGTAACAGTGGAACTTTCGCAGCCCTACGTTCTGACAAAATCAGGTTTGACACAAATTCATCAAGCATCGAGATCGGAGTTGCTAATGATTTAACAAAAGGAAGATGTGGAGTGATGCGAACCATCAAAGCAGCGGCTTCACGATAGCTGTCAGTGAGGAGTGATTTTTTATACATCCGACCATTTGAAAGCCGGATCTGTAGGTAGTAGTTACCGTTTCGTTGAAAGGTGTATGGAAGGGTTTTGTACCTCATGATCACGCTCTTTTTGTACCTTAGGTGCACTACACACGGACAAAAAGAAATGTAACCACATGAATACTAATCGGAATCTTGGCAACCTACGCTGGCATTATCCAGTTCAGGTCAGCGGGTATTTCTCAGCCCTTTCCTGACGGAAAGCGGCACCCCGAGTCGTGTTACAGCCTGCAGCATAAGGAGGTGGCGTCGCGAAAGCAAGCCACAGTCGCGTCAGCCATCCTCGCGCCGGTGACACTTCACATGATCCTGATCAATTCTCGCCGCAGCAAAAACAGGCTTAATGCTGCGGGCCATAAAACTACCCCTTTCGAGGTAGCCATTTAAGCCAGAGATCAGGTGCTGCCGATCGCGGCATCGGTTTCCGCCCTTAAACGGTAGCCAGCCATAATAATTAGCCTGCTTACAGCATCGCCGAAAAAAACACCTCATTTCATGGAGTTAAACTACTCCAGGAGTGGAACTTCATACTATTCAGGATGTATGATGCGATTGTCAGCGCTTATTCCTCACCGCCATCGATGGCAGGACATTACTATCGAACGTCACGGTGCTATCGCACCAAATGGCAGACATTATCTTTCCACCTATATTTCCGCCCGCTGTCTGCGCTGCGGCAAAATAATTCATCGTGTCTATTACCGGGATATCAGCGATCAACAGGCGCGCCGCTGGCTGGGATAACTGTCCTGACGGCGAGCGGTTCAGACACCGTTAAAGTTAACAGTTAGTTAGCAATTTGTTAGTCTGGTAATTAATCATCGTCTGACCAGACTCTCTCTATGCCACTGCTGTTTGAAAGCTTAAGCCATCAAATCTATCTGTCCGCACCGCTGTTTATTCTGATCCTGCTGGGCTACGGCCTGACGCGACTGGGTAAATGGCCTGCCAGCATCAGCGAAGGGATGAACCGCTTCGTGTTCAACGTCGCGCTGCCCTGCATGCTGTTTGGCGTGATGAGCCATTTTTATCAAAGCCCGCCGGTTGATGCGCGGCTGCTGCTGGCCTTCTTTGGCAGCTGCCTGCTGGTGTTTATCGTCGGCCGGATAGTGGCCAAAAGGCTGTTTAAGCTGGATGGCGTTGCTGGCTCGGTCTTCGCGCTGGGCGGCATCTTTTCCAACAACGTGATGCTCGGCATTCCGGTGGCGACGGTACTGCTGGGGCCCGCGTCCCTGCCCTCGGTGGCGCTGGTACTGGTGTTTAACAGCCTGATCCTCTGGACCCTGCTGACGGTCTCGGTTGAGTGGGCGAAACAGGGCAGCTTTTCGCTGCAGGGGCTGGGGCGCACCGCGATCGGCGTGCTAAAGAACCCGCTGATTATTGGCATTCTCAGCGGTACCGGCTGGAGTTTTTTGCAGCGTCCGCTGCCGCTGCTGGCTGCTGAACCGCTGCGGATGCTGGGATCGATCGCCGCCCCGCTGTCGCTGGTTACCCTTGGCATGAGCCTCGCCCATTACCGGGTGCGGGAAGGACTGAAAGAGAGTTATACCCTCTGCCTGCTCAAGCTGGTGCTGCAACCGATGACGGTGTGGGCCATCGCCTGGCTGACCGGCCTGCCGCCGCTGGAGAGTAAAGTGGTGGTGCTGCTGGGATCGATGGCGGTCGGGGTCAACGTCTACCTGATGTCGCAGAAGTTTAATGTGATTACCGGCCCGGCTGCCGCCAGCATGCTGTTTTCGACGCTGTTTGCTGCGGTGACGACGCCGCTGTGGATGATGCTGATGACGCTGGCGGGATATTAAAAAAAAAGCCCCTCAACATCAGTCGAGGGGCTGTTGCGTGGCTATCGCAAAACTTATTCAGCCGCTTTGGTACGAATCAGGTAATCAAAGGCGCTCAGTGAGGCTTTCGCACCCTCGCCGCTGGCGATGATGATCTGCTTGTACGGAACCGTGGTGCAGTCACCCGCCGCGAACACGCCTTTCAGGCTGGTTTCGCACTTGGCATCAATGATGATTTCGCCCATTTTGTTGCGCTCAACCGCGCCCTCCAGCCATGGAGTGTTAGGCAGCAGACCGATCTGAACGAAAATGCCGGACAGCGCCAGTTCGTGAGTAGTCTGGCTGGTACGGTCGATATACTGCAGACCGGTTACCTTGCTGCCGTCACCTTTCACTTCGGTGGTCTGGGCATTCAGGATGACATCCACGTTTTTCAGGCTGCGCAGTTTATCCTGCAGCACCTGATCAGCGCGCATTTCACCGGCAAACTCCAGCAGCGTCACATGTTCAACGATACCGGCCAGGTCAATCGCCGCTTCAACGCCGGAGTTACCGCCGCCGATCACTGCGGTGCGCTTGCCTTTAAACAGCGGGCCATCACAGTGTGGGCAGTAGGTGACGCCTTTGGTGCGGTACTCTTCTTCGCCCGGCACACCCATGTTACGCCAGCGTGCGCCAGTTGCCAGGATGATGCTGCGTGACTTCAGTACCGCGCCGGAGGCAGTTTCAACCGCATGCAGGCCACCCACAGCAGCCGCCGGGATCAGCTTGATCGCGCTCTGGCTCTCAATCACATCGACATTATAATCATCGACGTGAGCGCGCAGTGAGCCCGCCAGTTTTGCCCCTTCGGTTTTCGGCACAGAAATATAGTTTTCGATATCAACGGTGTCCAGCACCTGACCGCCAAAACGCTCGCCCATCAGACCGGTGCGAATGCCTTTACGGGCAGAATAGATGGCTGCTGCTGCGCCCGCCGGGCCGCTACCAATAATCAGCACGTCGTATGCGTCACGCTTGTTCAGCTCTTCTGCGGCACGTTTATCGGCGTTAGTGTCAACTTTGCTGACGATTTCCGCCAGGCTCATGCGGCCCTGACCAAACTCTTTACCGTTGAGGTAAACCGCCGGCACGCCCATCACGTTGCGTTCCTGAATTTCATTCTGGAACAGGCCACCGTCAATCGCGGTGTGGCTGATGCGTGGATTCAGCACCGCCATCAGGTTCAGCGCCTGTACCACGTCAGGGCAGTTATGGCATGACAGCGAATAGTAGGTTTCGAAATGGAAATCGCCATCCAGCGCGGCAACCTGATCCAGCAGGCTTTGCGCTTCTTTTGACGGATGCCCACCGGTCTGCAACAGCGCCAGCACCAGTGAGGTAAATTCGTGACCCAGTGGCGAACCGGCAAAACGCGGACCGCTGTTCGAGCCTGGGTTAGTGATTAAAAACGACGGCTTGCGGACCTGACGATCGTTCTCTTCGCGGAAGCTGACTTTATCAGACAAGCCTGCGATGTCGACCAACAGCTCACGGATCTCGGTTGATTTGGCACCCTCGTCCAGAGTGGCAATCAACTCAACAGGTTTGGTTAATTTCTCAAGGTAGGCCTTGAGTTGCGTCTTCAAATTTGTGTCGAGCATAGTGATATCCTGGTCAAAAAATCGGGTGCCGTGGCACCCGATGAGAGAAAGATCGAAAGGCCGAAGCGGGATTAGATTTTGCCAACCAGGTCCAGAGATGGAGCCAGTGTTGCATCACCTTCTTTCCATTTCGCCGGGCACACTTCGCCTGGGTGAGAAGCAACGTACTGTGCCGCTTTCACTTTACGCAGCAGGTCAGAGGCGTCACGGCCGATACCTTCAGCAGTGATTTCGATCGCCTGGATGATACCTTCCGGGTCAACGATGAAAGTACCACGGTCAGCCAGGCCTTCCGCTTCACGCATGATTTCGAAGTTACGGGTCAGCGCGCCAGTCGGGTCGCCGATCATTGCGTACTGGATCTTGGCGATGGTGTCTGAAGAACCGTGCCAGGCTTTGTGGGTAAAGTGGGTGTCAGTTGAAACGGAGTAGATATCTACGCCCAGTTTCTGGAACTCTTCGTAGTGATCGGCCACGTCGCCCAGTTCGGTCGGGCAAACGAAAGTGAAGTCAGCCGGGTAGAAGAAGAACACACTCCATTTACCTTCAACGTCTTTCTCGGTTACGTCGATGAACTCGCCGTTTTTGAATGCTGCGTTTTTGAACGGCTTGATTTTGGTATTGATAATAGACATCTGATGGCCTCCGTTGAATTATGTGATGTACGTTACAGAATTTTCGGGCCAACATCTAATATGCAGTCGTTATCAATCAAATAAACGAAAGCTATCAAACGCGGAAAGCGGGATGCTCTCTGGCCCGCGAGGCAGTGTACAGGGAATGTCGGGACAATTAACCCGCTTTATACTTTTCAAATCTTTTCGGCCAATCGCTGCTAGCTTTGTAAGACCAGAGATAAAGGGAGCTGACTTGTGGAGATTCGTCCGTTTACTGAAGCCGATCGGCCTTTTTTGCGTACGCTGTTTCTGGCGGCGCGGCGGCATAACTGGCGCTGGCTGGATGGCAGCGACTGGCAGCTGGAAGATTTTGATGGCGTTATCCTCGGTGAAACCGTACTGGTAGCCGACTGTGACGGGCAGCGCGTCGGATTTGCCGGCCTGCTGGAGAATGATAATTTCCTGCATAGCCTGTATGTCGACCCCGACTGGCAGGGCCGCGGTGCAGGCAGTGCCTTGCTGGAAGCGGTTCAGGCGCGCTTCACCTCGACCGGCGCGCTGAAGTGTCTGACGATGAACAAAGCGGCGCAGGCATTTTATCTGAAGCATGGCTGGAAGATGATTGCGCAGGGCGAAGGGGAACAGGGAGGCTATGTGCTGATGCACTACCCGCTGGCGTCTGAATACACCAGCGGGTCGGGTCGGGCTTAAAGTGCGCGGAAGGCGATGTCGCCAGGAATGACCTCGCCCTGCCAGTAAAGCTGGGCGGCGACCCGTCCGGCAAGCTGGCGGTAGAGCGCGGTGAATTCACTGTCCGGCCGGCGGATTACCGTCGGCTGGCCCGCATCCAGATCTTCACGCAGGTTAATGTGCAACGGCAGCTGGGCCAGCAGCTGCGTGTGGTAATCAGCCACCAGCTTTTGCGCCCCGCCAGTGCCGAAAATCGGTTCGTGGAAGCCGCACTGGCTGCAGATGTGCAGGCTCATGTTCTCGACTACGCCCAGCACCGGCACGCTGACTTTTTCAAACATCACGATGCCTTTGCGGGCGTCGATCAGCGCAATATCCTGCGGCGTGGTGACCACCAGCGCGCCGGTCACCGGAACATTCTGCGCCAGCGTCAGCTGGATATCGCCGGTGCCCGGCGGCATATCCAGCACCAGATAATCCAGCTCCGGCCACATCGTCTCGTTCAGCAATTGCATCAGCGCTTTACTGGCCATCGGCCCGCGCCACACCATGGCGTTATCGTCAGTCACCAGATAGCCAATCGAGTTAGTGGCCAGCCCGTGCGCCATAATCGGTGCCATATGGGTCCCATCGGGCGAGGTAGGACGTTCATGTTCGGTGCCCAGCATGTTGGGCACCGACGGGCCATAGATATCGGCGTCGAGGATGCCGACGCGCGCGCCCTCTGCGGCCAGCGCCAGCGCCATATTGACGGCGGTACTGGATTTGCCCACGCCGCCTTTACCGGAGCTGACGGCGATAATATTTTTCACGCCGTTAACGCCAGGCTGGTTTTTCACCCGCTTCAGGGTGGCGATATCATGGCTTAAACGCCAGTCAATCGCGCGCGTGCCGGTCAGGCGCAGCAGCTCGGCGCTGGTCTGCGCTTTCAGTTCTTCAAAGGCGCTGGCCCAGGCGAACGGCATGATCAGTTCGATATGCAGCTTACCGTCCAGCTGTGCCACGTGATGCAACGCTTTCAGCGCAGTGAGATTCTGTTGCAGCGTCGGATGCTCAAAGCCTCTCAGTACGCCGACCACGATGGCGCGCAGGGCTTCAGGCGTATGCGGTTCCCGGGATTGTACTGTCATCCCCCACTCCTTTTTTATGCTGTTCTTACGCTGTGCTTCAGCGATGTATTTTCAATGATATCAGATGGCCACTGTTTCGCGGCGACTGCCGGTGGCGAATCCCTTGTGTTTACGCCAGCGGAGCCTTCGGTTACCATCTAAGCCCGTTTTTTCAATCAACAGAAAGCTACGCAAACTATGACTCAAGTCGCTAAAAAAATTCTGGTAACCTGCGCGCTGCCTTACGCGAACGGATCAATCCATCTCGGCCATATGCTCGAGCATATCCAGGCAGACATTTGGGTGCGTTACCAGCGAATGCGTGGCAATCAGGTTTACTTCATCTGCGCTGATGACGCGCACGGCACGCCGATTATGCTGAAAGCACAGCAGCTGGGCATTGCGCCAGAGCAGATGATTGCTGAAATGAAACAAGAGCATGAAGCCGATTTTGCCGGTTTCAACGTCAGCTATGACAACTATCACTCGACCCACGGTGATGAGAACCGCCAGCTGTCGGCGCTGATTTACGGTCGCCTGAAAGAGAACGGTTTTATTAAGAACCGCACCATTTCTCAGCTTTACGATCCGGAAAAAGGGATGTTCCTGCCGGACCGTTTTGTTAAAGGCACCTGCCCGAAATGTAAGTCTGCCGATCAGTACGGTGATAACTGTGAAGTCTGCGGCGCGACGTACAGCCCGACCGAACTGATTGATCCGAAGTCGGTGGTCTCCGGTGCGACGCCAGTGCTGCGCGACTCGGAACACTTCTTCTTTGATCTGCCATCGTTCAGCGCCATGCTGCAGGCCTGGACCCGTTCCGGTGCGTTGCAGGATCAGGTCGCTAACAAGATGCAGGAGTGGTTCGAATCAGGCCTGCAGCAGTGGGATATCTCACGTGACGCGCCCTATTTCGGTTTTGAAATCCCGGATGCGCCAGGCAAATATTTTTACGTCTGGCTGGATGCGCCTATTGGCTATATGGGCTCGTTCAAGAACCTGTGCGACAAGCGTGGCGATATCGACTTCGACGAATTCTGGCGTAAAGATTCCACCACCGAGCTGTATCACTTTATCGGTAAAGATATCGTCTACTTCCACAGCCTGTTCTGGCCGGCGATGCTGGAAGGCAGCGACTTCCGCAAACCGAACAACCTGTTTGTCCACGGTTATGTGACGGTCAATGGTGCCAAGATGTCGAAATCACGCGGCACCTTTATTAAAGCCAGCACCTGGCTGCAGCATCTGGACGCTGACAGCCTGCGTTACTATTACGCGGCAAAACTCTCTTCGCGCATCGACGACATCGACCTGAACCTGGAAGATTTCGTTCAGCGCGTCAACGCTGACATCGTCAATAAAGTGGTTAACCTGGCATCACGTAACGCCGGCTTTATCACCAAACGCTTTGACGGCAAGCTGGCGGCTGAACTGGCCGATCCGGCGCTCTATCAGACCTTTGTTGATGCGTCAGAGAAGATCGGTGAAGCCTGGGCGAGCCGCGAATACAGCCGCGCAATCCGTGAAATTATGGCGCTGGCCGACCTGGCAAACCGCTACGTTGATGAGCAGGCACCGTGGGTAGTCGCGAAGCAGGAAGGCCGTGACGCCGATCTGCAGGCAATCTGCTCAATGGGGATTAACCTGTTCCGCGTGCTGATGACCTGGCTGAAGCCGGTGCTGCCGTCGCTGAGCGCGCGCGCAGAAGGCTTCCTTAACTGCGAACTGAGCTGGGATGCGATTCCACAGCCGCTGCTGGATCATCAGGTTGCGCCGTTTAAAGCGCTCTACAGCCGGATTGAAATGGCGAAGGTCGAAGGCCTGATTGAGGCGTCGAAAGAGGATGCCGCAGCGGCCAGCGCCCCGGCGGTTAGCGGTCCGCTGGCGGATGCGCCGGTTGGTGACACCATCACCATCGACGATTTCGCCAAAGTCGATATGCGGGTAGCGCTGATTGAGCAGGCGGAGCTGGTCGATGGCTCAGACAAGCTGTTGCGTCTGCAACTCGACCTGGGTGGCGAGAAGCGTCAGATCTTCTCCGGCATTCGTGCGGCCTATCCCGATCCGTCCGTGCTGGTCGGCAAGATGACCATCATCGTTGCTAACCTGGCGCCGCGTAAAATGCGCTTTGGCATCTCCGAAGGGATGGTGCTGTCGGCGGGACCGGGCGGTAAAGATCTGTTTGTACTGTCGGTAGACAGCGGTGCGGTACCGGGCATGCCGGTTAAATAATCCCTCACGCTTCACTCCCCTTACGCCAGGTTGCCGGTGTAAGGGGAGATTCTGCTTTATCTCTGCGATTTCAGCCGTCACGTTTTCCCCCGCGCCGCTTCCCCCTGCTTTGCTGATATCCCGCTAAACCTGCTGATCCGGGCATCGGTCTGTCGGGCTTTTATGTGATCGCTAGCACGCTAAGCGGTTAATGCGTATGATGAACAACAGTGAAAACAGGAGCCTGTCATGCTCACCGTGCTGTCTGTCTGCGGGCGCTACCTTCGTGCCTTTATCATCATTTATCTCTGCTTATACAGTGGCAACGGCATCGCCTCGCTGCTGCCGATCACTATTCCTGGCAGTATTCTCGGGATGCTGATTCTGTTTGCCCTGCTGGCGTCGCAAATCCTGCCGGTCAACTGGGTGAAACCGGGCTGCCATCTGATCATCCGCTATATGGCGCTGCTGTTTGTGCCAATTAGCGTCGGCGTCATGAGCCATACCGATATTCTCAGCGCCCAGTTTGGTCCGATCGTCATCTCCTGCGTCGTCAGTACCTTTGTGGTGCTGGCGGTGGTCGGCGTCAGCGCCCACCAGTTGCACAGCCGTCGTCCGCTCCGGGAGCCAAACGATGAGTGATATCTGGTGGTCTCTGCCGCTGACCCTGGCGGCGTTCTTTCTGGCGCGCAAGCTGGCGCTGACCCTGAAAATCTCGCTGCTCAATCCACTGCTGGTGGCGATGGCGATTATCATCCCGATCCTGCTGCTGCTGCAGTTGCCCTACTCGCGCTACTTTGCCGGCAGTCAGATTCTTAACCAGCTGCTGCAACCGGCGGTGGTCGCCCTGGCGCTGCCGCTGTACGAGCAGATGCATCAGATTCGCGCCCGCTGGAAGTCGATCATTGGGGTCTGCTTTATCGGGAGCCTGACCGCCATGATATCGGGCACCGCTATCGCCCTATGGCTGGGCGCCACGCCGGAAATTGCCGCCACCATTATTCCCAAATCAGTCACCACGCCCATCGCAATGGCGGTCTCCGGATCGCTGCACGGCATCCCGGCGATCAGCGCCATCTGTGTACTGATCGCCGGCGTGCTGGGGGCGGTGTTTGGGCATATGCTGCTGAACCTGCTGGGCGTCAAATCGAAAGCGGCGCGCGGTCTGGCCATCGGTAACGCCTCCCATGCCCTCGGAACCGCCCGGGCGGCTGAAGTCGATTATCAGGAAGGGGCGTTCAGTTCACTGGCGCTGGTGATTTGCGGCATCATTACTTCTTTGCTGGCACCGTTTATTTTTCCGCTACTGCTGCACTGGTTTGGCTAAAACTTTGCGATAGATCTCGCAAAGTTGAAACATGCAACACAGGTTGCATTGTCAGAGCGACGGGGATCACATATAAACCGGTGACTGGCATATCGTCCTGCTGAATTTAATGAGGCTCTCATGCATTCACGTTTCCTCTCCGCCTTCGAGGCGTTGCCGTCAACTCTGCAAACCGCGCTGGCTCCGCTGCTGGACGCGCCTGACTTTCAGGCAGTGCTGCGCGCCGACCAGATCGCATCGCTGCAGCAACAGACTCAGATGGACGCCGATGCGCTGGCGCTGGCGCTGCTGCCGCTGGCAGCAGCCTGTGCGGTGGCCACGGTGTCGCACTTTAACGTCGGGGCGATCGCCCGCGGCACCAGTGGTAACTGGTACTTCGGCGCCAACATGGAATTTGTCGGCACCCCACTGCAACAGACGGTGCACGCTGAGCAGAGCGCGATTACCCACGCCTGGCTGCGCGGCGAACGCCGGCTGGAAACCATCACGGTTAACTACACCCCGTGCGGCCATTGCCGTCAGTTTATGAATGAACTCAACAGCGGTACCGGGATTCGTATTTCGCTGCCGCAGCGCGCCATCAGTACCCTGGCCGATTATCTGCCAGACTCCTTTGGCCCGCGCGATCTCGACATCACAACCCTGCTGATGGATGCGGTCGACCACGGTTACAGCGCTGAGGGAGATGCGCTGGTGCAGGCCGCCGTGGCCGCCGCCAATGCCAGCCACGCGCCGTACAGCCAGTCACACAGCGGCGTAGCGCTGGAAACCGAGTCCGGCACCATTGTGACCGGTCGCTATGCTGAGAATGCCGCGTTTAACCCCAGCTTTCCGCCGCTTCAGGCCGCGCTGGTGCTACTGAATATGCAGGGCGGGCACAGTGGTCAGATAAAAAGAGCGGTGCTGGCAGAAGTAGAAAATGCCACGCTCAGCCAGTTTGCCGCCACGCAGGCAACCTTACAGACTGTTGGTTGCAGTGAGCTGCTGTCGGTGAGATTGCACAAAGGATAACCCACTGTCAGAAAGGCCACAGTTTTGTGACCTTTTATGAACAAATGCTGTACTTCTGCGGGAAATTTCATAGGATCTGGCGCCAGAATTCACGTCATGACAAATTACTCTGAATAATTCGGGTTGCAGGATGGCAGCAAGTACGTGAATGATTCGCAGCGGAGACCTGCCGCTGCACTGCTCCTGCAGCCTGAGCTATAACGGGTAAGTAAACTGGCGCTACCTTTCCGGCGTGACGCCAGACAACACTGCAACCGGAGCATCACTGCATGGAACTCGACTACGAAAGTAAACGTCCGCTCTACATCCCTTACGCTGGCCCGATTTTGCTGGAATTCCCCCTCCTCAACAAAGGCAGTGCCTTTAGCATCGAAGAACGTAACGAATTTAATCTCAATGGTCTGCTGCCGGAAGCGGTAGAGTCGATTGAAGAACAGGCGCAGCGTGCCTGGCGTCAGTTCCAGGACTTCAAAAACAATAACGATAAGCACGTCTACCTGCGTAACATCCAGGACACCAACGAAACGCTGTTTTATCGCCTGCTGGACAACCATCTCGAAGAGATGATGCCGATCATTTACACCCCAACCGTCGGCGCCGCCTGTGAACACTTCTCTGAAATCTATCGCCGGGCACGCGGGGTGTTTATCTCTTACCCGAACCGCGACCGCATCGAAGATATGCTGCAGAACGCCACCAAACAGAACGTGAAGGTCATTGTCGTCACCGATGGCGAGCGCATCCTGGGTCTGGGTGACCAGGGCATCGGCGGCATGGGCATCCCGATCGGTAAGCTGTCGCTCTACACCGCCTGTGGCGGTATCAGTCCGGCTTATACCCTGCCGGTGGTGCTGGATGTCGGTACCAATAATCAGCAGCTGCTGAACGATCCGCTCTACATGGGCTGGCGTCATCCGCGTATTACCGGCGAAGAGTACGACGCTTTCGTTAATGACTTTATTCAGGCGGTTAAACGTCGCTGGCCGAAAGTGCTGTTGCAGTTCGAAGACTTCGCCCAGAAGAACGCCATGCCGTTGCTAAACCGCTACCGCGATGAAGTCTGCTGCTTTAACGACGACATTCAGGGTACCGCCGCGGTTACCGTGGGTACGCTGATCGCCGCCAGCCGCGCAGCCGGTAGCCGCCTGTGCGAACAGAAGGTGGTATTCCTCGGTGCCGGTTCCGCCGGCTGTGGCATCGCCGAACAGATTATTGCCCAGATGAAATCGGAAGGCCTGAGCGATGAAGAAGCGCGCAGCCGGGTGATGATGGTGGATCGCTTTGGTCTGCTGACCGACAAGCTGCCTAACCTGCTCGACTTCCAGAGCAGACTGGTGCAGAAGAGCGAAAACCTTCAGCACTGGGATGTCACCAGTGACGCGATTTCGCTGCTCGACGTGGTGCGCAACGCCCATCCGGATATTCTGATTGGGGTATCGGGTCAGCCAGGGCTGTTCACCGAAGAGATCATCCGCGAGATGCACAAACACTGCAAACGCCCGATTGTGATGCCGCTGTCGAACCCGACGTCACGCGTTGAAGCCACGCCAGCCGATATCATTGCCTGGACCGACGGTGCAGCGCTGGTGGCTACCGGCAGTCCGTTCTCGCCGGTCAGCTGGAACGGTAAAACCTACCCGATCGCCCAGTGCAACAACTCCTACATCTTTCCGGGAATTGGTCTGGGTGTTATCGCGTCAGGTGCCAGCCGCGTCACCGACACCATGCTGATGACCGCCAGCCGGGCGCTGGCCGACTGCTCGCCGCTGGTGAATGATGGTGAAGGTCCGGTACTGCCGGAAATCAAAGATATCCAGGGCGTGTCGAAAATCATCGCCATGGAAGTCGGCAAAGCGGCGCAGCTGGCGGGTGTCGCCGTCGTCACCTCCGAAGATGTGCTGTCGCAGGCGATTGCCAACAACTTCTGGCTGCCGCAATACCGTCATTATCGTCGTACCTCGATCTAATTGTGCGCTGCCGGACCGATTCTGGTCCGGCAATGCTCAAAAAGAGACCAGCCAACCGGCACTAACTTGCTTCGCTGCGGCGGCTCAAGTAGCCTTGTGCCATCTCAAATTTCTGACATCGAGTCTCCAGGCGCATGCTGAAACGCGTTTTCATTGGACTGCTTTTCATCATCCTGCTGATGGTGGCGACGGCGCTTGGCCTTGATCGCTGGATCAGTTGGAAAACTGCGCCCTTTATCTACGAGAATGTCTCTTCGCTGCCGCACCGCCAGGTGGGTGTGGTGCTGGGCACCGCTAAATATTATCGTACCGGGGTGATCAATCAGTATTACCTTTATCGGATGCAGGGCGCGCTCAACGCCTATAACAGCGGCAAAGTGAACTACCTGCTGCTGAGCGGTGACAATGCGCTGCAAAGCTACAACGAACCGATGACCATGCGTCGCGATTTAATCAAGGCAGGCGTCGATCCGGCGGATATTGTGCTGGACTATGCCGGTTTCCGGACGCTGGATTCGATTGTTCGCACCCGCAAAGTGTTCGATACCAACGACTTCATTATCATCACCCAACGCTTCCACTGTGAGCGGGCGCTGTTTATTGCCTTGCAGCTCGGCATTCAGGCGCAGTGCTATGCCGTGCCTTCGCCGAAAAACATGCTCAGCGTGCGTTTCCGTGAGGTCGGTGCGCGGCTGGGCGCGCTGGCTGACCTGTTCCTGCTGAAGCGAGAGCCACGCTTCCTTGGGCCGCTGGTGCCGATTCCGGCGGTGCGTGAAGTGCCGGAGGATGCACAAAGTTATCCGGCGGTCACGCCGGAACAGCTGCTGGAGCTGGAGCAGAAGCTGCGTAAATAGCTCACGCACTGCGGGCTTGTTTATGCTGTGCTGACACTTGTTACTCCAATGCTGTGGTCTGGTAGTCACGTGCCTGGCTCAGGGAGCAGTTTCAGGCGCTCAGAAAGTCGCTTCAGACGGCTGACAGACCTGAACTAATTTCTGATTTGCCCTTGTTCCCTGAGCAGTCCCGGTCTCACCGCTGAGCAGGCTTCAGGCAGCATACGCCTTGTGCAAAGACGCAACAACGCCAGCACTTTTTCCCATAAAAAAAGCGACCCGAAGGTCGCTTTGTTTTTTCTGACGTCATCGCCTGCGCATTATTTTTTGCGCGAGTATTTCAGCGAGTCGAGCGCCACGGCGAAGATGATGATGCCGCCTTTGATGATGTACTGCCAGTAAGGGTTGACGCCGATATAGGTCAGGCCGTAGTTGATTACGGTGAAGATCAGTACACCGGTCACCACGCCCGCCACGCTACCGACACCGCCGGCGAAGGAGACGCCGCCGACCACACAGGCAGCAATCGCATCCAGCTCATACATAAAGCCGAGGTTGTTGGTTGCCGAGCCGATACGACCCGCTTCCAGCATCCCGCCGAAGGCGTAGAACACACCAGACAGCGCATAGATCATGATCAGGTTCAGTGGCACGTTAACGCCGGACACTTTCGCCGCTTCCGGGTTACCACCGATAGCAAAAATGTTTTTACCGAAGCGGGTTTTGTTCCACAGCACCCAGACAAACACAATCGCAATCACCGCGTAGAAGGTGATGAAAGAGAGCTTGAAGTCACCGAAGCGTAAAAAGCCCTGAGCGAATTTCGAGAAACCGGTATCAAAACCGGCAATCGGTGATGCGCCAACGAAATCGTAATAGAGCGAGTTGATGCCGTAGACGATGATCATGGTGCCCAGAGTGGTGATAAATGGCGTCACCTTGAGGTAAGCAATGATCACGCCGTTCACCAGACCAATCACGCCGCCGATGATGCAGACGGTGAGGATCACCAGTGGAATTGGCACCGTATCCAGCGTCGGGAACACCTTGTTAGCGTTGTCCATCGCCTGCAGCAGCGTGGCCGCGACCACCGCTGCCAGACCGACCTGACGACCGGCCGACAGGTCAGTACCCTGGGTAACAATCAGCCCCGCCACACCCAGTGCAATAATAATGCGCACCGAAGATTGGGTCAGAATGTTACTCAGGTTCATTAAACTTAAAAATGAGGGGTCCTGGAAAATAATAATAGCCAGCAATACCAGCAGAACGACATAAATGCCGCCCTCTTTTAACCAGGTTAGCGCATTCTTTTTTGTAGTCGCTTTCATGTTAACAGCCCTTGCTTCATTAAAGGTGTAATGACGCTAAACGCAATATTTCGTTCTGCGTGGTGGTTTTGGTATCAACAATGCCGGCTACCAGACCATTACTCATCACCAGAATACGGTCGGTAATGCCTAACAGCTCCGGCATTTCGGAAGAGATAATAATGATGCCCTTTTCTCTTTTCGCCAGCTCAGCAATCAGCTGGTAAATTTCGAATTTTGCCCCGACGTCAATCCCGCGTGTCGGTTCATCAAGCATCAGGATTTCAGGCTGGGTCAATAACCAGCGACCAATAATCACTTTTTGCTGGTTACCACCCGAAAGCGAACCAATCTGCGTATGATGGCCTGGCGTTTTTACCCGCATTGAATCGATAACCCATTGGGTATCACTCTTCATGCGTTTATTATCCAGCAGCCCCATACTGTTTTTATATTTTTTAATATTGGAAATAAGCGAGTTAAAACCAATATCCAGAAAAGCATAAATCCCGGTCGAACGACGTTCTTCCGTTACCAGCGCAAAACCGTGGTTAATGGCTTCGTTGGCGCTGTGATTATTAATCGGTTTACCGTGCAGTTTAATGGTGCCGCCCGATTTTTCGCGAATGCCAAACAGCGTTTCGACGATATCGGTACGTTTGGCACCCACCAGCCCGGCAATGCCGAGAATCTCCCCTTTACGCAGATCAAACGAGATGTCGCGAATCGATGGCTGACGCAATGACGTCAGGTTACGCACCTCAAGAATGGTTTCACCCGGCACGTTGGTGCGGTCCGGAAAACGCTGGTTCAGTGAACGGCCGACCATCATCGAGATGATCTTGTCCATATCCAGCCCGTCCAGCGGCTGAGTAGTGATCCACTGTCCGTCACGCAGAATGGTAATTTCGTCACACAGCTGGAAAATCTCTTCCATCTTGTGCGAAATATACACAATGCCGCAGCCGCGATCTTTCAGTTTACGAATAATAGTGAACAGATGATTAACCTCTTTCTCGGTTAACGAGGAGGTTGGCTCATCCATAATCACAATTTTCGCATCATAAGAGAACGCTTTGGCAATTTCAATCATCTGCATTTGCGACACGGAAAGATGCGCCACTTTGTCGCGGGGATCGATATCAATATCCAGCTCGTCAAAGATCGCCTTGGTGTCGTTATACATTTTATCCTGATCGACAAAGAAGCCTTTACGGGGATAACGCCCCAGCCACATGTTGTCCATCACGGTACGCTGCAATACCAGGTTTAATTCCTGATGCACCATCGACACGCCATTTTCCAGCGCCTCTTTGGAGCTTTTATAATCGATCTCTTTACCCTGAAACAAAATACTGCCGGTATCTTTCTTATAAATACCAAACAGACATTTTAATAAAGTGGATTTACCGGCGCCGTTCTCGCCCATTAATGCATGAACAGAGTGAGGCCGCACTTTTAAATTCACATTATCTAACGCTTTAACGCCGGGAAATGATTTACTGACATTGGTCATTTCCAGCAGATATTCTCGCTGCGCGGTCGTATTATCACTGGCCATAATTTACCTGGCTAAAAAACGGTGGTGACGTAAAAAAGGCGCGACACTCGCCGCGCCCGTAATCGATATTATTTCTGGAACTGTGAGAGGTTTTCTTTATCAACCGGTACGTAAGGTACGCGGACGATTTTGTCGACCATCTTGAAGTTAGTACCTTCGGTGGCGGCTTTGCCGTCAGCCAGGTTTTTCGCCATATCCAGCGTCGCTTTCGCCTGGTTTTCCGCATCGTTCAGCACGGTACCGGCCAGTGCGCCCGATTTCACCAGCGCCAGCGCTTCTGGCAGTGCATCGACGCCGAACACCGGGATGGAGCTCATGTTGTGCGCTTTCAGCGCTTCAACCGCACCCATCGCCATCGCATCGTTGTTGGCAATGACCACTTCGATTTTTTTGGCGTTCGGGCCTGACAGCCAGGCATCCATCTTGTCTTTCGCCTGCGCGGTATCCCACATCGCTGTGTCCATCGCTAACTGCTGAGTTTTCAGGCCATCTTTGTTCAGGGTATCGATAACATATTTGGTACGCGCTTCAGCGTCCGGGTGGCCCGGCTCGCCTTTCAGCAGCACGAACTGAATCTGACCATCTTTGTTCAGATCCCAGGCTGGGGTCGCTTTCCAGTGCTTCTCAATCAGCTGACCCTGGATGATGCCGGACTCTTTAGAATCGGTACCGACATAATAGGCTTTGTCATAACCGGCCAGTACTTTGGCGTTCGGCTCTTTGTTGAAGAACACGACCGGCACATCATTTGCGCGCGCTTTGTCTACCACTACCGCTGCTGCAGCCGGGTCAACCAGGTTAATCGCCAGCGCTTTCACGCCTTTCGCCATCAGCACGTCGATCTGGTCGTTCTGTTTAGACTGGTCATTCTGCGAGTCATTCATCAGCAGCTGAACGCCACCGATGGTTTTCGCTTCTTTCTCGATGTCTTTGCGTACCATCGACATGAAGTTGTCATCATATTTATAAATGGTCACGCCGATACGGGTGTCAGCTGCGTGAGCGGTTGCACCAAACATCATGCTGGCAACCAGTGCTGTGAGCGTGAAAACCTTCTTATTCATGGTATCTCCGGTTTTTTTATGCAGGGTCTTTTTAGCTCTGCCGCGCTTCAGAGGCGGGAGAACAATCGGTAAAACTGATCGGCGACGCGGAATAGACACAACGTTACGCTAAGCCGCTGGACCGCCGTCCAAAATCTGACTTCCCTGTACGCAAACGCTTCCGTGAATATAAATATGTTGTGAACCATTTCATCCAGCGACTGAGACGGTGCCTGATGCGGTTAAGCGGGCGTTACATAATGTTTCAGTCCGGTAAGACGTTGCCATCATAGTGAGGGCAATGTTAATTAACTGTGAATGTAATCACAGATTGAAAACGGTTACATGGCTGAATCGCCTGAATTAGTGACGGACTCCACATTTTGCCGTTGCGCCACTGAATGACGGCGCACCAGCGTCGGCATAAAGATGTGCGTTGCGGTGTCATCCAGCAGCCCTGCCGCGCCCTGCAACGCCAGCTCTGTCGCCAGTTTTGCCATAGAAACAATGGGATAGCGAACGGTGGTCAGTTGTGGATCGGTGTAACGTGAAATCGGGATGTCATCAAAGCCAATGACAGAAAAATGCTGTGGAACCTGAATGCCGTTGTCTTTCAACGCAGTGAGTGCGCCCGCTGCCATGCCGTCGTTATAGGCAAACACCGCGCTCAGATTGAGGTTACGTCCCAGCAGTTCGACCATGGCGGCTTCACCGCCCTGCATATCTGGCTCGGCGCTGGCGATCCAGCTCTCCTGAGGCCGCATGCCCTGCTCCGCCATCGCCTGCAGCCAGCCTTCGCGGCGCTGGGCGACATCTTCAATCGGGTGGCTGGAACAGAGGTAGCCGATCCGGCTATGTCCCTGTTGTAACAGGGTTCTTGAAGCCATCAGCGCGCCGGTAACGTTGTCGAGGCTGACGCTGCGATGTTCAAAACCCGGTACTATACGGTTGATTACCACCATGCCCGGTACATGTTGCATAAACTCAGCCAGCTCCTGGTCTGAAAGCGTTTTCGCGTGCACCACCAGCGCACTGCAACGCTGGCGGATCAATACCTCAATCGCGTGGCGCTCTTTTTCTTCCTGATGCCAGGAGTTGCTGATTAACACATGCTTGTGCACGCGCTGCGCCACGGTATCGACCGCTTTGACCAGCGCGCCGAAGAAGGGATCGGAGACATCCATCACCACCACGCCGATGGTATCGCTGACCTGGGTGGCCAGCGCCTGGGCATTGGCGTTTGGACGATATCCTAGTGCATCAACGGCCTGTAACACGGCGTCACGGGTATCAGAGGTGACGGCGCTACTGTTATTGAGTACGCGCGAGACGGTCGCCACCGACACGCCAGCCTGACGGGCAACATCACGAATCGTTATCATGCAGCAGTTCCACAGAGGAAGAATAAGGCATCACGCCGGGTTGAACACCGGCGCTATTTTGTCAGGGGCGGGAGGCAGGCAGCGTGAATTGCGTCACATCAATGAAAACGGTTACATACAATTCTGCAACCTTTGTGATGGCGGTCATTATCTGGCGTTGTCAGTAACCGCTGGTTTACCGGCGGCCAGCAGCGTCAGGCGCCGCCATAGCCACTCCAGCGGACCCTGGGCGAAGTAATGTAACCAGATGAGTGAAAACAGAATGTTAATCAGCCATACCGCGGGTACCATCATCACCAGCTGCAGGCGAGTGAAGTGCATGAACAGCCCAAAGCGATAGAACAGCGTGGTACAGATCAGGGTCTGTAGCAGGTAATTGGTTAACGCCATGCGGCCAACGCACTGAATCGCATAGCTAATACGCCAGCGACTAATCCGCGACCAGTAACCGAGACAAAGCGCGGCATAGCCCAGGCTGATCAGCGGGCTGGCCAAATCGCGCGGGGTTTGCAGATAAAAGCCGGTCCAGCGAAACTCCCAATGTAACAGCCATTGCGCCGCGACCCCGGCCACCGCAATCGACAGCCCCATTGTCAGCAGCAGCGCTGCCGCCTGACGGTAATGCTGCGCTGAAAATTCGCCCGTCAGCCAGCCGCTGCGTAGCAGTGCGCCGCCAATCATCATCAGGCCGGCCAGCTGCCAGCCGTACTGCGCTGCCAGCGCCATCAGACCTGACGAGAGATGGTCGAGCCGGTTACTCACCGCTTCCCAGCCGCCGGTCAGTTTCCAGTATTGTTCATATTGCAGATCGGCCGCGCCCGGCAGCCAGGATCGGGTCGCCTGATGATCGGAAATCGATCCGAACACCAGCAATACGCCACAGCCCACCAGATAGAGCAGAATACCGGTGTTCATCAGGCTGCGGGTCGAAGGCACATCCCGCAACACCCGCCACACCACCAGGCCGATGATGCCGTAATCCAGCAGGATATCGCCTTCCCACAGCAACACGCCGTGCAGGAAACCGATAAATACCAGCAGCGTCAGGCGTGCCGTCAGCCAGCGACTGCCGCGCGGCAGCTGCATTTGCAGGCCCGCACCAAACAGCAGCGCAAATAGGGTCAGGAATTTGAGTTGAGCCAGCGCGTCAGAAACCGCCCATGTCCAGGCGTCGGACAGCGTGACGCTGCCCTGCCAGGCAGGATTCAGGTAGGCGGCTGACGGCAGACCGAAACCGACAATATTAAGCAGCAGGATGCCGAGAATGGCACATCCACGTATGAAATCCAGCGCAAGATAGCGTTGCATGCGGCACCCTGAATTGACGATGCGGGCCGCTAAGTGCGCCCGCCGTTGACTCAACTATGGCGTACCGCGCGCAGAAATTCCTGGCGGGTGTTTTGACTGGACTTGAACAGACCACCCAGCGAGGTGGTCGTGGTGGCGCTGGTGGCATCTTTGACGCCGCGCGCTTTTACGCAGTAGTGCACCGCGTCAATCGATACCGCGACGTTGTTGGTACCCAGCAGCGTTTGCAGCGCGACCAGTACCTGCTGCGTCAGACGCTCCTGCACCTGCGGGCGCTGGGCAAAGAACTGCACAATGCGGTTAATCTTCGACAGACCAATCACCGTATCTTTCGGGATGTAAGCGACGGTCGCTTTGCCGTCGATGATCACGAAGTGATGTTCACAGGTGCTGGTCAGGGTGATATCACGCACGGTCACCATCTCATCAACCTTCATTTTGTTTTCAATGACGGTGATTTTTGGGAAGTTGGCGTAGTCGAGACCGGAGAACACCTCATCAACGTACATTTTGGCAATGCGGTGCGGGGTTTCGATCAGGCTGTCATCCTGCAGATCGAGATTCAGCAGCTGCATAATTTCGGTCATGTGGCCTGCAATCAGGCTCTTACGCGTTTCGTCATCGAGGTCGCGCGTCGGTGCACGTAACGGCGTTTCCAGGCCACGCGCTAACAGCGCTTCATGGACCAGGGCAGCTTCCTGACTTAAGGTGCTCATCGTACTCTTCTCCGGCTGGTGTTGCGCCCGCCGGTTAATGCCTGCGGGCCCTGTTACTGAGCGCGTATTGTGAAACTTTCTTTGCGGGGAATCCAGCAATCAATCAGATTGGTGATCAACCCGCATCAGGCTGCACGTCGCCAGACCAGCAGACCGGCCCATACCAGACTGACTCCGGCTACCCACAACGCCGGTTCCAGCCGGTGCAGCAGCGCAGTGGACAGAAACGACAGCAGCGGGCCGACCAGCTGCCCGACCGCATAACCGGTGGTCAGTAAACCGGCCATGTAACGCAAATGCTGCGGCGCCAGTTCACGTGCATAGAGCAGCGACAGCTGCACCACGCTGAGAAAGCCACCACCGACCAGCAGCGCGCCGATCAACAAGCCACTGAAGCCCGGCAACAGCGCTGCCGCCAGTACGCCCAGCGCCTGCGCCCACAGCACCAGCGCCAGCCGTGCATGGCTGCTGCCCCAGCGCCGCGTCATAATGCCAATCACAATCCCGACCATCGCCGCTCCGCCGAATATCGGCCAGACGAACTGCGCGAATGCCCCATCAGGAAAGCGTGCCGCCGCCATCTGCGACAGAAAGGTGGCAGGCAAAATGTAGCCGAAGCCCGCCAGGCTGTAGCTCAGCACCAGCCGTTTCAGATTGCGGTTCAGCACCAGCGGTTCAGGTGCCTGATCCGGACGATGCAATTCGCCCCGACGCGGCAGATTACGGCTAATCAGCGCAATCAGCAGCAGCGCCAGCACGCCGTAAGCGGCCCATGCCAGCGACGCTGATACCTGGAAGCTGTGTAGTACCACTGCCAGTAGCCCGCTGACAAAAATACCGCAGCCGGGACCGGCAAACACCGCCGCCGATAAGCCGGCCCGGCCATGCCGGTGCAGCTGCTCATTGCTCCAGGCGGCCACCAGCACCATCGCCCAGCCGCTGGCCCAGCCAATCAGGAAGCGAATCGCCCCATGCAGCCAGGGACCGCTGACGCAGGCCGAGAGCAGCGTCAGGATCACCGCTCCCCAGACGCCAGCCAGTAACCGCAGTTCTACCCGGCGGTGTGCGCGCATCGCATCGAAGGAACCACACAGGTAACCGAGGTAGTTTAACGCCGCCACCAGGCTGGCACTGGTCAGCGTCAGCTGGTGCTCCTGAATCATCAGCGGTACCTGTGGCGTAAAGGCGAATCGCCCGATGCCCATCGCCACAAATAAGGTTAAAAATGTGCTAAGCGCGACGCGTACCGCCATTGCTGAACTCCTGTCGTGATGGCCTGGGATCTTTTCTGACTTGCTTACAGCATGCAGGATGTTTAAACTCACGGAAAGTGAATAATATTAACCAAGTTGTTTACGGGAAGAGAAGATATGGATTTAGTTCAGCTACGTATGTTCTGTTCCGTCGCCGAAAGCGGTTCGCTGGCGCGCGCGGCAGAACAGCTGCATCGCGTGCCCTCTAATCTGACCACGCGGCTGCGTCAACTGGAAGAAGAGTTAGGCGTTGATCTGTTTATTCGTGAGAAGCAACGCATTCGCCTGTCGCCAATGGGTCATAATTTCCTCAATTATGCGCAACGTATCCTGGCGCTGAGCGACGAAGCGATGAGCATGACCCGCACCGGCGAACCGGCCGGTAACTTCGCGCTCGGCTCCATGGAGAGCACTGCCGCCACGCGGCTGCCCGGCCTGCTGGCAGCCTATCACCAGCGGTTTCCGAAAGTGGCGCTGTCGCTGATCACCGGCACTTCTGGCGAGATTATCGATCGGGTGCGTGAAGGCACCTTAGCGGCAGCGCTGGTTGACGGTCCGGTTTCGCATGACGATCTCAACGGTTGTATCGCCTTTCGCGAGGAGATGGTGCTGATTACCGGTCTCGATCACGCGCCGATTAACAGCGCACGCGACGTGCAGGGTGACACGCTGTTTGCCTTTCGCAACAGCTGCTCCTATCGGGTGAAGCTGGAGACCTGGTATCGCGACAGCCAGACCGCGCCCGACAATGTGATGGAGATTCAGTCCTATCACGCCATGCTGGCCTGCGTGGCGGGCGGCGCGGGGGTAGCGATGATCCCGGCCTCGGTGCTGAAGCAGATGCCGGACCGCTCACGGGTGCAGGCGCACACGCTGCCGCCGGGCTACCGCGATACGGCAACCTGGCTGATGTGGCGACGCGACGCGTTCACCCCGAATGTTGAAGCCCTGAAGTACCTGATTATTGAACAATTTGACGATCGTCCGCTCAACGACGAGCTGATTCACCCCTTAGCGGCGGCGGAATAAGCGTTCCGCGCTATGTTTAAGAGCCTGGTGGGCCAGGCGTAATTGTTGCAGGCAGCCTGAACACGGACAGCGCGGAACAACCGGAGCGTACACGGAGTACGTGAGGATTGTGAGCACTGCCCGGGTTCAGACTGGCAAATAAGATAGCCTGGCTCACCAGGCTCTGAATCATCACCACCAACCGGACGCCCCTGCGCGTCACAATCTGACTGGAAGAGGGATTGCATGAATATGATCAAAACCCGTGCCGCTGTTGCCTGGGCTGCTGGCGAACCGCTGAAAATTGAAGAAGTGGATTTAATGCCGCCGCAGAAAGGTGAAGTGCTGGTACGTATCGTGGCGACCGGCGTTTGCCATACCGATGCCTATACCCTGTCCGGCACCGATCCTGAGGGCGTTTTCCCGGCGATCCTCGGCCATGAAGGTGGTGGCATCGTTGAAGCCGTCGGCGAAGGCGTCACCAGCGTCGAAGTCGGCGACCATGTGATTCCGCTCTACACGCCGGAGTGTGGCAAATGTAAATATTGCCTGTCTGGCAAAACCAACCTCTGCCAGGCGATTCGTACTACCCAGGGCAAAGGTCTGATGCCCGACGGCACCACCCGCTTCTATAAAGACGGTAAGCCGATTTTCCACTATATGGGCACCTCCACGTTCTCTGAATACACGGTGATCCCGGAAATTTCACTGGCGAAAATCAGCAAAGAAGCGCCGCTGGAAGAAGTCTGCCTGCTGGGCTGTGGCGTTACCACCGGCATGGGCGCGGTGATGAATACCGCCAAAGTGAAGGAAGGCGATACCGTGGCGATCTTCGGTCTCGGCGGCATTGGCCTGTCTGCGGTCATCGGTGCCAAAATGGCGAAAGCCGGTCGCATCATTGCCATCGACATCAACACCAGTAAGTTCGATCTGGCGCGCAAGCTGGGTGCCACCGATCTGATTAACCCAAAAGATTACGATAAGCCGATTCAGGAAGTGATCGTCGAGCTGACCGATGGCGGCGTCGATTATTCGTTTGAATGTATCGGTAACGTCAACGTGATGCGCTCCGCGCTGGAGTGTTGCCACAAGGGCTGGGGCGAATCCGTGATTATCGGCGTGGCCGGCGCGGGCGAAGAGATCTCGACCCGTCCTTTCCAGCTGGTGACCGGTCGCGTCTGGCGCGGTTCGGCGTTTGGCGGCGTTAAAGGCCGTTCACAGCTGCCCGGCATCGTGCAGGATTATCTCGACGGCAAGTTTGCGCTGAATGATTTCATCACCCACACCATGCCGCTGGAACAGATTAACGACGCCTTTGATTTGATGCACGAAGGAAAATCGATCCGCTCGGTAGTGCACTTTAACAAGTAATCAGGAGGCGTTATGGCATCCACTCTGGAGCTTCTGGAAGAACATCGCATTTTTGGCGGCTGGCAGCAGCGCTGGCGTCATCAGTCGGCGGTGCTGAACTGCCCGATGACGTTCAGCATCTATCTGCCGACCCCGCACGGCGATGCGCCACCGCCGGTGGTCTGGTTTCTGGCAGGGCTGACCTGCAATGATGAGAACTTCACCACCAAAGCCGGGGCGCAGCGGGTTGCCGCCGAACTGGGCCTGGTGCTGATCATGCCGGATACCAGCCCACGCGGCGATCGGGTGGCAAATGATGAGGGCTACGATCTCGGTCAGGGCGCGGGCTTTTATCTCAACGCCACACAGCAACCGTGGGCCAGCCATTTTCGCATGTTCGATTATCTGAGCAGTGAGCTGCCGACGCTGATCGCTGATAACTTCAAGGTCAGCGAGCGTCAGTCGATTATGGGTCATTCGATGGGTGGACATGGCGCGCTGATGCTGGCGCTGCGTCTGGGCGGCCGCTTTGCCTCGGCATCCGCCTTTGCGCCGATTGTGAATCCAATGGATGTGCCGTGGGGACAGAAAGCGTTTCAGGCTTATCTGGGCGACGATCGCGCCGCCTGGCGTGAATATGACAGCTGTCAGCTGATGGCGCAGGTCTCGCATCGGCTGCCGATGCTGATCGATCAGGGCGACAGCGATCAGTTCTTAGCCGATCAGCTGCAGCCGGAGCGGCTGGAGTCGGTGGCGCAGGAGACGGGCTTCCCGCTGACTCTGCGTATTCAGCCGGGTTACGATCACAGCTACTTCTTTATCGCCAGTTTTGTTGAAGATCACCTGCGCTTCCACGCGCAGCATCTGCTGGCCCGCTAATCTTCACCTCATCTTCCCGCGCCGGGAGGATGAGGTGCTTCTCCCTTGCTGCTGACCGCCCTCTCGCACCTGATTACACCAGCGCGTCGTGCACCAGTCCGTCGATCATCACCTGCGGCATTCCGCGACTACAGTGCTCAATCCGTCCTTCAACGCCATACACCTGAGCCAGCGTGGCCGGGGTAATCACCCGATCCGGCTGACCTTCGGCGACCAGGCTGCCCTGTTTCAGCATTAATGCATGCTGAGCGTGGCGCAGCGCGATATTGATGTCGTGCACCACCACTACCGTGACCATGTTGCGCAGTGCGGTTTCGCGCCGCACCAGATCCATCACGTGGAACTGGTAATTCAGATCGAGCGCGCTAAGCGGTTCATCCAGCAGCAGTAGCGAGGGGCGACGGATCAGTGACTGCGCCAGCCCGACCAGCTGCTTCTGCCCGCCCGACAGCTGATCGAGGTAGCGCATCGCCAGATGGGCAATCCCCAGCTGTTGCAGCAGATGCATCACTTCCGCTTCGCTGTTAGCGCTGTGCAGGCCACCGGAGGCGCGTTGCGCCACAATAATCGACTCCAGCACGTGCAGATGCACCCCGGCCGGCAGCGACTGCGGCAGATAGACCACATGCTTTGCCCGCTGTGCAAACGGCTGGGTCATCAGGTTTTCGCCGTTGAGCCACATTTCGCCACGGCCTTTATTCAGGCCGGCCAGCGCCCGCAGCAGGGTCGATTTGCCGCAGCCGTTTGGCCCGAGCAGCACGGTAATCTCACCGCGCGGCAGCGGCGCGATATTCAGGTTTTCAATCACCTTGTGCTTAGGATAACCGGCGCTAAAACCGCGTAAGGTCAGACCCTGTTGCATCAGACTGTCCCCCGATGACGCAAAATAATACTCAGGAAGAACGGCACGCCAATCAGCGAAGTGACAATGCCGACCGGAATGATCACGCCGGGGATCAGGTTCTTCGAGGCGACTGACGCCAGCGACAGCACCAGCGCCCCCACCAGCGCACTGGCCGGCAGATAAAAGCGGTGATCCTCACCGAACATCATACGGGCGATATGCGGTGCCACCAGGCCAATAAAGCCGATCGGGCCGACAAAGGCCACCGCCAGCGCAGAGAGAATACTGATGCGCAATAAGGTCGCCAGCCGCAGGCGGCGCACGTCAATGCCAAAGCTCACCGCGCGGTCTTCGCCTAAGCGCAGCGCCGTCAGCTTCCAGCTGCTCAGCAGCGAAAACGGCAGCAGGATGGCCAGCGCCACGGTCAGCACGCCCAGTTTCTCCCACGAGGCACGCGCCAGGCTGCCCATGGTCCAGAACACCAGACCCTGCAGCGTATCTTCGCTGGCGATAAACTGCATCATCGAGACCAGCGCATTAAAGGTGAATACCAGCGCGATACCGAACAGCACCACACCGGCTGACGACACCTGCGTCCAGCGGGTCACCGCATCCAGCATCAGGGCGGCAAACAGCGCAAACACGAAGGCGTTGGCGGAAATCAGCCACTGATCCGGGACGCCGGGAATGCCGATGCCGAGAATGATTGCCAGCGCGGCGCCAAAGGCTGCCGCAGACGAGACGCCAAGGGTAAACGGGCTGGCAAGCGGGTTATTCAGGATGGTCTGCATTTCTGCCCCTGCCAGGCCGAGTGACAGGCCGACCACGATCGCCATCAGCGCATACGGCAGACGAATGTCCCAGACGATAACCCGGGTTCCGGCATCGACGCTCTCCGGGCTAAGCAGGGTGTTCCACAGCGTTTGCAGTGACAGGCCCGCCGGACCGAGGGTGAAGTCGAGGATCAGAGAGGCGAGAATCGCCAGCAGCAGCACGCCAATCCACATCATGCGACGCCGAAGTACCTGATGATAGTTTTGCACGCTGTGTTCAGGCGATTCAGTGCCTGTCAGCAGCGAAGATTCTGTCGTCATGTTTAACCCTGTTGTGACTATCCGGTCAGAAAACGCAGCCACAATAGTGCAGGTGATAATAATTATCAATTCGTGAGCATAAGCGAGGCGTGAAAAAAGCAGAAAAAAGCGCGCTAACAGGCAGGATACTGACTCAGGGAAAATACGCCTTTCGCAAAGACGCCAAAGCGCCATCCGTGGCAGGCTCAGCGCGCGCGATTACGCACCTCATCCCTGAGGTGCGCCGGTAGCCGGGCCAATGCGTTGCGTTTTTGTCCCTGGCCCGCGCTGCTTTGCTACAGGCGTATGCTCCCGTCGCTTTACGTTTTACTGCGGTCATCCAAAACGACGGAAGGCACCACGCTTCAGCGCAGCATTAATCTTTATGGATCGGGAATTCCATTTCGCTGTACTTCACAAAACGGCTGCCGCGCGTCAGCTTGTAACCGAACCAGATAATCAGGAACAGCGGAATACCGATGTAGGTCGCCGCCACGCCGTACCAGTCGATGCGGTCATTGAGGAACGCCTGGTAGTTCTGACCGAGGGTAATGATCAGGCAGAGCACAAAGGCGAAGATCGGACCCAGCGGGAAGAAGCCGGAACGGTAAGGCAGCGCGTTCACGTCATGCCCTTGCGCCACATAGCCGCGACGGAAGCGGTAATGGCTGATGGCGATACCGAGCCAGGCGATAAAGCCGGTCATGCCCGAGGTGTTTAGCAGCCAGAGATACACTTCCTGGTTGCCAAATTTTGAGGTCAGGAAGCACAGCCCCGCCACCACGGTGGTGGCCCACAGTGCATTGCGCGGCACGCCGCCTTTTGACAGCCGGGCAAAAATCCGCGGCGCTTTGCCTTCGCTCGCCAGGTTGTAGAGCATGCGGGTGGAGGCATACATGCCGGAGTTACCGGCTGACAGCACCGCCGTCAGGATCACCGCATTCATCACCGCCGCCGCCGACAGCAGACCGGCATTACGGAACACCAGAGTGAACGGGCTGACGCTGATATCGTTGATATCATTGTGCAGCAGCTGCGGATCGGTATACGGCAGGATCAGGCTGATAATCAGGATGGCGAACACATAGAACAGCAGGATACGCCAGAAAATCTGCCGCACCGCCCGCGGGATGTTTTTGGCCGGATCTTCAGATTCGCCCGCCGCGATACCGATCAACTCGGTGCCCTGGAAGGAGAATCCGACAATCATCGCCACGCCAATCATCGCCGCAAAGCCGCCGGCAAACGGTGCGTCACCGACCTGCCAGTTCTGCCAGCCTGCGTGCTCTGCACCGCGCATGATGCCGGTGATCATCAGCACGCCCACCACGATAAAGATGATCACGGTCGCTACTTTGATCAGCGAGAACCAGTATTCCGCCTCGCCAAAGCCCTTCACCGAGATGTAGTTCATCAGGAACATCAGGCAGAGGAACAGCGCACTCCAGATCCAGCCAGGCGTGTCGGGGAACCAGTAGTTCATCACCAGTTGCGAGGCGACCAGGTCAACCGCAATGGTCACCGCCCAGTTGTACCAGTAGTTCCAGCCGAGCGCGAAACCAAAGCCCTCTTCAACGTACTTTGCGCCGTAGGTGGCGAACGAACCTGATACCGGCATAAATGCCGCCAGTTCACCGAGGCTGGTCATCAGAAAATAGACCATCAGTCCGATCAGGATATAGGAGAGCAGCGCGCCGCCAGGACCTGCCTGAGCAATGGTCGCGCCGGACGCGACAAACAGGCCGGTACCGATTGAACCGCCAATGGCGATCATCGTCAGATGACGCGCTTTTAACGCACGTCGTAACGCAGGTTGTTGTGTTGTATTTGAGTCATTATGCATGTGTAAACGCTACGCTGGGTAAAAATGAGGCGCGATTGTAGCAGCTAAGCCTGCGCTGTATAGCGAATGCCGCGCTGTTATAAGTTACGTTCATGATCGCGCCAGAATTATTAGTAATCACTCGCGACAATAGGATAAAAAACGTGTCAGTGCCTTCGAGATATGTTTTTGCCGGTGGTGAATGCGGTACAGAGTGCGGGTCAGACGCGGCAGCGGCAGCGCCAGTTCGACCAGCGTGCCGGCGTCCAGCAGATCGCTAATCACCCGTCGTGACAGGCAGCTGATGCCCATTCCGTGGCGCACCGCATGTTTGATCGCCTCGGAGTTGCCCAGCTCCATGCCCAGCTGAAAGGTCGGCAGATGCGACAGCAGCAGATAATCCACAATTTCACGGGTGCCGGATCCGCGTTCACGCAGGATCCACGGCGCTGCCGCCAGCGTTTCCAGCGTCACCGGCTGTTGCAGAATCGCCGCATCCGGTGCGGCAAACACCACCAGCTCATCCTCCAGCCACGGTTCGCTCACCAGTTCGGTCATGTGGCAGGGCCCTTCAATCAGCCCGACATCAACCCGGAAATCGGATACCGCATTGATCACATCCTGACTGTTGCCAACGCTCAGCTCCAGCGGCAAACCGGGAAAATCACGCCGGTAGGCCGCCATCATGCCGGGCAGCAGATAGTTGCCGATGGTGCTGCTGGCAAAGATGCGAATCGCCCCGTTGTCCTCTTTGAACAGCTGCTCAATTTCACCCGCCTGCTCCAGCAGACCCACCGCGCGCGGATAGAGCAATCGCCCATGCTCATTCAGCACCAGCCGCTTGCCTACCCGATCAAACAGCTGTACCCCGAGCTGGTTTTCCAGATCGGCCAGCGCGGCGCTGACCGCCGACTGCGATAGGGCCAGCAGTTGCGATGCCTGGGTGGTCGATCCGCTTTTTAACACTTCCGTGAACACTTCTATCTGCCGCAACGTAATGTGCATCGGCACTCCTTAAGTCATTTATTGCCTGATGAGATAGATCACCACCGCCAGCCAGATCAGCGCAATCAGCGCAATCCCGCCAGCAATCTTTTTGCCGCGCGAACGCTGGGTTTGCGCCCGCTGGCTGCTGCTGATACGCACCTCACTCGGCAGCAGGCGCAGCAGAATCATTACCCCGGAGGGAATAATCACCGCATCATCCAGTAATCCGACAAACGGGATCACATCCGGAATAAGATCGATCGGGCTGATGCCATAGGCAACCAGTCCCAGCATCGCCAGTTTGTTCCACCACGGGGTACGCGGATCGCGAAAGGCAAACCACAGCACCACCACGTCCCGTTTGATCAGCGTCGCCCATCGGCGCAGACGCGAAAATAGCATGATTGCCGCCTTATCGTTTATTCTGGTCAATTATAAATATATTATCAATTTCACTTTTAAGCCAGTCAGCGCCATGATCGGGTCTCAATCAGAGGGAGGGACCACTATGGCTGATCTGAGCATGACTAAAACCCACAATCCGATTCCGCGCTGGCTGCCTGGTTTGCTACTGACCGCGCTGATTGCCGCTGCGGCCAGCTGGCTGGCTGGCCAGCCGGCGATTGCCTCGTGGGGGCTGGGATCGCTGACGCTGGCAATTGTGCTGGGCATCATCATCGGCAACAGCGTCTACGCGCCGCTGGCCGCACGCTGTGACACCGGGGTGGTGCTGGCCAAGCAGAAACTGCTGCGGCTGGGGGTAATTCTGTTCGGCTTCCGCATTACGCTGCAACAGATTGCTGACGTCGGCGTCAGCGGTATCCTGATTGATGCGCTGACCCTGAGCAGCACCTTCTTTATTAGCTGCCTGCTGGGGATGCGCCTGCTGAAGCTGGATCGCGATACCGTCTGGCTGATTGGTGCCGGTAGCAGCATCTGTGGCGCGGCGGCGGTACTGGCGACCGAACCGGTGGTCAAAGCGGCACCGTCAAAAGTCGCGGTCGCCATCGCGACGGTAGTGCTGTTTGGTACCCTGGCGATTTTTAGCTATCCGCTGCTGTGGCTGCTGGTGCATACCCTGCTGCCTGGTGTTGATCAGGCGCAGTTCGGCGTATTTACCGGATCGACCATTCATGAAGTGGCTCAGGTGGTCGCGGCCGGACACAGTATCGGCCCGGATGCCGAGAACAGCGCGGTGATTGCCAAAATGCTGCGGGTGATGATGCTGGCCCCGTTCCTGCTGTGTCTCAGTGGCGTGCTGCGCCGCCAGAGCCCGGCGGCGACCGCATCGCGTCCGGTGACCTTCCCGTGGTTCGCGCTGCTGTTCATTGCCGTCGCGCTGTTTAACTCGCTGCACCTGCTCCCCGCTGGCCTGGTAGCGATGCTGAATCAACTGGCTGGCTTGCTGCTGGCGATGGCGATGGCTGCGCTGGGATTAACTACCCGTTTCAGCGCGTTACGTGAAGCGGGCGTGAAACCGCTGCTGCTGGGTGCCATGGTCGCTGTCTGGCTGATCGTCGGTGGCGGTGCCATCAATCTGCTGGTGCAACATTTCATGGGCTAACCGCATCGGGTATCATGCCTGCTCGTCAGTGCATAGCCCCTTCAGGAGAACGGCATGAAATATATCGGCGCACACGTCAGTGCGGCAGGTGGTGTGGATCAGGCAGTCATTCGCGCCCATGAAATAGACGCCACCGCCTTCGCCTTGTTTACTAAAAATCAACGGCAGTGGAAAGCCGCCCCGCTTTCCACTGAGGTGATTGATGCCTTTCGCGCCGCCTGCGAGAAATATCACTTCAGCTCGCAGCAGATCCTGCCGCACGACAGTTTTCTGATCAACCTCGGCCACCCGGTGGCCGAGGCGCTGGAAAAATCCCGTGCCGCCTTTATTGATGAGCTGCAACGCGCCGATCAGCTCGGCCTGACGCTGCTGAACTTCCATCCGGGCAGCCACCTGCATCAGATCGATGAGCAGGCCTGCCTGAAACGCATCGCCGAATCGATCAATATCGCCCTCGACCAGAGCCGTAACGTCACAGCGGTGATTGAAAATACCGCTGGTCAGGGTAGCAACCTCGGTTTCCGCTTTGAGCATCTGGCGGAAATTATCGACCAGGTTGAGGATAAGAGCCGCGTCGGCGTCTGTCTGGATACCTGCCACGCCTTTGCCGGCGGCTATGATCTGCGTACCGAAGCGGACTGCGTCGCCACCTTTGCTGAATTTGAGCGCATTGTCGGCTTTCGCTATCTGCGCGGCATGCACCTCAACGATGCGAAAAGCACCTTTGGCAGCCGTGTCGACCGCCATCACAGCCTTGGTGAAGGCAACATCGGCAAAACCGTATTTAGCTGGATGATGAAGGATGCGCGTTTTGACGGGATTCCGTTGATTCTCGAAACCATCAACCCGGATATCTGGAAAGATGAGATTGCCTGGCTGAAGTCAGAACAGCAGGGATAAAAAGGGAGCCTGCTGGCTTAATGCCGATCGGTTAAGGGACCGGTGATAACGCAGTCTGGTGCAGGCAGGGGCTGGCGGTCCTCGCGCCTCTGCGCGGTCCATTCACTTCATTCCTCTGCCTGACGGACCGCCGGGGATGGCACATCCTGTGCCGCCCCGCCTTTCACCCGCGTCCTGCGGGCTCTCCTGGCCGACTCATTCTGTTCAGCGCTGCGGATTGTCTGCCCCTGCCCGAACCCAGCCTGCTTAAAAGGGCACGAGAGTAGAGGCCTGAGCGCCCTGCTGCTGAAAGGGCTATCCGCAGCGCTGAGGCGTGACGCCGGGCCAGAACTCCACGCCGGGAAGCGTGGAGAGTTCGGGGCCGGCCAGGTAAGGCCGATCCCCGAACGGTTCGTCGGCACGACGTCAAAGCCGAAGGTACCGCGCAGCGGCGCGAGGACTGCCCGGCAGCAGCAGAGGCGCTCAGGCCCGCACTCCGGCACGCTCGCGTAGAAAAAAAGCTGCCACGTTTGACCGCGACAGCCTTTGCAAATTTAACCTTAACTGCCGAACATCAGTCGCGCAGGCGCCCCTTTTTTGCTTATTGCTATGCGACGCTATACTGCCTGAACCAGGCCAGTTTCCGGGCCAACGCTTTACGTTGTTCAAAAAACGCTCCCGGCGTTTTATCTCGGCGGCGCAACGCTTTACTCCAGGCGTATTCATCCATCGCGTTAACATTATTCACCGTCTGAAAAAGCAAACAGGGAGCCAGATGGCTCCCTGTTTATTTAACGTCAGCAAATCAGGCTTTCGCCAGCTGCTCTTCCGGACGTTTCAGTACCGCATAGCTCAGACCGGCAATCGCCGTACCGACCACAATCGCCACCAGATAACCGACCACCGGCGTAATCGCACCCGGGATCAGCAGGACAAACAGTCCACCGTGTGGTGCCATCAGTTTGGCCCCCACCGCCATTGAGATAGCGCCGGTGGTCGCGCCGCCGATGATGCAGCAAGGCAGAACGCGCATCGGGTCACGGGCCGCGAACGGAATCGCACCTTCAGAGATGAAGCACAGGCCCAGTACCAGCGCCGCTTTGCCCCCTTCCTGCTGACCTTTGTTGAATTTACGACGGGCAACCAGCGTCGCCAGACCCATCGCCAGCGGTGGCACCATACCGGCCGCCATAATCGCCGCCATCGGCGCATAAGTCTGTGAACTCAGCAAACCGACACCGAATGCGTAAGCCACCTTATTGACCGGGCCGCCCATATCGGTACACATCATGCCGCCCAGAATCGCGCCCAGCAGCACCGCATTAGCGGTACCCATGTTCGCCAGCCAGTGCGTCAGGCCGTTCATGATGCCGGCAACCGGTTTACCCACTACATAAATCATCAGCAGGCCGGTGATCAAACTGGCAAACAGCGGAATGATCAGTATCGGCTTCAGCGCTTCCATACTCTGCGGCAGTTTCACTTTGCCGCTGATCAGCTTCGCAGCGTAACCGGCGATGAAACCAGCGATGATCCCGCCGAGGAAACCGGCGTTAATGCTGGTGGCGATCATGCCGCCAATCAGGCCTGGGGTCAGACCCGGACGGTCAGCAATCGAGAAGGCGATAAAGCCCGCCAGTACCGGCACCATCAGCGCAAAGGCGCTGCCACCCCCGATTTGCATCAGCGCGGCAGCCAGCGTGCCCTGCTCTTTAAATGCGGTGATACCAAATGCAAAGGAGAGCGCGATACTCAGACCGCCCGCTACCACCATCGGCAGCATGTAAGAAACACCGGTCAGCAGGTGACGATAAGCGCCTGCGCCCTCTTTCTTCTCATTCTGGTTGTCGCTGCTCTGTCCACCCGCTGCTTTATACGGTTTCGCTTCAGCAACCGCTTTATCCAGCTCCTGAGCGGTTTTCTTCAGCGCCAGGCCGGTTGAGGTGCGGTACATCGGCTTACCGGCGAATTTCGCCAGGTCGACTTCGATATCAGCCGCCACGATCACCAGATCGGCAGCTGCCACTTCTTCAGGGGTGATGGCGTTACCGGCACCGACAGAACCGCGGGTTTCAACTTTTACCCACCAGCCGCGACGGGTCGCTTCAGCCTGAATCGCCTCTGCGGCCATAAAGGTATGCGCCACGCCGGTCGGACAGGCGGTAACCGCAACCACACGTTTCTGCGCGCCAGCCTGAGCTGCCGCAGGCGCACCTGCTGGTGCCGCAACCGGCACGGCGGCCTGCCACGGTTTAGCCTCGGCTTTGGCGCGGTTGAGGAAGGTTTCTGGCTCACGGATCGCCAGCTGAACATCGCCCTGCCACAGCGGTTTGCCATTCAGCGCCGCGTCGTCCGGTACGTTTTTCCCCAGCACGATGACCTGCTCGGCCTCGGCGGGATGATCAGTCAGCGTCAGGCCAGCCGCCGCAGCGGCGGCAGCCAGGCGCTGTTGCGCCATATAAGCGGAAGCCAGTCCCAATGAAGGATCTTTTATCAGCAGCGTTTTCATTATCGCTCTCCTGCTGTCAGTTAACGGGTTGTAAGTCGACGCGCGCCATCATTGCGGCCAACTGGGTACGATCGGAAACGCCAACGTTGCTCTGGCTGACGGCCATTGCCGCCACTGCCGTGGCAAGACGCAGCGTGTGTTCACTGGATTCACGCATTAACAGGCCATAAATCAGCCCGCCGACCATCGAGTCGCCGGCACCCACGGTGCTGACCACTTCGCACACCGGCGGTTTGGCAATCCATTCACCTGAGGCGTTGACCCACAGCGCACCTTCAGCACCCAGCGAGATCACCACGTGGGCGATGCCCTGCTCACGCAGCTGGTGCGCAGCATCAATCACATCCTGCAGGGTCGGCAGTTTGCGACCGGCCCAGATTTCCAGTTCACGACGGTTGGGTTTAACCAGCCAGGGCGCGGCTTTCAGCCCGGCCACCAGCGCGTCGCGGCTGCTGTCAAAAATAATGCACGGACAATGGGTACGCAGCTCGGTCATCCAGCGGGTAAAGGCGTCAGGATCGACGCCTTCCGGCAGGCTGCCGCTGACGCAGACCATATCGAACTGGCCCAGCCAGGTGAGTGAGTCGCTGGTAAAGCGATCCCAGTCCTGACCGTTGACCTGAAAACCAGAGAAGTTCAGGTCAGTGACATCGCCGGTCTGCTCAGTCAGTTTGACGTTGATTCGGGTACGGCCCGGCACCACCTGAAAACGGTTAGCGATGCCCAGCTCGCTGAACAGCTGTTGAAAGCCATCCTGGTTCTCTTTGCCGAGGAAGCCGCCGACGGTGACGTCAATACCCAGATCCTTCAGCACTTTCGCAACGTTAATACCTTTGCCCGCCGCGTGCAGACCGGTGGTTTTCACCAGATTGACTTCGCCGCGTTCAATTTCAGGGGTATAGCCCACCAGGTCATACGCCGGATTCAGCGTGATAGTCGCGACACGTCTGCTCATGCTGCCCCCTCGCCAAGTCCGCTGGTGATTGCTTCTTCAATCGCATTCAGCGCCTGTTGTGCATCTTCACCGCTGGCGGTAAAGCGCAGGCGATGGCCTTTCTTCACGCCGAGCGCCACCACTTTCATCAGGCTGCGGCCGTTAGCGGGTTTGCCGCTGCCATCGAGGTTGGTGACGGTAATGTCGCTGTTGAACTGCTTGATCACGCTGACCAGCGCGGTGCCCGGACGGGCATGCAGACCGTGTTCGTTACGGATGGTGAACTCGGCGGTCAGCACCTCGGCCTGCTCGTCAACTTCACTGGTGAGCAGCGCATAGACGCCTGCGGCATCGGCTTTCAGCAGACGGTCTGCTTTGCCTTGCTGCAACAGGGCGCTGAGGTAACCCAGCACCTCCAGCGGACGTTCATCGACGGCGGCGACGCTGATTAACAGCGCAGCGGATTCGCCCTGATGGTCAAACGGATGGGCCGCCCGGCTAACGGCGACGCCGCTGCGCAGGTTGCCGAGGCTGCTGTCGCTCAGCCAGATCCCCTGCCCGAGACTCAGCGGCGCGTTAGAGACCACGTCAGCGACGTAGCTGGCATCAACCACGCCCGCTGACTGCAGCCGACCGGCGTTCATCGCCTGTAAGGTGATCAGGTCGCTGGCGGCGACATTCAGGGTAATTAATGAGGTGTCGAAGCTGAATTCGGCGGCCTGTTTCTCGCCCATCAGCAACGCACGGAGATCTTCAGCAGAGGCGGTTTTGAGCTGTTCAGCGATGCTGTCATCGCTCAGAACGTGGGTTAACTGACGCAGCAGCGCCAGATGCTCATCCGATTTGGCGGCAATCCCGATCGCCACATAGGCAGTCTGATCGTCACCCCAGCTGATGCCCTGTGGAAACTGGAACACCTGGACGCCGGTTTTCAGCACCAGATCGCGGGTATCGGTGGTGCCGTGCGGAATCGCGATGCCGTTGCCAAGAAAGGTGGAGGTTTGCTGCTCACGCGCCAGCATACCGTTGACGTAGCCTTCGGACACATTACCGGCAGCGGTCAGCGCTGCGGCAACCTGGCGAATGGCCTCTTCTTTGTTCTGGGCGCTGGCTCCGGTATGGATGGCCTGCAATTCGAGCTGGAACATAATTCTCCTCGCTTGCTGAGATTGAATCGTTTCAGCCAGTGGAGAAATTATTACGCCATCTGTCGCAAAACAGGTGGCGTGGTCACCGCTGAAACGTTTCAAGGATTGTGGTACAGCACCTTTCAGCAGGCAAGAAAATGCGCAAACGGCGTAGCAGATTTTTGATGTTACGCACATTTCATCGACGTTTTAAGATTTTGCTGCCTGCCAGCTGACGCGGTTGCTGTAAGCCTGGGATAAACTTAGTCAGCATTTCAGCAACGTCAGCGCGTCAGGGCGCGGTGTCCGCTTCCAGCTGCAACAGATAGATCATCGCCTGCTGGCGCGAATCGCCGCACATGCTGTGCGACGGCTGCAGGCCGGCACAGACCGCGGGACGCAGGTCAGAGCCAAACAGTTTGCAGCGTAAGGCGTCGTCGAGCTGAACGCAGGGCGTGTTGGCGGGTTTGCCGTTGGGCATGCCGGGAATCGGCGAAGAGATGGAGGGCGCCGTACAACAGGCACCGCAGTGGCTACGGCATTGCATGCTGCGCTCCAGCAGAGAAAGTCGCGGCGACAATAGCAGTCCGCCGCCACAATTACCACGTCTGCCGCCGCCCGGGCTAAAATTTCATTCTCGCCATATTGCCAGTTTTCACCGGCGCGAGTAACGTGGCGCGCACTTCACTTCAGAGATAGCGAGAACAGCAATGCCAAAAGCGAATGAAATCAAAAAAGGAATGGCCGTTACCCACAACGGAAAACTGCTGCTGGTTAAAGATATTGATGTCCAGAGCCCAAGCGCACGCGGTGCCGCCACCCTGTATAAGATGCGCTTCACCGATGTACGCACCGGTATGAAGGTCGAAGAACGCTTCAAGGGCGATGAGATTATTGATGCGATTTCGCTCAGCCGCCGCAGCGTCACCTTTTCTTATATAGACGGTGACGAGTATGTCTTTATGGATGACGAAGATTACACCCCTTACAGCTTCAAAAAAGAGCAGATCGAAGAGGAACTGCTGTTCATTCCTGAAGGCGGCATTCCGGGCATTCAGGTGCTGACGATGGAAGGACAGGTGCTGGCGCTGGAGCTGCCACAAACCGTCGACATGGAAATTGTCGATACGTCGCCTGGCATCAAAGGTGCCTCGGCCAGCGCCCGTACCAAACCGGCTGGCATGAGTACCGGCTTGGTGGTTCAGGTACCTGAGTACCTCAGTAACGGCGACCGCATCCGCATTCATGTCGCTGAACGCCGTTATATGGGCCGTGCCGACTAACCGCACTTCCTGAACGTTGCCGTGGCGCTGACTGTTATAAAGTAACATCTTCCACGGCAAATACTGACAGGAGCCTGATTGATGACGCGGGTAAATCTGATAACCGGATTTCTGGGCAGCGGCAAAACTACGCTGTTATGCCATCTGCTGGCCGCAAAGCCCGCTAACGAACAGTGGGCGGTGCTGGTGAATGAATTTGGTGAGATTGGGGTCGATGGCGCGCTGCTGGCCGATCGCGGTGCCATCCTGAAAGAGATCCCCGGCGGCTGCATGTGCTGCGTCAATGGCCTGCCGATGCAGATCGGGCTGAACCGGCTGTTGCAGAACAAGCCCGATCGGCTGCTGATTGAGCCGACCGGGCTGGGCCATCCGCGCCAGTTGCTGCAGCTGTTAAGTTCGCCGACCTACCACGCCTGGCTACAACTCAACGCTACCCTCACCCTGCTGGATGCGCGCCAGCTTGCCGATCCGTGGGTCGTCGCCAATGAAAATTTCCGCGATCAGCTGGCGGCGGCTGACATCATTATCGGCAACAAGCAGGATCGCTGGCAGCCGGAAGATCATCAACGCCTGGCGGACTGGCAGCGTGATGCGCTGGATCAGCGTCCTTTTATCGCCACCGAATTTGGTCAGATTCCGCTGGCGCTGCTCGATACGCCGCGCGGTCAGCCGCGTGAGCTGCCGGTGCCACAGCATCATCACCCAGCCGCCGTACCGACCAGTGGCGTAGCGGTCATGCGGCTTGATCATCCGGCGCGCTGGCGTCGGGCGCTGAATCAGGGACAGGACTACAGCGCCTGTGGCTGGCTGTTCGACGCCGAAACGCAGTTTGACCGGGCGGCGCTGCTGGAATGGGTGCGCCAGGCGCCGGGCGATCGAATTAAAGGGGTAATGCATATTGAGGCAGGATCGCTGACGATTAATCGTCAGGGCGACGATCTGCAAATTGAAACGCGATCGCAGCCGCCCGCCGACAGCCGTATTGAGATCATTGATTCGCAGCAGGCTGACTGGAATAGACTACAATCGGCGTTGTTGAAGTGCCGTTTACGCTGACAAGGGTATTGTCGGCGGTTATTTTTTTAATCATGAGTTTAACTATGCGCGTAACTCGCCTTATTACCATCCTGCTGCTTAATGCATTGGGTGTGGTGCTATTCCTGTCGTGGTATCTGCCGCCTGAACATGGTTTCTGGTTCGGTATCGATAAAGCGATTTTCTTTGGCTTTAATAGTCAGATGATCATTCACTCCGGCTTTGCGCTGCTGGTGGCGATCACCAACTATCGTGGCTTTGATGCCGTCTCGCTGCTGGCGATGGGCCTGCTCTATCTGTCGATCTGGCGCGGTGAAACCCCGCAGGCGCGGCGTCGTATGCTGGCTATCGGCATCACCATGCTATTAACCGCGGTGGTCCTTAACCAGCTCGGTCACCTGCTGCCGGTGAAACACTCCAGCCCGACGCTGTTCTTCGAAAACGTACATCGGGTCAGTGAGCTGACCGGTATTCCGGCTAAGGATGCATCGAAAGACAGTTTCCCTGGCGACCACGGCATGATGCTGATGATCTTCGCCTGCTTTATCTGGCGTTATTTTGGCTTCGGTCGTTTTTTAATTGCGGCGGCGATTGTGGTTATTTTCTCGCTGCCTCGCGTTATGGCTGGCGCGCACTGGTTCACCGATATTGCCGTGGGTTCACTGTCGGTAGTATTAGTCGGATTAAGCTGGTGGTTATTAACCCCGGCCAGTGATGCGCTGGTAAATTGGTTTTATCGCAAATTACCGGGCAAATATAAGCCGCTAAGCTGAATGATAAGCGCGGGCGTAATAATGGCGTTATTCTTAACCGCCCGCGCTTATAAAAAAAGCCAGTACATTATTAGCATGCTAATTAAATCCATTAAAAGAAAAGGTTATGACCGGCTTGATTGGTTAAATAAACGCCACTTCTGATTGTCCATAAAGAAAATTCCCAAACAGCAGGCTATAGGCGGAATTAGCGCCCTTTTCACCCCCTGCTCTCACCATCATTTCCCCACAATTGTTGCTAAAGTAGTCAGTGTGTTAAGGTTTGATTTCACATCAGAAAAACCTATAAGAATTTAACGGAAAGCACTCGCCACGGCGTCTGTAATCGGTTAACCTCAGTCGCTGTGGGGTAACAGCAGCAGCAAATTCGCTTTTTTTTACAGTAAAAATGTGTCCATTAACACATTTTAGTAATTAAGGAATTGTCTTAGTCTGTTTCGCTTATTAATCTCCCTGTTTTGTCATCTGGCTGGCGACAATCTTGTCGTAAGGACATCGAAGGAAAACCCGAATAATGGTCAAGTCTCAACCAATACTGAGATATATCTGGCGAATCGTGCCTGCAGTGGCACTGGCAACTCTCCTCTCAGCTTGTAGCAGTACCCATAACGGTCAAAACGCGAATAACGAGAATCATGAAGTTAACAACCACAATGGTTTTTTACTTCAGGCGTCTCAGGATGAGTTTGAAGAAATGGTGCGTAACGTTGACGTTAAGTCACGCATCATGGATCAATACGCTGTCTGGAAAGGCGTGCGCTATCGCCTGGGTGGCGATACCAAACGCGGTATCGATTGTTCCGCCTTTGTACAACGCACCTTCCGCGATCAATTTGGCTTAGAACTGCCGCGTTCTACCTCAGAGCAGCAGGGCACCGGTAAAGAGATTTCACGCACTAAACTGCGTCCTGGCGATCTGGTACTGTTCCGCGCCGGCTCCACTGGCCGTCATGTTGGCATCTATCTCGGTAATGATAACTTCGTTCACGCTTCCACCAGCAGTGGTGTGATGATCTCCAACCTGAACGACGATTACTGGAAAAAGCGTTATCGTGAAGGGCGACGCGTATTAAGTCGTAACCCGACCTGATTACCGACTTTGATCTCCTTCTCAGCCAGAGAATATGAAACGCTGCTTACGCAGCGTTTTTTTTCGTCTGTTGCCATTGCCCGCCTCAGACTGATGGCTTAAAAACCATTGCCTTTCAGAAGAATAACGAGACATTCCCCGCCTTCTCGTTATATTCTCGGTCGCTTACACCGAAGCAGTCGTGCGCAATAACATAATAATAATTTTATCAGAGGAAGCACCTCATGCCACTGTCGGGGGCGCTGATGCGCCATGCAACCTATCCTCGTCGAATCGCATGGAGTAGCGCGATGGTCGGCTGCCTGTTCTTTTTACTCTTTACAGCGCTGTCGTTTAACCATCTCTGGCATAAGCGCGATCGACAGCACCAGCAATTAGTAGAGAATAGTCGAACGGCCCTGCAGCAAACGCTCTCTTCTCTGATTAACAGCACGCTCAGCCCTCTGCTTCCGTTTACGCAAACTCCCTGCCAGACCATCAACCGTGAACTGACCTCACGCGCCGCTTTTGCCGGTAATCTGCGCGCCATTCTGCTGATTAATGACGGTAACGCGTTTTGCTCCTCTGCCACCGGCAGCTTTAGCCTGCCGCTCAGCGTTATTGCGCCGCAGAGTGATACGACGCGCGACATCGATCTGCAACTGATGCGCGGCACGCCGCTGCAGCCCAATAAACCGGCGCTGGCGCTGTGGATCAGGAATCCCGGCAGCGTTCAGTCCGGGGTGTTCGCCACCCTCAATATCACACTGAATCCCTATCTGTTGCTGGCGTCGCGCCAGCCGGAGATTACCGGCATGGCGCTGGTGGCGCAGCGCACGGCGTTAACCAGCTGGCAGCCCGGCGTGGTGGAAAACCACGGGCTGCCACCGCCGTTACTGCAGCAGTCCCTGGCCGGTTACCCGCTGCAGTTTGTGTTATATGGCTCGACCCTGTCGCTCAGCGATTATCAAAATATTCTGCTAAGCAGCCTGCTGCTCTCCCTGCTGGTGACCGGCGGCTGCTGGCTGCTGCTGTCAGCCTATCAGCGCCCCGGAAAAGATCTGATACAGGGGATGAAGCGTGGCGAGTTTCATATTGAGTATCAGCCGCTGGTGACCTCACATGATGGTCAGCCCTACGGCATGGAAGCGCTACTGCGCTGGACTCACCCGACCGAGGGGCCGATCCCGCCGGATGTGTTTATCAGCTACGCCGAAGCGCAAAACCTGATTATTCCGCTGACCCGCCATCTGTTCCAGCTGGTGGCGCGTGATGCCCACCTGCTCTGTCACACCATTCCCCGCCATGCCAGCCTCAGCCTGAATATTTCTCCGCTGCACCTGGCGGATAGCTGTTTTCGTCAGGACGTGCTGCGCTGGCTCGACACCATGCCCGCGGCCCACTTCACTTACGTATTTGAAATCACCGAGCGTGCGATGGTGCGCGATGAGAATGTCGGCGAACTGTTTGACTGGCTGCATCAGCAGCAGATTAATATTGCGATTGATGATTTCGGCACCGGACACAGCGCGCTGATCTATCTGGAGCGCTACGCGTTTGATTACCTTAAAATCGATCGCGGTTTTGTGCAGAGCATCGGGACCGATACCCTGACCTCACCGGTGCTGGATACGGTGTTGCAGCTGGCGAAAAAGCTCAATCTGAAAAGCGTGGCGGAAGGCGTCGAAACCGGAGAGCAGGCCGCCTGGCTGATCAATCGTGGCGTGACGCATCTGCAGGGTTACATTTTTAGCCGTCCGCTGCGTCCTGAAACGCTGATAGACTATTTTCAGCGTCACAATGCCTGACGCGCGGAATCGAAAAAATCACAGGAGAGCGTAAACGTGGTGCTGCTTCGTGCTGGATTATTATTGCTGTGCGGCGTCCTGAGCGGCCCGCTGCTGGCCGCCAGCATTCAACAGAGCTTTGCCTTTACGCAGGCCGGCGAAGCGAAATATCCGCCGGACTTCAGCCATTATGATTATGCCGATCCGCAGGCACCCAAAGCCGGCAGCATCACCATGGCGGTGGTCGGTACCTACGACAACTTTAACCGCTATGCCTCTCGCGGTAATCCGGGCATCTACACTGAAGCCTTGTATGACGGGCTCTATACCAGCTCGGATGATGAGCCCGGCAGCTACTATCCGCTGATTGCCCACTCTGCCCGCTACGCCAGCGACTTTAGCTGGATCGAAGTCCGCCTTAAACCGCAGGCCCGCTTCCAGGATGGCAGCCCAATCACCGCTCAGGACGTGGCCTTTTCCTTTGGCAAATTTATGACTGAAGGGGTGCCGCAGTTTCGCGTCGCCTATCGCGGCGTGACCGTAAAAGCGCTGGATAGGCTGACGGTGCGAATTGATGCGCAGCAGCCGGACAAAGATCGGATGCTGGGATTACTGACGCTGCCGGTGCTGGCTGAAAAATTCTGGCACGATAAGAACTTCAACGAACCCCTGAGTTCGCCGCCGCTGTCGAGCGGGCCTTATCGCATCACTAAATGGAAGCTCGGCCAGTTCATTGAATACAGCCGGGTAAAAGATTACTGGGCAGCCGATCTGCCGGTTAACCGCGGACGGTTTAATTTTGATCGTATCCGCTACGACTATTATCTGGATGACAACGTGGCGTTTGAGGCTTTTAAAGCGGGCGCGTTCGATTTACGGGAGGAAACCTCCGCCAAAAAATGGGCCACCCAGTATCGCGGCCGTCATTTCGACGATCGCAGCATTGTGAAAGAGACGTTGCCCAATCAGGCCGCGATTGATACCCGCTGGCTGGCGTTTAACAATCAAAAACCGCTGTTTCACGATCGCCGGGTCCGCCAGGCGCTGACGCTGGCGTTTGATTTTGAGTGGATGAACAAGGCGCTGTTCTATGGTGCTTATCAGCGCGCCAGCAGCTATTTCCAGAATACCGGGTTTGCCGCCAGCGGTGTGCCCGATGCGCAGCAGCAGGCATTGCTGGCTCCGTGGCGGGCGCAGTTGCCGCCTGAACTGTTCACCCAGCCTTATCACCCGCCCGTTACCGACGGCAGCGGTTACGATCGCGCCCGTCTGCTTCAGGCGTTTTCCTTGCTGAAACAGGCGGGCTGGCAGATTAACCATCGCCGATTGGTGAACCAGAAAACCGGTCAGCCGTTTAGCGTCGAACTGCTGTTACGCAGCGGTACCAGTACGGAATGGGCGCTTCCGCTGCAGCACAATCTGGCGCGGCTCGGTATCACCCTCACTCTGCGCCAGGTGGACAGTTCACAGTATCTGCGGCGGCTGCGTGAGGGCGACTATGACATGATCGCCACCGCCTATTCTGCTATGCCGATCCCTTCCTCCAGCCTGCAGATTTACTGGCAGTCGGACTACATCGCCTCGTCGTGGAATACCGCGCGGGTTAAAGATCCGCTGGTCGACCATTTCGTCAAACAGATTGTGGCACATCAGGGCGATCTCCCTGCCCTTCGGCCGCTGGCACAGGTACTGGATCGCATTCTGCTGTGGAATGCCTATATGATTCCGATGTGGTACAACGCAGAGCAACGGCTGGCGTACTGGGATAAGTTTTCCCATCCGGCCGGCAAACCGGCTTACAGCCTCGGGCTGGAAAACTGGTGGTATGACGTGAACAAAGCTGCCCGGCTGCCGGCCAGCAAACGCTAAGGAGTGGACCGTTGGCAACTTACTTTCTGCGCAGGCTGTTGCTGATTATTCCCACTCTGTGGGCGATCATCACCCTTAACTTTTTTATCGTACAGATTGCACCGGGCGGTCCGGTCGATCAGGCGCTGGCCAATATCCAGTTCGGTCAGACCACGGGTCTGGCGGGCGGCGGTGCCGACAGCGCGGGGTCCCGCGCCAGCCTGAATGCACTTAACCCGGCGGATAATCAGTATCGCGGCGCGCGCGGGCTGGATCCCGAAGTGATTGCGGAGATTAAGCAGCGCTACGGCTTTGATAAGCCGATCTGGCAACGCTATGGCGAAATGCTGTGGGACTATGCCCGCTTTGATTTTGGCGACAGCCTGTTCCGCAGCGCCTCGGTGCTTCAGCTGGTTAAAGAGAGTTTACCGGTGTCGATCAGTCTGGGTCTGTGGAGCACGCTGATTATCTATCTGGTGTCGATCCCGCTTGGCATCCGTAAAGCGGTACGCAACGGCAGCGCTTTTGATATCTGGAGCAGCACCTTCATCATTATTGGCTACTCGATTCCGGCCTTTCTGTTCGGCATCATGTTAATCGTGCTGTTTGCCGGCGGCAGCTATCTCGACTGGTTCCCGCTGCGCGGCCTCACCTCACCGCAGCATGACAGCCTGCCCTGGTACGGTCAGGTGCTCGACTATTTCTGGCACATCGCACTGCCGGTGCTGGCAACGGTGATTGGCGGCTTTGCTACCCTGACCATGCTGACAAAAAACGCCTTTCTGGATGAGATCCGTAAACTGTACGTGGTCACCGCCCGCGCCAAAGGGGTGCCGGAGCGCCGCATTCTGTATCATCACGTGTTCCGCAACGCGATGCTGCTGGTGATTGCCAGCTTCCCCGCCACCTTTATCAGCATGTTCTTCACCAGTTCAGTGCTGATCGAAGTGATATTTTCACTTAACGGCCTCGGATTGCTCGGCTATGACGCGACCCTGCAGCGCGACTACCCGGTGATGTTTGGTACGCTCTATATTTTCACCCTGATCGGCCTGTTGATGAATGTTCTCAGCGACTTAACCTATACGCTGGTCGATCCCCGTATTGATTTCGAGGGCCGCTGATGCGCTTATCTCCCCTGAATCAGCAGCGCTGGCAGCGCTTTCGCCATAACCGACGCGGTTACTGGTCGTTGTGGATCTTCCTGTTTATTTTCCTGCTGTCGCTGGCTGCCGAGCTGATCGCCAACGACAAGCCGCTGCTGGTGCATTATCAGCAGCGCTGGTATTTGCCGGTGCTGTTTGACTACAGCGAGACCGATTACGGCGGCGTGCTGGCAACCGCCGCCGATTATCAGGACCCCTGGCTGCGGCAGCGGATAGATCAGCAAGGCTGGGCGATCTGGGCGCCGATCCGCTTCAGTGACAGCACCATCAATTTTGCCACCCAGGTGCCCTTCCCTTCCCCGCCTTCGGCGCAGAACTGGCTGGGCACCGACGCAACCGGCGGTGATGTGATGGCGCGCCTGCTGTACGGCACGCGTATTTCACTGCTATTTGGCCTGCTGCTGACGCTGTTTTCCAGCGTGATCGGCATGGTGGTCGGCGCGGTGCAGGGCTATTTCGGCGGCAGGGTTGATCTGATTGGACAACGGCTGATTGAAGTCTGGTCCGGCATGCCGTCGCTGTTTCTGCTGATTTTGCTCTCCAGCGTGATTCAGCCTGGTTTCTGGTGGCTGCTGCTGGTGACGGTGACCTTTGGCTGGATGAGCCTGGTCAGCGTGGTGCGGGCCGAGTTCCTGCGCACCCGCAACTTCGACTATATCCGTGCGGCACAGGCGCTGGGCGTCAGTGACAGCCGGATTATGCTGCGCCACATGCTGCCGAATGCGATGGTGGCCACCCTGACCTTTCTGCCGTTTATTTTGTGTGGATCGATTACCACGCTGACCTCGCTCGATTTCCTCGGCTTCGGCTTGCCGCTCGGTTCGCCGTCGCTGGGGGAACTGCTGCTGCAGGGTAAAAATAATCTGCAGGCGCCGTGGCTCGGCCTGGCGGGCTTTTTCTCACTGGCGATCCTGTTATCGCTGCTGATTTTTATCGGCGAAGCGGTACGTGACGCCTTCGATCCGGGCAAAGGAGTCTGAATGGCTGCGCCACTGCTTGCTATCAACCATCTTTCGGTCGCCTTTCGTCAGGGCGAGCAGCTGCATCGGGTGGTGGATGAGGTTTCATTACGCGTTGAGGCCGGTGAAACGCTGGCGCTGGTGGGCGAATCGGGTTCCGGCAAAAGTGTCACCGCCCTGTCAGTGATGCGGCTGCTGCCTCCCTCGACGGTCGCCTGGCCAGGTGGGGAGATCCTGTTCAACGGTGAGGATCTGTTGCGCGCCAGTGAGCAGCGGCTGCGCGGCATTCGCGGCAATCAGATCGCGATGATCTTTCAGGAGCCGATGGTGTCGCTGAACCCGCTGCATACCGTGGAGAAGCAGCTGTACGAAGTGCTGTCGCTGCATCGCGGTATGCGGCCTGCGGCAGCGCGCGGCGAAATTCTCAGCGTGCTGGATCGGGTCGGGATCCGCCAGCCCGCCGCCCGGCTGCACGATTTTCCGCATCAGCTGTCGGGCGGCGAACGTCAGCGGGTGATGATCGCTATGGCGCTGTTAACCCGGCCAGCGCTGCTGATAGCTGATGAGCCGACCACCGCGCTGGATGTGACGGTGCAGGCACAGATTCTGACCCTGCTGCGCGAGCTGCAACGCGAATTCAATATGGGGATGCTGTTTATCACTCATAACCTGAATATTGTGCGTCAGCTGGCGGATAGCGTCAGCGTGATGCGTCAGGGAAAGGTGGTTGAGCAGAATCGCTGTCGGACGCTGCTCAGTCAGCCGCAGCATCCCTACACCCAACAGCTGCTGGCGGCAGAGCCGGAAGGCAGGCCATTGCCGCTGCCCGCCGATGCGCCGGTGATCCTGCGGGTCGATCAGCTTCGGGTCAGCTTCCCGTTGCGCCGTGGCCTGTTCCGCCGCCAGGTGGGTGAAAAACGGGCGCTCTCTGCGCTGAGCTTTACGCTGCGGCGCGGCGAAAGTCTCGGGCTGGTGGGCGAGTCCGGTTCAGGTAAAAGCACCACCGGCCTGGCGCTGCTGCGGCTGATTGAGGCCGGCGGCGAGGTCTGGTTTGACGACCAGCCGCTGCATCAACTGTCACGGCGGCAATTGCTGCCGCTGCGTCGGCGCATTCAGGTGGTGTTTCAGGATCCGAACTCTTCGCTCAATCCGCGGATGACGGTGCAGCAGATTATCGCCGAAGGGCTGGCGGTGCATCAGCCCGAGCTGACGGCACAACAGCAGGAACAGCGGGTTATCGCGGTGATGCAGGAGGTCGGGCTGGATGTGGAGAGCCGTCATCGTTATCCGGCTGAATTCTCCGGCGGTCAGCGGCAACGCATCGCCATCGCCCGGGCGCTGATCCTTGAACCGGAGATGCTGGTGCTGGATGAGCCGACTTCGTCGCTGGATCGCACGGTACAGAAACAGATCCTGACGCTGTTGCGTCGGTTACAGCAGCAGCGTCAGCTGAGCTATCTGTTTATCAGTCACGATCTTGAGGTGGTGCGCGCCCTGTGCCACCAGCTTATCGTGCTGCGTCAGGGGGAAGTGGTGGAACAGGGGGAGTGTGAAACGCTGTTTGCCTCGCCCGCGGCGGAATACACCCGCGAACTGCTGCGCTCAGCGCAACTTAGCGAGGGATAAAGGTTTCGGCAATCGCCACGCCCTGATTTTTCAGGCAGCAGTTGGTGGCACTTTCGTCGCGGCGCTGGATAAACAGGCAAGGCTGCCCTTCGCACTCGGCGACTTTACAGTCGACCTGGATGTCAGCCAGCACCTCTTTCAGCTGCTGCAGGATCTCCCAGGCCGGAATGCCGTCGTGGCTGATTAACCGCAGCGCGATAAAATCCTGATCGTCCAGCGTGGTGTCATCCGCTTCGATGGCACTGTGATGATCGCTGGTCCAGCGAAAGCGCTGTGGTAAGCGATGCACAATCGAAAGTTGCAGCATAATTATCAATGTCCCCAGGAGTTTTACTTCGCCATCCCCTCAGTGGCTGACGCCCGCTTTGCCAGCATCAGTGTCCGGACGTCAAGGCCCGGCTTCTCATTTCCCACTAAAGCGAATCGCTGAATTTATTTTTTGCGAGTGGTATCGCAATTCAGGCTATATGTACCGCGTTCGGCAGCACTTAACAATCATTTTAGACGCAATGTGGTTACTTTATTAGCTAAATATTTTCACAATATAGAAACAAAGTGGCGCAACAGATCGGGCCGTGCGGGATAACCGGGACGGCCTGATCGATTGAACGCGCTTAATGTGTGGCGTGACGGGGACGGGAAGCGTAGAAGAACAGCAGCAGAGAGAGCGTGGCGCACAGGGCAATAGTGCCAACCATCGGCCAGGCACTGTTAAAACTGACCAGCGACAGCAGCGCGCCGACAAACGCACCCACGCCGAAGCGCAGCGTGCCGGCCAGCGAGGAGGCGGTACCCGCCATATGCGGGAACTCATCAAGGATTACCGCCATCGCGTTCGATGAGACCATCGACACGCAGCCGATAAACATCGCCACTCCCATCACCAGCGGTAAAAAGCCGAGATCAAAGGCGCTGACGATCAGCAGCCAGATGCCCATGCAGAACTGAATCAACAGACCCAGACGGAACATCGCCACCGGGCCAAAACGGCGCACTGCCCGGCTGTTAATCAGGGTTAAGATGAACAGAAACACCACGTTAAGGCCGAAGTAATAGCCAAAGTTTTGCGGTGAAACGTGGTTCAGCTCGATATAGACAAAGGGGCCGGCGTTGAGAAAGGTAAACAGCCCGGCAAACGAAAATCCGCTCGACAGCATGTAGCTGAAGGCGCGTTTGTGCCGGAACAGGATCACGAAATTTCCCAGCGTGGTGCGCAGATGGAAACGCTGTCGCTGCTCGGGTTTCAGGGTTTCCCGAATCTGCGTGGTAACCAGCACGGTGGTGACCACCGCCGCCGCCGACAGCGCCCAGAAAATGGCGTGCCAGTTCCAGATCAACAGCAGCCAGCCGCCAATAATCGGAGCCAGCAGCGGCGCAATGGTGGTAATCAGCATCACGAACGACATCATGCGCGAGAAATCCTCTTTCGAGTAACTGTCACGCATCAGGGCATTGATCACCACGCTGGCGGCGGCGGCCGATAATCCATGCAGAAAACGCATGGCGATAAGCTGATCGATGGTCTGCGACAGCGCACACGCTGCGGCAGCAACGGCAAAAATCAGCGTGCCGAGGGCAATCACCGGCTTGCGGCCGTAGCTGTCGGCCAGCGGGCCGTAAATCAACTGGCCGATGGCGAACCCGAGGATGTAGAGGTTGAGCGTCATCTGCACGCTGCCGGCAGAAACGCCAAACTCACGCGCAATTTGCGGCATCGCCGGCAGATACATGTCAATCGACAGTGGCATCAACATCGCTAACAGACCGAGGATTACCACCAATCCTACCGGCGAATTCTTTTCCTTGCGCACAGCCTCTCCTGCCCTTGCTGATTAAACCGATCGGCCGCTGCGCGCTTGCAGTCAGCCTGCTCTGTTATTTTGCCTGCAGCTCTTTCGGCACGCCGATACTGGCGATCTCTTCGGCGGTCAACGGCCGGTATTCACCCGGTTCCAGATCCGTATCCAGCGAAATATCACCGATTCGCTCGCGATGCAGACCCACGACCCGATTACCGACGGCAGCAAACATCCGTTTCACCTGATGGTAACGCCCTTCGCTCAGGGTCAGCAGTACCTCTGTTGGGGTAATCACCTCCAGCTGCGCCGGTTTAGTCAGGCTTTTTTCATTGTGCAGTTGCACGCCAGCCGTAAACTGCGCGGCGGTATCGTCGCTGACCGGCGACTCCAGCGTCACCCGATAGGTTTTTTCGCAGTGATGGCGCGGCGAGGTAATACGGTGTGACCACTGGCCGTCATCCGTCAGCAGCACCAGCCCGGTGGTATCAATGTCGAGACGACCGGCGGCGTGCAGTTTGAAAGCCATCGGCTCTTCGATAAAATAGATAATGGTCGGATGATCGGGGTCGTCGGTTGAACAGACGTAACCCTGCGGCTTATTCAGCATGAAGTAGCGTGGCCCGGTCTGCATCTGCAGTACGTTGCCGTCATATTCGACCTCGTGGTCGGGCAGCAGTTTGAAAGCGGTGTCGCGCACCACTTCACCGTTGACGGTGACACGCTGGCCACGGATCTCGCGATGGGCGATGGCACGGCTGATTTCCAGTTGCTGAGAGATGAATTTGTCGAGTCGCATGAATTCGTTTTGCCTGTTACTGCGGAGGGAACCTGAAACGGCCTGGTTAACCGTTGAAAATGTACGGGAAGTATAGCGTGATCCGCGCCCGCCTGACAGCGCGTTTACCGCGCTTTCGTGGCATAATTACCCTCAGTTTGCCAAAAGTGATAGCCATGTCTTTTACCTTACGCCCCTATCAACAGGACGCGGTCAATGCCACCGTTGCGCATTTCCGTCGTCATCACCACCCTGCGGTTATTGTGCTGCCGACCGGTGCCGGAAAAAGTCTGGTGATTGCCGAGCTGGCCCGGCTGGCACGCGGCCGGGTGCTGGTGCTGGCGCACGTGAAAGAACTGGTAGCGCAGAATCACAGTAAATATCAGGCCTACGGGCTGGAAGCCGATATCTTTGCCGCTGGCCTGCAGCGAAAAGAGAGTCAGCGCAAAGTGGTGTTTGGTAGCGTGCAGTCGGTCGCCCGCAACCTGGACCAGTTCGACAGCGCCTTTTCACTGGTGATTGTCGATGAGTGCCACCGCATTGGCGATGACAAAGAGAGCCAGTATCAGCAGATTTTTAACCATCTGCGGCAGCACAATCCGCAGTTGCGGTTGCTCGGCCTGACCGCCACCCCGTTCCGGCTCGGTAAGGGCTGGATTTACCAGTTTCACTACCACGGCATGGTTCGCGGCGATGAAAAGGCGCTGTTTCGTGACTGTATTTACGAGCTGCCGCTGCGCTACATGATTAAACATCAGTTTCTGGTGCCGCCGGAGCGGCTCGATATGCCGGTGGTGCAGTATGATTTCAGCCGCCTGACGGCACAGTCCAACGGCCTGTTCAGTGAAGCCGATCTCAACCGCGAACTGAAACAGCAGCAGCGCGTTACGCCGCATATCATCCGTCAGATCGTCGAGTTCGCTGAAGAGCGACACGGCGTGATGATATTTGCCTCTACGGTCGAGCACGCACGTGAAATTCTGCAACTGTTACCCGACAACAGCGCCCTGATATCAGCGGAGACCCCGGCCAAAGAGCGCGATGCGCTGATTGTGGCGTTTAAGGCGCAGCAGCTGAAGTTTCTGGTTAACGTGGCGGTGTTGACGACCGGTTTTGATGCGCCACACGTTGATCTGATCGCCATTCTGCGCCCGACCGAATCGGTCAGCCTGTATCAGCAGATTGTGGGCCGCGGCCTGCGGCTGTCGCCGGGCAAAACCGACTGCCTGATCCTTGATTACGCCGGTAACCCGCACGACCTGTTTACCCCGGAAGTGGGCGCGCCCAAAGGTGCCAGTGATAATCAGCCGGTACAGGTGTTCTGCCCCGCCTGCGGCTTTGCCAATACCTTCTGGGGCAAAGCCACCGCCGACGGCATGGTGATTGAGCATTTTGGCCGCCGCTGTCAGGGCGTGCTGGAAGATGACGACGGTGAGCGCGAGCAGTGCGACTTCCGCTTCCGCTTCAAAAGCTGCCCCGACTGCGGCGCAGAAAATGATATCGCCGCCCGGCGCTGTCACCAGTGCGACAAAATTCTGGTCGATCCGGACGACATGCTGAAGGCCGCGCTGAAATTAAAAGATGCGCTGGTGCTGCGCTGCGGCGGAATGACGCTGGAACAGGGCCGCGATGCCAAAGGTGAATGGCTGAAAGCGACCTATTACGATGAGGAAGGCACCAGCGTCAGCGAACGTTTCCGCCTGCAGACGCCAGCCCAGCGCAAGGCGTTTGAACAGCTGTTTATGCGCCCACACCAGCGCGCGCCGGGCGTGCCGCTTGGCTGGCAAACCGCGGCCGACGTGCTGGCGCTGCAGCCGTTACTGCGCCATCCCGATTTTGTGGTAGCGCGGGCCAAAGGCCAGTTCTGGCAGATCCGCGAGAAGATGTTTGACTATCAGGGGCGCTTCCGTCGCGCCAATGAGCTGCGCTAATGAGTGCTATCGGGTTCGGCTAACCGGATACCGAACCCGGCTGGCGGGTATATCGTTTGCTACCACCTGGCATAACGGCTATACTGCCGCCCGCTTTTGCATGTGCATCAGCGGTATTGAATAACCTGCCTGTTACTGGGTCGCCTGTAGCAGGAATTAAATAAAGAGATATATTAATGCTCACTATCAATGCAGTAGAACGTAAAGAGCAGGGTAAGGGTGCGAGCCGCCGCCTGCGTACAGCAAACCGTTTCCCGGCCATCATCTACGGTGGTTCTGAAGCGGCTGTTGCCATCGACCTGGATCACGACTCCGTAATGAACCTGCAAGCTAAGCCAGGTTTCTACGACGAAGTGCTGACCCTGTCTGTTGACGGTAAAGAAACCAAAGTGAAAGTTCAGGCTGTTCAGCGTCACCCGTTCAAGCCAAAACTGTTTCACATCGACTTCGTTCGCGCTTAATCGCGAGCTTCGTTGAAAGCAGAAGGGCCGGTTGCGAAACCGGCCCTTTTCTTTTGGCGCGGCCAGGTGAAAACGGTGGCGCGCAGGTAAAGCCGGGCTCAGCCCGGCTTTTTTATTTGCTGCTGGTCCGGCGCTGAAGCTGATCGCGCAGGTTCGGCGGCGTGCCTTTGATGGTCAGGGTATCGGTGGCCGGATCCCAGAAAATGCGCTCACCTAACAGCATCGCATCAAAATTCAGCGTCAGTCCCCCGCCGCTGCCGGCAAATTTAGTTAACTGCCGCAGCGTGCTGCGGTCGGCCGGGAAGCTCTCTTCCAGCTCGTAACCCTGTTCCTGGGTAAATGCCTGGAAGGTTTTTTCGCCCAGCGGCGGCAGCTCGCCCGACAGATCTTCCAGCGCAATTTCTTCACCCGCCTGCAACTGCTCGTTGCAGTAGCTGTAGACCTGCTGACGGTAGTTCTGACGCTCCTGCTTATCGAGATTCGACTCGCTGCAGTAATCATCCACCGCCTGTAACAGACCGCGGTTCTGCGCTTTGGTGTCTAAGCCCACCTCAGCACCGAGGAAATCCATAAAGAAGTCAGCCACTTTACGTCCGACGCGGCCACGCAGGAAGGTCAGGTAACGGGTTGATTCCGGGTTAGTTTCCCATTCGGTCAGGTCGATACGCGCCACAATATCGGCATGATTAATGTCGAGATAATGGGTACTGCTGATGTCCATCTGCTCGTTAACCCGCATGCTCGACTGGCTGTTGAGCACCGCAATCAGCAGATAATCCACGGCCAGATAGCGATAGTGAACAAACAGCACCACACCGCCTTCGGCAAACGGATATTTTGCCAGCTCATCGCGCAGGCGACCGGTGGCCGCGCGGCTAAAAGCGAGAAAATCATCGTTGCCCTGGCGACAATTACGCAGCGCGTCCGCCAGTTCACTCTCTGGGGTAAACAGGCCATAGGCTTTGCTTTTCGCGCTGTAAACCCGGTGCAGCTCCTCCACCATGGCGTTAACCGTGTTGGTGGCGGGTAACAGCGAATCGCGTAGCACCAGTTCAAGCTGGTTTTCATCGCGTTTAATTAACTGATGCAGGGCAATCTGGTCGATATCCAGACTCATGGTAGACTCTCCTTTTAGCACAGGCGCGTATTCAAACACCGCCGGCATCGGCTTTCAACTCAATGCGTAAAGCGAACAGTGCGCTTTCGATAAAATTGCGGAAAAAAGGTCGCTGTTCCGGTAATATATCGCCTTTTGAAATGAGCTCAGATAACGATATGCCACAATCTTCCCGTTACAGTGATGAACGCGTGGAACAACTCCTCGCGGAAATGGCCCAAATCCTGCAAAAGGACAAAGCCCCGACCGATCTCTCCCTGATGGTACTGGGAAACATGGTGACCAACCTGATAAACAGCGATGTCGCCCCTGCGCAACGTCGTTCACTGGCCCGATCTTTCGCTGATGCCTTGCAGGCGTCGGTACGTGACGATAACGCCCATTAATTTGCTGATTTGATCTCATAATATGGTAACCAACCGGCAGCGCTACCGCGAAAAAGTCTCCCAGATGATCAGTTGGGGGCACTGGTTTGCTCTGTTTAACATCCTTTTCGCGCTGATTTTAGGCAGTCGCTACCTGTTGGTCGCTGACTGGCCTTCTTCGCTGGCGGGGCGTATCTACGCCTATAGCAGCTGGGTTGGCCACTTCAGTTTTATCGTCTTTGCCGCCTATCTGCTGATCATCTTCCCGCTAACCTTTGTGGTGATGTCGCAACGGCTGTTGCGGGTGATCTCGGCGGTGGTCGCCACCGCCGGGCTGACGCTGGTGATGGTCGACAGTGCGGTATTCAGCCGCTTCCACCTGCACCTCAATCCGGTAGTGTGGGAGCTGGTGATCAATCCCGACCAGAGCGAGATGGCGCGTGACTGGCAGCTGATGTTTATCAGCGTCCCGCTAATCTTCCTGGTACAGATGCTGTTTGCCACCTGGAGCTGGCAGAAGCTGCGCAGCCTCAATCGCCGTTCATTTGGTAAACCGGTTGCCGCGCTGTTTATCAGCGCCTTCTTTGCCAGCCATCTGATGTATATCTGGGCCGATGCCAACTTCTATCGCCCGATTACTATGCAGCGCGCTAACCTGCCGCTCTCCTATCCGATGACCGCCCGTCGCTTCCTTGAGCGACACGGCTTACTGGATGCGCAGGAGTATCAGCGCCGTCTGGTACAGCAAGGCGATCCGGAAGCGGTGTCGGTTGAATACCCGCTGAGTGAGATTACCTTCCGCGACGCCGGGACCCGCAATAACCTGCTGGTGCTGACCGTCGATGGCCTGAACAACGCCACGCTGGCAAAAGCACTGCCGCAGCTGAATCAGTTTGCCAGTGAAAATGTGCGCTTTACCCAGCACTACAGCGCCGGTGATACGCCGGAAAAAGGGCTGTTTGGCCTGTTTTACGGTATCTCTTCCAGCTACATGAACGGAATACTGGCGTCCCGCACGCCGTCCGCCCTGCTTGGTGCGCTCAGCACCCAGGGCTATCAGTTTGGCCTGTTCTCGTCAGAAGGGTTTAATCCCCCACTCTATCGCCAGGCGCTGCTGACCGACTACTCGTTGCCTGCCAGCAACAGTCAGCCGAATGCCAGCACCGTCACCCAGTGGCAGAACTGGCTGGACAGACAGCACGATGCCAGCAACCCGTGGTTCTCGTGGGTGGCGCTGAATGGCCCGAACGTCACCGGTGACAACGCGAAAGCACGTCAGCGCAGCTATCTGCGTCAGGCACCGGCGGTTGATGAGCAGATTAGCGCGGTGCTTAACACGCTGCAGGCGCGTGATTTGCTGAAAAATACCGTGGTGGTGATTACCGCCCAGCGTGGACTGGCGCTGGAAGGGAATCCTGACAGCGCCGGTAATCGCGAAACCCTGCAGGTGCCGCTGGTGATTCACTGGCCAGATACTCCTGCGCAAACGGTGGATCGTCTTTCTGACCATCAGGATGTGATGGCGACGCTGATGCAGCGCCTGCTGCATGTCCGCACCAACCCGGTTAACTATTCACAGGGTGAAGATCTGTTTGCCGCGCGCCGTCGTCACGACTGGGTTGCCAGCAGCGAAGAGAACAAGCTGGTGATTACCACGCCGCAGGTAACGCTGGTGTTGAACAATAACGGCAGCTACCGTGCCTATGATGCCCAGGGCAAGGCGTTAAAAGATCATAAACCGGAGCTGGCGTTGCTGTTACAGGTGCTGACGGAAGAGAAGCGATTTATCGCTAACTGATTAATAATGAGGCAAATAGTTGGCTGGCGTCTTGCATTCATGGCGAGAACCAGTAGACTGATTGTCCAGAGTTCGGCACGTAGCGCAGCCTGGTAGCGCACGGTCATGGGGTGTCCGGGGTCGGAGGTTCAAATCCTCTCGTGCCGACCAAATTCCCTGAAGAAGCAGCCCAAAAGGCTGCTTTTTTTGTCGGTTAAACCGCCCGTCAGCAGAGTATCGCTTCCCTCCCCTGCGCTGTTCAGATCACCCACAATTGGCTTTTGCTTTATCAACGCCCTCTTCCCCAACAGAGAGTGACGCCCTGCGGCGGTTGTCTTTTTGCTGCTGTCCGCTGAACTGACCTCAAGCCGGCACCGCACAGAACCTGTTCCGCAAAATGCGCGATGATCGCCGCCCTTGCTGAACGGCCCCCGAAATAATCATGTTGATTTTGGTTAGGGTGGTGATCACCTGAAGCTGTACAGCGCCACTTTTGTCACAGTTGCCGCTGTGGGCAGGATGCGGCACGACTACCTAGCTGGTCAGCAATAAAGCAGAAGCGGCGTGGCGTGGCGTGGCGTGGCGCAGGACAGTGTTCTGCTCTGCCGCATTCAGACGCGGCAAAAACGTCACGCAAAGCGAAATAGCCGCGTTTTTGTCATCAAACGGTCACGTAGCTCGCGCTCTGAGGATTCCCATCTATACTGAAAAGCGTGTGGGTAACGATAGGAGAGTTCATGACAGTAATCGAAAAAGACGATCCAACCGAAGCACCAGAGTCCGGCGATAAGCAACAAACACCGCCAGACAAGAAGTAACCCACTAAGGCCGCGCCAGACGCGGCCTTTTCTATGGCGGTTGCCGCTAAGCTCTGTCAGATGTCGCCCGATCGCCCGGCTCATCCCGCATAACCTCCCGTTCAGCCAGACAACATCCTGCACGCTTTCAGGCAGTTACCTGTTGCAGCGAAATCCAGTCTGCCTCACAAAATAAGCACAACGCGACGCCAATTCATCAAACTGAAACAAAAATGTCACAGAAATTGCCTACTCTGGACTCCCCTGAAATTGATGGATAATTTTTATGGCGATCAAAGCGAAAAGCCTGAAGGATGCAGAAGCATTATTGCATTCAGGCATTAGCAAAGTGGAACTGGCGTACGACATTGGCAGCGACGATTTCTTTCGTCTGGCGAGCCACTGGTGCGACCGCGGCGCTCGCATCAGCAAAGGTCACCACCATTTTGTCGTTTCACTGAAAAGTTTTGCCATTCCCCCGAACGACTGATCCCTGCGGTCGGCTTGCCCCGGCTTCCTACGCCTGATTTAATGCCCTTTTGGCTTTGATTACGGCACCGCATGCGCTATCCCGACGTTCCGCTGCCGCCTCCTGCAGGCGGCTTTATCCTTTCTCAGCATCTGAGCGACAGCGATCCCTGGCTGGCGGTGAGCCGCTTTGATCCGCAACACTACAGTGATGCGCTTGCTGTTGCGTGGGGACTACCGCTGCCCGATCGCCTGCAGCGGGCGGTAAATAAGCGCCGTGCCGAATATCTCGCCAGTCGGCTGCTGGCCCGCTGTGTGATGGCGCGTCTCGGTATTGATGATTTTATTCTGACCAACGCCGCCGATCGTTCGCCCTGCTGGCCCGCCGGCGTGCAGGCTTCGCTGTCGCACAGCGCAGGCGTAGTGGTGCTGGCAGCAACCCGTCAGCCCGGTGGTGTCGGTGTGGATGTCGAACAGTTGATGTCAGACGCAACGGCCAATGAAACCGCTGACCTGCTGATGAATCCTCAGGAGCAGCAACTGCTGCGGGCGCTGCCCATCAGCTTCAACGCTGCCGCCACTCTGCTGTTTTCTCTGAAAGAATCACTTTATAAGGCGCTGTGGCCCCAGTTGCATCAGCCGATGGATTTTCAGCAGGCGGCGCTGGAAACGGTCGATCTCCGGCGTCAGTGCGCCACTTTACAGCTCACTCATCATTTCAGCGATCGCTTCACAACAGGGACCCGCTTGCAGGCGCAGTTTTTGTGGCAGGACGATCAGGTGATTACCCTGCTGACGCAGCAGGCATAAAAAAACCGGCTAAGCAATGCGGCTTAGCCGGGGTAAACACATGACGACAGAAGAAGTTTCAGGATGGCAGAGAGCCTGCTCTCTGCTGAATTCCAGCATAACGTGGTAGCCGCGCAGGCCGCCAATATGCCTTTTTGCTAAGCTTTGCCAGCCTGCATCAAAGCCCGGTATCGGTGCGTTCTACCGAGTCCAGCGTGGCCAGATCGCGTTCGCTGCCGGTCAGTTCACTCAGCTGCCCTTCTCGCATCTCCAGCAGTCGATCGGCGTGAATAAAGTAGTGATCATCGTGGCTGATGGCGAATACCGTTTTGCCGGACGCCTGCAACCACGGCAGCAGTTCACGATAGAAGATACGACGGAAATGCGGGTCCTGATCGGCGGCCCATTCATCCAGCAGCAGCACATCCCGCTCTTCAGCCACCGCCAGCAGCAGTGCCAGCCGTTTGCTCTGCCCTTTGGAGAGCTGCAGATTCAGCACTTTATTACCTTCGATCTTCAGTTTGTCCTGCATCTTCAGCCGTTCCAGCCACTGCTGCACTAACGCCGGGTTCGCCGGAATGCCTTCGTGGCTAATCAGCCGATCAAACAGATGCACATCAGTGAATACCGCCGAGAAGTGTTTACGCCAGTGATCGAGCCCGTCAGCGTCAATCGGTTGACCATCCAGCAGCAGACTGCCGGACTGCGGCTGATACAAGCCGGTCAGCAGCATCGCCAGGGTAGATTTACCGCTGCCATTGCCGCCAATCAGAAACACCAGTTCACCGCGGCGCAGGGTAAGGTTGATCGGGCCGACCTTAAAGCCATTTTCACCGTAGTGAAAACAGACATCCCGCAGCTCCAGCGTCTGCCAGTCAGCTTTGGACGGAGAAGCGTGGAATTCGGGCTGATAAGGTGCCAGATCAAAGGCATTGAGTTTGCGGAATGCCACCTGCGCGCTGAGCAAGGTGGGCAAAGCGCCGACTGCCGACAGCAGCGGCGTGCGCAGAAACAGCAGCGTCAGGGAAAAAGTCGCCGCCACCGCCGTGTTGGCCCAGCCGAGGCTGTTGGCCATAAAAAAGACCATGCCGATGGCGCCCAGCGTCATGATATTCGACCAGTTCACCGCACTGAGATGATAGGTATCGGCCCGCACAATATGGTGTCGCCAGGCGGTGGCATCTTCCTGATAGACGCTTTCATAGATCTGTCGGGCGCGCTCACGGTTAAGCTGCAACTCTTTGCGTCCGTCAATCACCGTCTGGTAGTCACGATAGAGGTGATCTTCGATTTCACGCAGCTTCGCCATGTGCTGATAAACGCGCGACACCAGCATCCAGCCACCCACCAGCGTCACGGCCAGCCAGCCGCTGGTCACCAGCAGCATTTTGGGTGACAGCCAGGCCAGATAGATCGCTGAACCCAGAGTGATGATGACGCCCTGAATCAGCTCCGGCAGACGCACAAAGGCCAGGGTAATGGCACGCACATCGCTGGTCAGACCCGCCAGCAGTTGCGCGCTGCCGAGTTGCTCAATCCGCTCCACCCGGGTATCAAGAATGCGTTTGATAAATTCACCGCGCATCCGCCAGACAAACTGATGGCCCAGCATCGTCAGCGCCAACTGGGAGGCCAGCGTAACCGCCATCAGTACCACCAGCTGCAACAGAAACTGCGGCAGTACCGCATAGGAAGTATTGATCGCGACGATCATTTCGCGGTTGATAAAGGCGATCATGCCAATACCCAACACTGCGCTCAGCAGCGTCAGCGCAATAACCCCGATAAAAGGCCAGCGAAACTGGCGAAAAACAACGCTTAACAACGTCATGCAGGCAATCCAGCAGTCAAAAAACAGCCTGCAGTGTAATGTGATGCAAAATGATAGCAATAGTTATTCGCACTGCGCCGCGCACCGCATGGTGAATTAAAAGGCGCGGCGGAAAGTCAGGTTATAGCGCCACGCGCCGACCAACGGGTGCACGCCCGGCTTGAGCGGCAGGATGCCGTGATAACGCAGGCGTGACGGCCCGCCCCACACCACAATATCGCCATGCTCCAGCAGCACCCGCTGGGTGGTGTCGCCACGTTCAAAACCGCCAAACTGGAATACCGCCGGTAATCCCAGCGAGACCGAGACGATAGGCTGACGCAGATCTTTCTCATCTTTGTCCTGATGCAGGGTCAGCTTCGCGCCAGGTTCATAGCGATTGAGCAGGCAGGCATCAGGGTTAAAATCGGGAAAGCCCGCTTCACGCGCTGCGGCCTGCGCCAGACTGCGAAACAGCGGCGGCATCGGTGGCCACTTGCGCCCGTTGAGGTTATCCTGCTGCTGATACTGATAACCGCGTGAATCCACTGACCAGCCGAAGTCGCCGCAGTTGGTCATCGCCACCGACATGCGGTGACCGCCCGGCGTAATGCGATGCGCAAACGGATTCTGGTCGGCGATGGCCAGAATCTGCTGATACAACGCTTCAGCCTCATCGCGCGCCCGGCGGCGCAGGATCACCGCGCCGTCAGCCAGCGGTTCCTGCCACGGTTGCTCTTCGCTAAACAGATCTAACATCAGGGTGCTCCTGTCGACTCGGGTTTAATCAAAAAGGCGGCAAACTGCGGTGACATCCAGCTCACAAAACCATCGCCTTCTTTACTGATCAGATAGACCGCCAGCTGCTGCTGGATTGCCAGCGCTTTGGCTTTTTTACTGCCCAGAACCATCAGGCCAGTATCCCAGCCGTCGGCCTCCAGCGCGGTGGTCGCGATCACGGTAGCCGAAACCAGTTTATGCTCAATCGGTCGGCCGGTAAGCGGGTCGATCACGTGAGAAACGCGCTTGCCGTCCAGTTCATAATAGTTGCGATAGCTGCCCGAGGTGCTGATGCCGTGTCCCTGTAGATCGACCCGCGCCTGCACCGCATTCTCACGGTCGGTCGGCTTCTGAATGGCGACCCGCCACGGCTGGTGCTGGGCGTTAAGCCCGCGGCTCAGCACTGCCCCGCCAACCGACACCAAATAATTATTAATCCCCAGCTGCTCCATCAGGCGCGCCAGATGATCGGTGGCAAAGCCCTCGCCTACCGTTGAGAGATCAACATACAAGCCAGGCAGATCCTTTTGCAGCCACTGGCCACCCGCGCCCTGCACTACCCGCAGATGCTGCAGACCAGTCTGCGCTTTGGCCGCCGCTATTTCCGCCTCATCCGGCGTATGGCTCGGCTGTTTTGTCGGGCCAAAGCCCCACAGATTGACCAGCGGTCCGACGGTGATATCCATCGCCCCTCCGGTTTTAGCACCAATGCGCAAGGCGAGCGTGACGATGTCCGCCATATTCTCGCTGACCGGCTGCGGCGTCAGCGCACGGCTCTGATTAAAGCGCGACAGCACCGAATCGGGCTTCCAGGTAGAGAGTTCGGCGTCGTCACTGTCGAGCTGCTGCTGAATGCGCTGCTGCAGTGCAGCTTTGCGGCCACTGTCGACGTCGGCCAGGCTGACCCGCCAGACCGTGCCCATGGTTTTGCCTTCCAGCACCATTGATGACGTCGCCGCTGGCTTATCACAACCGGCTAACAACAGGATGGCAAACGGCAAAGACAGCAGATTAATCTGATATCTCATTAATCCTCACTTGTAAAAATTTATCTATTCCTGCTACAAAGCATAAATCGCTGGTAAAGAGCGTAAAAGAGGGTTGAATCCTTCAGTCAATGACGCCAGTATCAACCGGTCATCTACTATGCATCCGCCCGTAACCGGGCGATTTACGTTTAACGGTTTGGTTTAATTAAGGAGCAGCAGATGATCTACGTGATTCTTGCCATCGCCCTGGGCCTGTTCATTTACAGCAGCTACAAAGTCTGGCATCAGCGCCGCCATCGTCACATGGCGCTGTCACGGCCGCGCCATTAACCCGCAGCGCTGCACCTGAACGGGGCAATGACCCTCTCAGCGTGCGCGGCAAGTTTACCAGAAGCGGCGGCAGGGCCGTGGCTATCAGAGCGGTAAAGCTGGCATGAATTCTGCACTGTTGAAACAGTGTTTATCTCTGAGAGGTGCAGAATGAAAACGTCACAGAACCTGCAGGCAGCCTGGCATCAGTGGCTGAGCTTTTCAGCCTTTTCTCTGGCGGGCGTGGCATTTGAAGGTGCCCGATTTGGCAGTGTGGTCTCACCGGTCACGGCAGTTGCGAAAGCGAAAAAGTGGCGAACGGCAGATGAGATAAAGGAAAAGGATTAATGACTCAGGTGCGCAGCCAGCGCTGCGCACCTGCACAAATCAGAACTGGTAAACCAGACCCAGTGCCACCACGTCGTCGGTATTAATACCGGCCTGGTCGGTGAACTCGTTGTCATCCAGCAGGTTGATTTGGTAATCCACATAGGTGGACATGTTTTTGTTGAAGTAGTAAGTCGCGCCTACATCAATGTATTTCTTCAGGTTTTGTTTACCCCAGCCCTGCACATCGGTGCCGCGTGAGGTGACATACGCCAGTGATGGACGCAGGCCGAAGTCGAACTGATACTGTGCCACCAGCTCCCAGTTTTCCGCTTTATCCGCATAACCAAACACCGGCGAATCGCTGCTACCGAAGCGGGTTGCGTTGTAAGACTTGGTGTACATCGCTGCCAGATAGATGTTGTTGGCATCGTATTTCAGACCGCCGGTGTAGGCTTCTGCTTTGTCGCCACGACCGAGGATACCCGCCTGGTTGCCGTTCTGATCGTTGGTACGGTCAGACTGGAAAGCCGACGCACCGATACCAAAACCGGAACCGAGATCGTAAGTGGTGCTCAGACCCCAGCCGTCACCGTTCTGGCCCAGCACATCACGACCGTTTGGTGACTCATCACCATTGCCGTTTTTGCCCTGATACTGCACCGCAAAGTTCCAGCCATCGACCAGGCCGAAGAAGTTGCTGTTGCGGTAGGTCGCCATACCGTTGCCGCGCTGGAACATAAAGTTATCCGAGCCATAGGTATCACCACCGAACTCTGGCAGCACGTCGGTCCATGCGCCGATGTCATAGGCTACGCCGTAGTTACGACCGTAATCGAATGAACCTGCATCGCCAAACTTCACACCGGCAAAGCCGACGCGGGTATAGCTGTCAGCTGTACCTTCAGATTCTGCATTGTTCAGCGCCGCCTGATACTCCCACTGGCCGTAACCGGTCAGCTGATCGCTGACTTCGGTTTCGCCTTTAAAGCCAAAGCGGACGTAAGACTGATCGCCATCAGAACCATCGTTATCAGAGAAGTAGTGCAGACCATCGACTTTACCAAACAGGTCTAATTTGTTGCCGTCTTTATTGTAGATTTCAGCTGCGTTTGCTGATCCTGCTGCGACCAGCAACGCAGGGATCATCAGGGAGAGAACGCGACGTTTCATTTTATTACCCTCTGTAATGTGCCTTTATTATTTGCCACTGCGAACTGAATGATTAAAAATTCAGCCGGCAAGCCATTGTTGTTTTATAACGGGCAATAATCCATCACGAAAATGCTACTAAATTTCCAAAACTGTTTCATAGTTCGAAACAGTTATTTCTGAATGTAAGTTTTGGGGAACTAATAACCAGCACATATCGATAAAAAATATGGCACAAAAAGCCAATCGAATTTCGCCTCGTTTGTTATCAACACGTTACATCGGAATGCTCTGAAGCACTGAATGATAAAACTTATGCGTCATCAGGTAATACAATAGATCCCGCTATCATCATTTATTTCATTATTACCTTCATTCACCCCGAATGAGATGTTTACCCTAATTTCCCGCCGGACATGTTTGTCCGGCATTTTTTTTGCCTGCGATCCGCCGTTGCGATTCGTTTTATGTAAACATGGTTTCCGGCGATTAATTAACTTTATTATTTTGCCGCACAGAAGGTTAATTTCCGCACTGCCTGCCGCTTATCTGGCGATATATCCGCCCACTTAATTTATCACCGTAACTAAGCACACTGCGATAATATCCGGACCGTGATTTTAGCGTTCGCGCATTGATTCTTTAACTTTATTCAGCGGTTTAAGCAGGTAATCCATCACCGATTTCTGACCCGTCTTAATTTCAACATTGGCCACCATACCGGGCACGATCGGGAATTTACGGCCGGCACGGTTCGTCAGTTCCGCTTTTTGGGTGCGAACATAGACCCGGTAGTAGTATTGATCCCGCTTAACCTCATCCTGCAGCGTATCCGGCGAGACGATTTCGACCTCACCCGGCAGATCGCCATAGATAGAGGAGTCGTAGGCGGTGATTTTGACGATTGCCGCCAGGCCGGGACGGATGTAAGCGATATCGCGCGGATTAATGCGGGTTTCAATCAGCAGCTGATCTTCCAGCGGCACAATCTCCATCAGCTTGCCGCCCGGCTCCAGTACCCCGCCCACCGTGGTCACCTGAATATCCTTAACGATGCCGCGCACCGGTGAATAGAGCGTGGCGCGCGTCAGCTGGTCCTCTTTCCCCGCCGCCACCTGCAGCTGCGCATCGAGTTCAGCATTGTTTTTCACCTGCTCTTCGTGAGCGCGCACCAGATAGTCATTGCGCGCCTCGTCAATTTTGCCGCGCAGGTCGCTGACCTGGCGACGCAAACGGATCACCTCGACCTGACCGGCCGCGCCTTTAGCGACCAGAGGCTCGGTCAGGCGCAGCTCATCCTGCACCAGCTTCAGCGACTGCTGCAGGTTGCTGATGGTTTCCGTCAGGTTGCGCCGCCGGGATTCATACAGCTGCCTTTCCCGCGTCACCAGCTGCGGCTCCTTCAGGGTTTCCGCGCTGAACTGCAGCGGCGTGCCTGATAGCTCCGCATCCAGCCGCTCCGAGGAGGCGCGCAGGGTGCGCACTTTCGCCTGCGCTTCACCGAAGTTGGACTGGAAGCGGGTTGGATCCAGCGTCGCCAGTATCTGCCCTTTCTCGACAATATCGCCTTCATGCACGTTGAGCTGTTTGACGATGCCGCCATCCAGGCTGTCAATAACCTGTGCGCGGCTGGAAGGGGTCACTTTGCCGGTGCCGACGGTTACCTCATCCAGAATGGCGAAGTGCGCCCAGATCAGGAATATCGCCAGCGCTGCCGTGCAAAGCCAGATAATAGCGGACGTACGGCGTTCATGGCGCGCCAGATCTTTATCAATCATCACCAGGCTCATGCAGCATCTCCTTTATTCGGCCCTGCCGCCGGTTGGGCGGCCGGAGTCGTGGCGCGGCGCAGGATCTCGTCACGCGGCCCATCGGCCACAATCCGGCCGTTATCCATCACCACAATGCGGTCGACCATCTTCAGCAGCGCCGGACGGTGCGTGACCAGTATCAGGGTGCGCCCGCTGATCCAGCCCTGAAGCTGACGGATCACATGCTCTTCCAGCTGCTCATCCATGGCGGCGGTCGGCTCATCCAGCAACACCACCTGCGGCTGACGCAGGATCAGCCGGCTCAGCATCACCATCTGACGTTGCCCGCCGGACAGGCCGCGCCCGCCTTCATTAATAATACGATCCAGACTGGCCGCATCCTGCTGTACCAGCGATAGCGCGCCGCTGATGCGCAGCGCCTGTAACATCTCCTGTTCGCTGGCGTGCGGATTGCCCAGCATCAGGTTTTGCCGCAGCGTGCCAAAAAACAGTCGCGAATCGTGTGACAACCAGCCGAGCTGGCGGCGGAGATCGATCGGATCGATGCGTTCAATATCCACGCCATCAACAATCACCTTGCCCTGGCTCGCCATCGCCTGACCGGCGAGAATTTTGAGCAGGGTTGATTTTCCGGCACCGACTTTACCCAGAATGGCAATCTTCTCGCCCGGTTTGATCTGCAACTGCTGCACGTTGAGGACGTTCTTTTCATTCTCTTCGTCGTAGCTGTAATGCACGTTACGCAGATCGTACTGGCCGGTCAGCGTCGGACAGTGCGCCAGGGTCGCCGCGTCGGGCTGATCGAGCGGCTTCTTCAGCAGCTCATCCAGCCCTTTCATCGCCATTTTGGCATGCTGCCAGCGGGAAAAGACCATGGTGAGCTGCATCAGCGGCGCGATGGTGCGTGACGACAGCAGACTACAGGCGACCAGGGTGCCGGTGGTGATTTGCGAATCGAGAACCAGATAGACGCCGAACACCAGCATGCCGGCATAGGTGAGCTGCTGCACCGTGGCGGCCCAGCCGGTCAGCCGGGCGCCCCATAAGCGTTGCTGATTACTGATAGCGGCGCTGACCTCATGGGTCTGTTCCCACTGGCGCTGGAAATAGGGTTCCGCCTGCAGCGCTTTAATATCTTCAATACCTTCAATGGTTTCCACCAGCACCGCATTACGCAGTGCCCCTTCGCGCAGCCCCTCCTTCGCCAGCCGCGCCATCGGGATCTGCACCAGCATGCCAGGGATCACGATCAGCGGTATCGCCGCCAGCGGAATCAGCACCAGCCAGCCGCCGATAAATGACATGATGATCAGGAACAGGATAACAAACGGCAGATCGGCGGCCGCACCCACCGTGGTGGAGGTCAGCAGTTCACGTACCTGATCGATTTCACGCAGCTGCGAAATGAACGAACCGGTCGATTTGGGTCGTGCTTCATTGCGAATGCTCATCGCCCGGGCGAACAGCATGGCAGAGACTTTCAGGTCGATGCGCTTGCCCATTAAGTCGGAGACCTGGGTACGCATCAGGCGGATCAGATACTCAATCGCCGCCGCGATCAGCACCCCGACAAACAGCACCCACAGCGTGGCCTGCGACTGCGCCGGGATCACCCGATCGTAGACCTGCATTGAGAACAGAATGCCGGCCAGCGCCAGCACGTTGCTGATCACCGACGCCAGCGAAATCTCGGTGATGCGCCGGCCCATGCCGCGAAAGTTCTTCCAGAACCAGTGCGGTTCATACGGCTGGACGAATTCATCGATGCGCGCATCGCGGCCGCGCGCTGCGACGCCAATCACCCCGACCTCGCCCTGTGCGCGGGCCAGCAGTTCAGACAGCGCGCCTTCACGCACCACGTCGCCGCCTTCGCTTAGCCAGTAGCGTGCGCTGCCGTCCGGGTCGATTCCTTCCAGTACCGCCACGCTGCTGTTTTCCAGTACCAGCACTACCGGGGTGATCTCCTGACGCCAGCGCAGCTTATTTTGCGGCACCATGGTCAGATGCAGCCCGAGCAGCCCGGAGAGCCGTTCCAGCTGCTGCGCCACCGGCAGATGTTCAAACCAACGCATCTGCTGGCGCAGTGTTTTGCCGTCGGCAGGTTTACCGAACCGCGCAGCCACGCGCAGCATGGCGGCAATCCAGTTATCGGTATTCAGGTTTTGTGCGCTCATGGTTAATGCCTTTTAATGCGAAAGCTCGCTATTGCAGCGAAGGAAGGAGATCGCCGCTGCTGCGCTGACGATCGATACCCAGGATATCGAGCAGATTGTCGATCGCAGCGGCATAGCGCACGGTGGCATCCCAGCCATCGTAAAGCGCGGTGATGCGTGAACTGTCCGCCTGAAACACATCCTGTTCCACGCTCAGCAGATCGTTCAGGCTGCGCTTACTGAGCCGGTACTCATCGGCATAGACATTGCGGGTATGGTCGGCGCTTTCCAGCTGCACTTCACCGGCTGCCTGGCGTTGCTGCGCGCCAATCATGTCGGCATAGGCGGTGGAGGCATTCTGATTGATAGTGAGTTTGGCCTGCTGAACCGCCGCCTGCGCCGCTTCACGATCGCCCTCGGCGGACTGGGTTTTAGCATTGACCATGCCGCCCTGGTAGAGCGGCGCTTCAACCTGCAGCTGGACCTCATCGTCCCAGTAAGACTGGCGATCGTTTTCGTAGCGGGTCCGGCCAGCCTGAACTTTGATAGTTGGCCAGTGGCCGGACTGCGCCTGACGCACCCGCTCGCGCGCGGCTTCCTGCTTCGCCTGGGCGCTGCGCACCGCGGCGCTGTTGGCGTAAGCGATTTTATCGAGGGTGATCTGCTGATTGAGTAACGCCTGCGGCAGTTCAGGCAGGGCCGCCGGCACCACGCCGGTCAGCACCGTCAGCTGGGCTTTGGCTGAACGCAACTGCGCCCGATACTGCTCCAGCGTGGCATGCATCGCGGCAATACGGGTTTCCGCCTGTAACACGTCCGACTGCGAGTTGAGTCCGGCGTCGGCGCGCAGGCGGGCGATATCACGTACCCGCTCCAGTGAGGCGATATTGGTGTGGGCGGTTTCCGCCAGCGCCTGATAACGTTTGACTTCGAGATAGGCCTGCAGCGTATCTTCTGCCACGGTGGTCATTGAGTCGAACAGGCCAAACAGGTAGGCCTCTGACAAGGCGTGCTGCTCGTCGATAGCACCGCCGGTGCGGCCAAAATCGTACAGGAGCTGGCTGAGCATAATGCCGCCGGAGCCATTGTTATTCAGGCTGCCGGCGGAATCGGTCTGATGCGATCGGCCTGCCGCGCCCTGTAGGGAAATCTGCGGATACCAGGCACTTTTGGCGGCGTCGAGATCGCCTTCGCCAACGTGGATTTGAGCCGCCGCTTGCGAGATTTTCGGATTACGGGCGAAGGCGCGGAGAATGGCGTCACGCAGCGTTAAGGTGGCTATCTGTTCTTCGCTGGGGGCGGCACGCCAGTTAAATTCAGCTTTGGGCAAGGGGGCGGCAATGGCCGCAGGCAACACTACGCCATTCAGGGCGCATAACAAAAAGGTCAATCGCACTTTGTTCATTATGTTTACCAACAGGGGTTCTTATCAGCATGGTGTTTTCCCGGTGAACAAAGAGTGCAAAACGGTGCGCCGTTGCGGGCTTTCGCCTCGTCAGACTGCGTCAATTAATTTATGGTTCGTAAGCCAGACGCTAAACGACCTTTAACATTATTAGATCATATCCCGCGCTTCTTCCTGCTAAATATCGATGAAATAATTAATTATTTTCTCAATCGCGCAAAATTTAATCGATGATGTTACGCCTGCCAATACAGACGGGATTAACAAACCCGTCCGGAAGGCAGTACGTTAACTAATGTGTTTCAGGTCAGACTAGCGGATGAACGGCGGGGTGTTGCCATAAGTGGTCGGCGAGCGTGTAAGGGGAATCGGTCACCAGATTGCTGTCGTGCGGCGCAGCAACAGCGGCAGACGCCTTCGCCGCCGGCAGCGTTTCGGCTGCCGCTGTCGGGCTGAGGTTATCCAGTAGCTGATCGACCGACAGCAGATTCAGCGTGGCAGCAGCGTCAGTATGTGAGGCCACCGTCACGGTCTGGCTGGCACTGGCCAGATTGCCGGCACTGTCTTTGGCGCTCACCGTCATCTGATATTCACCATCATCCAGCGGCGCCAGCTGTCCGCCCAGGATGGTCAGCGCCCAGCCGCCGTCTGCTTTCACGCTGGCGCTGTAGTGCTGATCGCCGAGGGTTAACTGCACCAGGCTGCCTGGCTCAAGGTGGGTCGAACTGCCCTGAATCAGATGCCAGCTGTTAACATCCGCAGCGTCAATCACGTTGTCGTCGAACGGCGTATCCAGCGTCAGGGTCGGACGCTGATGAGTAGCCACGGTGAACAGGCTGCTGTTGGTCTGGGTGTCGCTGTTGCCATACTCATCCCAGCGATGATAGGTGACGGCGACCGGTCCCTCCGGCAGCGCCTGCAGATCGCTGGCGCTCAGGGTCACCATCCCCTTCGCGTCCGGCTGGTAGGTTTTGCCATTGATCACCAGCTCGTTAGCGCCCTCAACATAGAGGCTGAGATCGTGCTGCGCTTCCTGATAGTTGAGGATCATATCGCCGCCGATATCCATTTCGACATAGATCGGGATAAAGCCGGTTTTGATATTCAGCTCATGGCTGGCGTCGGTATAGTTGTTGGCACCGTCAATCGACCAGGCGCGGATCTCGCCGATATTAATAAAAGCCTGCACATCCGCCGCCGGGATCACCACCTGCCAGTGTCCATCCTCACTCAGCGTGGCGGCATAATCTTTCTCGTTGGCGCCGGTGATCACCAGCCGATGGCCTGGCATCACGGTCGACAGCGTGCCGCTCAGCCGTAAATCCTGCTGGGTTTCCGCCAGATTGATCACATCATCCGCCGTCACCTTATCAAAGCTAATCTGCGGCAGGCTGCTCAGGTGGGTGATCAGCGTCAGCGGGTGAGATTCAGTGGTGGTGTTGCCATTCGGATCAACCGCACTAACCATCAGACTGTAGACGCCATCCTGCTGCGCTTTGAGATCGCTCTCGTGAAAGGTGCCGGTCCATTTGCCGTCGCCGCCAACAATCGCCGTGGTGGTGATGCTGCCCAGCGTCAGAGTTACCCGTGAGCCAGCAGGCAGATGGGTGCCGCTGCCGCTGATGTCGACGCCATACACACTCTCCTCAATGTTAACCGCGTTATCGCCGCTGATGGTGTCCACCGTCAGAGTCGGCTTAAGGCTGCGGTCGGCATAGAGACCAAAATCGACCGTGGTGTCGGTGCTGTTACCGGCTTTATCGGTGATGGTCAGCGTCAGGGTGTGATTGCCGTCCGGCAGCCCGTTCAGCACCTCGGCGGGCATCGAGGCGTTCCAGTAGCCCCACTGATTGACGGTGCTCTGCCAGCTCTGATCGTTGAAGGTCAGGGTGACGGTTGATCCCGCCTCCCCCACCGCCTGACCGCGCAGATGGACCGGGTTTTGCACTTCCCAGTTGGCGATCACCCCATCGCTGGCGATCGGTTCATACGGCCGCAGCGTGGCGGGCGGCTGAGTATCTGCGGCCGCGGTAACCGCCAGCGTCGTCAGCCCAATCGCCGGACTGAGCGCGCTGTCGGTGAAGAGATCGGCAGACGGCGTTGCGATGGTGGACGTCACTGCCGGAGCCAGGCTGCGCGCGGTGTTATCGGGAACGGCAAATTCACTCACCGCCGCCTGAAAAATGGATTCGAGCCGGACGGCACGAAACGTATCACGCTGGGACATAGGTAACCTCAATTCAGAACAGAAACGCAGGCGCAAACCATCAGATAAACTGATCGTTAAGGTTGGCGCAGTTATGTCAGGCAAGCGTAAGCTGCCCGTTTCCGCTGGTCGGAACCGGTTACCCGCAGGTAACAAGGATTAATGAATAGGCTGCTAAAAAAGCCGCTAAAGAATTTTAGATGTCAGATTTTTTGCATTAACCGGCGTGGCGCCGTTTGCTGCCCCTACCCTAATCTTTCACTCTGCTGATGAATAGTGGCGAAAATCTGGAAAATGGAATTATCACGGCCGGAAAATAAAAAATCAGCGGGCGCTCACACACCCGCTGATTCCATCAGGTTTACTGATATTTTAGCCGCACTACACGATATGCACCTGCAGGTTATGTTGCACCAGCACATCGCCCAGCGTGTTATCGCTGGTCAGCGCCGAATTGTGATAAACCTCGAAGGTTTGCCCCTGCACGGTACGCTCGCCGGTTACCGCCCAGATGCCGCCATTGCTGTTCGCCAGCGTCACCTGGCTGCCATCGGCACCCTTGATGATCAAATCATCACTTTGCTGGTCGGTAATGCTCAGTGCTTCATTCAGATCGAGTTTCACCGAGTTCGTCCCGGTTTTACCGAGGTCGAGTACTTCAATGTGCTCGACTTTCAGGCCCAGCGAGGTGAGATCCAGATTCAGATGCTCCCCGTTCAGCACCAGCGTATCGGTGCCTGCGCCGCCATCGATGTGCGTAAAGTTGAGATCACTGACCGTCACGGTATCAGCCCCACTGCTGCCGGTAACCGCTGCACCTTCCACCGTGCTGCCATCAGCCAGCGTGATCACCACGCCACCAATGGTGTAGCTGGCCTCCCCGCCTGGCGCAGCGGCGGCAACGGTTTCCGGTGCGGAAGCGCTTTCACTGCTGCTGGCCGGCGCGGTGATATCCGCGTCGGTGGTCAGGGTCGAGACCACCGCAGCATGGGTGACGTTTTCCTCACTGCTGTTGGTGTTGTGCTGCGTTTCACCGCCGGCACTGGCCACCGTGGCGCTGTCATCGGCCACCGGGAACAGTGCCACCGATTCGGTGGCGGCAGTCGTAATCGGCAACAATGACCCTAACAGCAGAGTATTGGTGGTCGAATAGCTGTTGCCTGCCACATCAGTGATGGTGATTTTTGCCAGCGTACCCAGCGACAGCAGCAGGCCGCCAACCGACAACAACGACGGCGCGAAGTTAGCGGAGTAACGCCCCAGCGCATCGGTGGTGGTATTGATCGTCGGTCCGTTGCTGCCGTTGGCGAGCAGCAGCGTGACGCTGACTTTCGATCCCTGCGCCGCATTCAGCGAGCCGCCCTGCACCGTCAGTCCGGTCAGCAACGACGTCACGATGCTGAGCACCGGATCGGCGCCCACCAGCGGTGAATTGTGTGACAGTGCGGTAAAGGAGCTGCTGCTGGTGACGGTATTGCCGCCAATATCAGCCACCGTTACGGTCAGCGGATGACTGCCATCAGAGATCCCTTTCAGGGTGGCTGACGGTACGCTGATGCTCCATGCCCCATTCGCGCCAATGGTGGTGGTGAGGATATTGCCCGCGAGGTTAACCGTTACCGTGCCGCCGGCGGCATTGGTGCTGGTGCCGCTGATGGTTTCGGCGGTATTGGCTTCGGCAATATTCAGGTAACCGTCACCGCCAAAATAGCTGCCCAGACTGACCGTCGGCGTGGTGTGACTGACTACGCCGAGTGCGGCCGAGCCGCTGCCGCTGCTGCCCGCGCCATTGGTGACGCTGGCGGTGACGGTGTACTGACCATCGGCAATTGCCGCCAGGCTGGCCGCCGGAATCGACAGGCTCCAGTTACCGTTGCTGTTCACCGTGGTGCTGTAGGTCTGTCCGCCCAGCGCCACGCGCACCACCGATCCTTCCGCATTGGTGGTACTGCCGCTAATGGTTTGCGCCGTTTTGACATCCACTGCGCTCAGCGCATTGTCACCAAACAGTGAGGTGATGGCGACCGTCGGCGCAGTATGCGCAATCACGCTCAGCGCACCGCTGCTGTTCGCCACGTTGCCATAGGCGTCGGTGCCGGTCACGGTCACAGTTTTGCTGCCGTCGGTGATTGCCGCCAGATCCGCTTTTGGTACGCTGATACTCCAGCTACCGCCGCTCACCACTTTAGTGGTGTAGGTCAGCCCGTTCAGCGTGGCGCTGACGGTTGAACCGGCCGCCAGGCTTGAGCTGCCGCTGATGGTCTGATTGGAGGCCAGATCCGCTGCGCTCAGCACGCCATCGCCAAACACCGTGTTCACCGACAGCGTCGGCTGAATCAGCCCCAGCGAGACACCGGCACTGGTGCTGCTGGTGTTGCCCACCGGATCGGTGACCGAGGCGCTGACCGTGAAGTTGCCGCTCAGCAGCGTCGAAAGAATGGCAGGCGATACGGTGGCAGAGAAGGTGCCATCCGGGTTAACCAGCGCGGTGGCGGTGGTATTGCCAATCGCCAGCCGGACGCTGCTGCCCGCCGCCACGCCTGATACCGTACCGCTGATGGTCTGCGTCACCAGCGATTCTGCCAGGTTCAGCACGCCGTCACCAAACAGCGGGTTAAGCGTCACTTTCGGCAGGTTGTGAATGCCGACCAGCGCGCCCGCCGAGGTGCTGCTGGTGTTGCCCGCGCTGTCTGTAACGCTGACGCCGACGGTGAGATTGCCATCGGTAATGCCCTGCAACAGCGTTGGCGTCAGCGAAACGTTGAAGTTGCCACTGGCATCGGTGGTGGTGGTGAACTGCTGCGATCCGACAGAGACCACCACACGCGAGCCCGGTTCTGCCCCGCCAACCACGCCGCCGATCACCTGGGTGATCAGCGCATCCGCCACGTTAAGCAGGCCGTCGCCAAACAGCGGATTAACGGTGATGGTGGGCAGCAGCGTATCGACCCGGATCCCGGCACTGGTGCTGGCGGTATTGCCCGCCGGATCGGTGACCGAGGCACCGACCGTCAGGTTGCCCTGCGCCAGCGTGCCCAGAATATCCGGCGTGACCGTCGCCGTGAAGGCACCGCCTGCGCCGACCGTGGTGGTGAGCTGGCTACTGCCAATGTTCAGCGTCACGATCGATCCCTGCGCCACATTGTTGACCACACCGCTGATCACCTGGCCGGTGGCGATGTCCGCCAGGTTCAGCACGCCATCACCAAACAGTGAGGTCAGGCTGATCGACGGCGTCTGGGTGAAGATGCCAATGGTCGCGCTGTTAGAAGCGACGTTACCGGCCCGATCGGTGACGCTCACGCCCAGCGTCAGGTTGCCATCCAGCAGTGAACTGAGATCGCCGCCCGGCAGGTTAACGCTCCATGTGCCGCCCGCCTGCACCGTGGTGGTGTAGGTATGGCTGCCAAAGGTGACGGTGACCTGTGAACCGGCGGCGGCGTTCTGAATCACCCCGCCGACTACCTGACCGGTTGCCGCTTCAGCAATGTTAAGAAGATTATCGCCACCAAACAGCCCGGCCAGGGTACCAACGACCGGCACGGCATTGACAATCGCCGTCACGGTTTCCGGGACGCTACGGACGTTACCGGCCGCATCGGTCAGGGTGACGTTCAGCGCCAGATCGCCATCACTCAGCAGCCCCAGTACGGAAGGCGGTACCACAATCGCCCACTTACCATCCTGGCCCACGGCGGCTGACAGCGTGGTTCCGCCCAGCACTACCGAGACCGTCGCGCCAACCCCTGCCGAGGTGGCCACGCCGCTGATGGTTTGTGCCACCGTGGTATCGATGGCGCTCAGCGTTCCGTCGCCAAACACCGAATCGACCACCAGGGTTAGCGCGCTGTTGACCAGTTTATTCACGGTCAGAGTGGCGTCAGTCTGGTTACCGCTGACGTCATTAACCCGCACGCCAAACACCAGCGCGCCATCATTCAGGCTCGACAGCACCTGTGGATCGACATCGAGACTCCAGCGGCCATCTGCACCGACCACCGCCGTGGCAATCGGTGCGCCATCGCCGAGGTAAAGGCCGACGGTCTGCCCTTCAGCGCCCTGGGCACTGCCGGTCAATACCTGGCTGAGCAGCAGATCCGCCGCGTTGATCAGGTTGTCGCCGAGGAAGGCGTCAATCAGGATCAGCGGTGCCGTGTTGTCCACCGTCACCGTTTCATTGACGGTGGTAACGTTGCCCGCCGCGTCGGACAGTTGCGCCGTAATCACCGGTGCAGAACCATCCTGCAGCGCCTGCATGTCGCTGGCCGGTACGGTAGTGGACCAGTTGCCGTTGCTCTGTACGATGGCGTTATAGCTTTTGTTATTGAAGGTGACGACCACCGTGCGCCCGACTTCGGCGCTATCGGCGGTGCCGCTGATCACCTGACTGGTGGCGCTTTCACTGCCGTTGACCCGATTGTCGCCAGCAAAGGTGTTGAGCGTCAGGGTCGGTGGCGTCAGATCGATCTGCACGCTGCCGCTGGTGGATACCGAGGTCGTGCCATTGTTAGCGATGACCGTAATGGCGACGCTGCCGTCAGCATTGCCGAAATCGCTGACCGGCAGGGCGACGGTCGACCAGCTACCGTTGGCGTTCAGGGTGGTGGAATAGTTGATGTCATTAATCACTACCGTGACCGAGCCGCCCGCACCAAGATTAGCCGAGGTGCCGCTCACCACTACCCCGCCCGCCTGATCGGCGGTACTGATGATGTTATCGCCTGAAATAGTACCCAGCGTCACCAGCGGTCCTGGAGGTGGCGTGAGATTGACGTTTAAGGTCAGATCCTGGCTGGTGGTGTTGCCCGCCAGGTCGCTGACGCTTAACACCAGGGTCGTCGTCGGCTGGCTGAAGGTGGCCATCTGTTCTGGCGTCAGGGTCAGGCTCCAGCTGCCGTTCGCGCCGACCACCGCCGTTCCGAGCGCCGTCGCGCCCAGCGAGACGCTGAGTACGGTGCCCGGTTCGGCACCGGCAGCCGTGCCGCTCAGCAGCTGCGGCTGGATGCTCTCGCTATAGCTGAGCGCGCCATCGCCGGCAAAGGTGCCGACAGTCAGCACCGGCGGCGTGGTATCAACCACCAGCGAACTGCTGATGGTGCTGCTGTTACCGGCCGCATCGGTTGCCGTCACGGTGACCGGATAGCTACCGTCAGTGAACACCGAGAGATCCGCGTTGCTCAGCGGCAGCGTCCAGTTGCCACTGGCATCGGCCAGCGTGTTGTACACCGCATCACCCATGGTGATCCGCACCGTCTGATTAGCACCGGTTTCGCCGGTGGTGCCGCTCAGGGTAAAGCCCGCTGCAACATCGGCGGCATTGATGTAGCCATCGAGGAACTGAGCATCAACGGTCGGCTGCGGTGCAGTGAGATCGGCGGTAAAGGCCAGCTCCGTGGTGCCGGTGTTACCCGCCGCGTCGACCACGTTAACCGTCAGTGTATGCGCGCCATCACCCAGTGAACTCAGCACGTTGGCCGGAATGTTAACCACCCAGTTACCTGCACCATCCACCGCGCCGTTGTAGCGCGAACCGTTCAGATCGACGGTGATGCTCACGGCCTGATTATCACCAATGCTACCGGTGGAGCCGGTCAGCGTAACGCCCGCCGCCGCTTCACTGATATTCAGCACGCTGTCAGCGCCAAATGCACCGTCGTTAAAGGTTGGGGTCGGGGCCGTGACCTCGGTCACCACGTTGAGCGCCGTGCTGTCGGTGTTACCGGCCAGATCGCTGGCGGTGACCGTGATGGTGTGGCTGCCGCTGGTAAAAGTTGCCAGTTGCGCAGGCGTCAGCGTCAGCGACCAGCTGCCATCGGTCTGTACTGTCGCGGTCAGCGGTTGATCGCCATTAAAACCTGAAATCAGCACGCTGACCGTCTGTCCGGCACCGCTAAGCCCGGTCGAGCCGCTCAGCACCTGCTCGCTTGCCGCATCAGCCGCACTGAGCGCACCGTCGCCAAACGGCAGATTAAGGGTAACGTCCGGCAGGTTATTCACCGCGACCAGCACGTTGCCGCCCACGCTGGCGCTGTTGCCGTTAACATCGGTGACCGTCACCGTGACCGGCCAGTTACCATCCGGCAGCGACTGCAATACCGCCGGTGGCAGATCCAGCGTCCAGCGGCTATCGCCGTCGCTCAGGGTGGCGGAATAGACGGTGCCATTAACGGTAACCTGCACCGACGCCGGATTGGTGACGTTGATGGTGCCGCTCAGTGCACCGCCTGCCGCCGCCTCGTCAGCGTTGATACGGCCATCAGTGAATGGCGTATCCAGCGTAGGCGCAACAAGCGGCGTCGTGGCGGTGATAAAGCTCTGGGTCGCTTCCGTGCTGTTACCCGCCCGATCGGTGGTGGTCACGGTAAGGGTGTGCTGCCCGTTGCCGAGAATAGCGATGTATTCCGGCGTCAGGCTGGCGGTCCAGTTGCCATTTGCATCGACCGTGACCGACAACGGAATGTTGTCGTTTCCGACCGTCACGCTGACCGTCTGACCGTCGTCCACCGCGGTGGTACCGCTGATAACCTGCACCGTTGCCGCTTCGCTGCTGTTGATCACATTGTCACCAAACAGCGTGGTGGCGAAGGTCGGCGTTACCGGCGGCGTCAGCAGAATTTCAATCCCGGCTGTAGCCTGCGCCGGGTTACCGGCGGCATCAACGGTGGAGACCACCACCTCGGTCAGGCCGTCTGGCTCACTGCTCAGCGCGCCAGGTGCCAGATAGAGCGACCAGTTCCCGTCCTGGCCCACGGTGGTGCTGAAGGTCTGCTCACCGACCTGGATCGTGACAATGGTGCCTGGGGTCACACTGCTGCTGCCGTTCAGCGACAGCTCGCCGGCCGCATCGGCGGCGCTCACCAGCCCGTCGCTAAACGGCGCCGCCAGGCTGATGGTCGGCAGGGTATTAAAGGCGACATCCAGCGAGGTAGTGGTATCGGTGGTGACGTTACCTGCTGGGTCGGTTACCGTCACGCTGATGGTTTGTGAGCCATCGGCTAACTGCTGGAGATCGGCGGCCGGAATGGTGACCGACCAGTTCCCGCCCGTTCCGGCGGTGGTGGTGTAGGTCACGTTGTTTAAGGTGACCGCCACCGGCAGACCTTCTGCGGTGTTACCGGTGATGGTCAGATCCTGCAACGACTCCGCCAGGTTCAGGCTGCTGCCGGCACTGAGCGCAATGTCCGTCACCACCGGCAAGGTGGTATTGACCGTGACATCATGGGTTGCCGTGGCCGGGTTGCCGGCCACATCGCTGGCGCGCACGCTGAAGGTCTGGGTGGAATCTGCCGGCAGGCCGTTGAAGACCGTCGCGGGCACGGTCACCGTCCAGTTGCCGTTCGCGTCGAGCGTGGTGCTGTAATCGACATCGTTGAAAGTGACTGTGACCGCGGTGCCACCAGCCAGCTGGGTGCTGGTGCCGCTGACCACCACGTCGCCGGTCGCTTCAGTGGCGTTGATCACATCATCACCGGCCACCACGTTGACGCTGAGCGTCGGCTGGGCCTGATCGCTGGCGACCACCACCAGACTGGTGCTGCTGCTGGCCGGGTTACCGGCGACATCAGCGGACACCACCACCAGCGCCTGCTCACCATCCGGCAGAGTAGCGATATCGGCCGCCGGTACGGTCACCGTCCAGCCGCCACCGGCCGCGACCGTGCCACTGTAGTCGATATTATTCAGCGTGACCGTCACCACCTGTCCCTCGGCAAGGTTGGTGCTGGTGCCGCTGACGGTCAGATCCTGCCCTGCTTCAGCCTGATTGAGGTAGTTATCACCGCTGACAGGCCCGATGGTCAGGGTCGGCAGCGTCGCGCTGTCGGCATCACGGGTCAGCGTCTGGCTGATGCTGGTCTGGTTGCCTGCGGCATCGGTCAGCGAGACCCCGACCGGATAGCTGCCATCCGTCAGCCCCTGCAGCACGCTGGCGGGCAGCGTCACCTGCCAGCTGCCGTCTGACAGCACCTGGGTCTGGTAATCCACATTCTGGAAGCTGACGGTGACAATCTGTCCGGCATCAGCAACCGAGGCGGTACCGCTGACCGCCACATCCTGCAACAGCTCCAGTGAGTTGATGGTGTTGTCGCCGCCAATCGCATTCACGTTCAGCGCTGGCGGGGTGAAATCGACCGTGACGCTGCTGGCGAGTGAGCCACTGTTGCCTGCGGCATCACTGACGTTGACCTCCAGGGTATTAATACCGTCGCTCAGGGTCTGCAACTGGGCTGGCGTCAGGGTCACCGTCCAGTTGCCCTGGGCATCAACCACCGCTGAATAGCTCTCGCCGCCCAGCGTCACGCTCACCGTCTGGCCTGCGCCCAGTAATCCGGTGGTACCGCTCAGCGTCTGGCTGGAGTCAGCTTCATTGCGGCTCAGATAGCCATCGCCGAATGGCGTGTCAATGCTGACCGACAACGAGGCGGTCGCCAGATTGATCTCTCGCGTTTCGGTGACCGGGTTGCCCGCGGTATCACGCACGGTGACGGTGACGGTATAGAGACCGGCCGGAATATCCGTCAGTGCGCCCGCCGGCAGCGTCAGGCTCCAGTTGCCCTCTCCGTTGACGGTGGTGGTCCAGACCTGGTTATTCAGCGTCAGGGTAACCAGCTGCCCTTCACCGGCGTCGCTGCTGCCGCTCAGGATAACCGGTGCCGTACTTTCGGCGATGTTGATGATGTCATCACCCGCCACCGCATCAAGGGTTAACACCGGTGGCGTGCGATCCACCACGACACTGCCGTCGGTGCTGGCAGTGTTGCCTGCCGCATCCTGTACCGTCACGGTGTAGCCGACGGTCTGTTCCGGCAGATCCGCCAGGGCGACCGCCGGGACAGAAACCGTCCAGTTGCCATTGTCGTCGGCCGTCGTGGTATAGGTGTTGCCGTTCAGCACTACGCTGACACTCTGGCCGTCTCCGCTGGCACCGGTGGTCCCGCTGAGGGTTTGCGCACTGGTGATGTCGCTGCTGTTGAGCGTGCCGTCACCAAACGGACTGGTGATGGTCGGATCGGGCAGATTGGTGGCCAGTACGTTGAGCGTCGCCGCGCTGCTGAGCGTCGCGCCTCCGCTGTCGGTAGCGGTCACCGTCAGGGTGTAGGCACCATCCGCCAGACCGGCCAGCGCGTTGGCCGGTACGATCAGACTCCAGTTGCCGTTGGCCGCGACCTGCGCGGTGTAGCTGACATCGTTAAGCAATACTGTCACCGTGCCACCCTGCGGCACATTGACCGAGCTGCCGGTTACGATCAGCGGCTCAGCCAGTTCCTGGGCATTCAGGTAGTTATCGCCACTCAGTGCATTGAGCGCCAGGCCGGAAGCGTTGCTGTTAACGTCGAAGGCCAGGGTGTTGGTGGCGGTGTTGCCCGCCACGTCACTGACGGCCACCGTGAAGCTGGCACTGCCGTCATTAAGCGCACTCAGCGCGCCCGCCGGTACGGTCAGGCTCCAGGCGCCGCTGGCCTGCACCGCGGCACTGTAGACGTTGCCGTCCAGCGTCACGGTCACCAGTTGCCCTGGCTCGACGTTGCTGACGGTGCCGGAGAGACGCTGATCGGTCAGCCGCTCTGCACCATCCACCACGTTGTTGCCGGCAAAGGTATCCAGCGTCAGGGTTGGCAGGCTGACAGGATCGACTTTCAGCGCCAGACTGGTGTTACTACTGGTGCTGTTGCCGGCGGCATCGCTGGCGGTAACGGTCAGCGGATAGTTGCCGTTGCCCAGCCCGCTGTAGATAGCGGCGGGCAGATCGAGACTCCAGTTGCCGTTCGCGTCCGCCGTGGTGCTGGCGCTGCTGCCGTTGAAGCTGGCGACGATCAGGGCATTGGCTTCGCTGCTGCCGGTCAGCGCCAGCGGCTGCTGGCTCTCTGCGGCATTAATGATGCCACCTGACGGCGTATTCAGGCTCAGCGGCGGAGGCAGCGTATCAACCGCAACCGTCCCGCCCGCCTGGCTGCTGTTACCGGCCACATCGCTGACCACCACGGTATACGGTGTTTCACCCTGCGGTAACGCTGACAGCACTTCAGCCGGAATCGTCACCTGCCAGTTGCCGGCCTGATCGACCGTGCCGCTGTAGCTGACGCCATCCAGCGTCACGCTGACCGCCTGGCCATCGCCGCTGACGCCGGTCGTGCCGGTGATGGTGCCGCTGGTCGCCGCTTCCGCGCCATTAAGCACCCCGTCCCCGAACGCGTCGCCTGGGGTGGCAACCGGCAGCGCGGTGGCGATCACCGTCACCACCGTGTCGGTAGTCGCCAGTGGCGTACCGTCGGCATTCGTGACGGTGGTGGTCACGGTCAGCGGGCCGTCGGCGACATTAGTCAATGTGCCAGCCGGTAAGGTCAGGTTCCAGCTACCGTCGGCCGCCACGGTGGTGGTGACGGTGGTGCCATTCGCGGTCACCTCTACGATGCTGCCTTGTGGCAGACCGCTGGTGCTGCCGCTGACCAGCACATCGCCAGTCAGTTCACTGGCGTTGAGGTAGTTATCGCCGGTGATCGGGGCCAGTGCAACGGAAGGCTGGGTATTATCCACGTTGAAGTTAAGCGGGCTGCTGCTGGTGTTGCCGACCGCATTGATCACGCTGACGTTCAGGGTCTGGCTGCCCTCCGCCAGACCGGCCAGCGCCCCAGCCGGCAGCACGATGCTCCAGCTGCCGCTGGCTTCGACCACGCCGCTGTAGTTGCTTCCATTGAGAGAGACGGTGACCTGCTGTCCTGCTTCCACGTTGGTGGAGGTGCCGCGCAGGGTAATCGGCTGCAGCTGTTCGGCAGCGCTGACAACGCCATCGCCGGAAAAGGCATCACTGTCTACGGTCAGCGTTGGCTGGAGTTCAGGTGCGTTCACCACATTCAGATCGATGGTCTGACTGGTCTGGTTGCCATTGGCGTCGGTGGCGGTGACGGTTACCGGGTTGCTGCCAGACGGCAGCCCGGTGAGATTGTCCGGCGCGATTTGCAACGACCACTGACCGTTGGCGCCAACGGTGGTGCTGTAGAGCGTATCGTTAAATTCAACCGTAACCCGATCGCCATTCTGACCGGTGCCGCTGATCACCAATGGCTGCGTCAGATCATTGACGCTCAGGGCGTTATCGCCGCTGATCGGATCGACCACCAGCAACGGTGCAGCGGTCGCAACGTTCAGCGTGCTGCTCTGGCTGCTGCTGTTGCCCGCCGTGTCGCTGACGGTCACCACTACCGGATAGCTGCTGCCGTTAGTCAGGCCCGCCAGGGCGGCTGGCGGCACGTCCAGTGACCAGTTACCGTCGGCATTGACCGTGCCGGTATAGGTTACGCCGTTCAGCGTCAGGCTGACCCGATCGCCTTCACTGCCGGTTCCGCTGAAGCTGATGCCCGCCGCCTGTTCTGCGCCGTTCAGCACCCCATCACCGGCCGGTGAATTGAGGCTGAAGTCCGGTGCGGCAGTATCGACGGTCAGCGGCAAGGCGCTGGTATTGCTGTTGCCACCGGCGCTGGTCACCGTGACGTTGAGATCGTAGCGGCCATCGGTCAGCACCTGCAGATCGGCGCGGGGTACGGTGGCGGTCCAGCGGCCATCGTCAGCAACAATGGCATCGTAGGTGACGCCGTTCAGAAGCAGGCTCACGCTGCTGCCCGGGGCGACGGTGCCGCTGATCGGCAGATCGGCGTCAGCTTCTGCGCCGTTAATAATGCCATCGGTGGCAATCGGATTAACCACCAGCGTTGGTGTGCCGGTATCGACCGTCAGCGGCACCGTGGTGCTGGCACTGTTGCCGGCCAGATCGGTGGTAGTGACGGTGATCGGATTGCTGCCCTGCGCCAGCGCTTGCAGCGCCGACGGCGGCAGAACCACGCTCCAGTCGCCATTCGCCGCCACCGTTGCCGGATAGCTGCTGCCGCCCACGCTAACGCTAACCGCCTGGCCCGGCGTCGTGGTGCCGGTCAGGGTTTGCGCCGCGCTGGCTTCTTCACTGTTGAGTATGCTGTCAGTAAACGGCGTATTGATGACCGGTGCGGTCAGCGGCGTGGTGGCGACCAGCAGCGTCTGGCTGCTGGAAACCTCGCCTGAGGTCACGGTTACCGTGGTGGTGCCCTGCGCCAGATTAGCCAGATCGCCGGCTGGCACGGTGATCGTCCAGGCCCCGGTTTCGTCGGTGGTACCGCTGTAAACGGTGCCGCCCGGCACCAGCGTAACGCTGACCACGCTACCGACGGCCAGGTTGGTTGAACTGCCGCTGAGGGTCAGATCGCTCTGCGCTTCGATCGCGTTGAGCTGATTATCCTCGGCGATTGGCGCAATCGACAGCAGCGGTGCGTTAGTGGTGATGACGGTGAACTGTCCGCTGGCAGGCTGCGCCGGGTTACCGGCGACATCGAGGATCGCCACGGTAAAGGTTTTCTCCCCGGCCGCGCCCAGCGATCCGGCCGGTAGCGTGACGCTCCAGACGCCATTTGCCTGGACCACACCATCGTAAGACTGACCGTTAATCGCCAGCACTACCGGCTGCCCGGCCGGTACGCCGGTGACGGTGCCGGTAACCTGAATATCACTCAGCTGTTCGGCACTATCGACCTGATTATCCGCCGTGACCGGATCAATGGTCAGCGCCGGTGGGGTCGCCGCCAGCACGGTAACATCCGACAGCACGCTGCTGCTGTTGCCGTACGTATCGCTGATCGACACGTTAACCGGATAGATAGCGTCTGCCAGCTGGCTGATTACCGCAGCCGGCACCGTGACGCTCCAGTTGCCGCTGGTATCGACCGTCGCGGTATAAACCGTGCCGTTAAAGTCGACCGACACCGCATCGCCTGCGCTGCCGCCACGGCCATCGATGGTCAGATCCTGACTGTGCTCAGCGATGTTGATATAGCCGTCGCTGGCTGGGGTTGAGACTTCGAGCAGCGGTGGCGTGGTGGCAAAGGTCACTAAATCCGTCGTCTGGCTGACGTTGCCATCACTGTCGGTGGCCACCACCGTCACTGCCTGGGCACCGTTCGGCACCAGAGCCAGATCGGCAGCAGGAACAGTGATACTCCAGGTCCCCTCCTGCGCCACCACGGCGCTGTAGGTCTGGCCGTTGAGCGAGACGCGAATAATATCGCCTTCATCACCGCTGCCGCTGACGCTCAGCGGCTGCTGCGCATCGGCAACGTTAATCACGCCATCATCGGTGAGTGGGTTGACGGTTAAAGCTGGCACTGCGGTAGCTACCCGCAGTTCGGTCGAGAGGTCACTGCTGTTACCGGCCGGATCGGTGACGGTAACGCTCACCGGATAGGTCTGGTTAGTGAGTGCGCCGAGATCGGACACCGGCACCGACGCGGTCCAGTTACCGTTGCCATCCACCGTGGCGGTGTAGGTTTTGTCGTTCAATACCACCGACACCGTATCGCCCGCCGTGCCGGTACCGCTGAACAGCAGCGGCTGCGTCAGATCGCCGTTGCTGAGCACACCGTCACCGCCCGGTGCCGCCACCGTTGCCTCAGGCAACTGGGTACTGACCGCCAGCGGCTGGGTTTGCGTAATGATATTGCCGCTAGCATCGGTCAGGCTGACGTCGAGACGGTAGCTGCTGCCATCCGCCAGCGCCTGCAGCGCGTCAGACGGCACGGTCACCGTCCAGTTGCCGGAGCCATCCACGGTGGTGGTATATGTCTGGTCATTCAGCGTGACCGAAACCAATTCCCCCGGCGCAGCGCCGGATCCGCTGACCGGCAGCCCGGCCGCCACTTCACTGCTGTTGAGAATGCCATCGCCACCGGCCACCGGTGCCACAATCAGGTTCGGCAACCGGGTATCGACGCTGAAGTCCAGCGTGTCCTCAACGCGGTTGCCTGCTTCATCAATCACCGTGATATTGAGGCTGTTGCTCCCCTGTGGCAGCAGGGCGAGATCGCTGGCAGGCACGGCCAGGCTCCAGCTGCCGTCAGGATTGACCGTGGCACTGTAGGTTTTACCGTTCAGTTCCAGTTCGACCTGTTGACCCGCCGCCGCTTTGCCGGTGCTGCCGCCGATCGCCAGATCGCTGCTGGCGTCGACGCGGTTGAGAATGCCATCCGTGAGCGCGCTGTCGTTAAGCGTGATCTGTGGCTGATTGCTGACCACCACGTTGAGCTGCGCTGAATCGGTCAGCAGGGTGTTATTGGCATCGATGGCGGTCACCGACACTGCCTGGACGCCGTCAGTAATATCGGTCAGATCGCTGGCCGGAACGGTGACGCTCCAGAATCCGTTGCTGCCGACCACGCCGCTGTAGGTGCTGCCGTTAAAGGCCACCAGCACCGACTGTCCTGCGGCGACGCCAACTGCTGAACCGGAGATCACCAGATCGTTGCCAGCCTCCTGCTGGTTGAGGAAGCCATCGCCGCTCAACGGTTCGCTGATGGTCAGAACGCCCGGCTCACCTGGCGCGGGTGTAATGTTGATCTCGCGGCTGTCAGTGGCAGCGGTCCCTGCCGCGTTGCTGACGCTCACCGTAAGTGTGGTGCTGCCCGCGGCCAGCGCGCTGAGCGCCGCAGACGGAATCAGAGCGCTCCAGTTCCCCTCAGGCCCGACCTGTGTAGTGTACGTTGCGCCAGCCAGCGTGATGGTGACCGTCTGGCCCGCTTCGACATTACTGGTGCTGCCGGTCAGGGTCTGATCGACCGCTTTTTCGCTGTTATCCAGCAGATCGTCTGCGGCAAAAACGTTGACCGTAATCGCTGGTACGCCAGGTTCAGGCGAAGCTACTACCGCGATACCGCGGCTTTCACTGGCCCCGGTACCTGCCACGCTGGAGACCGTAGCGCTGATGGTGGCGCTGCCGGCAGGCAGTGCGGCCAGTGCGCTGGCTGGCAGGGTCAGGCTCCAGTTACCGTCCGTATCTACCGCGGCGCTGAAGGTCTGATCGCCAACGGTGACGGTGACAATCTGACCGGCTTCAACGTTAGTGGTGCTGCCGCTCAGCAACTGGTCGCTGGCTTTTTCGTCATTGCTCAGCACATCATCGACCGCAAACGGATTGATGGTCAGAACCGGTGCATTCGGCACGGTGACCGGGGCTTCAACCGTGATCGGCAGGCTGTCACTGGCGGTGATGCCTGCTGCGTTGCTGACCGTGACCGACAAGGTGGTGGAACCGCTCGCCAGCGCGCCAAGCGCATCGGCCGGAATGCTGATATTCCAGCTGCCATCGTCGCCGACGGTGCCGCTGTAGGACTCTCCGCCCAGCGTCACGGTAACGATCTGGCCCGCTTCGACATTGGTGGTGGTACCAGACACCGCCTGCGCGTCCAGCTTCTCTTCGTTGCTTAACAGGTTATCGTCGGTAAACGCCGCCACGCTCAGGGTCGGCGTACCCGGCGCGATCACCGGGGCTTCTACCGCGATATCACGGGTTTCGCTCACCGTGGTGCCGGCCAGATCGCTGACCGATACGCTCAACGTAACGCTGCCAGCGGCTAAGGCTGCCAGCGTTGAGGCCGGAATGGTGACGCTCCAGCTGCCGTCTGCGGCCACGGTGGTGCTGAACGTCTCACCGCCGAGCGTTACCGTGATCGGCTGACCGGTTTCAATGTTGCTGGTGGTGCCGCTCAGCAGCTGATCGCCGGTTTTCTCACTGTTGCTGAGAATATCATCACCGACAAACGGGTTGATGGCGACGGTTGGCTCGCCCGGTAAGGTGACCGGTGCCGTGACGCTGATGGGCAGCGTGTCGTTGAGCGTGGTGCCGGCAGCGTTGCTGACCGATACCGTGATGGTGGTCTCGCCAGCGGCCAGCGCCGTCAGTGCCGCGGACGGCACCGTCAGGCTCCAGCCACCGTCAGCATCGACGCTGGCGCTGTAAACCTGGCCGCCAAGCGTCACGATGACGACCTGCCCCGCTTCAATGTTGCTGGTGGTGCCGCTCAGGATCTGATCAACGCCTTTTTCTTCGTTGCTGAGCAGGTTATCACCGGCGAAATCGTTGATGGTCAGGGTCGGGATGGCCGGACCGGTGCCCGCTGCCTCAACCGCGATATCGCGTGTTTCATTGACGGTGGTTCCCGCCAGGTTCGTGACGGCCACAGTAATGGCATTCGAACCGGCGGGGAGATTGCCCAGCGCCGCCGCCGGGATAATCACCTGCCAGTTGCCATCGACATCGATGATGCCGATATAGTTCTGCCCGCCGAGGTTCACAATCACCTCTGAACCCGCTTCGACATTGGTGGTGCTGCCGCTGAGCGTCTGGGCGGTGCCCTTTTCAGCATTGCTAAGGATGTCATCTCCGGCAAACTGACCAATCGAGATGGACGGTTCGCCCGGCTGGACAACCGGGGCGTCAATGATGATCGGCAGCGCGCTGGTCGCGGTGTCGCCGGCCGCATTACTGACCGATACGGTGATGGTGGTTTCACCGGCTGCCAGCGCCGTTAGCGCGGCGGCAGGCACGGTAAGGCTCCAGCTGCCATCTGCGCCCACGCTGGTGCTGTAAGTCTGACCGCCCAGCGTCACCGTGACGGTTTGTCCGGCCTCAATGTTGCTGGTGCTGCCACTCAGCGTTTGATCGGTGGTTTTTTCGACATTGCTTAGCTGGTTATCGCCGGCGAAATCAGCCAGCGTCACGCCGGGCGCGCCGGGCGTCACCGGAGTTTCCACGTTGATATCGCGGTTTTCGCTGGCTTCAACGCCGGCCTGATTAGTGACGACAACCGAAATAGCGAGGCTACCCGCAGCCAGCCCATTCAGTGCCTGGGCCGGTACGCTAATACTCCAGCTACCATCGGCACCCACCGCAGTGCTGTAGGTCTGATCGCCGAGCGTGATGGTAACTACCTGCCCCGCTTCCACGTTGCTGGTGCTGCCGCTCAGGGTCTGGTCACTGTTTTTTTCGTCATTGCTCAGGATATCGTCGCCGGCAAACGGGTTGATGGCGATAACTGGCGCGCCTGGCTGGGTGAGCGGCGCGTCAACGCTGATCGCCAGGCTGTCGGTGGCTGGCGTGCCTGCCGCGTTGGCCACGCTGACGGTAATGGTGGTGCTGCCCGACGCCAGTGCCGCTAACGCTTCAGCTGGCACGGTGATATTCCAGCTGCCATCGGCTGCTACGCTGCCGCTGTAGTTCTGGCCGCCGAGCGTTACGGTGACAACCTGACCGGCTTCGACGTTGGTGGTGGTGCCGCTCAGGGTCTGGTCGGCGGTTTTTTCGGCGTTACTCAGTACGTTATCACCGGTAAACGGGTCGATCTCCACCCCCGGCGTACCCGGCTCGGTGACCGGGGCCTGAACCTGAATCGGACGGCTTTCGCTGGCCTGGGTACCCGCCTGATTGCTGACGGTGGCGGTAATCGTCTGCGCGCCCTGCGTCAGTGCCGCAAGCGTGGCGGGAGGCAAAGTGATGCTCCAGCTTCCGTCGGCACCGACCGTGGCGTTGAAACTTTGGCTGCCCAGCGTAATGGTGACGATCTGGCCCGCCTGAACATTGCTGGTACTTCCGCTCAGCGTCTGGTCAGTGGTTTTCTCACTGCCGCTCAGCACGTCGTCACCGGCAAACGGGTTGATGGTGATTGTCGGGGCATCCGGCGTGGTATCGGGTTGCTGGACGGTGATCCCCAGACTGGCCGCGGCGGCGGTGCCGGCGGCGTTACTCACGCTGACTGAAATGGTGGTGCTGCCTGCCGCCAGCGCCGCCAGGGCACTGGCCGGAATACTGACGCTCCAGCTGCCATCGGCACCGACGCTGGCATTGTAGGTCTGACCGCCGAGGGTGATGGTTACAATCTGACCTGCTTCAACGTTGCTGGTGGTGCCGCTCAGCAGTTGGGCGGTTGATTTCTCCGCGTTATCCAGCACGTCATCGCCGGCAAATGGATTAAGGGTAATGGTCGGCGCGCCAGCCGTCGGGGGATTACCCGGCGTGCCGGGATCGACACCGTTGTTGTTATCACCACCGCCGCCGCCGCCACCGCCACCCCCTGCGCCAATCGCCAGACCGGCCAGGCCCAGCACGCCGAGACCGCCGGCAGTAATCACACCCATTGACGAGTTGGTGTTATCCGCCAGCAACAGCGGCTCTACGCTGTCGAGCGATTCATAGGTCGGTGTCACCGCGTTAGAGGCCAGTTCGGCCCCTTCTGCCGTTTGCGGAAACAGGGCGTGTTCCGGTGGATTAACCCCATCATCAAAAACCAGTTCGCTGTGTTCGCCTTCGGCATCATCAAAGAAAAATTTCTGATAGCGGACAGTACTGCCATCACGCATATGCAGAACAAGATCGTTTCCCTGGCGTTCGTACTGCGCCACCATTGCGCGCGTGCCGCTAATGCGGACCACGCTGGGTTCGGTGAGGTTAATGGTTTGTGATGAACCGCCTGTACTCTGCGAGATAAGCGTGCCGTTTTCGCGCGAAATGATATCGACCCGGCCCTGCGTGAGTTCTGCCATTTGTAACCTCTACTCCACCAGATTGGCTAATATACTGAATCTAAAAACATAAAATATTTTTATGCTTATAGTATTCACACATTCCTTCACCTTCTGTCAGACAGAAAGTGTCTTAGCCTGGTGTATGTAAAGGCAGTAAAGCCAGGTGACGCTACACGCTGAGGAAAATTCCCGGCGCGGCGCTATTTTTATTGGATTATTTGTGTGTAGTTATACGCAAAACGCAACGGTTTCGCCTGCTTAATCTTTAACGTAAGGGAGGTAAAAATCAATTTTAATGTGCAGATTTTATTATGTTTTAACATTCTTTCCATAAGCAACACTTGCAATAAGGCTTTCAGCAAATTTGCTTTATCGTTGTTTTTACATGTCAATTTGTTGCGGGAAGTTTCTATGACTGGGTTTAAAAGGTTAAAAAATAACCTCCACCTGAACTTTAGAGCGGAAAAAAGAATTTCTTAATTAAGCGATTCAGCCATCATTTATCGCTGGCCCTGATCGCCAATTTCGCTGACAAGTGGTTGAAAAATGGCGATCAAATTTGGCTTAAGTCACGTTACGTGCTGCGAGATTAACCAGGAAAGTTCTGGAAAAAATCCGCGCACCGCTAAAAGTCGGTAAACTCGCGGTTTTGTTACGCATCTGCCGCTGCACCACACCGGTAATAAATGGCGCGGCGGGTGCCAGTTTTCATGGCCGCAATGCTACACTTTTCCGCTTTGCCACTGATGAATCTGACCTATGACTGCACTGGACGCTGCACAGCAAAATAAACCCGATAGCCGCCTGAACTGGGGCACCCGCACGGTGTTTTTAATCAATGGTTTAGGCATGTCAGCCTGGGCACCGCTGGTGCCGTTTGCGCGCGACCGCCTGCAGCTTAACGGTGCCTCACTGGGCGCGTTACTGCTCTGTCTGGGCATTGGTTCGCTGGCGGCGATGCCGATCACCGGCACATTAGTTGCGCGATTTGGCTGCCGGCGGGTGATGTGTCTTTCGACAGTGCTGGTGCTGGCAATGATGCCGCTGCTGGCCACGGCTGATTCCCATCTGGTAATGGCCGCAGCTCTGATGTGTTTTGGTGCCGGTCTGGGCATGCTGGATGTGGCAATGAACTACCAGGCAGTTCAGGTCGAAAAAGCGGCCGGCAAGCCGATGATGTCTGGCTTTCACGGTTTTTTCAGCCTCGGTGGCATTCTGGGCGCCGGCGCGGTGAGTCTGCTGTTAAGCCTGAGTTTTACGCCGCTGAGCGCCGTGATGGTGATCATGGCGGTGATGCTGCTGCTGTTACTGTGGCGTCTGCCCGGCTTAATGAACCAGCGTTTGCATCAGCCCGATCAGCCCTGGCTGGTGATCCCACGTGGCTGGGTCGCCTTTCTGGGTGCGCTCTGCTTTATCCTGTTTCTGGCGGAAGGAGCGGTGCTGGACTGGGGCGCGCTGCTGCTGTTGCAGAACCCGGCCATGTCGCCGACCCATGCCGGTCTGGGCTATGCACTGTTCTCAACGGCGATGACGCTGGGCCGGTTTGGCGGCGATAAAATCATTCACCGCTTCGGTCGTTATCCGGTGATGCTGACCGGCGCGCTGACGGCCGCTGCGGGCATGAGCCTGGCAGTGTGGCTGCCGTGGCCGGAGATGGCGCTACTGGCTTTTCTGCTGGTCGGTTTCGGTTTATCGAATACCGTGCCGATGTTATTCAATGCGGCGGGGAATCAACAGGATATGCCGGCAAACCTGGCGATTTCTGCCATGACAACGCTGGGATATGCGGGTATTCTCTCAGGTCCGGCCTTAATCGGATTCATATCACAATGGATCAGCCTCAGCGGCGCATTTTTATTAATCGCGCTGTTGCTGTTAGCTGTGGCCGCCAGTGCGCGAAAAGTTGCGCGATAATTCAGGTATCAGACACGCTATGTTGCCTTATAAGTTTCCCCTGACATCCGGCAATGTCACCCGCTTCTTTGTGGTTTTCAATCTGGTGCTGCTGTTGGCGCTGGGCTTTATGGTGCATAACTCGGTCAATGCCTGGCTGACCAGCAAACGTTACGCCATGACCGATCTGGCGCGCGACGTGCAGAAACGCATCGACGCCTATCGTTTTGCCACCTGGCAGATTTATGAAAACCTTTCAACCAGCGCCGCGGGTGCCGCACCCAGCGCCAATCTGCAAGAGACGCGACTGCGTCCTGACGTCTATTATCTGGAAAAAACCCGCCGCAAAACCGAGGCGTTAATTTTTGGATCGCATGACAGCAGCACGCTGGACATGACCATGCGGATGTCGAACTATCTCGACACGCTGTGGGGCGCCGAAAATCCGACCTGGTCGATGTACTTTCTGAATGGTCAGGATAACAGCCTGATCATGATCTCTACCCTGCCGCTGAAAGATATGGCGACCCGCTATAAAGAGAGCGCCATCAGTTCCATGGTGGATGCCCGTCGTGCGGAGATGTTGCAGCAGGCTAATGCGCTGGATGAACGCGAAAGTTTCTCGGCGCTGCGCCATCTCGCCTTTCAAAACGATCACTACTTTACCCTGCGTACCACCTTTAATCAGCCCGGCCATCTGGCGACGGTGGTGGCCTTTGATCTGCCGGTCAACGATCTGATCCCACAAAACATGCCACTGGAAAACTTCCAGCTGCGGCAGGACAGCTCGGTGAGTGCCACCACCACGGATCAGCAGGAGACGGAAGATACCCAGATTTCGCTGGTAAATCCGAATGTGGAAATCGCCGCGACGCTGCCCAGCACCTCGCTACAGCTGGTCTATCGGGTACCGATTAGCCGGCTGATTATCGATACCCTGCATAACCTGCTGTGGCCACTGCTGATCAACCTGCTGCTTTTCCTGCTGTCGCTGGCCGGCATGGTGCTGCTGCGCCAGCAGTCACTGCGTCCCAGCGAGAACCAGAGCGCTGAACTGGACTCGTTGCGGGTTCTGAATGAAGAGATTGTGGCCAGCCTGCCGGTCGGCCTGCTGGTCTACGACTTTGCCAGTAACCGTACCCTGCTGAGTAATAAGATCGCAGAACACCTTCTGCCACACCTTAATTTGCAGAAGATCATTAATATGTCCGACCAGCATCAGGGCGTGCTGCAGGCGACCATCAATAACGAAGTGTATGAGATCCGCCACGCCCGCAGCGTGTTGTCGCCACATACTCAGCTGTTTATGATGCGCGACCAGGATCGTGAGCTGCTGGTCAACAAGAAGCTGCAAAAAGCGCAGCAGGTACTGGATCGTAATCACCAGATGCGTCAGCAGCTGCTGCATAACCTTGGCCATGCCCTGAATCAGCCGCTGGAGAAAATCGTGGCCCAGCTGGTGCAGCTCAGCCAGCGTGACAGCGATGAAACGGTGCTGGACGTGCTGGATGAGAGCCAGGGTCTGGCGCGACTGGTTGACGATATTGTGCTGCTTAACCGACTGGAGGCGCACGACTGGTCACCGGATGCGACGGTGTTCAGCCTGCAGGAACTGCTGGATGAGATTGCGCTGGAAAGCCTGCCACTGATGCGCCGTAAAGGGCTGTCGCTGGTGGTGAATAACCATCTGGCGAACGACGAGATGCGGTTTGGCGATCGCCGGGCACTGCGTAAAGTATTGATTACCCTGATGCACTATGCGCTGACCACCACGCGCTGGGGCAAAATCACGCTGGAGGTCAAAGCGGCCGATAAGCAGGCCGACCGGCTGATGATTGAACTGGTCGATACCGGTGCTGGCCTGACGGTCGATGAACTGGCGAATGTCGACTTCCCATTCCTCGGTGATACCAGCCAGGATCGCTATGGTCAGGCGTCAGGTATGGCGTTCTTCCTGTGTAAACAGCTGTGCAAGCAGATGGGCGGCAGCCTGGATATCGTGGCAAAAGCCGATATCGGCACCCGCTACAACATGCAGTTGCCGCTGGTGCTGGAACAGAAAACTGAAGAGGAAGAGGAAAAAATTCTTGATGGCGTCACCGCACTGGTGGAGATCGCTGTGGAAGACGTGCACAAAATCGTCTGCCGCCATCTGGAAAACTGGGGTGCGCGTTGTCTGACACCAGACGAGCGTATTTCCGGTCAGGATCACGATGTGCTGATAACCGATGATCCCACCAAACTGAGCGGCTGGTCACTGCTGCTGGCCGGGGATGAACCCGGTCATCACGCGCTGAATGACCAGCAGTATCGGGTTAATTTCAATCTCAGTAATGCGCTGCTCGATGCATTGCTGGCGCTGATTGAGAAGCAACTGTCACACGATGTGATGGAAGATGACGCTGAAGAAGAAGCGGCCACGCCATTGATGAGCGGCGGCTATTTCCAGCTGTTTACTGAGACAGTACCGGTTGATGTAAAGAGACTGTATACTGAGTCGGCGGAAAAGGACTACGCCTCGCTTGCTCAGACAGCGCATCGCCTTAAGGGCGTGTTTGCCATGCTTAATCTGACTCCCGGCAAACAGCTTTGTGAAGAGTTAGAACACCACATTAAAGCGTGTGACGATTCAAACATTACAAATACCACCAGTGATATTGACGCTTACGTCAATCAACTGCTGCAGCAAGGTAACCAATAAGATGAATAACTTAAACGTAATTATTGCCGATGACCATCCAATTGTTCTTTTCGGTATCCGAAAATCTCTGGAACAAATTGAATGGGTTAACGTTGTAGGTGAGTTCGAAGACTCAACAGCACTGATCAACAATCTGTCTAAGCTGGATGCGAATGTCCTGATCACCGATCTCTCTATGCCCGGTGAGAAGTATGGCGATGGCATCACGCTGATTAAATATATTAAACGTCACTATCCGGATCTGTCGATTATCGTTCTGACCATGAACAATAACCCGGCAATTCTGAGCTCGGTACTGGATCTCGATATTGAAGGGATTGTACTGAAGCAAGGCGCGCCAACCGACCTGCCGAAAGCGCTGGCCGCGTTGCAGAAAGGCAAAAAGTATACGCCGGAAAGCGTAGCGAAACTGCTGGAGAAGATCAGCGCTGGCGGTTACGGCGACAAACGCCTGTCTCCGAAAGAGAGCGAAGTGCTGCGTCTGTTCGCTGAAGGCTTCCTGGTTACCGAAATTGCCAAGAAACTGAACCGCAGTATTAAGACCATCAGTAGCCAGAAGAAATCAGCCATGATGAAACTGGGCGTGGATAACGATATCGCGCTGCTGAACTACCTGTCGTCTGTCAGCCAGACTCAGGTCGAAAAAGACTAGTATCACGAGGCGGTGCCAGCGGCACCGCCTTTACTTCTGCCCTCTGCTCTATCCTGCCCGCGTTTTACGTACCCGCTCCGCATAGATCGCCAGCGTTACCTTCAGCACATCCAGCGTCACCGGCTTCGACAGACAGTTATCCATGCCTGCATCCATACAACGCTGCTTCTCTTCAGCCAGCGCATTCGCGGTAACGCCAACCACCGGGAACAGATGTCCCAACTGACGAAGCCGCTGCGTCAGTCGGTAACCATCCATGTTCGGCATATTGACGTCGGTCAGCACGATATCAATCTCATTGCGGCTCAGAACGTTGAGCGCATCGACGCCATCCTGCGCCGTTTTGACCTGATACCCCAGCGTACCGAGCTGTTCTGACAGCAGCATGCGGTTGATTGGGTGATCGTCCACAATCAGTACCATGATGTCATCGTTATGCACTTTCTCTTCCACCGGTCCGGCCAGCAGCAGCGCGTCTGCCGCGTCGCTGTCCAGCGCGATGCGATAGATGCGCGCCAGCAGCGTCGGTACTTCGTGCAGCGTGGCGGTAGAATGGATCCAGCGTCCCGGCTGGCGTTCACGCGGCATATCGACATGCGATCCGTCAAAGGTCACCAGCGCCCGCAGCGGCAAGTCAATATCCAGTTCGTGGTCGGTCATCACCACATCGTCCGGACCGGGCTTGCCGTGGTACTCAGCCACCTGAATGCCCTGCTGACGTAACTGGCGCGCAATAAATTCCGCCAGGTATTCGTTGCACATCGCCAGCCAGATTTTCTTATCCTGCATTCCTTCCAGCAACGGCAGCGCAGGCTGCTGTCCTTTGTAGATCGGGATACGCACGATGAACTGACTGCCCATACCCGGCTCAGAGTCGACCTCAATATCGCCGTCCATCATGTTGATCAGCTTTTCACAAATCGCCAGCCCCAGTCCGGTACCCTGGAAATTACGCTGTACACCGTTGCCCACCTGGAAGAACGGATCAAACAGCCGCGGCAGTTCTTTAGCCGGAATGCCGACGCCGGTATCACGAACGCGGAACGCCAGATAACCCTCGGCAACGTAGGCATGCAGGATGATGCAGCCGGTATGGGTGAACTTGATTGCGTTGTTCAGCAGATTCGAGATCACCTGCTGCAGACGCAACGGATCGCCATCCAGCACCTGCGGCACGTCATGTTCGATGAAGCAGTAGAGCGTCAGCCGTTTTTTCACCACCAGCGACAGATAGTTGCCGACGATATGGGTAACAATTTCACGCGGGGCAAACGGGCGTGGCTCAATCTTCAGCTGTTCCGACTCAATTTTAGAGAAGTCGAGAATATCGCTGATGATTTTCAGCAGCAGGCTGGAGGAGTTATTCATCGCGGTTACCAGCGAATCAATGCCGCTTGGCAACTGCTTGGTCTGCAACAGGTCGAGGTTACCGATAATGCCATACAGCGGCGTACGCAGTTCGTGACTGACGGTGGCGAGGAACATCGATTTCGACTGGCTGGCCTGCTCGGCGGCGTGCGCCATCTCCTGCAGCGACTGTTCCATTCGGACGCGCGCCGAGACATCCACCAGCACGCAAATCGCCACATTCTCATTGCGATAGCGTGAGTGAACAAAGCTGATTTGCAGGTTGGTGTTACTGCCGGTCAGCACATCGACAAAATTCACCTGCTGACCGCCAATGATTTCGTTCAGCCGCTGACGATCTTCCTGGGTCAGCAGCGTCAGATAGTTGTGCGCCAGTTCATTACTCAGGATATTGGTGCCGTCGCTGGTGCGTAAAATACAGATACCGACCGGCGCTGAGGCGACAATCTTGCGGTTAAATTGCTCATGCTCTTCCAGCCGGTGCGCATTCTCTTCGGCGGGCAGAAACATCCGCCGCTCAAACAGCCAGGCGAGCGTAAACAGCATGACGGCACTGAAGATATTCAGCAGCAGCGCATTAATCATCATCAGTTTTAACTGATCGACCACCACGTCAGTGGGAATCGACCAGACGATGTTGAGATCGGACGGCGGCAGCGGTTTTTTCAGGACCAGTTGACGATAGCCGTTGAGGTAGCCAAACCAGGTTTTATCGTCAGGCAGATCATCCAGCGAAAAACCGAGACCGCCACGGCGTGAATTGATCAGCGGACGGTAATTTTCATCAGTGATAGAGGCAATAACCGGCAGGCTGCCGGGCTGAATAAACTCATCCAGACGGATATTTTGCTCAACGCCCAGCAGCGCCTGCAATTTGTTGGCGACATAAACCGGCACCACCATATAGAAGGTGCCCACGCCTGGCTGCGTGGTGCTGTTAATCCAGTACATCGGATTACGGCGCTCTTCTTCATTGCTGTTGCGGTAACGCAGCACGTTTTCGCGCAGGGATTTCAGACTGCGTTCACGATCGGCATTGCTGCTGCCGATAGTAAAGTCGGCCAGGCACTGATTTTCACCGCCGATAAAGAACACCCGATTCAGCTCGTACGACGAAGCGAAGTTACTTTTCCAGTAATTAATGTAGTAACTGAGCGAATCCAGCGAGTTACGCCAGGTATTGCTCATCGAGGTACAGTCTCCGTCGGAAAACAGCGGGGTAAACTGCGGCTGGGTCGATTTGCCCGGCATCATGCCGGTCAGCACATCCAGCCCGCTGCTGGCATTGGTCAGACGGTTCTCGGTGATATATTTCAGCTCTCGCATCATGTCGGCTGAATGCCGGACATACCACTCGATTGAGCCGTAATTGCTGGCGAACTCCTGGCGGACCTGGGTCTCTTTTTCATGCAACACGCTGATGATGTAAAAGGCGGTCAGCACGGCGCCCAGCGTCCAGATTAGCAGCGCCAGCGCGCGAAAAAGATAGCGCGAGATGCGAAGCGTGGTGCGGAAAGAGACAGGATATTTCAAGTGGAACTCGCAGTTGGCAAGGTTAGTCGCATCGTCATTTTTTAATGCCCATACACTAGCTTTATCGGGCAAAAAAAGCCAGTCGGACGCGGGCTTAGCACCCGGTTTGGGAATCTTTTAACGGCGCGTTGCTATCGTTTCTGAAGCCGCACCCGGCACGAAGACGGCGAGCAACGTCACACTCTGCGGCGATCCCTGAAACAGCCAGCCCGGTTTTCAGACCGCAATACCCGATATTCCCCATTACTGCCGCCATTAAAGCGCCAGCGCACAACCGCCAACCCGGAAAGGCCCGCTCCGCCCGTCTCCCTACCCATCACAATCAGCAGCCACCATAACCGCCAGCGCACAATCGTCTACCAAGAAAGGTCCGCTCTGCCCGAAGAGCAAAGCGTCCGCGCCACGGAAGGCGCGGCCGATCCGCAGGGAAGCGGGTTTCCTTAGCGATCGGGCAGTGCGGGCCTTTCGCCTCACCCCACTCACCGCAGCGCCCCTTTACCTGTTATCCACTCAGCCCTCTTTCCCACAGCTGCCAGCGCACAATCGCCTACCAGGAAAGGCCCGCTCTGCCCGAAGAGCAAAGCGTCCGCGCCACGGAAGGCGCGGCCGATCCGCAGGGAAGCGGGTTTCCTTGGCGATCGGGCAGTGCGGGCCTTTCGCCGCACCCCACTCACCGCTGCGCCCCTTCACCTGTTATCCACTCAGCCCTCTTTCCCACAGCCGCCAACCCGGAAAGGCCCGCTCTGTCCGAAGAGCAAAGCGTCCGCGCCACGGAAGGCGCGGCCGATCCGCAGGGAAGCGGGTTTCTTTTGCGATCGGGCAGTGCGGGCCTTTCGCCGCACCCCCACTCACCGCAGCGCCCCATCACCTGTTATCCACTCAGCCCTCTTTCCCACAGCCGCCAGCGCACAGCCGCCTATCCGGAAAGGCCCGCTCTGCCCGAAGAGCAAAGCGTCCGCGCCACGGAAGGCGCGGCCGATCCGCAGGGAAGCGGGATTCCTTGGCGATCGGGCAGTGCGGGCCTTTCGCCTCACCCCACTCACCGCAGCGCCCCATCACCTGTTATCCACTCAGCCCTCTTTTCCACAGCCGCCAGCGCACAATCGCCTACCAGGAAAGGCCCGCTCTGTCCGAAGAGCAAAGCGTCCGCGCCACGGAAGACGCGGCCGATCAGCAGGGATGCGGGATTCCTTGGCGATCGGGCAGTGCGGGCCTTTCGCCGCCCCCCTCTCACCGCCGCTCCACTTTCCACTTCACCACCCGTCACCTTTCCCACCACAATCAGCAGACACCACAGCCGCCAGCGCACAATCGCCTACCAAGAAAGGCCCGCTCTGCCCGAAAAGCAAAGCGTCCGCGCCACGGAAGGCGCGGCCGATCCGCAGGGAAGCGGGTTTCCTTTGCGATCGGGCAGTGCGGGCCTTTCGCCACACCCCACTCACCGCAGCGCCCCATCACCTCCGCTCCCCTTAATGCTTTACAACCTCGTCCGATCACCCAAAAAAAACGGCAGGCCGGGTTTCCCCTGACCTGCCGTTTCGACAACGTACTCAGCTAGCGCCCGAAGAATTACTCTTCGTCGTCTGCCGCCGCGTCATCTTCATCATCGATATCCGCTTCTGGCGCGATCTCTTCGTCATCAAGCTCCGCTTCTGGCGCGATATCATCCTCGCCTTCAGCTACGCTACCGTCGATTGAATCCAGCTCTTCTTCTTCAACCGGTTCAGCAACACGTTGCAGCCCGACCACGTTTTCATCTTCAGCCGTACGAATCAGAATCACACCCTGGGTATTACGACCCACGACGCTGACTTCTGAAACCCGCGTACGTACCAGCGTACCGGCATCGGTGATCATCATGATCTGATCGCCATCGACAACCTGCACCGCACCAATCACCGGGCCGTTACGATCGGTAACCTTGATTGAGATAACACCCTGCGTCGCACGCGACTTGGTTGGGTATTCGCTGTTAGCAGTACGTTTGCCGTAACCATTCTGCGTCACGGTGAGGATTGCACCCTCTTCACGCGGCACAATCAACGACACCACGCGATCGCCTTCGGCCAGCTTGATGCCGCGCACACCGGATGCGGTACGGCCCATCGCACGGACCGCGGTTTCCGCGAAGCGCACCACTTTACCGGCAGCCGAGAACAGCATGGCTTCGTCGTTGCCGTTGGTCAGCGCCACGCCGATCAGCTCGTCGTCGTCACGCAGATTGACGGCGATAATACCGGCACTGCGCGGACGGCTGAACTCTTTCAGCGCGGTCTTCTTCACGGTACCGCTGGCGGTCGCCATGAAGATGTTGAAGCCTTCGGTGTACTCGCGTACCGGCAGAATCGCGGTAATGCGTTCGTTAGCTTCCAGCGGCAGCAGGTTGACGATCGGACGTCCACGTGCGCCACGGCTCGCTTCCGGCAGCTGGTAAACCTTCATCCAGTAGAGACGGCCACGGCTTGAGAAGCAGAGGATCGTGTCATGGGTGTTAGCAACCAGCAGACGATCAATGAAGTCTTCTTCTTTGATACGCGCGGCCGACTTGCCTTTACCACCACGACGCTGCGCTTCGTAATCGGTCAGAGGCTGATACTTCACGTAGCCCTGATGCGACAGCGTCACGACCACATCTTCCTGATTGATCAGGTCTTCGATATTGATGTCGGCAGTATTGGCGGTGATCTCGGTACGACGCTCATCACCAAACTGATCGCGCATCAGTTCCAGCTCTTCGCGAATCACTTCCATCAGACGCTCGGCGCTTGACAGGATATGCAGCAATTCAGCGATCTGATCCAGCAGCGCTTTATACTCATCCAGCAGTTTTTCATGCTCAAGGCCGGTCAGTTTCTGCAGACGCAGATCCAGAATCGCCTGAGCCTGCTGCTCGGTCAGATAGTACTGGCCGTCACGAATACCGAACTGCGCATCCAGCCACTCCGGACGTGCGGCGTCATCACCGGCACGCTCCAGCATCGCGGAAACGTTACCCAGATCCCATGCCTGTGCCACCAGACCCGCTTTCGCTTCCGCCGGGCTTGGTGCACGACGAATCAGCTCAATGATCGGATCGATGTTAGCCAGCGCAATCGCCAGACCTTCAAGGATATGCGCACGGTCACGGGCTTTACGCAGTTCGAAAATGGTACGGCGGGTCACCACTTCACGACGATGGCGGACAAAGGCTTCCAGAATCTCCTTCAGCGCCATAATCTTTGGCTGGCCCTGATGCAGTGCCACCATGTTGATGCCGAACGAGGTCTGCAGCTGAGTCAGTGAATAGAGATTGTTCAGCACCACTTCGCCGACCGCATCACGCTTGATCTCAATCACGATGCGCATGCCGTCTTTATCGGATTCATCACGCAGCGCGCTGATGCCTTCGACACGCTTCTCTTTCACCAGCTCGGCGATTTTCTCAATCAGACGCGCCTTGTTAACCTGGTAAGGCAGCTCATGAATGATGATGGTCTCACGGCCGGTTTTGGCGTCCGCTTCGACTTCGCCACGTGCACGGATATAAATTTTGCCGCGCCCGGTACGGTAAGCTTCTTCAATGCCACGACGACCATTGATGATGGCAGCGGTCGGGAAATCAGGTCCCGGAATATGCTCCATCAGCCCTTCAATGCTGATGTTCTCATCTTCAATGTAAGCCAGGCAGCCGTTGATCACTTCACGCAGGTTATGCGGCGGGATATTGGTTGCCATACCCACGGCGATACCGGAGGAACCGTTAACCAGCAGGTTTGGAATTTTGGTCGGCAGAACTTCAGGGATCTGCTCAGTGCCGTCGTAGTTAGGGACAAAATCGACGGTCTCTTTTTCCAGGTCAGCTAACAGATCGTGGGCGATTCTGGACATGCGGACTTCGGTATAACGCATCGCCGCAGCGGAGTCGCCGTCGATGGAGCCGAAGTTGCCTTGACCGTCCACCAGCATGTAACGCAGGGAGAAAGGCTGGGCCATACGTACAATGGTGTCGTAAACGGCGGAATCACCATGCGGGTGATATTTACCGATAACGTCACCGACGACGCGGGCAGATTTTTTATAGGGTTTGTTCCAGTCGTTACCCAGTTCGCTCATCGCAAAGAGTACGCGACGATGCACCGGCTTCAGGCCGTCACGCACATCGGGTAAAGCTCGGCCAACGATGACCGACATGGCGTAATCGAGGTAAGAATTCTTTAACTCTTCTTCGATATTGACCGGTGTAATTTCTCTCGCAAGGTCGCTCATGGAGCCGCTATCCCTCTACTTAATCCCGGATTTTAAAGGTGCGAAAGTATATCACACTGCAATGCTCTGGTGAACGTTAACCACCGATTTCAGCCGCTTTTCCTTACGCCTGAAAGGTGTGCCATAACCGGTTAAGCGTTTATACTGATGGCACATTTTGTCAGGAGTTACGATTCAATGAATGCACAACCGCAGAATCATCAGCAGAACGTCGATGCGCAGGAAATTGCCAAATTTGAGGCCGTTGCCTCGCGCTGGTGGGATCTGGAGGGTGAATTTAAACCGCTGCACCGGATTAACCCGCTGCGACTGGGCTATATCGCCCAGCGCAGTAACGGTCTGTTTGGTAAAAAAGTGCTCGACGTCGGCTGTGGCGGCGGCATCTTAGCCGAAAGCATGGCGCGTGAAGGCGCTATCGTCACCGGGCTGGATATGGGTGCTGAACCGCTGGCCGTAGCGCGTCTGCATGCTCAGGAGAGCGGCGTAACGCTCGACTATGTCCAGCAGACGGTAGAAGCTCACGCCGAACAGTATGCTGGCCACTACGATGTGGTGACCTGCATGGAGATGCTGGAGCACGTGCCCGATCCGCGCTCGGTGGTTCACGCCTGCGCGCAACTGGTGAAACCTGGCGGCGAAGTCTTTTTCTCTACCCTGAACCGCAATCCAAAAGCCTGGCTGCTGGCGGTGTTTGGCGCTGAATATGTGCTGCGCATGGTGCCGCGCGGGACCCACGACGTGAAGAAATTCATCCGTCCATCTGAACTGCTGAGCTGGGTAGATGAAACCGCGCTGCGTGAACGTCACATCATCGGCCTGCACTACAACCCGCTGACCAATCGCTTCAGGCTGGCACCGGGCACCGACGTCAATTATATGGTGCATACCCACCGCGCCGTTTAAGCGCCCTGCCCGTCGGCAATCCGGCGGGCGACGTGCTGCGCTTGTTGGCCGGATGGCTCAGCACCTCGCTGCGCCTGCCCGGCTCCCGCTGGGCTCTGCATCCTCCTTTATTATGCTTATCGGGCTGATCTGTCGCCTATGCCTCTGGCTGTTGACAGGCGATAAGCTAGTCGGATAAGCCACAGCCGACCGGCCAGACTGGCGCTGCAGAAACCGATCGGCATCATTCTGTTGTCTGCCAACGGGTTAGGCTGGGCACATACTGAGCGGTTAAGATTTTCTCTTTTCCCGCATTTCCTGCCACACAACCGCTAGCGGGTTTTGGCGGTTTTTCACCCTTTCCAGGACCTGGCGCAAAGGATTGAATAAGAAATACGCGTCCGATCAAATTAAGAAAAAAAAGTAGGATCGGGTTGACATGATGGCGGGCCTTATAAGACGCGGGCCAGGAAATATCGCAGAAATTACAACCCCTCCTGACATCATTTTTTCCTCTTGTTAAGCGGCAGTAAAATACTAAAATATGCCTCCATATTGTTATGGCTTTTGCCAACACCCCCTAGATGTTGTGTTTATCCACAAATTATTCACAATGAATATGCTGTGTATAAACCGGGATTTCTTTTAATTTTTGGATACTCACGCAAAGGTAAAAACGCGACATGAACCAAAGTCTGCTCGTTACTAAACGCGATGGCCGCCAGGAGCGCATTGATCTCGACAAAATTCACCGTGTACTGGACTGGGCAGCCGAAGGGCTGAACAACGTCTCGGTATCGCAGGTGGAGCTGCGCTCCCACATTCAGTTCTATGATGGCATCAGAACATCTGACATTCATGAGACCATCATCAAGGCCGCAGCAGACCTCATCTCTCGCGAAGCCCCGGATTATCAGTACCTCGCCGCACGCCTGGCGATCTTCCATCTGCGCAAAAAAGCCTACGGCCAGTTTGAGCCGCCGAAGCTGTATGACCAGGTGGTTAAAATGGTCGGCATGGGCAAATATGACCGCCACCTGCTGGAAGATTACAGCGAAGAAGAATTTGCTCAGATGGACGAGTTCCTCGACCACTGGCGTGACATGAACTTCTCGTATGCCGCAGTGAAGCAGCTGGAAGGCAAATATCTGGTGCAGAACCGCGTCTCGGGTGAAATCTACGAGAGCGCGCAGTTCCTCTATATTCTGGTCGCCGCCTGCCTGTTCTCGGGCTATCCGCGCGACACGCGTATGGATTACATCAAGCGTTTCTATGATGCGATCTCAACCTTCAAGATCTCGCTGCCGACGCCTATCATGTCCGGCGTGCGGACGCCAACGCGTCAGTTCAGCTCCTGCGTCCTGATTGAGTGCGGCGACAGCCTCGACTCTATCAACGCCACCTCCAGCGCGATTGTGAAATATGTCTCTCAGCGTGCCGGTATCGGCATTAATGCCGGTCGTATCCGTGCGCTGGGCAGCCCAATCCGCGGTGGTGAAGCATTCCATACCGGCTGTATCCCGTTCTATAAGCACTTCCAGACGGCGGTCAAGTCCTGCTCACAGGGCGGCGTTCGTGGCGGCGCAGCAACGCTGTTCTACCCGATGTGGCATCTGGAAATCGAAAGCCTGCTGGTGCTGAAAAACAACCGTGGCGTTGAAGGCAACCGCGTACGCCACATGGACTACGGCGTACAGCTCAACAAGCTGATGTACCAGCGCCTGCTGAAAGGGGAAGATATCACCCTGTTCAGCCCGTCTGATGTGCCGGGCCTGTATGATGCGTTCTTCGCCGATCAGGATGAGTTTGAACGCCTCTACACCAAATATGAGCAGGACCAGAGCATCCGCAAGCAGCGGGTTAAAGCAGTCGATCTGTTCTCACTGATGATGCAGGAACGTGCCTCTACCGGCCGCATCTACATTCAGAACGTCGATCACTGCAACACCCACAGCCCGTTTGACGCCAGCATTGCGCCGGTTCGCCAGTCTAACCTGTGCCTTGAGATCGCGCTGCCGACCAAACCGCTGGAAGACGTTAACGACGAAAACGGTGAAATCGCCCTGTGTACGCTGTCGGCGTTCAACCTTGGCGCGATTGACAGCCTCGACGATCTGGAAGAGCTGGCTACCCTGGCAGTACGTGCACTTGATGCGCTGCTCGATTATCAGGACTACCCGATCCCGGCCGCCAAACGTGGCGCGATGGGCCGTCGTACCCTGGGTATCGGCGTGATTAACTTCGCTTACTACCTGGCGAAACACGGTGTGCGTTACTCCGATGGCAGCGCCAATGGCCTGACCCATAAAACCTTTGAAGCCATTCAGTATTACCTGCTGAAAGCCTCAAACGCGCTGGCTAAAGAGCAAGGTGCCTGCCCGTGGTTCAACGAAACCACCTATTCGCAGGGCATCCTGCCAATCGACACCTACAAGAAAGATCTCGACACCATCAGCAACGAGCCGCTGCATCTGGACTGGGAAAGCCTGCGTGAAGAGATCAAAACTCACGGCCTGCGCAACTCAACGCTCTCTGCACTGATGCCGTCTGAGACCTCGTCGCAGATCTCCAATGCCACCAACGGCATTGAACCGCCGCGCGGTCACATCAGCATTAAAGCCTCGAAAGATGGCATTCTGCGTCAGGTGGTGCCGGAGTATGAGCGTCTGAAAGATCGGTACGAACTGCTGTGGGAAATGCCGAACAACGACGGCTACCTGCAACTGGTGGGTCTGATGCAGAAGTTTATCGACCAGGCGATCTCGTCTAACACCAACTACGATCCGTCGCGCTTTGCCAACGGTAAAGTGCCGATGAAACAGTTGCTGAAAGATCTGCTGACCGCTTACAAATTTGGCGTGAAAACGCTCTACTACCAGAACACCCGTGACGGTGCTGAAGATGCGCAGGACGATCTGGCACCTTCTATCCAGGATGATGGCTGCGAAAGCGGCGCATGTAAGATCTAACGGGCGGGCGGGAGAAACTCCCGCCCCACTCCTTTCACGGGGCGGCTTCGCTTCGTTCACTTTTGGACATTTTTTATGGCTTACTCCACTTTCTCACAGAACAAAAATGACCAGCTGAAAGAGCCGATGTTTTTCGGTCAGTCGGTAAACGTGGCGCGCTTCGACCAGCAAAAATATGACATCTTTGAAAAGCTGATCGAAAAGCAGCTCTCCTTCTTCTGGCGTCCGGAAGAGGTCGATGTCTCACGCGATCGCATCGACTATCAGGCGCTGCCGGACCACGAAAAACACATCTTCATCAGCAACCTGAAATACCAGACCCTGCTGGACTCGATTCAGGGCCGTAGCCCGAACGTGGCGCTGCTGCCGCTGATCTCCATTCCTGAACTGGAAACCTGGATCGAAACCTGGGCATTTTCCGAGACTATCCACTCGCGCTCCTACACCCACATCATCCGCAACATCGTTAACGATCCGGCGGTGGTGTTTGACGATATCGTCACCAATGAGCAGATTCTGGCCCGTGCCCAGGATATCTCACGCTATTACGACGATCTGATTGAGATGACCAACTACTGGCATCTGCTGGGCGAAGGCACCCATCAGGTCAACGGCAAATCGGTCACCGTCAGCCTGCGCGCCCTGAAGAAGCAGCTCTATATCTGCCTGATGAGCGTTAATGCGCTGGAAGCGATCCGCTTCTACGTCAGCTTCGCCTGTTCATTCGCCTTCGCTGAGCGCGAACTGATGGAAGGCAATGCGAAAATCATCCGCCTGATCGCCCGTGACGAAGCGCTGCACCTGACCGGCACTCAGCACATGCTGAACCTGCTGCGCAGTGGTGAAGACGATCCGGAGATGAAAGAGATTGCGGCGGAGTGCCGTGAAGAGTGCTTCGAACTGTTTAAGAAAGCCGCTCTGCAGGAAAAAGAGTGGGCGGAATATCTGTTCAGCGGCGGTTCAATGATCGGCCTGAACAAAGATATTCTCTGCCAGTACATTGAGTACATCACCAATATCCGCATGCAGGCGGTCGGGCTTGATCTGCCGTTCCAGACGCGCTCTAACCCGATCCCATGGATCAACTCATGGCTGGTCTCTGACAACGTGCAGGTCGCGCCGCAGGAAGTGGAAGTCAGCTCCTATCTGGTCGGTCAGATCGATTCAGAAGTGGGCGAGAACGACTTCGACGACTTCCAGCTGTAATCATGAGCCGTGCCGTTGTTATTTTGCGCAGCTCCGGTGCCCGACTGGAGAGCGCAGACGATCACCCTAATCTGCTGACCCTGCTGGAAGCTAACAACCTGTGCGTGGAGTTTCAGTGTCGGGAAGGCTACTGTGGCTCCTGCCGGATGCGTTTGCTGAAAGGCGAAGTGCACTACCCGCAGAGGCCGCTGGCGTTTGTTCAGCAGGACGAGATCCTGCCCTGCTGTTGCAAAGCCAAAGGCGAGATCGAGCTTGAGTTATAACTGAAGCGGCGTTCCCCGGACTTACAGCCACCTGGGTTAAGTTGGTCAGCATTCTGAAACAAAACGGGCGCCTCAGGTGCCCGTTTTGTTTTCACTGAAATCACTGCCTGACCGTTTCAATCACATCAATCCAGCCGTGACCGGTAGTGACTTCACTGCCGTGCAGCCAGCGTCGCAACATATTCATCGCCATCATCGCCACCACCTTCTGCCGCGTCTCCAGATTATGCCGGCCGGTACTGAACTTCACGCGCTGGCCCCAGCTGCCTGCGGGCGCATGCAACGCCACCGCAATCTCCTCCTGCTGCAGGTCGCCAACCGAGAGCGCCAGCGTCGCCTGTTGCTGCGTCGCCAGTTCACGGGTTCTCGCCACCTGTTGCGTCAGCGTTTCCTGCTGCGGCGGCAGAATCTGTGCGCCACGCAGCGGCACGCCGGCTGCGGCCAGCTGCCAGTTAAGCAAGCCGGCGGTGTACTGCTCACTGAGCGTCAGCTGATAATCACGCTGCTGTAGCTCGCGGGCCAGCAGTGCCGGCAATCCCGCGGTGCCTTCATAAAGGGTGCACTCCGCCAGCTGCAGCCGCACCTGCTGCCACACCAGCTCCATCGCCACCCGCTGACTGGCCGGACCGGTCAGTTTGATCTCGATGATCGGCATTGAGGAGCGGTAACCCATCACCACGCCCTCCGGTAAGCTCAGCGGTTCGAGTTCCGCCGCGAGGTCGCTTTCGCCACGACCAAAAGTGGTCAGGCGCAGACAAATTGGCGGCTCGGGCGGGGAAAATCGGGCTTTCAGACGCGGAATGATCTGCTGCTCAACCATCACTTTAAATTCAGACGGCACGCCAGGGGTGAAGAACATCCAGCAGCGGTTCAACTGCAGGGCGAAGCCGCAGGCGGTGCCGACCGGATTATCAATCAGCTCGGCATTGGCCGGGATCTCCGCCTGTTTGCGGTTGCTGGCCGCCATCACCCGGCCGCGACTGGCGAACCAGGCTTCCATTTGCGTCAGCCACGCCTGTTGCAGCTCCAGCTCAACACCGCAGGCCTGCGCCGCAGCCAGCGCGCTGAGATCGTCACTGGTCGGTCCCAGCCCACCATTAACAATCAGCACATCCGCCTGCTGGCTGCGCGCCTGTAGCGTGCTCACCAGCGATTCAAGGGCATCGCCAACCGTGGTGCGGCTGGTCATCGGTAAACCGTGCTGGAACAAAATATCGGCCAGCCAGGCCGCATTGGTATCGACGATTTGGCCGTGCAGCACCTCATCCCCGGTTGAAAGCATCTCTACTCTGATCACGTTGGTTCTCCTTATGCCGGTCGCTTTACTGTAGGAAGTCCGCAGATGAAACACAATCAGCATCGCTGACCGCTGACCACCAACGGCGCTGACGGTCTGACCGCGAGGGAGTCGCACGCTGGCGGCACGGCGGGGAGATAGCTGATAGCGGGAGTCGACAAGGCACGGCGGAAACGACAACAAAAACGGCGGGGATCGCCCGCCGTTTTTATCATCAGTATGCTGTTACGGTGCCGTCAGAGGTAATCAGCGACGCGCCAGCAGCAGGCCGAGTACCAGACCGGCAGTCGCGCCGATACCGATGCCCTGCCACGGTTTCTCATGCACGTAATCATCGGCACGGTAGGCCGCTTGTTTAGCACGATAGTAATAGCTGTCGGACGCCTGGCTGACACGGGCTTTAACGTCATGCAGCGCCTGTTCCGCTTTGGTTTTAAGCTCGATATATTTTTGATCCGCCGGATCACCTGATGACTTCAACACTTCTTCCAGCGTTTCGGTCAGCAGCGTAATATCATCATCCAGGTTGGTTTCGAATTGATCAGTCTGATTTACCATCATTTCCTCCGTGTGAATTGCAAAGCAGTCCATTAACTATAGCCCCAATCTGGCGCTCTGCCGGTTTACCGCACCAGGAATCACCTGATAATTCATTTGCTAACGCCATCCAGACCAGCAGGATAACAGCTGTGCTTTCGCAAAGAAGTGTAAGACGCCGCGGCAAACACCGAATTTCGCTTCGCTTCTTTGATTAATCTGATAAATTTTCTCCGGACTGAATTTTCACGTCACCCGACTGTCGTACCCTCCTGTTGCCTGTGATTATCGGGCCATAAAAGTGCATTTCGCACGACAGTCACGACAAACTCGAACAGCTAAGGAATGATCTCTGGCATGAATCGAAGAATGTTTATGAAAGCGTCAATGGCCTTCTCCGCCGTCAGCGGCATGACCGGCCTGTCAACGCTGTTTGCGCAATCCGCCTGGGCAGAAGATGGCATTGCTGACGGAACCGCAGTACGCTTCGATTTCGACGTATTGAAGAAGAACGCGGCCGCCCTGGCGAAGCAACCCTGGAGTGGCGCGCCAGGCGCGTTGCCGCAGACGCTGGCGACACTGACCCCGCAGGCGTATAACGAAATTCAGTATGACGCCAACCATTCACTGTGGAACAACATTCCCGACCGTGAACTTGACGTTCAGTTCTTCCACGTCGGGATGGGCTTTAAACGCCGTATCCGCATGTTCTCAGTCGACGGCGAGAGCCGCCAGGCGCGTGAGATCCACTTCCGTCCTGAGCTGTTCAATTACAACAATGCCCACGTTGATACCAAACAGCTGGAAGGCAAAACCGATCTCGGCTTTGCCGGTTTCCGGGCGTTTAAAAAGCCGGAACTGGCGCGCCGTGATATCGTCTCCTTCCTTGGTGCCAGCTACTTCCGTGCCGTTGACGAAACGTTCCAGTACGGCTTATCCGCCCGTGGTGTCGCCATCAACACCTTCAGTAACGGTCAGGAAGAGTTTCCGGATTTCACCGCGTTCTGGTTTGAAACGCCGAAAGCGGAAGACACCACCTTTACCTGTTACGCGTTACTCGATGGGGCCAGCATTACCGGTGCCTATAAGTTCATCATCCACTGCGAAGATAAACGCGTGGTAATGGAAGTGGAAAACCACCTGTTTGCCCGTAAAGAGATCCGTCAGATTGGTATCTCGCCAATGACCAGTATGTTCAGCTGCGGCACCAATGAACGCCGCATGTGCAACACCTACCATCCTCAGATTCATGACTCCGATCGCCTGGCAATGTGGACCGGAAAAGGCGAATGGATTGCCCGTCCGCTGAATAATCCGCAGCGCCTGCAATTCAATGCTTATGAAGACGAGAACCCGCGCGGATTTGGTCTGTTGCAGCTTAATCACGATTTCAAAGATTATCAGGACGTGATTGGCTGGTATGACAAACGTCCGAGCCTGTGGGTTGAGCCGGTCGGTAAATGGGGTAAAGGCGCGATCAATCTGATGGAGATCCCGACCACCGGTGAGACGCTGGATAACATCGTCTGCTTCTGGCAGCCGGCTGAACCGGTGAAGGCAGGCAGCGAGCTGAACTTCTCCTACAAACTCTACTGGAGCGGTCTGCCGCCGGTTCGCAGCGGTCTGGCGCGCGTCGATGCTACCCGCACCGGTATGGGTGGTTTCCCGGAAGGCTGGGCACCTGGCGAACACTTCCCGGAAACCTGGAGCCGTCGCTTCGCCATCGACTTTATTGGTGGCGATCTGCAGGCTGCGGCGCCGAAAGGCATTGAACCGGTGATTACCGTTTCATCCGGCAGCGTGAAGCAGGTTGAGATCCTCTACGTGGAACCGCTGAAAGGCTACCGTATTCTGTTTGACTGGTATCCAAACAGCGATTCTACCCAGCCGGTGGATATGCGTCTGTTCCTGCGCAGCAAGGAGGAAACTCTGAGTGAAACCTGGCTTTATCAGTACTTCCCGCCCGCACCGGACCAGCGCAAATATGTTGATGACCGGCAGATGACGCCTGGCTAAGTCCGAAAGGCGAGGCACTGGCCTCGCCTTTTTTAACCTGCCGTGGCGGCTTTCTGCATATCAATGTGTGGAATGCCATCTTCAAGGTAAGTCTCACCGATCGGTACAAAACCGTGCTGGCCATAGAACGCCTGCAGATGTGCCTGCGCGGAGAGAAACAGATCCCGTCCCGGCCAGTGCTGCTGGCAGCTCGCCAGCGCCTCGGCCATCAGGCGTTTGCCCAGCCTGGCACCGCGCACGCTATCGGATACGATTACCCGGCCGATCTTTACCGGACTGGCCGCATCGGCCGGGGCCAGCAGCCGCGCATAGGCGACCAGCTGGTTGTCGTGCATTCCAAGCAGATGACGGTTGTCACCCTGTAGATCGTCGCCATCCACATCCAGATAGGCGCACTGCTGTTCCACCACAAACACCGCGCAGCGCAGTGCCAGCAGCGCATACAGCTCGGTAGTGGTTAGTTCACGATGATGTTTATCCATCCAGGTTATGTCCATAGGGTCTCCTTGTCAGCTTACTCACTTTAGCGGATCGACCTGTGGCGGAACAAATCTCCGCCGCGCGCAGGCAAATTGCGGGCAAAAAAAATCAGGCCCGCAGGCCTGATTGTCTGGTAAGAGTCGAACTTACATCAGCGGCTGGGCCATCTGTACCAGCGTAATCAGTGGCTGTGGGTAAACCCCTAACAGCAGCACCAGAATCGCTGAAATCAGCACCACTACACCGCCAGCGGTAAAGGCCCAGTTAGCAGGCGTATCGCGGGTATGCAGTTCCGGCGGGCTGAGATAGAGGCTCACCGTGACGCGCAGATAGTAGTAGAGGCCAATCGCACTGCCCGCTACCACCGCACCAGTTAACCACCACAGGTGCGCGCTGACGCCTGAGGCGATAACGTAGAATTTACCGATAAAGCCGAGCGTCATCGGGATACCGGCCAGCGACAGCATCATCACCGTCATCACGGCTGACAGGATCGGACGATGCCAGAACAGACCACGATAGGAGTAGAGCGAATCGGCATCCGGACCACGATACGGGCTGGACATCAGGCTGACCACGCCAAACGCGCCGAGGCTGCTGAACAGGTAACCGGCCAGATAAACCCCGGCCGTTTCCAGCGACAGCTGATGATCTTTCACCGCAATCAACGCCACCAGCAGATAACCGAGGTGGGCGATAGAAGAGTAACCCAGCAGACGCTTGATGTTGCTCTGCGAAATCGCCATCAGGTTACCGAACAGGATCGAGACAAACGCGATCACGCCCAGTACCGTCCGCACCGCTTCACTGTCGGTCACCGGCGCGTACATGAACAGACGCATAATCACGCCGAAGATAGCAATCTTGCTGGCGGTTGCCAGGAAGGTTGAAACCGGCGCAGGCGCACCCTGATAAACATCCGGCGTCCAGAGATGGAACGGCACCAGCGAAAGCTTGAAGCCGAGACCGATGATCATCATGCCCAGACCCACCAGTAACAGCGGCTCCTGAATCATGCTGTCGGTCAGGCTCTTGCCAAGCGTCACGAAGCTCAGGTTACCGGAGTCTGCGTAAATCAGCGCAATACCAAACAGCAGGAACGACGAGGCCGCCGCCGACAGGATGGTGTATTTCAGCGCCGCTTCCAGCGAACGTTTCTGGCGGAAAGCGTAGCCAATCAGACCAAACAGCGGCAGTGACAGCAGCTCAATCCCGATGAACAGCGCCGCCAGATGGTTAGCGCTGGCCAGCACGATGCCACCGAGTGCCGCAATCAGCACCAGCAGATAGAACTCATCTTTGTTGTCGGGGAAATCTGTCAGCCAGGGATAAGCAAAGGTACAGGTTGCCAGACTCGCCAGTACCACCAGCGCGGTATAGAAAATGGAATAGCCATCAACCCGCAGCAGCGGCGTGACATCCATCGCCCCGACCTGGCCGACAAAGTAGAGTGACAGCAGCGCCAGGTTCAGGCCCACCACCGTTAGCGTGGCGTTAACGAAGTGGTTGCGTCGCCAGGCAATGGACAGCATCACAACCACCACCGTCAATCCGACGATTAACAGCGGCAGCAACGCGATCAATTGTTGAGGAGTTATTGTCATGGCGAATTACGGCCTTGTAGTTGAAATTGAAGCGGTAAACCACTGCTGAATATTGCTCATGGCAGCGTGCGAAGTATCCAGAATCGGCTGTGGATAGACGCCCAGCAGCACCAGCAGCACCACCAGAACCCCGATGGTCAGAAACTCACGCGGCGACATGCCCGGCAGCGGATCTTTCGATTTCGCTTCGCCATAGTAAGCGCGCTGCATCATCACCAGCGAGTAGACCGAGGCGAACACCAGGCCAAAGGTGGCGATGACGATAATCACCGGCACCACCTGGAAGCTGCCGGTCAGAATCATAAATTCGCCGACGAAGTTACCGGTGCCCGGCATCCCGAGGTTAGCCACGGCAAAGAACAGCGACAGGCCAGGGATCCATTTAATCCGTGACCACAAGCCGCCCATCTGACGCATGTCACGGGTATGCAGACGCTCGTACAGCTGACCACACAGGATGAACAGTGCCGCGGCTGACAGGCCGTGCGCAATCATCTGCACTACCGCACCCTGGAACGCCAGCTGGCTGCCGGTGTAGATCGCAATCAGCACAAAGCCCATGTGCGAGATTGAGGTGTAGGCGATCAGACGTTTGATGTCGGTCTGCGAGAACGCCATCCAGGCACCGTAGAAAATACCGATGATGCCTAACCACATGGCAATCGGCGCAAACTCGGCGGAGGCGTTCGGGAACAGCGGCAGGCTAAAGCGCAGTAAACCGTAAGCCGCCGTCTTCAGCAGAATACCGGCCAGGTCGACCGAACCTGCAGTCGGTGCCTGACTGTGTGCATCCGGCAACCAGCCGTGCAACGGAACCACCGGCATTTTCACCGCGAAGGCGATAAAGAAGCCCAGCATCAGCAGATACTCGACACCGCTCGACATTGGCGTTTTCAGCAGCTGTTCGTAGTTAAAGGTCCAGACGCCGGTGGCGTTGTAGTGGACGAAAACCAGTCCCAGAATCGCAATCAGCATCACCAGACCTGACGCCTGGGTATAGATGAAGAATTTGGTGGCGGCGGTAATACGGGTTTTACCGTCAGAGGCTTTATGACCCCAGAGCGCGATGAGGAAGTACATCGGCACCAGCATCATTTCCCAGAAGAAGAAGAACAGGAACATGTCGATGGCAAGAAACACCCCGATCACGCCACCCAGAATCCACATCAGATTCAGGTGGAAAAAGCCCTGATACTTTGAAATCTCATTCCAGGAACAGAGCACCGCCATCAGGCCGAGCAGGCCGGTCAGTACCACCATCAGCAGCGACAGACCGTCGATGGCGACATGGAAGCTGATGCCGAAGCGTGGGATCCACGGTACGGAGAAACTTGACTGCCACTGCGGAATGCCCGCTGCCTGCGTCAGTGAATAGCCTCCCTGCAACCAGAGTTGCAGCGAAAGCGCCAACGTCAGCCCCATGGTGATCAGTGCGATCCAGCGTGGCACCTTCGCGCCGAGGCGCTCGGTCAGCCAGCAAATCAGACCACCGACGAAGGGTATGATAATTAGCCAAGGTAATAACACGGCACACTTCCCTTTTCTTTGTCTTAGTTCGGGCTATCTTACTTGCCATTTTGGCTCCAGGCAGTGCTCGCAATCCTCACATACTTCAGTATGCTCCGGTTGCTGTGCGCTGGCGGTAACCAAACTGGCCGCGACGATAACGCCCTTGCTCAGGACAATTTTTGACATTCTCAATGGGCAGATTAGCTAACCTGCCCCGCTCATCAATCTTTAAATCACCAGCATCAGGGCCAGCACGACCACGGCACCGACACTCATCGACGCAACGTACCAGCGCAGGTACCCGTTTTCACTGACCACCAGACCTTTATTGGCGATACGTGAGAACAGCGCGGGCAGGTTCATCAGGGCATTCAGTGGATCACGTTTCAGCAGCCACGCAATACCGAGGTAAGGTTTGACGAACACTTTGTCGTAGAGCCAGTCGAAGCCCCATGCAGCGAACCACCAGGTACCGAAGAAACGGCCCGGCGCACTGTTAGCGATCTTCGTTACCAGCTCACGTTTGCCCAGCCACAGCGCGGCAGCGATCAGAATGCCGACCACAGCGACCACGCCAGAGGTGATTTCAAGTCCCACTTTACCGGCTTCACCAAACTCATTGGCAGGCAGTACGCCAGCCAGCGGCGGCGTAATCAGCGCGCCGATGAAGGTGGAAAGCAGCAGCAGCACAATCAGTGGCAAATGATGGGTAATGCCTTTACCGGCATGCGCATGAATTTTCTCTTCACCATGGAACACGATGAAGATCATGCGGAAGGTGTAGATAGAGGTCAGGAAAGCGCCCACCAGACCGGCAACCATCAGGTTGATGTGACCGTTGGCCAGTGCGCCAAACAGGATCTCATCTTTACTGTAGAAGCCCGCGGTAATCAGCGGCAGCGCCGCCAGCGCCGCGCCGCCCACTAGGAAGCAGGTATAAACCAGCGGAATGCTCTTACGCAGGCCGCCCATCTTAAAGATGTTCTGCTCATGGTGACAGGCCAGGATCACTGAACCGGAGGAGAGGAACAGTAACGCTTTAAAGAAGGCGTGCGTCATCAGGTGGAAAATCGCCGCATCCCATGCCTGGACGCCCAGCGCCAGGAACATGTAGCCAATCTGGCTCATGGTGGAGTAAGCGAGTACGCGTTTGATATCGGTTTGCACCAGCGCGGCAAAGCCAGCCAGCACCAGGGTAATCGCCCCGATAATGCCGACCAGATGCAGCACTTCCGGCGTCAGCAGGAACAGACCATGACTACGGGCAATCAGGTAGACACCGGCGGTCACCATGGTCGCGGCGTGGATCAGTGCCGAGACCGGCGTCGGACCGGCCATCGCATCTGCCAGCCAGGTCTGCAGCGGTAACTGCGCCGATTTACCGACCGCGCCGCCCAACAGCATCAGCGTCGCCCACTGCAGCATGTGGTTGTCTGCGGCAAAGTGCGCCGGTGCCAGTTCCATCATCTCGCGGAAGTTCAGCGTGCCCAGCTCGTTGTAGAGAATGAACAGCGCGAACGCCAGAAACACGTCGCCGACACGGGTGATGATGAACGCTTTCATCGCCGCTTTGCCGTTGTCCGGATTGCTGTAGTAGAAGCCGATCAGCAGATAAGAGCAGAGCCCTACCCCTTCCCAGCCGAGATACATCAGCATCAGGTTATCGGCCAGTACCAGAACCACCATGCTGGCGATAAACAGGTTGGTGTAGGCGAAGAAGCGCGAGTAGCCCTCTTCACCGCGCATGTACCAGGAGGCGAACATGTGGATGAAGAAACCGACGCCGGTGACCACTGACAGCATGGTCAGCGACAGGCCGTCCAGCGTCAGGTTCACTTTCATATCAAAATTGCCGACATGCATCCAGGTCCAGAGCGCCTGAGTATAAGCCTGCTGGCCGTTGGCGAAGAAGTCGATGCCGACCATCACCGTGGTCAGCGCCGCCAGTCCTACCGATCCCATACCAATAGCGGCCGACAGATTTTCTGACCAGCGACCACGGGAAAACGCTAACAGCAGGAAGCCGATTAGCGGAAACAGTACTGTTAAATAGAGAAGATTCATCCGCGCATCTCGCTCACAGTGTCAATGTTCAGCGTCTGACGACGACGATAGAGCTGGAGCAGCAGCGCCAGGCCAATACTCGCTTCGGCGGCGGCCAGACTGATCGCCAGGATATACATCACCTGTCCATCGGCCTGCCCCCAGTAGCTCCCCGCAACCACCAGCGCTAAGGCGGCGGCGTTAATCATGATCTCCAGGCCAATCAGCATAAACAGCAGATTGCGGCGGATCACCAGCGAGGTCAGACCAAGGACAAACAGCACGGCAGCAAGTATCAATCCATGTTGTAACGGGATCATGCATTCTCCTTTTTCGCTTGCGCGGCGTCAGAAACGCGGTTGCTGAGAACTTCACCCTGACGATCTTCACGACCGACGTGGAACGCCACTACCAGACCCGCCAGCAGCAGCATTGACGCCAGTTCAACCGCCAGCACGTAAGGACCAAACAGGCTGATGCCGACCGCTTTCGCGTCGATAATGGTGCCGTCAATGCCCTGATCGTTAGCGGTCAGGATGGCGTAGACCATGACTACCAGCAGCAACAGCGAGACCAGGCCAGGCCCAATCCATAGTGACGGACTCAGCCACTCGCGCTCCTGCTTCTCAGTCTGTTTGCCCAGGTTCAGCATCATCACCACGAAGACGAACAGCACCATAATCGCACCGGCGTAAACGATGATCTCCAGCGCGCCGGCAAAATAGGCGCCCATAGAGAAGAAGACGCCGGCAATCGACAGCAGCGAAATGATTAGGTACAGCAACGCATGTACCGGATTAGTGTGGGTAATGACGCGCAACGTCGTCAGCACCGCCACCAGCCCGCAAAGATAAAACGCAAATTCCATGCCTTGCTCCTTAAGGTAATAAGCCTTTGACGTCGATAGGCTTAGCTTCATTTTCCGCTTCGCCTTTATCTTTACCGTCAATCGCCATACCCGCCATGCGGTAGAAGTTGTATTCCGGATATTTACCCGGACCCGAGATCAGCAGATCGTCCTTTTCGTACACCAGATCCTGACGCTTGAACTCACCCAGTTCGAAATCAGGCGTCAGCTGAATCGCCGTGGTCGGACAGGCTTCCTCACACATGCCGCAGAAGATGCAGCGTGAGAAGTTGATGCGGAAGAACTCCGGGTACCAGCGACCATCTTTGGTTTCCGCTTTCTGCAGCGAAATACAGCCGACCGGACAGGCAACGGCGCACAGGTTACAGGCTACGCAACGCTCTTCGCCATCCGGATCGCGGGTTAACACGATGCGGCCGCGATAGCGTGGTGGCAGATAAACCGGCTCTTCCGGGTACATCTGCGTTTCACGTTTGGCGAAGGCGTGCAGGCCAATCAGCCAGATACTGCGGACTGTCGTGCCGAAGCCAACGACAATATCTTTTAAAGTCATTTGTTAACCCCTTACTGCGCTGTGTAGAGAATCACTGCGGCGGTCGCCAGCAGGTTCAACAGCGTCAACGGCAGACACACTTTCCAGCCGAACGACAGCACCTGGTCATAGCGTGGACGCGGAAGCGCAGCACGAATCAGGATGAACATCATCATAAAGAACGCCGTTTTCAGGGCGAACCAGATGAACGGCGGCAGGAATGGGCCATGCCAGCCACCAAAGAACAGCGTGACGATCAGCGCCGACACGGTGGTAATCGCCACATATTCGCCGACAAAGAACAGGCCGAACTTCATACCGGCATATTCAATGTGGTAACCATCGGCCAGTTCCTGCTCGGCTTCCGGCTGGTCAAATGGATGACGGTGACACACCGCAACGCCAGCAATACAGAAGGTTACGAAGCCGAAGAACTGCGGAATGATGTTCCACAGGTGCGTCTGGCTGTTGACGATATCGTTCATGTTGAACGAGCCCGCCTGCGCCACCACACCCATCAGCGACAGCCCGAGAAACACTTCGTAGCTCAGCGTCTGCGCCGAAGCACGCATCGCACCCAGCAGCGAGTATTTGTTGTTACTCGACCAGCCAGCGAACAGCACGGCGTAGACCGCCAGGCCCGCCATCATCAGGAAGAACAGCAGACCGATATTCAGGTCCGTCACCATCCAGGTCGGCGAAACCGGCACAATCGCAAACGCCAGCAGCAGCGACACGAAAGCGATAACCGGTGCCAGGGTGAAAATGAAGCGGTCGGTAAACGGCGGGACCCAGTCCTCTTTAAAGAACATTTTGATCATATCCGCCACCAGCTGCAGCGATCCGCCCCAGCCTACCCGGTTCGGTCCGTAACGGTTCTGGAACAGGCCGAGCAGACGACGCTCGGCAAAGCTCATGAACGCGCCACAGGCCACCACCACCAGCAGAATGACGATGGCTTTACCGATGGCCAGCAGAATGTCGATAACATCCGGTGTTAACCAGCTCATTGCGCCGTCTCCTGCAGTTTGTCGATTTTTCCGTTCGCCAGGAACGGCGGTACACCCGGCATGCCCAGCGGCAGGCCAATCTGTCCCGCCTGCAGTGACGCTGAGAAACGGACCGGCAGACGTACGGTTTCACCGGCACAGGTAAACTCAACGGCTGCGCCGTTGTTAACACCCAGTTTCGCCGCATCATCCGGGTTAATCACCAGCATCGGCTGCGCCATGCGCTGCTGGAATACCGGCGAACGCTGTGACATCTCTTCACTGCCAAACAGCTGATAGTAAGGTGCCACGCGCCACTGCGTTTCGCTGACAAACGCCGCAGGGACGTTGCTGAACCACGGCAGTTGGGCGGCGCTGGCTTCAAACAGGCGTACGCCCGGATCGCCATTACGCAGTTTACCGCCCACTTCAACCTGGAATTTGTTCCACGCCTGCGGTGAGTTCCAGCCCGGTGCCCAGGCAAACGGAATCTGCGAACGTGGCGCGCCTGGCTGGTTGTTGCCTTCCATTGAGAAGGCGAACATGGTGTCCTGATCCTGCGGCTGACGCGGTTCGTGCACGCTGATGTTGGCGCGCGCGGCGGTACGGCCACTGGAACGGTGCGGTGAACGCGACAGTTTCTGCCCGCGAATACGGAAGCTGGCATCCGGTGCCGCATCCTTGATGCCGGCCAGCTGTGGCAGATGACTCACCACCGCATCGATCACGTGGTCCAGCTGCGTCCAGTCGACGTGACGACTTTCCAGCGTGCTGTGCAGCGAATGCAGCCAGCGCCAGCTTTCAAGCATCACAATGCTGTTGTCGTAATAGGAAGGATCGTAAACCTGGAAGAAACGCTGTGCGCGGCCTTCATGGTTAATCGAGGTTCCGTCACTTTCGGCGAAGCTGGCGGTCGATAACACCAGCCCGGCTTTCTCCAGCGTGGCGGTACGCTGATGATCCACCACAATCACGTTGGTGGTCTGTGCCAGTGCCGCATCAACCAGCGCTTTCGGTGCATGACGATAGAGATCGTTTTCCAGCACCACCAGCGCATCGGCTTCACCGTTGCTCAGTTGCTCCAGCGCGCTTTCCAGCGTATTGCCGCCCATCAGGCCAAGACCCACACTGTTGGCATGTCCCGCCAGCAGCGTAATCCCGACATCGGCACCGCGCGCTTTCAGCGCTTTGGCCACGTTGGCAGCCGCTTCGATCATCGCGCTGCTGCCGGAATGGGTACCGGAAATGATTAACGGTTTTTTCGCGCCGGCCAGCGCCTGCACGATAACATCCATCTTGCCGTTCAGTTTGCTGTCGAAATCGGTCACCGCCGGAGCAGTTTCATCCAGCGCGTTGGCGATGGCGAAACCGAGGCGCGCCTGATCTTCAACCGGTGCACGGTAGCTCCAGGCAGCGATATCATCCAGACGGGTTTCATCGACGTTAGTGATAAACAGCGGATGTTTGGCGTTCTGACCGATGTTGAGAATCGCTGCAATCTGCCAGTCTGCCACTTTCTGGGCGGCAGCCATGTCGCGCGCTTTGCCTTTAACGGCCTGACGCACTGACAGCGCCACGCGTGCGCCAACCTGGGTCAGATCTTCACCCAGCACCAGCACCGCATCGTAGCTTTCAATTTCGCGCAGCGATGGCGTGTAGATCCCGCCTTCACGCAGTACTTTGAGCATCAGTTCCAGCCGGGCCTGTTCGCCAGCCGGCATCCCGGTGGAGAAGTTTTCGGCGCCAACCAGCTCACGCAGCGCAAAGTTGCTTTCAACACTGGCGCGCGGCGAACCGATACCAATCACTTTTTTCGCCTGACGCAGCAGATCTGCGCCGGCATTAACTGCCTGTTCTGCGTTCAGCGTCACCCAGTCGTTGCCGCGCAGCAGCATCGGCTGGCGGGGACGATCTTTGCGGTTAACGTAGCCGTAACCAAAACGGCCACGGTCACACAGGAAGTAGTGGTTTACCGTGCCGTTGTAGCGGTTCTCAATGCGGCGCAGCTCCCCGTAACGCTCACCCGGACTGGTGTTACAGCCAACGCTGCACTGCTGGCAGATGCTCGGAGCAAACTGCATATCCCATTTACGGTTATAGCGTTCAGAGTGGGTTTTATCGGTGAACACGCCGGTCGGGCAGATCTCAACCAGGTTACCGGAGAATTCGCTCTCCAGCGTGCCATCTTCCGGGCGACCGAAATAGACGTTGTCGTGCGCGCCATAGACCCCGAGATCTTTGCCGTCGGCATAATCTTTGTAGTAACGCACACAGCGATAGCAGGCGATACAGCGGTTCATCTCGTGAGAAATGAACGGGCCAAGATCCTGATTGCGGTGGGTACGTTTGGTGAAGCGATAACGGCGGAAGCTGTGGCCGGTCATCACTGTCATATCCTGCAGGTGACAGTTACCCCCTTCTTCACAGACCGGGCAGTCGTGCGGGTGGTTGGTCATCAGCCACTCCACCACGCTTTCGCGGAACTCTTTCGCTTCGCCATCGTCGATGGAGATAAATGTGCCGTCAGAAGCCGGCGTCATGCAGGACATGACAAGACGGCCGCGGGTATCTTCGGCATTCTGGAATTGCTTTACCGCGCACTGGCGGCAGGCCCCAACGCTTCCCAGCGCCGGATGCCAGCAAAAATAAGGAATATCAAGGCCCAGAGAGAGACACGCCTGTAGCAGGTTGTCCGCTCCGTTCACATCATACTCTTTACCGTCTACATGGATTGTAGCCATAGTGACATGCTTCCGTAAGGCTCGTCAGAAACGAGCGTTAATCAAATTCTTGCCCCGACACACTGCGATTATCGGGGCGGCGGCACCAGGCCTGATTCCGTGTGCTGCGGCGAATTACCAGCGCGCTTTCAGCAGGTTTGGCTGAATCCCGCCAATCGCGCGGGTATTACCGAACACCTGCGGCGCAATGCCGGCTTCAAACTCTTCACGGAAATATTTAATCGCACTCTGCAGCGGCTCAACCGCACCCGGCGCGTGTGCGCAGAAGGTTTTACCCGGGCCGAGCTGACGGCAGAGTTGCTGTAAGGTTTCGATGTCGCCTGGCTGACCCTGCTTCTGCTCCAGCGCGCGCAGAATTTTTACGCTCCACGGCAGACCGTCACGGCATGGCGTACACCAGCCGCACGATTCACGGGCGAAGAACTCTTCAAGATTACGCACCAGCGAAACCATGTTGATTTCGTGATCGACTGCCATCGCCAGCGCGGTTCCCAGACGGCTGCCGGCTTTACCAATGCTGGCAAACTCCATCGGCAGATCCAGGTGCTCATCCGTCAGGAAGTCGGTCCCTGCCCCGCCTGGCTGCCAGGCTTTGAAGCGCAGTCCGTCACGCATCCCGCCGGCGTAATCTTCCAGAATTTCACGTGCAGTAATGCCGAACGGCAGTTCCCAGACGCCAGGATTTTTCACCCGACCGGAAAAGCCCATCATCTTGGTGCCGGCGTCGTCACTTTTCGAGATTCCTTTGTACCAGTCGACGCCGTTTGCCAGGATGGCCGGCACGTTTGACAACGTTTCCACATTGTTAACGCAGGTCGGTTTACCCCATGCGCCCGCACTCGCCGGGAACGGCGGTTTGGAACGCGGGTTAGCACGACGGCCTTCCAGCGAGTTAATCAGTGCTGTCTCTTCGCCGCAGATATAACGACCCGCGCCGGTGTGCACAATCAGTTCGAAGTCAAAACCGGTGCCAAGAATGTTTTTACCGAGATAGCCCGCTTCGGTGGCTTCAGCAATCGCCCGGCGCAGATGCACCGCAGCTTCAATGTATTCGCCACGCAGGAAGATGTAGCCACGGTAAGCCTTCAGCGCAAAGGCACTGATCAGCATCCCTTCCACCAGCTGGTGAGGCATCTGCTCCATCAGCAGGCGGTCTTTATAGGTGCCCGGCTCCATTTCATCGGCGTTACACAGCAGGTAACGGATGTTCATCGACTCATCTTTCGGCATCAGGCTCCACTTCAGGCCGGTGGAGAAGCCCGCACCGCCGCGCCCTTTCAGGCCAGAGTCTTTTACTGCCGCCACGATTTCGTCAGGTGACATGCTGTTTAACGCTTTTTCAGCGCCGGCATAACCGTTTTTACTGCGGTATTCATCAATCCACACCGGCTGCTTGTCGTCGCGCATCCGCCAGGTAAGAGGATGGGTTTCAGCAGTACGAATGATAGTTTTCAATGTCATTGATACTGCTCCAGCAAAGTGGCGATGCCTTCAGGCGTCAGATGCACGTGGGTGTCTTCATCCACCATCATCGTTGGCCCTTTATCGCAGTTGCCCAGACAGCAGGTCGGCAGCAGGGTAAAGCGTCCGTCCGCCGTGGTCTGGCCCGGTTTGATATTCAGATTCTGTTCCAGCGCAGCCTGAATGCCCTGATAGCCGGTGATGTGACACACCACGCTGTCGCAGTAACGGATCACATGGCGGCCAACCGGCTGACGGAAGATCTGGCTATAGAATGTCGCCACACCTTCCACATCACTGGCCGGAATGCCCAGCACCTCAGCGATAGCGTGAATCGCGCCATCCGGCACCCAGCCGCGCGCTTTCTGCACGATCTTCAGCGCTTCGATTGAGGCTGCACGCGCATCTTCATAGTGGTGTTTTTCGTGCTCAATGGCGTGATGTTCTTCCGCGCTCAGCACGAAGACCTCGTTGGGGTCGATCGTTTTAATGGCAATGTGTTGATCGTGCATAATTAGCGGTCCACGTCTGACATAACAAAATCGATACTACCGAGGTATACGATCAGGTCGGATACCAGGCTGCCGCGGATGACTGAAGGAATCTGCTGCAGATGCGGGAAGCTGGGCGTACGCACGCGGGTGCGGTAGCTCATGGTGCTGCCGTCGCTGGTCAGGTAGTAACTGTTGATCCCTTTGGTCGCTTCAATCATCTGGAAGGATTCGTTGGCCGGCATTACCGGGCCCCACGAGACCTGCAGGAAGTGGGTGATCAGCGTTTCAATATGCTGCAACGTCCGCTCTTTTGGCGGCGGTGTGGTCAGCGGGTGATCGGCTTTGAACGGCCCTTCCGGCATGTTGTTCAGGCACTGCTCAAGAATACGCAGCGACTGCCACATCTCTTCCATCTTCAGCTGGACGCGGCTGTAAGCATCACTGATGCCGGAACCGATTGGGATTTCGAAATCGAAGTTTTCGTAGCCGGAGTACGGACGCCATTTACGCACGTCAAAGTCGAGACCGGTGGCGCGCAGACCAGCACCGGTGGTGCCCCACGCCAGCGCTTCTTCCATGTTGTACGCGGCAACGCCTTTGGAACGACCTACCAGCACGCTGTTACGCAGGGCGGCTTTGTCATATTCCTTCAGGCGCTTCGGCATCCAGTCAAGGAAGTCACGCAGCAGACGTTCCCAGCCTTTCGGCAGGTCGTGCGCCACGCCGCCAATGCGGAACCACGCCGGGTGCATACGGAAGCCGGTAATGGCTTCAACCACGTCATAAATTTTCTGGCGATCGGTAAAGGCAAAGAACACCGGCGTCATGGCGCCAACGTCCTGAATAAAGGTCGAAATGTAGAGCAGATGGCTATTGATACGGAACAGTTCTGACAGCATCACGCGGATCACGTTAACGCGATCCGGTACCACGATACCGGCCAGTTTCTCTACTGCAAGCACATAAGGCATCTCATTGACGCAACCGCCAAGATATTCGACGCGGTCGGTGTAAGGAATGTAGCTGTGCCACGACTGACGCTCACCCATCTTTTCGGCACCGCGATGGTGATAACCGATGTCAGGTACGCAGTCGACGATCTCTTCGCCATCCAGTTGCAGAATGATACGGAAGGCCCCGTGCGCCGACGGGTGGTTAGGACCAAGGTTGAGGAACATGAAGTCCTCATTGGCGGTGCTGCGCTTCATGCCCCAGTCTTCAGGCTTGAAAGTCAGCGCCTCCATCTCCAGATCTTCTTTCTGTTTGGTCAGCGTAAACGGATCGAATTCGGTGGCGCGCGCCGGGTAGTCCTTGCGCAGCGGGTGACCTTCCCAGGTCGGCGGCATCATAATGCGGGTCAGGTGCGGGTGACCATCAAAGGTCACGCCAAACATCTCCCAGGTCTCACGCTCATACCAGTTGGCATTCGGGAAAAGGCGGGTGAGGGTCGGCAGGTGCATATCATTTTCAGATAACGCTACCTTGAGCATGATGTCGCGATTACGTTCAATCGACAGCAGATGATAGAAAACGGAAAAATCCGCAGCAGGTAAGCCTGCGCGGTGGGTACGTAAACGCTCATCCATGCCATGCAGGTCATACAGCATGACGTAAGGCTTGGGTAATTTACGCAGGAACTCGGTGATTTCCAGTAGCTGTTCACGCTTCACCCAGACTACCGGAATACCGGTGCGGGTCGCCTGAACGGTAAAGGCATCCGGCCCAAAACGGTTACGCAACTCGCCGATCACCGGGTCATCCAGGTGATCACGGGTTTGCCATGAAGGCTGAGCGAGATCTTGCGTGGTCAAATCTGTCATACGTTACTCACCATTCCGGCCTGATCTCAGGCACTCAAATGAAGGCGTCAGGATGGGGCCATGCATTAAATTGTGATGTTCTGCTGCAGGCGCGTTTTGCCATCCATACGGTTAACTTACACTTCGTCCGGGCTACGCAGGTTAGTGACCGCAATGCGCTCACCGCGTTTTCTCTCACGCTCGGATTGCATGTTGGCGCGGTAAACCCCCTGATCGCCGACCACCCAGGAGAGCGGACGGCGCTCTTTGCCGATCGACTCCTGCAACAGCAGCAGCGCCTGCATATAGGCTTCCGGACGCGGCGGGCAGCCAGGAATGTACACATCAACCGGCAGGAATTTATCCACGCCCTGCACCACGGAATAGATGTCATACATGCCGCCGGAGTTAGCGCAGGCACCCATTGAGATCACCCATTTCGGCTCCAGCATCTGGTCATACAGACGCTGAATCACCGGGGCCATTTTGGTAAACGGCGTACCGGCGATCACCATAAAGTCGGCCTGACGAGGCGAGGCACGCATAACTTCGGCACCGAAACGTGCCACGTCATGCACTGCGGTAAACGAGGTCGTCATCTCTACATAACAACAGGAGAGGCCGAAGTTGTATGGCCACAGGGAGTTTTTACGTCCCCAGTTCACCATGTCGTGCAGGGCATTTTCGAGTTTGCCCATGTAAACGCTGCGATGAACGTGCTGCTCCAGCGGATCGCTGACGATTTCCTGCTTTTGCAGAGGATAACGGTCGTTCTCACCACCGTTCGGGTCTATGCGGGTGAGCGTATAGTCCATCTTATTGCCTCTCTTTTACTGCTTGTGAGGATTGGTGTGACTGATCGTGGTGGTTTTAACCACGACGCGACGACGTGCAGGAGCCCAATCGAGTGCGCCGATGCGTACCAGATAGACTAAGCCCGCCAGGAGCACCAAAATGAAAATTGCGGCTTCCACAAAGCCGACCCAGCCGCTTTCGCGGATTGAGGTCGCCCATGCGTATAAAAAGAGGGCTTCGACGTCGAAGATGACGAAAAACATCGCAACCAGATAAAATTTTGCCGACAGGCGGATGTGGGTATCGCCCACTGACTCGATGCCCGATTCGAACGGCGTGTCTTTATGACGCGCGCGTGCTCTGCCGCCAAGCAGCCATCCTCCGGTCAACATGAAAGCACACAGGCCAAATGCGATGACGATAAAGACGATAAACGCCCAATGCTGAGCGATGATTTCGGTGGTAGTTGACATACTCATTGCTTACTCATCAAAAGTGGCGCTGGCATCCTGCACGCGTTTCCCGCAGCAAACTGACCACATCGATTCAAGGGAAGGATAAAAACCTTTTAAACGTCGCTGTTATTCTTAAATAAACAGCAATTTTATGGGGTTTTTTACTCCTTTCTATAACCTTTTGTCAACTTTGACAAAAGTATCCAAACATTATTTCACACCTGCATCATATTATTAACAAATGATGCCCCGCTTTCCAGCTAAATCGCTTCAGTCTGTGGGGTTAATTTTAGTGTAGCGGGTATTTACATGCATGGATCGTGCATTTAACAAACATATTTTGACAGGTATCACTGTGTTTTCCTTCCCCTTAGCAGGGGTATTTTCTTGATCCAGAACACACTTCTGCCCTTTTTGCGTTAAATTTCTCCGTTTTTTAGCACTAGCCGAAACATAACGTCCGTTTTTTTGGTGGGTAAATTTCAGATAGCGCAAAGATGAAATTAATTGCAACCGGTGACTATTGAAAAAGACGATCCAGGGGGAAATTCAGAGGGTCAGGAAGGTAGCGGCAGGCAAAAAAAAGCCTCTCGCTCTGCTTACAGAATGAAAGGCTTTTTTATCGGGGTTTTGATGCGCGCATTCTGCGCATTATTTGCGCAGCATGGAGGCAGCAAAATTATTCTTCGTCATCCAGTAACAGAGTACCGTCAGGATTAGCGCTCAGGTTGTACGGATCGTTGGTGGACTGCATGGCATTAAAGATCGCCAGCGCCAGTTCATTATCGCTGTCAGGATTACGACACAGCAGATACTGCGTATCCGGCAGAACCGGCAGCCCTTCCGCTGCGCCCATCACCCGCAGTTCCGGACTCATCATCTCTACCGGGCGTGCCGTCACACCCAATCCTGCTTTAACCGCAGCACGTACCGCAGCCAGCGTCGACGCGACATACGAAATACGCCATGGGATGCCCGCTTCGTTGAGGTGATCGATCGCCATATCGCGATAAGGGCTTGGCTCATCAAGCAATACCAATGGAATGGCTTCACCACGCTGGAAGATGTAATCCGCCGCGCAATACCACAAGGTTGGCGAGGTGCGCAGCACCTGATAGGTGAAATTGCCCGGGCTGGAGGTGGTGACCACAAGGTCCACTTCGCCCTGATTGAGCATTTCCATCATGAAAGGGTTACGTTTTACCCGTACATCAATCGCCAGTTTCGGATAAACCGAGGTTACGCGGTTTAGCAGGAACGGCAGAATGGTGTCAGAGGTGTCATCGGAAGCGCCAATAGTCAGCACACCCTGAATATTGCTGTACATCAGAGAGGTGCAGGCTTCGTCGTTAAAACGAAGGATTTTTCTGGCGTAACCTAACAGCTGGATCCCGTGCTCTGTTAACAGCTTATTACGTCCATGTCTGGCAAACAGCTCTTTACCTACCAATTGCTCCAGACGTTGCATCTGCTGGCTGACTGCTGACTGGGTTCTGCAGACCGCTGCAGCCGCCGCAGCAAAAGTATTCAGGTCAGCAACGGCAACGAAGGTTCTCAGCAGATCGAGGTCGAGATTCAGTATCGGACGATTTGCATTAGTCATGTTTTTTCTTCACTTATTAGATTTTTACGAACTACTACCCTGGTGTTATTACTAAGCTTATCAAAGTGATAAGCAGTAATGGTGCTCAATGACAGTCCTGTGTTGAGACTGACACAAAAAATTTCACGAACGTTTACAGACCGCTGATGACCCCTATAAAGCTAAAGATCCACAGGGTCGGAAGACAGATACAACTTCTGAACCGAAGGCGCGGGGTGCGCGTATGCAGGAAGCTGCGTAGTTGTCTTATTCCCACCCAAAAAGGCCAGGCGGGACAGAATGCGTGATGGGGCGACGCATTAAGCGGAGCGGCCATACACACTAAATAATAAATTATACTTAATCATTTTTGACTTCAAAATGGAAATGATTTTGTGAAAACCGCCGTAAATTTTGTGCTAAAGGCATTTCCAGCACATCCTGGCAGCGTATCGCTTTCTTTTCATCCCGCCGGTGAAAAAAATTTCAGCAGAGAAGCAACAGACGATACGCTGAATTGCGCTTATCTGCTGCCATCCGGCCCTGATCATGTGGCACTTCTCCGGGAATCACAGGGTGATAGCCGCACCAATCTTTAACAGTCTTAAGCCGTAAGTGAAATCGCCCTGCCCCGAACGGTTATTATTTAACCATCAATAAAATATCGTTTAACTATTTCACACAGTGTGTATTTCAAAAGCGAGGAAAGGTTCCGCCGCCATAAGTTCCAAAAATGTTTCATAATGTGCGAAAGGACAGCGGATTCCGTCTCCCATTATTAGCTCAAAATATCGTTTAATCATTCTAATGTGGATAGTTTAACTAATTATTACGTTAACAAATATCTTTTGCACTACACGCGACCGGAAAAGTTGCTGAACGCGCCAAAACCGAGCGGCACCCTTCTTTTGTGTCCGTGAGGAGAGTACATTGTGCTGGTTTGATTTCTGCGGCAGCCAAAAGGATTCTGCCCATTAAGGCGGTAACAATGACTTTTCAGATTGATAAATCCGGTAAGCTGGATAACGTTTGCTACGACATCCGTGGCCCGGTATTGAAAGAGGCTAAACGCCTCGAAGAAGAAGGCAACAAGGTTCTTAAACTGAACATCGGCAATCCAGCGCCGTTTGGCTTCGAAGCCCCTGATGAAATTCTGGTGGATGTGATCCGTAACCTGCCGAGCGCGCAGGGTTATTGCGACTCCAAAGGACTCTATTCCGCCCGCAAAGCGATCATGCAGCATTACCAGGCGCGTGACATGCGCGATGTCACCGTAGAAGATATCTATATTGGTAATGGCGTCTCTGAGTTAATCGTGCAGGCGATGCAGGCCCTGCTGAACAGTGGCGATGAAATGCTGGTGCCGGCACCCGACTATCCGTTATGGACCGCGGCCGTGTCGCTGTCGAGCGGTAAAGCAGTGCACTATCTGTGTGACGAATCGGCTGACTGGTTTCCCGACCTGGACGATATCCGCAGTAAGATCACCCCGCGCACTCGCGGCATCGTCATCATCAACCCGAATAACCCCACCGGTGCGGTTTACAGCAAAGAGCTGCTGTTAGAGATTGTCGACATTGCCCGTCAGCATAACCTGATCATTTTCGCCGATGAGATCTACGACAAAATTCTTTACGACGAAGCCCAGCATCACTGTATCGCCGCTCTGGCACCCGATCTGCTGACCGTCACCTTCAACGGCCTGTCGAAAACCTATCGCGTTGCGGGCTTCCGTCAGGGCTGGATGGTGCTGAACGGCCCGAAAAAACATGCTAAAGGCTACATTGAGGGGCTGGAGATGCTCGCCTCAATGCGTCTGTGCGCCAACGTACCGGCTCAGCATGCGATTCAGACTGCGCTGGGGGGTTACCAGAGTATCAGTGAATTTATCGTGCCTGGTGGTCGTCTGTATGAGCAGCGCCAGCGCGCATGGGAACTGATTAACGATATTCCCGGCGTCAGCTGCGTCAAACCCCAGGGTGCGCTGTATATGTTCCCGCGCATCGATGCGAAAAAATTCAACATCTTTGACGATCAGAAGATGGTGCTGGATTTCCTGCTGCAGGAAAAAGTTCTGCTGGTGCAGGGCAGCGCCTTTAACTGGCCGTGGCCGGATCACCTGCGCATCGTTACCCTGCCGCGCGTCGATGACCTGGAGATGGCGATCAATAAATTTGGCCGTTTCCTGCAAGGCTACCGTCAATAATCTCAGCCGCGTATACTGACGCTATTTGGGGAGAGCCGGTCTCTCCCCTGTCGGCTCACAGGAACGCTCATGACTCAAAGCCACTTTTTTGCCCACCTCTCCCGCCTTAAGCTGATCAATCGCTGGCCGCTGATGCGCAATGTGCGTACCGAAAACGTCTCTGAGCACAGTCTGCAGGTGGCGATGGTGGCGCACGCCCTGGCGGTGATTAAAAATCTAAAATTCAACGGTACGCTTAACGCCGATCGCATCGCTATGCTGGCGCTCTATCATGATGCCAGCGAAGTGCTGACCGGCGATCTGCCGACGCCGGTGAAGTATTACAATGCGCAGATTGCCCATGAATATAAAAAGATTGAAAAAATTGCCCAGCAGAAGCTGATCGAGATGCTGCCTGAGGAGTTTCAGGCGATCTATCGCCCGTTGATTGATGAGCATCTGCACAGTGAAGAAGAACAGGCGGTAGTGAAGCAGGCCGATGCGCTCTGTGCTTATGTGAAGTGTCTGGAAGAGCTCTCCGCCGGCAATAATGAATTTTTGCTGGCGAAGGCGCGGCTGGAAACGACGCTGGCGCAACGTCGCTCACCGGAAATGGATTACTTCGTTGAGGTATTCATTCCCAGCTTCAGCCTGTCACTGGATGAGATTTCACAGGATACGCCGCTCTGAATCTGGCGGCGCAGTGAGGCTATTACGCCTTGCGCCCAATGCTGAACTGGCCGCTGCTCTGTCGGTTGACTATTAACGACTCAAGCGACGACAACTGCAGCGTGACGTCATTCAGTCGCGGCGTTTCAGCCGGTGCATTGACTGCAATCACCGCACAGCCGGCATTCAGACCGGATAAAATCCCGGCGGGCGCATCCTCAACCACAACGCATGACGTTGCCGCTAAGCCAAGCTTTTCAGCGCCCAGCAGATAAGGGTCCGGTTCCGGTTTGCCCTTTGCCACCTGCTCCGCGGTGATAAACACCGCCGGCTGCGGTAAGCCAGCGGCTTTATGCCGCGCATGCGCCACCGGTACCGAACCTGAAGTGACAATCGCCCACGGGATCTGCAGTTCGTTCAGCGTGTTCAGCAACGCGTGGGCGCCAGGCAGGGCCTGAACGCCATCCGTATCGGCTGCCTCTGCTTGTTCCAGCGCAATAAACTCTGCCTGAATAGCCGCTTCCGGCTGACCAGCCATAAAGTGACGCAGTGAGGTGATCGCCTGTTTGCCATGAATAAACGCCAGGATCTCTTCCGCTGCAATGCCGTGGCGGGCGCCCCACTGGCTCCAGGCACGTTCAACTGCAGGCAATGAATCCACTAAGGTGCCGTCTAAATCAAATAGAAAACCACTGTAGGTCACGCGTCACTCCTCATCAGGCATTAATCACTTGCGCAATTTCATTGGCGCTTAAATGGTACTGTCGCGGACAAGTCTGCCATAAAGCCAGCATGCGTTGATACTTTTCCCACATCGGCGTCTGGGCATTAAAGCCGTGCGTGCCGGAATCAAAATGGGTATAGCGCCCTTCGCTGTTCACCATAAAGCGCACGTAGCCCAGATAGCGCGCTTCGGTTGCGGCATCAAAACCGAGGAACGCCAGACGCCGCTCCTCGAGCGTGCCGCTATCTTTGAGGTTCGACCAGGAGACGTGCAGCGCATGGTGCATCTCCATAATGTCGATGATGGTCCGGCAGGTCTCTTCGCTGAGTTCGCCGAACTCTTTGTCCAGCTCGCGCATCTGCAGCGCGTAGCCGCGTTCGATAATGGTTTGATAGCGGCGGAAGCGCTCGGCATTTTCTGGCTCAAGCATCGCCATGATTTTGTACTGGTTGGTAAGGATCAAACGCTGTGCATGGGTCATTTCCATCATTCACTCCCGGCCAGAGCCGCTCAGGTAACAGACAATGCGGAAATGATCACACAGCGTTAGCGATACGGAAATCTCCGTATCGCCTTTCTTTGATCTGGCTGCAGGTTAACCGGTATTTTAGTCAAAAACCCGGTATAACTCAGAGGTCGTCGAGGAAGGTGCGGTCCAGCTGTTTGAAGGCGCGTTTCAGCACGTCAGCCAGCGCCTGATAGGTTGGTTTGCCCTCAACCGGGGCGATCGCCTGACCCGCTTCTTCCAGCTTTGCGCGGACTTCGTGGAACCAGTTAAGCAAGGTGGGCGGAAGCGGCGTAATAGAACGTTTTCCCAGCCACCACAAGCCCTGCATCGGCAAGCTGCAGGCAAACAGCGCAGTCGCAACTGCCGGGCCAAGCTGACCGCCCATGGCAATCTGCCAGGTTAGCGTGAAAATCGCTAAAGGTGGCATAAAGCGAATGGCAAAGCGCGTCGCTGATGAGACACGGTTTTCAGGGAACACCGGTGCCAGGCGCTTGTCAGCCGGCCAGGTCTTCATGTAGTGCTGTCCGCGCTGAAACATCCGGAACCAACTGGTACTGCCCGATTCATTCGCCATGGCTCACCTCAACTAATACTGCAAAGATTAAAAAATAGTTATAACTACACAACTTTACGTGACATCCTTCAATTTTTTTTGTCTTTAAAGGTGACTCCAGCTATTCTGACGCCGTTTCGACACCTTTCTGGCAGCGACCAGCGCCTTTGGGAAGAGGAGAGGTCAGGTTTCGACAAATAAATTTCAAATTTTTGCGTAAAATTACCAAAATTTTTTGCGGAAAAGCAGAATTCTGACTACCGCATGATGTTTATCATTAATCTACCAGCTTTCATGGGCTACGCTGATAGTCTGATTGCGTTTTTTTTAGCCACTCTCTAAAAATAGGTACTTCCATGTCGAGTAAGTTAGTTCTGGTCCTGAACTGTGGCAGCTCTTCCCTTAAGTTTGCCATCCTCAATCCTGCCAGCGGTGACGAATTTTTGTCTGGCCTGGCGGAATGCTTTCATCTTCCTGAAGCGCGTATCAAATGGAAGCTGGACGGTCAAAAACAGGAAGCCCCTCTCGGTGCCGGCGCAGCGCATAGCGAAGCACTGAATTTCATTGTTAAAACCATTCTGGCACAAAAACCAGCGCTTTCGGCACAAATTGCTGCAATCGGCCATCGCATCGTTCACGGCGGCGAGAAACTGACCCAATCAGTGGTGATTACTGAAGAAGTGATCCAGGGCATTAAAGACGCCTCTTCCTTTGCCCCGCTGCATAATCCAGCGCACCTGATCGGTATCGATGAGGCGATGAAAAACTTCCCGCATCTGTCAGATAAGAATGTCGCGGTATTTGACACCGCTTTCCATCAGACAATGCCGGAAGAGTCCTACCTTTATGCGCTGCCGTACAAATTGTATAAAGAGCACGGCGTTCGTCGCTATGGCGCGCATGGCACCAGTCACTATTACGTGACGCATGAAGCGGCCAAAATGCTCAACAAGCCGCTGGCATCGCTCAACATCATTACCTGTCACCTCGGCAACGGCGGTTCGGTTTCCGCGATCCGCAACGGCGAATGCGTTGATACCTCAATGGGCCTGACGCCGCTGGAAGGCCTGGTGATGGGCACCCGCAGTGGTGATATCGATCCGGCGATCATCTTCTTCCTGCACGACACCCTCGGCATGAGCGTTGATGCAATCAACAAGTTGCTGACCAAAGAGTCTGGACTGTTAGGGCTGACTGAAGTGACCAGCGACTGCCGTTATGTTGAAGAAAACTACACCACTAAAGAAGATGCGAAGCGCGCGATGAATGTGTTCTGCCATCGCCTGGCCAAATACATCGGCAGCTACACCGCGCTGATGGAAGGTCGCCTTGACGCCGTTATCTTCACCGGCGGTATCGGTGAAAACGCCGCGATGGTGCGCGAACTGACGCTGAAAAAACTGGCGCTGCTTGGATTCGATGTGGATCACGATCGTAACCTGGCAGCCCGCTTCGGTCAGTCCGGCTACATCAATAAAGAGGGCACCCGCCCGGCGCTGGTTATCCCAACCAACGAAGAGTTGGTCATCGCCCAGGACGCCGCGCGTCTGACCGCGTAATCGCTTCTCTCCGTCAGCTCAGGCTGACGGAGTTGTTTTTGACACCCTGCAATTCCTGAGAGGTTCAATCGTGTCACGTACAATTATGCTCATTCCGACCGGCACCAGCGTCGGCCTGACCAGCGTCAGCCTCGGCGTTATTCGCGCCATGGAACGTAAAGGCGTGCGGCTTAGCGTCTTCAAGCCGATTGCTCAGCCGCGCTCTGGCGGTGATACACCGGATCAGACCACCACCATTATCCGTAAAAACTCGTCGATTCCTGCTGCTGAACCGCTGCAGATGGCACGCGTTGAATCTCTGCTGGGCTCTAACCAGCAGGACGTGCTGATGGAAGAGATCATCTCCCGTTATCATGCCAACACCCAGGATGCCGAAGTGGTGCTGGTTGAAGGTCTGGTGCCGACCCGTAAGCATCAGTTCGCCAACGCGCTGAACTATGAAATCGCCAAAACGCTGAACGCGGAAATTGTCTTCGTAATGGCGCTGGGTAATGACTCTCCGGCACAGCTGAAAGAACGCATTGAGCTGACGCAAAGCAGCTTCGGCGGACAGAAAAATAAAAACATCACTGGCGTGATCATCAACAAACTTAACGCGCCGGTGGATGAACAGGGGCGTACCCGCCCTGACCTGTCAGAAATTTTTGATGACTCGTCAAAAGCCAGCATCGCGAACATCGATCCGAAACAGCTGTTCTCCGATAGCCCGCTGCCGGTATTGGGCTGCGTGCCGTGGAGCTTTGATCTGATCGCTACCCGCGCCATCGATATGTGCCGTCACCTTAATGCACGCATCATCAACGAAGGTGAGATTCAGACCCGCCGGGTGAAATCTGTCACCTTCTGCGCCCGTAGCATTCCGCATATGCTGGAGCATTTCCGTCCAGGATCGCTGCTGGTGACTTCGGCTGACCGTCCGGATGTGCTGGTTGCCGCCTGTCTGGCCGCCATGAACGGCATTGAGATTGGTGCCATCCTGCTGACCGGTAACTATGAGATTGACGAGCGTATTGCCAGACTGTGTGAGCGTGCGTTCCAGACCGGCCTGCCGGTGTTTATGGTGAAAACCAATACCTGGCAGACCTCGCTCAGCCTGCAGAGCTTTAACCTTGAAGTTCCGGCTGATGACACCCAGCGCATCGAAAAAGTGCAGGAGTACGTCGCCAGCTACATCAACGCTGACTGGATTGAGTCACTGACCGCTACTTCGGAACGCAGTCGTCGCCTCTCTCCACCGGCCTTCCGTTATCAGCTGACCGAGCTGGCGCGCAAAGCCGGCAAACGTGTGGTGCTGCCAGAGGGTGATGAGCCGCGTACTGTGAAAGCCGCGGCCATCTGTGCCGAACGCGGCATTGCGACCTGCGTGCTGTTAGGTAACCCGGATGAAATTCAGCGCGTCGCCGCCGCTCAGGGCGTTGAACTGGGCAAAGGCGTTGAGATTGTCGATCCGGCTCAGGTGCGTGAAAACTACGTGCCGCGTCTGGTTGAGCTGCGTAAGAGCAAGGGCATGACCGAAGTGGTGGCGCAGGAGCAACTGGAAGACAACGTGGTGCTGGGCACCATGATGCTGGAGCGTGGCGAAGTCGACGGTCTGGTATCGGGTGCCGTACACACCACCGCTAACACCATTCGTCCACCGTTGCAGCTGATCAAAACCGCACCGAACAGTTCGCTGGTGTCGTCAGTGTTCTTTATGCTGCTGCCTGAGCAGGTGCTGGTTTACGGTGACTGTGCGATTAACCCGGACCCGAGCGCCGAGCAGCTGGCCGAAATCGCCATTCAGTCTGCCGATTCGGCTAAGGCCTTTGGTATCGACCCTCGCGTGGCGATGATCTCCTACTCCACCGGCACCTCAGGTGCTGGCAGCGACGTCGAAAAAGTCCGTGAAGCGACCCGTATTGCGCAGGAGAAACGTCCGGATCTGGTGATTGATGGTCCGCTGCAGTATGACGCAGCGATCATGGAAGACGTGGCGAAATCCAAAGCGCCAAACTCACAGGTGGCCGGTCGCGCCACGGTGTTTATCTTCCCGGATCTCAACACCGGTAACACCACTTATAAAGCGGTACAACGTTCTGCCGACCTGATCTCAATTGGTCCGATGCTGCAGGGCATGCGTAAACCGGTCAACGACCTGTCTCGCGGCGCACTGGTGGATGACATTGTCTACACCATCGCCTTAACCGCCATTCAGTCACAGCAGGCTGAAGGCTAAGCCTCACTGTGTCATACCGGGCATGCCACTGCGCATGCCCTTTTTTTGTCTGCGATACGCCACCGTCGCCGGTTGATATCAGGCCCGGTTCTCGCCGTTACGGCTCATCCACAGCGACAATGCCTTAAGCGAATCGTCGGTAAATTCGTCGCAACGCGCGGTGATTTCATCAGGCGTCATCCAGATAATCTCATCCACTTCCGTTTCCTGCATTGCGAAAGGACCGTGCGATACGCAGCTGAACAGTCCACCCCAGACGCGGCAATGCTCATCTTCGAAGTAGAATTTACCGTGTTCGGCAAACGGAACGTCGGCAATCCCCAGTTCCTCTTCCGCTTCACGTCGTGCCGATTCCAGCATATCTTCGCCGCTCTGCACCACGCCGCCTGCCGTTGCATCCAGCTTGCCCGGCATAAAATCTTTGGTCTCGGTGCGACGCTGTACCAGAATTTTCCCCATACCGTCATGAACCACGATATAGGTGGCACGGTGACGCAGACATTCAGCACGCATCTGTGCACGTGTCGCCTGAGCAACCACTTCGTTCTCTTCGTTGACGATGTCGACCCACTCGACACCCTCACCCGCAATGTGATCCACCATCCGTAACCCTTTCCTGTTTGGCGTGCCCGGATGCACGCGCTGTTTACCACGTTATTATCATAGTGTGGCGTAAGGTAATCACTTCCGTTAGCTTGAGCAAGCCTCGAAAGTTATCGATTTTTGCCGCTTTCAGCTAACCACAGTTGTACTGAGGCACGCTGCCACTGAAACTCAGCATAGTGTTGTAAGCGCGCGGGTAACGGATCGCCGTGCAGTACCAGCCGGTTAAGCATCACCGCCAGATCGGTATCGGCGATGGACCATTCACCAAACAGATTCTGCTGCCCATCGGGTAACAGCCGTTCAACCGCCGTAACCAGCTTATCCACTGCCTGCTGCGCCGAGGCGGTCAGCGGTGAAAATCGCTCGCCGGCGAACAGCACTTCCGTCGGCCGTTCCTGACGGATCCACATAAAGTCGCTGCGCAGCCAGGCCTGAATCTCTCTTGCCCTGGCGCGCTTCTCACGGTCGCGGGGATAGAGGCGCTCAAACTCGGGTGCCGGAAACCGCTCTTCCAGATATTCGCTGATGGCCGAAGACTCGCTCAGCAGAAAATCATCGATTTGCAGCGTAGGCACCCGGCAGGTTAACGACAGCTCACGATAGGCCGCAGCGAACTGCTGGTTTTGCGACAAATCGACACGTTTCAGGGTAAAAGGGATGCCTTTTTCGGTGAGAGCAACATAAGCCGACATGGCGTAAGGACTGAAAAATGATGAATCTGACCACAGGGTGATGGACGGATAATTCATCGGTTACCTCAATTGGCTGTCAGGATTGCATCATGTTTACCGATTTTTATTTCTGAAGGCAACGCTGAGCTGGTCCGATGTTTCGACCGATTGCAAGAAAGCGCGACGCGACTCACCTCACACTGGCCTCACTCTTCTATGCTGAAGAGAACAAATAACAAAAACGTCAAGGGAGCCGCAACATGCACATTCTTATTACCGGCGGAACAGGATTAATTGGTCGCCATCTGATTCCGCGCCTGCAGCAACTCGGACACCAGATTAGCGTGGTGACGCGTGATGTGGTCAGCGCGCGTGAAAAGCTGGGCGACGCCGTGGCGCTCTGGTCAGGTCTGGCGCAACAGCACGATCTCAATAATGTTGATGCGGTAATCAACCTGGCGGGTGAACCGATTGCCGACAAACGCTGGACCGAACCGCATAAACAGCAGTTGTGTGAAAGCCGCTGGCAGATCACTGAACAGATCGCCTCACTGATCAATGCCAGCACCACTCCACCCTCAGTGCTGATTTCCGGCTCCGCGACCGGGTTTTATGGCGATACCGGCGATCTGGTGCTGACCGAAGAGGATTCCGGCCACGACGAATTCACTCACCAGCTGTGCGCCCGCTGGGAGCAACTGGCGCTCAGTGCCGAAAGCGATCGTACCCGCGTCTGTCTGTTACGTACCGGCGTGGTGCTGGCAGCAGAAGGCGGCGCGCTCAGCAAAATGAAGCTGCCATTCAAACTGGGTATTGGCGGCCCGATCGGCAGCGGTAAGCAATATATGCCGTGGATCCATCTCGACGATATGCTCAACGCCATACTCTGGCTGCTGGATCATGACGATCTGCGCGGTCCGTTCAACATGGTTGCTCCTTATGCGGTACGCAATGAGCAGTTTGCCGCGACCCTGGGCCGGGTAATGCACCGTCCGGCCTTTATGCGCACCCCCGCCAGCGCGATTAAGCTGATGATGGGTGAATCAGCGGTGCTGGTACTGGGTGGGCAGCATGTGTTGCCTAAACGGCTGGAAGCCTCAGGATTTACCTTCCGCTGGTATGATCTGCAGCAAGCATTACAGGATGTGATTAAGCATTAACGCGGGCGGCGGAATGGGTCGGGCGGATAATCGGGCTTCGCTGGGGCCGATTACTCTGCTGCAATCGCAGCGTTGGCCAGTGAGAGCGCCGATTGCCGTTACCGGTCGGAGATTAAGGCCGAAACCGCCACGAACGCGACGATAAGCCACCGTTACCACCCGCGAAATCCGTACCAGTCATAAGTAGTGTCTGGTACCGTCCGGCCGGCAATAAAAGTTCAGCGAGAGTGCGATTTTCAGACTGAGCCGGCGCACCCTATCGTGATGCGCCGGCTGGCGGGACAGATGATCGACCACGGCTGCGGCATCCGCATTGCGGCAGCCCGCGCCAGCACGACGCGGACGCGGACGCGAACTTACTTCAGCGAGCCTTTCAGGAACTGCTGCAGGCGGGTACTCTTCGGGCTGCCGAACAGTTCCACCGGCGATCCCTGCTCTTCAATTTTGCCCTGATGCAGGAAAATGACATGACTGGAGACGTGACGGGCAAATTCCATCTCGTGCGTCACCACCACCATGGTTTTCCCCTCTTCCGCCAGTTTCTGCATAATGCGCAGTACTTCACCGACCAGCTCCGGATCGAGCGCCGAGGTGGGTTCATCAAACAGCAACACTTCCGGCTCCATCGCCAGCGCGCGCGCAATCGACACGCGCTGCTGCTGACCACCGGAAAGATGGACCGGGTATTTCGCCTGTGCCCGTGCATCAATCCCGACCTTATCGAGGTATTTGATTGCCCGTTCACGCGCTTCCGCTTTGCTCAGTCCCAGCACCTGAATCGGCGCTTCCATCACGTTTTCCAGCACCGTCATATGGCTCCACAGATTGAAGTGCTGGAATACCATGGTCAGGCTGGTACGCAGGGCGCGCAGTTGCTCTTTGTTTGCCACTTTCAGCTGACCATCTTTGTCGCGGACTAAGTTGATCTGCTGATTATTAACCACAATCGTGCCTTCGCTCGGTTTTTCGAGGAAGTTGATGCAGCGTAAAAAGGTACTTTTTCCCGAACCGGACGATCCGATAATGGTGATCACATCGCCCGCGTTAGCGGTTAACGAGACCCCTTTCAGCACTTCGTGTTCACCGTAACGTTTATGTAATTCGGTGACGCTTAATTTATTGTCAGCCATAGTTCTACTCAATGCGATGAAGAGGGTTTGACGTGGGCCAGCCAGCGCCGCTCCGCCAGACGGAACAGGCTGATTAACACGTAAGAAATAATCAGATACAGCACCGCGGCCAGGCCGAACGCGGTAAACGGCTGATAGGTCGCCGAGTTGATATCACGCGCAATTTTCAGCAAATCCGGCACCGTCGCGGTAAACGCCAGCGCGGTGGAATGCAGCATTAAAATCACTTCATTGCTGTAGGCCGGTAACGCGGTGCGCAGCGCCGACGGCAGAATAATGCAGCGATAGAGTTTGAAGGTGGAGAAGCCATAGGCCCGCGCCGCCTCGATTTCACCGTGCGGTACCGAGCGGATAGCCCCGGCAAAGATTTCGGTGGTGTAGGCACAGGTGTTGAGGGTAAACGCCAGTAAGGTACAGTTCAGCCCGCTGCGGAAAAAGGCATTCAGCAGTTCGGTGCCTTTAACAATTTCCAGTGTGTACATACCGGAGTAGAACACCAGCAGCTGCACATAGAGCGGTGTACCGCGAAACACATAGGTAAACAGCCAGACCGGAAAACTGATAAACCGGTTCGGTGAAACCCGCGCAATCGCCAGCAGGATCGCCAGCGATCCACCAATCACCACCGACAGGATCAACAGCCACAGCGTAATGGCGACGCCGGTAAAGCGGTAACCATCGGTCCAGAGCAGCGATTTCCAGTATTCCTGAATAATATCAATCATAGCTCGCCCTCTTCACGCCAACCGTATAGCGCCGGTTAAGCCACCACAGCACGCCATTCGACAGCGTGGTAAACACCAGATAGATCACGCCCGCCACAATCGCAAAGTAGAACGGTTGCCAGGTACTTTTACCGGCCAGCTGCGTGGCTTTCACCACATCTTCCAGCCCCAGCAGTGATACCAGCGCGGTGGCCTTGAGGATCACCTGCCAGTTGTTGCCGATACCTGGCAACGCATAGCGCATCATCGCCGGGAACAGAATGCGGCGGAACACCTGTGAACCGGTAAAACCGAACGCGGTGGCCGCTTCGATCTGCCCTTTTGGCACCGCCATAAAGGCACCACGGAAGGTTTCTGTGAAGTAGGCGCCATAGATAAAGCCGAGCGTAATGATACCCGCGACCATCGGGTCGATATCAAACTGGGCCATCCCCAGCGCGTCGGTAATCTGGTTAAGCACGATCTGCAGACCGTAGAAGATCAGCAGCATAAGAACGAGGTCCGGCACACCGCGAATCAGGGTGGTGTAGCCTTCAAAGATCATCGCCAGCAGCCGGTTACGTGACAGTTTGGCACCCGCGCCAATCAGCCCGAGCAGCACTGCCAGAACCACCGAGGTCAGCGCCAGCTCCAGTGTCACCAGCGTGCCCCGAAGAATTACATCAGAATAGCCATACAGCATCGAGAGGGTCCTGTCGTGGGGTGGAAACGGAACGCTGCCCGCCAGCAATCGACGGGCAGTTTTGCTCTGCTCAGCCATTCCGGACAGCAGCAGACCGTGCATTGCCGGTAAAGTAAACGCCGCTAGCTGGCGCTCTCTTTTCCCGCATCCGATCCGGCCTGCTAAGGTCCGTCATATTATGGGCAGAGCGACAGGATGGTTAGTCGCCGTACACATTAAAGTCGAAGTACTTCTTCGCAATCTTGTCGTAGGTGCCATCTTTACGCATTTCAGCAAAGGCTTTGTCGATGGCCGCTTTCAGCTCGCTGTCATCTTTACGCAGCCCCATACCGGTGCCGACGCCGAAGATTTTGTCATCTTTCACTGCCGGACCGGCGAAGGCGTAGTTTTTCCCGACCGGCTGCTTCAGGAACCCTTCGCTCGCCTGCACTTCGTCCTGGAACGCCGCATCAATACGTCCGGCATTCAGATCCTGATAGACCAGATCCTGGTTCGCGTACGGTGTCACGCTCACGCCTTTTGGCCGCCAGTACTGGTTGGCGTAAGTTTCCTGGGTGGTGCCCTGCAACAGACCGATGTTTTTGCCTTTCAGCGACTCAATCGTCGGTTCGATTTTAGACCCTTTCGGTGCCACTAAGCGCGCGTTGGCGGCGTAAAGTTTTTCCGAGAAGGCGATTTCTTCCTGACGTTTTGCTGTGATCGAGAGAGAAGAGATGATGGCGTCAATTTTCTTCGCTTTCAGCGAGGGGATCAGGGCGTCAAAGTCGCTCTCAACGTAAGTACACTGGGTATGAATGCGTTTGCAGATTTCGTTAGCGAGGTCGATATCAAAGCCCACTAACTGCCCTTGCGCGTTTTTTGACTCAAACGGTGGGTAGGTTGGATCTGTGCCGATACGGATTGAACCTGGTACCGCCGCAAATACGCTGGCAGCACTGGATAAACCCAGCATCAGGGAAAGAGCCAGAACACGCTTTTTCATAGATTACCCTCAAGTGAAGTGCTTTTTGTTATGTGGTACGTGATGTGTTTGCGCAAAGTAAGTTGCATGTTTCATGCCAGTTCTGCAAGTTATTCGCGCACTTAGCGTGACGTCCGACAGCCGAAAACGCTGAGCTTGTGAGGGGAATATAACAGTGAAGTAAAAGAGAAAAAGCGATGATGTTAACTTTTGGTGCATCAAATGCACGAAGAGTGATCCGAGGCGCGCTTATGCACTAAATAAGTGCGCCAGCGGAACTTTATGCACCTTGCCAGCGCGCGAACAAATCTTCTGGCAATTCGATATCAAACTGATCGATGACCCGATTGACCGTTTGATCAACCAGTTGCCCGATGTTTTCAGGGCGATGATAGAACGCCGGTACTGGCGGCATAATGATGGCGCCCAACTCGGCGGCGGTGGTCATCATGCGCAGGTGGCCAACGTGCAGCGGCGTTTCACGCACGCACAGCACCAGCTTGCGCTGCTCTTTTAATACCACGTCAGCCGCGCGGGTCAGCAGTGAATCACTGTAACTGTGGACGATGCCGGACAGGGTTTTCATTGAGCACGGCAAAATCGCCATCCCGAGGGTTTTAAACGATCCTGACGAAATGCTTGCCGCAATATCGCGCACGTCGTGCACCACATCGGCCAGCGCCTGCACGTCACGTAGTGAGTAATCGCTCTCCAGCCCTAACGTCTGGCGCGCCGCCTGGCTCATCACCAGATGCGTTTCCACCTCATCGACCTGCTGCAAAACCTGCAGCATGCGCACGCCATAAATCACCCCGCTGGCGCCTGAGATGCCAATGATGAGTCGTTTCATATTCCAACCTTGCTCTACCCGGATGCATCATCATAACGCGGCCTGGGGATTTCTGAAAACAAACAGGGCGGGATTGCTCCCGCCCTGCTTTATCTGCCCTAACGCTGGCGCTTAGCCTTCGTTGTGCAGCTCGAGGTTTTCCACCTCATTCTGACGCGCAACCGCTTTTGCATCGTCATTACGCAGCGACTGGAGGTATTCCAGATAGCGCTGGTCAACATCCTTCGTGACATAAATTCCGTTAAACACCGAGCATTCAAACTGGGTAATGTCCGGGTTCTCTTCGCGAACCGCTTCGATCAGGTCATCCAGGTCCTGGAAAATCAGCGCATCCGCTTTGATCAGCTGGCGGATCTCTTCGACTTCACGACCGTGGGCAATCAGCTCGGTGGCGCTTGGCATATCAATGCCATATACGTTCGGGAAACGAATCTCCGGAGCCGCTGACGCCAGATAAACCCGCTTCGCACCGGCTTCACGCGCCATCTCAATGATCTGCTCTGAGGTGGTGCCGCGTACGATGGAGTCATCCACCAGCAACACGTTTTTATCGCGGAACTCGGCGCGGTTAGCGTTCAGCTTACGGCGAACCGCGCTGCGACGTAACTGCTGGCCCGGCATGATAAAGGTGCGGCCGACGTAACGGTTTTTCACAAAGCCCTGGCGATACGGCTTATCGAGAATGCGCGCAATTTCCAGTGCGATATCGGTTGAGGTTTCCGGAATCGGGATCACTACATCGATATCCAGATCTTCCCACTCGCGGGCAATTTTCTCGCCCAGCTTGGTGCCCATGCGCACGCGGGCGCTGTAGACCGAAATCTTATCGAGGAACGAGTCGGGACGTGCAAAGTAGACGTACTCGAACAGGCAGGGATTGCTTTTCGGGTTTTCGGCGCACTGGCGGGTAGAAAGCTGCCCCTGCTCAGTGACATAGACCGCTTCACCCGGTGCGACGTCACGGATGAATTCAAACCCTAACGTATCCAGCGCCACGCTCTCCGAGGCCACCATATATTCGGTACGGCCATCGGCGATCACGCGTTTGCCCAGCACCAGCGGACGGATACCGTTCGGGTCGCGGAACGCTACCATGCCATGACCGATAATCATCGCCACCACCGCATAGGCTCCGCGCACCTGCTGATGCACCGCAGCGACGGCGGAAAAAATATTGTCGGCTTCCAGCGGATCGTTCTGGAAGCGATCCAGCTCCTGCGCGAAAATATTGAGCAGGATTTCAGAATCTGAGGTGGTATTCACATGACGGCGGCCCTTTTCGAACAGGTGCTTACGCAGTTCGTGGGCGTTGGTGAGATTTCCGTTGTGCGCCAGCGTAATACCGTACGGCGAGTTTACGTAGAATGGCTGCGCTTCAGAGGCACTTGAGCTGCCCGCGGTCGGATAACGCGCGTGACCAATGCCCATGTTGCCCTGCAAACGCTGCATGTGGCGTGCTTCGAAAACGTCGCTGACCAGGCCATTTGCCTTTCGCAGACGGAAGCACTTCAGCGCATCGATAGTACAAATGCCTGCGGCATCCTGCCCGCGGTGCTGGAGCACCGTTAACGCGTCATAGATCGACTGGTTTACCGGCATGAAACCGGTGATACCGACAATACCGCACATGTTGTCATTTCCTCATTAAGCCGCACTCCCGGTCGCATCACCGGGGTAAAAAACTCGACGTGCTTTTCAGGTAATCGAAAAACCACCTGATTATATAACTGAACTCGGGAATGAGTTGAGACTGTTGCCAGTCCGGACTTTTCGAAAAGCCGGTGAAAGTATCGAGGAAGAACAGCAGAGCGGCCACTATCAGCACACCACGCAACGCCCCGAAACAGACGCCCAACACCCGGTCGGTTCCCGACAGGCCGGTTTTTTCCACCAGCGAGCCGATCACGTAATTCACAATCGCACCGACAATCAGGGTGGCGACAAACAACACCCCAATGGCGATACCGTTACGAACCAGTTCGTCGTCAAAACCTGTAAACCAGACTGCAAGGTAGGCGTAGTAATGACTGGCGACAAAAAACGCGCATCCCCAGGTAACAAGAGATAAGGCTTCCCGGACAAACCCACGGATCAGGCTGACCAGAGCCGAAAAACCAACTACCGCAATAATGACGTAATCAATCCAGATCATGAACTCTTCCAGCGCCAGTGCCATTGCACCCCTGCATCCAGTTCGGGGCGCATTCTAACAGAAAAAGAAAACGTTTGCGTAGCGGTTTTCCTGTTCTGCATCCATAAAAAAGGCGATGAAAAAAACCTTCGTCGCCCGGTTGATTTCCCGACGGTCAGGCCGTTGAAAATCGTCATTTTTTACCCGTTTATCCGCTTTAACCCGCCGTGCTTTAGCCCAATTGGCGCTGCCTGTTACTGCTATTGGCAGCGCCAATTGATGAGTTTAGCGAGCGCTGTACGGCTTCACGACGCCGCCCAGCCCGGAGATGCTTTTCAGCTCGCCTACCGCACTTTGCATTTTGGCTTTTGAGGCGTCCGGTCCCACGTAAATGCGGGTGATCTGTCCCTGTACCGGCGTTGATGGCACGGTAAAGGCGCGATAGCCCGACAGTCGCAGCTGCGCGACAATCTCATTCACCTTGCTGGCGTTTTTCAGCGCACCCAGCTGTACCACATAAGCCTGACCGGCTGGTGCGCTCGGTTCGGCCGCCTTCGGCGTCTCGGCCTGCTTCGGCTGCTCCACGGTTTTCGGTGGCTCAACCGGTTTTGGCTTCGGCTGTTCGACCGGTTTAGGCTTCGGCTGCTCAACCGGCTTCGGTTTGGGCTGCTCGACCGGTTTCGGTTTCACCGGCGTCGGCTGATGCACCGGCGGTGGCGTCACAACGGCCGGCTCGCTCTCTTCGGTGGGTTTTGCGCGTCCCTGTTCAGCCGCTGCGGTGGTTTTTCCGCTGCTGCTGCTGACCGCATTACCTGCGCCTTCCGGCGGCTGGGCCGGCAGCGACTGGGTCACCGGCGGCACCATTTCGCTGTCCTGCTGATCGTCGGGTTTCGGCACCAGCGGAATGGCGGCGAACTCTTCTTTATAGTGCTTCTTCTGCCCATCCAGCAGCCCCGGCAATACAATCACGCCGACGGCCACCAGAATGACGGTGCCGACTAAACGGTTCTGAAACTTACTTGCCACGTCCTTTCTCCGTTTCAATCGATTCCATGACCTGTGCCACGGTGTGGAACGATCCACACACCAGCACAATGTCCTGCGGCTGCGCCTGCTGGCGCGCCTGCTGCCAGGCCTGCTCTACCGTGCTGAACGCCTCGCCCTGCGGCAGCCACTGCAGCAGCTGCTCCGCCGTCGCGCCGCGCGGGCCGTCGAGCGGTGCGCAGTACCAGGCATCCACCGCCGGTGACAACGCCGCCAGCGTACCGGCAATATCTTTGTCGTGCAGCATACCCACCACCGCGAGTACCCGGCCGGTTTTGGGCAGCGCGGCCAGCCGTGACGCCAGATAGTGCGCCGCATGCGGATTATGCGCCACGTCCAGAATCACCCGCGGCGATTCGCTGATGGTCTGAAAGCGGCCCGGCAGCATGGCTAACGGCAGCGTAGCGCGGATCTGCGCTTCACTGACCTGCAGTCCGGACGCGCGCAGCGCGACCAGCGCCGTCGCGGCATTCGGCAGCGGCACCTGCGGCAGCGGCAGATCGTTCAGCTCACCGTGCGCGTCACGCAGCGACCAGCTTTCCGGCTGCTGACGGTAACACCAGTCACGGTCGCGTTGCAGCAGCTGTGCGCCCTTCTCACTGGCTACTGCGGCAATGCTGTGCGGCATATCAGGCTCACCCACCACCGCCGGTTTGCCGGCACGGAAAACACCCGCTTTTTCGCGGCCAATGCTTTCCCGATCCGGACCGAGCCAGTCGATGTGATCGAGCGCAATGCTGGTGACCACCGCCACATCTGCATCCACGATATTGGTGGCGTCGAGCCGTCCGCCGAGGCCGACTTCGAGGATCACCACGTCCAGCTGCGCCTGTTGAAACAGCTTCAGCGCTGACAAGGTGCCAAACTCAAAATAGGTCAGTGAGATATCACCGCGTCCGGCTTCAATGTCGGCAAAGCTGGCACAGTGCTGCGCTTCGCTCAGCTCCTGCCCCTGAACCCGTACCCGTTCGGTATAGCGCACCAGATGCGGCGAGCTGTAAACGCCCACGCGATAGCCGGCCGCCATCAGCAGCGTTTCCAGGGTACGACAGGTGGTGCCTTTGCCGTTGGTGCCGGCGACGGTGAAGACGAAGGGAGCGGGTTTCAGCAGGTCAAGACGTTGCGCGACCTGGCGAATGCGATCCAGCCCCAGTTCGATGGCCTGAGTGTGCAGGTGCTCAAGATAATAAAGCCACGTGGCCAAAGGCGACGTGGCTTGAGGGAGGTGAAGATTGTCCATATGTCCCGTTTTGCTTATTTATACCCGACAGACTGGTGCTGAGGTATACGGTGCATTGGTGAAAGGCGCGACGGGCGCGCCTTTCTATCTCCTGTCAGGCCTCGTTGCTCTCCGGCTCAGTCGTCGCCGGGGCGGACTGTTCACCGTCGTGCAGCGGTGCTGGCAGGTTCATCATTTTTGCCAGCAGGCTTGCCAGTTTGTACCGCATTTCCGGACGGCGAATGATCATATCAATCGCGCCCTTTTCAATCAGGAACTCACTGCGCTGGAAGCCCGGCGGCAGTTTTTCACGCACGGTCTGCTCGATAACGCGGGGACCGGCAAAGCCGATCAGCGCTTTCGGTTCCGCCACGTTGAGGTCGCCCAGCATGGCAAAGCTGGCTGACACGCCGCCCATGGTCGGGTCGGTCAGTACCGAGATGTAAGGCAGACCGCGTTCCTGCATTTTAGCCAGCGCGGCGCTGGTTTTCGCCATCTGCATCAGCGACATCAGCGCTTCCTGCATACGCGCGCCGCCACTGGCAGAGAAGCAGATCAGCGGGCAGTTATCCGCCAGCGCCTGCTCAACCGCACGCACAAAACGGGCACCCACTACCGAGCCCATTGAACCGCCCATAAAGGCGAATTCGAAGGCGGCAGTGACAACCGGCATGCCATGCAGCTGGCCTTTCATCACGATCAGCGCATCTTTCTCGTTAGTCGCCTTTTGCGCAGCGACCAGACGATCTTTGTACTTTTTCGAGTCGCGGAACTTCAGCAGATCCTTGGGTTCCAGTTCACTGCCCAGCTCAACCAGGGTGCCCTGATCGAGGAAGCTGCCGAGGCGCTCACGGGCGTGCATACGCATGTGATGGTCACACTTCGGACAGACTTCAAGATTACGCTCCAGCTCGGCACGGTAGAGAACCTGGCCACAGCTGTCGCACTTGGTCCAGACCCCTTCCGGGATACTGGCGCGGCGCGCAGGCGTAACGTTGCTTTTATTAAGAATGCGTTCAATCCAGCTCATTGATGACCTTTCTGTTTAAAACTGACCTGGTCCAGTCGTCTTGATACTGCTGAAAACCGCTTCAGCAGACGGTAAATGTCGCTCATTAAACCACAACCCGTTCAGACTGTGGATAAAAATCTGGTCTTACCCCTGAGCAAAGCGGCCACTCAGGGCTGCTTCTGCTGCTTTGCCTGGCGGCGATGACGCCAGACTTCAATCACGCCCGGCAATACCGACACCAGGATAATCCCGACAATCAGCAGCTTCAGGTTTTCCTGCACCACCGGCAAATCGCCAAACAGGTAACCGGCATAGGAGAACAGCAGGACCCAGGCCAGCGCACCGGTGACGTTGAACAGCGCAAAGTGACGATAGGACATGTGGCCCATACCGGCAACAAACGGCGCAAAGGTGCGAACAATCGGCACAAAACGCGCCAGGATAATGGTTTTACCGCCGTGACGGGCGTAAAACGCATGGGTTTTATCCAGGTAGCTGCGACGGAAGATTCTGGAGTTCGGGTTACTGAACAACCGCTCGCCAAACAGACGGCCAATGGTGTAGTTCACCGCATCGCCAAGGATCGCCGCAACCACTAACAGCGCCACCATCAGATGCACATTCAGGTCGTTGCCAGGCAACGCCGCCAGTGCGCCCGCCACAAACAGTAACGAGTCGCCAGGCAGGAATGGCGTCACCACTAAACCGGTTTCGCAGAACAAAATCAGGAACAAAATAGCGTAAATCCAGACACCGTACTGCGCAACCAGTTCGGCAAGATGCACATCAATGTGCAAAATAAAATCAACCAGAAAATGGATGAACTCCATAACGCGCCCTTTTAAGCCCTAAAAGTGAATTAATCCGCGAGGAACAACGGTCCCATCGACGGCTGTGGTAACGCAAAGTGGGATGGATAATCCACCGCCACCAGATACAACCCTTCTGCCCGGGCAGTGGCTGCAGCCAATGTCCGATCCTTCGCCGCCAGCAGCGTGGCCATCCAGGATTCCGGCTGATTGCCACAGCCAATCTCCATCAGGCTGCCGACGATATTGCGCACCATGTGATGCACAAAGGCGTTGGCTTTAATATCGACAATCACGTAAGGCCCCTGACGCGTCACATTCAGGTGAATCACGTTGCGCCACGGGGTACGCGACTGACACTGCACGGCGCGAAACGAGGTAAAGTCATTCTCACCCAGCAGACACTGGCCGGCGCGATGCATCTTTTCAGCATCCAGCGGATGATAAAAATGGGTCACGCCCTGCGCCAGCACCGCCGGACGCAGCCGCTGATTGTAAATCAGGTAGCGATAACGACGGGCGGTTGCGCTGAAACGGGCGTGAAACGCCTCCGGCACCGCTTTCACCCAGCGTACCGCGATATCCGGCGGCAGGTTGGCATTGACGCCGAGTGTCCAGGCTCCGTCCGCCCGCTGCGACGTGGTTTCAAAATGCACCACCTGCCCGGTCCCGTGGACGCCCGCATCGGTGCGTCCGGCACAAAACACGCTGACCGGATGATCGGCGACTTTTGACAGCGCGCGCTCTAACTTTTCCTGCACGCTGCGCACTTCCTGCTGACGCTGCCAGCCATAATAGCGGCTGCCGTCATACTCGATGCCGAGCGCCAGTTTTTGCGTCTGACCGTCGGACATGGTTACAGATACTCCTGAACCAGTTTCTCAGCCGTTTTCACCGCCATCAACGCGCCGCCAAAACGAATATTGTCGGCCACTGACCAGAACTGCAGCAGCTCCGGAATACCGTAATCGTTACGCACGCCGCCAATGCTCAGTGCACCGTTACCCGACGCATCGGTGACCGGCGTCGGCACCGAATCCTCTTCGCTCAGCGAGATGTCTGACACCAGCGCCAGTTCGGCACGCGCCTCTTCAGCCGAAAGCGGACGCAGGTTTTCAATGTGGACAATCTGCGCATTGCCGTAAAACACCGGTGCCTGCACGCTGCTGACCGCAATCGGTAAGCCTTCATCCTGCAGCACTTTACGCACCTGATCGACCAGACGGCGTTCGCTTTCAACGCTGCCTTCCGCGTCCACCTGCTGCGGCATCAGGTTAAACGCCAGCTGACGACCAAAGTGATGTTCATCTGCCGGAATGCCGTTCAGCAGGCGGGCACTTTCACCGGCCAGCGCATCCACCGCCACTTTGCCGTAGCTGGAGACCGAGATCAGGTTGGTGACCTGCAACCGGCCTAATCCAGCCGCATCGACCAGCGGTTTGATCGCGGTCAGCAACTGACTGACCAGGTTGTCCGCCACGCTGATAATATTGCGGTTGCGGTAATCGGCCAGCACATGCGGATTTACATCCGGCACCACCAGCGGCACATCCGGTGACAGCGCAAACAGCTCGCTGCTGTCGATGACCAGACAACCGGCGTTCGCCGCATCATCGGCAAAGCGGGCGGATGCGTCGCGGCCGGCGACGAAAAAGGCCAGCTGCGCCTGCGACCAGTCAAATTCTGCCGCATTTTCAACCCGCACCGAGCGGCCTTCAAAACGTTTGATCTCACCGGCGCTGTTTTCACTGGCCAGCAAATACAATTCACCAACCGGGAACTGGCGTTCCGCCAGCAATTCCAGTACAGCGTTCCCTACTGCGCCTGTCGCGCCCAGTAGCGCAATATTCCAGCCGTCAGACATGTTGGTTTACTCCAGACAATGACATAAAAACAGAAGGCGGTGATCTCACCGCCGAGGGATTCGGATTTTTCCCTGCCCGCAGGCCGTTGTGCCAGGGCATCAACTATCGGGAAGAGAGCGTTGCGTTAAAACCCAGTTGGGTCAGCATCTCAGCCGTGCTGGCGTCGTCACAGATCACCTGCAAGGAGGACCATTCGCGGCGCTCCTGATACTGCTTACGCAGGCGATCAAATTCGCCAGGCTGAGCCGCCACTTTTCGCAGGGGCGCATCGTCGCGGCGCACATCATACACCAGATGCACCAGGCGTTTCAGCGTTGCCTGATCCAGCGGGCCATTCAGGGTGATTTCACTGAATTCCGGCACCGGCAGCAGGCTGCTGAGCGGGACCTGTTGCGGCTGACCGATAAAGTCACACCAGGCTTCAAACACCTGAGTAGTGCCGCGCGCCTTGCCTTCGAGGGTATAGCCCGCAATGTGCGCCGTGGCGATGTCTACTTTGTCGAGCAGCGCCAGCGACAGATCCGGCTCCGGTTCCCAGACGTCAAGCACTACGCTGAGATCGGCGCGCATCTTCAGCACTTCCAGCAGCGCGGCATTGTCGACCACCGGGCCGCGACAGGCGTTAATCAGAATGGTATTGGGCTTCAGCGCCATCAGTAATGCCGCATCTGCCAGGTGCCAGCTTTTATAGCGGCCGGCTTTAAACAGTGGCGTATGGAAGGTCAAAATATCGGCCTGCTCCACCAGCTGCTCCAGCGAAAGAAAATCGCCTTCGTCACCGCGATCGGCGCGCGGCGGATCGCACAGCAGGGTTTTCACCCCCCACGCCGCCAGCCGTTTCTGCAACCGTCCACCGACGTTGCCGACGCCGACAATGCCGACGGTGCGGTCACGCAGCTGGAAGCCGTCACGTTCCGCCAACAGCAGCAAAGACGAGAAGACATACTCCACCACCGCGATGGCGTTGCAGCCGGGCGCGGCGGAAAAGGCAATGCCCGCCTGCTGCAGCCAGTTTTCGTCGATATGGTCGGTGCCGGCAGTGGCGGTACCGACAAACTTCACCGGCTTACCGGCCAGCAGCGCTTCATTGACCTGGGTCACCGATCGCACCATCAGGCCATCGGCATCGGCCAGTTCCGCCGCCGGCAAAGGACGACCCGGAACCGCCACCACTTCGCCGGTCCGGCTGAACAACTCACGGGCATAAGGCATATTTTCATCGACGAGAATCTTCACCACGGCTTTCCTGTCTGTTGCATTGAAGGCCATTATTCTGGCACAAAGCGACGCGTTAGCCTAACCGCGCGCGGTAACGATCCGGTGTGGTTCCGGCCTGCTGCTGAAACATCACAATCAGCGCCGATGCCGAGCTATAGCCCAGTTCGTGGGCGATGCTCTGCACGCTGACGCCCTGCTCCAGCAGTACGATAGCGCGCAGAAAACGCAGCCGCTGTCGCCACTCGCCGAAGGTCATGTGCAACTGCTGCTGACAGCGCCGCGCCAGCGTGCGTTCGGTGGTAAAAACCCGCGCTGCCCAGCCGGCCAGCGTGGTGTTATCACCCGGATTAGCTTCCAGCGCATGCAGCACCGGTGCCAGAAATTTATCGGTTGAGGTCGGCAGGTAGCTCTCCTGTACCTGCGCCAGCGGCAGACGATCGCGTAGTACCTCACACAGACGCCACTGCGCTTCGGTGACCGGCTGCTCGATCTGCTGCCCGGCAAACTCATCCATGATGGCGTGCACAATCGGATCGACAATCAGCAGGCAGGCGCGCTGTGGCAGGCCGGTACACAGCGCGGCGGCGAGGTTAAAGGTACGGAACTGCGCCTGACGGTGGTTATAGCTGCTGTGCCGGTGGCCTGGCGGTATCCACACCGGGATATCGGCCGGAGTCAGCAGCCGCTCACCCTCTACCCGCATCTCCAGCACGTGACTTTTCACAAAGATCAGCTGTCCCCAGTCATGGGCATGCGGCAGATATTCGGTATGCGCGTTGGCCTGTTCGAAACGCATAAAGTAGTGCAGCTGTGGCGCATCCAGCGGCGGCTGGTAGGTAATCTGTAAGGTCATTATGTCCGGAGAGCGATTAATTTTGTCTGATATTAACTATCTGGATAAATCCGGACAAGCGTACACTGCGCCTCATCTAATGCTGTGGAGCGTGAACATGTTTTTCCTCTATCCGCTGTGTGCGGTGTTGATCTGGTCGATCAACTCGATTGTCAGCAAACTGTCGGCTTCCGCCATCGATCCGGCGGCGATCTCTTTCTACCGCTGGCTGCTGGCGTTGCTGGTATTGACGCCGTTTGTGCTGCCCGGCGTATGGCGGACGCGTCAGGCGATCCGGCCACATCTGTGGCGGTTACTGATCCTCGGCCTGCTCGGCATGGTGCTGTATCAGAGCCTGGCTTATTATGCCGCCCAGAGCGTCAGCGCACTGTTCATGGGCATTATCGGGGCGTTGATCCCGCTGCTCACCGTGTTGCTGAGCGTAGTGATCCTAAGGATCGCGCCGACGCTCGGCATTCTGCTCGGCAGTATCATCTCGTTTATCGGTCTGGTGTGGCTGGTGAGTCAGGGCGATGTGATGCAGTTACTGAGTCACGGACTCGGCAAAGGCGAACTGCTGATGCTGGCCGCCTCCGCCGCTTATGCGCTGTATGGCGTGCTGACCCGGCGCTGGGCGCTGCCGTTGCCGATCTGGCACAGCCTGTATGTGCAGATTTTATTCGGCGTACTGTTGCTGTTACCGGGCTTTCTGCTGGCGCCTGAGGTGTCACTTAACCGGCATAACCTGCCGCTGGTGGCGTTTGCCGGTCTGTTTGCCTCGATCATTGCGCCCTTTTTGTGGATCCACGGCGTGCAGCGCCTCGGGGCCAGTACCACCAGTATCTTTATGAACCTGATCCCGGTGTTTACCGCACTGATCGCGGTGCTGTTCCTGCATGAGCAACTGCACAGTTACCACTGGATTGGTGGCGGCCTGACCCTGTCCGGCGTGATTCTGGCCCAGCGGCTGCGTACGCCGCTAACCCGCGCTAAACCGGTCAACCTGCGTCGGTTGTAAACCGTATCGTCACGCGCAGCCCGCCCAGTTGCGGGCTGCGATCGAGCTGCATGGTGGCACCATGCCAGGCACAGATATCCTGCACCAGCGCCAGACCAATGCCGGCCCCTGGCTGAATACCAACATTATCCAGCCGCTGAAAAGGCTGTAACGCTTTTCGCTGTTCCGCCCCGTCGATGCCGGGACCGCTGTCTTCAATCTCCAGTTTGCCCGCCACCACCCGCGCGGTGACGACGCCGTGATGCGGGGTATATTTAATCGCATTATCCAGCAGGTTGGCGCACAGTTCGCCGAGCAGCACCCCGTCTCCGATCACCTGACTGCTCTCCTCGCCCTCATAACCGAGATCGATTTGCCGGGTGCGTGCCGCCGTGTAGCGGCTCAGGCAGGCTTCACGGACGATGGCCGCCAGATCGACCCGCATCATCGGCTTGTCTTCGCCGTGACGTGCCTTGATGCGTGCCAGTTGCAATAGCCGATCGGTGAGTAAGATGGTTTCATCCAGCGTATGACGCATGCCGAGTAAACTCTCCTGCCACTGTTCCGGACGTTCACTGTTGAGCGCCACGCTCACCTGGGTTTTGAGGATGGTCAGCGGCGTGCGCAGCTGATGTGCCGCGTCAGCGCTGAAGCGATCCTGCCGCGCCAGCAGGCCGCGCAGACGTTCCAGATAACGGTTAAAGGCGATGATCAACGGCTGCAGTTCTGACCACGGCAACGACGGCAGCGGGGTCAATTCGCCGCCGTCACGCTGTAATACAATGCGCGATAGCTGCCGCAGCGGACGTAATACCCGGCGCAGCATCAGGCTGGCCAGCAGCAGCGTCATCAGCACCAGCCCGCTCTGGCTGATCAGGGCGGTACGCATCAGTCCGCGGGCAAACTCCTGGCGGGAGTTAACAGTTTCAGCCACCAGCACCAGCGCCATCCCGTCGACGCCCGCCTCACTTACCGGTTGCCACAGTGCCGCCACCCGAATGCGATGCTGGTGATAGCGTCCGTCATAAAAGTGCACCAGCGCCGGATAAGCGGTCGACATTTTGCTGGCCGGCGGAATCGGTGGCAGATCGTCATAGCCCGACAGCGTTTTCCCCTGTGGCGAAATCACCTGATAAAACAGCTGGTCGTTCATATTGCGTTCGAAACTGTCGAGCACCACCCAGGGCACGTCCACCTCCAGATGATGCTGCCGCACCACCAGCCGTTCTGCCACGGTGCGCGCCGAGGCCAGCAGCGAGCGATCGTAAGCCTGATTGGCCGCCGCCAGCCCGCTCTGATAATGGGTGTAAACCGACAGCGCCCACAGCAGTAACAGCGGCAGACCCAGCCACGCCAGCAGTTCGCCGCGCAGCGAATGAATCAGCCGCACGGCAGCGTTTCCAGGCTGTAGCCGAGTCCGCGCAGCGTCACGATAGCCACGTCGCTACCCGCCAGTTTTTTACGCACCCGGTGGACATACAGCTCAATGCTCTCCGGGCTGGCCTCATCCGCCAGGCTAAAAGTCTGTTCATACAGATGCTGACGGGAAACCGGCCGGCCATGGCGCTGCATCAGGGTGGTGAGGATGCTCGACTCACGCGGCGTCAGCGCCAGCGGCCGGTCTGCCAGCAGGAAATAGCCTTCGCCATCCAGCACCAGCTGGCCCAGCGACTGGCTTTGCGCCGCCTGGCTCTGGCTGCGCCGCAGCAGCGCCCGCAACCGCGCTTCCAGTTCATCCAGCTCAAACGGCTTGGTCAGGTAATCATCCGCCCCGAGATTCAGGCCGCGCACCCGGTCATCCAGCGCGCTACGCGCCGTCAGCAGCAAAACCGGCACGCTCTGACCCCGCCGCCGCAACCGCGTCAGCACTTCCAGACCATCGATGCGCGGCAGCGAGACGTCCAGCACCACCAGCGCATAGGCTTCACATTGCAAGGCGTGATCGGCCGCGACGCCATCCGCCACCCAGTCGACGGCAAAGCCTTTTTGCGTCAGCGCTTTCTGCAACCAACACGCCAGGTCAATCGTGTCCTCTACCAGTAAGAGACGCATATCACATCCTGTTATTAAATCCGGGCAGTGAAAGGTAAATGAAAGGTAATTGTTTTAACAATTCAGCAACGCCAATATTTCGGCGGCAATCACACTCTGGAAGAATGAATGGAGCGCACGATGAAAAAAATAATCCATACCGCCCTGACCACTGCCCTGCTGTCGCTGATGGTGCCTGCTGCCATTGCCGCCGACGGCCCGGGCCGTACCGAATGTATTGCACCGGCTAAGCCGGGCGGCGGGTTTGACCTCACCTGCAAGCTGTTGCAGGTCTCGCTGCAGGAAACCAAACAGATTGAGACGCCAATGCGCGTTACCTATATGCCTGGCGGCGTCGGCGCGGTGGCCTACAACGCGATCATCGCTCAGCGCCCGGCTGAAGCCGGCACGGTAGTGGCTTTCTCGGGCGGCTCGCTGCTGAATCTGTCGCAGGGCAAATTTGGTCGCTACTCGGTTGATGATGTGAAGTGGCTGGCGGCAGTGGGAACCGACTACGGCATGGTGGCGGTACGTGAAGATGCACCGTGGAAAACCCTTGGCGAGCTGATGGCGGCGATGAAAGAAGATCCGACCAAAGTGGTGGTCGGTGCCGGTGCCTCGATCGGCAGTCAGGACTGGATGAAAACCGCCCTGCTGGCGCGTGAAGCTGGAATCGATCCGCGCAAGATGCGTTACGTCGCTTTTGAAGGCGGCGGCGAGCCGGTTACCGCGCTGCTCGGCAACCATATTCAGGTGGTCTCTGGCGACATGAGTGAAATGGTGCCGCATCTGCAGGGCGGCAAAATGCGGGTGCTGGCGGTAATGTCCGATCAGCGTCTGCCGGGCCAGCTGGCGCAGGTGCCAACCGCCAAAGAGCAAGGCTTTAACATCGTCTGGCCGATCATTCGCGGCTACTACCTCGGCCCGAAAGTCAGCGATGCCGACTATCAGTGGTGGGAACAGGCATTCAAAAAGATGGTGCAAACGCCGGAGTTCAAAAAGCAGCGCGATCTGCGCGGCCTGTTCGAATTTAACCTGACGGGTCAGGAACTCGACAGCTACGTCAAAAAACAGGTGGCGGATTACCGTGAGCAGGCTAAATCGTTTGGCCTGGCCAAATAACCGGAGCGAATCATGAGCGATCGTATTTTTGCTGGCCTGTGGCTGGCGCTGTGCCTCGGCGGCATGGTGGTGGCCTGGCAAATTCAGAGCGAATACAGCTACGAACCGGTGGGACCGCGCCCCTTCCCGATGGCGATCCTCGGCCTGATGGCGATCTGCGCCCTGCTGATGCTGTTTCGCAAACCCGACACCATTCACTGGCCGTCCGGCGGCACGCTGAAGCGGCTGGTGGCGCTGGCGCTGATGATGCTGCTGTACGGCTGGCTGTTTGAAACGCTGGGCTTTGCCATCTGCACCACGCTGCTGACCTTTGGCATCGGCCTGCTGTTTGGCGCGCGCTGGTGGGCAGCGGCGCTGGCCGGGCTGGCGATGGGCACCACCCTGTTTTACGCCTTTGATCGCCTGCTGGAAGTGTCCCTTCCGGTCGGCAGCTGGCTGAGTTAAGGAGAGCATCATGGATACCTGGTCCTTTTTGATGCAGGGCTTTGCCGTCGCCATGACGCCAGAGAATCTGCTGATTGCCCTGATTGGCTGCTTTATCGGCACCATCGTTGGCCTGCTGCCGGGCCTGGGCCCGATTAACGGCGTGGCGATTCTGATGCCGCTGGCTTTTGCTCTGCACTTACCGGCGGAATCGGCGCTGATTCTGCTGGCAACGGTCTACATCGGCTGTGAATATGGCGGACGTATCTCCTCGATTCTGCTTAACGTGCCGGGTGATGCCGGGGCGATTATGACCGCGCTGGATGGTTATCCGATGGCGCAACAGGGCAAAGCCGGCGTCGCACTGTCGATTTCGGCGGTCAGCTCGTTTATCGGTTCCACCATCGCCATTATCGGCATTATTCTGTTCGCCCCGCTGCTGGCCAGCTGGTCGCTGGCGTTTGGTCCGGCAGAATATTTTGCGCTGATGGTGTTCGCCATCGCCTGTCTCGGCAGCATGATGAGCCACAATCCGCTGAAGTCATTCCTCGCGGCACTGATTGGGCTGGGAATGGCTACCGTCGGCGTCGATGCCAATACCGGCGTCTACCGCTTTACCTTTGACAGCGTTCATCTCTCCGACGGTATTCAGTTTGTAGTGGTGGTGATTGGCCTGTTCTCGGTGAGTGAAATCCTGCTGATGCTTGAGTCGACCAGCAGCGGACAGAAGGCAGTGCGGGCCAGCGGCCGGATGATGTTCAATATGAAAGAGGCGGCGATGGCAACCGGTGCGACGCTGCGATCCTCCTTTATTGGCTTTTTTGTCGGCGTGTTACCGGGTGCCGGTGCGACCATCGCCAGCGCTATCGCCTACATGACCGAGAAGAAGATCAGCGGCAGCGACCAGTTTGGTAAAGGGGATATTCGCGGTGTGGCCGCGCCGGAAGCGGCAAACAACGCCTCAGCCTGCGGCTCTTTTATTCCGATGCTGACGCTGGGTATTCCCGGCTCCGGCACCACGGCGGTGATGGTCGGCGCGTTAACGCTGTATAACATTACGCCGGGACCGGCGATGTTTGTGGAGCAGCCGGATATTGTCTGGGGCCTGATCGCTGCGCTGTTAATCGGCAACGTAATGCTGTTGATCATGAACATTCCGATGATTAACGTCTTCGCCCGCATGCTGACCATTCCGCTGTGGTTCCTGGTGCCGGCGATTGCCGCCATCTCCGCCGTTGGCGTTTACGCGGTACACAGCACCACCTTCGACCTGCTGTTGATGGTCGGGCTGGGGATTTTTGGCTATATCCTGCGTAAAATGGACTTCCCGATGTCGCCGTTGATTCTGGGCTTTGTGCTGGGTGAGATGCTGGAACAGAACCTGCGTCGCGCCTTGTCGATCAGCAACGGGAATCTGGTGATCCTGTGGGAAAGTCTGATCTGCAAAGTGCTGCTGGTGCTGGCGATTGCGGTACTGCTGGTGCCGCCGATCTGGAAACGCTGGCGTCGTCATCGTCTGAAGCTGGCAGAAGAGTAAATCTCCCGCCGAAACGCGTGCGCCCCCGTGGGATTTCCCGGGGGCTTTTGCTATCATGGCGCATTCATTTTCCGGCGCACCCCACGCTGTTCTGTTTTCCCAAGGAATCCGCCATGCAACCTCTCAGCGGCCCCGGTGTGCCGGTCGGCGATCGTTCATCTGTCAATCCGCAAACCGGCGCAACGCGTCCCGGTTCGGTGGCCGGTGAACAGCCCCTCTCTCCTGCCCAGCGCACTACCTTAGAACGTCTGATCGTGCGTATTCTCTCGCTCAGTAATTTGAAAGCGCCTGAGCTGTGGGCCGGTGTGCGCCATGAAGTGGGCGTGAAGAGCGAAGCGGAATTACAGTCGCGCCATTTTCCGGCGGCGGAGCAGTATCTGAATGCCCGCCTGACGCAGGCGCAGACCGGTCATGCGACGCGTCAGCTGATGACGCAGCTGACCGACCTGCTGCCGAAAGGCAATAATCGCCAGGCGGTCAGCGATTTCATTCGTCAGCAATTTGGCCAGACGGTATTGAGCGCGCTGAGCCAGGACCAGCTGCGTCAGGTACTGACCATGCTGCAGAACGGTCAGATGGCGATTCCGCAGCCGCAGCAGACCCGCGTCAGCGATCGTAGCCTGCTGCCGGCTGAGCATCAGACCCTGAATCAGCAGGTGGTGCGCCTTGCGGCTGCCACCGGTGAATCAAGCGGAAAACTGTGGGCCGCGGCGTTAAAGCTGGTCAACCTGACCAGCGGCGATCCGATCCCGTCGCGCCACTTCCCGCTGCTGACGCAGTATCTGCAGGTGCGCCAGACCTTAAGTCAGCACAGCGCACCGACGCTGCAACTGCTGGAAGTCTCGCTGAAACAGCCGCTCGATCAGCACGAACAGCGTTTGCTGGAGGATTACAGCCAGCAGCGTTTCCAGGCGACGCCGCAGACGGTGCTCACCGCCACTCAGACTCAGGATCTGCTGAATTTCCTGTTCAGCCGTCGCGCCGAGAAGATGCACGAACAGCCGCTGGCCGCCAGCGAGATCAAACCGCAACCTATCTGGTCGCCGTTTGTCGCCTCACTGCCTCCGACGCTGCAGCCGCTGGCAAAACGGCCAATGCTGGGCGCATTTGTGGTGCTGGTGGTGCTGTTTTTACTGTGGCTGGTACTGTGAGTTAACAACCGCAGGCGACGTCGGGCGCGGCCACTGGCCACTCGCCCGGCGCATCTCCCCAGGTCAGCGGATGACCGTCACGTTTCCAGAAATCCAGCCCGCCAATCAGTTCCTTTACCTGAAAGCCCAGCGAAGCGAGCTTCCACGCCGCTTTGGTCGATCCGTTACAGCCAATCCCGTCACAATAGGTGACATAGACTTTACTGCGATCAAGCCGGGCAGTGCTGGCCGCGTCCATATCGCGATGGGGAAAATTGATCGCACCGCAGATATGGCCGGCGCGATAGACTCCGGATGAACGCGCGTCGATCACCACGATCGCCGGCTGGCGTTGCGCCAGATCTTCTGCCAGATCCCAGGCATCGGTATAGTAAGCGAGTTTAGCCTGTAAGTAGTCGAGACTTTGCTGCGGGCTGGCCGCCGGAACACGTAACACCAATGACATAGTGATTCTCCTGTTGTGGTATGCCGGCAGTTTACGGCAAAGTGGACTGCTCTCTGAGACCCATTTTACTTACCGGATAAGACCCTTATGCGCTCACCGCTGCTGCAACTTTTTCAGCATCAGGCCACCGGCGGCCTGCGCGAGCGGCTGTGTACCACGCTGCGGCTGGCGATTAGCCGCCACCATCTGCGCGCCGGACAACAGTTGCCCTCCACCCGCCAGCTGGCCGAGGATCTCAAGCTGTCCCGCGTCACGGTGGAGGCGGCCTACGCGCAACTGGAGAGTGAAGGCTACCTGCGGCGTGAAACCGGGCGTGGCAGCTTTGTGTCGATTACCATGCCCGAGCCGTCAGTGCCGCCTGCGGTTCATCAGCCTGCGCCTTTTTCGGCGCGCGGTCAGCAGGTGCTGGCAACCGGCGGCTGCCAGGATCCCCCTTTTCCCCATGCGTTTGCTGCCGGTTCGCCGGAGTTACGCGCTTTTCCTCATGAGACCTGGCGACGTCTGAGCAGTACCGTGCAGCGTTCACTGGGGAGCGCCGCGATGGGATATGGCGATCCCTGCGGCTATCTGCCACTGCGCCGCGCCCTGGCTGACTATCTGGCGCTGTCACGCGGCGTACATTGCCAGCCTGAGCAGGTGATGATCCTCACCAGTTCCCAGCAGGCATTACAGCTGCTGGCGCTGATGCTGCTGGATGCGGGCGATGAGGTCTGGCTGGAGGAGCCGGGCTACCCTGGCGCGCGCAACGCTTTTCTGGCGGCGGGCGCTCGGCTGCGCGCTATCGGGCTGGATGACCAGGGTGCGGTACCGATCGATGGCAGCCCGAAGCTGATGTATCTGACCCCTTCCCATCACTATCCGACCGGCGTTACGCTGAGCCTGCCACGACGGCTGGCCTGGCTGGCGTGGGCAGAGCGCAATCGCAGCTGGCTGATTGAAGATGACTACGACAGTGAATTTCACTATCACCAACGCCCGATCCCTGCCCTGCAGGGGCTGGACCGTCATCAGCGGGTGATTACCCTCGGCACCTTCTCTAAATCGCTGTTTCCCTCGCTGCGACTGGCGTGGATGGTGGTTCCGCCGGCGCTGGTGGCACCGCTGGGCCAGGCACGCAGCGTACTGGATGGTCACAGCGCCCTGCTGCCGCAGGCCATTACCGCCGCCTTCCTGCAACAGGGCCATTTCGCCAGTCATCTTCGGCTGATGCGACAGCTCTATCGCAGTCGGCGCGAGTTGCTGATCGAGCAGATTAACCAGCGGCTGACGCCGTGGATCACCCCGTTCGACAGCGGCGGCGGATTACAGTTAACGGTGAAGCTGGCGCAGGATGAGGCGCAGTTAACCGCCCGGGCCGCGCAGATCGGCCTGTTGTTGCCGCGTCTTAGTCCACTGTATGCCGGGCCGGCGCGTCAGCAAGGCTGGCTGCTGGGCTATGCGGCACTGACGCCGGATGAGATCGTGGCGGGTTGCGACAAACTACACTGGCTGCTGGCGGGGCAAGGCTGACAAGGAAGGAGGGGCAAAGAAAAGCGCGGATAAGCGGCAAAAAAAAGGACCGGCAAGCCGGTCCTTCTGGGATCTGTCAGCGCATTACGCCTGGTATTTACGCATGGTCAGGGTTGCGTTGGTGCCGCCAAAGCCGAAGCTGTTGGACATCACGGTGGTCAACTCTTTTTCCATTGGCTGAGTCACGATATTCATGCCTTCAGCCGCCGCATCCAGCGAGTTGATGTTGATGCTTGGGGCAATAAAGCCATGCTCCAGCATCAACAGCGAGTAAATCGCTTCCTGCACGCCTGCCGCACCCAGTGAGTGACCGGTCATGGCTTTGGTTGCTGAGATGTACGGCGTGTTGTCGCCAAACACTTCACGAATCGCACCTAGCTCTTTCACATCACCAACCGGCGTTGAGGTGCCGTGGCTGTTGAGGTAGTCGATTGGGGTATCTACGCCGTTCATCGCCATCTTCATGCAGCGAACTGCGCCTTCACCTGACGGTGCCACCATATCTGCGCCGTCTGAAGTTGCACCGTAGCCGACGATTTCAGCATAGATGTGCGCACCGCGAGCCAGCGCATGTTCCAGCTCTTCAACCACCACCATGCCACCGCCACCGGCGATCACGAAGCCGTCGCGCTCGTTATCGTAGGTACGTGACGCTTTTTCTGGCGTGTCGTTGTAACGGGTAGAGAGCGCGCCCATTGCGTCGAACTCACAGGCCATTTCCCAGCACAGCTCTTCGCCGCCGCCGGCAAAGACGATGTCCTGTTTGCCCAGCTGGATCTGCTCAACCGCGTTACCGATACAGTGTGCCGAGGTGGCACAGGCTGAGCTGATTGAGTAGTTTACGCCGTGAATTTTAAACGGCGTGGCGAGACAGGCTGAAACGCCAGACGCCATCGCTTTGGTGACCACATACGGGCCAACCGCTTTCAGGCCGCGTGGGCTGCGCATTGCATCAGCACCAAACACCTGGAAACGCGGTGAACCGCCGCCTGAACCGGCAATCAGACCCACACGTGGGTTGTTCTGATACGCTTCCACGCTCAGGCCAGAATCTTTAATCGCTTCTTCCATGGAAAGATAGGCATAGATGGACGCATCACTCATGAAACGCACGACTTTGCGATCGATGAGGCCGGTGGTATCTAATTTTACGTTACCCCAGACGTGACTACGCATGCCGGAATCTTTCATCTCTTCAGAAAAGGTGATGCCAGAGCGGCCTTCACGCAGAGATGCCAGCACCTCTTGCTGGTTATTACCAATACTGGAAACGATCCCTAAGCCAGTAATCACAGCACGTTTCATTCAATAATCCTCATCCACTTCTTCTTAATTGACCAGCACTCTAGCGTACACTTGTACGCCGAACAAGTCCGATCAGCCATTTCCTTTTGTAAATTTGCGTCATGTCACGCTGGTCGCTAAAATCGCGCCACTGCCTGAAAAATGAGCCTTTAGCGTGAAATTAACCCCGGTCGAACATGCACAGCTGAACTGGAATGAACAGGGTACACCTGTTTCCCGAGCGTTTGGTGACGTCTATTTCTCCAACGATAACGGTCTGGAAGAGACCCGCTATGTCTTCCTCGGGGGCAATCAGTTGCCGCAGCGCTTCGCTCAGCATCCGCGTGATGTGCTGATTGTGGCCGAAAGCGGTTTCGGCACCGGTCTCAATTTTCTCACGCTGTGGCAGGCTTTTGATGCGTTTCAGCGCCAGCAGCCGGACGCGATTTTAAAACGTCTGCATTTCATCAGCTTTGAGAAGTTTCCGTTAACGCGCGCCGACTTAACCGCCGCGCATCAGCACTGGCCCGAACTGGCCCCGTGGGCTGACGAACTGCAGGCGCAGTGGCCCGCTGCCCTGCCCGGCTGCCAGCGTCTGCTGTTTGATGGCGGCCGCATCACGCTCGATCTGTGGCTGGGTGATATTAATCAGCTGATGAGTACGCTGGATGACAGCCTGCATCGTCAGGTGGATGCCTGGTTCCTCGATGGCTTTGCGCCGTCGAAAAACCCCGATATGTGGACGCCACAGCTGTTCAGTATGATGGCGACGCTGGCACGGCCGCAGGCGACGTTTGCCACTTTTACGGCTGCCGGCTTCGTGCGGCGTGGATTGCAGCAGGCGGGTTTCAGCGTCACCCGCCGGAAAGGTTTCGGCCCTAAACGCGAGATGCTGTGCGGCAGCCTGCAATCAGCACCGCCGCTGCCTGCGACGCAGCCGTGGTATGCCCGACCCGCCAGTTCGTCGCGGGAAGCGGCGCTGATTGGCGGCGGCGTGGCCAGCGCCAGTTTAGCGCTGGCGCTGCTGCGGCGCGGCTGGCGCGTGACGCTCTACTGCGCCGATGAGGCACCGGCGCTGGGCGCGTCCGGCAACCGTCAGGGCGCGCTCTATCCGCTGCTTAATCAGCACGATCCGGCCATCGCCACCTTTTTTCCGGCGGCGTTCAGCTTTGCCCGCCGCCTCTACGATCTGCTGCCGCTGCCTTACGAACATCACTGGAGCGGCGTGTTGCAACTCGGCTGGGACCAGAAAAGCAGCAAAAAAATTGAACAGATGCTGGCCATGGGGTTACCTGACGACATTGCCTGTGCTGTTGATGCCGGCCAGGCAGAAGCGCTGGCGGGGGTGACGCTCGGCTGCGGCGGGATTTTCTATCCGCAGGGTGGCTGGCTGTCACCGGCCGAACTGACCTCGGCGATGCTGGCCCATGGCGAGACGCAGGGCTTGCGGATCCACTGGCTGCACCGCGTAACCGGGCTGGCGCATGACGGTGAACAGTGGACGCTGTCGTTCAGCGATCGTCCGGCGGTGCGCCATCCGACGGTGGTACTGGCGAATGGTCACGCCATCAGCGAGTTTACCCAGAGTGCGCCTCTGCCGATCTATCCGGTGGCAGGCCAGGTGAGTCACGTTCCGTCGACGCCGGAACTGAATGCGCTGCAGACCGTGCTCTGCTACGACGGCTACCTGACGCCGGTCAGTCCGCAGTTCGCTACGCACTGCATCGGTGCCAGCTATCATCGTGGCGAAACCGCCACCGCGTATCGGCAGCAGGATCAGCAGGAGAACCGCAGCCGTCTGCAACAGTGCCTGCCCGACAGTCGCTGGACCGACACGGTAGACATCAGTGCGGATGAGGCGCGTGTTGGGGTGCGCTGTGCGACCCGCGATCATCTGCCGATGGTCGGCAGCGTGCCGGATTATGCCGCCACGCTGGCGCGCTACGCCGATTTACCGGCACAGCAGGCGGCGGGCAGCGCGATCGCTGATGCTCCTGGCTTTAACGGTCTGTATCTGTTTGGTGCGCTCGGTTCACGCGGATTATGCAGCGCACCGCTGGCGGCTGAAGTGCTGGCGGCACAGTTGACCGGCGAACCGCAACCGGCAGATGCCGCCACGCTGGCTGCGCTGAATCCGAATCGTTACTGGGTCCGAAAATTGCTGAAGGGTAAACCGGTTTAAGCGGGGTTGCGGGCGGCATGCCGCCCTGTACCGTTATGCGGAGAGTTGACGAGCCTGGACAAACAGGTTGTCCCACATTCCGACCACTAAGGCCTGATCACGCGGCGACAACTCACCGGCGGCAATGGCATTTTGCAGACTACGGGTAACCTGAATCTGCAATGCTTCCGGCGTATGTTCGCCCAGTTGTTCGACTTCAGCGACCGCCAGCGTGAGGTGTCCACGCAGATAACCGCTGGCAAACAGCTCATCGTCACTGGCATGCTCAACCATGTCGTCAATCAGGGCCAGAATACGCGCTTCAAATTCTGCGATCATCTCAATTCCTCTTTTGATAATGCCTTGCTGCATCACAGATCGTCCGGCCAGGGAAACTGCGATGCGCTTAATGAAGGCCTGCCATAAAATTCCGCCAGGGCGGCAATAAAACGCGCGGGACGAGCGGGAATGCCCGACGTCAGATAGCTCATGACCTGAGCATGTACCTTACGCTGGAACGCAATGCGATCCGGCTCACAATCCCCGTCGAGATTGTCACAACTGACGTTGAAGGGAAAGCCTGCTGCAACACAAAACATCCATTCAAGCGCCTGCGGCTTCACTTCAACGGCTTCAAACTGACTCTGGGTGAGCGCATCGCGGCCATCCGGGCAGTACCAGTAGCCAAAATCGACCTGTTTGCGGCGCGCTTCACCGGCGATGCACCAGTGAGATATTTCATGCAGGGCGCTGGCATAAAAACCGTGGGCAAACACCACGCGGTTCCACGGCGACTCTGCATCTGCCGGAAGATAGATCGGTTCGTCGTCGCCTTTAATTAGACGGGTCTGAAATTCATCGCTAAAGCAGCGATCAAACAGCGTAATCAGCTGAGTGTAATCGTGTGTTGTGCTCATTGTTATCACGTAATAGTTACGGGTGCAGCGTGGCGAACCACGCCAGAACGGCGCTGCCGTGGCTGTCCCACAGCAATTTAACGCTCATGACGGCGGAGACGATCACCACCATCGGACGGATCAGCTTTTGCCCGCGGGTCAGCACCAGGCGTGCACCCAGTCGCGCCCCGCAGAACGCGCCCAGCATCATGATCAGACCGGTTCCCCACACCACTTTGCCGCCAAACATAAAGAACAGCAGGCTACCGAAGTTGGAGGTGAAGTTAAGGATCTTGGCATGCGCCGTCGCTTTAGCGAGGTTGTAGCCACAGAGGGTGACAAACGCCAGTGCATAAAAAGAGCCAGCGCCGGGTCCGAAAAAGCCATCGTAGAAACCGATGCAACCGCCGCCCACCAGCGCATAAGCGATGCCGTGCAGGCGACGGGCGCGATCTTCTTCACCAATCCGCGGCATCAGCAGAAACCACAAACCGATAGCAATCAGAAACAGCGGCAACATCTGGCGCAGAATGTCCGCCTGCAGACGCTGAATCAGCACCGCCCCCAGCACCGAACCGAGAAAAGTCATGGCGATATTCAGCCACTGCTCATTCAGCTTCACCGCACCGCGCCGGATAAAGTAGAGGCTGGCTGAGAATGACCCGCCCACCGACTGTAGCTTGTTAGTCGCCAGCGCCTGCGCCGGGGAAAGCCCGGCGGCCAGCAGTGACGGCACGGTCAGCAGACCGCCGCCGCCGGCAATGGAGTCAATAAAACCGGCCAGCATGGCGACAAAGAACAGCAGCCCGACCAGCAACGGGCTGATCACGAACCAATCCATGTGATCCCTTACAGTAAATGTTTATCCAGCAGCGCCTGACAGGCAGGCGGCAACGGTGGAGGTTCGCGTTTCACAGGCGCACCGCTACCCGGTTTTTTCGGCAGGAACCAGCTCTGCAACTCTGCGCCACAGCCATCACCCGCCGCCGGCGCAGGCTGATCTTCACAGCCGATGCTGCCGGCCGGACAGCGCAACCGCACATGCATATGGGCGCGATGGGCAAACCACGGGCGCACTTTACGCAGCCAGTCTCGATCCGCGCCAGCATCGGCACACAGCTGTTTCTTGATCGCCGGATTGACGAAGATGCGCGTGACGTCATCGTCTTTCGCCGCCAGCTTAATCAGACTGTCGATCTCCGGCTGCCAGTGACGGGCAATGACGTTTTTATCGCCCGGCCCCACCAGATCCAGCGGCTGCGGCTTCAGCAGCTGCTGCGCACTCCAGCGGGTTTTCGGCAGTTGCAGCCAGATATCCACATCCAGTCCGGTCTGGTGACTGGCGTGGCCGCTACTGAAGCGCCCACCTGCTGCCATGCCCATGTCGCCAATCAGCAGGTTACCCAGCTGCAGATTATGCACCTGGGTGCTGAGACGCTGAATGAACTGGATCAGATCGGGATGGCCGAAGTAGCGCCGCTGGTCCTGACGCATCACCTGATAATGAGGTGAATTCAGCGGCAGCGCCTGGGCACCAATGATACAACCGTTTGCAAAGCCGCCGACCGACTGCGGGGTACCGCTGATCGGCTGCTGGATTTGTTGCCATGGCGTGGCCGCCAGCATCGGGGCGCTGAACAACAGCGTGCTAAGCGTAAGCAGAAGCGCTTTCATGCGATCACCAGCGCGGCACGGGGCTGTTAACGTCCCCATTCTGCGCCCGCTGGCGCAGCAGATGATCCATCAGGACGATCGCCATCATCGCTTCGGCGATCGGCACGGCGCGGATCCCGACGCAGGGATCGTGACGACCTTTGGTGATCATCTCTACTTCATCGCCGTCGCGGGTGATAGTTTTGCCCGGCACGGTGATGCTGGAAGTCGGCTTCATCGCGATATTGGCGCTGATGGTCTGACCGCTGCTGATGCCACCGAGGATGCCGCCCGCGTGGTTGCTCTGAAAGCCGGTACGGCGAATTTCGTCACGATGCTGGCTGCCACGCTGATTAACCACCGCAAAGCCATCGCCAATCTCGACGCCCTTCACTGCGTTGATGCTCATCAGCGCATGGGCCAGGTCGGCGTCCAGACGGTCGAACACCGGCTCGCCCAGACCCGGCGGCACGTTTTCCGCCATTACCGTCACTTTGGCACCAATCGAGTCACCCTCTTTTTTCAGGCTGCGCATCAGTTCATCCAGCGCGTCCAGCTTGTCTGCATCCGGGCAGAAGAACGGATTTTGTTCGACGATCTCCCACTGTTTCAGCTCACAGGCGATATCGCCGATCTGCGCCAGATAGCCGCGCACCACCACGCCGTGCTTCATCTGCAGATACTTTTTGGCAATCGCACCGGCAGCAACGCGCATCGCGGTTTCGCGCGCCGACGAGCGGCCGCCGCCCCGATAGTCACGCTTACCATACTTTTGTTCGTAGGTGTAATCGGCGTGGCCCGGACGGAACAGATCTTTGATGGCACCGTAATCCTGGGAACGCTGATCGGTATTCTCAATCAGCAGGCCAATGGAGGTACCGGTGGTCACGCCCTCAAACACACCGGACAAAATTTTCACCTGATCCGGCTCGCGGCGCTGAGTGGTATAGCGCGACGTTCCTGGCCGACGACGATCGAGATCGTGCTGAATATCTGCTTCGGTTAGCGGAATGCCCGGCGGCACACCATCAACAATGCAGCCCAGCGCAAGACCGTGGGACTCGCCAAAGGTGGTTACTCGAAAAAATTGTCCGATGCTGTTTCCGGCCATTGTGGTTCCTTGTTACGGTTCGGCGGGCGATGCTTCGCCCCACTTTTAGTCTTTGTAAAAAGAGAAATGATGCTGTGCGTCGACGATCTGCTGACGGGTCAGCATAAATACGCCATCGCCGCCGTTATCGAACTCCAGCCAGGTAAACGGCACATCGGGATACTGTTCCATCATGTGCACCATGCTGTTGCCGACTTCGCAAATCAGCACGCCCTGCTCGCTCAGATACTGTGGCGCACAGGCCAGGATGCGGCGCACCAGCTTCAGGCCATCGCTGCCTGCCGCCAGTCCCAGTTCCGGCTCGTGGTGATATTCGCCCGGCAGATCGTCCATATCTTCCGCATCGACATAAGGCGGATTGGTGACGATCAGATCGTATTTCAGCGCCGGTAACTCGCGGAACAGATCGGCGCGGATCGGCGTAACCTGCTGCATCAGACCATGTTCTTCGATGTTCTGCTCGGCAACCGCCAGCGCATCGCTGGAGATGTCGACCGCGTCAACTTCAGCGTCAGGGAACGCATAGGCGCAGGCGATGGCGATACAGCCGCTGCCGGTGCACATATCCAGAATGTGGCGCGGTTTCTCGCTGATCAGACCGGCAAAGCGATTCTCGATCAGTTCACCAATCGGTGAACGCGGCACCAGTACCCGCTCATCGACATAAAATTCGTGGCCGCAGAACCAGGCTTTGTGGGTCAGATAGGCGACCGGAATGCGCTCATTGACGCGGCGAATAACCCGCTCGACGATCAGATGACGCTCACTGGCGGTCAGGCGCGCGTTGCGCATCTCTTCCGGAATATCCAGCGGCAGCCAGAGGGACGGCAGGACCAGTTGAACGGCTTCGTCCCACGGATTGTCTGTGCCATGTCCGTACCAGATTCCGGCAGCGGAAAAGCGGCTGACCGCCCAGCGCAGCATGTCCTGAATGGTGTGCAGCTCGTTCACTGCCTCATCGACGAAAATTTTGTCCACGTAGCCCTCCGCAGGCCATTTGCTAAATCGGCCGATAGTGTGCCATGAAGCCGGGGAGAATTCAGCGCAGCAAGGTGAAAAAGCTGACATTTAATGACACTTAACGGTAAGGTATCGCCATCTGCTGTCTGACAGCCTTTTCTGATATGACCGGCCCGCCATGAGTAAAAAAACGCCCTTGAGCCAGGATGATAAAGCGCTGTTTCGGCAGTTAATGACCGGAACGCGCCAGCTAAAACAGGATACCTTTGTGCACAAGCCGCGGGTGAAAACCCGCGAGGTGCCGGTAAAACGTCTGCTTTCAGAGCAGGCGGATAACAGCCATTACTTCTCGGATGAGTTTCAGCCGCTGCTCTCAACCGAGGGGGCGACGCGTTATGTGCGCGCTGACGTCAGCCACTTTGAATTGAAAAAACTGCGGCGCGGCGACTATACGCCAGAGATATTTCTCGACCTGCACGGCTTAACCCAGCAGCAGGCCAAGCAGGAACTGGGGGCGCTGATCGCCGCCTGCCGCCGTGAGCATCTGTTTTGTGCCAGCGTGATGACCGGCCATGGTAAACATGTTCTGAAGCAGCAAACGCCGCTGTGGCTGGCCCAGCATCCGTGGGTAATGGCTTTTCATCAGGCACCGAAGATGTTTGGCGGCGATGCCGCCCTGCTGGTGCTGATTGAGATTGAGGAGTGGCAACCGCCTGAATTGCCCTGAGAGGAAGGGCCGACGTTTCGGCCCACAGACGTTAAATCGCTTTTGCCAGTTTGCGCGGACTGACCTGCCACAGCAGTTTGCCTTCACTCTGTGCCGGATCAAACTCGACGCAGGCGATAGCGGAAGTGGCGAACATTGGCGGCGCTTCCTGCGGGCAAAGTTCAGAGACTAAATACCCCACCAACGGTAAATGTGAAATCACCAGCGCGGATTTCACCCCTTCATTTGCCAGGGTTTGCAGATAGCACCCCACCAGCCCCGGGTCGCCGCCCGGCGTTAATTCAGGTAACACTTCCTGGCCTTCAGGCAGAGGAAATGCCTCACGTACCGTGGCGAGCGTTTGCTGCGCACGCAGGTAGGGACTGACCAGCACACATTCTATGTCCGGCGTCTGACTGTTAAGCCAGTTCGCCATCTGGCGTGATTCATCACAGCCGCATAGCGTTAAAGGCCTGACTGAATCACTTGCTGCTTCCAGAGCTGCATCGCCGTGACGCATGATAAAAACTTGCATAAAGCACCGCTGTTGTTTGTCGACATCGCCCGACGCATCGCGCCTGACTCTTCACTCTGCGAATGAACGCTGTGTTGTACCCTAATGGCTTCAGTATAGTCAACCGGTTGTTTATTAAATAAGCACTTCTCAGATTCCTGCTGCGGCGCACACTCTGGCGACGCTTTTCTAACCCGCTGAATCGGAGTGGGTATTCCATTTCAGCCAAAAATGTAAAATTTCGTCTATTCTGCGGCGGCCTTAATCAGCGCTTCACACGGCGCGAAACGTTCGCCATGTTGCTGCATTAGCCGGGTTAATCTATTGACCTGCTCCGCCGCGCCCGATTGTTCCATATAATGGAACGGACCACCGAGAAACGGCGGGAAACCGATGCCGAACACCGCGCCGATATCGCCATCCCGCGCGCAGCGAATCACCTGCTCATCCAGGCAGCGCGCCGCTTCGTTCAGCATCATCATCACGCAGCGTTCGGCTATCTGCGCCTCACTCTGTCGCGCCTGCGGCGTAATTTTCAGTAAGGCATAAAGCGATGCATCCGGCTTTTTACGCTGCCAGCGCGGCTGATCGTAGCGATAGAAGCCTTTGCGGTTTTTACGCCCTTTGCGGCCATCATTCAGTACCGCCTCAAACGCAGCAGGCGCGGCAAAACGCTCGCCGTAAGCCTGCTGCAGAATCGGGGAAATTTTGCTGCCGACATCAATGCCGACCTCATCCAGCAGCTGGAGTGGACCGACCGGGAAACCAAATTTCACCAGCGCACGATCGATATGCTCAATCGGTTCACCTTCCAGCAGACAGCGCATCGCCTCATTTATATAGGGTGCCAGAATCCGGTTAACGTAAAAACCGGGCTTATCCGCCACCACAATCGGCGTTTTGCCCTGGCTGCGCGCCAGTGCCACGATCGTTACCAGTGTTTCGCTGGAGGTATTCAGATGGGGAATGACCTCCACCAGCGGCATTTTCTCTACCGGGCTGAAATAGTGCAGTCCGATAACGTTTTCCGGCCGCTGCGCCCCGGCAGCGATATCCTCAATCGGCAAGGAAGAGGTGTTAGAGGCAAATATCGTCTGCGGCTGACAGTGTGATTCAATCTCACGCACCATCTGTTGCTTGAGCGCCAGATCTTCAAATACCGCTTCAATCACCACATCACGCCGGGCGAAGCCCTGATAATCAATGCCGCCGGTGATACGGGCCATCTGCTGCTGACGCTGAGCCGGGGTGATCTGACGGCGTTTAACCTTTTTGCTCAGCAGCTCCCAGCTGGTTTTCAGCGCATGGTTTATCCCCTCCAGCGAGATATCCTTTATGCGCACCGGTAACCCGGCGTTGATGGCACTGACGCTGGCGATACCGCCGCCCATCAGGCCGCCACCCAGAATACCGATGTTGTGGACCGGGCGCGGCGTCGCGTCGCCACCCCGTTCTTTTTTCATCGCGGTGGTTGCGAAGAACAGGCCGCGTAACGCAACCGATTCTGGCGTCATAGCCAGCTCACCAAAGGCGCGGGCTTCAGCATCATGTCCGGCACGGCTGCCCTGCTCCAGTCCAATGCGCACCACGTCAATAATGCGTTTTGCCGCCGGGTAGTTGCCCTGCGTTTTGGCGGCGGTCTGGCGACTGGCCAGCGCAAACAGCGCCTGACGCGCAACCGGTCCCTGTAGCAGGCGATCGCGCAGCGGCAGCGTACGGGCGCTGGCCTTGCCTTTTTTCACCCGTGCGATAGCGGTCTCCAGCAAAATCGCCTGCGGCACCGCATCATCAACCATGCCGAGTTTACGGGCCTGTTTCGCCCGCAGGCTTTTACCGGTCAGGATCAGCGGCAACGCCTGCTGCACGCCGATCAAGCGGGGTAACCGCTGCGTGCCGCCTGAGCCGGGCAATAAGCCGAGCTGGACTTCCGGCAAACCAAGGCGGGTTTTATCATCCAGCGAGCAGATGCGCGCATCGCAAGCCAGCGCCAGCTCAAGCCCGCCGCCGAAGCAGGCACCGTGAATCGCCGCCACCACCGGGAAAGGCAAGGCGGCAAGCATCGCCATCACTTCCTGTCCCTGTTTCGCCAGCGCTTCAGCATCTGCGGCACTCTGACAGCGATCGATCATGCTGATGTCGGCACCGGCGATAAAGTTGTCAGCTTTGCCCGAAATCAGTACCAGCCCGGCCAGCTGAGGATCGCGCCGCGCCTCGGCAATAATGGCAGCGATCTGGCCAGCAAATTCCGCTTTAAGGGTGTTCATCTTCTCGCCCGGCACGTCAATGGTTATGACGCCGACGTGATCCAGCCGCAGCTGTAAATGAAAAGCATTCTGCTCCATTATTCGGCCTCCAGAACCATTGCCGCACCCAGACCACCGGCCGCACAGGCGGTAACCAGTCCTAATCCTCCCCCGCGCCGCCGAAGTTCGTTCAGCGTCTGGGTGATCATTCGCGCACCGGTAGCGGCAAAAGGATGGCCATAGGCGATCGATCCCCCCAGTACGTTAAAGCGCTCTTCATTCACCTCACCCAGCGCATGGGGACGATTCAGCACTTCGCGGGCAAAGCGCTCATCCCGGAACAGTTGCAGGTTACTCAGAGTCTGAGCGGCGAAAGCTTCATGCATATCAATCAGCGTCAGATCGGCCAGCGTAATGCCAGCGCGGTCCAGCGCCACGGGCGAGGCGTAGGCCGGGCCCAGCAGCATATCCTGCTGTACGCCAATCGCGGTAAAGGCATAGCTGCGCAGATAGCCAAGCGGTTGCAGTCCCAACTCACGGGCGCGCCCTTCACGCATCAGGATGACTGCTGCCGCACCGTCCGTCAGAGGCGTACTGTTGGCGGCAGTCACGCTGCCGTGCTGGCGATCAAACGCCGGACGCAGCCGGGCATAATCTTCAGCTTTGGCATCCATCCGCACGTTATTGTCCTGATCGATTGGCTTTTTCCAGGGCGGCACCAGCGCCGCCATCACTTCCTGTTGCAGCACGCCCGATTGCCATGCTTTGGCGGCATGCTGGTGAGAACGCAGCGCCAGCGCATCCTGTGCCTGACGACTGATACCGTGGCTTTTGGCCATCTGCTCGGCGGTGTCGCCCATTCGCAGTCCGGTTGAATACTCGGCCACCGCAGGCGGCACCGGTAGCAGATCACGCGGGCGCAGACGACGCAGAATCTGTAATTTTTGCGACAGGCTGCGCGCTTTATTGAGATCAACCAGGGCTCGCGCCAGGGTTTTGCTGACGCCAATCGGCAGCACCGATGACGAATCAGCACCACCGGCGATGCCGGCAGAGATGGTCCCGGCCAGTAAACTTTCACAGACGTTAGCCACCGCCTGAAAACTGGTGGCGCAGGCGCGGCTGACGCTGTACGCGTCGGTATGGACGCTGAGTCCGCTGCTGAGTACGATTTCGCGCGCAATATTCGGCGCTTCGGGCATCTGCACTACCTGACCAAACACCAGCTGCTCAATCACGTCGACCGGCAGTTCGCTGCGTGCCATTAATTCGCTGACCACCATCCGTCCCAGTTCTACCGCCGGAATGCCATGGAAGCCGGTCGCCTGGCGCAAAAAAGGGGTACGTAACCCGTGGGTAATCGCGATGCGTTCGCCATCGCGCGTCAGCAGCGGCTGCGCTTTGCTCATTGTTCTCACCTGTGAATCGGGACTGTGGCATCATTGCCCAAAGAGGTCTGACCTGATCCCAGTGTTAACCACAAGCGGGTGAGTCGCCAATATCGAAAGGGGAAAATTGCGAAGGGAAACACGAAAATGAAAAACGCCGCTCTGAAAGCGGCGTCTGGCGGGTTAGCGTAAACCGAGCTGGAAAATCAGGGTTTCTGCCTGGCAGCAGAAGGTGAAATCGATATCGAGTTGTACTCCCTGGTCCACATCGCTGAAGCGAGCCTCAATCAGGCAAGGGTCAGACTCAACTTCACGCGCACGTTCGGTCAGGCTGGCCAGTTTTGCTTCAGCATCAGCGCGCTGTGCAAACCACTCCGACCAGCTGGCAGTGCAATCGGTATTATCCATTACCGTGCCGACATCGACGCAACAGCAGGCTGCCGTTTCGGTCGCACTGCATTTTTTAATGGCATCAGTCATCATTTTCTCCTGACGATAGTCTGGTGGGATAAGCAATTTTATGCGCCAGATTTTACCTCTTCGGTTAAAGATGCGCCATCAACCTGTAGCTAAGTGACGAATATCACAATAAAATTTGATCCAGAACAAACTGGACTGGTTATGCTGTGCTGCGTCGGGTCAGTTTTGTTACGCAGATCGAATTTTAAGCGATCAATCCTGAAATATTTTAAAAACAATATTGCAACATGCACACAGGTCGGACCTATACTCTCCGCACTGGTCTGATATGTGCGATTTACATCAGTCCCTACAATCCGCCGTCCCTTGTTACGCGACGTAATAACGTTAAATAATAATTCACATGAGGTTGTGGTCATGAACCATAAAAACCTGTTTGCAAAGTCAGCCGTGGCGGCTGCAGTGGCGCTTGTCTCTTCACATGTTTACGCAGCTGGGTTTCAGTTAAATGAGTTTTCTTCGATTGGTTTAGGTCGCGCATATTCAGGCGAAGGCGCAATGGGCGATACCGCCGCGTCCGCCAGCCGTAACCCGGCAACCATGGCGTTAATGGATCGTCCGGCGTTTTCCATCGGGGCGGTGTATATCGATCCGGATGTGAATATCAGCGGACGCAGCCAGAGTGGCCGCAGTCTGGATGCAAATAATATTGCCCCGAGCCAATGGGTGCCGAATATTCATTACGTCCAGCCAATTAATGATCAATGGTGGATAGGCGCGTCTGCTACCTCCAATTATGGCTTAGCAACAGAGTTTAATAATGGTTACACCGCTGGCGGCTACGGCGGTAAAACCGACCTGATGACCGGCAATTTTAACCTCAGCACCGCTTACCGACTGAATGAACATTTCAGCGTCGGGGTGGGATTTGATGCGGTCTACGCCAAAGCAAAAATCGAACGTTATGCCGGTGAATCAGGCGCAGCGTTACGCATCCCGGCGGATACCCAGGTCGCCCATCTGAAAGGTGATGAGTGGGGCTACGGCTGGAACGCCGGTATCCTGTATGAAGTAGATGAAAATAACCGTTTCGGCTTTACCTACCGCTCAGAAGTCAAAGTTGATTTTGATGGCGATTACAAAAGTAATCTCCCTTCTGCGCTGAACGCGGTTAATAATCCACAGCAGTCCGGCATCCCTTATGGCACCAACGGCTCGACCATTCCAGGCGCGCTGACCCTCAACCTGCCGGAAATGTGGGAAGTGTCGGGCTGGCATAAAGTGGCACCGCAGTGGGCGGTTCACTACAGCATGGCTTATACCAGCTGGAGCCAGTTCCAGGAGCTGAAAGCGACCGGTTCCAACGGTCAGACCCTGTTCTATAAAGATGAAAGTTACCGTGATGCCTGGCGTATCGCGCTCGGGACCACCTACTTCTACGACAAGAACTGGACCTTCCGTACCGGTATCGCCTTTGATGACAGCCCGGTTCCGGCAGATAAGCGTTCGATCTCCATCCCGGATCAGGATCGCCTGTGGTTAAGCGCCGGGACCTCCTACGCGTTTGACGACAATGCTTCGGTCGATGTGGGCATCTCTTATATGCACGGCCAGAACGTGACGGTCAAAGAAGGCCCGTATACCTTTAATTCCGAAGGTAAGGCCTGGCTGTATGGCGCGAACTTTAACTATAAGTTCTGATGCGCAGAGGCCAATAAAAAGGGCGACTCACCGGAGTCGCCCTTTTTGCTGCTATAAAAACCGCACCTTACTGCGCGTCAATATCCTGCAGATCGTCCTGAATCGCGGCTGCGTTCGGGTTCTCTTCCGGTTTGAGCTTGCCACCGCGCGCCAGGAAATCGTGACGCTGGAAGTAGGCGTTGCGAATAAAGGCGTATGGATCGCTTTGCTGTTTGAGGATGGCATCCGAGTCGAGCAGCTGTGCCCGCGTCTCAATCCCTTCCAGCGTCCATTTACCAATCGACATCGGCCAGGTCAGCCAGCCGAGAATCGGATAGAGGGTATCGACGTAGTCGCCACCATCCTGACGGACGGTAAAGCTGCCGTAAGCCGGCAGTTCAACGTAAGGACCATAGCCGACGCCATAGTGGCCCAGCGTGGTGCCGAAACGGTGCGGCTCTTCACGCGCCAGCTCCGGATTAGCTTTACCGGCCACATCAATGAAGCCGCCCAGCCCCAGCACGCTGTTCAGGAAGAAACGGGTGAAGTGAATACCCGCATCACGGCCGTTACCGACCAGAATGGCGTTAACCATGCTGGCGGGTTCTTCGAGGTTACCGAGAAAATTACTCAGGCCGGTGCGGGCTGGCACCGGTACATAGTCGCGCCAGGCGACGGCTACCGGGCGAAGCACATAGGGATCGAGCACGTTGTAGTTAAAGTTGAACATCGTGCGGTTAAAGCCTTCGAACGGATCGCTGCGCTGAGCAGGTTCGTCATTCGCCGGCTTCGAACTGGCACAACCCACCAGAAGAACGCTGGCAACAGCCAGGCTGGTCAGGCGATAATTCATTCCAATCTCCCTGTGCGGATGAAAAAAAGTCTGCTCACCCTTCAGGCGGCAGTCCATTAACGAACCTGCATACCCTCAGCATAGCTAACTTTACGTCAGCCTGGGTGAGACAGGATCTGCCTGAGCGTCGTCGGATCCCGCGCTCAGGGCTGCTGTTGATTTATTTCTACTGCCATCTGCTGATGGCCGTCCCAGGGCATAACCGCACTCAGACCAAACCAGTCACCCGAACGCGCGTTGGCACTGCCGTCGCGGGAAATGCGCGCCCGTACCTGAAGCTGATGCTGCGCCGACAACAGGCGATCCGGCATCATCGCATTGCTGTCATCCAGCGTCAGCGATAACGGAAAGTGGCTGAGCGGCAGGCGTTTTACCGCCACCGGCACCGGCGAAACACCGTCAGTGACAGAAATATACAACACTCCGCCTTGCGGTAATATTTTTTCTGCCTGCGGCGTCAGGCTGATACTGAGTGCCAGCTGGCTGCTCTGTTGCCCGGCCGCGGTTTTGGCCTGCTCAATGCTACGGGCGATCATCACACGCCGCTCATCGTTAGCCGGTAACAGCGTCAGCAGCGTTTGCCAGGCATCAATCGCCTGATCATATTGCTGTTGCTCAAAAGCATTAAACGCCAGCAGGCCCAGAGTACGCAGGTTGTGCCGATCGGCCTTAAGCAATTCGTGCAGCAGCAGCGCCGCCTGGCGGTTATCCTGCGGATCGCTGGAGCGAGTCAGCACTTCGGCGTAATCCTGCTTCAGGCCGGGATCGTTAGGTGCAAGCTGCAAAGCCCGTTCAAACGCCTGGCTGGCGATGCTGGCGTTATTCAGCACCATGCCGAGCCGTCCCAGCATGGTCCAGTCGTTAAGGTTGTCCGGTTCCGACTGCAGTGCACTGCGCAGCCCGAGCTGCAACCGCGCCAGCTCCTCCATCGTCAGCGGCTTCGCCGCCGGGTCCATCAGCCGTGCCCGTAAGGCAGGATAGTCCTGCTGCACCTGCATCCAGCCGGTCAGCTGCGCCAGGCCGCCGACTTTCAGATAGGTCCCCAGCGACACCAGCAGCAGCACAATCAGGCCGGGCAGTAATATCCAGCGGCTACTGCTGTGCGCCTGTGCGGTCTGGGTGGGCGGAATATCGGCCAGCAGCGTCTGTTGCAGCTCCCGCTCCATGACCGGCCGCTCCGCCACCACGCCCTGCTCTTCATCTTCCGCCAGTTCGCTCAGACGCTGATGATAGAAGCGCTGATTGAGGCGATCGCGATCGCCAGCGCTGGCTTGCCGCTGCCGCCAGCCTGCGGCAAGGAACAATACACAGGCTGCCAGCAACAACAGTAAAAGGGTGATCCAAAATGCACTCATTACGGCTTCCTGTCTGACTTCAGTAGCGCATCAAGACGCTGTTGTTCATCTTCATCCAGCTCGCTGCGGGTTTTACGCTGGCGACTGCGCAGCACGATAACGCATCCGCCCAGCAGCACGAACAGCGCCGGTCCGACCCATAAAATCAGGGTAGACGGCGTAACCGGCGGCTGATAAGTGACGAAGTTGCCGTAACGCGCCACCATGTAATCGATAATTTGCTGACGGTCCTGGCCCTGCTTCATTAGCTGATAGACCTTGAGTCGCATATCCGCCGCAATCATCGCGTTCGAGTCGGCGATGCTGTTGTTCTGGCATTTCGGGCAGCGCAGCGAGGCGGTCAGATCGCGGTATTGTTCTTCCTGCGCCACTGAATCGAACTGCAGGGTATCGATAGACGCCCACAGGCTAAAGCTGAACAGCAGCCCACAGACCAGCAGTAACAGACGCCTCATGCTCCCGCCTCCTTACTGTATTTGATCCACAACGGCTTCACTTCCTGCTGCCAGACGCGCTCATTCAGATCGCCTGCATGGCGATAGCGGATGATGCCTTTGCCATCGATCAGGAAGGTTTCTGGTGCGCCGTAGACGCCGAGATCCAGCCCGAGCATCCCGTTGCCGTCATACAGGCTGAGCGCATACGGGTTACCCAGCGTATTCAGCCAGCTGACCGCTTTGTTGCGATCGTCTTTGTAGTTCAGCCCGACCACCCGAATGCCCTGCTCCGCCAGGCTATTAAGGTAGTGATGTTCGGCCCGACAGGTCGGGCACCAGGTGGCCCAGACGTTAAGCAGTATCGGTTTGCCGTCGGTCAGCACCTGCTGATCGTAAACTTTACCCGGCTGATCGAGCGCTTCCAGCCTGAACAGCGGCACCGGCTTGCCAATCAGCGCCGATTCCAGTCGGGTCGGATCGTCACCGTCGGCATTGCGCGCCAGCTGCCACAGCAGCGCCGCCGCCAGCAGCAGAAACAGCACCAGCGGGATAAACAGGATTTTCTTATTCATGCCAGCTCCTGAGGGACCGTTTTTTTGCGGGCGCGATAGCGAGGATCACACAGGCAGAACAGGCCACCCAGCGCCATCAACAGGCCGCCGAACCAGATCCAGCGCACAAAGGGTTTGTAATAGATCCGCACTGCCCAGCCACCATCATCCAGCTCTTCGCCTAACGCCGCGTAGAGATCGCGGCTGAAACCGCCGTCAATCGCCGCTTCGGTCATCATGGTGCGTGCGGCAGTATAAAAACGCTTTTCAGCCTGCAGCGTCGCTTCCGGTTTGCCGTTGCGCGTCACGTCGATCACACCTGAACCGCCGCTATAGTTAGGGCCCTGCAGGTTCTGCACGCCACGAAAAACAAAGTGGTAATGATGAATGTCCACGCTGTCGCCGGCCTTCATCCGCACATCGCGCTCTACGCTGTACTGGGTGCTGAAGGCAATGCCAATCACCGTTACGCCCACGCCAAGATGGCCCAGTACCATGCCCCAGTGACTGCGCGAGAGATGACGCAGCCCGGCAAAGAAGGTATGGCGATGGGTGGCGCGCTCATGCAGTTCCAGCAGCGTCAGCACAATGATCCACAGCGACATCATCAGCCCGACCACGGTCATGGCGGCAATACGATCCTGTAACCACCACGGGATCACTATCGAACCGGCCAGCGTCACGATCAGCGCCAGCGCCAGTCGTTTCGCCAGTTTCTGTGGCTCGTCACGACGCCAGCGCACCAGCGGTCCAATCCCCAGCAGCAGGGCAAACGGCGCCATCAGCCAGCTGAACATGGTGTTAAAGAACGGCTCACCCACCGAGATGCTGCCCAGTCCGAGCTGCTTATGCACCAGCGGCAACAGCGTGCCGAGCAGCACCACCAGCATGGCGGCAATCAGCAAGACATTGTTACCGAGCAGGAAAGATTCCCGTGACCAGGTTTCATTCTGCACCCGGCTACGCACTTTTCCGCCCTTGATAGCGTACAGCAGCAGCGAACTGCCAATCACAATCACCAGGAAGGCGAGGATAAACATGCCGCGCGCCGGATCGGAGGCAAATGAGTGCACCGAAACCAGCACCCCGGAACGTACCAAAAAAGTCCCGAGCAGGCTGAGCGAAAAGGCCGTAATCGCCAGCAGCACCGTCCAGGCTTTAAAGGTGCCACGCTTTTCAGTGACCGCCAGCGAGTGCATTAACGCGGTGCCCGCCAGCCAAGGCATGAACGAGGCATTTTCTACCGGATCCCAGAACCACCAGCCACCCCAGCCCAGTTCGTAATAGGCCCAGGCCGAACCGAGCACGATGCCGATGGTAAGAAACACCCAGGCCGCGGTGGTCCATGGGCGTGACCAGCGAGCCCAGGCGGTGTCGAGCCGTCCGGCCATCAATGAGGCAATAGCAAAGGCAAACGCCACCGAGAATCCGACATAGCCCATATAGAGCAGCGGCGGATGGAAGATCAGACCGATATCCTGCAGCATTGGGTTCAGATCGTGTCCATCAATCGGGAAATCGGGCAAGGTGCGGCTGAAGGGATTTGAGGTCAGCAGGATAAACAGCAGGAAACCGAGGTTAATCATTCCCATCACCGCCAGCACGCGTGCCAGCGCATCCTGCGGCATGCCGCGACTGAAGATCGCGACCGCCACGGTCCAGGTACTCAGCAGCAGCACCCACAACAGCAGTGAACCTTCATGGGCGCCCCAGGTGGCGGCGATGCGGTAATAGATCGGCAGCAGGCTGTTGGAGTTGGTGGCAACATAGCTGACGGTAAAATCATTGGCAATGAAGGCCCAGACCAGCAGCAAAAATGCGGCTGCAATCAGCACGAACAGGCCGGCAGCCAGCGGACGCGCCATCGCCATCAGGCGGGCATCCTGGCGCACCGCACCCCACAGCGGATAGGTGCTGAGCAGCAGTGCAATGCCCAGCGCCAGGCAGAGCAGAAAGGTTCCGATTTCCGGCATCATGATGACTGTTTTCCCGGCTGATACAGCGACTGCGGGCCGTTGTGATTTTTCTTCATCGCGTCTTCAATCTCCGGCGGCGTATATTTTTCATCGTGCTTCGCCAGCACTTCTTTGGCGATAATCCGGTTGCCAGTCTCCAGCACTCCTTGCGCGACCACGCCCTGCCCTTCTCTGAACAGGTCCGGCAAAATCCCTTCAAAACTGACGCTCACCACGCCGCTGGCATCATAAAGTTTGAACGACACCGCCAGCGTGTTGGGATCGCGTTTGACGCTGCCCGGCATCACCATGCCGCCGACACGCAGCCGTTGTCCCGGTTCCGGAACTTCATGCGCCTCGCCTTTGCCATACAGGATTTCACTTGGGGTATAAAACAGATCGATGTTCGAGCGCAGCGCATACATCACCAGCGCCGTGGCCAGGCTGAGGCCGATCAGAATCGCCAGCACGGCATACAGACGATTACGTCGACGGATATTCACAGGCTTTCTCCTGCCGCTTCAGCGGCGGCTTTTTTACTCTTCGCTGTCCGGATGCGACGTTCGCGCGCCTCGCGCTGGCGGATCTCTGCCAGTAAACGGCGTCGTGTCAGCAGGGTATGCAACACCAGACCGATCAGCGGAATTAAGGTGCAGGCGACGGCCAGCCAGACATAGAAGGCGTAACCGCCCATGGCGAAGAAGGCGTGCCATGACGAAAATGCCGGCGTCATGCTTTCTCTCCCTTGTTTGCCACGCCGATCGCCCACGGACGATGGCGTTCGGTTAATAAAATCAGATTACGTAACCGCATCAGGGTCAGGGTGAGAAACAGCAGCAGGTAACCGAGAATCGACCAGCGCAGCGGGGTACGCATCACCGGCGCGATGGCCTGCTGCAGTATGCCGGACGAGCCCTGATGCAGGGTATTCCACCACTGTACCGAGAAGTGAATGATCGGCAGATTCACCACGCCAACCAGAATCAGGATACCGGCGGCACGACCGGCAGTACGGCGGTCATCAAAGGCGTGATAGAGCGCAATCACCCCCATATAGATGAACAGCAGCACCAGCTCCGAGGTGAGGCGCGCATCCCAGATCCACCAGGTGCCCCACATCGGTTTGCCCCACGCCGAGCCGGTAACCAGCGCAATAAAGGTGAACACCGCGCCGACCGGTGCCATCGCGGCAGAGGCCAGATCGGCCATCTTCAGCTGCCACACCAGTCCGCAAAAAGCGGCAATCGCCATCGAGGCGTAGATGCCCATCGACCACATCGCGGCCGGAACGTGGATATAGATAATGCGGAAACTGTCGCCCTGCTGATAATCAGCCGGTGCGTAACCAAATCCCCAGATCCACCCTAACAGCAACGACGCCAGGCCCGTCACGGCGAACCAGGGTATCAGCCGACCAGACCACTGATAGAGCCGCTCGGGTTTCCCCAGTTGATGTAACGCTTTCCACATATCAGCCACTCACATTTCGGTAAATTATGGGTCGCCGCGCCGGTCAGACGCGGTCATTGCAGGGTAATCCGCAGCGCCGCCGCAGTAGCAAACGGTGACAGGGTGGCGCTGACCAGCAGCATCGCCCCGAGGATCGCCAGATAGCCGCCAATCGGTAAGCCCTGCCCGGCGGCCTCAATCGCCGCGCTGGCGAAAATCAGCACCGGAATCGACAGCGGCAGCACCAGCAGGCTCAGCAGTACGCCGCCTCGCCGTAAACCGACGGTTAACCCGACGCCGATCGCCCCGAGAAAACTCAGGGTCGGCGTGCCGATCAACAGCGTTAACGCCATTGCCCACCAGCCATTAAAATCGAGCGATAACAGCAGTGCCGCCAGCGGCGACAGCACAATCAGCGGCAAGCCGGTTACCAGCCAGTGCGCAATCACTTTCCCCAGCACCGTGACCGGCAGTGGCGTCGGCAGCAACAGCAGTTGCTCAAGTGAGCCATCGATAAAATCATCGCGAAACAGCCGCTCCAGCGCCAGCAGCGATGCCAGCAGCGCGGCGACCCAGGCGACACCGGGCGCAATGCGCGCCAGCTGTTGCGGATCGGGTCCGATACCCAGCGGAAACAGGGTGATGACGATCAGAAAAAACCACAGCGGATTAACCACATCGGCCCCGCCACGAAAGGCAATACGCAATTCACGCTGGATGAGGCGCAACAGCATCAGATTAACTCCGTCGCGCTCAGGCGAATTTTACGCACCCGCGCCGTCTGGCCGGGCAAGTCCTGATGGGTCGTCAGGATCACCGCCCCGCCGTTATCGGCATGCTGAGCAAATTTCATCATTAATTTTTCGATGCCCGTTTTGTCGATGGCAGTCAGCGGTTCATCCAGAATCCACAAGGTGGCGCGACTCAGCCACAAACGCGCCAGCGCCACCCGCCGCTGCTGGCCTGCCGACAGCTGCGCCACCGGCACTTCTTCGTAACCCAGCAGATCGACGCTTTCCAGCGCAGCAAAAATCTGCGCGTCGTCGCAGTCAGGATGGTAAAAGCGCAAATTTTCCAGTGGGGAGAGCACGGCTTTCACGCCGGGATGATGCCCCAGATAGAGCATCGATGCGTGCCAGCGTTCGCGCTGCTGCTGGTTCGGCCGATCGTGCCAGCGAATCTCGCCCTGTTCTGCCCGGCTTAATCCCGCCAGCAAGCGCAACAGCGAGGTCTTACCGGCGCCGTTCGGTCCCTCAATCTGCACAATGTCACCTGCTTTGACGCTGAACGACAGCCGATGGAACAGCGTCCGTTCATCGCGAACACAAGAGAGCGTAATGATTTCCAACATGAAGGGGGAATCGCACCAGCTAAAAAGAGGCCAGGATAATACCATAATGTTGCTGTGGGCCGAAGTCTGCACCGCCGTTGAGACCGACCGTCAGGAGGCGATATGTGCGGTCCGCCACGCTGTTTGCTTAAAAATGCAGCCGCGAAAAAGCTTGTTACGCTTATTCATATCGACCGTTACATTATCGGCAAATAAAAAGCAGCTACGCTTATTACGCCACAGCACTATCACCAGGAGAAAATATGAAGCCTTCATCAGGTAACCAACAGGGTCACAATGACGTTGAAAGCGATGAAAAGGACGAGGGAACGGAAATAGAAGTCGATGAGGAGGCGTTACCTTCACGTGCGGCGGCGATACATGAAGAGATCCGTCAGGATGGGGAAAAAGAGCTGGAGCGCGACGGCATGGCCCTGCTCTGGTCAGCCATTGCGGCTGGATTATCGATGGGCGCCTCGCTGATGGCGAAAGGGATTTTCCAGGTTCATCTCGACGGAGTACCCGGCGCATTTTTACTGGAAAATCTCGGTTACACCTTTGGTTTTGTGATTGTCATTATGGCGCGCCAGCAGCTGTTTACCGAGAACACCGTGACGGCGGTATTACCGGTGATGCATAAACCGACCTGGGGTAATGTCGGTCTGCTGCTGCGTTTGTGGGGCTTTGTGCTGCTGGGCAACCTGATTGGCACCGCGCTGGGCGCGCTGGCGTTTAATGAGATGCCGATTTTTGATGATGCGACCCGTCAGGCGTTTACCAACATCAGCATGAAGGTGATGGAAAACACCCCTGGCGAGATGTTTGCCAATGCGGTGATCTCCGGCTGGATTATCGCCACTATGGTGTGGATGTTCCCTTCAGCCGGCGGTGCCAAACTGGTGGTGATTGTGATGATGACCTGGCTGGTAGCGCTGGGCGATCTGGCGCATATCGTGGTTGGTTCGGTGGAAGTGCTCTATCTGGTGTTTAATGGCAGCATTCCCTGGCACGAATTTTTCTGGCCATTCGCCCTGCCTACGCTGTTAGGTAACATTACCGGCGGCACCCTGATTTTTGCCCTGATCAGCCATGCGCAGATCCGCAATGACATGAGCGAAGCGGCGGTCGCCAAAGCCAAGGCCGATCAAAAAAAGCAGGAGAAGCGCCGTCAGCGTGAAGAGCAAAACGGTTAAGTTGCTGTCGGAATGAGCAAACGCACGGCGTCGTAGTGAATTTCTGCGCCTATCTGCGCTATACTGCGCGCCGTCGTCCTCTTAGTTAAATGGATATAACGAGCCCCTCCTAAGGGCTAGTTGCAGGTTCGATTCCTGCAGGGGACACCATATACACCCTTCACGCCGCCTCTTCTGTTCGTCAAAAACCGATTTCATCAGGCATTCCGCCCAACTACCGTTCGACATCGTTCGCTAAATCCCGCGATTAGTCCGGATAACGGCGGGAAAAATCACTTTTACTGCCCACCTGCGAGAAGTTCGCCGTGCAAGCCAAAACGCGTGGTTATCAGAGAAATGGATTGCGTCACTGATGGTTTTTACGGCCTTATTTTGATGCATTCCGTTTTAATTCAGCATAACCGGCAGTCAGTTGTTTCAGGTGCATCTCCAGTTGAGAGCTGGCAGCGGCAGGTAAAGGTTCACCGGCAGCATTTTCTGACAGTGCCCGCAGCTGCTCTTCAGCCGGCAGAGACTGGTTGAACGACTGCATGGCTGAAAATACCACTGATTTCAGCTCACTGACCGTCATGTATTTTCCCTTCTGTTGATCCAGTCCGTTCAGGCGGTCGCTCAGATTCTGTAGCGTCGTCATTCCCTGATGCCAGCCATTCAGGTTTTCTGCCGGTATGCTGGCAGCGTTTAACTGCCGCAGCCACTGCTGTGCCAGAGGTTTTGCCTGTTCCGGCCACAACGCCTCAGCCTGTTCAACCAACTGACGGCTGTAGTGAATACGCCAGTCCGGTGGCAACCGATCCAGGCGCTCAATCTGCTGCTGCGTGGCTGCGATAAAGGCTTGCGGTGAAAGCGCTTGCTGATGCAGCATCTGCCGTTGTTCTGGCCTAAGTGTTGCGGGTAACGGCATCAGGGATGACGCAAGCTGCGTCTGTAGCGGGTCAGGTTGGTGCAAGAGATGCCAGCCCCACACCGCCGCCGCACCTGCCACCAGCATGGTAAACATCCCGGCGGCAAAGGATTTGCACTTTTTTTCTGGCACCGGGATCGCCGCCAGCACGTCCACATTCGGCTGATGTGCCGGCTGGGCTACATACACCCATTTTACCCGGTTATCCGGTTCGGTTTTCTCCGCAAGCGGAATGGTGGGCTGTGCATCAACGGATGTTCCTGAGCGATTGATCTCCGTTGCCGGTAGTACCACACCGGGCTGAAGTGCGTCAGCGTCGCTGGACGCACCTTTGCTGGATGCACCTTTGCTGTTTTCCAGCCGGACAGTGCTGTTGTGCATCAGGGTACGCAGGGTATCAAGCTGGCTGAGATGTTTAAGCGCCTGCCGCTGCAGCACCTCTCCCATACGATTAAGCTGCTGCTCCGCCAGATAAAGCGAGCGGAGATCGCTGTAGCTGAGAGGAAGCGTGCGCATCCGTTGCTGCAGGCGCTGGCTCAGACTGCTGAGGATTTCCATCCGGGCATGGACCGGCTGCGGCCAGAGTGCGCCCCATTGGTGGGTGATGAGCGCCTCGAGTATTGCCAGGCCTTCATTCAGGCCCGCCAATCCAGCCAGTTGAGTCCGGGTCAGCGTATACCAGGCTGCCGTCTGCAGCTCTACACCATTTTGCTCAAACAGTGAAAGACAGAGTTTTTCGGCATATCGCCAGTTCACGTCCGGACGCGCCGGATGTGACAGTTTGCTCAGTTCATCGCGCAGAGCAGCATAATCCGGCAGCATGCGCGGATCGCTGCCGGATTTAATTTTACGGGAGATAATGTCATTCATGACGACTTGTCCAACTGACGTAACATTGCATCATCTTTAATGCGGTGATCCATCCAGTGGTTGATTACCCCCGGCCCATTGCTGTCGGTGTACTCAAGCGCGCAGGTTATGCCACTCTCCTGCCAGGCTTCCTGCCAGATATTTCTGACAGCAGGGAATGACAGAGATGACGAGATATCGAGGATGACAACAAGCGAAGCGTTCTCAGGAAACTGGTGAACTGGAAGATCAGCAATGAGTTCTGAGAACAAACGTGAGATGACCAATCCAGGAGTATCTTCTGGTTCTGCCGTAATACGGCTCAGCCTCCTGCTTTCTTCGCCTTTCCAGTCCGACTGCGAAATGATAATGCTGTGGTTATTGAGCATTTCAACTGCAACAGAAGCTTGTTCATCATCCTGATGGGCCGTTATAAATGTCGTATTCAGAATCTGAAGCGCACGACGTGCCCTACGAGTCTCACTTAATATCCATTGCTCCCGACGCCGGTCAAAACCATTCGCTTTACTGTCCTGTAATGACCACGCCCATATGCGAATAGTGAAACTCACAATCCACACAACTAATGGTGTGCCAATAGCCAATATCCAGAAGTGACTGTTATCGATGTATCGTCCGAATATCCGCATAAGGATCACGCTGATAATCAGCATTGCCACCAGGACAGCAATCCAGCTCGATACTTTTGGTTGATCTGGACGTGGATAACAATCAGGAAGATGTTTAAGGGAATACAACATTAATTATCTCGATATGAAAATACCACAAACGAATTTTTGATTATGAGTAATGCTCATCGCAATAAAAATTGGTCAATAATGAGTTGCCCAAGCGTCTACTCAGTAGAAACCTTGGACAAAACACTTTTAGGGAAGTGGCTCAGGCATTCAGGGCTTACAGTTACATTAAAATGGCTAACGTGACCTATATCACTAATATACATAGAACTTACATCAGGCGATCCATCTTTAGCAATATCACGATAAAACATCCCTCCAACCCCACGATTAGATTTGCTTAAATATATAACTTCGTCAGTTGGGTTGCCATTTTCCATACTATATATGGTCAAGGAATCTAATTTTAAAAGAGTGCCATTTAAAATATATGCATGCCCATCGATAGCTAACCTGTCGTCACCCTAGGAATAATTTTCTTCACTGGCACTTGTTAGAAGAAGGTAAGAATTATCTACACTCGTTTTAGCACTCACTCTTTGATAAACATCAGAAATAGCATCAGTGGGAATCATAGCACACATTGATACAGATTCTTTGTCTGCGTTATCATCAGCAAGGCAATAAATTGCCGGCAAAAACAATCAATAGACCACACAAAATCAAATTTTATATCGACCTACTAAATGTGAAAGAATAATTGATTATCCATTTCATTATTCACCCCTCCCAATTAACAGTAATCACCGACCCTCAGCCATCTATATCAATATTTAATTCCCTCAAGCGTTTTGAGTCGAATATGGCATGACTTGTGGGTATTACCGTCATAAATAACATTAATCAAAGTATTCCTCTCAACCCTGATATTGACAAATTCATCTCCGCATGATGGCTTTATCTCTTTGAATTGTTTATCACCAGGGGAAAAGATAAATAACCTATATATTTTATAAGTGTCCATTCCCTCATCCATGTGCCAAATACTAAAATCCCTATAACCATCATGGTTGTAATCTTCAAATGATATGTGGTTTTTTCTCAGATGAAACATCAATTCTTTCTATATTAACCTGTTTATCTGCATCTAAAAAGGATACTAACAACGAATCATTATCATTCAGCAAAACCGCTGCAGAAAGCTTTTTTCAATTATTAACATCTAAAATGCAATTATCACATCCAATTGCAATCTTTGTAAAAATGCACAGGAAGAAAAAAATATATTTCATGATAGTATCATTAGGAATTTTGAGTGATTCTACAGCAGGGCTTACACGGGCTGTGGCTTAAGGATATCTATTAAATTCCCACGAGCTATTTTTCTTGCACGTTTCAAAGTTATTATCATCCGTAGGATCAAATTCTGACCCAACTGGCTTCAAATTTCCATTTGCAAGATTAAAAAACACCCCCTGATTGGTTCCGATATAAGCGAAATCCTTTCCTTTTATAAAATCAACGCCAAAAACACCTTCACTCACACTCTTTTCAATCTTTTTATATCTGTGTTCCAAACCTACAAGAATCACATTTGTATCTTGGGGACTGCCCTCATTAATCATTTTCGGCTTACCCCAGAGAATTATTTTATCACCACTACATTTAACACTATAGCCATTGATAACAGTATCAAACTTAAAAATCTTTGTATGATTGTTAATGTCAACGGTTATCGAGTCAGTACCATTTAATGTAACTCCTAATGCATATACATTAAATGAAATATAAAAAAATGATAATTATTGAAATAATCAGATTCATTTGCTAGCCCATCAAATAGCAGTAGCTACAATATAATCGATAATACCCCTAATTGACTTTTTGTTTGTTACTGCCATTCAACATTTTTTCATTTACTTTATTATCCAAGCCTATTTCCATACTTTCAAAAGTCTTTAATACGTAAGGGATTTGACTACTATCTGAGGAAAGGTTACCTGAACCACAAAGTGCACTATAAGTAGAATCTTGAACTAAGCAAAAACTAACCAACTCTTTTGCATTCTTATAGATTTTTTTATCATCCTTTGTAATGTTTTCATCAAATACAACATATCCCTCAGCATTCTTTGCTTTGATATTGTATAATTTCAGCGACTTGTAAGGTCCGTCTTGATCTGAAGAAATAATTTCGGATTTTTTATTGTTTGCTTTAACCCATAAAGATTTGCTTCTCGAATAAACAATTTTTTCATTCATACTTCTGTCATACCCGTTATTGTACACTGTATCGGACGATAAACAGACCCAAGTATTGACAGGAAATCTGTTAGCGGGGTTATTTTCTTCGGTGCTTGCTTTATTGTTAGGTGATGTTCTATACTCTTTAAATTTTATAATATTGCAACCGCTAGACTCTACAGTATTGTAAGAAACAGATGAATTCTCATTAATTTCCCTTGCTATGAAATTATCACCATTAAAATCAGCAGGCATATTTATTTCAGGATTGATATCTGCAAAAGTGAACTTGCAAATTGAAAATATGAACAAAGCAAAATATTTTGTTTTCATCTCTTATCTCCTTAACACAATGCCTTCAGGTTTATCTAAAGTAAACGCATTGTTTTCATCTGGGAAGTTAATTTCTGTTAACACAGCCAAGGCACAAGTATATGCGCAGCAACGCTCTATAAATCCATTTATACCTTGATAATTTCGTCTGCTGATAGCTCCTGGCAAATTCACAGTTGCACTCGCCCGCCAGAATGCTGGGCTACGATAATAGATCTTAATACCATGCCCTGCAGTCACTGCCTGCCTCTGTAGTTCATGAGCTTCATCGGCATATTTTGCCATGCCGGTTAATGACCAATAAAACCCTGCGCTATCGGATGGGTCGAATTGTCCAACATCGACATTTTCACGCCAAGACACCACTTCTTGCTCAAGGCTAGGATGTTGTCCGTCATATAGAATCCTGTTATCTAATCTTTTTTCCCGTTCCCTGAGAGCACGGTCACCTTGGACCCTTCTGTAGTCCCTGACCAATTCGTCTCGAACATCTTTATTAAATGACCTTCCCCGATATGTAAAATATTTATAGAAATTATCAGGGTTAGTTAACTGCAGGAACCCCCTACCATACCACGGGAAATACCAAATATTATAATGGTATCTATGCCCATGATCGTCTGTAGCAGAATATCGATAATCTTCTCTAGTTACATTCAGCCATTTAGTTTCCTGTACTGAATTCCCTAAAAAACTCACCAATCTGAAAGGTGTGTTAATGCAATACTTTCTAAACATCTTATTCAGCATTGGATAATGTTTTGAGAAGACAGATGTATCACTTTCATGAAACGTGACTGGTTCCCAACTATAACGAGAACCCGAAGGTCTTATTATATTACGTGGTACAACTTGTTTAAATTCTTCTCGACTGAGCCAATTACATTTACGAAAGTGGGAAATAAATACTTTAGGTTCTATATGCCACAATTTTCCGCTACCGAGAGAGCCGGAATCAAAACACAGCGCTTCTGCGTGTTGCTTAAATTTGCCATAGTCTTCCTCGCTCATTAGCGTACGTTCATTTGATTCCTGTGACCCGGGAACCTGCCATATGGCCGTTTTTTCCGGCGTACACTGCTCCCAGGGCAGACCGGTCATCAACCATTTATATCTGGCATCTATTGTGCTTTTTTCCCACTCGAATGGTAAACAGCAGATAAGCCTGTTGCTTTGAGTTTCGTAACTGCCTTCTTCCTGCAACTTTCTTATGATCGCCGAATTACACTGACTGTGTGTATCGTTGTCATCATCAACCAGTAGCCATCCTGTCCAGTGCGGGAAATCAGCGTCACTGAACTTTTTAATCTTCGCATCCGCAAGATTGACCACGCCCTGCCCTCCGGGATAGCTGACGGTCATCCATAATGGCGCATCCGCTGGCACCAGAGTTTCATGCTCAGTATTGATAACCCGCCCAAAACGAAGCAACTCAAACCCGGCGCTGGGGCTTTGCTTATAGTTCCGCATCGCGGTTTTATAGAGATTATATTCGTAGTCTTCACCGTCAGCGTTAACCAGTGGTTCGCCCAGCAAATCATACTTCCCGTCAGTCTGTGTGTTCTTCTGTCGGGTCACCATCGTGCAGCTGCCTTGGGCCAGAGTCATACTGACATACAGAGGCGTATTGCTGGTATAGAGTTCAGAAAGTCCGGTGATAGAAGTGCTGTTATCTGCAGGGGCCTTGTCATAAAACTTTGTCTGCGGTGGCAGATAAAAGTGAATATCACCATAAACCGCATCGGTGCGACCATTCTTCGAAATATCCAGCTCTCCTGATTTCCTGCCCGTCAGTTTGCTGATGTTGTCGTCATCGCAGAAAATCTGGAAATGGAAGGCATTGACCGCATCGACCATCCCGGAGGTGCCAAGCGGATCTTTCCGGTACACCTTCTCACCGACTTTCACTGTTGATTCAAGCGACTTCAGGTGCATGTAAAGCGAATAAAAGACCACTTTCGCACCCTCACCACTGCCGATCTCCGTTTCGTGCTTCAGCAGCACGTAGCCATCGTCACTGCCTTTGACATCTGGTTGATCCGCATTGAGGTTCAGCGGTGCCTTATCCCGTTTATCGATGCCTGAACTTTTACGCACGGAAACCACGATCCCATCCGCAACAGCTCTTACACTCTCAAAAGGCCTGCCGCCATCAGTATGGGCTATGTGGATCCCGCCATGCCATGAGCCATGGCCATTAACCGGGTAGTCGCGGCGGTCAACTACGGTCATCACTCTTTCAATCCACGCCGCATCGGTTTCATGGGCATTTTTCGCTTTCAGAAGCGGTGGGCTGATAATCATAAACTGACTCCCTGTCAGGAAAAGCTGAATTTGCGGGAAGGTTCGGTGGTTTCCAGGGCAATGCTCGGGAATTGTTCGGGGTTATTAGCCTTCTCTTTGCGCCCGTAGAACCCGGCTTTTGTCCGGTACTCACCCAGCGTGGCAGATTCGATGCCGTTGGCATCCAGGTTGATATAACTTCCGCCACCATTAATCACCACACGCTTATTTGCCGTAATGTGGATCTCATCCTCAGTGCTGGTAATACTGAGTTCCCCACGCGCCACCAGTTCCATCAGGTTATTCTGCGCCTGTATTTTTACCGGCCCCTGGTTCGCGATGAGCCTGATCCCCAGCTTGCGGACAAACACGCTCAGGGCATTGCCCACCCCGATGAACAGATTTTTCACCACGCTGACATCTGCATTTTTACCAGCTGTGGCTATCAGGTTCTGCCCAGCAGATACCTGCAGATGTTGTCCGCTGGTCAGCGCCATACCCTCCGGTGCGCTGAGCAGCAGCACTGATTTTTTGAGGTCCGTCAGCTGCTGTTCCAGCAGTTTGATTTGCGCCTGGAGATCGGCCGGGTTCGCGGTCGCCTTCTGCGCGTCATCGGAAATGGACGTCATCTGCTCCCGGGCATCACCCAGATTGCTGATGGCCGGTGCCATCTCCAGCACCTGACCCTGTGCTTTCGTCTGGCCATCAGCGCTGATGAACAACCCTTTCTGCGCCCGGATGGCTCCCCAGCTGTCGGTTCTGAGTTCAAAACCCTCGCCGCGCTTCTGCTTTTCGCTGTCGACCAGGTGACCCAAATTCAGCTGGCTCTTGCCACCGTACTCCGTACTGACCTTGATGTGCTCTTTCCCGCGCTCGTCGTCGAGGCGGATTTTGTTGTTGGCCGGGGTGCGCAGCACGTTGCGTTTGTAGTTGCGGATGGTGACGGGGTCACCGTGCGCCGAGTCGTGCAGCACGCCGGCGATGTACGGCCGGTCCGGGTTGCCGTCCTCAAAGCCAATCGCCACTTCGGTGCCCGCCAGCAGCGGCAGGTGCAGGCCGTAAGTGTCGCCGGCATACGGGCGGGACTGGCGCACCCACAGGCTCTCAAAGCCCGTTTCCCGGTCTTCGCGGTCAAACATCATGTGAACGCGGTAGCGCCCGTCTTTATCGATATGGCCGTAGGTGTCGTTTTCGGTGGTACTGGTGACGCGTGCCGGCAATGTGCCGGCCATCACGGGACGTGTGCCAGGCTCAGGACGGAAACTAAAATCAGTGCTGTCCGGGATGCCGTCAAAGCTGACGCTGAAGTCCTCATCACGTCGCGCATGGCTGTGCATCGCCGTGACGACCACGCCCTGCGCGAACACCTCTGCCACTTCGTAGCCGCCGGTGACTTTGAGTACCTGACCCGGCGAGAGAGTCGGACAGCCGGTGATGGCACGGGTCTGCGTCTGGCCATTCAGGTAGCGCTCATGACGAATGCGGGCATAAAACGCCCCGGACTCCGGGGCCGGATTGCGGTCATGGTGATTTCCCGGTGTCAGATAGTTATCAGCATAGTGATAGGCATCACCACAGGTGGTGACATCCCCGCGGGTTGCATCCACCCGCGCGTTCATGTCCTCCGTGGCCTGGCGGTAGTTGTAGTCCCGGGTCAGCAGGCAACGGGAAAGTCGCTCGCTGTCAGCGTGCTTCTGCGGGCAAACACTGACCATCACCGACAACTGAGGTCCCCAGTCAGGACGCAGCCGCAGGACCTGACGAGCTGCCTGCTCCAGATTCTGAGGGTCCTCCACGCGAATCCAGCACCCCTGCGTGACCGTGAGCACCAGTGACTGATGAGGCCAGACCTGCGGCAGATCGCCACAGACCAGCACCACCGGCTGACGGTAAGTGGCTTCAGGTAGATCATCCAGAGGCAGGGTGTCATCGTGCTCAGCACGACGACTTTTGACAGTCCAGAACGCCAGGATAAGCCCCAATAGCGCCACCAGAATGAGCACAGAAACCAGTCGGGATACCGGCACAAAACCCAGGCAGACCACTGTACTCAGCAGGGCGGCCCACATCGCAAGCCCGCGCTGCTGTGCAGGGCTCATTTCACGGCCCCCGGCAACAGGGTCAGTAGCGTCTGATCCAGCCAGTGATCCAGTGCCCACCAGAGCGCGGCGATCACCACCACGCTCAAGCCAATACGAATGGGCCATGACGCCAGCCAGCCTCCCATCCCTCGTCCGGCACGGCTTTCCGCCAGTACCGGATGCGCTTGCGGATAGCTGTATGGCGTGACATGTTCACTGAGTATGTTGATGAGTTTCTGGCGTTCCGGGTCGTTCAGCGAGCGGAAACTACCGAGGAATCCCACCATCATGACTCGCTGGAAGCAGGTCACAACAGCGTGGTCAGGAACCGGTTCACGTAGCACATCACGCATCCGATCGCACAGTGTGTCGCCAGCGTCCATAGTGCCGAGGAAATACCCCTGCAGCGGAATGTCATACCATTGCACACAGGCGTCATCCTCCACACCGCGACCTTTGACCACCTCATCGATCAGCGCACACTGTGCTGTGAGAATATGCTGACAACTGGCTTCATCGAGTTCACTCGCTTTAAGCTCACGCTGCACGCGCTCCACATCAGCAATACAGCGATCCCACAACATCCGGCCTTCACCGTCCTGAAACTCCGGGCCGTTACGCAGGCTGATCACCTGCAGTAAGGTGTCCTGAAGCAGCATATCGATATCAACAGATGCGGCAGTACTGCCTTGATATGCACTCATGTTCTCAGTACCGCAAAGAGTTCAAGTTCAGGCTCGCCAAGCATTCCAGGAACGTAAAACATGCAGGTGCCACCCTGGAGCATTTCGGTGGCCAGTGGATGAGAGGCATCAAGGCTGAAATACTGGTTTTCCAGACGCAGTGGAATGGCGGCCGGCACATGGCGCAGCGGCGTCAGAGGTATACCCACCCGCGATGAATTAACGATACTCCTGACATGATCGGGACTGCCGACCTTGCACTGACGCGGGAACTGCTCCTGCAACTGCGCCACGGGCAACGGCGATCGCACGGAGAGGTAATAATCAGCCCCTTCGCGCAGGCGTGGGTCATGCAGACGAGCCTGCCAGAAGTGAAGTCGGGCATCATGCTCGAGCTGAATCGCCACCACCCGCGATGGCAGGCTGGCTTCCAGCAGGTCGCCCAGTAGATCAAACAGCGGCGGGAAGACGTTATTCAGCTGCTCATGCTGCCATACAGGAATAGCACTCACCTGGTGTTCCAGCGAGAAGGTCAGCAGGCTGCCCGCAAGGCGTGCCAGTTCCGGGTACAGGCGCTCCGGTGGACTTTGCGGATGACGCTGAAACTGTCCCAGCACCGGCTCCGCACTGTTCAGGGCATTGAGCAGCCAGAACAGAGACACATCAGCCACGGCAAAATCGGCCATGCGCTCGTTACTTTCCCGGCGCATATCCATCAGCCGACTCAGACGAGCGCGCAGTTGCGTCATCAGCTGTTCCAGCTGTGTCACCAGCCAGCGGCTGCCCTGCAGAGTCAGCAGTGGCGGAAGCCAGGTTTCATCGGGTACCCAGTTCCCCTGTGAATCCTGCTGCAGATGAGCGACCGGACAGGTCAGGTAATCGCTGTTGTTCTGATGGGCGAAACGCAGAGTCAGCTCTGGCTGCATCACCGCAATCTGACGGGTGTCGTCTCCAAAGGCATTGCGGACATCCCGCCAGCGCTGGCGATAACGAACAGGACGCTCGGCCACCTCATCAGGTTTGAGGCAGTTACCGCCATTCGATCGCAGCAGCGGAAGAGCCAGAACCACCCGCTCCTCATGTGAAGCGCTTTCAAGCGACAGTACCGGTGGCAGCTCGTCGGCATTGTCAGTATCAATCAGCGTACCGTCCTGAAAACGGACATGCAGATGACGAGCCTGCAGACGGCCCAGTTTTAGTGCTTCCGGTTCGAAAGCGACATTTATCACTCCCCAGGGCTGTGATAAACCCAGTCGGGCGATACATTCCACAGACCAGGCCGCATAGGCAGCCTGTTGCTGGAAGTGCTGGGGAGAGACCATCTGGCCCCTGCCCCATAATGGTTGTTCCGTTTTCATTAGCTTCCTGCCTTAGCTTACGATTTGGCTTTCGGCATCTGGGAAACCAGCGACAGATTGACGTCCATGCCTTCCACCTGGAAATGTGGCACGGCAAACAGTTTCACGCGGAAGAAGCCGGGGTTGTCCTCGATATCTTCAACCACTACTTTTGCATCACGCAGCGGGTGTGACGCCTGCAACTCGTCGCCCGGATCGGTCATTTCAGTCACCAGACTGCGCACCCAGGTATTGAGCTCCAGCTCGAGTAAACGGCGATCCTTGGTGGTGCCGATGTTTTCGCGCTGAATGAGCTTCAGATAGTGCGCGATACGTGACAGCAGGAAGATATAGGGCAAACGGGCGTTGATGCGGCTGTTGGCCGTCGCATCTGCCGTGTCGTACAACGCCGGCTTTTGGGTGGAGTTGGCAGAGAAGAAGCAGGCGTAATCGCGGTTTTTGTAGTAGGACAGCGGGATGAAACCAAGGTTGGCGAACTCAAATTCACGGGTTTCCGGAATCATCACTTCAGAGGGGATCTTCACCTGATTACCGGTGCCGAGATCGTACAGATGGATAGGCAGATCCTGCACAGCGCCGCCGGCCTGCGGACCCCGGATTTGCACACACCAGCCGTTGTTGATGAAGCTTTTCACCATGTTGGCGGCAAAAGCAAACGAAGCATTGGTCCACAGGTATTTATCGTGATCCGGCCCCTTTACTTCCTCAATGTAATTGAAGCTGCGCACCGGCACGGTATCAGGTCCGTAAGGCAGGCGCCCCAGCACGCGTGGCATCACCAGCCCGATATAGCGGCTGTCGTCCGTTTCACGGAAAGATTTCCATTTGATGTATTCTGCCCGGTCAAAGTAGTTGCCAATATCTTTAATCGCCGCCACCTCTTCCATCGAGCTTTTCAGGAAGAACTGCGGGCCGGCAGAGCCGATAAACGGCATATGTGCCGCTGCGGACACCTTCGAGATGTTGCGCAGCAGGGCGATATCCTGCGCCGAGGCATCAAATTCAAAGGCAGAAATCAGCGCGGCAATCGGCTCGCCACCCGGGCTGTCGTACTCTGCGGTATAGGTATGCTGGTATAATCCGCTCTGAATAATCTCCGGCGCGTCTTCAAAATCCTGACGCATATCCTCTTTAGACAGGTCAAGTAACTCAATTTTGACGTTCTGACGGAAGTCAGTTTTGTCCACCAGTGACTTCAGCCCACGCCAGGTACTTTCTGTTTTCTGAAATTCCTCATGATGCATCACCGCATCCAGCTGGCGGCTGATCTGGTAATCAAGCTCGGCGATATGATGGTCAATCAGCGTCTTATCCAGCTTTTCAACTTTTGAACCCGATTTAGTCAGGCACTCAAGGAAAACCTGCATTCCGGCGGTCAGTCGCTCATCAGCGGTGGCATCAGACATCGCCTGGCTGTCCTGCCAGATATCCAGGGCGCTCAGTTCAGAGACCGGGTTCAGGTTGATTTTTTCAAACAAGGAGGCATACACGCCCCCGGCTTCCGGACGTTCCAGCACGATGCTTTCGCTACCCGCGGCATTCTCATTTTTTACAGACATCAGCATTTCCTTCATTAATCCGTTAAATCATCGGGACCGTTACGGCTGTTTCGGTGCCAGAGCAGATAACTCACCGCGCAATTCAGCGCTGAGCGCCGGGTCGAGCAGGATTTTTTCCAGCTCTTTACGGAAGGTCACGTTGTCCAGCAGGTTAGCTTTAAGGTCACGGAGCAGGTTGCGCATGGCGAGCATGGCCCGGAGTTGCGGGATTTGACGCGCAATCTGTTCTGGCTCGAAATCTTTCATCTCACTGAAGGAAAGGCTGACACTCTCTTCGCTGCCATCGCCGGCCAGGGTGTTTTCGACTGACAGATGAACGGCAGGCAAGAATCCTGTCATTACGCTGTCGAAGTTGTTTTTATTGACGCTGACGGTCTCACGTTCCGACACCGGACGTTGCTCTGCGCCATTGCTGTAATCGCCGATTACCATCAGCTTGAGCGGGAGTTCGATTTTTTTCTGTGCGCCGCCGGTATGCAGGCTGAGCTGGATGTTAACGCGGGCCTTAGGGATCTCGGACTGATAGGAGTTAGACATGGCTGTCCCTGTTCTATGGAGTAATAGAAGCGGTTAATGCCACTGAAAAATTAATAAGAAAGACTTACCTTTAAACAATCCCTTCCCCATTCACGCTACCCGAAAACACGAGTCTGTAATCGGGCAGATTCCATTCATCAGCGAGCATGACACCTGTTTTTAAGTCTTTCTCTGAAAATTTAAAATTTCAGATAAGTGCTCATTGACGAAGTTTAGAAACATTGGTTGTGTGATTGGAAATGAAAAGATGTAACTAAAGTTTACAAAATGCAAGTTTAACAACAATAGATCATCAAATTGATTTATAAGAATTTTCTCAAGACATACTCTACAAACCCCATGAGATAAGGGTGTGCGCTAATTGATCAATGTAACTCCCCGTTTAAAATCGTATAAAGCCTCATCACTTTCCTGTGGAATGTGATCCTCTGCTTTTTATGTAAATATGAGAGCCGGGTCGTAGGCCGGTAAACGAAATGTTCACCATTGTGTTGAAAGTGGATTTTTTGTTTTTACTTAAACATTGCTTAATATTATTTTTGTGCATAAAGAGAGGGAAATGTAACTGCTCGTCGTCTCTTATTGAGCAGAAGGCTGGCATCCGGCGCACGCTGAAGTGATGCTAAACTTTGGCGGCAGAGATGACCCGAATAAGAGACTGTCAGATTGAAAAAGCGGCTGACCGCAGTCATGCTGGATCAGGAGAGGATGCTCAGAGCGGTGAAGCGGTGTGCTGACAACAAATCCGCAGCGTAGAATGAGTAAAATCAGATGAGTTTTGACCCCGATTTATCAAAACGAGGACCAAAGGTGTGAAAAAGAAAATTACCCTGCCCCAGTTTGGTCAGCAGGCTGATGCAGAGGTGTTCGGCAATAAAATCACCGTACGCTATGAGGGCAATGAATCCTTTCCCAGAGGCCTCAAAATAAATGAACAGTATTATGTGGTGATTGATGGCGAGGAAAAAACCATGACGCTGGTGCGCAAGCCGATGGGCTCATGGCAGTTCACTCTTCAGTAACGACCTGTCGCTGAAAACCACCTCGCTTCGGCGAGGTTTTTGTTGTCTGGCCGCCACCAGACGTTGCACCACAACGGCCAGTCGCTAAGCGCGTTGTAACGTTATCGCAGTCTGCGGTTATTGCCGCAAAACGCGGCGTCTATCAATCCGGCTGATGAGGCTTTGCCTTGCGGTAAGCCGAGGGCGTAACGCCGTGTACCTGACGAAAACGGTGGCTGAAGTGGCTGGAAGAGTGAAAACCGCACTGCAACGCGATGTCAGTAAGGGTTAATGCTGGCTGCGTCAACAGCATCCGGGCACGCAGCATACGGCGTCGCATCACAAACTGATGAGGGGCCTCACCCGCTGAGTGACGAAACATACGGGCAAAGTGATACTCACTCAGTGCCGCTTCGCTCGCCAGATCGGCCAGCGTTAACGGCTGATCGAGATGCGCATCGATAAATTCAAGAACCCGACGCAATACGGCAGGCGCCAGCCCGCCCCGCACCTGAGGCAGTTGCCACTGTACTTCGCTATATTCCTGCAGCAGATGAGTCAGTAATAACGTTGTCGCACTGCTCAGCGTGAGCTGGCTTGCAGGCTGTTGCCAGTCGCAGCTCAGCAAAAAATGCCGATAGAGCTGGGTAATGCGCGGGTCGGCAGAGAAGATTTTCTCGTGCAGATTTAGCTTCGCCGGACTGCGATCCCATACCTGCTCAGCCAGCTGGCGCAGCTGGGGCTCGCTGCAGTAAAGGTGAACAAAGGCGAGATCGGCACGCAGATCCCAGGTCGATTCTATCCCCGCCGGCATCAGGCAGAAACGATCCGGTCCGCCGCCATTACGCCAGCCCTGCGCGGTTTTATGCCAGGTATCGTAGCCCCCTTCCACATACAGACTCAGCGTATGGTGATCGCTGAGCGTCGTGACGCGATCGCCGCTGTTAAACCAGGCCGCCAGTTGCAGACCATTTCGCAGCTCCACCCGATCGCGCAGCTGCGCTTTATGGCGTTGCAGGGTTTCAAACGTCTGGTAAGTACGCATCCGGGTATCAGCTTCAGGGGAACAGAGTGCCAGTTTACGGATCTGACGGGACAGAGAACAGACCACATCGGGACGCATCATAAAAATGCGCAAGATTTTGCAAATCTGCCGCAGCCTGATGCAAGCGCCGCCTGCGCTAAAGCTGCACACTGCGGGCTTTAGGGTAAGGAACGCGACGATGAATCTGTTTTTATATCTCTCGGTGGTGCTGATCTGGGGCACCACCTGGATTGCCATTTATGCGCAACAGTCGGTTGGCACCAGTGCGGTGACCGTTGCCGTGTTCTGGCGCTTTTTACTGGCTTCAGTGGTGATGTTACTGCTGCTTAAAGCGGTGAAGCGCCTGCATCGCCTGAGCCTGCACGATCATCTGTTCTGCCTGCTGCAGGGCGGCTGCGTGTTTGGCTTCAACTTTGTCTGCTTCTATTACGCGTCCGGGTATATCAGTAGCGGGCTTGAGTCGGTCATTTTTTCCATGGCCGTGATGTATAACGCCATCAATAGCTGGATTTTCTTCGGCCAGCGCCCTTCGCCGCGTCTGATTCCGGCGGTGTTGCTGGGTATGGCAGGCATCGTGGCGCTGTTCTGGCATGATCTGCGTGAAACCCAGGCATCTGGTGAATTGTTGTGGGGAATGGGATTGAGCGCGCTCGGCACGCTGGGCTTTTCGTTCGGCAATATGATCAGTCAGCGCCATCAACGGCGGCAATGCGATGTGCTGACCACCAACAGTTATGGCATGTTGTATGGTGCGCTGCTGATGGCGCTGGTGTCACTGCTGCAGGGCGTTTCACTCTACCCTACCTGGAACGGGCAATGGCTGGCGGCATTGAGCTATCTGGCGATAGTTGGGTCGGTGATCGGTTTTGGCGCCTACTTCACGTTGGTGGGTCGCATCGGTGCCAGCCGGGCCGCCTATACCACGGTGCTGTTTCCGCTGGTTGCGCTGGCTTTCTCTACCCGTTACGAGGGATATCAGTGGCATGCCAGCGCCATCCCTGGCCTTGTCATGATTTTGCTGGGCAACCTGGTGATGTTTGCCCGCTGGCCGGCAAGCCGTCGCCGGGCTATCGTCTGACGAGGAGGCGGGCTGTGGCCCACGTCCGGATGAGCGTCATGCCCATTGCTGCTGTTGAATGAGTTTTTGTGGTTGGTTGATTGCCTTACGTGCAATCCAGTAGAGCAGAACACGCTCATCGTCACTATCGCGATCGGCCATCGACAGCAGTTTGAGCGCCAGCGTCGATTTGGTCACAGGCTGTTGTTCAGCACTCAGTTCAATCACTGCCTGACCGATAATGCAGCAAACTTCATCCTCACTGGTGATGGATTCATATGTCCGGTCTTTCATATTTCCTCCTGATAAGTGAACCCTTAGCCTGGCAAAAAATCTGGAAAGCTGCAGGCATAATCGCCTGAGTGAAACATTATCTTACGGCTACTTACCCTTACTTATTAAACTGCCGCTTTGGTTATCTTGCAGCGGAGGCCGTTCATACCCTCTCAGCGGCATTTCATGCCGCGCCTGCTTCCGTTCATGCCGTTGTTCGCCACGCGCGCGTAAGGCTGCCCTATTCTGTCCGCAGTTTCCAGATTCCCGGACGGGAGAGAAAATCATGAACCAGACTCAACAGGCTTCGCACCAGCGCACCCGCTGGCTCACACTGATCGGAACGGTGATTACCCAGTTCGCACTGGGATCGGTTTATACATGGAGTTTATTCAACGGCCAGCTGTCGCAAAAGCTGGATGCCTCGATCAGTCAGGTGGCGTTTTCGTTTGGCCTGCTGAGTTTAGGCCTGGCTATCGCCTCGTCGCTGGCGGGAAAATTGCAGGAGCGTTTTGGTGTACGCCGCGTCACTATCGGTGCCGGTATCTTGATGGCATCAGGATTCTGGCTGACCGCCCATGCAGACAACCTGATGATGCTCTACCTCAGCGCTGGCCTGCTGGTCGGTCTGGCTGATGGCGCCGGTTATCTGATGACGCTGTCGAACTGTGTGAAGTGGTTCCCGGAGCGCAAAGGTATGATTTCGGCCTGCGCAATTGGTGCATACGGACTTGGCAGTCTGGGCTTCAAATTTATCTGCGGCGCGCTGCTGACCCGTGTCGGTCTGGAACAGACCTTTATTATCTGGGGCGTGCTGGCGATGACGATGATCATACTCGGAGCCCTGCTGATGCGTGATGCCCAGCCACAAAGTGCCGCCAGCGCCAGCCAGCAGCAGGCACGCGATTACACGCTGGCCCAGTCGGTACGTTTGCCACAGTACTGGATGCTGGCGCTGATGTTCCTGACTGCCTGCATGAGCGGTTTGTATGTGATTGGCGTGGCGAAGGATATCGGTGAAGGGCTGGTACATCTGAGCACGCAGACTGCTGCCAATGCCGTTACGGTGATTGCCATTGCTAACCTGAGCGGGCGTCTGGTGCTGGGTATCTTATCTGACAGGATGTTGCGTATCCGGGTGATTTCGCTGGCGCAGGTGGTTTCGCTGGCGGGAATGAGCGTACTGCTGTTTACCCACATGAATGAAACGACCTTCTTCCTATCGTTAGCCTGCATCGCCTTCAGCTTCGGCGGCACCATTACCGTATTTCCCTCGCTGGTCAGTGACTTTTTTGGCCTTAACAACCTGACCAAAAACTATGGCCTGCTCTATCTCGGCTTTGGTATTGGCAGCGTAATGGGCTCACTGGTGGCGTCGCTGTTTGGCGGCTTTACCGTCACCTTTAGCCTGATTATGACCCTGCTGGTGATCTCACTGTTACTGTCATTGACCATTCGCTTACCGCATCAGCCTGTGACGGGTAAAGCGGTGTTGCAGCGCCACTAATGTTTACGGGCCGCGTCCACGCGGCCCTTTCGGATCAGCCGCGGAAACGCGGCTCTGCGATGCCCGCCACGTCGACCTCAACCGCAAAAATATCGCCTGACTCAGGATAGCGTGCCAGTTCTTCTTCGGTGCGATCTTCACGCGAACTGGTGATAAACAGGGTTTTCAGATCCGCCCCGCCAAACGCCACCATGGTAGGCCATTTCACCGGCAGCAGGATTTCTTCCACAATTTCGCTGCTTTGCGGATCAATACGCACCACCCGCCCGCCGTCGAACTGGGCTGACCAGTAATAGCCCTCACTGTCGACCGCGGCGCCATCCGGTAAGCCGCCGGCGGCATCGAAGCGGCGGAAAACGCTGCGCTCGCCCGGTTCACCCTGGCTATCTAACGGATAGCGATAGAGCACCTCGTTGGGCGTGTCGCTGTGATACATCCAGCGACCATCGGGAGAGAACGCCACGCCGTTAGAGATTTTGATGTCCCGCGCTTTGACTTCCAGCGTCAGTTCCGGCGTAACCCGGCATAACAGTCCGCCGTTTTTATCCTGCGGTTCCCACAGGCTGCCACACCAGAAATTGCCCCAGGGATCGACACGGCCATCATTAAAGCGACTGCGCGCGGCTTCACCTGGATTATCCGCCACCTTCTGTTGCGGTTTACCCTGCGCATCCAACAGCCAGACGCCGCTGCGCAAGGCGGCAATCAGGCCGCCCTGTTCACGTAAGCCGATACAGCCCACCTCTTCAGGCTGGGGAAACGTCTGCAGTTCGCCACTGACCGGGTCAAAACGGTGAATCGCCGGTGCCAGAATATCGACGCACCACAGCACCTGCTCCTCTGTTGACCAGAGCGGGCATTCACCCAGTTCCGCCTGCAACGCCAGTACATTTTTCACTTCATGCGCCATGTTTCTCTCCTGTTGAAAACGTCTGCTAATAATGTAGCTATAATTTATTTTAAATGAGAATTATTTTCGCTTGCTTTTAAGATTATTCTCGCTGAGAATAATCGCTATTCAGCCCTTTCTTATTTCCTTCTCTTTTTGCGGCGTCATTTTTCGCAAACAGAAATATTCAGTAATATCTGCATAAATAACTCTACATTTCCTGCATCTTCACTCCACTTTTCCAGCGTAATGTCGTAGTCATTGGAAAAGAGGAGACGTTTCCTATGAAAAGATTAATTAAAGTCGCGTCGGTAGTCGGGCTGATAACATTATTAAGCGGCTGTATTATCGAACCTCGTCACGACAATGGCTGGCATCACGGGGGCGGCGGGTATCATGGAGGCTATCACGGTGGGTATCATGGCGGACATCATCACCGCTAACGGGCAAAGACGTCACACAGCATAATATAAAAATAGAAAAATTAAGGGCGGGATAATTATCCCGCCCATTTTATTTAGCTTTTGACCGCATAATTACACTGGAACCAGGCTTTCTTTAGCCCAGGAATATGACTGTCCTGGGCAGGTAGCGATTCCACTTTATCGAATCCTTTCTTATTACAGTAATTTGCCAGGTCAATTTCCATCGCATCCCGATTGACTTTTAACGGGTCAAACCGGTACTGGACAGTATTTGAGCTGGCATCTTCGTCAATACGTTCAAATGCCCCGGGTTTACTGGCGGTACAACCGCTCAGCAAAATAAGCGCCAGCGCGCCAATAATCTGTTTTTTCATTTATTTATCCTCACAGTGCTGCGCAGTGTAAATCGCAGCACCTCGCGCATCCATAAGACTAATGCGCGAAAACCAAAACTTGACAAGCTTTTACCGATTAATGCGATTCGATTAAACGGCTATCGCTATCATAGTGAGCATGACATGATGCATTCAGACAAAACGAAGTCTGCACCACACCAGGTAATAGCCAAAATAAGAACGTAATCCTGACCTTTGTGCCCGCGCTACGCGGGCTTTTTTACGTCGGTAACTAACCGGAAACCGCAAACATTCTACGTAACAGGTTGGCCGCGCGCTTGTCAGGTAATGCGAGAATCGCGCTGTAGAGATCGATCGACATGGCGCACATCGATGAGCGATCAACGGCGGTATCGGCTGGCATATTCAGCTGCTGCAGCTTATCGCCCCAGCGCTGATAAAGCTGCGCAACCACCTGTTTCAGATCGCGCTGCGCCAGCACGCTGTCCATTGGCTGCTGCTGAGGTGCGCTGTTAAGCAGTAATTGCTCCATTGCCTCGGCCTCTTTGTGATTAAGCGACGGCGGCAGGATTTTCACTAAATTGACGCCGCCGTTGACCTGCGGATAGAGAAAACGGAAGCACAGGCCAGGATCGCGGGCATTGAGTGCCTGCATCTCCTCTACTGATACGCCAATGTAATTCACCACCGCCGCATCGGTTCCCCGCATCAGCCGCTGATTAATCACATCAAGCAGCCAGCCGCGCAGTTCGCCCGTCGCCTGTTCAACCGGCTCACCCGCGCGGACCCGGCGCGTCAGTTCCTGCGTCAGCAGCTGCCACAATGCCGGTTCCTGGGTTTGCAGTACCCGATATCCGGGCGTCTGTGCCAGGTAACTGGCCGCCTGATCATGCTGCCGGGCCTGCTGCTGCTGCGGCACGGCCCAGCTGAACCATAGCAGATTAGCCGCCACCAGCGGCAGCAGAAAAAGGATTAGCCCCTGCCACAGTCGCAATCGGGTGGTTTTAATCAGCACAATAATAATCAACGCCAGCAGCACAAAGGCGGCCAGCGTAATAACCAGCAGAGAGGTCATGCTACGGTATTAATCCTTACGCACATCAATCAGCACCGGACAGTGAGCACGCTCAATCACCGCCGCGCTGACCGAGCCTTTTAACAGTCGGTTAAAAGAAGAGAGATGGCGGCGTCCCATGATAATCATGCTGGCCTTGAGCTGGAGTGATTGCGCAATAATCGTGTCGGCTGCTTCACCGGCCAGAATCATACCGCGCGCATTAATGCCGGCCCGCAGCAGCGGTGCCAGAGCATGGCGCACCACCAGTTCCGCCGTGTTCTGCTCATCCTGCGCCGCGACAAAATCGGCCGGATCTTCACCGGCATCAATTTCCATCGGTTGATTGCAGGAAGAGTACGCCGGATCGACGCAGCACAGCACCACCACTTCTGCGTGGTGTGCCAGCGCCTCTTCAATGGTCAGCGCAACCACTTTTTCGGTTACCGGCGAATGATCAATGGCCATCAACAGGGTTTTCATCGAGTGCTTATCCTTCTACAGCGGCGATTTTGCCAATTTCACGCACCAGCGCGTCTTTACACTTCAGCATTTCATCACGAAAACGATCTTCGTGTCGGTGGAAGCGTGCAGAGGGCACCAGCAAAGAGACAGAGAAGCGGCCAAACAGCGTATCGAGGGCAAACGCCATGGTCGAGATGCCTTCCAGCGTTTCACCGCGATCGACGGCAATGCCGGTTTCGCGCACTTCATTGATCAGTTGCAGCAGCTGCGGCAGGGTTTTGACCGTCATCTCGGTTAACTCCCGCCAGGCTTCGCCGACAATCACCCGAACGTCTTTATCGCACTCTAACGCCAGCAGCGCTCGTCCGCCGGAGGTGCTGTAGAGCGGCAGGTTGAGTCCCATGTGCGGCACCACGCGCAGCTCACGCGAGGCGATCACACAGTGAACAATAGCCAGCTGAGTACCGCTGGCGCGCGCCAGCGAGACGGTTTCATTGGTATCGGCAGAGAGTTTCTCCAGCAGCGGCCGGACCAGATCGACCACGTCGGTGTGCACGCTGGAGATCAGCTTCAGCAACGCCGGGCCAAGCCGCAGGCCACCGGCACCGCTGCTGCGCACCAGTTCTGCACTGTCGAGTGCGGCGACAATCCGCTGTACGGTGGAGCGAGGCAGATCGACTGCCTGCGCGATCTCACCCAGGCTCATGCCGCCCGGCTGTTCGCCCAGCGCATTCAGAATTTTTGCCGCACGTGCGATAACCTGGATACCGCCCGTTTTTTCATCCTCACGGCTGGAGGGTTGATGTGCCATAGCGTCGTCCTTTTTAAGCTGCCCTACTGTAGCGCGATCGGCGCACTTTTTACAGCCTGTACCACATTGCAATACACCATACCGGGATGTAATATGACGACCTGTATCACATTGCAATACACTGCATCAAAATAACGAGATCACCTGCTATGAATGCTAAGCCAGCCACCGTGCCGGCCCCTCACCCATTTACGCTGCGCCTGGCGCTGGGGTTAGTCGGCGTGTTGATCGCCGCCCTGACATCAGGGCTGAACGATCGCGTCAGCGATATCGCTCTGGCCGATATCCGTGCTGCGATCGGTATCAGTTACGATCAGGGTAGCTGGATTATTTCCGCCTATCAGGCGGCAGAAGTAGCGGCGATGATGATCGCGCCATGGTTCGCCGTCACGTTATCGCTGCGGCGCTTTGCGCTCGGCGTGTCGGCGGGCTTTATGCTGACCGGGATCCTGCTGCCGCTGGTGCCAGATCCGACGCTGTTTATTGGCCTGCGGGTGCTGCAGGGACTGTTTGGCGGCGCGCTGCCGCCGATGCTGATGACCGTTGCTCTGCGCTTTTTACCGCCGCCGATTAAACTGTTTGGCCTGGCCGGATATGCACTGACCGCTACCTTTGGCCCGAACATGGCGGCGTCCCTGGCATCATTATGGACCGATCACGTCAGCTGGATGATGGTGTTCTGGCAGGTGGTGCCGGGCATGCTGATCGCCATGCTGCTGATTGGCTGGGGTCTGCCGCAGGACCCGCTGCGTCCCGAACGTTTCCAGCAGATCGATCTGTTTGGCATGGCCACCGGCTGCAGTGCTATCGCCCTGCTGGTGCTGGTGCTGACCCAGGGCGAACGCCTCGACTGGCTCAACTCCCCGCTGATCGTCGGGATGCTGCTGACCGCACTGCCGCTGCTGCTGGTATTTCTGATTAACGAGTGGTTTCACCCGCTGCCGCTGTTTAAGTTGCAGATGCTGAAACGTCATAACCTGGCGCATGGCCTGCTGGCGCTGGCCTGCATACTGACCCTTTCGCTGTCAGGCTCGGCGCTGCCTTCCGCCTACTTTGCCCAGGTTGAGGGCTTTCGTACCCTGCAGTTTGCTCCGCTGGCGCTGACGGTTGGCCTGCCGCAACTGCTTATAGCGCCACTGGTAGCGGCGTTGCTGAATATCCGCTGGATCGACTGCCGCTGGATGCTGGCAGCGGGAGTGGGCCTGCTGGTGACGTCCTGCTTGCTGGGTATGCAGGTCACCAGTGACTGGGCGCGACAAAACTTCTGGCTGCTGCAAGTTTTACAGGCATTCGGTCAACCGATGGTGATTGTGCCGATTCTGATGAGTGCCACCAGCGTTGTCGCGCCGCCAGAAGGCCCGTTCGCCTCAGCGATGTTTAACACGGTGCGCGGTTTTTCCAGCATCGCCGCCTCGACGCTGGTTGAAGTGTTCCTCAGCCACCGCGAGCAGTTTCACTCCAATATTTTAATTAACCAGGCAGCCAGTCGTCCGTGGCTGATGACCGCATCCAGCAGCAGTCAGGCCAGTAGCAGTCAGCCGTTACTGCCGGACGGCAGCATCAGCGCCAGTGAAAATATCAGCGGTTTCGCCACGCTGGTGAAACATCAGGCGACGGTACTGAGCCTGAGCGACAGCTGGCTGATGCTGATTGGCTTTGCTGGCTGCCTGTTATTACTGACCGCCATCCTGCCTAAACGCGTCTGGCCGCCTCAAACCCTGATTCAACCCCTATCCCGGAATAACTGAATATGCGTACTTTAATAATGAGAAAAACAGTGTTGCTGAGTCTGCTGCTGTTGGTTTTACTGGCGATAGCGTGGGTGATCGGCTCGATGATGACCCGTAACGATCACCGCACCGACGATGCTTACGTCAATGCCGATTACACCCTGGTGGCACCGAAAGTGTCGGGCTACATCAACACCGTGCTGGTGCAGGACAATCAGCAGGTTAAGGCCGGAGAACTGCTGGCCACGCTCGACGATCGGGACTATCGCGTGGCGCTGGAGAGCGCCAGAGCCGACCTGCAGGTTAGCGAGGCAAAACTGCTGAGCAGTCAGGCGCAGCTGGAACAGCAGCAGTCGGTGATTGAGCAGCAGAAAGCCAGCGTGGCCGCCAGCCAGGCCTCAGCGCAGTACGCCGGCCAGAGCGCCGATCGCTATAACCGACTGTATAAGAGCGGCACCGTTGCTGCTGACGATCAGCAGAAAGCCAGCTCAACCCAGCGTTCGGCGCTGGCGGCAGTACGCCAGAATCAGGCGGCGCTGGCATCGGCAGTGAAACAGGTTGGCGTATTGCAGGCGGCGGTCCGCTCCGCAGAGGCTGATGTGGCTGCGGCGAAAGCCAGTGTCGATCAGGCCGGGCTGAATCTTTCCTATACCCGGATCGTCGCACCCGTGGCCGGCATGATCGGACAGCGCTCGGTACGCACCGGTGCCTACGTCTCGGCCGGCACCCGTCTGCTGGCGGTAGTCCCGCTGCAGCAGACCTACATCACCGCCAATTATCTTGAGACTCAGCTGAGCGACGTGCGGCCGGGACAGCGGGTGCGTATCCACATCGACGCCTTACCGGGCGAGACCTTTACCGGTCACGTGGACAGCATTGCGCCCGCCACCGGCGCTACTTTTTCGGCTATCTCCCCCGATAATGCCACAGGCAACTACACTAAAGTCGTTCAGCGTCTGCCGGTGAAAATTGTGCTGGAGAGTAACCAACCGCATCTGGCGCAATTACGTGTAGGCATGTCGGCGATCCCGGAAATTGAAGTGCCGTAAATTTGTGAGCAATATCTCAGAACGGACCTATTTCATTTAGGCAGGATTCCGCGTAAATTAGCGCTCGATCCTGTTCTGAATTATTCAGTTCGACCCGGAAAAGAGCAGACCGTTAATCCAGGCGGCGTTCTTTTTTCCAAATCTGTTCGCGTTGCACTGGCCTGGGATCGCCATCATCGTAACCGCTCAGAGGAGTTGCTTTGTGAAATATGCCTTGATGGGAATATCTTTTTTCGCGTTACTTTGGTTCGGAACCTTCGTTCTGCTGCTGAAGTAATGGCGTGACAGTGCCGCCAGGGGGCGACAAGCTTGTCGCCCCAGTTGGCTGTCAGATCTCTTCTTCCAGACTTTTTACGCTGCCCGGCAACACGCCATCGGCACGGAACATCGCTTTAATCCCCCGCACTGCCTGACGAATCCGGTCACTGTTTTCAATCAGTGCAAACCGCACATGCGTATCACCGTAATCACCGAAGCCGATGCCTGGCGAGACGCACACCTTGGCCTCCTGCAGCATATGTTTGGCAAACTCCAGCGATCCCATATGGGCATAATGGTCGGGAATTTTCGCCCAGACGTACATTGAGGCTTTAGGATTGTCGACCATCCAGCCCGCTTCATGCAGTCCTTTGACCAGCACATCACGGCGGCGTTTATACTGCTCAGCGATATCGCGCACGCATTGCTGATCGCCTTCCAGCGCCGCGATAGCCGCCACCTGCAGCGGCGTGAAGGTGCCGTAGTCGTGGTAACTTTTGATACGTGCCAGCGCAGCAACCAGCTCTTTGTTACCGACCATAAAGCCGATGCGCCAGCCCGCCATGTTGTAGCTTTTTGACAGGGTAAAGAATTCGACGGCAACGTCACGCGCGCCCGGCACCTGCATAATCGACGGGGCTTTCCAGCCGTCATAAACGATGTCGGCATAGGCCAGATCGTGGATCACCAGTACGTTGTACTGCTTCGCCAGCGCAATCACCCGTTCGAAGAAGTCCAGTTCCACGCACTGCGCGGTCGGATTAGACGGGAAGCCGAGGATCATCATTTTCGGCTTGGGATAACTTTCGCGGATGGCGCGTTCCAGCTCATTGAAAAAGTCGACTCCCGCCACCAGCGGCACCGAACGGACCTGAGCCCCGGCAATCACTGCGCCGTAGATATGAATCGGATAGCTTGGGTTCGGCACCAGCACGGTATCGCCATGATCCAGCGTCGCCAGCATCAGGTGCGCCAGGCCCTCTTTCGAGCCGATGGTAACAATCGCTTCTGACTCCGGGTCAATTTCCACCTGATAACGATCGGCGTACCAGCGTGAAATTGCCCGACGCAGGCGAGGAATGCCGCGCGAAGTAGAGTAACCGTGGGTATCGTCACGCTGAGCGACCTGACACAACTTTTCAACGATATGCGGCGGCGTTGCCCCATCCGGGTTGCCCATAGAAAAGTCGATAATATCTTCGCCGCGCCGACGCGCAGCCATTTTCAGTTCAGCGGTGATGTTGAAAACGTAAGGGGGCAGACGTTCGATACGCGAAAAACGACGGGGTGTGCTGTTATCAGCCATGATGTCCTCTGGAGTACGTGAGCGCCCGGACCGTCCGAGCGACGCTGGTCACTGCGGTGACCTCTCAAGAACATAACGTGGCGATAACAACTTTGTCGAGGGTGGCGGAAAATATTTTTATTTTTGCGGATTCAGCCGTCCCAGCAGCCAATCGTTTACCCAGCGACCGTTCAGCAGATAATTATCCCGTAGCGTCCCTTCGAGCTGAAAGCCATTTTTTTCCAGAATGCGCCGCGATGCCCAGTTGCCTTCAATCACCATGGCTTTGAGCTTATGAAAGTCGGCCTCAAATAAAAACTGGCACAGCGCCGCCAGCGCTTCGCTGCCAAATCCCTGACCACAGTGGCGATGCAGCAGCATGTAGCCCACTTCCGCCTGGCGGTAAGGCTCCCATTCCGGGCTGCACCCAAACAGGCCAATCGGTTCGCCAGTATCGAGCCGGCGCGCCACCAGGCAGAGCATATGAAAACTGCTGGCCTGCCAGGGGGCCAGTCGCTCATTAAAGCGCTGGCGAATATCCGCCTCATCAGGAATTTCGCTCACCCAGGTCATGGTGTCGCGGTCCCGATGCACAGCGCGGAACAGTTGCCAGTCCTCTGGCTGGAGTTTACTCAGGGCTAATCTGGCGGTGACGAATTGCATGCTCTGCTCCTGATGAGCGTGGTTTAACGACAGTCTCTGGCTCACTTATTGCGCAACATAGCAAACTGCCCCGCTGGCGACCAGTCCCGGCAGCCTGGAAAATGTTCCCCTTTATAGCACTCAGGCTTTCCCCTTTTCTTTATTTGATCACCATCATTGATCTGAAACATAAACCGGCATGGCGGATCGCCAGGATGCTAGCGGATCGCGATCACATTTTTTATCATAGGCCCACATTCCTTTGCCGATGAGTCGCCTGTGTCCTCCCACTTCACGATGTTACTGGCAGTGTTTGATCGCGCCGCATTGATGCTGATCTGTCTTTTTTTCCTGACGCGTACCCGTCTGTTTCGCCAGCTGCTGCAAAAAGATGAACACACCCTCTATGAGAAAGCGGTCGTAACCGCCATCTTTTCACTGTTTGCCCTGTTCAGCACCTGGTCCGGCGTGGAGGTTGATGGTTCTTTGCTGAATGTACGGGTGATTGCAGTTATGGCGGGCGGCATTCTGTTCGGGCCGTGGGTCGGTATCGCCACCGGCGTGATTGCCGGTCTCCACCGCTTTTTGATTGATATTCACGGCGTCACCTCGGTGCCGTGTCTGATCACCAGCATCATTGCCGGTCTTGTGGCGGGCGGCATTAACCGGCGGGTGCTGAAAGAGCATCGCTGGCGGGTGGGCATCATCGCCGGCATGCTGTGTGAAAGCCTGACCATGCTGCTGATTGTCCTCTGGGCGCGCCCGACCTCACTCGGGCTGGCAATCGTATCGGAAATTGCGCTGCCGATGATCCTCGGTGCCTCCAGCATCGGCCTGATTGTGCTGCTGGTGCAGAGCGTAGAAGGCGAAAAAGAGGCGATTGCTGCCCGTCAGGCCAAGCTGGCGCTGGAAATTGCCAATAAAACCCTGCCGCTGTTCCGTCAGGTCAACAGCGATTCACTGCGCAATATCTGTGACATTATCCGGCGCGAAATCAAAGCCGACGCGGTGGCGATGACCAATAAAAAACAGATCCTCGCCTACGTGGGTTATGGCGAACAGAACTATCAGCATGGCGATGATGACATCAGCCCGACCACCGCCCAGGCACTGGCCAGCGGTAAAATCATCATCAGAAACAATGATGAAGCGCACCGGACCAAAGATATTCACTCGATGATCGTCATTCCGCTGTGGGAAAAAGGCCAGGTAACCGGCACGCTGAAGATCTACTACCGCCGGGCGCACCGCATAACCGGTTCGCTAAAAGAGATGGCGATTGGGCTGTCACAAATTATCTCCACCCAGCTTGAAGTCTCCCGCGCCGAGCAACTGCGCGAGATGGCCAATAAAGCGGAACTGCGCGCGCTGCAAAGTAAAATAAATCCTCATTTCCTGTTTAATGCGCTGAATGCGATCTCCTCCTCCATCCGCCTCAATCCCGATACCGCCCGCCAGCTGGTGATCAATCTGTCGCGTTATCTGCGCTACAACCTGGAGCTGAATGATGATGAGCTGATCGACATCCGCAAAGAGCTGTGGCAGGTGAAAGATTACATCGCCATTGAGCAGGCGCGTTTTGGCGATAAGCTGACGATGATTTATGACGTCGATGAAGATCTGCACTTTTTACTGCCCAGCCTGCTGATTCAGCCGCTGGTGGAGAACGCCATTGTGCACGGTATCCAGCCCTGTAAGGGCAAAGGCGTGGTGACGTTAAGCGTGCGGGATCTGGGCGATCGGGTGCGGATCGCGGTGCGCGATACCGGCCAGGGGATCAGCGATGAGGTGATGGCGCGCGTTGCCCGCAACGAGATGCCCGGCAATAAGATCGGCCTGCTGAATGTGCATCATCGGGTCAAACTGTTATCGGGCCAGGGATTGTCTATCGTACGCCATCAACCCGGCACCGAGATTGCGTTCATGCTGAGTAAAAACGGCCAGCGACTGGCGGAGAATCTGTTATGAAAGCGATTATTGTCGAAGACGAGTTTTTAGCCCAGCAGGAGCTGAGCTGGATGATTCAGCAGCACAGCACTATCCAGATTGAAGCCTGCTTTGATGACGGTCTCGACGTGCTGAAATATCTGCAGCAGCATCGGGTCGACGTGATTTTCCTCGACATCAATATTCCCTCGCTGGATGGCATGCTGCTGGCACAGAATATTAATCAGTTTGCCCACAAACCGTTGATTGTGTTCATTACCGCGTGGAAAGAGCATGCGGTCGAGGCGTTTGAACTGGAGGCGTTCGACTATATTCTCAAGCCTTACCACGAGTCACGCATTGTTACCATGCTCAACAAGCTTGAAGCCACCGCCCAGAGCCAGCAGGCCATCAGCAATCCTGCCGTTGCAGCAGCACCGCAGACGGTAAATTTGCTGAAAGATGAACGCATCATCGTCACCGACGTGAATGATATTTACTACGTGGAGGCCCACGAGAAGCTGACGTTTGTCTATACCCGACGCGAAGCCTATGTGATGTCGATGAATATCAGCGAGTTCTGTTCACGCCTGCCGGAACAGCTGTTCTTCCGCTGCCATCGCTCTTACTGCGTTAATCTGAATAAGATTCGCGAAATCGAACCGTGGTTCAACAACACCTACCTGCTGAAACTGCGCGATCTGGACTTTCAGGTGCCGGTCAGCCGCAGCAAAGTGAAGCTGTTTCGTCAGCTGATGCGTTTGTAATTACCGACAGGGGATGGCAGAAACCCACTTCCCGACCGATCTGCCTGATCGGCAGCCTGGTCGGGAAGCGGTATAGCGGATGAGGTGCAAATCAGATTTCGCGGCCCAGCGTCTGACGCAGATGCGCACCGGCACCCAGCAGGCCAGGCTGATCGTGGGTGATCATATAAACCGGGATGCTGGCAACGTAATCGCGGAAACGGCCTTTATCTTCAAACGCAGCACGGAAACCCGAGGCTTTAAAGAATTCCAGGAAGCGTGGCACGATGCCACCCGCAATATAAACGCCACCAAAGGTGCCGAGGTTCAGCGCCAGGTTGCCGCCGAAGCGTCCCATGATGACGCAGAACAGCGAAAGTGCGCGACGGCAATCGGTGCAGCTGTCATCCAGCGCCCGTTCACTGACATCTTTCGGCTTCAGGTTTTCCGGCACGCGATTATCCACTTTAACGATGGCGCGATAGAGGTTAACCAGCCCGGCACCGGAGAGCACGCGTTCTGCGGAGACGTGGCCCAGCTCTTCGCGCAGCACTTCCAGAATCTGATCTTCTTCTTCGCTGTTGGCGGCGAAGTCGACGTGACCGCCCTCGCCCGGCAGGCTCACCCAGCGCTTATCGACGTGAACCAGATGGCTGACGCCCAGCCCGGTACCGGCGCCGTAAATAGCGATAGGTTTATCTTTAACCGGCTCGCCGCCGCCGAACTGAATAACGTTATCGGCAGTCAGCATCGGGATCGCCATCGAAACCGCGGTGAAGTCGTTAATGATTTCCAGGTGTTCAAAACCGATGTTCTCTTTCAGCTTGCGCGTCGAAAACGCCCAATCGTGGTTGGTCATTTCAACCCAGTCATCGGTAATCGGGCAGGCGATGGCAATACAGCCATCTTTAATATCCTGCTGTTGTTCATCAAGATAATGGCGGATGACGGCTTCGAGGCTGTCGTACTCTGATGTTGAGAATGTTTTGGCCTGGGAGATGCTGCCGCTTTCCACCTCACACAGGGCGAGACGGGCGTTGGTGCCGCCGACATCGCCGACCAAGGCATAGGTTGTCATTCTTCTGTTGCTCCGCTTGGGGTCTTAAAGAGTTGGAGGACACTATAAAATCCTGCCCATAAAACAACAACGCTCACCGGTGCGATTGGTGAGCGTCTACTCAGGTGCGCTACAGCCTAACCGCGATAGCCTGACCTGCACAGCGGCAACTATCTGAATCTATCCACCGTTGCGTTGATTCAGGCAGGCAGTGACTTTTCGCAGCAGCGGAGGCAAGTCCTCTTTCTGCATCACCACCTCAACCAGCGTCAGACGTTGAGGTTGAGAAAGTCGCGCCATCACTTCCTGTAACTGGACCGTTTCACTGATGCGCCAGCTCTGTGCCTGGCCATGCAGGCTAAGGGCTTGCGGCAACGCCGTCCAGTTCCACTGGGCGATATCATTGTAACGTTGTGTTGCGCCGTGAATGGCCCGCTCAACCGTATATCCTTCATTATTCAGCAGAAAGATGATTGGCTGCTGCTGGTCGCGCAACATTGACCCCAGCTCCTGGATGGTTAGCTGTGCCGAACCGTCGCCAATAATCAGGATCACCCGGCGAGCGGGATCGGCGGTCTGCGCGCCAAACGCTGCCGGTAGAGTATAGCCGATCGATCCCCATAATGGCTGAACCAGTAGCTGCGCCTGTGTCGGCAAGCGCAATGCTGCTGCACCAAAGGCCGCGGTGCCCTGCTCAGCCAGAATAATATCGCCTGGCTGCAGAAATTCCTGCATCGCCTGCCAGAAAGCCTGCTGGCTGATGGTCGCCGCTGCCTCAACCGGCGCGGCGGCGGTCGCTTGCGGCCCGAGCTGCCATTGCTGACCATAGCGGGCAAATAATCCATCAAGTTCGCTGAGCGCGTCAGTCATCGATAGCGGTGAAAACGTTTCCCCGGCCACAGTGGCGCAGTGTGACTGCAGATCAATCAGACGTTCAGCAGCAAACTGCTGGGTAAAGCCGGCGGTAATGGTGTCGGTAAAGCGTACGCCCACGCAGAGGGTGACATCGACCTGTTCGATCTGCTCACGGACCTGGCCGGCGCTGCCCTCGCCCGCGTAGGTGCCGGCAAATCCCGGTTGCTGTTCATCCAGCACCCCTTTGCCCATCAGTAAACTGGCGCAGGGGATTGCACGATGCTGGCGCAGCGCGGCCAGTGCCGGTTGCTGCTGCCAGCGCAATGCCAGAAAGTCCGCCAGTAACGAAACCCGCGCTGCCGGTGCCAGCAACCGTTCGGCGGCCTGCCTGAAGGCTTCGCGCACCTGGTGTGATGAAGCGTGGATCAGGTTTAAGGGCTGTGTTGGTGGCTCAGCGTCACAGGCGGCTACGTCCACCGCCAGCGACAGATAGCCGGGCTGGCGCATCTGTAGCGCGCTGACAATCACCCGGTCGATCTCCGCGCTGGCATTTTCCGCGGTTAACAGCGCGGTTGCGGCACTCACCTCTTCGGCCATGCGGATGAAATGACGAAAATCACCATCACCCAGTGAATGATGCACGCAGTCACCCTGCTGCTGGGCCTGGGTCGCGGGTGCGCCGACAATGTGGATCACCGGCAGATGTTCGGCATAACTGCCGGCAATGCCGTTGATGGCACTCAGTTCGCCCACGCCAAACGTCGTCAGCAGCGCCGCTGCCCCGCGGCAGCGGGCATAACCGTCTGCGGCGTAGGCGGCATTCAGCTCGTTAGCACAGCCGACCCAATGGATTACCGGATGGTCGATAACCCGATCCAGAAATTGCAGATTGTAGTCACCCGGCACACCGAACAGATGCTGCACGCCAATCTCCTGCAGACGTGCCAACAGGTAGTCACCAACAGTAAAAGCGGACATAGCAGATTCCTTTTATAGGAGAGTCGGCTTAAGTATCTGACAGCCTGCAAAATTGGCGAGAAAAGAGTCGCAGGTGCCAGCCACAATGGCTGGCAAGCCGCCGTTACGGCGGCGGATTACTCTGTAAATATGCGATCTGCGGCGCGTTGTCACTGAGTGTAACCGTATACACTGCTATCCTTTTGGCACAAATCCCCGTTTTTGACCCAGGAGCGTTGAATGTCGTCTTTCCCCCGTCCCGATCGATATCAGCAGATGGAATACCGCCGTAGCGGCCGCAGTGGCATTAAACTTCCCGCAATCTCACTTGGCCTGTGGCATAACTTTGGTGACAACACCCGGGTGGATAACAGCCGCGCCCTGCTGCGTCATGCGTTTGACCACGGCATAACCCACTTCGACTTAGCCAATAACTACGGTCCGCCGCCGGGCTCGGCAGAAGAAAACTTTGGCCGTATTCTGCGCGAAGATTTTCGTGCTCATCGCGATGAACTGATTATCTCGACCAAAGCGGGCTACACCATGTGGGACGGTCCGTATGGTGACTGGGGATCGCGTAAATATCTGGTGGCCAGTCTCGATCAAAGCCTGAAGCGTATGGGGCTGGAGTATGTCGATATCTTTTATCATCACCGTCCGGATCCGGAGACGCCGCTGGAAGAGACTATGCGCGCGCTGGATCAGGTGGTGCGTCAGGGTAAAGCGTTATACGCCGCCATTTCGAATTATCCGGCCGATCGCGCAGCCGAGGCGATTGCCATTCTGCGCGATCTCGGCACGCCGTGTCTGATCCACCAGCCGCGCTATTCAATGTTCGAACGTACTCCGGAGCAGGGTCTGATTCAGACGCTGGGTGACGCGGGCGTCGGCTGTATCGCCTTTTCACCGCTGGCGGGCGGCGTGCTGACTGACCGCTATCTGCAAGGCATTCCGGAGGATTCACGGGTAGCAAGCGGCAGTAAATTCCTTAGCGAGAATCAGCTGACCGACGAGAAGATGGAAAAAGTCCGCAAGCTGAATGAGATTGCCCTGCAGCGTGGACAAAAACTGGCGCAGATGGCGCTGGCCTGGGTGTTGCGCGACGATCGGGTGACCTCAGTATTGATCGGGGCCAGCAAAACCGCCCAGATTGATGATGCAGTGGCGATGCTCGCCAGCCGTCAGTTTGATCAGGCAGAGTTAGCCGCAATTGAGGCTGCCCTGCAGTAACTTTTTTCGCCCGGCGCAGGCCGGGCATTTTCTGCGCCAGAATAGTCTCAATCCCCCTTTTCTCCCCAATTTCCTCACAATCTTCCGACACAATGATGCGGTAACAACAGCAATACGCAGGCATAATCGCTGCGCCGCAACAGCATCAGACTGTTGATGAGGAGAAAAAATGAAAAGAGCCGTTTTGTTTGCCGCCTTGCTGGCAATGTTATCACCGCTGGCAATACACACCGCACACGCGTCCAGTGCCTCCATAACGCTGGCTCCCGGCGTGACTTTGCAACTGGGTGACCGCGACCGTCGTGGCTACTACTGGGATGGCGGCCACTGGCGCGAACCGCGCTGGTGGAACGATCGCTATTCCTGGAATGAGCGCCGCTGGTGGCGTCATGAAGAGTGGCGGCGTCATCAGGAGTGGGAGCGTGAACGCCGCTGGCACCAGCGTGATCGGGACCGCCGCTGGGAACATCAGTATCGTCGCGACCATCATGACCGTCACGATCACCATGGCCGCGACCATCATGGACACGATCACCATTAATGCAAAACGCCCGGCAAAACCGGGCGTTTATCGTTGCCTGCCGCCGTTATAGTCCCAGCGCTTGTCCCACCAGCAGATAGATATTCAGCGTAATCACCAGCGCTACAATGACCCAGCCGGTCAGCTGCATCAGGCGAGAATTCACCATCTCATCGCCCATCAGTTCACGGTTGCCGGTGAACGCCAGCAGCGGAATTAATGCCAGCGCAATACCAAAGCTGAGCAGCACCTGACTCATCACCAGAATACGGGTCGGATCCCAGCCTGCCCAGATGACAATAAAGGAGGGCAGCATGGTCACCGTGCGGCGCACCCAGAGCGGGATATGGAAACGGATAAAGCCCTGCATCACCACCTGTCCCGCCAGTGTACCGACCACCGTCGACGATAAACCGGCGGCCACCAGGCTCAGGCCAAACACGATGGCAGCGGCTTCGCCCAGTAACGGTTGCAGCGTCAGGTAGGCCTGATCGAGTTCGGCAATTTTACTGTGTCCACTAAAGTGGAAGGCCGCGGCTGCGGTTGCCATCATCGCCAGGTTAACGAATCCGGCAATGGTCATTGCAATCGCCACGTCCAGTTTGGTCGACGAGTAACGCTGACCTTTGCTGTCGCTGCTTTTGCCCTGCGTCAGTGCGGAGTGCAGATAGATCACGTGCGGCATAATGGTCGCGCCCAGCACCCCGGCGGCGAGGAACACCGCATCTGAGGTCGGCAAAGAGGGCAGCGCCATGCCGAGCACCAGTTCACTGACCTTGGGTTGGGAGAAGAACAGCTCAACGATATAGGCGGCGGCGACAAACAGCAGCAGCCCGCCAATCACCAGCTCCAGCGGCTTTTGCCCGCGACTCTGTAACATCAGGATCAGGAAGGTAGCGATGCCGGTCAGCACCGCGCCCTGCATCAACGAGATGCCCAGCAGCAATTTGAAGCCCAGCGCCGCGCCGATAAATTCCGCCAGATCGGTGGCCATAGCGATAATTTCCGCCTGCACCCAATAGAACCACACCGCCGGCCGGGGGAAGCGGTCACGAATATGTTCAGCGAGGTTTTTGCCGGTGGCGATACCCAGTTTGGCCGACATCAGCTGGATCAGCATCGCCATGATGTTGGCCCACACCACCACCCACAGCAATTTATAGCCGTACGCCGCGCCCGCCTGAATATTTGTCGCAAAGTTGCCCGGATCGATATAGCCGATAGCGGCAATAAACGCGGGTCCCAACAGTGCGAGTTTGACTTTTCTTACTCCGCGAGCGGCGCGCTCGGCGGTACGACTTTCAAACATATACGGTACCCTGTCTGAACATGTGCCTACCCCGGCAAGCTTAGGAGGAAGCGGTTGCAAGTGAAATTCGGTTATTGTTATTGGTGAAATAGATGCTGCTATAAAGTATAGCCATTGCTATATCTTACAGTAAAGGAAGTGAGTGCTAAAAATGTGAGCAACGATGTCACTCTACGCCCGGTGCAAAATATAGACAATAAATTTGTGGTTATCTACTGTGAACGTTTTGTAAACGAGACGTGATCGCTGAGAGTTTTCTGGAAAATAAGGTGATAGCGAATACTTATATTGTGGTTCAGATCTCGTTTTTAAGTAACGCGTTACATAGAATACGCAGCAAAATACAACCCTCCTCAAATTTGGAGCAACCATGTCCCATATTTTGCAGTTTCTTTTAGCACTGGTGGTGGTCGGCGTGTTGGCCTTGCTGGTCAGTCACGACCGAAAAAGTATTCGCATTCGCTACATTATACAGCTTCTGGTGATTGAAATTGTGCTCGCCTGGTTCTTCCTGAACTCCGAAGCGGGACTCGGATTCGTCAAAGGCTTTGCCGGCGTGTTTGACCATCTGCTGAAATATGCGGCTGAAGGCACCAACTTCGTCTTCGGCAATATGAATGATAAAGGCCTCGCCTTCTTCTTCCTCAACGTACTGTGCCCGATCGTCTTTATCTCTGCGCTGATCGGTATCCTGCAGCACTTCCGCATTCTGCCGTGGGTTATCCGTGGCATCGGCACCGTGCTGTCAAAAGTGAATGGCATGGGCAAGCTGGAATCGTTTAACGCCGTGAGTTCTCTGATACTGGGACAGTCAGAAAACTTCATTGCCTATAAAGATATCCTCGGCCAGATGTCACAGCGCCGGATGTACACCATGGCGGCCACCGCGATGTCGACCGTTTCGATGTCGATTGTCGGCGCTTACATGACTATGCTGCAGCCTAAATATGTGGTCGCGGCGCTGGTACTGAACATGTTCAGCACCTTTATCGTGCTGTCACTGATCAACCCTTACCGCGTCGACAGCGAAGAAGATCTGCAACTGCAGGATCTGCATAAAGGCCAGAGCTTCTTTGAAATGCTGGGCGAGTACATCCTGGCCGGTTTCCGTGTTGCCATCATTGTGGCCGCGATGCTGATCGGTTTTATCGCGCTGATTTCCGGCCTGAATGCACTGTTTGACGTGATTTTCGGTATCACCTTCCAGGGCGTGCTGGGTTATGTCTTCTATCCGTTTGCCTGGGTGATGGGCGTGCCGGCAGGTGAAGCGTTACAGGTTGGCAGTATTATGGCCACCAAGCTGGTGTCGAATGAGTTCGTTGCGATGATGGATCTGCAGAAACTCGCCGGTCAGCTGTCACCGCACGCCGAAGGCATCCTGTCGGTGTTCCTGGTTTCGTTCGCTAACTTCTCTTCTATCGGTATTGTGGCAGGCGCTATCAAAGGTCTGAACGAAGAGCAAGGCAACGTCGTTTCCCGCTTTGGTCTGAAACTGCTGTACGGCTCAACCCTGGTCAGCGTGCTTTCAGCCGCGATTGCCGGTCTGGTGCTGGCGTTCTGATTTAAAAGGGCGAGCAGGTCTCGCCCTTCTCTTCTGTCTCTTTGCCCTTTCTGCTTCATCCCTCTTCTGCTTCCTGTTATCACGGCTCAGCAACATGCTGACGCTGCGCATCACCGATCGCTAAGCACAGCGCAATCATCTCAACAGCGTGCCGGGGCAGAATAGTCGTCTGGCAGACAAAGAGTGGCGGTATCGCCGCACAGCAGCGTCCTGAGCGTGATAGCAGGTGTCTACAACAGAAGGTTCAGATACAGGCCGATCGGGTGATAAACGGCACAAATCACGCATTCGCGCGGTTAAGCGAGAAGTCACAATCAGAAAGGCGAGTTTGACAGAAATTGTCAGAAAATGGTGGAGATAAGCGGGATCGAACCGCTGACCTCTTGCATGCCATGCAAGCGCTCTCCCAGCTGAGCTATACCCCCACATCTGGAATCGTTTTTCAGTGCCAAACTTTTGGGAAGAAGTTTGGTGGAGCTAAGCGGGATCGAACCGCTGACCTCCTGCATGCCATGCAGGCGCTCTCCCAGCTGAGCTATAGCCCCGAACCGAAAAACTGTCGTGTTAAGCGACGGACGGCATAATATGAAACCCCCTCCAGGGTGTCAACGGCAAAATCACATTCTGCGTCTGATCGCTGAAAAAGGCGGCAACCTGAGCGGTTTCAGCAGCATGGCAACGCCAGAAAAGCGGCTGTAAAAGCCTGAGCGGTTTTTTCTGTTATTCAGACTGCGGCCAGGTTAAATCACGGTTAAATATGTTATAGGAATTTTCTTGTCTTCGTCTTTTCCGCATGCAAAACTTAGCGCGCTAATTAAGTGGTCAGCGGGACCCTCTCCCGCCAGCCACGCGTCCACCAGGCGTTTACCGTCCCATTAATCAAAAAAATATTGAGAAACTATGTCGCTGCATACACCAAAAGAAATCGCCCAACTGGCGATCCAGGCGGGCGTGGCCAAAAGCCGTGCGCCGGTCAGCATTCTTCTGATCCTCGGGTTTATGGCAGGAGCCTTTATTGCCACCGGCTTCCTGCTGGATCTGCACGTTATCAATTCCCTGCCTGCTGACTGGGGCTCGTTCGGCGGCCTGTTGGGCGCGGCGGTCTTCCCGGTCGGATTAATTCTGACGGTTCTGGCGGGCGGAGAGCTGCTGACCGGCAATATGATGACCTTACCGGTGGCGTGGTTTGCCCGTCGTATCTCGTTTTTCAGCGTTGCGCGTAACTGGTTTTGGGTGACGCTGGCTAACTTCCTCGGCAGCGTGGCGGTGGCCTGGTTCTTTGGCCACATGCTGGGCATGACCGAAGGAGATTACCTGAAGAAGACTGTCGCCATCGCCTCAGCGAAAGTACACGCCGATTTCCTGCACGCCTTTATTTCCGGCGTAGGCTGTAACTGGCTGGTCTGTCTGGCGGTGTGGCTGGCGTTTGCCAGTAAAGATGTGGTGGGCAAAATTTTCGGCATGTGGTTCCCGGTCATGGCCTTCGTCGCTATCGGCTTCCAGCACGTAGTGGCCAATATGTTTATCATTCCGGCCGCCATCTTCGCCGGTCAGATGAGCTGGGCAGAATACTTCCCTAACTTTGTCGCGGTATTTTTAGGTAACGGCGTCGGCGGGGCAGTTTTCGTCGGTCTGGCCTACTTCCTCGCCTTCCGCCCGGCTGTTGAACCTGCCAGCAGCGTGCAATAAATGATTTCTTGCCTTTTGTCGAGTGGCAAAAGGCAATTTCACCTTCAGTTACTTTCACCCGTTACGTTTTGCTGTAATATGTAGTGCTAATGTATTTAACAGGGACAGCATTGTGAAAAAGGAATGGCTCACTCCCGAAGAGTTGGCAGCAGAAACGGGTTACAGTCGACAAACGGTGAACAAGTGGATCAAACGGGAAAACTGGACCACCACGCCAAAGCCCGGTGTACAAGGCGGTAAGGCTCGCCTGATCCATATTGATGAGCGTGTTAAAAATTTCATCCAGTCAACGCGCAACCTGAATGAACCCTCAGCGACCTACGGTACAGCCCCTCATTCATTGCCTGCGTTATTAATTAGTTCCGTGCAGCAAATGAGTCAGGCCGAGCAGGATCAGTTCACGGCATTAATATTACGTGAAGGGATTAAAGGCGTATTGCAGCGGCTGGGGATTAATGAAGAGTAAAAAAACCGGAAGCGTGCTGCTTCCGGCAGATTTATTTAGGCCTGCGCTTCGCGCTCACTGATAAAGGCCAGCGCCTGATCGATGCGCGCGACGCTGCGGCTACGACCAATCGCTTCAACGGTCACGTCCAGACCGGGTGACTGACCGGCACCGGTCACCGCCACACGCAGCGGCATACCGACTTTGCCCATTCCGACTTCCAGCTCATCTGCGGTGCTCTGAATCGCCTGATGAACGTTTTCCGCAGTCCAGTCGCTGATTGCCGCCAGCTTATCACGCACCACTTCCAGCGGCTGACGCGCGACCGGACGAAGATGTTTCTTCGCAGCATCGGCGTCAAACTCATTAAAGTCTTCATAGAAATAACGGCAGGAAGCCGCTATCTCTTTCAGCGTCTTACACCGTTCCCCCAGCAGACCAACCAGCTTCGCCAGTTCCGGACCGGTACGGGTATCAATTTTTTGCTCTTCAATATGCCATTGCAGATGCGTCGCAACATATTCTGGCGGCAGGGCATTAATATAATGGTGATTCAGCCACTGCAATTTTTCGGTATTGAAGGCACTGGCAGACTTGCTGACCGCATCCAGCGTAAACAGCTCAGTCATCTCAGCAACGCTAAAGATCTCCTGATCGCCATGTGACCAGCCGAGGCGAACCAGGTAGTTCAGCAGCGCTTCCGGCAGATAACCATCATCACGATACTGCATAACGCCAACGGCACCGTGACGCTTGGACAGCTTCTTGCCATCATCGCCGAGGATCATCGACACATGGGCATAGACCGGCACCTGTGCGCCAATCGCTTTCAGGATGTTGATCTGGCGCGGGGTGTTGTTGATATGGTCTTCGCCACGAATGACGTGCGTAATACCCATATCCCAGTCATCAACCACTACGCAGAAGTTATAAGTCGGTGAACCGTCGGTGCGGCGGATGATCAAATCATCCAGCTCCTGGTTGCTGAATTCGATCGGACCGCGGATCTGGTCATCAAAAATGACCGAGCCGTCCTGTGGGTTGCGAAAACGCACCACGCAAGGCTCATCCGCTGCGTGATGATCGTGGCTGTCACGGCAGCGACCGTCGTAACGTGGCTTTTCGCCATCCGCCATCTGCTGTTCACGCAGGGCTTCGAGACGTTCTTTCGAGCAGTAGCATTTATAGGCTGTGCCCGCCGCCAGCATTTCATCAATCACCGCGTTATAGCGATCGAAACGTTTAGTCTGGTAGTAAGGGCCTTCATTCCAGTCGAGGCTCAGCCAGTTCATGCCATCCATAATAGCTTCGATGGCTTCTGGCGTTGAGCGCTCCAGATCGGTGTCTTCAATACGCAGCACGAACTCGCCCTGATTGTGGCGGGCGAAGAGCCAGGAATAGAGTGCGGTACGGGCGCCGCCCACATGTAAATAGCCGGTAGGACTGGGCGCGAAGCGAGTTTTGATTTTCATTCAGTATTGCCTTAGATGCGCGGGTTCTCTGTCTGGATGACAAAAAACAGGTTAGACGCGAAATAGTGGCCACATTCTAGCATCTGGTGGTGAATCCTCAATGCGTGCCCGCTGGCTGCGCCCGAGGAAAAGGGCCTTTTCTGCCAGTAAAACCAGCACATTGGCTAAAAGCGCCACAGGATGTTTAAAAATAAACCGAACGCACATTTATGTTTTAAAAAGCGTTGACTCAAAATCAACTATCCCTATAATGCGACTCCACACAGCGGGGGTGATTAGCTCAGTTGGTAGAGCATCTCCCTTACAAGGAGGGGGTCGGCGGTTCGAACCCGTCATCACCCACCACTCTAACCCGGTGGCCCGCAGTGAACAGGTTATAAGATATGGGTGATTAGCTCAGTTGGTAGAGCATCTCCCTTACAAGGAGGGGGTCGGCGGTTCGAGCCCGTCATCACCCACCATATCTTAGTGTGATACACACCTGTTAAGCAGTACGAAGTGGGTGATTAGCTCAGTTGGTAGAGCATCTCCCTTACAAGGAGGGGGTCGGCGGTTCGAACCCGTCATCACCCACCACTTCGGGTCGTTAGCTCAGTTGGTAGAGCAGTTGACTTTTAATCAATTGGTCGCAGGTTCGAATCCTGCACGACCCACCAATTCAGAATAAAGCGCCTTAAAGGCGCTTTTTTCGTTTCTGCTGCACAGAGTTGAACGTGCCGGATGAGAACCTGCGCAGGTTCGACTGAAGCGCCGGGAGCGGTTCAGGCTGATGCGACAGCATCACCCGCAGGGCGTGGCCCCGGATGGGCCGCGGCTTATCCTGCACGACCCACCCATTCAGAATAAAGCGCCTTTAAGGCGCTTTTTTCGTTTCTGCTGCACTGAGTTGAACGTGCCGGATGAGAAACTGCGCAGGTTCGACTGAAGCGCCGGGAGCGGTTCAGGCTGATGCGCCAGCATCACCCGCAGGGCGTGGCCCCGGACGGGCCGCGGCTTAGCCTGCACGACCCACCCATTCAGAATAAAGCGCCTTTAAGGCGCTTTTTTCGTTTCTGCTGCACTGAGTTGAACGTGCCGGATGAGAAACTGCGCAGGTTCGACTGAAGCGCCGGGAGCGGTTCAGGC